>JAFUXA010000003.1 GCA_017470985.1 Lachnospiraceae bacterium
GACTGATAAGCAGTGGCTTCTATGATTTAGCCACAGCCTACCAGTCTGTGCACGTCAACTATTGAAAGCGCCGTATACCGAACGGTACGTACGGTGCTGTGAGAGGACGGGAGCTAATCACTCCCTTCTACTTGATTTTTCAGCGATGATGATAAAAGGGACATTAATGGGACAGTGTGCGAGTATAATAGAAAGTGTAATAAATAGTTTTAACATTGTACATGAAGTTAAATTTGATAATATTTGTTGAAAATATTACTTATAAGTAATATTATGTAAGTGGGGAGGACTTGGAGTTGGAGTTAGAAAAAATATGTATACCTGGTATTGCTAATACATATGCTATCTCAAATGTGAAAAAAGAGATTAAATTGGCTTGATAGTTGAGTGATTATGGAGGATTAATAAATGAGCTTTGTAGATAAGGTGTCCAATGCAAAAGAAACAAATTGGGTGACAGAAGGTTTTTCTAATGCAGACGTAAAAACTACGGTTGAACTTGCAAAGATATCTGCACAAATAGAACGGTGCAGGATAGACATGCATATGACTCAAAAAGAATTCGCAGATTATATGGGGGTGACCCAGGGGATGGTTTCGAAATGGGAAAGTCGAGAATACAATTTTACAATGAAAACATTAAATGAGATCTGTGCAAAACTTAAGTTAGAAGCATCTGTTTGTATAGAAAAACCTTGTGCAAAGTCAGATTATACAATTATAAAATGGGATTTAGAAAAGGTTGCAAATAGGCAAAGTAAAGATGAGTGGGTGACATCTTTTTCTGAGAAGGGAGCTATAGCGTAATGGATTATAATATAATAGCAAGTGGGATTGAATTGGTAGGGACGACAGTAAAAAATATTGCTGTTGAGAATGGTATAGTTGATATTGAAAAAGATGCAAAGAGAAATTTTGGATTAAGTATCAATGAGCCTTATTTTGATGAAACGGAAGAAGGCTTTTTCTCCCAAATGATAATAGATTTTGATATAGAGATAGAGCAGTCTGATGAACAAAAATTTAAATTTAAATTATCTCTTGAAGGTGCTTTTATATCTCACGATGGAGTTGACAGGGAAGAATTTAGACAACTGGTTGCAGTGAACGGGGCGGCAGCTCTTGTGGGAATCGCAAGAGGAAAAATTGAGACAATTACTGCAAATATATTTCATAAAGGAAAGATTGTAATTCCTTTTGTAAATGTTGTTGATTATTATAAAAGTGTTGCAGAAGAAAAGTAGGAAGTAATTCCTATAATGATATAGCTGTAAAAGCAATGAGTTAAAACGAGGGACTAGGATGGATTATAGAAGTGAGTGGGCGAGTTCGCGGGATGATCTGGTAAATGCAATTACTGGACTTGGCTTCCCTGAAGAACTTGGTGTGGAAATTGCAAAACAATTGGGTAGCCCAAAAGCTATGGAGAGAATGCTTGGCTATTTATACAATGTGAAGCCGCAAAGTGTAGAACTGGTTGTGGATGAGATGCTGGCTATTTGTAGCGATGTGGAAGCGTGGAAAGAAAAGAAGGCCTGTGAGGAAGCCAATGCATTCTATAATGAAATCTTGAATCATGGATTGAGTGGAGATAAGTAGCTTGGGGAGGTGTTACGATGAATACACGTGAAGAAGCTTTGGCATATGGCCTGACATTTGCTAATTCATATCAAGATGCTCCTTTTCGTGACGAAAACTGGCAATTAATTCGTGTGAAGCCAAGTAAGAAAGCTTTCTTGTGGACTTATGAGAAGGATGGTCAGGTTTGCATAAATCTAAAATGTGATCCAGAATGGCGAGACTTCTGGCGCAAGGTGTATAAGTCGGTTTTGCCGGGGTATCATCAGAATAAGGAACATTGGAATACAGTGATTTTGGATGGTTCAATACCCGATGAAGAAATTAAGCGAATGATAGCGGAAAGCTATGATTTAGTAATAAATTCTAAGAAGAAATAAATGTAAATAATTATGCTATAATAGCTATGCAAATATTTTGAGTTAAATTGAATAAAACAGGTGCCCGTTGCTACCGAGTAACGGGATTGACGCCGTTCCTTTGCCGTTAGGTCTTAGCAGGTAAGGGAATGGCGTATTATTTTAGGAGGTTTATTATATGAAGTGGATTTATTTGTTGATTGCGGGTGCTTTTGAAATCACATGGGCAGTGGCGATGAAAATGTCCAATGGTTTTACTGTGCTTATCCCATCAATTGTTACATGCGTGGGTTACATAGCCAGCGCTGTTTTCCTGGCCATTGCACTTAAGCAGTTGCCACTGGGCACAGCTTATGCCATGTGGACTGGAATGGGGATTTTGGGAACTACATTGCTTGGAGTATTTCTGTTTCAAGAGAAGCTATCGGTTCCGCAACTTATATGTGTTATTCTGATAGTGGTCGGAATAGCAGGATTGAAAATTTTGGCAAATGATTGAGGTGACGAAGATGTTTAGAAAAATGCGTAGATTTAAACAGCAGGTAACAGAGGCGGAGTGTATTGAGATTTTGAAAAATACTAAGAGGGGCGTGTTGTCTCTGGTTGGCGATGATGGTTATCCATATGGCATGCCCATAAATCATTACTATTGTGAAGAGGATGGCAAAATATATTTTCATGGTGCCAAGGCAGGACACAAGATTGATGCAATTAAGTTTTGCGATAAAGCCAGCTATTGCGTATACAACGATGGTTATCGCAAGGAGGGAGAGTGGGCATTAAATATTACCAGTGTTATTACCTTTGGCAAGATTCATCTTGTGGATGACGAGGAACTCTCTCTTAAAATCTGTTCTGAATTGACCAAGAAGTTTACAGATGACCAGGAATATCTGGATAGTGAGATCGAGAAATTCTTTAAAAATGTGCAGTGCATTGAATTGGTGCCGGAGCATATGACAGGAAAACTCGTAAATGAATCATAATCCTCAGCGAACTGCTGCGAAATCATTTCTCCAATGCTTTGAAAAATGTATTAATAAACCAACCTTAGAATATTATTGACAAGTTAGATACAACTAACTATAATGTTAGTCGAAACTAACTGGTTTGCGGCGCTGATATTTATACCAGTGAAACCAGGCGGTAATTACTGCCTGTCATAGAAGAAGGTTGGAGGAAAATATGAAAAAAAGAAGCACTATCTCCTGGGTTTTGGAGTTTGCCGGGAGAAAGAAATCTTACTACTTGGCCAGTGTGATACTGGCTATTCTCGGAGTGGCTGCATCCTTTGCTCCGTATCTGCTGATTGCTGATATGGTAAGGCAACTTCTTGTGGGAAATCGAGATTATAACTATTTTCTCAGGATGGTTATCCTCATGGGAGCATGCTGGATTGTCCGAGTTACACTTCATTCATTATCTACTACACTTTCGCATGTGGCTACATTCAATGTCTTAGGTGGCATTCGCAGACAACTGTGCGAGAAACTTTCTAAAATTCCGCTTGGTTCAGTTCTAGATGACAACAGTGGAAGCTACAAAAATATCATTGTGGAGCGGGTTGACTCAATGGAAACGACTCTCGCTCATATTGTTCCAGAATTTACCTCAAACATTTTACTGCCAATAGTTATGTTCATCTATCTGTTGATGATAGATTGGCGAGTTGGTTTATCGAATTTAATCCCAGCGGTAATAGGCTTAATCTTTGCTGCTGTCATGATGATAAAAAGTCAGGGAGAGTTCGAAGTTACAATTGAGAAGACTAAGCACCTCAACGATACCGCGGTTGAATATATCAATGGTATAGAGGTAATCAAAGCTTTTGGCAAAACAGGTAGCTCATATGAGAAGTTCGTGGTCGCGGCCAGAGAGGGGGCTGATTGCTTTATTAACTGGATGCGTAAATGTATCTGGTGGCAAGCGGGAAGTCTATCATTTATGCCAGCGACATTTCTTGGAGTACTGCCTGTTGGGCTGCTTCTGGTTCGTGGTGGAAGCCTGACTACGGGAGATTTTATTACCTGTGTTATTTTATCGGCAGGGCTAATAACACCGCTGGTGGTGGCTTTTTCCTATATGGATGACATTATGAAGATGGGAACCATTTTTGGCGAGGTTGTAGAAATTCTCGAACGTCCAGATATGGTAAGACCTGATACAATCGCTGAATATCCAATTGGTTCAGATATTGAGCTTCAGGGAGTGAGATTTGCGTACAAAGATAAGGAAATTCTCCACGGAATCAACATGGTGATTAAGCAGGGACAGGTAAATGCTTTTGTGGGTCCGTCGGGTTCCGGCAAAAGTACCATAGCCAGACTTATTGATTCTCTCTGGGATGTGGACGAGGGAACAATTACATATGGCGGCGTAGATATCAGAGAACTGCCGTTGGATTATTATACAAGTCAAATTGCTTACGTGGCCCAGGATAATTATTTATTTGACATGACTGTTATGGACAATATACGTCTGGGTAAGAAGGGCGCAACAGATGAAGAGGTGGTAAATGCAGCCAAAGCCTCAGGTTGTCATGAATTTATAATGAACCTTGAAAATGGTTACAACACTGTAGTAGGCGGAGCAGGCGGACATCTGTCTGGAGGTGAGCGCCAGCGCATATGTATTGCCAGAGCGATGCTGAAAGATGCGCCTGTAGTCATCCTTGATGAGGCTACAGCTTATACGGATCCTGAGAATGAAGCATTGGTTCAGGAGAGTGTGGCTAAACTAGTTCAGGGCAAGACTTTGATTGTTATTGCTCATCGCCTGTCTACCATCCAGGATGCTGACCAGATTTTTGTGATAAATGATGGTCAAATTGCGGCATCAGGTAATCATTCAAATCTTTTGTCTAACTGCATTCTCTATAGGAAGATGTGGGAAGCGCATACTATGGCAAAGGACAATGATCTGGAAAATGTGTCGGCAATCGCTGATGGAAAGGAGGCCGTAAATGCTTGATATGCTTCGCAAGTTTTTTGATTTTTGCAGCCCACAGGACAGGGCGAAATTTTATAAATCAGTATTATTGGGAGTGCTTGATGCGATTTTCGGGGCTATGAAAATACCGGCAGCATTTTTTGCTATAAATGCTGTGATAGAAGGAAAAGTCGATACCAATACTTTAATGGTAGTAATGATGTTTATGCTCATTAGTACAGTGGGTAAAATGGTGGTTAATAGATTTTCACAGATGCTTCAGACTGAAGCGGGATACAATACTTGTGCAGGGAAAAGAATTGAAATAGGGGAGCATTTGAGATACCTGCCTATGGGCTATTTTAATGACACGAGCTTAGGTCATATTACATCTGTGACCACCAACACCCTGGAGCAGACTGGCGATATTGCCACAAGAGCCATTATGATGGTGCTACAGGGAAGCATCACAACTGTTGTAATTGCAGTGGGAATGTTTTTCTTTGATGTGAGAATAGGAATTATTTCACTGGTTGGAATTCTGGTTTTTCTCATTTTCAATAAATATACCAATTACAGCGTGGCGCAAGTCGCAGGAGAGAAAATTGAATCTGATAAGGATATGGTTGGAGTGGTTCTTGAATTTATTCAAGGCATTGGTGAAATTAGAAACTACAATATCATTTCACAGAGCAATACCAGATTGAATAATGCAATTGAGAGAAAGACCAGGGCTGACATAAGAGCTGAGGTTGCGGCTATTCCAGCAGTGGGCGTGCAGATGCTTATATGCAAAATGATAGGTGTGGTGATAGCTGGTGCATCTATTTATTTCTACCTGACGGGGACGATGGAAATCGCTTATACCATAACCATGCTTCTATGTTCATTTATGATATTTGAATCATTGGATTTGGCGGGTATATATACTGCGCTGCTGAAAATTATAGGCAGGGGAGTTGATATGGTAAATGAGATTCTCGACATTGAGCAAATGGATATAAATGGCGAGGATATTGTACCTGAAAATAGAGATATACATCTGAATCATGTAAGCTTTGCTTATGAGAATAGAACTATTATTGATGATGTGACACTTGATATAAAGGAGAAGACCACAACAGCGATTGTGGGACCATCGGGTAGCGGCAAGACAACCATTACATCTCTTATTGCAAGATTTTGGGATGTAAACTCTGGGCAGGTTACTCTTGGCGGGAGAGATGTAAGAGATTACAGTTTTGATTCTCTTATGGAGAATTTCAGCTTTGTATTTCAGCGAGTATATCTGTTTGAGGATACAATTGCCAACAATATACGTTTCGGTAGACCAGAGGCTTCAATGGAAGAAGTGATTGCTGCTGCACAGAAGGCGTGCTGTCATGACTTCATCATGGGACTTCCTGATGGATATGACACCATTGTGGGGGAAGGTGGAGCTACACTTTCTGGAGGCGAGAAACAGAGAATAGCAATTGCCAGAGCGATTATGAAAGATGCGCCGATTATTATTTTGGATGAAGCTACAGCCAATGTGGATCCTGAAAATGAGAAAGAAATTACTATGGCAATAGAGAACCTGACTCAGGACAAGACAATTATTATGATTGCTCACAGACTGAAGACGGTAAGGCATGCTGACCAGATTGTGGTCATTGATAATGGCAAGATTGTGCAGCAGGGTAAGCATGATGAATTGATGAAACAGGATGGAATCTACAAGAATTTCGTCAGTGGTAGAAAGCAGGCAGTTAGCTGGAAGATAGCCTGAGGTAAACAACTTTCACATATATTTTGAAAATACACATTTCAATAGACTTGTGGACATGGAGAGTGTCTACAAGTCTTTTTCTATATTAAGCTTGTGTTATTTTAAATTGCGAAAGCTGCCAGTTAACATCTTTTCTATAGCCATATAAATTGATTTGTGGTAGAATTCAATTTATATGAGCATAAGGGTGAGTCTATTTAATAAGCAAAAATATATAGGGGTGAGTAATAAGTTGATTTTTGCACTTATTACGAGAAGTTAATTATATAGAAAGGAAATTTTAGCTAGTATGAAATCAAAATTCAATAGGGGCATTGCGCTTCTTCTTGCGAGCGCATTATCTATAACAGCTGTGGCAGTATCTACACCAGCGTCCTTGGGACATGTAGTAGCTGCACAGTCTATTTCTGTTGATGGAGACGCTGCTGACTGGGGAGATATATCCAGCAGAGGCTCTTCAGATTCTAAAATATCTGATTGGAAAGTCGCAGTGGATAATGATTATTTATATTTATATGTGGCTCAGAATCCGCTGGGCTATTATGGAGAATCCATAGGCCAGACACAGATTCATTTTAATTATAATTTGCAAAACTATAATGGTATCTACAATTCCATCCAGTTCGCACAGGATTGGAATAATCAGGGATCTCAGTTCGTTGTGAAAAATGCTTGGTACCAGAACGTTGACGGGTCAAGTGTAGTATTTGAGGGAAAAGGAACTGACTATAATCAGGAACATGCTTTCGTTGAGATTGCTATTCCTCGTAGCTGGTTTCCTACAGAGGATTTCACAATGACTTATGCAGGAGTACCTGTAGCGTCAAGTGATATTGAGACAATAAATGGCGCCAAGGCTCTGGGTCAGTCAGAGGCGCAGGATGAACAGGCTGAGCAGGAAAATCAGAATGCTCAGACAGATGAGGCAACAGAGACTTCAGAGGACGATGTTTATAACGGAATCGTAATAGATGGTGATTTCGCAGATTGGAATACAATCGCCAAGACACAGTATATTGATCCGGCACTTCCTGAGTCAGCTGCTGTCTGGGATGGTGAAAATGTATATGTATATCTGCACGAGCAGGGTGTCTGGGAAGGTACAGCTGGAACAGTCGGTCCTAAGTCAAATGGTATGTATTGCATAGAGACATCTGATGGAACCAAGACATCATTTGTCATCAGAAAAGATGGAGCTTATCTTATTACAGATAGGGGTAATATCAATCTGGAGATGTCTTATAAGGACAGACAGTACGAAGTTCAAATTCCTGTATCTGAGTTAAATGGAATTAACAAGACCACTTCAACTCTCAGTGTTGCAATTCAGGGTGATTCATATGGTGAGGCTGGAAGCGGAATGGCATACATCGCTCAGGGGCTTGTTAATTTAAATCCACCATTTGATTATGAGGATACTACAGCAGGTCAGTTGAAGAAAATTACTTATGACTATGATTTCTCAGATTGGGAAGGATATAAGAAGACTGTAATCGAGTATTCTTCATCAGGAAAGAATGGCTCGGATTCAGCGGCGGCTTTATATTCAGATGGTGATTATCTCTTTGGATATGTAGATTATTATGCTGCTTATTACAATGATCAGTTCAACCAGATATATATGACAATTAATGATGGTGTCAATAAGAAATGGTATAACCATGATGATAGCAGCAGAGTTATGTTTACATTGAGATCCGTAGATGCAAGCGGCAATGTGAACTGGAATTCTCAGGCAGTAGGGCTTGAGGAGGGTGATTATGAATATCACATCTTTGATAATGCTCATGCAGGTTATAATAATTCTGATAAATATGATTATGGTAGAGCTTTTGTGCATGTTGATAAGACAGGACGAGCTCAGATTGAGTATTACATCGACATAGCTAAGCTTGTAAATGTGGTAAATGAGGCACCATATTCATGGCATATCAAGCAGTCTGATATCAAGATGTATCACATGGCTTATCCTAGAATTGGTACAGAATGGGTATCATCTGCCGGCGCATCATCTGGACCAATTTTAGGAATTGTATTATGCATTATGAGTGTGGTATTGGCACAAATTTATAACTTGAGACGAAAAAGAGAACATTAATTGAGAGACTTATAAGGAAATAGATTATGAACAACTGGATTGGCTTATTATTGGTAGCTTTTTGGTTGTATATATATTACATAATGAACAAGGCACAGCTGAGAGCCTGGAAATATTTCTGGGGCAGCTGTGGTTTGTTTATTATTATGATGATTTGGATACGACCACTTTTGACACAGCCATTAGCTGAAGTAGTAGCTTCAGTGGCTGGTATTTGGGGAAAATTAACAGGAATGTATTCGTCATATTTTAAGTATGGCGTTCTTTTTGTGGACTCTGTAAACGGGGCTATAAGTTTACAGATTGATTTTGAGTGCTCAGGAATACTTGAGATTATGGCATATCTTGCCCTCTTGGTATTTTTTGAAGCATACAATATTTTCGAGAGAGTGATAGTCGGTGTTATTGGTGTGATGTATATAATACTTGCCAATGCAATTAGAATATCAACTATCTGTACAATTTTATATTTTCATGGAATCGGTGCGTATCATATGGCACATACAATAGTAGGCAGACTGATTTTCTATGGTCTATCTGTTGTACTATATTTCTTTGTATTTACCAAGGCGCAGATTATCAGACAGAAAGTAGGTGGATTTACTTATGGGCATTCTAAATAGTGTATTTAATTCCATCTTGTTTTGGGCTGCATGGATTATCATCCCATTTATCATGGAAATGATTCCTGCTATTGGTAATATCGTAATCCTAATCAAGAAACAAATTAAGAAAAAGAATAAGCAGCAAAGTGATTCTCAGGAGGAACTGACATTTTTTCCTGAGATCACAATTATGGTTCCTGTCTATAATTCGGCAGATACTCTTGAGGCATGTATCAGATCTATTAATGATAGTGATTATCCAAATAATAGAATAAATGTATATCTGGTCAATAATCAGGGGCAAGATAACAGTTTCCAGGTGTATTGTCAGTGCCAGGAGAAATATCCTGAACTTATTATGCAGTGGTTAAATGCTCAGCAGGGTAAGTCCAAGGCACTCAATATGGCACTTTTCAACAGTAAGGGAAAATACATCATCAATATAGATAGTGATGGTATTTTGGAGAAGTCTGCGCTGAAGAATCTGGTGACTAAGTTTGAAGTTGATCCTACTATACAGGTAATGACAGGTGCTATTTTAATTGAACCAAGACTTATTGAAGAGTATCCTTGGATATTTCCTAAGCTTTTGCGTAAGACTGAATTTATGGAGTATGCACAGGCCTTTTTGGCAGGACGAAATTATGCCTCTGAGACCAACTCTATATATACATTATCAGGAGCATTTTCTGCTTTTAGGAAGTCTGCTGTGTTAAGTTCCCATATGTACAATACAGATACTATATGTGAGGATACAGAACTTACATTTCAGATGCGATACAACAAGAAAGAGCGAGTACAGATTTGTGAGGATGCAATCTTCTTCGTTGATCCAATAGAGGATATGAATAAGCTCTACACTCAGCGCCAGCGTTGGCAGAGAGGAAGCCTTGAAGTATCGGCTATGTTTTTGAAGGACAAGATGAAGGCTCGCAAGATGCTTATTGATCCAACTGTCCGCACTTTGGTTTATGATCATACATTTGCTTTCCCTAGAATGATATGGTATCTGGCACTTTTGTGTTTACTGTTTTTGAATTATTCTATGAGAATGATTGTGATTTCAGTTGCAATATTATTTGTAGGCTATATTGTAATGGGATTTTTCTATTTCTTCTCTACGGTGGCTTTCCTGAAGCCTTTTGATGAAATTAGAAATTATTACAAGAAGCAATGGTATATAGTATTTATATTGCCATTTTTCAATCTTTTGGTGTTCTTTATCAGATTTGCTGGAATTATCAATAGTATCAATACTGACAGCGCATGGAAGACCAGAAATCTCACAGAAGAGTGGCAGGCATTTACCAGAGAACTTCATGTGAGTGTAAGTGGAATCAGAAGTCGATTCAAGAAGCTTCAGGACCTGGTGAATGTGGAAGAGCCCACTGAGCAGGATGCGGAAAATAATACTGATAATTAGTAGGTGATTAATAAATGGAAATTGCCTATAGATTAGATAATCAGATTTGAGAGAGGTATCAGCAGATTAGTTGATACGAATAATAAGAGGAGGACCTCCATGACTAGAAGAGAGAAGAGAAAGACCTTGGAGTGGGAATATAAGAAGCGTGACATGATCAAACTCCAGTTGAGGTTTAGAGTTATACTTGTGGCCACAATTGCCGTGATAATTGTATTTGGAATTATGGGATATGCCCTTATGGGTATGTACAAGGATGCGATCCTCAATGTATATGCTGCGCAGCAGGATAATTATGTACAGTTGGTTGTGGATCAGATTAATCTGCAGGATGACAGAACAGACGAGAGCATCATCTCAGATATTATCGATACTCTCGATAGTGGTAATACTCATTATTGGACATTGGCCAAGTCTGGTAATATGCTTTTTGTAAAAAATGTAACTGAGACCAA
Source organism: Lachnospiraceae bacterium (assembly GCA_017470985.1). Lineage (GTDB taxonomy): Bacteria > Bacillota > Clostridia > Lachnospirales > Lachnospiraceae > JAILFK01. The sequence goes on from JAFUXA010000003.1 coordinate 11,218, forward strand.
TAAATATCAGGGTGCAATCATGGAAGATTTCTTTGACACAGCTACAGCAGATAAATTTGTGGAGGAGCTAAATGTTAATAGAGCCGCCCATGATATTATCAAAATGAATGGTCAGAGATATGTGGTATCAGGTGCAGTATTTGAATATAACAGAAATGAATACAGCCTGTGTCTGTTGACAGATGAGACTGTAATTTTGGACAACAATGATTTCCTGTCTACCAGAATTGCACTTTATATCTATGTAATATTTATTATGCTTCTACTTCTTCTTGCAGCAATGGTTGCAGAGGCAATGGTTATGAGAAGAGAAGAAGACAATAATATGTTAAAGGGCAGACTTGAGTTGCAGAATCAGCATATTAACCGACTTGAACTTGAGGCTAAGCAGAGAGATTCCTTCAATACCAGATATAATGCTTACAATGAGTCTCTACTTGGAGAATTTGCCAAGAGACTTGATGAGAGAGGATTGGATAAGGCAGTGCTGGTTAGAATTGATTATACCAGTGTGGAAGACGCCAAGAAATTCCTGATAAGAGCTGCAACTACTCTTGATGAGACTGTTATCAGATTCAAGAATGATACAGGTCGGGTGAGCCTTATTATGACTTGCTTCGATGAGAAAATGGCAGTGGATACAATCGCCAGATTTGAGATTGATTCAAGGGTAAATGTAGTGATGGAAGATGTGGCAGCAGGCAAAGAAAGTATAAGTGAAGCTTATGAGAAGATGTATGAGGAGGAGATGTAATTATGGCAGTGCAGTTTAATCGTACTTATAGATTTAAATTTTATCTAAATGCAAATCATTTCATTATCATTAATGGGGTGGAAGGCGAGACTCATCCTCACACATGGGAGTTTACATTTGAAATAATGATAATGAGCGATGATTTCGTGCAGTTCAATTCTTATGAGAGAGCAATCGACGAGTACTTCTCTAAATATCAGAATCGCGTAATGAATGACTTCGAACCATTTGATACAGTTATTCCTACTCTGGAAAATATGTCTGAAGTCTTCGTGCTGGATATCAAGGATATTGTAGAGGCACAAAACGGTAAGCTTCTGAAGATGGAAAGTAGTGAGACTCCTACCAGAAGCTACATTATCAGTTTTGCAGAGAATGAAGACTTCAAGGAGACAATGAAGAATCGTCGTAAGGAAAGTCTGGATTTAGAGATTGATTCAGTGATAGACAAGGTTATGGACAAAAGAGAAGCGTTATAATGAAGAAGATATCTAATAAAATAATTATTCCAATAATAATATGCATATATGCATTGATAGCATTTGCATTTACCTATGCTATCTATAAGGGAGGCGACTACCCATCAGGTTCTAATACCATGGGATTTTTGTACCGCGCCAAGGTGTTGCTTGCAGGGATTGGCAGTGGAGATATATACCCATCTTATGATCCTTATTGGTTCAACGGGCAGCAGCTTATGAGATATGTGGAACCATTTCCTCTGTATATTTTGGCAGCATGTATAGCGAGTGCGGCAGGTAAAGTTATACCGGGTTATCTGGTTTATGTCATGGTGCTTGTTATGGCTACAGCTTTGCCTTGGATATGGATTGGTAAGAAGACCAATAGGTTATGTCTGGCAGCGTGCATGGGGCCAATCTGGTTTTTCATTCCAGCCAATATGTACAATTTATTTGTCAGAGGTAATCTCAATGAATGTCTGGCAAATGTTGTAGTTCCAATCCTTATAATGTTGACTTATCTGTGGCTTCATGACGAGGAAAATAAGACAAGATATCTGTTGGGACTGATTCTTGCAGAATTATATATTGCAAATTGCAGTGTGACTGTAAGTATTGAGATGCTTATTACCATTGCAGTGTATGGACTTTTTCATCTTCTTAGATACAAGAAGTTCAAGAAGTTTGTGATGCTTATTTTCACATTGATCCTGGGCATAGGAATATTTGCCATATGGATATATCCATCCACCAAGGGAGATTTCTATGAGTTGAGAAATGTTGAACTTATGGTGAAATATTTCCAGGATGCTATTACATCATTAAATCCTGTATATAGAGTGACAGGAGATGATAGCAGATATTACTTCGGGCTCTCAATATTTGCCGTGGGAATATTTGGCATAGTAGCAGGTAAGGACAATGACAAGAAGGGACTGCTTCTGGCGCTCATATTGTTTATTGCATCAACCACAAGTGCCTATGGCATGTTTTCGAAGATTCCTGGGAATAATTACCTGTGGATGGCCAGATATATGTCCATAGCTGCAGCTTTGGTTCTCATTGGATTTATCAGCTGGAAGAAGTTGCGCAAGGGATTTATAGTTTTGTGCATGGCTTTGATTGTGTTGGATATAATTCCATCAATTATGGTAAATATTGGTGATGGCAGATACACTGCCAGGGACAAGGCGGAAGCATTTACCAGCGCCAATATGATAGACGAGGTCAGGGCCATCACAAAGCAGAGAATGATATTTATCGACGGCGATGTATATGAGACCAATGGTGATTATTATGCAGCGGCAGCAGATGATGGCAATGGAATGGTGCCTCAGTCAGGCGGAGATAGCATCGGATATGGAGCTACGCATGAGAACCTGATGGATTTAAATGATGCCATCAGTGCGAGACATTATACATATCTGTTTGACAGACTTCTCACATTGGGAAATGATACTGTACTTCTGTCTACACATGCTTCGGAATATCTCACTGCAGATGTCAATGAGGTTATAGCTTCTGCAGCCATGAGTGGATATAAGCTGGTGGATAATGATAGATTCACTTATTTATTCCATAGGGAGACACCGGAGACCTTTGGCGTGACTACTGTATTTGACGCCATAAGCATAGGAGATACGGGAAAGCTTCTGTCTTATTCTTATGTGGATATGGAACAGGGCAAGTCCAATAATATCAATGATTATACCTATGATGATTTGAAAGATTACAAGCTTATATATCTGTCAGGATTTACCTTTGATGATCAGACCAAGGCTGAGGAGCTGATTCTCAAGCTGGCTCAGTCTGATATCAAGATTGTGGTAGATGGAAGTGGCATCCCTGTGGATAAGCATACAGGTATACAGAGCTTCCTGGGAGTTACCTGTCAGCCTATTAAATTTGAAAACGGTTATCCTGTTCTTCATTTTAATAATGAGGATGTGGTATGTAAGCTGTTTCCGGCAAATGATAGAAAATGGTCGACTGTATATCTCAACGGTTTGGACCATGTAAAGGGATATCTGTATGAAAATGGTGTGCAGTTGGCTTATGCCGGTACTGCAGAAAATGAGAATATCAATTTCATAGGTATATCTCTGGCTTACCATTATTATGCAACTCTTGATGATAAGGGAAGCAAGAAGATTCTCGACAATATGATGTGGCAATATATGGATGAAGTGCCTCAGAGAACTCTGGTACCACTTGATATCACATATGGCAGAGATGAAATAACAATAAATTCAGATTATGATGATGTAGATACCACACTTGCTGCAGTGGATACCATGACAGGTGATTTTGATGCAATAATCAATCTGGTATTCGTCGACAAGGGTACAACTATTATTAAGATGAGAAATCCTTATGTTGTAAAAGGTGCCTGTATAAGTATATTGGCTCTTGTTGGGGCGGTGCTTATGTTGGTGCTGAATCAGAAAAGAGAATCGGCAAAAGTGCAAAATGTGAATCTGCAAAAAGTGCAAAAAGCGAATCGTTAAATGCACAAAATGAGATGATATAGATAAATCTAGCGAGGGTAGATTATGAAGATAAAGAAGAAAATTCTGGCCTGGGTTTTAATGAGCGTTGTTGTATTAAATGGCTGTGGTGTTGGCAAAGTCTTTGACGAGGAGAGCTCATCTATTAGTCAGCCTATGTATCAGGATGGAGATACAGCTTATGCATTTCGCACACAGGGCAAGAAATATCAGAGATACAATGGCAGCGATTTTGAAGACTTCTATATCGAAGGGGTAAATATTGGTGCTGGTATTCCAAATTCATTTCCCGGAGAATTAGGTGTCTCAGAGGATGATTATTACAGATGGTTTGAAGAGATTGCTGCTATGCATGCTAATACAATTAGATCATATACAGTATTGATGCCTGAATTCTATAATGCCCTGTATAGATATAATGAGAGTCATGATGATAAGCTCTATCTGTTTCAGGGATGCTGGTATGATGAGGATGTGGTAACTGCTACTGGAAATGCATATGATTCATACGATAGAGTCAAGACGGATTTGAAGGATCTGGTTGATATCATACATGGTCATGCTTCTATTGATAAATTGTCTGGTCATGCTTATGGAATCTATACCAAGGATATATCTCAGTATGTATGTGGATGGATACTGGGTATTGAATCAGACCAGGACTTGGTTGAAGGAACCAACAATGCCAACCCGCAGTTGAATTCATATGATGGTAAATATTTATCCTGTCATGATGTACAACCTTATGAGGTATTCTGGTGTGAGATAGGAGATTATGTACTGGCATACGAGGATGAGAATTATCATATGCAGCGCCCTGTAAGTTATTCTAACTGGGCTACTGCAGATGTATTTCACCATCCTAATGAACCACTTAGCAAGGAGGATGCAGTTTCTCTTACGGTGGAGGATTTAAATCCCGGGGAGCGTTTCCCGGCGGGATTATTTGCCAGCTATCATGTGTATCCTTATTATCCGAACTTTATGTTCTCTGAGGAACCATACAAGTCTTATAAGGATGAAAATGGTGAGATAGATACATATCTGCCTTACCTGAAGCAACTGGTGGATTATCATAGCGTGCCTGTGGTTATAGCGGAGTTTGGTCTTCCAACCAGCAGAGGTGTCACCCATGTAAATCCAATTACAGGCTGGAATCAGGGCGGACATACTGACGAGGAACAGGGAGAACTTCTTGTAGCTATGTTTGAGGACATCAGAAAAGCCGGTTGTGCCGGTGGCATGATATTTACATGGCAGGATGAGTGGTTTAAGAGAACCTGGAATACAGAGCTTGCCACGGACAGTGATTATAGAGCTTATTGGAATGATGTTCAGACCTGTGAGCAGCATTTCGGTCTGCTGGAATTTGTATCAGATGAGTTGGAAAATGTACCTGTAATAGATGGCAAGTCAGATGATTGGTCAGAGGATGATGTGATTTATTCTGATAAGGAGACCAAACTGGCAGTCAAATCTGATTCCACTTATGTATATCTCATGATGGAAAGCCAGGGTGCTGATTATTCCAAGGCTGGAAATTATGTATACTTCGATATTAATCAGGATGCCGGCTGTGCATCATATGATGGAATGAGTCTCAGCAGAGATGCTGATTTTGTTATTGAGATAAATGGAGAGGATAACACCCGCATAATGGTGGAGGAGAGTTCTGATCCATATATGGTTGCAATGGCTGAACAGGATGTGGGAACAGTTGATTTACATGGTCATGATACAGATACATTTCACAGAGAATATCTGGTATTGGACAGATCATTGACCTATCCTCAGACAGGCGAGACAGTGCCTGTACAATTGACAGAGACCGGACTTATGAGATTCGGTTCTACAGATGAGGATTCAGATGAGTATAACTATCTGACAGACTTCGCATACGAGGGTGATGTGATAGAATTTAGAATCCCTTGGGGACTGTTGGGATTTGCCGCTCCATCTATCAAGGAAATCAATACTCCGGCTGCAGAGAATAATACTGCCAAGGTTGATGGTATGTATCTGGGATGCTTGATTGGAAGCGAAGATAGAGGCACTGTCAATTACACCTGGAAAGACTGGTCAAGCGCGCGTTATAAGGAGAGATTGAGAAAATCTTATTATATATTGCAGGATTATCTGGGCGATGAGAAATAATTTTAGCTAGTCAATGTGATATCATCTTTTTTATTAAACACTATATTGTAATCACGTAAACTATTTTGCAATAAAATGCCGGCTCATGATGTTATGCTATTATTCCAATCACTAATGCGTTAGGCGGAACTCAATCTGCATGGATTAAGTTTGGAGTAATTGGCTATATTATCTATGGAAGATATCCGGTAAATCAGAAAATGAGAGATAAAATGATTTCGGACTTACAGAACCGTAGAGAAAAAAGGTAGATTATAGGGAGAAGGAAAAAATGAATAAATTTTCAAAAGGTATTGAGTACTTGATTTTAAAATATCTGGCTGTGCCAAAGGTGCCTGAGATTGATCATAGCAAGAATACTATCATCTGCATCGGAGACAGTATTACTTTCGGCGCCGGTGTAAATGGGAAAAAGACGATGACCTGGGAATATTTTCTGGAGAATAAACTGGGTGAAGATTATCAGGTGTTAAACTATGGTATCAGCGGAAGAACATTGCTTAGTACAGGCGATTATCCTTATTCAGATGAAAAGCAATTTGCGGCTTCGCAGGAAGCTTTGGCAGATACATATATTATAATGCTGGGAACCAATGATTCTAAGCCGTACAATTGGGATGAGAGTAGATATGCAAGAGAGTTAGAAGAATTTGTAAATCTATATAGAAGTTTGCCAAATGATCCCAAAGTAATTTTGATGACACCGCCGACATGTTATATTGATCCTAAGATTGGCATGGTTGGATTTGATATAGATGGAGATGTTGTATCGGGGGCAATTTATAATATTGTATCCAATATGGCTGAAAAGTATGAGTTAGAGCTGATAGATTTGAATAAGTATACAGCTAATCATGAAGACTGGTTTGTGGATGGTGTGCATCCAAATGAGCTGGGAAATAGAGAAATTGCTGAGTATATATTTGAGCGAATTAATTAGGGATTGGTGCTGATTTTAGTTGTACCCGTTATACCTAGGTGAAAAAGATTTCAGAGGTATAACGGGTATAATTATATCATAAAGTTGGTTACAAAAGCACATATAATGGGACAATGATTTCTGTATTATATAACCCTAGAAACCATAGAAACCATAGAAACAATGGTATATGTGACGATGGATATATTTACAAGACTTAAGTTGCATCCAACTAACTCGAGATGTATAATAAGTACATATTATATATACGAGAGGGGATGTTTGTTATGGAAAATGCACAAAAGAAAAAGTCTAAAATAAGAGGTAAATTTTTTCAAACAATTACTTTTCAAAACATTGTAATCTACTTAGTGATTTTAATTGCATTTATTGTATATGCATTTATTAGTAGAGATGCAATGAACAGTGTTAAGAATCAGGCATTACTTGCCAGCGAAAATGAATTGAACTGCGCAATGGAAAGTGCTGCGTTGAAGCAGGATGTGGTTCAGATTTCAGCAGAAATCAACAGGACCTTAGGACAATTTGAAGGTGGTACTGCTGTCTCTAAAGAAGATTTTGCAGATATGGAAGCGACTATAGAAGATACAGCTGCTCATCTGGATTATATGGATCAAAGCTTGTTGGTTGATAATTTGCCGGATGGACAGGAACGCGTAGCTACATTGAGAACAAGCGTTGAAGCTTTTACAGAGACGGCGAAAAACTTGGAAGATTGTATATTAAGACAGGATTTGGATGGGGCAATCAAGTATGTATCTACTGACTATGGTACAAATCTTGGAGCTGCAAATGAAGCGGTAGAATCAATAGATCAGGGAGTATTATCGCTGAGTGAGGGATTCAGTGCCTACTTGGACGGTTACATTACATCTGTTTCAGTTAAAGGATATATTGTAATGGGAATTGTGGTTCTCCTCATAGTTATAAGTTTTGTCCTGTCATTTGTCAGAATTAACAAGACTATTACGGGTATTTCAGGAGAATTACAGGTTATCATCAATCAAATTAATGAAGGTAAGGGCGATTTGACAGCTCGTATCCGAACCAATACCAAGACGGAGCTGGCTACTATTGCAGATTGTATCAACCAGTTCTTGGATACTTTGCAGGGAGTAATCAAAGATGTAAAGGATGGTGCGACAATTCTTACATCATCTTCAGATAGTATGATCGTAAAGATTAGAAATGCTTCAGATAATGTAACCAATACTTCAGCTGCTATGGAAGAATTAGCAGCGTCTATGGATACAGTTGCATTTACGGCAAATGATTTGACTAATTCATTGTCGGAGGTTCGTGAGGCTACTCATGAGATTGATGCAGAAGTTGAAACAGGAACGGTAAAGGCAAATGAAATCAAGGCTTCTGCAGATGCAATCAAGCGCGAAGCTATGAGCAAGAAAGAAAGTACTGGAGCGAAGATGGAAGAACTTTCAAATGTATTGGAAGTATCTGTTAAGGAATCAGAGCAGGTTAACCAGATTAGTGATCTGACAAATGATATTCTGGATATTGCAAGTCAGACAAATCTCCTGGCTTTGAATGCATCTATCGAGGCTGCCCGTGCTGGTGAGGCTGGAAAGGGCTTCGCTGTAGTTGCTGATGAGATTAGTGCTCTAGCAGCAAATTCTCGTGAAACTGCTGGAAATATTCAGGAGATTTCTACTCGAGTAACTACTGCTGTAAAAGAACTTTCGGATAATGCTATACAGGTAATCGACTTTATTAATGAAAATGTATTGGCAGATTATGATGCATTTGTCGATACAGGAACAAAGTATGAAGATACAGCTGATTTGATTGAAGAAATGCTTGGCGCATTTTCTGATAAGGCAAATAATTTGAATGCTGTAATGGATGAAATGTCTGAACGAATTGAGGCTATCTCAAATTCTGTACAGGAAAGTTCAGAGGCGATAAATATGTCTGCAAATGCTTCTACTGAGATTGTTGGTGAAATCCAGGGTATCAATGAAGCAATGGATCAGAACAATGATGTAACAAAGCAGTTGAATGAAAGCACTCAGAAGTTTGAGATTGTATAGGATGAATAGAATAATCTAATTATAGAGTTGATTTTGTTAGAGCCAAAACGAGATGCCGTTTTGGCTCTATTGTACTTTGTACGTTGACAACGTATCTTGATTGCTTTATACTTTAATAAAGTACAAAAAGTATGGAGATGATGATATGGATGTTTCAAAGAGAATAAAAGAGTTACGTAAAAGCACAGGATTATCGCAAAGTAAGTTTTCAGCAAAGTTTGGAATCCCTGTAAGAACTCTTCAGCAATGGGAACAGGGGATAAGCGCTCCTCCGGATTATTTGATTAGAATGATGATGTATATTATGCAGCTTGAAGGGAAAAGTGAAGATAATAAGCAGGACACATGAAAAAGATTACACTGAAGTGGAATCGAAAATAATTGTATTGGGCGTGGTATGATGCTATTATTAGTGTGAGGAATAAGTATGGCTAAAAAGAAAGATATAGAAGAAAATTTCTCAAAGACAGAGCTTAGTGCTCAAATTAATCTAGAACTTGACAAGGCCATTGATGATTTGACGTTGTTTGATGATGATCTTATGAGTAAGGTATTTGATGGCAATGTTGAAGCTGCAGAGTTATTACTTAAAATTATTCTTCAAAGAGATGATATAAAGGTCGAAAAGGTTAAGGGACAGGTTACGATGAAGAACCCATATGTCAGAGGCAGAGATATCACGATAGATATCCATGTTAAAGATGGTAGTGGTAATGAATTTGATGTAGAGGTTCAGCGTAGCGAAGAAGGCTCAAGCAATCAGCGCATCAGGTTTCACAGTAGTATGCTTGATGTAAGAATGCTAAAGAAAAAGCAGAAGTTCCAAGCTATTAAAGACGGATATGTTATATTTATTTGCCAGCATGATAAGTTTGGTAAGAATTTGCCGATATATCATGTAAATAAGATTGTTGAAGAGACTGGTGAGGTTTTTGATGATGGCTCGCACATCATTTTTGTAAATGGAGTATACGAGGGTGATGATGATTTTGGAAAGTTGGCACATGACTTTAATTGCAAAAAGGCAGACAATATTTATTTCAAGCCTCTTGCTGATGGAGTTAGACATTTTAAAGAAACAGAGAAAGGACGTGATGCTATGTGTGAATCATTTACAAAGTTAGCTGATAAAGTTGCTGAAGAGCGTGCAGATTTAAGAGAAGAGCAGATAAAAGTTAATGCTGTTAGACTTATGATGAAAAACTTAAAGTGCTCTCTTGAAGATGCTCTGAATACGTTGGAAATTAGCGGTAAAGAGCGTGCAATCATAGCAAAGCAACTCCAGAAATGAACTTAATTATAGCTACAAAGTACAGTGAAGCAGTGGATATGTCTGCTGCTTTTTTCATGTTGTGCGTTTAGCAGCGCACGTTTCTGATATCAGTGAGTAGTAAATGGTATAATATTTTTATACTAATTGTTGAGAAGATGCTAACCGTGACAAATTGTCACCGGTTGAAAATGATAGTATAGGATAGAAAAAACTTGAAGAGGAGTCTATATGGAAACCTGGTATTACGTAGTAGATAGTATTGATGGTGATTACGCCAACTTAAAGAGAACAGATATTGAGTCTGACGAATTGAAGAATGTAGCGAGAGCTTTATTACCTGCTGAGATAGAAGAAGGTAGTGAGCTGAAGTATGAATTGATGCAGTATTTTCTGATATAAGGGGAAAAATTTATGGTAAAATACGATGTCTTTATAACTTGGTCAGAAGAAGATAATGCATATATAGCAAGCGTGCCAGAATTTGCTGGATGTATTGCTGATGGGCAAACAAGAGAAGAGGCTTTACAAAACATAGAAATTGTAGCGCAGGAATGGATGGAAGCGGCTGAAGCACATGGCAGAGCTATTCCAAAGCGTCATAATAGATCCGAATAAAAATGAATGATACTACCAATACTTTAAATTTTGGTGGTATCATTCATTTTTTATAGTTTCTGTTTTATTTCTTCTCATTCGCAAATAAAGTACATATAATGGGACATTGGCTGTGGCATTATATAACCATAGAAACAATATTATATGCATAGATGCATTGTGAGAAAGGAGCTTGGGTATGACAGATTTAAAAGGTGGAGATTATTTCAGCCCTATGGGTCATGAGAATTGGAATACAATTGAAAGTTCTAATTCCGGGGGAGTTAAACACAGCAATAGTAGTGGATTAGTTCGAGGAATAGGTATTACACTGATTGTAATTGGAGTAATAGGAGCGGCATTTTTCCCTCCTATCGGGATATTGATTTATATCGGTTTGAAGATGACAAATTGAGGATACAAAGATATGTAATGCTATTTGTTCTCACACTGTGTTGGTGGAAGAAAACTTGCTTAAATGATAAAATGATTAGTAATGGAATTAATAAGGAGCGGGTTATGAAAGCAATAGAGACGATGAAACTTACAAAATCATATGGTGCAAGTCGTGGAATAAATGAATTGGAACTGTCTGTGGAAGAGGGGGATTTCTACGGATTTATTGGCCCTAATGGTGCAGGAAAATCAACGACGATACGTACAATTTTGGGATTGATTAAACCGACATCCGGAAGTGCCAGAGTATTGGGATATGACATTGTAAATGATTCTAAATTAATTCTTGAGAATACTGGATATCTTCCATCTGAGGTGAATTATTACAACCATATGAAGGTCAGAGATGTGATTGAATACTCAGCAGCATTACGAGGTGTGAAATGTTCAGACAAGGGGCGTCGGATTTCTGAACGTTTGGGATTGGATTTGAATAAAAAAGTTACGGAATTATCTCTTGGAAACAGAAAGAAGGTCGGCATAGTATGTGCCATACAGCACAGCCCGAAGCTTCTGATTCTGGATGAACCTACATCTGGTCTGGATCCACTGGTTCAGAGAGAGTTTTTCTCTATATTACAGGAGGAGAATAAGCAGGGGACCACAGTGTTCTTGTCTTCTCATGTGTTGTCGGAGGTACAGAATTACTGCCGCTCAGCAGCATTTATCAAAGATGGTCAGATTATTATTGCGGACAAAGTGGAGAAACTGGAGGGGGCAAATGTCAAGCAAATTGCAATTAAGACCAAGGATGGTATTGAAGAATTTATTTATAATGGGGACATAAATGATTTAATGAAATCCATGGCTACAAAAGAATTGCTTGATATAACCATCACGGAACCGAGTTTAGAAGATGTGTTTATGAATTATTATAGATAGGGAGAAGTCTATGAAAATATTACAGCAGGAAATAAAGTCACAGAAAATGGCAATTGTAATATGGAGTCTATCAATAGGACTTCTTATTGCAGTATGCGTATTAATGTATCCTGAAATGAAAGCGGAGATGACAGATGTCAATGAAATATTTGCATCTATGGGCAGCTTTTCTTCAGCTTTTGGAATGGATCAGTTAAATTTTGGCACATTGATTGGATTCTATGCTGTCGAGGGTGGTAATATGCTGGGTATTGGCGGAGCTTTCTTCGCAGCCATTGTGGGAATTACATCTCTTATGAAAGAGGAAAAAGACCGGACGGCAGAATTCCTTTTTACACATCCCATGACAAGAGGCAGGGTATTACTGGAAAAGGTATGTAGTATTTACATTATATTATTGATAATGAATTTGATAGTATATGTTGTTTCTGTAGTATCGATTCTGATAATTGGCGAGAAGATTGATTGGACAGTGCTGTCATTGATTCATCTGGCTTATTTCTTGATGCAGTGCGAGATTGCCATGATATGTTTTGGAATCTCTGCATTTCTTAGAAAAGGTGGAATAGGTTTTGGAATAGGAGTGGCAGCCGGATTATATTTCCTGAATATTGTTGCCAATATATCACAGGATGCCAAGGCTTTGAAATATATAACACCCTTCGCTTATACAGAGGGATATGAATTGATAAATAATAAAAAAATTCCGATGGAATATCTGATTTCGGGTATGGTATTGATGTTGGCTGGAATAATTGTGGCCAGTGTATATTACAGGAAAAAAGACATTTTCTCATAGGAGTAGGTGTGTTTTTTAACGAAAATGTTTCATTTTTTTAACGAATAAAAGTTAACCGGTTGCCATTGCAGACCGGGTGTATTATGGTTGAAAAAGAGATATTTTCAACTACGGAGGAGAAATAATATGAAGCAGAAATTAGACTACAAATTTTGGTTTTGCACCGGCTCACAGGACTTATATGGGGATGAGTGTCTGGCTCATGTGGCAGCACATTCCAAGGAGATTGTGGAATGTCTGAACAAGTCAGGAAATCTGCCTTTTGAGGTGGTTTGGAAACCTACCATGATTACCAATGAGGTAATTCGTCGCACCTTTAATGAGGCCAACAACGATCCTACATGCGCAGGTGTCATCACATGGATGCATACATTTTCACCTGCTAAATCTTGGATTTTAGGTCATCAGGAATTGCGCAAGCCGCTTTGCCATATGCATACCCAGTACAATCGTGAAATTCCATATGAGACAATGGATATGGATTTCATGAATGAGAATCAGGCGGCACACGGCGATCGCGAATATGCTCACATCTTGTCTCGCATGGGGATTGAGAGAAAGACTATTGTGGGATATTGGCAGGACGAAGCAGTGCAGAAGGCTCTGGGCTCTTGGATGCGTACTGCAATAGGTATTGTGGAATCCAGCCATATTCGTGTTATGCGTGTGGCTGATAATATGAGAAATGTAGCTGTTACCGAGGGCGACAAGGTAGAAGCTCAGCTGAAGTTTGGCTGGGAGGTTGATGCTTATCCGGTAAATGAAATTGCTGAGGCGGTTTCGGATGTTTCTCAATCTGATGTAAATGTACTTGTAGATGAGTATTATGATAAATATGATATCTGTCTGGAAGGTCGTGACCCGGAGGAGTTTAAGCGCCATGTTGCGGTACAGGCTCAGATAGAGCTTGGCTTTGAACGATTCCTTGAGGAGAAGAACTATCAGGCTATCGTGACACACTTCGGTGATTTAGGAGCATTACAGCAGCTTCCAGGACTTGCAATTCAGCGCCTCATGGAGAAGGGCTACGGCTTTGGCGCAGAAGGTGATTGGAAGGTGGCTGCTATGGTTCGTCTCATGAAGATTATGACAACTGGTATGAAGGATGCCAAGGGCACATCAATGCTTGAGGATTACACTTACAATCTGGTACATGGCAAGGAAGGTATTATCCAGGCGCACATGCTTGAGATATGTCCAACTATTGCAGATGGACCAATTCAGATTAAGTGCCAGCCACTGTCTATGGGCGACCGTGAAGATCCAGCTCGTCTGGTATTTCAGTCCAAGACTGGAAGAGGAATTGCAACCTCTCTTATTGATTTAGGTAACCGTTTCAGACTTATTATTCAGGATGTGGATTGCAAGAAGGTGGAGAAGCCTCTTCCTAAGCTTCCTACAGCAATCAATTTCTGGACACCACAGCCTGATTTCTATACTGGAACAGAAGCCTGGTTATTAGCAGGTGGTGCACACCATACTGCATTCACATATGATTTGACTGCAGAACAGATGGGAGACTGGGCAGCAGCTATGCGAATTGAGGCAGTATATATCGACAGTGACACTCGTATCCGCGATTTCAAGCGCGACTTAGCTCTGGGAAATGTGGTATACGGTAAATAATTCTGTTAGATAACAGCTTGTCTAACAGGCAATGAAAATGCGGAGTATTGGAAGATGGGGGACACAATGTTAAAGGTTTTTCTAGTAGAGGACGAGTATGTCGTCCGAGAATCCATCAAGAATAATATAGAGTGGAATGATTATGGCTTCGAATTTTGCGGAGAAGCAGGGGATGGGGAAGTTGCCCTGTCCCTGATTCGCAAAGAGCTTCCGGATATTGTAATTACGGATATCAAGATGCCATTTATGGATGGCCTCACTCTGTCGAAGCTGATAAAAGAAGAGCAACCATCCATAGAGATTATCCTGCTGACAGGCTATGAAGAATTTTCTTATGCCCAGGAGGCACTTCACATAGGAGTGGCGCGCTATTTAAGTAAGCCAATCAGTGGGGAAGCGCTGACTTCTGAGCTTACAGAGCTTGGAACCAAGATTCAGCAGAAGAGAGAAGAACAATCTATCCGTGAGAAATACAAGAAGGAGATGGAAGAGCGAACTGTGCAGGAGAAGCAGGAGTTCTTCGATTCCATTGTAACCGGTGGCAAGAATGCGGCTGCTCTACTTGAGGAGGCTAGAAATCTGTCTTTGGATTTATCCGCAGTATATTACAACATTCTCTTGTTGAAGGTCTGGTCCGACAGACATGACATGGAAGAGTATTCTCAGACTGTTGTATCTATGGAGAAACGCATAAGGTCAATGGCTGAGGAGAAGAAGGTTCTATTATTTGACAGACATTTAGAAGGCAAGGCCCTCATATTCAAGGCCGACTCTGAGGAGGAGATGAAGTCTCTCATGGAGGAGTTCATCCAGAAGCTTCAGGCAATGTTTGCAGAGAATCGCCATATCCATTACTTCGGTGGCGTAGGCAAGACGGTGATGCACATATCAGAAATTCCGGAATCATTTGCCTCTGCCGGCAAGGGATTTGCTCATCGCTATTTAGGTGAGAAGGATTGCTTCCTCTATGACAACGACAACAAACAGGTGGATAGCTTATCCCTGTCAGAGATTAATCCGAAGCAGATGGCTCACGAGCGCGTCACAGAATTCCTCCGTCGAGGTGACGGAATGGAAGTCAACTTCTTCGTGGAGGAGTTCGTAAATGGCCTTGGGGAAAATGCACTGCATTCATCCATGTTTCGCCAGTATATCACCATGGATACTTACCTGGCGGTTATTGATTTTATGGAAAATGAGCTTGGGGTATCCCGTGAAGTTTTGGATACAATGACCCTTGATGTGACCGTTACATCCACTGAGGAGAGTGCGGTAGCATTTATGAAAGACATCATAAGCAATGCTCTGGCTTTGCGTGAGGACATGTCCAAAAATCGTTATCATGATGTGGTCCGTGATGCCATTTCTTATATTGAAAATCATTATTCGGAGGAGGAATTCTCATTAAATGAGCTTGCTTCTTATGTGAATTTCTCGCCGAATCATCTAAGCGCGGTATTTCGTCAGCAGACAGGTCAGCCATTTATCAAATATCTGACTGACTACCGCATAAACAAAGCCAAGGAGCTATTGCGCTGCACCGGCAAGAAAAGTAGTGAGATTGCAATTCTGGTAGGATACAAGGATGCACATTATTTTTCATACGCATTTAAAAAAGCACAGGGAATGACACCGACTCAGTATCGTGGCAGTTCCAAAGAGGGTGAGAAATGATAAAGAAAAGTACCGGAAAGGAACATTCACGACTTGCTCTGCAGATTCGTATTTCTTATCTGTTCATGCTGATCCCGATTGTGGTTTTTCTCATTTATATTTTCTACAATCTGTGGCAGACCAATGAGCGATATGAGCAAATGTTGAATTCTGTAGTAACCGCCAGTGAATTCTCTCTGGATTTCAAAAATGATTACGATTACGAGACCTACCTGCTAATCGTGGAGAACAAGAAGCCACAGGATTCCAGACTACCAGAGATGCTTACAGATGCCAGGCGCATTGTAAATGGTTTGGAACAGTATACGGATACGGAGGACAACCGTAAACGACTGGAGTCCGCCAACAAATATTTAGATAATCTTGAGACCTATCATAAGCGAATTCTGGAAAATCTAGGCAAAGAAGATCGCTATGAGGAGAACATGGTTATATGGGAAAATGATGTTCAGATTGTAACTGCTTTGGTGCAGGAAACCATCAATGAATATATTTATTATGAGAATCGAGAATTGCAGACTGCACAGGAAGAAAACCGTAAGCAAGTGTTGCATGTTATGCAGCTGTCTATGGTGATTATTGGTGTGATTCTCATTGGAGTGGTAGTTTACTCAGTATTTGTTCCCCTTAGTATCACAGAACCTATAGAGAGACAGGTTCGTGCGGAACAGCGTCAACTTCGCAAGGCGGAGTTTGAACTATTGCAGGCTCAGATTAATCCACATTTCCTATATAATACCTTGGATGCTATTGTATGGTCTGCGGAGGCTGGAAATCAGAAGCAGGTAATTCAAATGGTTGGAAGCTTATCGGATTTCTTCCGCACATCTCTAAATCGTGGCCGGGAAATTGTGACGGTGAGAGAAGATTTGCAGCATGTATGCAGTTATCTAGAGATTCAGAAAATCCGCTATATGGATATTTTGGAATATGAGATTCTGGTACCGGAGGAATTAAACGACTACAAGATTCCCAAGATTACATTGCAGCCTTTGGCGGAAAATGCTCTGTATCACGGAATTAAGAATAAGCGTGGCGGTGGCAAGATAACAATTCGAGGACATGAGGACAAGGATTGCTTCGTCATAGAAGTGTGGGATGATGGAATCGGAATGACACAGGAGCGTCTAATTGCAGTGCGCAAGGGCTTGTCTGACAAGGCTCCGGAGGAAAGCGAGTTGTATGGACTATACAATGTCAACGAGCGTATAAGATTGAACTTCGGTGATGAATATGGAATAAATATTGCCAGTGAACACGGCCAGGGAACGGTAGTGGAAGTTCGCCTCCCGAAAATTTTAACCGAAATCGTAGAAAATCCAACTCTCGAAAAAACTGAATAGAAAATCCAACGATATTCGTTTTTTTATGAATGTTCATTTACCCTCCTTTGGGTTAACATTTCTTTCAGAAAGGGGAATAGTTCCCCGCGAGAAGTGTAACACTATAAGGAGGGTTTTTTAATGAAAAGGAAACTATTAGCATTGCTAATGGCAGCTACCATGGTATTTGGATTAGCAGCCTGCGGCAGCAAAGCAGCAAAGGGCACAGATGCTTCAGGGGGAGCTTCTGACGGATTGATCAAGGTTGGTATTATTAACAACGATCCAAATGAATCAGGATATCGTACAGCCAACGTTGCAGACTTGAAGGCAATGTTTACCAAGGAGAATGGATATGATGCTTCTTTTGCATACAGCCTTAAGAACGATGAGCAGATTCAGGCAGCTCAGCAGTTCATTGCTGATGATGTTGATTACTTGCTTCTTTCAGCAGCTGATACAGCTGGTTGGGATAGCGTATTAAAGGATGCTCAGGCAGCTGGTATTCATGTAATCTTATTCGACCGTACAATTGATGCTGATGATAGCTTATATGATGCTTCTATCGTATCTGATATGGCAGCAGAAGGTGAGACAGCAGTTGATTGGTTAGCAGGTCAGGGATTAGACAGCTACAAGGTAATTCATATCCAGGGTGTTATGGGATCTGCAGCTCAGCAGGGACGTTCTGGTGCATTGGATACTAAGGTAGCAGCTGAAAGCAACTGGGAAATTGTTACACAGCAGACAGCTGAGTGGAACGCAGAGAAGGCACAGCAGATTGTACAGTCAGTTATCGATTCAGGCAAGGAATTCAATGTAATCTACGCTGAGAACGATGATATGGCAAAGGGTGCTGTAGCAGCATTGGATGCAGCTGGTATCTCACACGGTGTTGGCAAGGACGTTATTGTAATGGGCTTTGACTGCAACAAGTGGGCATTGGAAGAGCTTCTCGCTCAGAACTGGAACTATGATGGACAGTGCAATCCATTCCAGGCTTCTTACATTGATGAAATCATCAAGACAATTGAGGGCGGATCTGCTCCTGCTGAGAAGGTTGTAATTATGGAAGAAAAGGGATTTGACGCTACAACAATTACTAAGGAAGATGTTGAGAAATACGGAATCTAATTCTTGATACAACATGGAATAAAACTTAAGGAGGCGCGGTGGGTACCGCGCCTCTTTTTAAAAGGAAGAGGTGGAAAACCGTGGAAGACAAAAGACTGTTGGAAATGCATGGAATATGCAAGAGTTTTCCGGGTGTACGAGCACTTTCAAATGTTGATTTCTTCTTGAATGAAGGAGAAATTCATGCTCTCATGGGAGAAAATGGAGCAGGAAAATCTACTTTGATAAAGGTGTTGACCGGTGTTTACTCAAAGGATGAAGGATCAATTCAACTGAAGGGAAAAGGTGAAGTACAGATTCATTCTCCGCAGGATGCGCAGAAGAATGGTATCAGTACCGTATATCAGGAAATTACATTGTGCCCAAATTTGACTGTGGCTGAGAATATGTATATCGGCCGTACAGAAGGGGCAATTACAAACTGGAAGAAGATGAATGAGGATGCAGGCAAGTTGTTGGAACTTCTGGATATTCCAGCATCCCCAACTCAGCAGTTGGAAAGCTGCTCGATTGCAGTACAGCAGATGGTTGCAATTGCTCGTGCTGTAGACATGGAATGTAAAGTATTGATTTTGGATGAGCCTACTTCATCTCTGGATGAGCAGGAAGTACAGAAATTGTTTGGTCTGATGCGCAATCTGAAATCACGCGGAGTAGGAATTATATTCGTTACACATTTCTTAGATCAGGTATATGAAGTCTGCGACAAGATTACAGTACTTCGAGATGGCCAGTTGGTGGGAGAATACGAGATCAAGGCTCTCCCTAGAGTTCAGCTGGTTGCCAAGATGCTTGGTAAGGAAATGGACGATTTATCGGATATCAAGGGTGATGCAACAACCTATCATGAGAAGGATGCTGATGAAGTAGTATTTGAGGCAGAGGGCTTGCAGAGCAATGCTGGAATTAAGCCATTTGATTTCTATATCAAGAAGGGCGAGGTAAATGGATTTACTGGATTGCTTGGATCAGGTCGTTCCGAGAGCGTGCGTGCTATCTTCGGTGCGGACCGCGTACTTGGAGGCAAGGTAAAGGTTCATGGCAAGGAGGTCAAGATTCAGAAGCCTCTGGATGCTATGAAAAATGGTATCGCATATTTGCCTGAAGACCGTAAGGTGGATGGAATCATTGGAGATTTGTCTGTTCGTGAAAATATTATTCTGGCGCTTCAGGTATTAACAGGATTCTTCAAACCATTTTCCAAGGCACAGCAGTATAAATTCGCAGATGAGTATATCAAGAAATTGAATATCAAAACCGCATCTGCAGACACACCAATCAAGTCATTGTCCGGTGGAAATCAGCAGAAGGTTATTCTGGCCAGATGGCTTCTGATGCATCCGGAATATCTGATTCTAGATGAGCCAACCCGTGGTATCGATGTAGGAACCAAGGTTGATATTCAGAAGCTGGTATTGGAATTGGCTTCCGAGGGTATGAGCGTCACATTTATATCTTCTGAAACAGACGAGATGCTTCGTACATGTTCGAGATTGGTTGTTATGCGTGACCGCAAAGTAGTAGGAGAATTATCAGGTGAGGATCTCACCCAGAACAAGATTATGAGTACAATAGCCGGAGGTGAAAGTAAACATGAGTAAAACGAAACAAAACGACAGCTTTTTACGTCGGCTGATTTCTAATCAGATGTTTATACCTTTGCTTGCATTGGTATTATTGGCAATTATTAATTTAATAAATGATCCGAGTTTCTTCAAAATCAGTGTCCAACTTAATAACGCAGGAAATGCTGTATTATCAGGATACTTGATTACAATTTTGGATTATGGCTCAGAGCTGGCGATCCTGGCAATTGGAATGACTCTGGTAACAGCTGCTTCTGGAGGACAGGATATTTCCGTTGGAGCAACCATTGCTATTGCAGGTTCTGCAATGTTGCATGTGCTTTGTGGCGGCGTGGCTCGTCCTACAGAGTTGGCAACACCAGTATTTGTTGCATTTCTTGTAGCTTGTCTGGTGGGTATGGCATGCGGTTTATTTAACGGTTTGCTGGTTGCCATTTTCAAGATTCAACCTATGATTGCGACTCTGATATTATTTACCGCAGGACGATCAATTGCAGCTTGGATTAACAACAACGAACTTCCAATAGTTCCAGATCCAAAGTTCGCATACTTCGGCGGATTCATTCCGGGAATTCCGATTCCTACAACAGTATTTATCGCAGCTGCATGTATAATCATCATGGCACTTGTTTTGAAATTTACAAACCTTGGCTTGTATACTCAGGCAGTTGGTATCAATGAGAAGTCATCTAGATTAAATGGTATTAATCCAACATTTATCAAAATATTGGCTTTCATAATACTGGGACTATGTGTGGCAGTTGCAGCTTTGATCAAGGTAAGCCGTCTGTCTACAATCAACTATTCAGTTATTGCCAAGGATATTGAGATGGATGCAATCCTGGCTGTAGCCCTTGGAGGCAACTCACTGTCAGGTGGTAAGTTCAACATCTGGGCATCAATACTTGGTGCTTATGTCATTCAGTTTTTGACAACAACTTTGTACAAGTTCGAAGTTAGCTCTGATGCATTGGCTGCATACAAGGCAATAGTTGTAATTATCCTTGTCGTATTCTCTGCTCCTACAGTTCGCGACTACATGGGACGACTTGGCAAGCAGTTACGTGCGAAGAAGGAGGTGGCTTAAAATGAAGAAGGTTAAAGCTAACAAGGGGAGTATATTTACCCGAGTAAATGATACAAATCTACTTCTGGGAATTACAGTTATAGTATTTCTCATAATGTATTTAGGTGCTGCATGTATATTGGGCGGCGCATTTACCAAGCCACAGGCATTTTTTAACATTTTAAATGCTAATGCTTCACTGATTATTACCTCATGTGGAATGAGTCTTGTAATGATTACCGGGGGAATTGATATCTCTGTAGGTGGTGTGGTTGCACTTGTATCTATGTGCTGCGCAGTGTATCTGGATTACCATGATGGTACGATTTTGGGATCGATTCTGATTGCACTTGGCATTGGATTGGCATATGGTATTGTCCAGGGATTTCTGGTGGCATATTTGGATATTCAGCCATTTATCGTATCCCTGGCTGGAATGTTCTTTGCGAGAGGTATGACAACCATTGTAAATACAGCTCCATTTAACGTAACAAATGAAGCATTTAACCAGTTGAAGCAGACACGAATCAATGTGCCGGGGCTTGGTACTTACAATAGACGCGGTATCTATGTGCCGACCTATGCAGAGATTGGAGTGCTGGTAGCCCTTATTGTGGTCCTTGTATTGTATATCATGCTGAAATGGACTAAGCTGGGCCGCAGTTTCTACGCTGTTGGTGGAAATAAGCAAAGTGCATTAATGCTTGGTATTAATGTGAAGCGCACGAAGTTCTTATCTCATTTAATATGTTCGACTTTGGCAGGCGTGGGCGGATATGTATATTTCTTGCATGTTGGTTCCGGAGCAGCCAGCCATGCCATGGGTATGGAAATGAATGCCATTGCTTCTTCAATTATCGGAGGAACCATGTTGACCGGTGGTGTGGGAAATATTATCGGAACATTATTCGGTGTGTTATCCCTCAGCACAATCCAAAATATTGTATCTTCTGCCGGCTTCGATCAGGCTTGGTGGACAGGTATTACAATTGCAACTATGCTGTGCTTGTTCCTTTTGATACAAAGTGTTATTATGGCTAAAAAGAAGAAAGCCTTAAAGACAACGTAATGATGAAAAAATATAAAATGTTATTTTGGCTTCTGCTCTCAATGCTGGCTCTTGTCGGCTGCGGGAGCAGACGTCATGTAGAGAAAGAAAATACAACAAATGTGCCTTCCGAGGGAATTGACAGTAACAGTGTCGTGGTGGGGTTTTCACAACTTGGAGCTGAATCCGATTGGAGAAATGCTAATACAGAGTCCATGAAGGAAGCTTTCTATGCTAGACATGGTTACAGCCTGGTATTTAAAGACGGCCAGCAGAAGCAGTCAAATCAAATTACTGCAGTGCGTACCTTTATTCAGCAGGATGTGGATTATATCGTCCTGGCGCCGGTGACAGAGACTGGTTGGGATTCTGTGTTGCAGGAAGCCAGGGATGCTGATATTCCTGTGATTCTGGTGGATCGATTGGTGGATGTGTCAGACGAATCTCTGTATCAATGCTGGGTTGGAAGCGATTTTGAACTGGAAGCCAAGAAGGTATGTGAGTGGTTGAATCAGTATGCCATTGCAAATGGAATTGCTCCTGGGGATTTGCATATTGTAGATTTGCAGGGAACACTTGGGTCAACGGCTCAGATAGGACGATCTCGGGGATTGTATGAAGCTGCTATGGAAAATGGTTGGGATATTGTTGATGCGGCTGAAGCTGATTTTACCCAGGCCAGAGGTCGTGAAGTTATGGCATCTATGCTTCGTGCTCATGATAATATCAATGTGGTATATTGTGAAAATGATAATGAAGCAATTGGCGCCATTAAGGCTTTGGAAGCTGCCGGTTATACAGTTGGATCCGACATTTTAAATGGAGAGGTAATGGTACTTTCATTTGACGGAATCAATAAGGATGCTCTCGATTATGCTAGACAAGGTAAAATTGCCTGCATTGGTGAGTGTAATCCTATGCACGGAGAACGAGTGGCAAGTATGATTGAGCAGTTGGAAAAGGGCGAGACAATCAACAAATTGAATTATGTGGATGAGCGAATATTTAGCGCATTATCAGATGTGACAGATATTACGGTGGATGGTGAGAAGTATTCAGTGACGAGTCCGTAGGTTAAGCAGCTATTTCGAAAGAGGTAGCTGTCCTTTTTTATTAGCATTTTGAAATCGTGTATTCCTTACTGGATGAGGAATCTGTATAATTGAAGATAGTGAAATTTATAAAACGGAGTTTATGGAGAGAGGAAAAACTATGAAAAAATATAAGATAGCAGCAATTATCATGATTATTCATGGCGGATTCATGGAACTGGCTGGTGTGCTATGTATGATACCTGCGTTGTTACTAGGAAATGATAAGTTTGATATTGGGAAGTTTTTTGGATTCAAGCTTCAATATTTTCAAGATAACATTTATATGATGATTGTTATGGGGGCAATCTACGGTGTGATTAGACTGATTGGTGCTATAGGACTACTAAAAAATAGAATGTGGGGGTTAGTGCTGTCGGTAATCATCTGTATAATAACCATTACGCTGATGATGTTTTTATTGCCAGCCGGCATTATGGATGGAATTCTTGCTGGAAGTGCATTGATATTGATTTTAATGGGATTTTATGGCGATAGAAAGATAACTGATTTTTAGCAATAATTGAAGATAGTGAAATTAACAAGTCGAAATATTTAGAGGCAAATTATATTACAGTTTTAACGAGGAAGGGGAATATGATAAAGTTTTTACATTTGTTCAAGAACTATTATTTGGGAATATCGTTTATAGGTATAGCAGCATTTTTGATACAAGAGATTCCATATATCGTTATGCCATTGATAAAACCTGCATCAAATCCAATCATGAATATGTCGAATGAGATCAAGTGGATTGAGACAGTACAGGGAATATTTGGTATTTTGTCTATGATTCTGCTGATGTTAATCGTAAGGGATGATGTTAAACTTATTCCAAAAGAAACAACAAATGAAAAGATATTCCTGTTTCTTGTGATTCTGATGATCCTGATCAACTTTATTGGATGGATATTGTACTATATGGGTTACCAATATGGATGGCTGATTATAATCACTCAGTTTGCCGTTGTTCCGTTGTACTATTTGTTTTTAGGACTTTGGCAGAGAAATTACCTGTTGGCAGGGATGGCGGTTCCATTTTTTGTGATTCATACCATCAACGGGATTATGAATTTTGCCGTAAAGAGATAATATTATAGTTGATATATTCAACTTCAGTTGAAAGGAAGGTAAATGATGAAACTGAAAAACGTATTGATTGTAGTTAAAGATATAGAGAAGTCCAAACAGTTTTATCATGATTTGTTTGGACTTGAAATGATTCTTGATAATGATGGAAATATGATTTTGACTGAAGGTTTGGTATTACAAGAAGAGAAATACTGGAAAGATTTTCTTGGACAAGAAATCATTCCTGAGAACAATGCCTGTGAACTTTATTTTGAAGAATCAGACATTGAAGGATTTGTAGAAATGCTTGAACGGCTTTATCCGGAAGTAAAATACGTAAATAAACTCATGACGCATAGCTGGGGGCAGAAAGTCGTTCGCTTTTATGATTTTGACGGAAATTTGATTGAAGTTGGAACGCCAATGTGACCTATTGAGGACGGGGCATGGGGGTTCAATTATTTATATAGATTTGGTATTCCATGACGACTAAGGATTCTGTATAATGAAAGGTAGTGAAATTAATAAATCGGGATTTGGCAAGATACAAATAACAAGATATTTTGGAGGGTGATTAATATGGAAAAATTCGAATACAAAGTGGTGACATATGATCCTAATGGTTTTTTTGGGGGGAATGTTAAGATCGATCAGATCGAGGATCAGCTCAATCAACTGGGCAATGAAGGATGGGAATTGGTCAGTTGTACGTCTTCTAACCAAAGTTATGGATCGACCAAAAGTTTAGTTTGTATTTTTAAGAGAAGAACAGCTTGATAAATCCAAGTCATTAGAGGTGGCATCGGAAATTGGGACGGTTATTTCGAAAGAGATAGCTGTCCTTTTTTTATTAGCACTTTTGAATTGTGTATTCCTTACTGGATGAGGATTCTGTATAATTGAAGATAGTGAAATTAACAAATCGGCGTTTGTGAGATGGATATGAGTATACGTTTAATGACAATTAATGATTATAAAAAAGTGTATAAGCTGTGGATGTCCTGTGCGGGAATGGGTTTAAATAATCTTGATGATTCAATAGAAGGCATAGAAAAATTCCTCAAAAGGAATCCTGACACTTGTTTTGTTGCAGAAGTAGATAACAATATTGTTGGAGTGATTATTGTTGGGAATGACGGTAGGAGAGGATATATTTATCATACAGCAGTAAATCCACAATATAGAAAGCAAGGCATCGCAAAGAGTCTTGTAGATACGGCTATGGAAGCATTACAGAAACATGGAATTAATAAGGCGGCGTTGGTTGTTTTCGATAGAAATGAAGTTGGAAATGATTTTTGGGAGAAAATGGGCTTTATCGTCTGTGATGATTTAGTATATCGAAATAAAGCCCTTGCTGAAATCATCAGAATAGACACATAACTTCGAATTTGTAGAGGGTGGACAACATGGAGAGACAGACAACAGAAGTAAAGTTTTATGATTTTGTAGAGGAGATAGCGGATGATTTTACATTATGCAGGTAAATACGACGGGAATGAAGATAGTCTTCCGAGTAAGGAACATCACCCTAATGCGGTACCGTTTAAGGAAGTGGATGATATGAAAAAGTTTTCCCTGATTGCAAATATTGGAAGCATTGGAGTAATGCTATTATTAGCCATACCATTTTTAATTATGGGATTAAAGTTTATTCCAAGTAATGTCATATTGGTGATGTTTGGAGGTATTCTGGGAGGTCTTTCCTTGTTTCCACATGAGTTGTTGCATGCGATATGCTACAAAAAGGATGTGTACCTTTACCAGGATTTAGAACATGGGTTGATGTTTGTGGTAGGGACGGAAGATATGAGCAAATGGCATTTTATTTTTATGTGCCTATGTCCGAACATTGTACTAGGTTTAATTCCGTATATAGTGTTTTTAATCTGTCCAAAACTTGTGGGATTAGGATTGTTTGGAATTATATGTATCGGAACAGGTTTTGGAGATTGGATTAACGTATATAATGCGATGAAACAGATGCCAAAGAATGCAAAAACGTATTTATGCGGTATGCATTCTTATTGGTATGTATAAATTGAAATTAACAAATCGGAATTTGTAGAGTACCTATATTACAGAATAACTGATTATAAGACAGATGAACTACAGGGAAGGAGATTCGAGAAAAAAATGAGCAAAGAGATAAAATGGGCTGTACTGGGAACAGGTGTAATTGCAA
>JAFUXA010000004.1 GCA_017470985.1 Lachnospiraceae bacterium
CATCCAGATCCTTGCCTTCCTCGTACTGCTTGAAATAGCCATCAAGGTAAACATTCGGAGCAATGTTGCTGTCCTCCGGAGTTACTGTAATCCCGTGAAGCACAAGACCATTGTTCTTCTCCACTTCATGGGAGCGGATCTGTGCGCCCTTGTACTCTTCCGGCAAACGCTCCGGAATAGTCATCAACGCATAATCCTGAAATTCAGAAAAATTAAGCATGTTTCTTCTCCTTTCTCTCCTTATTTTTCTTTGCAGCAATAAGTGTGTCGTATGCTAAAACCGCTGCTCTGTTGTTAGCATTCTTTTCGTAGTCAACGACTACATTTGTGTTGGTTACAAAATCCATAGCTTTTTCCTCCTTCTAAAAATTTTGTTGGATTTGTTCCTACACCTTACATTTGGGTTGGAAAAATCCTTATTACTAAACTGAGGCAAAATTTTTATCTGCTTTTTTTCTTTACCGGAATCTGGGTCTCTGATTCTTCCGGCATTTCCTGCTTTGTTTCCAACTCCGCAAGCTTTTCATCAATCTTTGTCACCAGTTCATTTGCTGTATTCTTTATAAGTTCCAGATTCTCTTTAAGTTCTGACACTTCACGATCTTTGCTCCAGCCGGTTATATATCCAAAGCTGTAATCACCGGTATTAAGCCCCAGCATTCCTGCTACCCAAAATGCAGTACTCTCAGCTTGGATCTCTTTACTCTGCTTGTCCCACTTATCTTCTTTACTTCCATGACCATAGGTTGCATGAGCTATTTCATGAAGCATCGTTTTTATGGTCTGAAGCTCCGGCATTCCTTCCTGCACCACGATTCGCATTTCTGACGGCGAATAAAAGCCATTTGCAGAACCGGGCACCTCTTCAAAGCTCACCGGAACCGGACTGATTGATATCAGCACTTCTTTTAACTTCTCGTAATCCTCTACACCAGCTTCCAACCTTGTGGTTAGCGATGGAAGCGGATCACCTTCTGTCTGTGACAGATCAAATACGTAGCACGGACGAAAAGACTTATACTCCCTTGTCACTCTCTCCGTGGATTGGGTACCGTCATCGTTAAGTACTGGCTGATTTCTCTCATCAAACTTTGGCTCCTCCACTTCAACTTTTCCTTTAATAGGAGCAAAGATCATGATGCCGGACTCACCCTTTACCACGTTCCGATTAAACTCATTCCATTTCTTATATCCGCAGACATAACTTGCATGCGGACACTGTGATGCAATCAAAATGCAGTTGTTGATGCTGTAATTTGGAAACTTCGACATGACGGAAATATACTCAGCCCACTTGCCACTCTCGTATATTTCCTTGGTTCCATTCATCAAACGTTCCTGTATCTCGCTCATCTTTTCCTCGCGATTAGACTTTGACTTTTTCATGCTTTTCACCTCCCTTCGACTTTTGGTCCACTGGACCAGAAGTGATATCAAGTGCTGTTCTTAAATCCTTAATTGCCTCATGCACGTACAAAATATCCCCAGCATCCATACCTTCCTTTAAACAAATGTGTTTAAGATGCAAATCTATATCCGAAAGCTTTGCTATCAGATTTTTATATCTGATGGAATCCGGCATTTGCTTCTTCTGCCCTGACAGGAGATAACAGAAGTACTGAGAACGGTTCATTCCAAGTTCATTTCTCAACATGTCGAACTTCGCTACTTCTTCCTCAGACAAAGACAGATGTACTTTCTTACTAATCATTTCCTTCTGCCTCCTCTTCCTTAAAATCATCAAAGACCATGTCTTCATCTACCTGAACGTGAATATCTACATTGCCATACGCCTCTTGCAAAAATCCCGGCGATTCAATCTGCGGTTTTTCATCCGCAATATGAGTTCCATTCAACTTTTGGTCCACTGGACCAAAAGTGGTCTTTAACATCTTGCAAGCTTCACAGGCAGCTCCTGTCTGATCATTTTTCAAAAGCAATTCCTTAAATGTCTGTATCTCTTCCACAGGCACTAATCTGAAATGACAAGGTTTTCCACAATAGTTCGCCACCACTTGCCAATCGCCACATAATAATTCCTTTACGGTCTGTTTCTTGATATGGGCTTCGCTTGCCGATAATGCCTGTTTTAAAAAAGAACGGATGGTTCTGTAATTCTGATACTTCTTGGGTTGCTCCAAAAGCTGGATCAGGTAATTTGCATCAATACAGTAATCCCCCGCATAGGAAAGCAACGCCTCCATCTCAGGATCTCCATGGAAATACCACAATGCATACGTTGTAAGCTTCGTCTGGTTATCCATCTCGTTGTTTTCAAGCAACAACCGAATCGCCTTCTGCCTCTCGATATCCTCCTGACTGTCAACGACCTGTTTGGGTTCCTGCCTGTTTAGAATACTTTTAAACGCCCTTCCGTCCTTGAACTGGCTGCACACACGCCGGATGACATTTCTAACTGTAAGCGCCTTATCCGGTACTACCTTCCTCTCATACGGGCTATCAACTTCCGTCTCCTCTGTTGATTTAGATGAATACTTTACAAAATCGATATCTGCACCGGGGCTATCCTTAAAGAAGTCCTTTGCCAAAACCTCAGCAGGTTCGGACACTACGGATGCGGGGATCAAAATCTTCTTATCCATATCAGACAAAACGGATGCACATATCCCTTCCGACACCTTCTTTTTCAATTCAGCAATTTCCTCATCTTTTGCCGCCAGTTCGTCTTTCAGCTTTTTGGTCTCGGCAACAGCAGCATTCTTGTCTTTTCGCATTGACTCAAAGCTTTGTGATTTTCCCGTGGTAACGGTCGGGATATCATCTTCAGGTTTCTTTTTCTTTTCAGAAATATCCGCCGCAAGATTTAACTCAGCACAGACTCCTTCTAATTCCTTAGATAATGCTTTTAAATCTAAACTGACCTTTCCGTCTTCCACAGTGATAAAGGGCATTTCACCATCTCTTGCGGATGCCACGCACTTACGGGCATTTGTATTGCTTCGGCCATTATTCTCCAGATACTTTTTTGTATCTGTTTCTGTGTGTTGTCCCTTGGATAGATATGAATACAGATCTATGTAGGTATCCAAAGGATGTAAAATTGTTTTCTTCGTACCCATGAATCGTTCCTCCCTTCGGGTAATCTTCTAAATTACATTTGGGTTGGAATTATCCTCATTACTAAATGGGCAATAAAAAAACAGGCATTTCAGCCTGCTAACCTTCCGCCACTGATTGGCTTTTTCATCTCCGCTATGTGTTGGCGAGCTCTTTTTTGTCACTTCACATAAATTGCTTTCTTTTCTGCTTCGCCAAGTCTTGGTTCCAGTAAAATCAATGCTTGCCACCCTTCGGTCATTTTGGTCTTTCTTTGGTGGGTCATCCTATAGAGTGATTAACAGGATACGCCTAAAGTTACAACCACTTTACGCAAAAAACTCCGTGCTCCTATGTCGCCCGCTTTAGGATATCCTTCCCTAAAATCATCTTGGTCCACTTCTGGTCCACTGGACCAAAAGTTAAAATCCCCTCCAATCCTTACTCATAAGTTGACTGCAGGGACCCACGGCTGTGCAAAAAGGCATAAAGAAAGGCTCCCATACCCGAGTAATCAAAACCCGAATAGAGAGCCTTTTCGCGAGGGTCAGCTTAGCACAGCCGTCACCTACAGTAAACATATGTAGTTTATTCTTCTACATAATCCTCTTCTGTCATAAGCACTGCCGAAATATATCCCGTTTTGGGAGCCGTAATCCTTATTGGCTATAAATATATGTTTCAAAGACAAGACGAATACCTCTTAATCTAACGCAATCCCCGTCATTTCCACATTATCCCACCGGCAAACCTCAGTAAGTTTACCCTCACTGCCATCATACCTATACAGCGCACACAGATTCTGCCAATTTACATTATACTTCACGAACGCATAATAGCTCCCATCATCGGAAATAACGGTCATCCTGCTCAGATCATGCTCAGCCTCATCGGCTAACTTCTGCATAATCACCTTAACCGTCCCATCCTCTTCTACCTAATTTCCTTCCGAATCAATCATCTTGGTAGCCTTAAGCTCCACAACAACCTTACCGTTTTCAACGGCTGAAGCAAAATCATCTGCATCCGCATACAGGAACTCGGCTTCATCCGCCGTAAAAGAGTCTGTCTCTTTCATCACACCGTTACCATACACCACAGAATAAACCGTCTCATTCCTAGTAAAATGTGCGGCCACAACAAAAATTTCTTTACATTTTTTTGCATATTCAACACCTTATTATTCTATCGGTTATTTCCCCTGTTTCTTTTGTTCATCACTAATCAAAAGTTCTCAGAACTATATTATGTCACCTTTTATGTTTTTTGCCGAATTATAGTTGACTTTATCTCCTCATCCGCTATAATAAAAACTATAAATCGGCACTTTCTCATTTTTTTGCCGAATTATAGAATTTACAAACACGAGGTGATCCCTACCATGAATGCAGCCACCGTACTACCGCACCTCCCCACCGGAGAGGTTTTCAATAAAAATACATTCCGCGAAACAGTCCACTCCATATACCCTGACTGCACCGAAGCCTCCATCAACTGGATGCTTGTCACCCTGCGCAAACAAGGCAGCCTTGCATCCGCAGGCACCGGTAAATACTACCGCATCCCTCAGGATGCTCCTGCAAAGAAACATTATTCCTACCCGCATTCCCAAGAATACCTTGATCTTGAAAAAGAGATCACCGAGGCCTACCCTCTTGTGAATTTTCAAATGTGGGAATTGATCCAGATGAACGATTTCATCAATCATCAGATCGCAAAGAATGTAATATTTATAGAAGTGGAAGCAATGCTTGTGGATACAGTCTACGAACTGCTTCATGAAAAATACCCTTATGCCATGATCCAGCCGACATACGATACCTTTTACAAGCAGCGTGCTCCCGAAACAGATATCGTCGTTCAAAAGCTCCTCTCTGAGGCTCCCGCATCGGATGCAAATCATTCCTGCGTGATAGAAAAACTGTTGGTGGATCTGCTGTCCAAGAAACTTTCAGGAAGCCTGATCGAGCGAAGCGAATATCCACGCATATATGAAGATGTTTTCCGCAAATACAATATTGATGAAACCCGTATGTTCCGGTATGCCAAACGCCGCCATCTCTATGACAGCCTGCTATCCTTCATAAAGACAAAAACCGACATACAACTGATGACCATTTGATAAGGAGAACCCCATGATAACAAAAGAGACCTACACCATAGAATACGTGAACACTCTTCGTGAGAAATATAAGAAAGACCCTTCCCTTTTGGAAAGAGTCCTATTTGCCTTTGGTCTGCTGGAAGCAATCACCCGTGTCGGAATGCCCTTCATTTTCAAAGGCGGAACCTCCCTGATGCTGATTCTCGACCACCCCTTAAGGCTCTCAACTGACATTGATATTCTCGTAAAACCCGGTACCGATGTTGACCACTACATAAACGAAGCAGCCAAGATATTTCCGTTCAAAACCTTCGAGGAAGACCGACGTGTCGGCAAAAACAATATAGAGAAGCGCCACTTCAAGTTCATCTATGACTCTCCCCTTAGGAATGATGACTTTTATATCCTTCTGGATATTGTCTTTGCTGATAGTCCATATCTTGCCACACAGACCTGCGAAATAAAGAATGACCTGCTTCTCACCGACAGTACACCTATAACCGTAACCGTTCCTTCCCCGGAATGCATCCTCGGAGACAAGCTCACAGCCTTCGCTCCGCACACTACCGGCGTACCATTTGGAATAGACAAAGAACTTGAAATCATAAAGCAGTTATTCGATGTTGCAACCCTCTCGGAAAAAATAGACAACTACCAGAATCTCATTGCCACCTATGACCGCGCCGTTCTGGATGAAATCGGCTACCGCGACATAACGGCAACCCGTGAAGATGTCCTCCGGGATACCATCCGCTCCTGCGCCTGCATCATTGGAAAAGGTGTCTACGACAAAGATGACTTTCCGCTCTTTGTCAAAGGAATCCATTCCATCGGCGGCCATGTCCTGTCCATGAAATACAGTGCAACCATCGCCGCCAACCAGGCAAGCCGTGTGATGTACCTCGCCTCCTGTATGCTCACAGGTCAGCCCTTCACACCTATAGAAGATCCCGAACCATATCTTCAGGCAAATATAGGCAAAAGCCAATACAAAAAGCTTTCCTATATGCGCAGCCAAAGTCCGGAAGCCTTTGCCTACATTGTTGAGGCTCTGCGGCTGATTGAAGGATAAGAAAAAAACCTGTACCCTGAACAACACTTCAAGATACAGGTTACTCTATCCATAGTCCTTCACTTTTCTTTACTGGTATAAATAACCCTGTCTCAACTCATCATCCGACCAAATTCTTTCATAACTGCCACCGATTTTGTTAATCAAATCATCCCAATACTTAAACATTGTCATTTCTTCAGTATTTAATCTGTGATTTTCAAACCAGCCAAGCATCAACTCCCATGTTCTCTCATCAATCTTGGCCGACCAGTTCTTTTTTGCATCATCATTATCATTGTAGGAAATATTACCTGGATGAGTCATGACTATGCCGTTCCCCCCTCTGTGTGCCATCCCGCGGATTTCTAAGCTTGCATAAAAAAGTCCTGCCTCCTCAGAAGTAACTAAATTAGGATATTTTTTCGCATATTCTTCAGCTAATGCTTTATATCTCGCCTCATCAACAGCATTGCATAGAAGAACCTTGCCGCCCCTTCCTTCATCTCCCGGTCTCATGAGATATCGGATTCCTGTTCCTTCATGTGTCCCTATATAATACCCCTCAAGTTTTTTATGTGGAATTTCCTCAACCCCTATAGCTTCTGTCAACGCCTTTTCAAGTTCATCCGTTACCGGTATCGCATCATACCAACTATCTTTCACACCGGGGAT
This sequence comes from Lachnospiraceae bacterium, assembly GCA_017470985.1. Taxonomy (GTDB): domain Bacteria; phylum Bacillota; class Clostridia; order Lachnospirales; family Lachnospiraceae; genus JAILFK01. The sequence goes on from JAFUXA010000004.1 coordinate 6,888, forward strand.
CTCTCCCACCAACACCTTAAGTCCAGTTGTGGTATCTTCTTGAATAGTCATGTTTTCTGGAAAGAAGAGCCCTGCGCTTTCACCATCAACATATATGCGAAGAGCACCCACATCTGACTCCGGCACTAATTTATAATTTGCACTCTGAACTTCCTTGAATTCTGATGCATTAACAGTTTTTATGTCATTACCTAATGTAATAATATCTTTCAGTACATTATTACTTGAAAATGCTGTAGAAGATACACCTGTAATATTATCTTGATTCGTTTTTGAAAAACCAGCATCTTCGAACTTTTCATAAAAATGAAGCAATTTGCCATATTCTTGAGCAATCCCATATTCTCCAAGCAGATTCATATCTGCTATATTTTTCTTAAAAGCCGCCATAAAATCCTGTCTCTGATTTAGCCCAACATTCTCACTCCCCATTGGCAACGATGTCAAACCATTTCTCTTAGGTGCACCGCTCACCGCTTCTAGTGCGTGCATCTCAACAACGGTTGCGTTTTGAGGATTAACATCCTTCACATTGATTGTCTGCTCAAATTCCTTTCCGTTCTCGTCAACGCCACGAGCAACCACCTTTGGATTATCCGCTGTCGAGTCTTCCGCATACTTCAAATAGAATGACAGGCCGGTTCCATTTCCGCCGGAATAAAGCATATCATCCTTCTTCAAATAAACCTTGTAACTGGAGGATTCACCGGCCGCCTTAGCCATCGTACTCATAAATCCATTAACTGACGATCTACTGGTTTGATTTGACTTCGGAACATATATATTTCCTACTATAGGATTAACCTGCATATAGTGCACCTCACCTTCTGCCTGCCTCGGATCTTTTTTCAAACTCATCAATAAAATCATAAAAGTTGTATATCTTTGATTCTCCTGCAAACTTGAAAGTAGCATTTGTCCCTTCAGGGCAAGAATCTTTTAACATATCAAACAGAGATTTCTTTTTATCCTGATTGCTCTGTACTTTGTCATCCACATATTGATATAGTTCCTCTTCTGTAAAAACCCGACCAACAAACGATGGAAGCACATTTGGAGTATTCCCCATCTTCGTACGATCAAAGCCGTTCACTCCATCTTCCTTATACATATCAGACAATACGCCTGCAAAGTCGTCTGTACCCTGATCCTCTGTAACTGTTTTTACTCTTTTTGTTGTTTGTGTAGATTGAACCCCATAGAAAATCCCATAATTTCCTAAACCATTTATAGCCATTTTTCTCCTTCCCGCAGCTCTTCCAATAAACAGAGCCACACCGCTCCCTGGAAAGGTCCGAGCGGTATTGTTTCAATGTTGTTTATATTATTCCACCTTCAATAAACATATTTTCAAATAGAACTATTCAGTTAAAACATACTTTTTCACAAGTATGTGATGACGAATAACCATAATAACTATAGGAGCAAGAACCCCCACTACCAAGGGAATTCCTGAATATGAACTATCCCCAATAAACGCAGAGCATATCCACGAACATACAAGGCATACTCCGTAGATAACCCACATCGTGCCATGCTTCTTATTCCAAGCATTTACATCTGATAATCTCTCTTTTTCAGGTGGCTTTTCTCCTGTATAAAATCCCACGGGATCTTTACTCTTCAATTGGCTGATTCCTATCCCAAACATTACCAGTGCAACCAAACCGAAAATCACCCCTGATATAATTGTTCCTGCCATCATTTTCCTCCGTTTTATTACAATACAGTATTGCTGTTTGATTTGTATATTGATATGTACTCATCAATGCCATTAAGTTAGTGCCTCAGAGCACCTCTGCTATAGATTTTACATCAAGGTAGTCATTAAGTTAAGCTGAACGGCTGGATGACCAGCAAATAATTCAGCGAATTTCTGTTGGAAGGAGTGATTGACCAAGATTTTTGGTACGACAAAAAGACAGATTGTAAATCTGCCTCATAACAACATATAATAAAGGTGGTGCTAAGCTACCCTGTATACAAAATCCCGATTTCTCTTTGGTCGGAGCTTGATCGGATACTTTGCATCGCACTTGATATAACTCATGTGCTTTCTTATCAGGAGTAGCAGCTCTATTTCGTCACCACCTTGGCGTATGTATGAACGGCATATATTCACGGTGGTGGCGAAGTTTATTTTTATCCGATATTTATCAGATGGACTCTTTTCCTGCGGCTTTAAACGGCTTGCGTGCTGATTGACTGCTTGGCAGAAGTTATAGACTACCATTCTGGCAGCGAGTTCCTGAGTAATGAAATCACGTTTCTTACTGTGAAAGTTTATGAGACCGATGGTGTATTTTAGCTGCCTGAAGCTAGTTTCCTCGCCCCATCTAAGCCTGTAAAGATCTTTTAATTCTTCCAGAGTAAACTGATCTTTAGGCAGGTTGGTCGCTACACATACATAGATGCCTTCAGCAACCATGAATCTGGCTATACGGAAGGATATGTCAAAGTATTGACAGCCTTCATTTATGAAATCGAAATCCGTGTACTGGGGCAAGATGGTATATGTCTCGGGCTTGCCTTGCGTTTCCCGTGTATGTCTTCTGGTGAGCGTTGTCTCGATATAGGTGTCAAATTCACTATCCGGAAGATCATATGCTGAAAGGATTCCATTGCTGGTTATATCCTTTACACGTATGAGAAAGAATTGGTCTTTCCTGATTATGTGTGCAAAGGTGTTAAAGCTTTCGTATCCTCTATCTGCAATGAAGACTGTTGGGATAGGTTCATTATATCGGTCAACCATCCTGTTCAAAGCCTGGCGCTCATGAAGCTTTTTCTTCCCTTGGATGTCAAAATCATAGTAGTTGCATCCGAGAAGATCAAACAGAGCATTGAGATGAATGGCGTTATATCCGGATTCACCTTCTTTTATAAAAGATTCTTCATCATCCGGATTTCTGAAGATATTGATATCAGAACCGTCGCAAGCCAGAAGCCGGTAACCTTTCAGAAGTGGAGAAGATAACGCAAGACATTCTGCGGTGAACAACCTAAACAAAAATTCCCAACCCTCGACGAGTATCTTTTCCCTCTGTTGAACATAGGCGGATACACTTGGAGAGGATGAAGCATGACCGAAGTAATCAATGACTTCATTTGGGAGAGACTTGCTTTGAAGCTCAATCATAAACCGGATTGTATCTTCAAATGAGATTTTTCGTTTGCGAGTAAAATCTGTTTTTGGATTCTTGCAGAAAAGATGATGAATGGAATCCAGTTCAGAGATGCAGGCATCAAGCCTTTCTTTGAGAGTGAGCATAAAAGTATCAGACATGTGGTAAACCTCCTTGAAATAAGTGTTTTCAAGGGCGGCGCAACATTTTTGACCACCTTTGTCAAGTACTTTTTGTAATAATTTTCAACTTTTTATAAAGAAAAAAGCGGCCTTCAGATTCATCTGAAAACCGCATAAATGTAACTGTTAACTGACTAACTTAATGGCATTGATTAATTCATTCTATACGGAAACATTTACAGATTTTCTTGTAAGTGTTTCTCCATACTCACCGCTTCCCTTCACAAGTGAATTATCTATGGATTCTCTCGTAATCCCATCTAATGCACCTGCCGGAATATCTTTACCTAATTCCCATTTTGGATCAGTCTTCTTACACGCATCATAGAACGCCTGCCTATATGCTTTTTCATATTGTTCAAGCGTCCATGTTCCTTTTAACCTATCTTCAGTCGGAACACTTAACTGATATTTCTTAAATACCTCTGAGCGTCTTGTTGTATCACCGTTAGCTACACCGTTCTCTTGTTTGAAATGCCGCAGAGTTTCATTAAACATATTCTGTCTGGCGTCGTCAGAAATATTGATAATTTTATGTCTTTGAGAAATCGGAATGCCCGTTGCATCCATTCCGGCAACACCAAATCCATTAATCATTCTTCCGCTGGAATCGTACATCTTCATTTTGTTCTGGATAATGCGGTCACGACCTCCAAATGTTTCATAGATAAGTCGTTCCTCATCGGACATCATCGCTTCACTCTGAAGAATGCTCGCCATAGAATCTCTTTCCACAGCTTTGTACTGCGCACTGTTTTTATTTATACCAGTGTTTCCGCCATTAGAATTTATTCCAAATCCAGATCCTATTGATATCGACATAAGCATTTACCTCCTTGTAAACACATTTGCTGTTTTCCGTACAGCAAAAGATGGAGAATATACTCCTCCAATCTCTATATCGACATCCAACAGCAAAATCTTAACAAGGAAATAAATTTTTTTAGAATCGATCCATATCATCCTGACTTGCCAGCTGATCATGTGGCTCGTCATCCCTCTGAAGTTCCGTGTACATATCCACAAAGGCACCCTCGGGGATCTGTATCTGACCGGTGCTTATTTTTCTTGGTCTCCCAAATACTGAGTACCATCCTTCTACTGCAATAATTCACTATATATCTCTAAATCCAAATCCTTGTAAACATTAAATACAACCTTCATCTGGCTACCGGTCTCAGCCAGCCACGCTTTTACGGTATCAACAGCTATCTCTGCTGCCCTCTGATTTGGAAACATAAAGACTCCGGTTGATATACAGCACAGTGCAATACTCTCTACATTATTCTCTTCTGCAATATCCAAGCAGGATCTATAACAAGATGCCAATAGCTCTTCATGTCTTTTAGTCAGCGATCCTTGCACTATTGGACCCACGGTATGAATAACATATTTACACGGAAGATTGTATGCAGGAGTAATCTTTGCTTTACCTGTAGGTTCCTCATGCCCTTGTGCTCTCATAATGCAATTGCACTTAAATCTTAGAGAAAGCCCGGCTTTGCTGTGAATAATATTATCCGCACAATTATGAAGCGGGCTGAAACACCCTAATAAAGCACTATTGGCAGGGTTCGTTATAGCATCTACCTTCAGTGTTGTCATATCCCCTTGCCAAAGAAAAATCCTACTATCGCTTTCTATAGGTTTAAGACTCTCAATATCAGTTATACCAGCTCGTTTATTCTCTTCTTGAAGATATTCATCCTGGATTTCCAGAAACTCAGTTGAAAGATCCTTAGGCATCCATACATTCATCAGTGCGCGAAGCAAATCTTTTTGACCTTGTTCATCGTTAGGTATCGGGTAATTGCTTAATTGATTATCGTCTTTTTGAAGTTCATTTATTAACCAAATTCGTTGTTCTTCGTGAGTCATGAGATATCAACTCCTTTTTCTTTTGCCATTTCCTTAATGATATTATATGCCTCTCTGCTGGGATGATGTTCGTTAATTTCTGCTTCCCATATACTTACAGTGCTTCGATCAACGCCAACGATTGGTGCAAAGTCTTTTTGAGATACCCCGTAAGCAACTCTTATAGCCTTAATCTTCTTTCCGAACCCAGGCAAGCAGAAACGCGTATATTCATCCATCAGTTCTTCAGGATCAATATTTAGGGCCTTGCCAATCAAAACCGCATTTTTATAATGAATCGGATTAAATCCCTTTTCAAGATTAACAACTCCATATTCCGTCATACCTAGTATATCGGCAAGTTCTGATTTACTAATTCCATTCTTCTCACGATAATATTGAAGAATTGCACCGGGCGAACAATTCTCCGGCTTCGATATCATTGGAATCGCAAGGTTTACAAGCACCTTGCCTAAGCGCATTTGAGCACCTGTGTGATTGAGTATAGTATCGCGTTCTTCACTCATATCCTCATCGTTATAATACTTTTCACATAGTCTACATTTTAGTTTCTTTTCTTCCATATCCCCTTTTCCGATCTTCCTTTTACTTATGATTCTATCCCCTTATATGTCACATAATATATACTTTAACCAAAAAAGAGCCTCTAGCACTACTAGAGACTCCCTATTCCGGCATTCCTAAGTAATAACCCTGGAAGAAATCTGCACCAAGCTCTTTCATAGTGTTAAACTCAGCCTCAGTTTCTATTCCTTCTGCTACTACATTCATTTTCTTCGCATGGAATGTATCAATCATTTCTTTAATACGAATCTGTCTGAACTTATCCTTATCGATATCAGTAAGTAATGTTCTATCAATCTTTACAATATCTGGATTAGCAGCTTTAACTACATCCAAAGTATTAAGTCCAGTTCCAAAATCATCAATAGCAATCTGGTTATCATTAATATCTGCTATTTTTCTTTTTGCTTCAGCAATATCAATCGACAAATATGGATACTCTAACGTTTCCAAAATCATTGCATTCTTATCATCACCAAAGTATTCAATATATGCATTTACTTCTTCCTCTGTAAATATCTCACACGGAAATGTATTTACCGAAAGAATTTCCTTATAGCCTCTCATAAAATATGCCTGAGTTGCTCCAAATAAAGTTGCCACCTCAAGTATATGAAGCTTATCCTGTTCCTGATACTCGGTAATCAGCTCCATAACATCCTTATCGTGTGGACGCATCAATGCTTCTCTCGCATATATTGTCTTTCCATCTGGATAAAATATTGGCTGGAATACATATTCAATTTTCAATTCTGATAATGCTGCCAAAATGTCTTCTGATAATGGCAAATCGTCAAAATATATCATATTACTAATTCCCTAGATAAAATTGCGTATGAAAATAACGCAAAGTACTACTCTTACATTGTATCAAAAGCTTTTTTCTTAGTCTATAAATCTTTATCAGCAATCTCTATATCAATTTCAGATCCGTTTTCATCTCTTAACAAGACTTTGTCCATAGCCACATAATCATCCGGACGCTCCTCACAACCGTAATCCGGTTCCATGATTTTCTTTACGATATACTTCAATCTAAACATCTCCTACAAATCTTTTAATTTCGTTCCGTTCTCGGTTTTCCAATCAACATTACCATTGGATGTATGTCCAAGTATTACAGCCGATGCAGCGGATGGAGCACTAAACTCATAATCCTTTTGGAATACCCCATCCTTTATCACTTCTTCTTTGATAAGAGTATTTCTCAGATTAAAATATCCTTTTCCCTGTGTCTCTAAAGACGGCACTGTATGATCGGATATTTTCGATCCGGACAGAACTGTAAAACCACCGGTGCTAACAAATCCTTTTGCACTAGCCTCAGTCCCCTTGCAATATAAGTAAACTGTGTCATCCGTAGCCTTTGGTACAGGAACAAGCACTTTATATCCAAGTGTATTGATAAGGATCTTCACGTTATCAATAAACTCTTCCATAGTAGCAATCTGGGCTTCCTTCAGCACAGTGTTCTTATACGTATTCTTCGTCAGAATCGAATACCTGCCGCAGTCCTTAGCAATCTCAACAAAGCGATTTTCTAAATATCGAATCAATGCTTTATTCAGATCTCTTCCAACAAAGATAACCGCCGTATTCCAATAATACTTTTCTTTGCCGGACTGATAATCTCTAAGATGCTGAGTGAGTCTATCTAATACATTTTCTGCCTCTCCGATATATACAGAATCTGTACCGTCATCTTCCTGGCACATAAGGAAGTAAACCCCGACACCTTTGATGTCGTCCCGGTCACAACCTGTAATCTCTGTTCTTGGTATCTTAATGGCTTTTCCATTCCAATTTGATAATTCCGCTGTTGTCAAACTATCTGCTGAGCCATTTACAAGAAAGAGTTCAATAGCTTTTCCATACATCTTGTAATCCCTCCTATAAACCAATTATGATTTGTCATCATTCCTGTTTTTTCTGTATTTTCCACTCTTTATTCTCGCATCTTCAGGCTTATTGGCATCTGCTGGAATTGCCCACGAATAACCTATTCTTACTGCGCCTTCGATTCTGTTTTCCGAACATAGCACCTGTATACGCCTTTTGGATATTCCCCATTCATCCGCCATTTCTCGAATTGATTTATATTCCATGCATTCTCCACCTATATGTTGCAATTAATAGTTGTTCTAATTATATTCTCAAATGCGAACAAAATCAAACATATTCTTGGGAACAGCGTAAGTTCTCAGATTTGGTTCTGATAGAGCGTGGTGGATCTCCTAGACCAATCGATGATTACATAACAGATTTATCCGATGGTCTTAACTGGGTAAAGATTGGAGACGCACCTTCACAAGGTCGGTATATTACAAAAACTGCTGAAAAAATAAAACCTGAAGGATTATCCAAAACGAGACAGGTACAGCCTGGCGACCTTATTCTTTCTAACTCGATGAGCTTCGGAAAACCTTATATTATGGGGATAAATGGCTGTATTCATGACGGTTGGTTACTCATAAGGGATACTCAAAATAGGTTTGATTTAAAGTTCTTATGCCATATGCTTGGAACAGACCAGATGCTTAATCAATACAGGATGTTTGCTGCCGGTAGTACGGTCAACAACTTAAATAAAGAGCTTGTAGGAAATACAACTGTATCCCTTCCTTCGGTTGGTGAACAGCGAGTTATTGGGGAGTATCTGGAGTCTGTTGATGACCTTATCACCCTTCAACAGCGTGAGCACTCAGAGTGATAAGGTTGTCTTTAACTTAAGCTGGACAAAGATCTCATTACCAAATCAACATCTTGATTTTCCAGCTCATGTATAATATGCAAGTAAGTCTTTTGAGTTGTTGTCATGCTGGCATGTCCAAGTCTCCTTGCCACGCTCCCTACTGAGACTCCAGCAAATAATAAAATAGAAGCATGCGTGTGCCTAAGTCCATGCACCGATATAACAGGCACGCCAGCAGCATTACAATGCCTTTCCAAAATATCATTTACCGTGGAGTTATAAACCCTTTCTTTTGTCACAAATATGGGCTTATCCTGAGGAAGATTCTTAACCAGTTCCGAAAACTGTACAACCGTCTGCCAATCAATCTGAATTTTTCTTACCGAAGATTTATTTTTCGTTGGCAGAAAACCTCCTTTTCCTTTGTAATCCCATGTTTTACTTATAGAAAGACTCTGATGCGAAAAGTCAAAATCCTTAGGAGTCAATGCAAGAGCCTCTGAAAAACGCATTCCCGTCTTCGCGACCAGCAGTATAAACCAATCCCAATTAATCTCATTATCAAGATTTAAATTCAAAAGAAGCGTGTGTAGTTCAAACTGATTAAGATACTTAATCTTCTTCTCTGCAGGCGTCTTTCCTTTGATAATAACCTTTCTTGTCGGATCCCGATCAATCAATCCTTCGTCTACGGCATCTAGTATTGCACCCTTTAATTGATGATGAAAGTCCATCGTTGTCTGCCTCTCATGACATTCAGCATAATCATTCAATAGCTGTTGATATGCGATTCTTGTCATATCACACATTTTCAATTCTGGAACAAGCTTATAAAGCCATGTCTGAGTCATTAAATACTTATCCAACGTAACCTTACGAATGGCTCCCTCCTTATAAACGTGAACCCATTGTGCGTAGTAGTCCGCGAACAAGTCTGTATTCTTTACTTGATCTAGCATATTGCACCTCCGTTTCTATATTTAAACACGCTCACGCTGTTGAAGGGTGATAAGGCTTTCTAATTTCTTAAAATACTTTCCAATGAGCTTCTGCTCTTCAACATCTTGTGGTAACTGTAATGAGGTTTCAAGAAAGTCCTCAGCAGAAATATTTAATAGCCCATGATTTCTTGCACCCTCGGCAGCTACTGCCTGAACTCCTTTGTGCCATAAGGCAGTGTCATAATATGTCACAAGATAATCGGAATCTGTTTTATCTTCTTCCAGAATACTGAAAACTATGTAAAGCGTTGATAAAACGCCCATATCATATCTGTCCAAGCGTTTTATAGCTCCCCATGGAGCGTCCGTAGAAGTGCTCTTGTTATAAGCGAATTCACCATTCTTTACAAGGTAGTATCCACTAACATCTTTGCTAGCTATTCGCTTATCAAAGAATTCATTCTGATCAATAAGTCCATACTGTGCTGAAATTGTTAAAGGCAGCTCGGATTCTAAATCTTGATTTTTACGTGTGACTCTTTCCACAATGTCGGAGAGCTTACGCTGTTCCCAAGCATTTGTATTTTTACGCCAAATTAATCCATTGATGTAACCTTACCGCTGTTGAAGGGTGATAAGGCTATCAAGGTTTGCAAAACACTCCCCAATCATAGTCTGCTCTTCGATAGATTTTGGCATGATCATATCAGTATCTTGCAGTGCCGACTTTGAAATTGATGTAACTTTTATTCCCTGCATCAGCGGTTTTAACTGATTATGATATGCCGGAGAATTGATATAGTAGCCCAGGAACATCGGGCCATATTTTTCCTTTGGCCGACATGCTATCGTATGAAGTCCTGACGATAGTTTCAAGCCTTCGGAGCCCTGTATTTCTGTACATTTACCCACAGTATCATCCTCTGCTGTATCTGCAATTATAATGTCCCCATCTTGCAAAAAAGAGTTCTTAAACTTATCGGCTTTAGCATCATCGGATATATACGGCAGATTTGTTTCGGAGGCATCAATATAGTCACCAAACTTTATCAGCACATCACCATAATGAACATTCTTAACAGTACCGTTTTCATAGTTTAAATCTGCTCTCGACAGGGTATTATTCTGCAATCCTTCAAAGACCGAAACAAACTTACGCTGTTCCCAAGAAACGCACGAGAGCCAAGGAAATCCTTGGCTCTCACTATACTTACGCTTAGTATTCAGTTTTTAATCAAAAACCTCGATCTCAAATCCGCCTTCTAAAATAAAATCCCTCAGCAGTTTATCGACCCTTACATTAACTTTCGGAATCGGCAGTTTCTGTCCTGTAAGCTTTTCAAAATACGCTCTTGCCCTATCCTTATCGACAGTCGCCTTCAATGCATCAAATCTACCAAATTCATTAATATTGTCCTCGGTGATATGATGTGCCATCATGTCTCTAAGCATAATCTCGTTTAAGCCAAGTGCATAAACAGCTAATCTATGTATCTGATCATCTTTCGCTTTAGAACAATACTCTATTACGTACTCCTTAAATGTCTTACCCTGAACGACAACAATATCTCCGCTTTGAATATCATGCAGGAAGATATTTGCAAATTTTTGTTCTTCTTGAGACAACGTTGCAAAAGTCTTATGAAGTTCCTCTTCTGCTTTTCTCAGTTCTTCAGCATCAGCCCCTTCAGCATGAAGAATTTTTAGATACTTTTCAAACCTAGAGTTCATGTAATCGGAATCAATCTTATCCGTATCAATAGTTGTTATATAGCCATCAATATCATATGGCACTTCTTCTCCTCCTGGTCCTGGTCCCGGTCCAAAGAGTTCTTTATATCTCTTTACAAGAATAAGATATATCGTCTCATCCAGAGCCATGGTAACAATATCATCTTCTCCAGTTTCATCATTATGAAAGCTGTATTCTAACTTCTTCCATGAGAATCCTTGAACCTTTGCAGCCTCCAAATAGTCATTAAACTGTTTAAACAGCTCTGCAAATTTCTTCCGCTCACTCATTTCAGGAGGAAGCTTTTCAAAATTGACAACTCCGGCCTGCTCAAAAACATCCTTAATTTGCTCATACAAGAAGTTCATATTATTGAGGTTTTTCTGAAGTCTTTGTGCAAAAAGTCCCAACGGGCGATCTCCGGAATAAAGCTTTACTGCCGCCTCGATATACTTTTCCATTGTATGCGGTCTGCGATAGTACTTAATTGTGCCAAAAGGTTTATCCGGGCCAAAAAGACGATTTGTTCTCGAAAATGCCTGGATAATATTCTCGTATCTAAGCACTTTATCCATATACAAGGTATTTATCCACTTCGAATCAAATCCGGTCAGCATCTGATCAACAACTATCAAAAGGTCGATTTCTTTCTCCGGCTCGCGTTCTATTCGCTCATACGGCTTTTTATGTGCAAGTCTTGCAGCGATGTCTTTTTTCATCTTACCAAAAGTCGCCGCCCTAAAGTCTTGTTTATATCTCTCGTTATAATCTTCAATAATTTCTTTTAAGCCTTCCTCTTTAATCTTTGCTCCGCCATTATTATCAATGCTTGGATCAAATAATGCCGTCACTTTTAGATTTGTAGCCGCATCCTTGAATCTCTTATAGTATTCCAGTGCTTCCGGAATACTACTCGTTGCAAAAATAGCATGGAATTTGCCACCTTGACTTAATACAACCCAGTTATCAATGATGTCCTTTACCACCATCTCCTGATGTTCATCAGTCCGGTACTGGCTATTCGGAAGATAATCTTCGATACCTTTTACATACGTTCCCTCATTCTCATAATGTCCTGCCATAGGAATATCTTGCATATACTCAAGAAAAACCTTTTTCTTTGCTGAATCCGCAAAAGCTTCTTCTACGCTTTCTGCTTTTGCTTTTTCAAGAGCAACAACCGTTCTAACATCTTTATCCTTAAATGTAAGTACTTTATAAGGATCAAACCCAAGAACGTTCTTATCCCTGATTCCATCAGCTATGCTATACCTATGTAACTCATTACCAAATACAGTAGATGTCGTATTCATCTTCTTTTGGTTTTCATCCTGAATAGGTGTTCCAGTAAAGCCAAAGAAAATCGCTTTTTTAAATGTGTCCTTAATCGTTCTAAGCATATCGCCAAAAGTAGAACGATGTGCTTCATCCACAATAAAAACCAATCGTTTTGAATTGATAATATCTATATCGCTGGCCTTCAGTCCATCATTTTCCTCGCTTATATTACTCATCTTCTGAATAGATGTAACGATAAGTGTATCTGCCGGATCTGTGCTTTTCAGTTTTCCAACAAGTACGTGTGTATCTTCCGTTTCTTGAACCGTATTACTCTTTTGCTGTTCGGTAAGACCCGCTCCTGCAAAGTTCCTGTATTCCTTCAATGACTGCGTTCCAAGTTCAATTCGATCCATAAGGAACACAACTTTGTCCGCATCCTTTGATGTGGCAATCAACTGTGCTGACTTAAACGATGTCATAGTTTTTCCGGAACCTGTTGTATGCCAGATATATCCTCCCAGCTGGTTTTCTTCCTCCCACTTGGTTCTTGAAACCTTATCAGAAATTGCATTTGCTGCGTAATACTGATAACTTCTCATTACTTTTAAAACGCCATCTGAATCGTCAGCTACAGTATAAAAACCTATCAACTGATGAGCCATCGGTATTGAAAGTAATGTTGAACCAATTTGCTTCCAATTATTCATTGGCTCATTGTTAAAATCAGCCCAATGGAAATAATAATTCGGATTAAACTTTCCTTCCGGACCGGGATTTGCAAAATACAATGTTTCATCTGGGTTCATTGCTACAAAGATTTGAACCAATGAAAACAAACCAGTAAATATTCCTTCATCTGAGTATTTTTCAATCTGATTAGAAGCCTGACTAACAGGAACCCCACTCTTTTTTAGCTCGATGTGGATTACTGGCATACCATTTATTAGCAGCATCAGGTCTCCACGGCGATCATTTAATACCTTAGATTTTGTTGGAAACGCTGGTTGTTGTACAATCTGATACCTACTTTGTCCTCCTGCTATTTCCATGCAATCATATATTTTCAGAGAAATCTCTTTGCCGAAATGAGCTACATCGTCAGGATTGTCTCTTTTTATTGAAACACTTCCGCCATTAATAAACCCATTCAAACGCAAAGGTGTTTTAAGATTATTAATCTGATCAAGTATCTGATCCATTTCGCTTTGGGTTAATGGATAATCATTCAAGCGATCTATCCCACGATTATTCTCGTACAGAATATCTGCCCAGTTTTGTATTAACTGTTGCTCTGTCGGGTTTTTAATGACTCCCCCCGACCATCCAGAGTTTACAAGTAAGTCTATTAACGCTTGTTCAAACTCGGATTCCTTGTTAAAAACCATCTTTCTCGCTTCCTCTCCTATATTTTTATACAAACATCTTTTCCAGCATAGATTTCTTAATATTTTTCAGCTTTTCCAGCTTACGCTGTTGAAGGGTGATAAGGTTATCTATTCTCGATAAATAGGCAGCAATTTTATGCTGTTCAGCCAAGTATGGAGATACCATTATCTCAATCTCACTTAATGCTGGGTACTTCAAATTCCAGTTATCTGATGTAATCCCTTGGGAATTCATTTGGAAAACATGCGTCATATCACTGCGTTTAAAAAGGTACGAAATACACTTTGAATCAACTACATCAGTAATCGGTGAAAGCACCGTATATGCAGGACTTACAATACCTTCATACGGTGAATACCCACTTGCTCCTTGCCACATTCTCATAGAGTTGTAGGCAATATCCCCTACGCATACTTTCTTATATTTCGACTTATCATCATTGGAATTATCATGTCTTCCAAGCTCAGAAAACTTCTTGATTCCCTCTCCGATTGTTACAGAGATTAATTCTCCCTCTGGCATACTATCCTTGCGTTCTGTGAAGCATTCTCCCAGCTTACGCTGTTCCCAATCGTCAGTAAATCCTTCAAATCTAATTTCAGGAACTTTTGCCCCCTCACGAGGAAACATTTTTTCGAGCATGGATTTTTTTACATTTACCAACTTGTCATACTTACGCTGTTGAAGGGTGATAAGGTTGTTAAGTTCATCAATGAAACTACTTATTTTTCTCTGTTCAGCTATACTTGGAACAGGAACAACACACTCATAGTAATCTTTAAGATTGTAATTATTTCTTCCGTCACCAGTCGAAATGTTCATAGCAAAGTTTTTATGCGTATCTGTATTTAGATAAGCGCACAAGTATTCCGATGTTATTTTTTCTTTATCTGGTCTTGTAACAATAGTAGCAAAACCTATTGAACCTGCCTCTTTTTCGGTAATTACAGCTGATGTTCCTATATCACCAGTATGTACTGTAATCACATCCCCTACTTTATGTTTTCTCGAAGCATTTTGTTTTGCAAATTCATCATCAAGATAAATGGGTTTGTCACCAAACTCAAATCGTCCATCTTTGATATCTGAATTTCGGATCAGTAACGCTCCATGGTCAGTGTAGTGAGATGTCATTGTTGTGACCAATCCTATATATATTTCACCCAGTTCCGTAACCTTACGCTGTTCCCAATCGTCAGTAAATCCTTGGAATCGAATATCAGGTTTTCTTTTATTATCACCCATATTAGACACCTCCAAGCATTTTCTTTAATTCTGCTATTCCTTGCATATCGAAATCATTACCAGATAACATACTAAGCATTCTAGATAACTCATTTTCAGTACTACTTATCTGATCTTCTACCTGTTCAAGTGTATCCTCATATTTTGAACACAACTTTCCAAGCTCAGTAATGAGTTCACTAATAAAGCTATCTGGCAACTGCTGCAAACTTTCTACAAGAGGAACAATCCATTTATCGTGTAAAAGCTCCATTACTTGGTCATCTTCTAAGTTCTCTATCAATTTCTTAGTTTCAAGATGTAGTTTCTCTCCATCGTCTTTTATTTGCTTTTTAAGTTTTTTCTCTTCATCATTATTTGATAAAACCTTTTTCAGAACTGCAAGAACCTCAGGCTCAACATCTTTGGCTTTTATTGCCTTTTTAACCTCTGCCCACACAAATGCCGTCTTGTCATCATTTACAAAGTCTTTATCTTTTTCTTCTTCCGGAAGTTCATCTAATGCTTCATCGTAACTTGCTACGATTTCGGATAATCTTTCTTCCGCTTTCTTAAGGGCTTCTACGGCTTGACTCATATACTTTGCCTGCGCGAGTTCAAATGGTATAACATGTCCAATCCATCCCTCCTGTACTTCTTGATCTTTACCATTCTTCTTTTTAATTACCATATTAGGATCTACTTGTTTTGTAGCTTCAAATCCTTCACTTTGAATAATTTCAAGATCTACAGAAATCTTGTTCCAATCATTATCAAGAATTTGGTATGCTTCATATGCATCCACAAGAGGCATTCCCTTTAATCTGCCAAAAATATCCTCGCTTAATACAGCTTCCTCCTTGGATATGTTCACACCAGACATTGCCTGCATAAGCTCTTTCTTTAAATACTCGTCAAATCCATCAAAAGAGGCTATGTATCTGCTGATAAAAGCTCTTACATCTTCACTACTTTGTACGGCTTTTTTAATATCACTGGTCCTTAATTCGTAATATGAATCATTAACCTTTGCAAAGATTTCTCCTTTAAGAGCTGGAAAAGCTGCCCAGTAATCCGACAACTCGTCAACTTCCTTTGCCGGTATTCCGCCAAACATAGACGCATAAATATCCCAGCTTTCTGGCTTTTCCGATGAATCCACATATCGCGGAATATTTAAGTTGTAGTCGTTCTCTCTAATTTCATCACGGGAGACTACGCGAGAAAACTTATGTACATCCATTCTCTTTGTGACTACATCTGTGATTTTCTTTATGTCTGATGCTCTTAACTTATTATTCTTACCAACCTTCTCATAGCCTTTTGATGCATCAACAATGAGAATATCTGTATTATCGCGTTTCTGTTTTAAAACCATGATGATGGTTGGAATACCTGTACCAAAGAAAATATTGGCAGGTAAACCTATTACCGCATCAATATGGTTATTCTCAATAAGATTTCTTCGGATTTCACCTTCCTCACCGCCTCTGAACAGAACGCCATGAGGTAATACTATAGTCATGATTCCATCATTCTTGATATGGAACAAATCATGAAGAAGGAACGCATAATCCGCCTTACCTTTTGGCGCCAAACCAAATCTTGCATATCTTGGATCTGCTTCTTTATCTGCCGGATTCCAGTTCTGTGAATACGGAGGATTTGATACGACTGCATCCACATACAATGGGTCATATGTACCAACTGGATCACTCTCATCAAAGTATGGCCAGTCTTCTTCAAGTGTATCTCCGTTTCTTGTGACAATATTATCCGGAAGGATACCTCTCATAACGAGATTCATTCTCGTAAGGTTATATGTATTTTCTTTTAATTCCTGAGCATAGTATTTAATTCTGTCACTGTCGCCCATATGTTTTCCAACTGCTTTACCAATGTTAATAAGTAAAGAGCCCGAACCAGACGTAGGATCATAGATCTTTATTTCTGTTCTGTCCTTTAAATGGTCTGCGACAATTTCAGACATAAGGAGTGATACCTCATGCGGGGTGTAGAACTCTCCTGCTTTCTTTCCGGCATTTGCTGCAAAGTTTGAGATAAGATACTCATAAATAAAACCTAGGACATCATAGTCCTGCTTTCCATCCATAGGGATATCTTTTATTAAATGCAACAGATCACTTATAGCTTTTGTCTGTGAATTTGAACTGTCTCCTAGTTTTGACAAACCAGTCTGCAATGTATCAAAAACTCCATCGAAAACCTTTTTATGAGAGGTGTTTATCAATCTACTAAATGCTGAAAGCGCATCTCTTACATCTGCAACATTAAAGTCACTACCCTTTGCAAGCCAAGTAGAGAACAAATTATCATAGCTTATGAAATATCCAATATTCTTTTGTATATTCTCAACTATTTCTTTGTCATCTTCTGTGACAGTATCCATGTCGTCATTAGTATATCCAAGTTCGATGAGATACTTTACTTCTTTGTCTGAAAGGAACTTGTAAAAGATGAATCCAAGGATATAATCCTTATATTCATTCGCCTCAATTTTAGACCGCATTTTATTTGCAGACTCCCATATCTTCGCTGCCAATTGTTGTTTGTTCATTTCTTTGCCTCCGATTATTTATTCTTTGTTTGCTCAAGCCATGCCTTTTCTAATTCACCAAAAGAAAACCCATTTTTTTCACAAAAATCCTTCATCTGTTTCATCGCCTTCATATTGGGCACAGTCTTCCCATTTTCCCATCGATTAATGGTTGAAAATGCCACACCGAACTCAGAGGCAAACTCTTCCTGCGTCATGAACGATTTTTGACGTATTTTCTTGATTTCATTAGATAAATCCATCTTGCATTTCCTCCGCATAAACATAGCTCAATTATAGCATTTGTAGAGCAGGAACACAATCGTTTGGGAACAGCGTAAGTTGGGAGATATGGTTTCGTTTTCTAAAGGTTCAGGTTATTCCAAGGGTGATTTGAAAGAAGATGGAACTCCTATAATATTGTATGGAAGACTCTATACAAAATACGAAACTATCATATCTGAAGTAGATACTTTTGTTGACGAGAAAAAAGGCTCGGTTTTTAGTAAAGGCGGTGAAGTGATTGTACCGGCATCTGGGGAAACTGCGGAAGACATTTCGATAGCTTCAGTAGTTGAAAAATCTGGGGTTTTGCTCGGTGGAGACCTTAATATAATAACTCCCCCTGATGAGATGGATTCAGCATTTTTGGCAATCAGTATTTCTAACGGAAAACCGCACAACGATATGGCAAAAATGGCTCAAGGCAAATCGGTTGTCCACCTTCATAATACCGACTTGGAAAAGATAGATTTACCATATCCAAGCCACGACGAACAGAGAAGAATAAGTGGGTTCTTTTCTGATCTCGACAACCTTATCACCCTTCAACAGTGTAAGTCATAAAAAAAGAATCCAGTCCACTTGTTCCGGATTCTCTCTTTATATGCCATATTCACCATCTTAATCCTCAATCTTTCTTACCCTTGGCGGTGTCGCAGTCTTTCTTTCTAACCAAGGTAAGGTTGCATTAATCACGATACAAAACTCTATCATTATCGCTATAATAAGGATTACTGCCTTTACGATTATCCTTGCTACGTTATTTCCGATGTGATCTGCCGGAGCCCAAAACAAAGCCGTCAGAATTATAATACCTCCAATTCCCGGAGCTAATGCTACAATTGGAACATATGATAATAGAATATACAACACAAAGAAAGCAGCCACCGCTATATATGCTCCCATTGTTCCTACCAACGGAGTCAACTTCTGATGAACTGGGATACACCAAATGATTGCAGGAATCAGATTTATCATCGGGAACTTATAATTCTTTTCATATTTACTTCTGTTTGTTTCTTCAACAATATACTTTGCCATAATCATTCCTCCGATTACATTGTACCATACATGTCGTGATTTACCTCAGCGGTATAGTAATGATTTATCGTGTTTGGTGCGTTATAGAGTGCTGTTGTCAGGTATGCTTTGATATTTGACACCTTGGTTGTGTTATTCTTCATGCAGCCGATAACATATTCCAAATGCGTTGAATTGAGCTTCAGAAACTTGCTCTTCACCAAGTTATACGGATAGTCTTCCCCTGCTATACGAATTGTCTTTCTTGGAACACAGACCACATCGCAGATCAGCTGATAAAGCTCGTCATACATTTCTCTATCAGACCATTTCTTGTTGCTCATCATGATGTCATAATCAATGTTTTCACGAATAAGCTCCATATATGCGGTAGTTTCATCCATCTGATCCATCCTCGTAACGCGGATAGGCGTATCCATACGCTCGCCGGATTGAATGATATGATCAGTATCACTAAATTCAATATTGTTAAAATCATTATTATTCGGGTCTGATTTCTGTACTACCCCTGGTATAGAATCCTGACAGGTACCGGTATTAACATCTGACTGGTCTTTCATATTTACCGGTCTAATATCTGTACCGGTAGAATATTTAGACTGGTGTTCTGCCACCGGTTCATTTTCCTTACCTGTACAATTTTCTGACCGGTCTAATGACTCTTCTTCCCCTCCGGATACGAAGTTCTTAACATAGATGATATTTGCAAGCCCATTTCTCTGCTCAATATCCACTAAGCCAATAGCCTGCAATTCCTTCAAAAGACCTACTGCTGTCATCTTGCTACAATTAAGATCTTCCATGATGCTTTTTATCGAATACTTGATATAAACCCTGTTCTGATCATCAAACCATCCGCTTCTGACGGAAAGTGACATACGATCAAGCATCAGTCCATACAAAAGCTTGGAATTATTCGATATATCCTTAAACCTATTGTCTGTTATCAAAGCCTTCGGCAGGCGGTAGAACGTAAACTGCTCTGCCTCCTGCCCATAATAAAACTCCAGCTTCAGCCTCTCCATTAACGCGGTTCCCCTTTCTCCTTCCATTCATCAAGGAGCTTTACGATAAGTTCCTCGATATCCTCATTGCTCATATCCGGGGTAAAATAGTTGTCCAGCTTCTTCTGGTTAAATACTACCTTACGTGGTTTTGGTTTCTTCTCCGACAGATAATCCTTTAAGAAATCTGCGTTCAGATAACCCTTGCGGGACGATTCCTTTATCCTTGCACTCTGCTCCTGGCTAAGTGACACTCCCATCTCCGAAATAACTTCATATACGATTTTCTGTTGCTCCTGCGGAATAAAAGAAAGATCCACCCCCTGACGAAGGCCCAGCTTCTTTTCATCCACCATAGCAAGCAATTTCTCATCCAAGCTGGCGATGCAGATTAAACGCTGAATGGTCTTCATGCTCTCCCCCGCCTGCTCACTCATGGTTTTAAGGGAAATACCCTGAGCCTTGCCCTGATGCTTCATGGCTTCATATTTCATCTGATAAGCCTTTGCTCGCTCACTGACAAGAATATCCTCACGCTGGATATTGGCATCCACCATGATTACTACAGCTTCATCATTATCACAGTCACGAACAATAACCGGCATGGTATCTTTACCTGCCAGTTCGGATGCATGTTTTCTTCTGTGACCGGATATAAGTTCATATCCACCTTCTGCTCTCGGTCTTGCGATAGCCGGAACCAACACGCCATATTCCTTGACGCTTTCCACCATTTCTTCCATATTTTTATCGTCTACGACACGAAAAGGATGGTTCTCAAAGGTATGCAGTTCCGATAAAGGGATCTCTACTATCTGTCCCTCAACAAGTTTTGCTTCTGCTGTAGCATTACCATCATTCTCCGCCGAAAACATATCATCATAGCTGGAAAGCTTGATTCTATTTGATAATCCCTTACTGCTCATTGGCTAAAACCTCCTCTACAATCTTTTCATACGCCGCTGCTACTTTACCCTTGCCATCATATTTATAGATGCTGACTCCTTCAGCAGATGCCTCCGCAGCTCTAACGGAAAGCGGAATCACATCATCGAAAATATGGATGCTGCTTCCATAGTGCTCATACAGCACTTCCGTGATTTCCTTAGCATAAATGGTTCTGTAATCCACCATCGTAATCAGAATTCCCATAATATGAAGCTTCGGGTTCATCTTGCGTTTCACACGGCTGATGGTCTTTAAAAGCTGTTCCAAACCCTTTATAGGCAGATATGCAGCCTGTACCGGAATGATTACTTCATCCGCCGCTACAAGGGCATTTAAGGTAAGCTGTCCAAGATTCGGAGAACAGTCCACAAGAATATAGTCATAATCGTCTCTTACAGATTCGATATACTCCCGAAGCGTTGTCTCCGAACTCATGATTCCAACAAGGGATGTTTCCACACCGGACAATTCGATATTTGCCGGCATAAGGTCGATACCTTCCTCATGATGCAGGATACCGGCTTTCAGATCATAATCGTCCTCGTTTAACACCCATTCCATTACATTGGCAAGTGTGATCTCCAGCTTATCCGGCTGCGGATATCCTAATGCTTCCGTGAGAGATCCCTGGGGATCATTGTCGATTACAAGGACTCTCTTTCCCTTATTTGCCAGACCGATGCCAAGATTTACCACAGACGTACTCTTGGCAACTCCCCCTTTTTGATTTGCACAGATAATTACTTTACACATCTCGATATGCTCTCCTTTCCAAAAACTTATCTTTCCTTCTGATTTTATTTTTCTTATTCTTATCCTCGTTCTCCTTAAACGCTTCTAAGATTTCCAACATAGTGCGAATCGGTGTAAAAAGCTCCTCATCTATCTCGGAAGCTGCTTCTAACCGCTCCAGTTCTTCGAGAATCCCGTACAGCTCCTTACGGAAATTAACCAGCATCATAGGATTTCCCTTCGCCGTAACCTTGTTATGCAATACCGAATCAAGAACGTAGTCCTGCTTTGTCGCATACCCAAGCAGTTTCCATCGCTTATCCAATTCCTTTCTCTCAGCAGGAGAACAACGGTAAGCAATAGTCTCACTTCGCAATCTTCCTTTTGGATCAAGATTCTTCGCTGACATCAAATCCCTCCTTCCATTCTTCATCAAGAGCCTCTGCCATATCATCCTGAATAGACGGCATCATATGTGCATAACGATAAGTAATATCCGAACTTTCATGGCCTACACGGTTACCGATAGCCACTGCCGAAAATCCCATATCTATAAGAAGCGATACATGGCTGTGTCTTAAATCATGAAGACGAATACGCTTTACCCCACTTGCCTTTACACCCCTATCCATCTCATGGTGCAAATAAGACTTTGAAATCACAAAGATCCTATCGCTCGGTTCAATGCCATAAATGCTATCAAGGAAATCTTTCATTTCTAATGCCACATTCTCCGGCATAGATATCATACGCACACTCTTTGGAGTTTTAGGTTTTGTAATAACATCCCTTCCACTTATCCTTTGATATGACTTTGTGATAGATAGCTTATTCTTATCGAAATCAAAATCCGCAGGAGTTAAAGCCATCAGTTCACCAATTCGGATCCCACACCAATACAAAAGCTCAAATGCCATATAGGAATAGGTTTTATTCGCGACCTCGGGAATGAAGCGCATATACTCTTCCTTTGTCCAAAAAAGCATTTCATCTGCATGGTGTTGTCCAAGTGGACCAGCAATTACAGCCGGATTCTTTGGCAGTTCGTAATACTTCACCGCATGATTGAATATGGCTGAAAGTTCCGCCTGCATCTTCCTAAGATAGGTTCCTTTGTATTTTTCACCATCCTGCGACTCACACTTACGCATCTCGTTTTGCCAAGCAATAACATCTCTCGGTGTAATCTCACGCATTACCAAATCTTTAAAATACGGTAGTATCTTTAACTCGATTACATATTCTTTGGACTTCCACGTATTCTCTCTAAGCTTTGGCTTTACATCATCGGTATAGCGTTTGTAAAAATCCCCAAAGGTCATATCAAGGCTACTGGCCTTTTCCAATGAAAAATGTCGTTCCCAGTCCTGTGCTTCCTTTTTGGTTGAGAAGCCACGCTTTAATTTTCTCTGCTGCTTACCTGTCCAGTCGGTGTAATACAACGACACATACCAAGTGCCTCTCTTCTTATCTTTATAAACTGCCATCTTCGTCCTCCTTTTCAAATGAATCAACTCCGTAGAATCTTTCTTCGAAATACTTTCTGCTTACTCTACCCGGGATTACCATGTAGCCTTTATCAGAAAGTTCCTTATTTAAGTCACGAACGATTGCATATGACTTTGATTCGGAAACACTCAATACCTGACAGATCTCTTTTACCGATATAAACGTTCTGCATTCAAACATATCTTTTGCCCTCCGCTTACGTACTATTTCTTGTTACGTAATACATTTGGGTTGAAAAAATCCCCATTACTAAACGAGAGCAAAAAAAGTTTGAAATTTTATAATTTGTGGAAAATAAAAGATGAAAAACAGATTTGGACTTTATTCTGGAATAATTCCGATACAGTTTTTTCTGAGAAAAACAGTATCATAATCGTATCACGACACAAAAAAGGCCTGAAATCATGTTTTCTTAACATGATTTCAAGCCTTGAAAATACTTGATTTGTTATACCAACCTCTAAACCACTTCAGGTCTACTCGAGTTCCACGGTTCCAGGCGGTTTACTCGTCAAATCATAGAATACTCTATTTACGCCTTTTACTTCATTAATAATTCTGCTCATTACTCTCTGCAAAACTTCAAATGGTATTTCAGATGCCTCTGCTGTCATGAAATCCACTGTCTCTACAGCACGAAGTGCTACAGCATAATCATAAGTTCTCTCGTCACCCATTACACCCACAGATCTCATATTGGTAAGAGCTGCAAAATATTGATCCGGTAACTTATCCAATCCGGCATTTGCCAACTCTTCTCTATATATGAAATCAGCATCCTGTACAATCTGAACCTTCTCAGCTGTAACTTCGCCGATAATTCTAATTCCAAGTCCCGGTCCTGGGAATGGCTGTCTAAATACCAGATACTCTGGCAATCCCAGCTCCAATCCAGCTTTGCGCACCTCGTCCTTGAATAAATTACGCAATGGCTCAATAATCTCCTTGAAATCTACATAGTCAGGAAGGCCACCTACATTGTGATGAGATTTAATTACTACAGACTCTCCACCCAATCCTGATTCAACAACATCAGGATAGATAGTTCCCTGCGCCAGGAAATCAACCTGACCAATCTTCTTCGCTTCTTCCTCAAACACGCGAATGAACTCTTCACCGATAATCTTGCGCTTAGCCTCAGGCTCTTCCACACCTGCAAGCTTAGCATAATATCTATCAGCAGCATTTACCCTTACAAAGTTAATATCGAAGCTGCCCTCTGAGCCAAATACACTCTCAACTTCGTCTCCCTCGTTTTTACGCAACAAGCCGTGATCTACAAATACGCAAGTAAGCTGCTTGCCAATAGCCTTGGCAAGAAGAGCTGCCAAAACAGATGAATCAACACCACCAGAAAGTGCCAGAAGCACCTTGCCATCGCCAACCTTCTGGCGAATCTCACTAATAGAATTCTCCACAAATGAATCCATCTTCCATGTACCGGCGCATTCACATACACCACGCACGAAATTATGAATCATCTTGGTACCTTCTACAGTATGTAATACTTCAGGATGGAACTGAATAGCATACAACTTCTTCTCAGCACACTCCGCTGCCGCAACAGGACAATCTGCAGTATGAGCTACTATTCTAAATTCTGGTGCAACCTGTGAGATGTAATCAAAATGACTCATCCAACAAGTTGTTGTAGCTGATACATTTCCAAATAATGCAGAATCATTTTTTACAAAAACCTCTGTCTTACCATACTCTCTGACAGGAGCTTTCTCCACTTTGCCGCCAAGTACATGCATCATAAGCTGTGCACCATAGCATAATCCCAACACTGGAATTCCAAGCTCAAACAGCTCCTTGGTATATGTTGGAGAATCTGCCTCATAACAACTGTTTGGTCCACCTGTCAAAATGATTCCCTTAGGATTCATTGCTTTGATGGTTTCAATATCTGTCTTGTAAGAATATATCTCACAATACACATTGCATTCTCTCACTCGTCTTGCAACCAGCTGATTGTACTGACCACCAAAGTCAATTACGATTACTTTTTCCTGATCCATTCCATCCTCCAGATTTCTAACAGATATCCACCCTGATTTAGAGGATGAATTCTGCAAAATATTTTTCATAAAAAACAACATCTACATTATATTAGAGCCAGGGTAAAATCACAAGATACAAAGAGGCAATTTTACAGTCATTTCTATATGCTTTCAAGGTAATAATTCCCAAAAAAATGCCGATAATAAAACTGTAAGTATACAACCGCAATTGTCATACAATTGCAAGATGTATGATCATCGCCCCTGCAACACGCAGGAATCAATACAATAGATTGAAAACTTATGAGGAAATAAATATGAGTATATTCAGCGTTGCCAACACATATAATTTAAGAATGAATTATGGTACTTATCACGCCTATACCACATCCAAAGGACGGGAGCAAGAAGCTTCTGTATCCAAGCTCAACTATGCTGACTCCATCGCACTTCGCAGAGCGGTAAAGCGTCTGGCAAATTTCGATTTCGAAGAAGTGGAATCCAGTGATATCGAGTCTCGCGTTCGAGCCTTTGTAGATACATATAATTACACCACTGAATCTATGGGAAAGTCTGACGACAAGAATATCTATAAAATCGGCAAGGAAATGAAGGCCCTGGCCAAGGAGTACTCAAGTGACTTGGAAAATGTAGGAATAACCTTCGATTCAAACGGATACATGAAAATGAGTTCAACTGCCGCCAAAACAATCAAGCCTGCCAAGATGGAGAAAATGTTCGGCTCAGACTCCGAGTTTATGAAAAAGCTGGATAAAATCGCAAAGCGCCTCTCAAAAAGAGTAGACACTTATGCATAAATCGCTTTAATTCTTTATTGCAGCAATAATGGCATCAACAGTATCTGCAACTGACTTGCCATCCAATTCAATTGTGACATCAGCGTATCTCTCATAAAGCTTACAACGCTCATCATATATATCTCTAAGTGTCTGCCCAGGTTTATGAACCACACCTCTCTCATCCAGATCACCTAATCGCCTGTCAAGATGCTTATATCCTATTTTCAGATAGACAATAATGCCAATATCTGCAAAATGTTTCATTGCATTCTCACCATACACAGCACTTCCACCTGTTGCAATTACAGTTTCTTTAACATCTATCTCTGAATTAATCTTGTCTTCTATCTCATTAAAACCATCAATTCCCTCTTCGGCTATTATATCCTTTAATCTCTTACCAATCTTTTTCTGAATCACCAAATCTGAATCAAGAAAATCGTAATTCAAAACCTTGGCCAATATGACTCCTGACGTACTCTTTCCTACTCCCGGCATTCCAATCAATATTATGTTATTCTTCATCCCATACTTCTCTTTCTAATATTTATCTGACCCTTTTATCTCATACTCCAAATTCATATATCGCTATACGCGATATTAACAAACCATCTGCGCTCTGATACTAATATAAAAATATATCGGATAACACAACATTATGCTATCCGATATACAAAATATTTATCAACTTATATTATTTAGTACCGAAAATTCTATCTCCGGCATCTCCAAGTCCCGGACAGATATATGCATTCTCATTTAACTCACGGTCAAGTGAACCAACATAAATCTGAATATCAGGATGTGCTTCATGAAGCTTCTTCAATCCTTCCGGAGCAGCGATAATACACATGAATTTAATCTTCTTTCCGCCATGCGCCTTGATCATAGATACAGCATCCACACCGGAACCACCTGTTGCAAGCATTGGATCAACTACAACAATCTGACGAAGCTCGATTGGCTCAGGCAGCTTGCAATAATACTCATGAGGCTCATGTGTATCAGGATCTCTATATAAACCAATATGTCCAACCTTGGCAGTAGGAACCAGGTTCAAAATACCACTAACCATTCCAAGACCAGCACGAAGGATTGGAACAACAGCCATCTTCTTACCTGCAATAACAGGCTGCATGCTTGTCTCAATTGGTGTCTCAACTTCTACGTCTTCTGTAGGAAGATCGCGAAGAGCCTCATATCCCATAAGCATTGCAATCTCTTCAACCAAAGTTCTAAATTCATTTGTACCAGTCTTCTTATCGCGAAGCATTGTAATCTTATGCTTGATAAGAGGATGATCAAGTATTGTTACATTTTCAACATCTTTAAAATTTTCCATTAATATTTACTCCTAATATATAAAATAACCTCTTAATATTATATACATCCTGCAGATTTTTTCTATAAGAAATGTCACAATAATAAGAATTATTTATAAGCTTTCCTTAACACCTTCTACAAATCCAGCTACGCTTTGGATGTCTGAAGGAATAATAATCTTGGTAGCCTGTCCCTTTGAAGCTGTCTCTAATGCATTGAGAGAACGAAGCTTTACAATCTGATCTGTGCTCATACCAGCTTCCTTCAGCTTAGCAATACCTTCTGCCTCAGCCTGCTTCATCATAACAACACCATTTGCCTCAGCTTCCTTATGAAGTCTGATTGACTCAGCATGAGCCTCAGCTTCCTTAACAGTAGCAACATAAGCAGCTTCCGCACGAAGCACAGCAGACTCCTTCTCACCTTCTGCCTTCAGGACTGCAGACTTCTTCTCACCTTCTGCAATCAAGATCTGCTCACGTCTCTCACGCTCAGCCTTCATCTGCTTCTCCATTGATTCCTGGATAGCCTTTGGTGGCATAATGTTCTTTAACTCAACACGGTTAATCTTAATTCCCCATGGATCTGTTGCCTCATCAATGATTGCACACAACTGACCATTTACCTTATCTCTTGATGTAAGAGTCTCATCAAGTTCCATATCACCGATAATATTTCGTAGTGTTGTAGCTGTGAGATTTTCGATAGCCATAATTGGATTCTCAACACCATATGCATATGCAGCTGGATCTACAATCTTGAAATATACAACTGTATCAATTTGCATTGTTACATTATCCTTTGTGATAACCGGCTGTGGTGGAAAATCTGCAACCTGCTCTTTTAAATTAACATTTACACGAACCACATCAATAACTGGAATAATGATATTTAAACCTGCTGTAATTGTCTTCTTATATTTACCAAGACGCTCAATTACATATGCATGCTGCTGTGGCACGATCTTAATGCCTAAAATCAAAATAACAATGAGTATAACTAAGATAATAATAACTCCCATAAAAATAACCTCCTAGATGTTTGTTTACAATATCTTGTATTTGTTACCTAATAACAATTCTAACATTTATAGAAAGTAAATCAACACCTAAGAGGTTAATATTTTATTTGTTATTTGCTCTCACATTTTCCATATTTTATGTAAAATAAAATCTCAATACATAAGCCGCCACAGGACCGATATATTTCTCCTTGCTGGCAAGCTGAGAATAACAGATTCGATTCTCTGAAAAATGTGAGTCATAAGAAATACAACATTTAATCATTCTATCGCGGATAATTTCATCCTCAAACATCATTCCCGCCAGCACAATTCTATTTGGCGCCATAATAGTAGCAGAGTTCACCACTGATCTGGCAAATAAATCTATAGCATCATCAAAATCTTCTCGATTATGGCCAGTGGATTTAGCATAACATTTACCAAAATCACCCATGTCAAACTTTGCAACCTTTTGTAGAGCCTGATAACCTATCTTGGTCTCTAAGCACCCTCTTCTGCCGCAATTACATTTGATACCATTCTTTTCCACAATGAAGTGTCCAAGCTCTGCTGCCTTTCCATGCCGGCCCTCATATATATGCTGATCGATAATCATGGCGCATCCAACACCAGGTCCCCATTTAATAATCATGAGATTCTCGTGGCCGCGTCCCATGCCATATAGCTGTTCTGCCATGGCAAATGCTGACACATTGTTGGTGACACAGATTTCATAATCAAATCGCTCTGCCAGAAATCCTTGTATATCAACTTCATCTTCCCAGATACCATACGCATTTCGAGCAATACCGGCATCTTCGTCCACAATACCAGGCACACCTACACTTATTGCAACAACCTTCTTGGCTTTTCGAGAAGCAGATTTCAAAATCTCCTCAATCATACCCACAATTTCTTCAAGAAAATCTTCCGGTTTGACATTTGATTTTGTAATTATACTCCTGCATTCCACAATATCACCCCGAATATCGCACATTGCTATAGTAGTATCCTCTGTTTCGATATTAACAGAAATGATATATGCAGCGTCACTTACAATATCCAGATATATCTGACGCCTTCCAGCTTTGCCCTGAGACTCGCTGACGCCGGTTTCTGTAACAACTCCTTCTTCAAGCAAGTTATTACATATCATCGTAACAGCAGCCGGA
Organism: Lachnospiraceae bacterium; assembly: GCA_017470985.1. Lineage (GTDB taxonomy): Bacteria > Bacillota > Clostridia > Lachnospirales > Lachnospiraceae > JAILFK01. Next base: position 36,267 of record JAFUXA010000004.1, read on the forward strand.
GTAAGTCCAATTGCCGCAGCCAAATCCTTGCGGGATGTAGGACCGTTATCATTTAAATATTTCAAAATAGCGAAACGATTACTCTTGCGAACCGTCTCCATATTTGAACCTGTTTGCTTAGCCATGAGACCTCCCAACAATTAGAGTTTCCTAATATTTCTGTACCTCTATATTAAACATATGGGCCAGGATTTCAAGTTCCGCAGCCACATCTCCATATGCTACCACAAAATGCGGTTCCCATCCAGCCTCAACTGTCTCATATACAATTTTTTCTGCTGATGCATCTGTCTTGACAACAAGAGATGTACCATTAAACTGCTTTGGCTTGTCCAAAGCTTCACCTGTTGCGATGAAGATTCTGAACTTACCTTCGCTGTCCTTACCCACTCTAAAGATTGTAACAGCAGGTGCTGCCTTGCATCCAAAATCAAGAGTTGGGCCAATCTTACGATTGCAGTGTACATCAACCTTGGCGCCTGTATCAGTTCTTGCAAGTGAGCAGGCTGCTGTACCGCAATGCCAGAATGTAATAGTATTCTCTCCCTCGTCCATAGATACCGGATCTCCGAAGAATGTAGGCTTGTCTGTCAACTGCATACCCATATACATTGATAATGCTCCATAGGTATCAGCTTCACAGCTTGCTGCAACTCCCAAATCATTTAACATAGCAAGGGCAGCACATACAGGTGTGCCAAATGCTGTGAAGAAATCAGGCCAACAGCGTGAAGCAAGAGCACCGATATTATTATTTACCACATACTCTTTGTATGCACGATATAATCTTGCGAAATCTTTGCGATTATTCTCAGGTGTATTTTCCAGACCCACCATCTTGTTGGATGCATCTGATAAATATTCCTCGATATCCTCATCACTATATGACTTAGCCACATCAATAAGTTCTCTGGCTTCAATAGACTCCAGACGCACGCCAAATGTCTCAAGCATCTCTGCATCCATAGCTCTTCCGAATCCGAATCCCTGAGGTGTGTGACCTACTGCTGCCAGCTTCATATTGCTCATGTCATATTTCAACTTTGCAGCCTTTACTGTAGCTGTAACCTTGGCAATAACCTTGTCCTCTGTAGCTCCACCAAAGATATATTCTATTGGCTCCTTGCGAAAAGCCTTGATGGCATTTGCTGCAGAATAAGCGCCTGTGAGAGAATTAAGGCGAAGTCTACCTCCGTCAATTACAGGCTCTCTCAATGTCCAAAGCAGAATTGGTATATTCTTGAATTTATGAAGCACCTCACTGGCATAAGCAGCATTTGCAAATGTAATATTCTGAAGCACAATCAGGCTTGGCTCTATCTCATCAAGAAATGTATCCAGCTTATCAATTGACAGGAGCATCTCTGATGGCACTGCCACATCCTCAGTTATACTTTTTAATAATTCTACTGACTTATCAAATTCCTGCTGTGCACTTTCAAGATGAAATGTAGGCACTCCAATAGGAATATAAGCTACTTGAAATTTACTCATTTCTAATCTCTCTTTCTCTATAAACATTTATTTCACAATTTCTGATCCATCATTTATTGCATGATTTCTGCTCTATCATTTATTGCACGATTTCTGATCTATCATTTATCATGTGAAATATTATCAGCTCTAGTAAAACAATTCCTTGTTCTCACCTGTCACTCCTGGATGAGCCCCCTGCTTAATAAGTGGTTCTCTCTCAGGATGAGCGATAACCCATTTATTTCTCTGAAGCAGCAATCTAGCTTCACTGTCAGTGGCTTTCTCTCCGGCAGCTGCAACAATAGAATCCCTTGCAGCCTTTTCCTCATCCGTAAGTGGAGTATTGGTTCCCTTTGGCAGAACAACCACTCCCCTGAAGCCTTCATCACAGACGCGAAGAGGAGACAGATGAAGCGTAGTCTGATACATCTCAATTGCAGTTCCCTCCGGAACGAAGAACACTGTAGCCTGAGAAATATCATAAGTATTATTTGTAATCTCATAACTGTGTCCTAAAACCAGCATGAAATCACAGACAGCCACATTTATCTCACTTCCCTTGTGATACTCGAAGCCGTTATAGGTATTATTTCTTCCATTGCAATAACCAACCTGAATTTCCATTCCACCATAGAGAGTATCCCTCATCTGCTTTGTCACAGGAAATTTCTCCAGCTCCTCCACAGATGCCACATATACATTACCATTTTCCGGAATATCAGTGTTATCGCGCATATAAGAAATCATATCTGTGAAATCATATCCTGAAAGCACTCGTCCAAAGCTGGCAAATGCCTCATCATATACGGATTTGATTTCCACATCATTTACCTGGTTTAAATGTTCCAAAACATTCATTGTAATATAACCTCTATAGTCTAAATGTATTTTATAAATCTCTTACAACCTTTACTGTAGCGCTGAAATCCTCTTTACCATATCCGGCATCCATAGCCTTCTGGTATACATTTAGAGCATTTTCCTCACCAGGCATCTTCACATTGCACTCCTTGGCAAGATTCATGCAGATATTTACATCCTTGTACTCATTTTCAATAGAAAATGCTGTTGTAAAGTCGTTGTTGTTGATAACTTCCTTCTTAGAATCAAGGTAGAAGTTCTGTCCTCCACCATATGAGATAGCCTTAGCAAATGTGAGAATGTCAATTCCATTTGCAGCAGCAAGTGTAGATGTCTCATTTACACCATTCTGAATCTGAGATACAAGTGCGTTATGGCAAATCTTCATAACAAGACCTTTGCCATTGTCACCCATTCTGATTACATTCTCACCCATGTAGAGAAGGATTGGCTTCATAGCTTCAAATGTAGCCTCATCACCACCCACATAGATACCAAGCTTACCTGCAATAGCGGCTGGTTTGCTCTTAACAACTGGAGCGTCAATAAACTGTGCGCCCTTGGCCTTGATCATCTCTGAAATCTCAACAGATACCGATGGATCAATTGTACTCATGTCGATGCATGTAAGTCCTTCTCTAGCAACTGTTGCAACTTCCTCATATACTGCACGGCTGTGCTCTGACTTTGGCACCATTGAGATAAATACATCTACATTTTCTGCCACTTCCTTAGAACTTGTGCAAGCCTTGGCTCCAACTGCCACAAGCTTATCAACCTGTGCCTGGACGAAGTCGAATACATATACCTCGTCATCATGCTTCTTTACAATATTTTCACACATGGATTCACCCATGATTCCTAATCCTACAAATCCGATTTTCATCGCTATACTCCTTCTATATGTTTCTGTGATTTTTCGTTTTTCCGCAACCGCCTAAGATGCAGCAGAATCTCTCGGCGGCCCTCTCCGGCGCACTACATGTGGCGCCTCAAGAGGACACGCCTGCGTCTACTGCTTCTAAGGCGGTTGCTACTATTACGTCAAAGCAGCTGCAACCTTAGGCAGAATAGACGAAGGGTTCTTCCCCTTAGGCTTACATGTAGTAAGCCGGGGGGGAAGGCCCTGAGAGATTCTGTTCTGCCTTAGGTCGCAGCGGACTATTAGTCAGTGACAGTATTGTCCCAGGCGTTCTGGAACTTCTTCATTCCATAGTCAGTAAATGGATGATACATACTATCCTTATACACTTGAAGACCGGCTGTCACAATGTCAGCGCCTGCAACAGCACAATCTACAAACTGCTTACCATTTCTTACAGCAGCGCAGATGATTTCTGTCTCATAACCATAGTTAGAGTAGATATCTACAATGTCCTGAATGTACTGTACGCAATCTTCTCCAGAGTTCTCTTTCCATCCAATAAATGGTGATACAAAAAGTGATCCATTCTTTGCTGGCAAAATTGCCTGTGAAGGTGAGAATACAAGAGTTACATTTGTTCTAACACCCATCTTCTCAAGTTCTCTTGCTGCAGCAATACCTGCCTCTGTACAAGGAATCTTGATTACGAAGTTAGGACACATATCAGAGATTTCCTTACCCATCTTTACCATCTCATCCTTGTCATCAAGATGTGGATTAATTTCTACAGAAATTGGGAACTTCTCATAGCCTACAATGTCCTTCTCCTGTACGAACTCAATCATTTCCTTCAAAACTTCCTTAAATGGCTTCCCTGACAACATAATATGATTTGGGTTTGTTGTAACACCATCAATACCAAAAGTATCATAAGCCTCTCTAATCTCATTAATCTTTGCACTGTCCAAGAAATATTTCATTTTTTCTTTCCTCCTAAAAAACCTCTTATTATTTTATATAATCCCGCCGGTGGTCACATGTCTTTAATCATTTGACACGAATCATCTCACAGGGTCATTACTTTGTCTGATTGGCAACCACTGACATAATCTCATCACTTATTTATCTAGCAACTGCTGACATGATCTCACCATTTTTATCTGTCAACTGCTGCCATTATCTCATCATACATGTCACTGTCAGCTCGAACAAATACCGGTGGCTGCCCTATTGGCGCATCAATTGTATATTTACCACCTGTATACTCTTGACCGGTAAACAGATGAATCCATCTATCTCGTGGCAGATAAACCTGACGACTTGTAGCCTTCTCCTTGAGAATTGGTGCCACAAGCATATCTCTACCAAATAGATATTCGCTCTTCTCAGTATAAGCAGCATCCTCATTATAGTAATAAAACAGTGGCAACATAATCGGTGTACCCTTATCATTTTGCTGCTGAACCAGACTCTTGATATAGCCTGTAAGGCCCACATGAATCTGTGTAAAACGTGCCAGCTGAGCCAACAACTCATCATCATCGCAAAGTTGCACATCTCTCGATGGCTGGTTGCCTTCATGACTTCTAAATATTGGTGAAAATGCATTCATCTCGGTCCAACGAAGTAACAGCTCCTTGCTTCGAGTCATATTCATAATTGTGGTATATCCGCCCACATCTGAGTGAGTAATACCATAACCACTCATTGCAAGGGATAATGTAGCCGGAATAACTGATGGCATTCCATCATCCACCGACCAATCCACATGCTGATCACCTGTCCACATCATGGTAGAATACTTGATTGTCTCTGTATGTCCAGCTCTTGTAAAGAAGAATACCTCGCCGAGCTTACCGCTCTCCTCAATAGCCTCTCTATTAAGCTTAGCCCAGATAGCCGGCCATCTGTTATGAAGCTCAGCTGCATCCTCGCCGCTGTAAAGCACTGCATCAATTGGTAAATACTCTCCGAAGTCAGCCATCCAGCCGCCCATTCCAATACCAATCATATTTTTCTTTATCAAATTCTTGTACCATTCATATGCCTCAGGATTTGTGAAATCCACCATAGCTGCTGGGAATGTTGTAATTGTAACCAGATAATCATTTCCCTCTTTATCTTTGACACAGTATCCCTTCGCCTTGGCCTCTTCATATATATCCTTTTCCAATGCGATAAATGGATTTATATATCCCAGGAACTTCACTCCTCGAGCATCCCACTCCTTAATCTTGGCCGGAAGATTCGCATACTGCTTCTCATCATAGCGCCAATTCCACATAACCTGATATCCGAAACCTGTACAACGGCATCCGCACCAATCCTGGCACCATACACCATTTACCTTGACACCAGCCTCATCAAGTTTTGCAAGCTTTCTATCAATATTTCCACAGCCATCGAAACCTTCCTTGGTATCTTTGCCATCGACAATCCAGTCCTGCATAGCAATGATACCGCCCTCGTACAGCCATTCAGGAAGAGCCACCTGTCTGCCAAGCAATTCCGTCTCCTTCTTTGACAGTTCTTCAAAAGTCTCTGCTGATTCACTGACAATCACAGGAGGCTCCTGAAAATATAATGTCATCTTATCCGCCTTGGTGAAGTCGAATTCGCTGTATGCATTGATGTCACAATGCACATAATATTTATCACTTGATACAAATGTAGGCTGAGCATAGTAAGACTCATATTTGTCAAATGGCAATGTCTTCTCCGGGCGCTTACCACGAAGTGTATCCTTGATAATCTTCTTGGAAATTCGAGCTGCATTCTGATGCTCTGCAACCCACACTCTCACATTCTGACCTTTCAGATCGAACTCAGAATATGTCTCGCCACAACCATAGATATGCTCTGCAGGATTTGCGGCAAATGTCAACCAATAACGATTCATGTCATTAGTATTTGCAAACTTTGATTCAAGGCGAAGCTTGCCGTCAACTTCTGTCACTACAAATACACATCTCTTATTGCCGCCTGTATACTCAAGCTCAAAACCATTTTCAATGGCAGTCTTATTAGCTAATTGAAGTTTAGTTTTCTTTCCAATTCTCTGCTTATACTTAAAGCTTCCTCTAGACATTGTAAAGTCGTTCTCACCCCATGCGACATTTACTTCCATGCCCAATACATTTTCAATATTAAACATATATACCCCTTCCGCATTTAATTAATCAGTTTAATTAATTATATATAATCTCCTTCTCTTCTTCAAGATGCGCAACAAAAAAAGATGCACAACTTTTGTGCATCTTCTTTTAGCAATATTATTTCTAGTCATCTAGAAATATCAACTTAATATCATAAATCCATGTGATCAGGGCCAATATATTAGCAATCGTTGCCATTGCCGATCCAATGGATGACGCCGCTATGGCTGCAATATTATTTAACACAACCAACACAATCAAAGCTATCATAATTCCTGACCATATGCTTCTATGCTTCGACTTTCGGTATAGAACCTTGATCCTATATATGAAATAAAAGAGTTCATATATTAATAATATCCACGAAAAAACTCCCACAAACCTAATTGCAAATAATAAATCACTTTCACTCGCTCCACCTGTAAAAGCGATTACTGTCATCACAATCATATATAGCACATCAAGAAAAGTATAAACAAAAAACAGCAACTTATTATATTTCATCACTTGTCCTCCCCCATATCTGACCATTTACTCGTTTTTTGGTAGCCGCGGTACCCTCTTTGCTCACTCATTCCAGCCGCGGTGGCTACCTTTTCATCTATTTTAGCTCTTTTTGGTAGCCGCAGCAACTTCTTCGCTTCCCCATTCCAGCTGCGGCGGCTACCTTTTCATCTATTTTTACCTATTTTGGTAGCCGCGGCAAATATTCTTTCACCCTTCAAGCTTAACCTGCCTTCTCTTAATCAAAAACATCACAATTCCCGCGCCGCAGATAATGACATATCCAATATAACTGTATACATCCGGCATTTCGCCAAGGAAAAACATACCAAGCAATGTGGCAAATATTATCTGGGTATAATCATAAACCGATATCTCAGCCGCAGGCGCATGAGAGTACGCTGCAGTTATAGAAAATTGTCCCAAAGTCGCAGACAATCCAGCTCCCAACAGTGACAATAACTGTAAACCTGTCATAGGCTCATAATGATATATCATAAACGGAACTGAACTCAGGCATGAAAAAGCCGAAAAGAACAATACAATCAATGGTCCGGGAGCCCCATGAGTACTTGCCAGTCTTACATTGGTATATGCAAGTCCTGCGCCAAGTCCTCCCAGCAAACCAATAACAGCAGGGAATGTATCGAACCCGTTCATTCCCGGTTTCAAAATAAATAATGCCCCCACAAATGCGGTAATCACACACAATAATTGATAAGGCTTAATCTTCTCTCCCATGATTATAAAAGAAAAAAGAATTGCAAAGAACGGAGATAATTTGTTCAGCATAGATGCATCCGCAATATACAATTTGGAAATAGCATAGAAATTACAAAAGATTCCAATAGTACCTGCAAAGGATCTCATAAATAAATATTTAAAAGTCCCCTGTGGTATTCTAAAAGGAATCTTCTGCTTGAGCATAACACCAAAAGCAAAAAACATCGCAACAAAATTTCTAAAAAATGCTTTTTGAAATGTGGGTAAATCTCCTGCGGTCTTCACAAACAGATTCATAAATGCGAACCCAATTGCCGCAAGTATTATATATATTATGCCCTTATATCTCTCATTAATTTTCATTTGTAATAATCGCTCTCTTATCTATTATTGCAATAGATACATCTCATATATCTATCAATCATACTATCAGTCTTCGAGCATACTATTCATATATTCCATCTTGGCTTCTGCCTGATATATAAGCTTACTGCATTCTAACAATTCACCGGAGAAATCCACTCCGATATCTGTATACAGCGACTTATATTTTATATCATGCTCCAGACTAGCCCACATATCCATTGCTTCTGTTCTAATTTGAACTTCCACCGGAACCATCTGTTTCTTGTTCATGAAATATACAGGCACACGAATTATCATATGCAAACTCCTATAGCCATTTGGTTTAGGATTTGCTATATAATCCTTCACTTCCATAACATGAATATCATCCTGTGCCTCTATACGCTCTTTTATCAAGTATACATCTTTTATATATGGGCATACAACTCTAATACCTGCGATATCATATATATTATTGCAAGCTTCAGACAAAGACAGACTCAAATCTTTCTTCTCAAGTTTACCCAATATGCTCTTCATAGATTTCAATCTGGTATCTATATGATGAATAGGATTTCTCAATCCTCTATATTTAAACTCATCTTTTATTACATTCAATCTACTCTCTGTTGTATTCATAGCAGCATGATACATACGCAGAATAGGTTCCATTGTATGTGAGAACTCCTCGTTCAAGTCGGCAATCACTTTCATATCATCAATGATTGTGGCGTTGGTAGGCATTAACTCATATACCTCAATTGTCTCTTCTTCCGCAGAAGCAATATCCACGCTGTTATCACTTGCTACATCTATATCATCATGGGTTTCCTTTGCAACCCTGCCATAGTTAATATTCTGTTTTGTTATATTAATATTTTTCATTTTCTCAACCATATTTGTCCCTCCACAATACTCATCTATTATAATTCTTTTATATGATGAGTAAGTGAATTTCAGGTAAAAAAATAATAAACTTTTCTTTATAATTCCATGCACTATAAAAGAGACGATTCATTCAAAACCGTCTCTTCCAAGTTCGATTACATTGGTCCTAATATATTCTGACCACCTTTTAATTTCAGCTCAGCCACATTAGTTTCATGTTCCAGACTCTGCATTACATTTCCCCCATTTACAATGTCGTCTGCAGAATCTGCTGATGCAATATCTCCATCCCACTTTCTCTCAGGAGTGGCTCCTGCAAGCTGACGCTTATAATCCCAATCAGATATTGCAATAACTATAGCCGGAACAAATATTGCTAATGCCACTATTACAATAACAAAAATCAATGCCGTATTCATTTTATACCCCTTTCACATCAAATTTTTACATTACCATATATACCTTTATACTCCTATATAATTCACCTCCGCACAAAAATTTACGATTGATAATTTTTCTACAATCATTATATATCATTTTTCACTATACTTCCATAAGAAAAAACTATAAATGCAAGCCTATTTCTTTGACACTTATGTTCAGATAATTTATTATTAATATATAAATATTCAAACTAATCTACGTGCTTAAAAGGAGGGATGAATTATGTATCCAGTAATAACTATAAGCAGAGAATTCGGTAGCGGTGGCCACAGTATCGGAGAAAAAGTTGCAAAAGAATTAGGCATTCCTTTCTACGATGGCGAGATTGTAACAAAGGTTGCTGAAGAGTGCGGCTATGCCAAGGAAGTCATTGAAGATCAGGGGGAATATTCTTCATCAGCAAGTAAGTGGCTTGATATTTCCGCAGCTAGTGCAGTATATTTCCAAAGTCCACAGGACACAATATTTATCGCGCAGAAGAAAGTAATCTTAGATTGCGCAGCAAAGGGACCATGCGTAATTGTAGGTCGTTGTGCGGACTACATACTTCGCAAAGAAGATGTGAAATCTCTCAATGTGTTCATTCATTCTGACTACACTCACAGAAAAGAGCGCGTATTAGAACGATATGGTGACATCAAGGATGTAAATATTGAAAAACGTCTCGCCAAAAAGGATAAGCAAAGAAAGACTTATTATAAATATTACACTGATAAAAACTGGGGCGATTACAGAAACTATGACCTCAGCCTCGATAGTGGCACCTTAGGTGAAGACGGCTGTGTCAAACTAATATGTGAAGTATACCAAAGCATGAATTAATTATTTCATATTAAACCTCAAAAAGATTCCACCCTTCCAACATGGTTGGGTGGAATCTTTTTATCTAAATAAGCGCCATAAAATATAATCCATTAATTTGCATTTTCTTCCCAGAAATCTACAGCTTCATCAATCCATTTCTCTGCCCTTGTACCAAGAGCCAATCCTATACCATGGGGCAGGCCAAAGTATTTACGATATTTATGCGGCACTCCCTGACTCTCAAGAGAATTAACCAGCACTTCCGCATGATGAGAAGCAGGAACAAGCACATCCCAACCTCCATTGAAAATATAAGTCGGCACATAATCTTCTTCAACCAGATTTTGTACACATAAGGAATCCATCTTCTCCTTGGATGGAAACAAACCAAACATGTATATGAGACCTCTCTCAGACAACCACGCTCCCATCAATCCTTTCCAGATATTCCAATAAGGATGATCTTTCCAATGGGTGATATTGCTCCATGGATATCCCATTATAAGAGCACCTGGCTTGGTGGTACCATAATCATCATATCCATGATAATGACTGCCATAAACCCCTGCCAAATTTCCTCCGGCGGAAAATCCAAACAGAGCATAACCTTTTGTTTCCACATTGTAATCAGATGCATGTTCTTCTATATGCTTTATAGCCCTGGACAAATCTTCCATAGGTGCATATGGAGAACAATGAAAACGTGTCCTGTACTCCAAGACAAATGCAGTATATCCCATATCATTTAACTTGGCAGCTACAGGATATCCTTCCTGATATGTCATGCAATGAGCATATCCTCCACCCGGAAGTACGATTGCATACTTCTTCTTTTCTGGACAATCACTCATAAAAACCGACAGGCGAACTACAGCCAGATTTTTATTATCATTTATCTCCTCCATAGTATACAGAGGAACCTGTCTCAGACGCCCTGCTGACTGCAATTCTTTCAATCTCTTGCGACCATATTTATATCCCGTGCATTTACTCTCCAATATATACATCCTGATAATGGAGTATGCTGTCAGGAAAAATGTGAACATGAGATAAACCGCAATAAAATTATAAATAATCTCACCCCAGCTGTATCCCGGCATAAAGTGAAACACTCTATGATGTGCAACACTAGACAACAATACTAAATTCATAATCTCTCCATCTATTCCATATAAAACTACAAATCTTATTGGTTCTATCACTTTAATTATCTCTTCAATTATAACACAAAAAAATGAGCCCGCCATTTCTAGCGAGCCCATTTTAAAAATCTAATATCGTATGTTAAATACTTCCCTCATTTAAATCAGATTACTCCATATACTCCTGCTTCTTTGGAGCAAATGTAACCTTAATCTTCTGCTTCAGACCATTTGGAAGTACATACTTCAACTTGTCCTCAGCGCGACGCATTGTTGTGCACTCTGGAAGATCTCTCTTAAGGTGAATAGCATCAAATCCACACTTAGTTGTACAAACACCACAACCTACACACTTGTTCTCATCTACTACAGTCTTACCACAGCTTAAGCAACGAGCTGTCTCTTTCTTAACCTGCTCCTCTGTAAATACAAGCTTAGCATCACGGAATGAATCCTTGCCGATTGCTGCATTTGTTCCTGGACGCTGGCGTCCTGTGTTATCATAGTTCTCAACCTTGATATCATCCTTATCAAGCTCAACGAAGTAATTAGGATCACGACCAATTGTAAGTGAGCTTCCTGGCTGTACGAATCTATGAATTGAAATTGCTGCTTCCTTACCCTGTGCAATTGCATCGATAGCAAATCTAGGTCCTGTAAGCATATCACCACCAACGAAGATATCTTCAACTGTTGTCTGGTATGTAACCTTATCAGCTACTGGAGCTGGTCCTCTGAATTCTACATTATCATCCTTGAGGAGGTCTCCCCAAACTGTTGCCTGACCAACTGATAACAATACATTGCTACATGGAATTGTCATTGTCTCATTCTCATCATACTGTGGATCAAATCTACCCTCAGCATTCTTTACCTGAGTACACTTCTTGAATACAATTCCTGTAACCTTGCCATTCTCTGTAAGGATTTCCTTTGGACCCCATCCGCCATGGAATTCAATTCCTTCTGACTCAGCAGTCTCAATTTCCTCTGGAAGAGCTGGCATAATATCTCTTGTCTCAAGTGAAACCTGTGAAATCTTTGGAGATCCACATCTAACAGCTGAACGAGATACATCGATAGCTACGTTACCACCACCGATTACAACTGTATCGCCTTCAAGCTTATAATTCTCATCATCTGTTGTGATATGAAGGAAATCAACACCTGTCATAACATCTTCTGCATCTTCTCCAGGTACTCCAACCTTACGTCCGCCCTGGCATCCGATAGCGATGTAGAATGCTTCGTAACCCTGCTCACGAAGTTCCTTGATTGTTACATCTTTACCAACTTCAACACCATTTCTGAACTCTACGCCCATCTCTTTAAGAATATCGATTTCAGCTTTTACAACATTCTTCTCAAGTACGAATGAAGGAATACCGTATGTTACCATACCACCCATCTGCTTGTTCTTCTCGAAGATTGTTGGCTTGTAACCTCTCTCTGCCAAATAGTATGCACATGATACACCAGCAGGGCCACCACCAATAATAGCAATCTTATGCTTAGCAAAGAATTCTGGATCCTGTGAAGGAATAACCTTCTTTGGAATGAATCTTGTCTCAGCATCGAGATCCTTCATTGCAATAAACTTCTTAACCTCATCGATAGCAATTGCCTCATCGATTGTTCCACGAGTACATGCATCCTCACAACGACGGTTACATACGTGGCCACAAATTGCAGGAAGTGGATTGTTCTTCTTGATAAGAGCAAGAGCCTCTGTGTATCTACCCTCTGAAGCCATCTTCAAGTATCCCTGTACTGCTACGTGTGCAGGACAAGCTGACTTACATGGAGCTGTACCTGACTCATAAGTATTGATACGGTTAATATTTCTATAATCCTCAGTCCACATATGTGTTCCCCAAGGTCTATCTGATGGTAATGGCATCTTAGGATACTGCATCTTAGTTCCATCAGCCTTGCAAAGCTTCTGTCCAAGTGTAAGAGCTCCTGCCGGGCAGTACTCTACACAACGTCCACAAGCCACACACTTCTCAGACTCAACATGTGCACGATATGCTGAACGAGACATATTTGGTGTATTAAATAACTGTGATGTACGAAGTGCATAACATACATTTACATTACAGTTACAGATAGCAAAGATCTTGTCCTGTCCATCGATATTTGTAATCTGATGAACGAAACCATTTTCCTCACCCTGTCTCATAATATCAAGAGCTTCTTCTCTTGTGATATAGCGGCCGTTCTTATCTGTCTGAACAACGTAATCAGCCATATCGCCTACAGCTACACACCATCCCTCAGGATCATCAGCACATCCCTCGCCGTATGTCTTACGTGAACGACGGCAAGAACATGGTGAAGCAGCATATTTTCCATCATACTTGTCTAACCAGTAAGAAATTCTCTCAAGGTCAGATACATGATTCTCTAATTCAATAGCTTTCTCAACAGGAATTACATGCATTCCGATTCCTGCTCCTCCAGGTGGAACCATATGAGTGATTCCCTCAAGTGGAATACGTGTCATTCTCTCAAAGAAATGACCCATCTCAGGATGTGCCTCAAGAACTTTAGCATTCATATTTGTGAACTCTGCAGAGCCAGGTACATACATTGGAAGTACATACTGAAGCTCATGTCTGTCATTCTCGTAATTCCACTCAACCACACCTGTCCATGAGAGGTAATCCAACTCCTTCTGTAACTCTTCAGGTGTATACTCAGGATTAAGAGCACACATCTCCTCAAAAGTTCTTGGAGTTCTCTTCTTCATACGAATGCAAATCTCTGCCTGCTTGTCGTTAATTAAACCTGCAAGTCCCCAGTACTCAGGATCTTCCTTTGTAAGCTTATGCAAACCAAGCTTAACTTCCTTACGGTCTGTGATGAGAGTACCAAGCTCCACGATCTTCTCACGGATCGGTTCATCGTTCTTCATTGAATCTGGAACGAAAGGCCCAATTGGATCTGTCATAAGACGATTAGGATCCAAGGCATAAGGTAATTCTTGTCTCTTTGCCATATTATTACTCCTTTATTAATTATAAATACTTTAACTAATTTAACCCCCCAGGGGGCATACTATATAATTATATTACTCTGTGGATTGGGAAATTGTCAATGATTTTACGTTAAAAAATTGACAATAGTCGCGAAAAAAGACAAAATGCGTAGATTGTGTTTAATCTACGCATCTATTGGCAAAATTCGTGTTTTTACTTCTCATAAATACACACCTGTGTATAAAACTATGTCAGTTTTTTGCTATACATATTTGCCTTTCATTCTATATTTGTTAATATACATATTTCTGTCAGCACGCTTCATAGTATCATGAATATCCGAATCTTTCTCACTGTCAAAGAAAGCATATCCTCCAGCGATAGCAATATTATATTTGATTTCATCTCTGGAATTATGCACGCTAGAAAGTTCTTCAACCTTTTTCAGACACTCCAGACAATCCTCATCGCTGGCGCCATGCAGAAGAACCACAAACTCATCTCCACCCATTCTGAAAATCAGACTTGTATCAGTAAATACTTTTTTCAAAATATCCACCGCAGTCACAATATATCTGTCACCTGTATCATGACCAAAACTATCATTCGTACCCTTCAAATCATTTAAATCAAACATAAAGAAGGCATATTCTCCCGGCTTAAAACCATATTCATTTAATTTATTGGACAACCCCAGTCGATTACCCACTCCAGTCAGCTCATCAAATTGAGCAAGTCTACGATATTTATCAGCGGTCTTTCCAAGTTCTATATAGTCCTGTATCTCCCGGGCATTTCTCGCGCCAAGCACCAGAATATAAATCAGAAATCCCAGCATTCCAAAGGAAGTCGCCAGACTGCCCACTCTGACATAGAATAGTATCATATCGCTTACAACACCTACCTCGCAGATAAAGACACAGATTGCTGCGACTTTCAAATCTTTGGTAAGTCCAAATTCTCTCGCTTCACAAAATCCCAGATATATACTCACGAAAACCACCACAGCAATAATTATATGGTGGATATACAATGTCTCTCTTATATCCGCCTTGCCCATGAACTGCATAGTAAATGTATATATAAGTGCACCAACATCAATGATAATCAACCAATTTAAATATTTCTTCTTCTCCGTCTTGAATAAATCCTGCTCATAATACATGAATTGATTCGGCAATAGAATCACTGAAACCAAAGCAACATAAGACAATATAATCGGGTAATCTGTTGTAATATAAATCAGTTTCAAATCTGTCAGTTTCCAAACAGCAACCAATATGGCAAAAACTCCCAACTTGGAAAGTCCATTTCCAATACTGCCATCCATTCTTCTGGTTACAAAATTAAATACGACAAACATTATGCCAACAACAAATGATACTATGGCACATATAAACTGACCGCCTTGCAACCATATTGCATGAGCATATATCTGTACAGGATTTCCAATATATATATTCGGTTTATTATTTACATGAAATTTGTATGCCGGAATTATTAGAATTTTAACATCCTTTCCAGCCATAGATGAGTCAATTCGAATATTATGCCATTTGTTACCCGGAGTCTTGACAATATCAATATCCCTGGAACGATTATATATATAAGCCAGCTTGCCGTCTATATAAACCGTAGCACCTGAATGTAATGTATAGAAAATCATATCCGTATCCGTCTTTAGATTCGGATCAATGGTAAATGCTATCTCAGAATATTTCTTCTGAGGCGCATTTAAGTCGTCCTTCAACTGCCAATTATAACTGTCCGCCTGATATTCCACATACCCTTCTGTGGTATTGGGATTATATGAGAAACCTTTGATATGCAATCCCACTTGTGCAAATAATCCCACTACAAGCACAAGCACTATAAAAAACAACACTGTCTGTATTATTCTTTCTTCCCTTTTACTTAACAATTGTTCCATTTAATAACTCCCGAAAATAAAGGACAATTTCCCATTATAGTTCACATAATTAACCCATAATATAGTTTATTATAACAAAAGAACGGTTCTTTTTGTACTCGAACCGTTCTTTTTATCATTGTGAAAAATGTTAATATTTAAGGCTAATTATTTAGCATATTGTCCTGCATATTATTAGGCATATCGCCCGGCATAGAGTTTTGCATACCATTTTCCAATCTTGGACCACCGAAGCCGCCCATTTCACCTTCCATACCTCCTTCCATTCCACCGAAGGTCTGATTGGTCATTTCAGTGACTGTCTCACCATTTACTGTAACAGTGCCACCATTCATTTCACCTGTTCCATCATAATCAAACGGAGAATTTGCTGAAATATCAATTGTTCCACCATTTATTATAATAGAGCCATTGGCATCAATTGCATCTGTATCGCCCTGCCCCATGGTAATAGTTACTTCGCCGCCATTTATTGTAACAAACACATCCATATTCTCAGTCTTTTGTGTAGCATTGATTCCATCATCACTGGCCTCTACGGTTATCTTGCCATCATTAATTGTGATTTCAGTCGCTTCAATCGCTTCTCTGGCATTTATGTCAAATGTTCCACCGTCAACCTGCAAAACAGCTGCTGACTGCAGACCGTCTTTGGTAGCATCTATGGTAAATGTTCCTCCACAGATTGCCATGAGATCATTGGCCTCGACACCGTGCTTACCGGCAGTTATGTTGTAGGTACCTCCGGTGATTACCACATCATCCTTACCAGAGATTCCATTTCCCTGAGATGAAGTAATATTTATTGTGCCTAATCCATTTAATGTCAGATCATCCTTGGAATAGATTACTGCATCAAGATTTTCCTCTCCATCAATTATGTACTCTCCTGTTACTTCTAAATTATTTTCACTGCCCTCTGTTGTTGTAACAAACACCTTATCTGCTGCCTTTACATAAATAGCAGGACTGTCAGTATTGGTTATTGAAACTCCATCCAGCACAATTTGAATCTTGGCTTCTTCATTTTCCACATTAATAGTCACATCTTCAGCCTCTCCACTGATGACATAGATTCCTTCTTCTGTCAGATTTACATCCTCACCGTCTGCCACCTCAATGTATTTAGCATCAGTCAGATCAACAGTTTGCTCCATATCTCTGTCAGAGTAAATCTCGTCTGATTCTGCATCACTCTCTTCAGCTGTAGTTTCTTCTTCCACAACCTCTGAAGTATCAATGGAATTCTCTTTTGTCTTACATCCGGTAAATACTGCTGCCATTATTGCAGCAACCATCATTCCAGTTAAAATCTTGTTTTTCAAATATTTAAATTTCATATAAAATGCCCTCCTAAAATTCATGTATTTATTTCATACACAAATATTAGAAGGGCAATGTGATTTACAAATGTTTCCAATCTGAAGTTTATGTGAAGATTATTCCAACCCTTTACGATTAGTCACATCAGCAATGTAGCAATAATATACCATTTCCGAATCAATAAACACCTTGCTTCTTATCTCATTTACTATCTTGATTCTACCATCCTTATTACGAATGGCGTATGTCATTTTGTTGCTTCCACATCCATTTTCATAGCGTTTGATTATAGTCTGAGAAACATCATACAGATCATCCTCATAGACCATACCATCAAACACTCCTCTGGTAAGTTTCTTGAATTGTTCTCTGTCATCACAGCCGTATATATCCACCACCTGATCATCAGCATACATGATTCTACCCATTTCATCAGCACTATATATGAAATATCCGCACTGGCAGCCCAGGCTGGTATATTTCTCTTTAAATTTGTTAAATGCTACCGAGTCCACCTTGTATTCCACATTTTGTAATACATTATTTACAACCTCAAGTAACAAATCCATATTTAGAGGTTTGGCAAGATGAGCATTCATTCCAGACAACATCGCCCTTTGCTTATCTTCCTCAAAGGCATTGGCAGTCATGGCAATAATCGGCACATTGGCCTTGGTCTTGTCCGTCAATCCCCTGATAGCCATCGTCGCCACATATCCATCCATATATGGCATCTGAATATCCATCAATACGAAATCATATGCTCCGCCCTTATGCTTCAATACCATGTCTACAGCCTCAGCTCCATCATTGGCAGTCTCCACATTAAAACCATATTCCTTTAGGAATTCATTAGCAATCTCACGGTTTAGTTCATTATCCTCAACAAGAAGCACATTCATTCCCGACAGATCAATAGCATCGTTGCTGGCAACTCCATCCTCATATACACTATCTGCCAAACGAAGGGGCATTTCAACTGTAATTGTGGTTCCATATCCCACTTCACTTTCTATTTCAATCTCACCATTCATGGCATCTACCAGACGCTTCACAATACTCATTCCAAGTCCTGTACCCTGAATACCGCTGGCAGTTGTATTCTTCTCTCTGGAGAACATGTCAAATATATGTCGCTGGAATTCCTTGGACATACCCATTCCATTATCCTGAATTGTAATCCTGTATTTGCCATACTCACTTGAATCAGAATCAATCTCCTCTATTACTCCGGCCACCTTGCCTCCCGGCTTGGTATATTTAATAGCATTGGTCAACAGATTCATTACAATCTGATTCAGATGAAGTTTATCACCATATACATATTCATGCTCTATATTCTCATTCGTTATTGTAAAGTCCAGGCTCTTCTTGGATGCCATTTCCTCAAGCATTATAAACAGCTCATTTCTCACATCTCTAATGTCAAATGGTATACTACTTATCTCCATTTTCCCGCTATCAAATCTGGCAATTTCAAGCACATCATTTAACATATTGAGCATGTACTCTCCAGAAGTCGCCACCTTGTCCATGCAGTCAATAACCTTCTCCCGGTCATCCACATATTTTTTGGCCATTTCCGTGTAACCTACAATAGCATTCATAGGTGTACGAATATCATGAGAAATATTTAACAGGAATCTGTCCTTTTCCTCCTTTGCCGCCTCGGCAGCTTTTTCTCTGCTGATGTATCTCAATGTACGTAAATACTCTAAGTAAAAGAGAATCATCATGAGAATAAGAGACATTATAATAATCATCATCGGAAGCATAAGAGCTCCGTAGCGCTGTCGCACCGAAGTATAATTCAAGGCCTTCGCATCTTCAGGCATAAGTTTTGTAGACAGATCAAACTTATCCATCATCATTTTGTCATATGCCACCTGGTGAAAACCTTCTTTATTCAATTCGATATCATCTGCACTGACGCCATTATTTAATATCTCAACTACCATCTCTGCAGCCTTTTGACCACAGGTTCTCATGTACATTGCATCTCCCGCGGTATATCCCGTTCCGATACCATGCATATACAGAGAGAAGACAGGTACGGAAGCATACTCTCCAATCATATTTGCCCTCTCGTCAAGAGTCAGGAAATGCCCTTCGTTATCACCGCTGCACACCCCGGTAATTGCGATAGTATCATTTTCCAAGGAACTAATCTCTTTTATAAATTCCGCCTCACTTACCTCGCCGGTATTTATATCAGATATTACCATGTCCGGATAATCCGCCTGCACCTGTTGCATCTGTTTCCAATCGCCCATACCTGATTTAGAAGAATCATGAATCATGACTATCTTCTTAGCATTGGGCAACAGTTTTCTAGCCAGTTCAATATTTTCCTTCAGATAAGTACGCTCAATACATCCTGCCACTCCATGACTTGCAACACATTCCTCAGCATACTCAATATCATTTACACCATAAAATACAATAGGCAAATCCGGGAACAATTCATCTCTGTGATCCATGCAGAAATGTAATGCATCATCATCAGCCGCCAATATGGCAGAAAACTCCTGTCCGTTATTCTTGTGATATTCCAGGTGCTCTTTCAATGAATTGTAGAAAGTATCCTCATGTGTATCCACCTCACCCAGTTCCTTGTTGTTCATATACTCTACTTCATAACTGATTGCAGAATTCTTCAATACATCATAGATACCATCTTCCTCCTCCGGTACTATGACATACGTTGTTGAATAAGAACAAATCACAAGAACCCGTTTATCACTTGGGTATTCTGCATACTGGTTAAATGATGTCTCCTCAGTTTCTTCAATATCTCCTCTTCTCAATTTCTGAAACTGAGTATGAATCATAAATATACCGATTCCGACTCCTATTAATGCTAATACAAATAGCCCTCGATATAGCCATCCAATATCCTTTTTCATATCTCGTCTCCTCGTAAAACCCCTGAGTAATTATATAACTCTCATATATGTCACATTTTATACCTTTTTAAAAATTCAAAGGTGCTATGCTTCGCCCCAATATGCCATTCATGTGAGCAATGGCAGTACCGTAATTGGTCATTTTCACATCTGAACTTACGGCATATGCATATCGGGATTGCATCTCTGTCTCCCCCAGCATGCACCCACCGCAGTGTATTACAAGCTTATATTCAGAGAGGTCCGTTGGGAACTCTCTGCCTGATGTAAGAGAAATCACAATATCCTTGCCTGTATATTTCTTTATCAATGCCGGCAACTTCACACTTCCGATATCACCACACTGTCTGTGATGTGTACAACCTTCGCTTATCAATATCTTATCACCATTTTCCAATTTGTCTATGGCATGGGCACCATCCACTGCCTGACTTAGATTGCCCTTAAATCTGGCCATTATAATAGAAAATGATGTGAGTGGGATCTCAGAATCCACTATACGACTCACCTCGGCAAAAGCCTGGCTGTCTGTAATAACCAGCTTCGGCTTAACTCCTATTTTATCAAGAGCTTCCGCCAGTTCACTCTCGCGAACAGTAACAGGAATAACGCCATGATCCAAAGCATCACGAAGTACCATCTGTTGTGGCAGAATCAATCTGCCTTTTGGAGCAGCCGAATCAATAGGTACCACCAGCACTATCACATCTCCGGATTCAACCAAATCTGATATAAGAGGTCGATTCAATCTCTTTCCAATTAGGTGAGCACATTTTTCCTTTAATTCATGAACTCCTTCACCTGTCAGAGCACTGACCTGCAATCCGTCAATTCCAACCTTTGCATCCTTCTTATTTAAGCTGAAACTCTCAGATATATATGATTTGTAATTGATATCAGCCTTGTTATAAGCCACAATATAAGGAATATCCTTCTCCTTAAATATATCAATCATCTCATTATCAAGTTCATCCTTGGCTCCATCCACTACCAATACTGCAATGTCTGTCTCATCAAGGATTCTCTGTGCACGCTTTACGCGCTCTTCTCCAAGTACGCCCTCGTCATCAATACCCGGAGTATCTATAATCACCACGGGGCCAAGAGGTAGAAGTTCCATAGTCTTGCGCACCGGATCCGTTGTAGTCCCCAACACATCAGATACTATGGACAAATCCTGCCCTGTAAAAGCATTTACCAGACTGGATTTACCCGCATTCCTTTTTCCGAAAAATGATATATGTGTTCTCTCTAAATTCTGCTCTCCCATATCATCCCCACCTTTATCTTATATTGATAATTATAACTCTAATCCGTATACATCCTCAAAAAGCGCTTAACTCACTTTTAGGTCAATTCCCCGACTGAGTCAAACTAAAATCTGAAGTCACGCTCGCCCTCTTCAATCTTTTTAAGTCGAAGTTCAAGTGTCTCCTTAGCCTTTGGATTAGTTACATCCGGAATATTCTTCTCAATTAGTTTCAATCCTGCTGCCTTGGTCTCCTCTGAAGCATAATCCTCCAGATACTCCTTCAATGTCATAAGAGCATTTGGCAAGCAGCAGTTCTGAATCTGCTTAGCTTTGCAAAGGGCCATAAATCTGTCACCGGTTCTGCCCTCGCGATAACAAGCTGTACAGAAAGATGGCACATAATCCATATCAATAAGCCACTTCATAACCTCGTCTAAGCTTCTTCTGTCAGACACATCAAACTGTGTTGTGTCCTCTGGTCTTTCCTCTGTTGTATATCCACCTACAGAAGTTCTAGATCCGCCGGAAATCTGGGAGATACCCAGATGAAGCACTCTCTCACGAGTCTTCTGTGACTCTCTGGTAGATACAATCATACCCGTATATGGCACAGCAATTCTAATGCAGGCTACTATCTTGGCAAATATATCATCACTGATTGTATTATCAAACTCATCCACATCAATATCATCCGCAGGACATAATCTAGGAACAGAAATAGTATGAGGTCCTACACCGTGAACAGCCTCAAGATGTTCTGCATGCATAAGAAGTCCTGCAAACTCATAACGATATTTATCAAGGCCAAATAATACACCAAGTCCTACATCATCAATGCCACCTTCCATGGCTCTATCCATAGCTTCTGTATGATAAGCATAATCATGCTTCGGTCCGGTTGGATGAAGCTGCTCATAAGACTCCTTGTGATATGTCTCCTGGAATAAAATATACGTACCGATTCCAGCCTCATGAAGCTTGCGATAATTCTCCACTGTAGTTGCAGCAATATTTACATTTACTCTTCTAATAGCTCCGTTTTTATGCTTGATAGAATAAATGGTCTTAATAGATTCCAAAATATATTCTATCGGATTGTTAACAGGATCCTCTCCCGCTTCAATTGCCAGTCTCTTGTGTCCCATATCCTGCAATGCTATAACTTCCTGTCGAATCTGTTCCTGAGTCAATTTCACTCTAGGAATTGTCTTATTCTTGCCGTGATATGGGCAGTAAGTACAACCGTTTATACAATAATTTGACAGATAAAGAGGTGCGAAAAGCACGATTCTATTTCCGTAGAATTCCTTCTTGATTTCTTCTGCCAATTTGAATATTTCTTCATTCTTCTCAGGAATGTCGCAAGCCAAAAGCACTGATGCTTCCCTGTGAGTCAAGCCTTTGGTTTCCTTGGCCTTGGCTATAATTGAATCAATGAGTTCCACATTATTCTTGTTGGCATCGGCATATGCCAATGTTTCCAGAATCTCCTCATCATCGATAAATTCTTCTGCCTTCAAAGATTTTACATTATACATTTTCTATTATCCCTTCTAACTACACGTAAACTTTTATAAATATTTATATCTATTATATAACAACCCAGGTTCTTTGGGGCGCATATATATAGGAAAATCTTGCTATAAAATGAGAATTTAGTTGGAAAATCTAATATTATCGCCTCGATTAACCACAATGCGTCGTCCTACAGATTTCACCCTGTTCTCCAGGCAATTCACGCACTCTGCCGCTTCCTCACCTGTACATATCTTATTATCGTATAACTTGTATTTATCCCGTACTGCCCTCGGAGATAGATTCGGCATAAGCACATTGGCTCCTGCCTCCAATCCCATCTCTCGTCCTCTCGGATGAATGGTTCCCAGTGCTGTTGTTGCCGGAAGCAACACCTCCGGAATCATAAGTCTGATTATGCTGAGCAAATATAAAGTCTGCTCCAAAGTACCGGCAGGCTCATTTTCAAAAGGAGTCCCTGCCGCTGGAATAAATGGTCCTATTCCCACCATAGCAGGTTCCAAATCCTTGATGAATAACAAATCTTCCGTCAGGTTTTCTGAAGTCTGAAATGGTGAGCCCACCATGAACCCGGCTCCCGCCTGATATCCCAATTCCTTTAAATCTTCCAGACATCTATATCTGTTTTGAGCATCCATCTCTTTCGGATGCAATTGATTGTAATGTGCTATGGTTGCTGTCTCATGGCGAAGGAGAAATCTGTCAGCTCCAGCCGCCTTATATCTGGCATATGATTCTCGACTCTTCTCTCCAATTGATAGAGTCACTGCACAATCCGGATGAGCCGCCTTAATCCGACGGACAATATCGCATATTATCTCATCTGTAAAATATGGATCCTCGCCTCCTTGTAATACGTAGGTTCTAAATCCCAAATCATAGCCTTCATCAGCGCACTCACAGATTTCATCCGCAGTAAGTCTGTATCGGGACACCCCTGTGTTACCTGCTCTGATTCCACAATAATAACAATTATTCTTGCAATAATTAGTAAATTCTATAAGTCCTCTCACATACACTCTGTCTCCATATACAGACAATGTAGTCGTCTTCGCAAGCTCTGCCGCGTACTTACGGGCCTCCTCACTTTGATTATCTATAAGATATATAAAATCTTCTCTGGACAGGTTGTGCTCGTCATTTAATTTATCAATTAATTCCTTTACCTTGTGGTTCATATCTTCTCCCTGTTGATGATTTATCTTATTATCTATATCTTCATCTCACCAATACTTTATTGTATATTTCATCCAAGAAATTACCTAAGAAATCATTTCAGATTATCTTTCAGAAATTCTTTTACATCATCAGCAAACTCCTCCGGAGCAGCGCAATGAACATCATGTCCACAACCTTCAATTGCATACATCTGTTTCGCCGGTGCGTTTAAAGCTTCTAAATAATCTGCGGTCTTATCTGTAGGACAAACCCAATCCTCTTCACCGGAAATCATACAGACTGGAACTGCATAATCCATAGATTCCTTATAAGCATCATATTGTAATACGAAATCAAATAACTGCTTATTTAATTCAACATACTCATCCACATCCCCCATTTGTTTCACAAGCCATCTCAAATCATTTATACCGGCATATGGCGAGAACAGAGCCAATCCCATATGGCCCGCTTCCTTCTCCACAGGATGATATTTACTTGTATAATTTCTAAGTTCTAACAATGTTGGAATGCCTGGATTCTGACTATATTTATCATATGCCTCTTCCATTTCCTTTGTATCATCCCCGGCCTTTTGGGCTTTTGCCAATGCATCCTCATAGCTATACATATCTGCGTCATTAAGAGATACTAATTGACCTACACCAATATATGCCTGAACCTTCTCAGGATGTTCTCTGACATATTCACTACCCAGAACTGTACCATATGAATGACCCATAATTATAACCTTATCCTGATTGAATCTTTCACAAGTGTAATCCA
Organism: Lachnospiraceae bacterium; assembly: GCA_017470985.1. GTDB lineage: Bacteria > Bacillota > Clostridia > Lachnospirales > Lachnospiraceae > JAILFK01. The sequence continues at coordinate 61,346 of JAFUXA010000004.1, forward strand.
CGAGAGCATCCACATCTTCCAAAGCCTGATTAAATGTAACAGTCTTATTGTCAGGATCCGCCTTCCGGTTTTTATAATAGGTTCTGCCGCATCCTCTTTGATCCCAACAGACAACTGTATATTCATCTGTCAAATAGTCTGAGAAGGAATATGTCATACACGTATCCGGCGAGGAAGGTCCACCGTGTAAATATATAATTACAGGATTTGTAGCCTTCTGCCCCATCATCATGACATATTGTCTCTGACCATTTAAATCAATATAAGATATCTCATTCACTCCATCCTTATATTCAAAATTATGATGTATATAATTGGCTCCTCGAAGCAAAACTGTACCCACAATCACCAGCGCCAACAATATACCTATTATTCTCAAAACCACTTTAAGAATCTTCTTCAATAAACTCTTTTTCATGTGTCCTCCAAAAAACTCCAATATTTTTAGATTCTATTTTAACATATTATCATTATAATTAATTCACCTCGTCAATATTGAACAAATATTTTCATATATGCTGACCTTCAACCTCGGGAACCTCTTATTGCGAGATAATCCTTATCTCTTTGTGAACTGTCTGAGCGTAAAAAAACAGTCCAGTGGACTGTTTTTAGCTCAGATCCTCGAGGCTATGCCGAGAGGAAACCTCGGGAACCGAGGTTTTTGCAACAAAAAAATCCCTCCACATAGTGGAGGGATACTTTTGTTGCAATTATCTCTTGCTGAACTGAGGTGCACGACGTGCTCCCTTTAAACCGTACTTCTTACGTTCCTTCATACGAGGATCTCTTGTAAGATATCCAGCAGCCTTAAGTGTTGGTCTGTACTCAGCATCTACTGTAAGTAATGCTCTAGCGATACCATGACGGATAGCACCAGCCTGTCCTGTGTATCCACCGCCCTTTACGTTTACTAAAACATCAAACTTATCTAATGTATCAGTAGCAACGAGTGGCTGACGAACTACAACCTTAAGTGTCTCTAATCCAAGATACTCATCGATATCTCTTTTATTAATTGTAATCTTACCTGTTCCTGGTACAAGATATACTCTAGCAACAGATGATTTTCTTCTTCCTGTTCCGTAATACTTTGTATTAGCCAATGTTATTTACCTCCTTCACGAATTAAAATGTCAATGCTTCTGGCTTCTGAGCAGCATGCTTGTGATCTGGGCCAGCATAAACGAATAATTTCTTGTACATTTCTCTTCCCAAAGGTCCCTTTGGAAGCATTCCCTTTACGGCATGCTCGATAACTCTCTCAGGATGCTTAGCAAGCATTTCCTTCAAAGTTGTCTCTTTCATACCACCTACATAATCTGAATGGTGATAATAAATCTTCTGATCTAACTTCTTACCTGTTACCTTGATCTTCTCAGCGTTTACTACGATTACATAGTCACCGCAATCAGCGTGAGGTGTGAAGATAGCCTTGTTCTTACCTCTTAATACTTTTGCAACTTCAGAGCAAAGACGACCAAGTGTCTGTCCCTCTGCGTCTACTACATACCATTTTCTCTCAACTTCAGCTGGGTTTGGCATATAAGTCTTCATATGGATTTTCCTCCTTAATAATTAACTACGCAACTTCCACACGAAATGTCCGAAACGTGATTCCGTCGCATTTATATAGTCTAAGCGATGTCTCGGGGCTATTGAGACACACGCCCACTTACTACATCAGCCCTACCATTTTACTATGGCTGTCAAATGATGTCAAGCCAATTTACTCGGCAATCTGGCATTTCGCCAGATAATCTTTGTATTTATACACATACATCATTCGCTCAAATAACATTTATCAACAATCCTCTGTCCAGGATATCATAACAAGACCTTCCGCCGGCGCTGTAGGTCCTGCAGCCTCTCTATCCCTGGCATCAAGAATTTCCTTCACCTTCTCAGGTTCAATCTTATGACATCCCACCTGAATCAATGTGCCTGCTATTATTCTTACCATGTTATATAAGAAGCCATTCCCCTCACATCTTATGGTAATTATATCTCCATTCCTGACAACACTCACATCATAGAGATTTCTAACAAATGAATTCACCTGGGACTTCACTGATGCAAAGCTGGTGAAATCATGCTCTCCCACCAGATACTTCGCTGCCTTGTCCATAGCCTCCACATCCAGATCATAATGATAGAAATAGGTATAAAGTCTATCCAGAGGCATTCTCATCTTGGAATTTCTAATTCGATACTCATATACTTTCGTACTGTTTACATTATGCGGATTCCAATCATCATCCACCTGTTCTGAAGACTGAACTACAATATCCTCCGGCAATCTCTGATTCAGGGCAAAGCTGATTTTGTCAGCAGCCATTCTGGTATCGGTGTCAAAGAAAGCAATATTTCCCATAGAATGAACACCAGAATCCGTTCTTGACGCTCCCTTTACCACAATTTCCTCTCCCAACAACTGGGATAAATGCGTATTGAGCACCTCTTCAATTGTTATGCCATTTGGCTGAATCTGCCAGCCACAATAATTAGTGCCATCATAGGCCACAACCATTTTCACTCTCATGCTCTATAATCTTTCTATTATTTCATATTTTGACTTTACGCATTTCCCCAACTTTATAGCCAGCGAAAATGTCACCAGTTAAAATGGAAATCTTCTGAGAACACAAATTGCTACCAGATATACAATAGAAATCACATAAGTTATTCTGTCTCTGTTCTCATATTTCAAAGGAAGCATCTTGGTTCTTCCCTCGCCACCGCTGTAACATCTGGCCTCCATGGCAAGGGCCAGGTCATTCGCTCTGCGAAATGCAGATACAAAAAGCGGAACCAAAAGTGGAATCATAGCCTTGGTCTTCTTGATCAATCCACCACTTTCAAAGTCAGCTCCTCTGGCCATCTGTGCTTTCATAATCTTGTCAGTCTCCTCAATTAGAATCGGAATAAATCGAAGAGCAATCGACATCATCATGGCAATCTCATGAACCGGAACCTTGATTTTCTTCATCGGCTTCAAAGCTGCTTCCAAACCATCTGTAAGCTGATTAGGAGTGGTAGTCAATGTCATCACCGAGGTACCTATAATAAGATAAATCATTCTAAACAACATAAGGGACGCATTCTTGGCACCCTCATATGAAATTGTAAGCTTCCAAAAACTCACCAGCTCTCTTCCGGGAGTCATAAACAGATTCAAGATACCAGCAAATATCAAAATGAATACTATAGTCTTCAAGCCTCTAACCATATAAGAAAATGGCACTTTGCTCAAATATATCACCATGGCCAGCGCTGCTGTTATTACAGCAAATGCCACCGGGCCCTTGAAGCAAAAGATGCTAATTATATATATCATTGTGGTAAATAATTTGGTTCTTGGATCCAGCTTATGAATAGGTGAATCAGCTGGATAATATTGACCTAAAGTTATCTCTCTTAACATAGTCTCTCTTCTCAAATAATCTAATGTTATGCGTCATCACATTTACCATGTGACGAGCACACTATTTCACTATCTTCTACCAAGCATTTTCATAATCTCATTCTTGGCTTCATCAACTGTTGTAGCATCACATGACACAGGATAACCTGCATTCTTCAAATCATGCATGAGATATGTAACCTGCGGTGCAGCCAATCCTATCTCTTCCAATTCTTTGTAATGTCTGAAGACAACCTTTGGCTCACCGTCAAATCTCACCTGACCGTCATCCATTACAATTATACGATCTACATATTTGGCCACATCTTCCATACTATGAGATACCAATATTACTGTGTTGCCATATCTCTGATGATTCTCCGCAATCATGTCCAGAATCTCATCTCTTCCCTGGGGATCCAATCCAGCTGTAGGCTCATCGAGAACCAGCACCTGTGGTTTCATAGCCACAACTCCTGCAATAGCCGCACGGCGCTTCTGTCCTCCTGATAATTCAAAAGGTGATACATCATAATATTTCTCATCCAGGCCTACATTTTTCAAAGCCTCGTAGGCTCTCAAGGTTACATCCTTCTCAGGCAACCCTTGATTTCTTGGACCAAAGCACACGTCCTTGAATACTGTCTCATCAAAAAGTTGATGCTCAGGATACTGAAATACCATTCCAACCTGCATTCTCAGGTCTCTCAAATCGTAGTCCTTGTCATATATATCCTGACCGTTGAAATATATGCTTCCCTCTGTAGCCTTCAGCAAGCCATTGAGATGCTGTATCAAAGTTGACTTTCCAGACCCTGTATGACCGATTATTCCAATGAATTCTCCATCTTCTATTTTCAGACTCACACCGTCTAAGGCCTTCTTCTCATAAGCATCCCCTCGACTATATATGTGTGAAATATTATCTAAAATCAATGACATATTCTATCTATCTCCTGAATAAGTTCCTCTCTGGTAAGTATTCCGTCCCTCAGAGGAAGTCCTTCCTGTTTCAACTCATGAGCCAGCATTGTAATCTGTGGCACATCCAGATGATGTTCCTTCAATGTCTCCACCTGGGAAAATATTCCCGTAGGATTGCCTTCCATTACAACCTTGCCCTTGTCCATAACATATACATAGTCAGCATCAACCACTTCTTCCATATAATGAGTGATTAGAATTATTGTCACGCCCTTGGTCTTATTCAACTCATGTACAGCTGCCAATACTTCCTTGCGCCCATCAGGATCAAGCATAGCTGTAGGTTCGTCCAGTATAATACACTTAGGCTCCATAGCCATAACTCCGGCTATTGCAACCCTCTGCTTCTGCCCACCTGATAATCTGTTAGGCGAATGTTCGCGATAAGCCCACATGCCTACGGCTCTTAAGCTTTTCTCCACTCTCTCCCAGATTTCCTCTGTGGGAGTTCCAATATTTTCCGGACCAAATCCCACATCTTCCTGAACTACACTGGCAATAATCTGATTGTCCGGATTCTGAAATACCATACCTGCAGTCTGACGAATATCATAAGTCAAATTTTCATCACTTACATCCATGCCACCCACATACAAGGTACCTTCGCTAGGCATAAGCAGTGCATTTAAGTGCTTGGCAAATGTAGATTTTCCGGAGCCATTGTGTCCAAGAACAGCTATAAACTGCCCCTGCTCCACATTCAAGTCAAGATGATCCAGAGCCACCTGCACTCCTTCCACATTGCCTTCCTCATCACGCATTATATATTCATGTACCAAATCTTTCGCTTCAATAAAACTCATATATGCCACCTACCAATGCAAATGATGTAACTCACCTTCCAAAGTCATATGGTCAAATCCATTTTGACGGAGAGCTTCATATAATACAATAGCTACGGAATTTGACAGATTCAATGATCTGGTCTCTCCCACCATAGGAATACGGATACACTCATCAGGATGCTCAACCAGTATTTCCTCTGGAATTCCACCGCTTTCTTTGCCAAACATAATGAAGCAGTCTGACTCGTATTTCACATCGCTATATACATGTTTTCCCTTGGTAGTTGCAAAATATATCTTGGCATTTGGATTCTTTTCCATGAAATCATTCCAATCATCATATCTGTAGACTTCCAGTTTATCCCAATAATCCATGCCAGCACGCTTTACTGTCTTATCATTTAACAGAAATCCAAGAGGCTCTATAAGATGTAATTTCGTTCCTGTTGCAACACAGGTTCTACCAATATTTCCAGTATTAGCCGGTATTTCAGGCTCATGCAATATAATATTCAACTCTGACACTTCACATGTCTCCTTCTATTATTATTTTCCCTGCTCCGCTCTCAATTCATCAACAAATATCTGGATTCTATCCAGAGCAGTTCGCAAATTTTCAAGAGAGTAAGCATAAGATATTCTAAGGAAGCCCTCGCCACAATCACCAAAGGCTGTCCCCGGCACTACAGCCACCTTCTGTTCCTTCAACAATCTGGTAGCAAATTCATCTGAGCTCATGCCAAACTCCTTGATTGATGGGAATATGTAAAATGCTCCAAATGGTTCGAAACACTGCAGTCCCATCTCTCTAAATCTCTTTAACAAATATCTACGACGAGCGTCATATTGTTCTCTCATCATAGCCACGTCTTCATCACAGTTCTTGATAGCTTCAACCGCCGCATACTGGCTGGTTGTCGGAGCACACATTATAGCAAACTGATGGATTTTCAGCATCTGCTGAATAATAACCTCAGGTGCACATGCATATCCCAATCTCCATCCTGTCATAGCATGAGATTTTGAAAATCCATTTATCAGAACCGTTCTCTCCTTCATTCCCGGAAGGGATGCAATAGATACATGTTTATCCAGATATGTAAGTTCTGAATAAATCTCATCACTGAGCACGAACAGATCATGCTTCTTCACGACCTCTGCAATCTTCTCCAAATCCTCCCTCTCCATTACAGCTCCTGTTGGATTGTTTGGGAAAGGCATAATCAAAATCTTGGTCTTATCTGTTATTGCAGCCTCCAATTCCTCAGGTGTTAATCTAAACTGATTCTCTTCCTTTAAATTGATAACCACAGGAGTACCATTTGCCAAAATAGTACAAGGCAGATAAGATACATAGCTTGGCTGAGGGATAAGCACTTCATCTCCCGGATCAAGCATGGCGCGAAGAGCTATATCAATAGCTTCACTTCCTCCTACTGTTATAAGCATCTCATTCTTATAGTCATAATGAAGATCGTATCTTCTATCAAGAAAGTTGGCAATCTCCACCTTCAACTCCTTCAAACCAGCGTTTGAAGTATAAAATGTGCGTCCCTTCTCCAAAGAATAAATAGCCTCATCGCGAACACGCCAAGGTGTATCAAAATCAGGTTCTCCCACGCCAAGAGAGATAGCATCTTCCATCTCACTTACAATGTCGAAAAATTTTCTAATACCAGATGGTTGTATGGTCTTAATTGTTGTTGATAACGGATCTCTCATTAGCAAATCATCTCCCTCTCATCTCTGTGTGGTCCTGCCATAACAACACCGTGGTCTTTATACTTCTTCAAAATAAAATTAGTCTTGGTACTAAGAACTGTATCCATAGGAGATAATTTGTCAGAAACAAATGAAGACACCTCTCTAATTGTACGTCCTTCCAAAGTAACCATAAGATCAAATCCACCAGAGATAAGATATACTGAATCTACTTCCGGATAGTTATATATTCTCTCAGCAACTACATCGAATCCCATGCCTCTCTGTGGAGTAACTCTAACCTCAATAAGAGCAGTAACCTTTTCCACTCCCACCTTATCCCAATTTATAAGTGTAGGATATCCGCAGATAATATTTTCCTGCTCCATAGCCTCAAGCTCATTCATAATATCAGCTTCCGGCATATTCAAAACCAGGGCCAACTCCGCCATGTCGATTTTGCTGTTCTTTTCAATATGTGCCAAAATTTTCTCTCTCATTTATATAACCCTCCTTTAACACACCTTGTATAATTCATCTGCCTTCGGGGATTCAAGAAATCTTCTATCCTCATCCCTCACTATCACTCTATCATTTGAATCAGTAAACTTACCGATAACTGTAGCTTTGATTCCACCGGCTTCAATTGCCGCTGCCAGTTTATTGCCATCCTCTGCTGCCATCAACATAGAACCACTGGAGATAAGTCCATATGGGTTCACATCATAATACTCACATATCTCTATAGTCTCCTGCTTCACCGGAATAGATTTCAAATCAACCTCAAGACCTACTCCCGAAGCTTCCGCCATTTCCCACAGAGCTCCATATATTCCGCCCTCTGTTATATCATGCATTGCAGCCACACCATTTTCCACAGCAATCATTGCCTCCGGTACCACAGACAGATATTGATCCAGTTTCTTGGCACCATCTATATATTCTTCTGGAAAATGTTCTTTTAATTCTTCTTCCTTCTCCTTGGCAATAATGGTGGTTCCCTCAATGCCTATCCATTTGGTCAGAACTATATCCATACCCGCCTTGGCTCCTGCAGTTGAAATCATGCGTCCAACTTTGGTCTTACCAACTCCAACCACATTAACTACAGGTCTGGTAACAGCTGATGTAACCTCAGTATGTCCGCCCATAATCTGTATATGAGCAGCAGCACAAGCCACTTCCATCTGCTCCATTATATTCTTCAATTTAATCTCACGGGTTCCATCCGGCAACAATATAGTCAGCATAACTCCAAAAGGCTCAGCCCCTGAGCTGGCCAAGTCATTGGCTGTAATCTGTATAGCCAGATTTCCAATATCATTTGCCGTACCGGTTATAGGATCCGTAGACATAACCAGTATCTCATCTTCCTCCAGTTTCACAGCCGTGCAGTCCTCACCCACACTAGGTCCCATAAGCACCTCATCACGCTTGTAATGTAACTGCTTCATAACTGAACGCTTTAAAATATTTTCGGGTATCTTTCCAATTTTCATAGCTTGCATCCATTCTATAATAAATACACTACAAGGCCACCCGAATACACGGGTAGCCTCTATTTTCTATCAGACTATAAGTCATTCTTTTGTCTAATTCCACAACAGATTAATCTGCCATCACAGACATTGCTATTGTGTGACAGGGACAGTTGGATCTGTAGGCTGTCCTCCTGTAGCGGCAGGATCCGTTGACGGATTCACTTGTGTTGACTGATTTGCCTGTGCTGCCAGGTCTGCCTGCGCCGCCTGAGCTGCTGCCAATGCCTCATCACTGTTGCTTGCAACTGCTGCCATAATTGCCGCCTCATCCTTGGACTCAATTGCTGCCAATACTGCATTTTGAGCATTTGGATCTGCAGTACCTATTCCAACAGAAATAATTTCTGCAGATGGTTTGTATTTACTATTATTAAAAATTGTACGACTTACTTCCACACCATCTACATACTCGATTTTCCACAATCTGGCTGTATAACCGATATGTGGCTTTGTAGTAGTTTCAATATATCCTATTGGCTGATCCGGTACCGGAACAAATTCCTTCTCTGGATCCTCCTGAGATGTAACCTCACTTACAAACTCAACTTTTCTGTTGGCTGGTCTTGTCTCTTTTCCATAAATATTGAAGAAGAGATTTCCACCAGATGTATATCCCTCGATGTAGATAGGATATTCACCATTATTTCTAAACTGGAAGTCCTTCACCCCATCAGCAATAGCTGCATCCATAGAAGGCTCCACATAATTTACAATCATGGAATGAGCCGAACGGGTAACCACCTCTAATTCTGCTCTGATAACTGCATTGTAAAGAGTTGAAGATACCTGACAGATTCCACCACCATATGTCTCCACGGTTGTTCCATTCTCATATGAACCAGCAAGGAAATATCCATTCTCTGCTGTTGTTGGTCCAATTGTATCTGCCACAGATACAACCTGTCCAGGATATACAACAAGACCATCAAGCTTGCTTGCTCCAACCTTGACATTTCTGGTACGACCATTATCTACAGTACCGAAGTTAGTGCTGAATCCAGATAACTGATCCTGAATCTGGGCAAGCTCTTCACGAGAGCCCTGTGGCTTATCCTCTGCAGTGAGCATCTCAAGAGATGCATCCTTGCCATCCCAGTTGCCTTCTACAAATTCGGCAATCTTCATGGCAGACTTACCGCTCATAAGAGCAACTCCAGGAGTTCCCTCCACGAATTCAAACTTACCATCCACACGCTTCACTGTATTATCAACAGCTTCCTGAACCAACTCAGACTTGTTGGATTCCAGGTAACCTGCTGCAGTTCCAATATCTGCTGTAAGAGATAGGGCAAATACCTTTTTCTCATTATTCTCTAAATCTGTGCTAGCCTTGTACTCCTCAATCAGATTGCCTTCCTTGCCATAATTCAAAGCTCTTGCTACAACATCTGAATTTCTGGCGCACAATCCCAAATCAGTAGAATCTGCTTCAATAGAATTTTCGCCAACTGTCAATGTAAATGTTACATCATCATACTTAGCCAAATAATCATCAACAATCTTCTGTGCATCCGCAGCATTCATTCCAGATGCATCATTTTCACCAATATATATTCCTGAAGGAATAGTTCCCTCCAAATTATCAGCAAACTCTTCAGGCTTTGTACCAATTCCTGATTCTGCTTCTCCCGCATCCTCATTCTCTTCTACATCCGCCCCATCATCAGTTGCATTATTAGTAACTTTGATATCACTGTCATCTGCGATAACATCGGTTTCAGCTGCATATACAGCGCCAGATGTTGCAGATGTAAATGTTACGGCTACAACTGCCAATCCACATAATATTTTTGATAAATATCTTGTCTTCATGTCACTCCATTCCAGCATTTTCTCATGCTGATTATATATAAAAATATATTTTATCTAACAACTTTCACTTTAACACTACATTTGTCATTTTACTTCAAAAAACCCGTTTTTTTCAAGGTGCAAACAGACGAATATAATTGACAGCGAACTTGCCATTTTAGTATATTTATATGAAAGCACCAATCAATGTTGTTGCCACCATACAAGCAATGACAATAACGATGATTATTGCTGACAATCGTTGTCTTTTTTTAGAACCTCTATAATTTGACATATTATACCTCCTGTAGGTTGATTATATACAAAACGAAAGGAGCCATTATGGCATTTCCATTTTTAGCATTATTTTTAGGTTTTGTTATCTTCCTGGCCATTCGCTACAGACAAACCGATGCTCATGTCCAAAAAATGCAGGATGATTTCTGGGAGAGAGAAGCTAATGCCAATGCTTCCCCAAAAATCAATTTAGATAACCTTACATATATTACCATTCCTTTGGATAAATTTCCACTTGGATTCAGCGAGGATCCCAACATACAGGAAATGGAGCACAAGCTCCATGAGTTATCCTCTCATCGCATGCTGAATCTGACAGGAAAGACTAATACAGAATTAAAAGAGACTTACGGCGTAGCCAACTTAGATACCGTGGCAGCATACGGAGATGACTATGATAAGCTCACAGTTCTTCTCAAGGATTATGCTACTGCTCTCATAAATAATGATATGTTAAATGAAGCTGTAGCTGTACTGGAATTCGGAGTTGGAATCAAAACTGATGTAAGTCAAAACTATATTTTACTGGGAGATTGTTACAAGAGTCTGGGCAAGATTTCCAAAATCAGCTATCTGAAAGATCATGTAGAAAATCTAAACCTAGTATTAGGCCCAAGCATCATCAATCATTTGAACGAGTTATTAGATGATCCGGATGCAGTTGTAGAACATTTCTCAACAGAGTGAAGCTAATAAAAAATCAACCTCTCACCAAATTGGCGAGAGGTTTTTTCGTTTACTCATTTATCTATTCAATTATTTATGCAATCATTGATCCATCCAATAATTTGTTTATCCAATCATTCCAAACACATGAACCAGAAGTACTTCAACTCCCACGATCCACAGTACAATGGCACCCATAACATATGTTCCTGTCTTGGTTTCAATGCCAAAATGCAATCCTGTATACACACCGGCAATAACTGCCAGAATGGACAATACAATTATCACTACAGCCATCATAGCCACTGAAGTCTCAACAAGACCACAAGCGCCTCCTGCTACCAGAGTATAGAAACTTGTAACCACTACAATCTTAATATACTCACGAACCTTCAAACCATCTTTACGCTTCTCATGTATGATTCCACGCTTGATAGCCTTTACAATAAGTCGTATACCAAGCATGGCAAATACAACTGCAGCAACGATATATCCCACATCCGAACTGCGTGGTATCAATTCATGCTCATCCAACTCATAGCATATAAAATATCCACCGAAGTAAAAGAGTAACTGCAGCAAAGCAACCAGGGCGCATGTTATAACCAACTGTTTCTTCTTCACCTCAGCCAACATAGCACCTTCCACTTCCATGGTAGCATATGTATCCAAACTGATTCCCAATATAATCAGTATATTTTCAATCCAACTCATACATTCCTCCACTTTTTACATCTTGCCATCCTAGTATATGAAAAAAGCTTTATCCGATAAATATTCAAACATAAAATCCTGTATCATGAACTTATACATTTGTCTACAATTGTATAATAAAACCAAAAACCATTTAAAAAAGCCCGAATAAAGGTTCTTTGGCAAGAGACATGAATACATCCACAAATTCATTTGCCGGAACCTTCATGCCACTCTCAACCCAGCGCATAACAACAACGCACATGGATTTCGCATAATACTCTGCAATCAAATCCGGTGTAACCCAGTCATACTTCCCCTTAGCCTGAACCTCATCCACATTCATGTGGCTCAAAATCATTTCCTTGGCACAGATAAAAATCATTTCTGCAAAAGAATTCTGACCTTCAATCTTGGCAGCTCTGGTATAGAAAGTTTTCTCCTTCTCCATAGCTGTGAAAATAAAAGTCAGTCCCTCTTTTACCAAACCATTATCTATCAAAGGTAAAGCCGGATTTACCAGCTCTTCCCTTACAATCCACTCCAGGAGTTCATATTTATCCTGAAAATGATTATAAAAGGTAGGTCTAATAACTCCAGCTTTATCAGTTATTTCTTTAATTGTAATTTTGTCAATCGGTCTACTTTCGCTGAGTTCCTTGAGGCTCTCAGCAAGGATAACGTCAATACCGTTCTTTCCTTGAATTGTCATAATCACTCCTACATCATCAACTGTGTAATTGTAATATTATAAGCCATACGATCATCTCTCAAATTAAGATGTTCTCCTGTTTCAAGCAATTTCACCGTTGGTCTCATCATAAATCCCGGATGATTCTCCACTACTATACCTCTGGCTTTAGTTGAGAGAACAACCTCGCAACCTACTGGATATATAGCAAATTGAGCAGCCATAACCTCTACAATTTCCGGGTCAAATTCCATTCCATTTCTGCCCATGATATATTCCAAAACTTCCGATGGAAGATAAGGATCATGATAAGGACGCTTTGTAGTCATTGCATCATACACATCTGCCGCACGCAAAATTCTAGATGTCAACAACAGGTCCTTGCCCTTCACTTTGTTTGGATAACCATGACCATTGTACCACTCATGGTGCTGTAATACTGTCTGATTCACTCTATCTGAGAAATGAAAATCTTTGGTAAGATGCATATATCCAATATCAGGATGCTTCATCATCTCTTCCCTCTCTACGGGGGTAAGTCTTCTTGGAGCATTTATAATCACAGGATCGATATACACCTTACCTATATCATGCAAAAATCCTGCTGTAACCAAATCATTTAACTCATCCTCAGGCAGATTCATCTTCACGCCAATTATGGCAGAAATTATACCCACATGCACGGAGTGAGCATATGTATAATCATCATAGGTTCTAATGTCAATCAGGTTATAAACCACCTGTTCATCCGCCATGACATCATTAACCACATTTTCCACCATCAACTGAATCAGATTTTCCTCAGGTGACAAATCCACTCCGCCACCCAATCTATCAAAAAAATCATGAACTACTTTTATAGCACCAGCCTTGACTTCAGGTTTCACAGCCTCCTTGATTTGAATATCACGAGACATCTCATCATCAATATAGACTCCTGCCATACCCTGATATGTTATACGTGTAACATGATCCTGTGTGAGGACAGTACCGCAATGGATTAACAGTACTCCCATGCTATCATGTATCTCTTGTCCGATCACCATTCCTGGTTCTAATTGTGCCGCCGGAACATATCGCATTACCTATACTCCTTTTTATTCATCAAATTCCACTGTCACAAAGAAGCCTTTTGGAGTTTCCTTGATATCAATGACTTTGCCCTCTGTGGACTTAAGCCTCTCTAAGGTAGTATAATTTCCGGACATTGCATAAGCTCTGCCTAAAGTATAATAGTAGGAATTAGGAAGTTTGCTCTCTACAACAGGCAACACCTGGCCTATTTCAACGAGATTCTGTCTCTCCATTTTAAATTCCATCTGACGCATACTCTAACCACCTCTAATTTGATGAACTAATATTATTTATTAAAATCGTCGAATTCATCTACATCCTGTTCATATACTATAGAAGAATCCACCGGATTTTTTGCTGATTGATTTGCTTTGTGTACAATAAACATATCTGATATACCATCATATATAAGCATGATACCGATTATCTGTACAGCAATTTTCACAATACCAAAGGCATTGCCAATACAAACTATTCCCAATAAAATATTCAAAATACCAGCCAGGATTCCCAGCCACCATTTATCACCTTTATTTCCTTTTGTATCAAATGCTAATGAAAAATCTTTGACACCATGAACCACAAGAAGTACACCCATGGCTATAGGAATAAGACTTGCAATTAACTCTGGATGAACAAACATCCATATACCAATAATTGCCACCAAAATCGACACTGTAATACCCAATGCTGATTTAGAAGAATCTGTCAGGGCTGATATCAAAAATACAACTCCTGATATTATAATGATTGCTGCAATAACTTTGGCAATAATCGTAATAATTGCTGCTGGTGAAACCAGCAGCATTATACCTATTACCAGACTTATTAATGCTTGTATTGTGACATTAAGATTAATCTCTTTTAACTTCTCAAACATAACTCTGTACCAGTCCTAATTAAATTTGTGCTGAAATAAACTCCTCAAGCTGATCCTCATCAATAGCTCCAACACTCTGAGCTACCTTCTCACCATTCTTGAAAATCATAAGAGTAGGAATACTCATGATTCCATACTTCTGAGCAATCTGTGGATTCTCGTCTGTATCCACCGCAAAGAAATCAACTCCTGCAAATGCCTCATCTTCTGATGCTGCTTCTATAATAGGAGCCATTCTCTGACATGGTCCGCACCAAGTTGCATTAAAATCCACCAATGCAATTGCACTGTTCTCCACTACACTAAAGTCACCATTTTTCACTTCATTTACCATAACAATAGCTCCTTTCAAATTTGAAAATTTTACCGATAATGCATTATAACACATTTACAATCATTATTGTATATTATTCTTTAACGTCTGTTTATCTTCTACTTTTTATCCTATTGAGCTTTTACTTTTTTATCTCTATCACCTATCAATAATGAGAATATTCTCGGCATAAATCTTTCCATAAATATCGCTAAAACAATACATAGCACAATCATAATTATTGCACTTATAAAGTATTCAGCCACTATACACACAAGATTATTCGGTAACAGCTTAAATAAGAGTTTTTGCAAAATAGTAATAGAGTTGTAATGGAAAATATAAATAATAAAATTATATTTTTCAAGAGTCTTCAAAACAGCATTCGGCACGCCTTCTAGGCCAGATAAATAAATAGCCGTATGAGCCCACCATAAGAGCCCTATAATTATTTGTGCCAAGTCCTTTACTGAGGCAAATCTCTCATCTCCCAAAGTCAGCATATTAAGCACTGTGACAGCAATATACAGCGGTGTAATAATTCGATAATCTATATTTTTGACATCTGAAAAATGTATACCATATTTAACCAAATAATATCCCAAACTAAAATAGAATAATGACACATTATTCAAAAAGAACATATTAAAATTCACATCAAATACTAATAAACAAATAATTGCAACGCCATATATCACTGGAATTTTATCAATAATCATCTTTATAACCGGCGAGATTATATTTAAAACAAAAAGGTGCTCTACAAACCATAATGGTGCATATATAAGATGAACACCACTTCCCACGCCAGTTCCCAAGTAAGCATCTAAATACTCAACCCAAGACCAGTTAGCAACTATTTTATCAGGATTAGAAAAAAATATACTAACTGAAGGCACCATCTGTGCACATGCATAAAAAAGAATCCAAAATGTGTTTATAATAAAATAAGGTATCATCAAAGTTCGTGCCTTCTTTAAAACATTTTTTTCCAATCAAATTCTCTCTTGAACAAGAGGACTGATGCCATAATAAAGAATCCAGGCACTGCACATTTAGGAATTGCATCCGAAAGAATAGTTTTTGCCATTGTAAACCATTTAGGGAAATCAAACGTCACACTACCTGTAGCCATATTTATACTACTAAAATTAGCATGAATAAAGACTACCATCACAGCAAACACCGCCTTTAACGTCCCTATTATCCTCTTATCATCATCATTAACTAAATAGACCTTATTCTTTTTATTCTTTCCCATTTGATTCTCCAATCATTTTTTTTACTGCTTTGTCAAAATCCGATTCAATAGGCTGAATCTTATTAAACGTATCATATTCTTTATAGGCCTTATCTATCGCCTGCTTGTGTGTTATCCTTCCGTTGTCCTTCAAGATTTTGTACTGTCTAAATTCAAGAAAGGCATTAACGCTTTTTTCAAATTCCTCCATCGTAAAAACATTTTCTCTCTCAATGAGATCCTCGATATAATCAAAATACCCTGTAACCGCACGTTCTAGTTGACGAATCTGTTTCTCATCCAGATAATTTTTTGCGACAGCTACATCAGATTTCAGTATTCGTCCATCCGGCGCATTTTTCCATGTTGTAAGTCCCATATGCTCTTTCTTATGGTCAGCGGATTTGTAAACAATTTCAGCTGCGGTGTTATTTGTTATAGCATAATGAAACTTATTCTGTATTGTGGCGTAAAAATGATATGCAACCTCAGAATCTCTCGTGTAGTCTATGCTACACTCTGCAAAGATATCCGTAATCTGTTGCCATATACGTCTTTCGCTGGCTCTGATAGAACGAACTCTTTCCAGCAATTCGCGAAAATAATCTTTTCCAAATGCCATCTTCCCTTGCTTTAACCTATCATCATCAAGAACAAAGCCCTTTGTCATGTATTCTTTTAGGACTTTAGTTGCCCATATACGGAATTGCGTAGCCTTAATCGAATTCACTCTATAGCCAACTGAAATGATAGCATCCAAATTATAATACATACTTTCATTTTCCTGTGTTTTTCCCTCTATCGCTCCATGCGGATTGGTTGTTGCAAAATTTGCAACAACCACTTTCTTATCTAACTCTCCGCTTTTAAATATCTTGTTCAAATGCCTACTTATACCTGATTTATCTATTCCAAAAAGCTTTGCCATGGATTTTTGAGTTATCCAAAGGCTCTCATCAACAATATACGCATCAACAGAGACATCCCCATCCTCAGAATGATAAAGAATCATCTCCATCTGTTTATCAAAATTTTCCATAGAACCTAACCTCCAACCATAACTTGGTAGTGTCAAAATTTATATTATAAACAAAGTGCCGTTTAAAATCACATATCTTCAAGACTTTCTATTTTTTAGTGCATCCTTGATTATATAGTAATCTTCCATCTTCAGATTCAGGTGTACATATGAGTCAGTTTTTTCGGTTATCCAAGAGGCACACAGTCTCGACTGTGTTTTGTTTGAGCAACCGAATTGTATCGCCCTCAGAACCTTCATAAAACACCGGAAATCCTAAATGCAGCTGCTTTAAGATGCGTCCGTCTTCCTGTCTTTCAGGGTACAATTCAATCTCGTCGATGAAATCTCTCATGAACCTCTTCTTTTCGAGATTGGTCATCTTAAAGTACATTCTATCAAAACTCAGGAGAACTTTATAGAGTTCATCTGCAGTAATTTTCTCTCCATAGGCTCCGCTGATCTTCTCTTCGATTTCAGCTATCGTGTCCTCCAGCTCTGATATCCGGTCGTACAGGATATCCAGTCTGTCGTGCATATCCTGATACTTCCTGTCATAGTGCTTGTCGTTTACATCCAGCCTGTCCAGCATCTCCGCCAGCTTCTTCTTCGCTCCCACGACCTGACGAAGCTGCTCCCTGACCTGATCCCTCTCAGCTTCCAGTGATGAAACATCTACCTTTTCGTCCATCTTCATCACCATGTAATCCTTGAACTGCGGATCCGCCACCATGTCCAGGATGATCTGCTCTACCTGGCTGTTAAGCTCCACCTGACTCAGCACCAGTCGGAAATCACAGAAATGCGTTTCGTCTATCTTTGTACGGTGCAGGCACTTATAATACCAGTCATCTTTGTATTCGCCGGACTTCTTGTTCTTACGCCGTCTGACAGTTCCCACAAGACTCCGGCCGCAGATCGGACATTTGATGATACCCGTCAGAATGTGCTCATGATCCATGCTGTGCGTCTTATTCCATTTGACGCCGGTATCTTTTCGCCTCAGCCTTGTCGCCTCCCAGAGATCCCGGTCTATGATTGCCTCGTGCATCCCATCAACAACCATATAATCATCAGCCATGACTCGCTTATATTCATCCCTGCTGCCTTTGACCTTTTCGGTCTTGTGCCTTCCGTAAACGATCTTTCCGGTATAAACGGGATTATCAAGGATCTTCATTATAAAACTTCTGGCGAAATAATTCAGTTCCTTCTTCTTTACCTTCTTTTTCGTATATCCGTGCTGATTCAGATAATCACAGATTCGGTCTGCTCCAAGCCCCTCATGAGCAAACTTTGTGAAGATGATCTTTACGATCTCCGCCTCTTCCGGATTGACGATCAGCGTGCTGTTCTTGGAATCCAGCGTGTACCCGAATGGAGCCTGCCCGCCGTTCCACTTGCCCTCTCTGGCTTTCTGGCGGCGTCCTTCCATCGTCTGTACCAGAATGTTTTCTCTTTCTATTTCGGCAACAGCAGACAGAACCGTAATAGTCAACTTACCGGAATCCTTGGAAGAATCAATCCCGTCTTCCACGCAGATCAGGTTTACACCGAAATCTTGTATATACTGAAGGGAATTAAGAACATCCGCCGCATTTCGTCCGAATCTCGAAAGCTTGAATACAAGGATGAAATCCACTCCGTCACGATCCTCAGCCACATCATTCAGCATCTGGGAAAACTCTGGTCTTCCAGTGATATTCTTACCGGACTTTCCTGCGTCGCAGTATTCCCTGACTATCTCTATATCCTGAAAATCCGCGAACTTCGTCAGCCTCTCCCTCTGAGCTTCAAGGCTGTAGCCCTCCACCTGCATTGAGGTGGATACCCTTATGTAGATATAACACTTCAGCTTTTTCTTCTTCATACTGCCGCCTCCATATACTCTGTGTCCTCTGTCAGCATCCTGAATGCCTTCAGTGCATCCATGATAGCCAGTTCCTTTTCAACCGGGCATACCGGCACGTGATTCTTGTTCTGTTCCGGTTTGTTGTAAGCAATCCCGACATCAATGCCATATTTCCGTTTTATCTGAGCGATATATAATGATGAAACCTTCATTCCCGTATGCTCCAGTACATATGCCCTTATTTCGGCATAGGTCGCTTTCGCTTCCGCTACCGTCACCTGTACCTCGCTGCAATCCAGCACAAAGGCGATTTCATCATCAGGCTCATCCTCGGCTCCTATCCAAGTCTCGATTGTATCCGTCTCACCGTACCGAACAGGGAATCGGAAATAAATGCTTTTCAGTACCCTCCCGTCTTCCTGCTCTTCCGGATAAACCTCTATCCGTTCGATAAACTGACGGTACAGTTCCCTTTGTTCCTCGGAAGTCAGTTTTTCGTAGAATTTTCCGAAATTCTTCAGGATCTTCTTTATCCCTTCAATAGAGCTGACACCCTGCCTGGCTTCACTGCACTTTTTCTTTATCTTCTTAAGCGATAACTCTAGGGATTCTATCCTGTCATAGATATCATCCATCTCAGCCTGGATCCGCTCATATTCCGTATCGTAGTCGTCAGATAATACATCCAGATTATCAAGCTCCGCTCCGACGCGGTTCTTCTCATGTTCCTGATGATACAGATCCTTGCGGATTTCCTTCATCCGCTTCTCATAAGCCTCTACAGATTCATCACCGCCGGCAGCCATCGCCATTGCCTTTTCAAATGCCGGATGAGCCGCCAGATTACTGACAATCTCAAATACCGCAGAATCGATCTTCGCCTGGTTATAAGTATGCTTGAACTCGCAAGTCCTTCCGGCTGATTTCCTGTAGTAACGACAGGAATAATAATGAATGGTCTTGTAATGACCGCCGCGGTTCTTATTGACATGCTTGTTCTTCGTTGCAATAAGACCGTTCCCGCAGGCGGGGCATTTGATCAGACCGGATAGCAGGCTCACGCGATCAGGTTCATCCACCTTTTCCTGTCTTCCGGAAGAAGCCTCCCGCTTTTCCCGTGCCTGCTGCCACAGATCTTCATCTATGATTGCCTCATGGATCCCGTCAACCTCAACCGCATCTTTCGGATTCTTCCTTATGCCCTTGATATTTGTCCTGCGGAAATAATTGATCTTTCCGTGATAAGTTGGATTATCAAGGACAGTCACGATGAAGTCATATGTGAACGGCTTTACTTCGCCCTTGCTGATTCGGCTGTATCCGTTGTTGTTCAGCCAGATCGCAACTCCATTCAGTGTTCCGTCATCCTGTATATACCGGTCAAAGATCAGCTTCACAATTTCTGCCTCTTCCGGCTCTACTACCAGTTCCTTATTAACACTGCGGTATCCATAAGGAGCAGGTCCTCCAGGCCATCCGCCGTTAAGAATCTTCTGCATCTTACCAGCCATGAACTGAACATTGATGTTCTCACGCTCGATCTCTGCCACGGCAGACAGAATTGTCAGCGTCAGCTTTCCGCCCGGCGTAGAACTGTCAATGGCGTCTTCCACACAGATCAGATCAACCTCATAATCTTCCAGAAGCTGAAGGGACTTCAGTATGTCCGCCGCATTCCGTCCGAACCTGGACAACTTGAACACCAGAACAAAAGAGATATTGTCCTTCTCGCTGGATATATCATCCAGCATCTGCAGGAATGCCGGTCTTCCGACTATGCTCTTTCCGGATTTTCCCGCATCGCAGTATTCACCGGCTATTTCAAGGTTCTTATAGTCCGCATACTCGCGGAGGCGTTCCTGTTGTGCCTCCAGGCTGTACCCTTCCGTCTGAGCTGCCGTAGAGACTCGCGTGTAGATATAGCATTTCTTCTTTCTCACCGTATCCCTCCCTTCGGTTGCTCATCGTCACACAGTACCTCGGAACTTCATTATGTCGGGCTTTGATAGGTTTGTCAGCGCCCCTTTTGAAGTTTTTTCACCACCCAAAAATCGCCGGATCACAGATCTGTGTCCGACGATTCCTGTTCCTGCTTCTCTGCTGCCGCATGTTCCTCAGCCCCTATCTCTTCCAGAACCTCTTTCCCGTACTTTTCTATCATTTCCACCAGAAAATTCGCACAGCGTTCCATATTAGCCTTTGCCTTCGGACTAAGCTCTGCAGGCTTAACTCCGTCCTTATATTCCAGGATAAACATACCTTAGACCTCCTTTGGCTTTTCTGGAGGTCTAGGTATGAGTTTGGGCTGTTTTCCGATTTTTGAGCAAAAAAATAACGGCCGGCAGAGAAATCAATCCCCACCGACCGTCATTCTTAAACTCTCTTCACAAAATCCAGACTGATCCATCCGATTCCGCTCTTCAGTTTCCCCCACATCGAAGCACCTGCTCCGGAAGATATCTGAACTATCGTGAACACACCCGGTTCAATAAAGCGAACCCTCTTGTAGTTCGTACCGGGGCCAGACCTGATATTCAGATCAGAGATACTGACCTTCACCAAGAACGGCACCTTCACCTCAGCCTGCGCAGCCTTCGGCTCATACACCACCTTACCGTCCGCGTCAAACACCTTATATCCCGGATTCTGATCCGCACATTTCTTCGCATTGTCCAGAATCTTATATGCTCCCTTCTGGCTCTTGGCATCTGCCCAGGATTTCCTCACTCGATACCACCGAATCACATCACCACCGGAGTCCTTCGCATCATACTGAGTCAGATTCCACTTCTCGATGATGGAGCAAAGCTTCTCCACATAGGTCAGGCTTGTGGCATAGCCGCCATCCTTGATGATCTGCACAGCCTTTTTATAATCCAAACATCCCTTCAGGCCTGCATATCTCAGCTTGCTGCCGTTCTTTGCTCCAAGCAGATAAGCGGAATGGTCCGCAATGGAATCCTCGATGCAGGGATACTTCCGGAAATCAGCCTTAATCGTCTCATATCTTCCGTCCGTGTGCTGTTCCTGCGTCTTCTTCGTGTGTTTGCTCTTGCCGTCCCAGCTGGATCCACTCCATGTATTCCCGGACAGACTGCACTTCATCCCGAAGATGTTGTTGGCGTTCTGAGACAGCTCACTCTTTCCATACCCGGACTCCAGAATAAACTGAGCCAACGATACCGATGCCAGAATGCCGCTCTTCTTCTGATCCGCAGTGAACAGTGCACCAACCTTCTTGATCGCATCCGCCTCAGACAGGCCCTTTAGAACCGAAGCCTGCGTTCCCTTTGCAGCCGAACCACCTCCGGAATCAGATGAGCCCTGCAGCACCTTCGTCACCTTCTCCGCCAGATCTCCCATCCTCGCATACATCCAGTTACCCGGACAGGATTTGTTGGCAAACCACCTGTGAACTGTCAGGATCATCTCTCCGCTCTTCGGCGAATAATTCAGCGTCTTGTCCTTATCCCCGAACCAGATCAGCTTATTCTTTCCATTGCGCTTGCAGATATCAATGCAGAGCTCGATCAGCTTCTTATAAACAACATCCCTGAAAGCATAAGGCTCCATGGTATCGGAAGCACACTCAATCGTAATTGCCCTCTGGTCATTGGCATTACTGGAAGAACACCAGGAACGGTTCTTTTCCTCAACATACATCCCGACACGCCCATCCTTGTCGATGCCGTAATTACTGGATGCCTGTGTGCTGCTCTTTGCGAACCAGTCTCCCAGACCTTCCGCTGTACACTGACCCACAACACAATGCGGCGTGATCCTGTCGATCGCCATTGTCCTCTGTCCGGAGTTGTTCGGACTCAGCTTCGTATAAGCCACCATAGAACTGTTCGTGTATGACATTATTCCTCACCATCCTTTTTCTCATCTTCCTTCTCAGCTCTGTCATGGAGCTGTTCCAACACCTTGTGCAATTTCGTAGGAATCGGCAGACCCAGATATGCCGCGTTTTCCACCAGCGACAATCCTTCATTGGAGATATAGAAGAAAATGATTGCAGTTCTCAGCACACTCCCGCTCCCAATCACCTGTGTATCAAGCAAATGCCCGATACCTACCAGCGCAAAGATCAGAACCTTCCTGCAGATTCCTTTGAACCCCACTGCACTCGAAAGCTTCTTATCCGCCACCGCACACATGATTCCTGTGATGTAGTCCAGCACCACAAACGCAATAAGCGCATAAAGCAGGCCATCACAACCTCCAAGGAAATACCCAAGCCAGCCGCCTACCGCTGCAAAGATTGCCTGAATCACATTCCAAAACTCTTTCATCGCAAAT
>JAFUXA010000001.1 GCA_017470985.1 Lachnospiraceae bacterium
AGCTCCAGGTGGTTCGTTCATCTGACCGAATACCATGCAGGTCTTGTCAATAACTCCTGATTCCTTCATTTCATAATACAGATCGTTTCCTTCACGAGTACGCTCACCAACACCGGTAAATACTGAATATCCACCGTGCTCTGTAGCAATGTTGTGAATCAACTCCTGAATAAGTACGGTTTTACCTACACCGGCACCACCGAACAAACCAATCTTTCCACCCTTCTGATATGGGCAGAGAAGATCAACGACCTTAATACCTGTCTCTAACATTTCTGTAGAAGTTGCCTGATCTTCAAAGGCTGGTGCCTTTCTATGAATTGGCATATATTCTACATTCTCTGGTGCGTCCTGCTCATCAATAGGATCTCCCAATACGTTAAAGATTCGTCCCAATGTTGCTTCTCCAACAGGTACACTAATTGGTGCTCCTGTTGCAACTGCATCCATTCCACGAACTAATCCGTCTGTAGGTCCCATGGCAATACAACGCACTGTATCATCTCCCAGATGCTGGGCTACTTCCACTACCAATCTCTCGCCGTTTTTACGAGTAATATTGATAGCGTCATTAATTTCAGGAAGATCACCTTCCGTAAATTTAATATCAAGTACCGCACCAATGATCTGAGTGATTTTTCCAATATTTTCTTTTGCCATTTTGGTCACTCCTTAATCTTTTATCTACAATTTCTGTATCTACTAAGAAATTGCCTCCGCTCCTGCAATAATCTCTGTCAATTCCTGTGTAATTGAGCCTTGTCTTGCACGATTATATTTGAGAGATAAATCATTAATAATATCCTCAGCATTGCTTGTTGCAGAATCCATGGCCTGCATACGAGCACCATTTTCACTGGCAACAGCTTCAACCAATCCACCATAAATCAGACTGGTTACATACTTTGGAATAATCATATCGAGAGCTTCCTCTTCATTAGGCTCGAAATTCATCAAGCTTGTAGCGCTCTCCTCTGAAATATCTTCTTCATTTATCTCTACCGGCAACAACTTCAAGAGTTTTGGTTCCTGACTAACCGTATTCTTAAAATGTGTATAAGCCAGGTAAATCTCACCTATCTTGCCTTCAGCATAAGCCTCCAACAGGATTTTAGAAATCTCCATAGCATCCTCATAGGTTGGCTCTTCAATTACAGCAGGATAACTGGCTGAAATCTCATAACCTTTTCTTGAGAGAGCTTCCTCTCCCTTATTTCCTATGGCATAGATGACTGTATCTTCCGGTGACAATCCACTACCTGTTATAGCTTTTACAACATTTGAATTATATCCGCCAGCAAGTCCTCTGTTGGAAGTGATTGTAATAATCGCTTTGGTCTGAGACTCACTCTCCTGCAGGTATGGATGATTTACCTCTCCTGCCTTCGCCAACATAGAACAAACTGTCTTATACATATAATTAAAATACGGATTTGATTCCTCCGCTCTGTTTCTGGCTTTTTGGAGCTTAACAGTAGATACAAGTTTCATAGCTTTAGTGATCTGTTGTGTACTTGATACACTATTTTTTCTTCTCTTAATGTCTCTCATAGAGGCCATTATCAATCACCGCCTTTACTTGTAGTTCTTTTTACACTCCTCAATAGCTGCAATAAGCTTCTGCTCAATTTCATCAGAAATAACCTTTTCTGTTCTAATAGATTCAGGTATCTCAGAATACTTTGTATCTACTAACTCAAACAAGGCTTTCTCATATGTGAGGATATCCTCAACAGGAATATCCAAAAGATATTTCTTGGTAGCAGCATAGATAATCATAATCTGATATTCTACGCCCATTGGCTGGTACTGTGGCTGCTTAAGAATCTCACGAATTCTCTCACCTTGTGCCAACTGCTCAGCTGTTGATGCATCAAGTTCTGAACCAAACTGTGCAAATGATGCCAACTCTCTGTACTGTGCCAATTCTACACGGATAGGTGCAGCAATCTTTTTCATAGCCTTGATCTGAGCTGAACCACCTACACGGGATACAGAAAGACCTGCATTGATAGCTGGTCTGAAACCTGCGTTAAATGCCTCTGTCTCAAGATAAATCTGACCATCTGTAATTGAGATAACATTGGTAGGAATATATGCTGATACATCTCCTGCCTGTGTCTCAATAATTGGAAGGGCTGTAAGTGATCCTCCACCGAGGGAATCATTCAATCTTGCTGCTCTCTCCAAAAGTCTAGAGTGCAAATAGAATACATCTCCAGGGTAAGCCTCACGTCCTGGTGGTCTACGAAGAAGCAATGAAAGTGTACGATAAGCAGTAGCATGCTTGCTTAAGTCATCATATACGATCAATACGTCCTCTCCATTTTCCATCCACTCCTCACCAATTGCGCATCCTGAATAAGGTGCAATATACTGAAGTGGAGCAAGCTCAGAAGCTGTAGCTGCAACGACTGTTGTATAACTCATTGCGCCATACTCCTCGAGTGTATTTACAATTGTTGCTACTGTAGAAGACTTCTGTCCAATAGCAACATAGATACATTTTACATTCTGACCTTTCTGGTTGATGATTGTATCAATAGCAATAGCTGTCTTACCTGTCTGACGGTCTCCGATAATAAGCTCTCTCTGTCCTCTTCCAATTGGAATCATGGAATCGATAGCCTTGATACCTGTCTGAAGTGGTGTATCTACTGACTTTCTTGAGATAACACCTGAAGCTACTCTCTCAATCTGACGGAACTTGTCTGTCTCAATTGGTCCCTTACCATCAATAGGCTGTCCCAGTGCATTTACAACACGGCCCAGCATAACATCCCCTACCGGCACTTCTACTACACGTCCGGTTGTCTTTACAGTATCTCCCTCATTGATATTCTTATGATCACCGAGCAATACGGCACCAACGTTATCTTCTTCGAGGTTCAATACCATTCCATATACTTCTCCAGGGAATTCGAGAAGCTCACCTTGCATCGCATTTTCAAGTCCATGTACACGAGCGATACCATCAGCAACCTGAATAACTGTACCCACGTCTGAAACCTGAAGTTGTGAAGCATATCTTTTCATCTGCTCTTTAATCACAGAGCTGATCTCTTCTGGTTTTAAATTCATGGAGTGCATTCACCTACTTTCAACTGAATTTTCGATAACTCTCTAGTTAATTGGTCCAATTTAGATTTGACACTACTGTCAACAACTCTATCACCAATTCGAATTACCATTCCACCGATCAAATCGGCTTCCACATTATAGTTCATTTCAAATGATACATACTTTGTGGTCTCTAAAAGTCGCTTCTCCACCTGCTCCTTCTGAGCATCTGACAACTCTGTTGGAGTGGAAACATATGCAACACCAATATTTTTCTCTTCCTTTGCACATGCAATGAAATATTCAAATACTGATTTCATATCAAGGGCATGTCCCTTTTCCACCATCATTATCATCAGGCCTACAATCTCATCTGTGACTGTGCCTTTGAAAATTGTCTCAATGGTCTGCGTCTTTTCTTCTTTTGTAATCTGTGGATGACTCATTACCTGATTAAACTCTGGATTTCCATCTATAATTGAACAAATAACATTTGCCTCATCTAGATACTCATCCAATTTGTTTTGCTCCATAGCTATTTCAAATAATGCATCACCATACACTTTCGAAACTAATTTTGCCATGTAGCCTCACCCATTTCCTTCAAAGTCTGATCTACCAAACTTTCCTGAATGGTAGTGTCAATATTTGCTGCTACAACCTTGCCTGCCATTACAGCTGCAACGGAGATCATCTCCTGCTTCATTTCATCTGCTACACGCTTCTTCTCAAGCTCAGCTTCCTCAACAGCTCTAGCCTTGATTCTAGCTGCTTCTTCCTTGGCTTCAGAGATGATTTTTTCCTCATTTTTCAAAGCCTTCTGTCTAGCTTCTGATAAAATTGCTTCTGTTTCTTTATTCGCATTTCTCAGTTTCTCTTCATATTCTGCCTTTAACTTAGCCGCTTCTTCCTTATCGGCCTTTGCGCTTTGAATATTATCGGCTATGCCTTTCTTTCTATCTTCCAGAAGCTTACGCGCTGGATTCCAGAGTAAATAAGACAACAATAGGAATAGAACGAATACTGATATGGCCAGCAATCCTGCGTCAAATAATAACTGAAAATCTAAGTTAAATAATCTTTCCATTGTATCTCGCAGTTCCTCCTTTCCTAAGAAATTTCAAAACTACCGAATTAACCTACCAATGGCTTTACGAACAGTAGCAACATTGCAACAAGCAAACCATACAAACCAGTTGTCTCGGCAACGGCCTGTCCTAATAACATTGTTGACATGATCTTTCCCTGTGCTCCAGGATTTCTACCTACAGCAGATGCACCATAACCAGCTGCAATACCCTGTCCAATACCAGGACCGATACCAGCGATAACTGCTAAACCTGCACCGATTGCTGAACATGCTAAAATTAAATCTTGACCTGTGATACCCATAAATTTTTTCCTCCTAAATTATGAATTTCAAATTATTCTGCGTCCCCATAGGACTGTGTGATGTATGTCATTGTCAACATACAGAATACGTAAGTTTGAATTGCTCCAGAGAATAAATCAAAATAAATATGGAGCACCGCCGGCCAAGCATAAGCTATCTTGGCGAGAAGACCGTAAACAAGGGCCATCATTACGGTACCTGACAGTACATTTGCAAACAAACGTAGTGATAATGAAATTGGCACTGCAATCTCACTAATCAAGTTAATTGGTAACCATAGAGGAAACCAAGGTGGCAACGGAGAACACATATCCGTCCAAATTGTTTTGAAGCTTTGATTCTTCCACTTAGTCACATGTATTAACACAAAGGTAATAATACCAAGTGCAAATGTGGTGCCGTAATCGGCAGTCGGTGGCCTAAGTCCAAACAATCCTGAAATATTACTAAATAGAATGAATACGAAGATTGTGCAAATATAATTTGCAAAAACCTTGGCGTGAGAACCCATATTGCTCTCAACTATTCCATCAAGTAATTCCACCACTAGTTCCAGTAGGTTTTGAAAGGTGTCCGGAACCTCTGTAGCTTTGGCAAGTTTTCTATTTGCAACTATGGCAAATATAACCAATACCATCATGACTATTGCAATACACACATGAGATGTGGTAATCCACACTTCCTGTCCAAGCACATTAAGCTTAAGCAAGCCGTGTATCATAAAGTCAATATTATCTGCAGACGCGGACATTAAAATTGCTTCATTCACAATTTCACCTCCTCTTCTACTTCTTCTTGTGATTCATCAGGCTCTATGTCCTTAAAAATCACTTTATGCATAAAAGGTTGTGCATAAGCACTTACCTTTAGCCCCAAAATTCCAAGAAATGCTGTAATTAAATTACCTAAATTGAAGTACATCATAATAAATATAATTATGACAACAACAGCATATCTTAATACCGATTTCACCGACAATCGCTTGGTATTTCCATCACCCAAGCGAACCGCCTCTTCTATAACCATTGCTAAATGGATAGCCATACCTATTGCACAACCAATTCCTATCCACAGTCCACTGGAATATCTAATCTTGTCTGTAACAAACCATACTCCGGTAAACTGAAGAATCAAACCATATACAATTATTCCGATCACAAGACCGGGCAAAGCCTCATTTAGCCTTCTAAGCCCATTCATAAAGTATTCCTCATTTATAAACTAGTATCATTTATCCGTCTTTTCATCCAGCTCTCTCTGTATCTCTCCAGGTGATTTGGTATCTTTTAAATATTTCTTCACCAATTGATATACATTTTGAAAACCTGCTATTGCACCCAATACAAAACCAATAATGCCAATATATTTTGTACCGAACCGGCCATCTAACCACGCTCCACCTATGGTGCACATTATAATCGGGACTATCATGGTTATACCAATCTGAACAATCAGTACCAACATATCCGCCACTTCGTTTTGCTTCTTTTCTCTCATTATATAAAACCTTTGATTTTGCTATAAATTATACCCTATTGGATTTACAAATCAATATTTATTTGTCTATCCGATGGTGTATATTTGACAAAAGCTACTCCCGCGGATGTGAGCATTCTCTTGGAAGCTCTAACTGCCGGAGTATGTTCATATTTATCATCTTCATACACAATTTTCTTTATTCCTGACTGAATAATGGCCTTGGCACATTCATTACAAGGAAATAGAGATACATATAATGTTGATCCTTCCAGGCTTCCGCCTCTGTAATTTAATATGGCATTCAGCTCTGAGTGAGTAGTATAGAAGTACTTATTCTCATAAGGATCTCCCTCGCGAACCCACGGGAATTCATCATCTGAGCAGCCCTGTGGGAAGCCATTATATCCCATGGACAAAATCTTGTTATCCTCACTGACAATGCAGGCGCCCACCTGTGTATTCGGATCCTTGGATCTCATAGCAGATAATTTGGCAACGCCCATGAAATATTCGTCCCAGGTAATATAATCCTGTCTCTTATCTTCCTTCATTAGTATTCCTCCCGTAGTTATACAAATTATTTACCCCATAATTTGTCAGCTAACTTCTCTGTAGTCTTCTTTATAACTTCAAAGCACAATCCGTAGGACTGTATCGAGCCACCATACGGATTTATTATCTCGATTTCATCTCCTACATATGCTGATAAGACAAATACATTTTCCTCATTTGCATTTTCAAATCCATCTATGACACGAGGTCTCTGAACTTCTTTCATAACTAATACAAGAGAATCCGGTGTTATATCAGCATTTACAAGTTCTTTGGCCTGATAACCTTCTGCCTGTATATCATTGCTGGCCAAAACTGCCAGAGCCTTCGGATTCATTGGTTCTGGAAATTGAACAACCAAACCTCTTGCACAGATTTCTACTCCGGCCACGCCTCTCTCTCCAAGAGTCTGTTTCATTATTTCTGCAGCCATTGGAGCTCTTCCTGTACCGCTTCCTGCTACAAATATTATCTTATTAATCGGTCCCATAATCCATGCCTCTTTTCTTGCGAAACAGCTAAACCTCTATTATTCTATGTCCTGCTGCCTTGATAAGCCTGTTCATTATAGCTCCACCAATTCCGGCAGATTGAAATCCTTCTGAATAAATGACATCCACATCAGAATCGTCAAAATCTCTCAGAACCTTGTACAAATGTCTCGCAATTTCTTCCTCGTCATCCTTGCTTCCTATGCAGATAACCTCTCCTCCAACATAGCTTTCCTTGTTCTCCTGGGTAGATATTATTCCTACCTTCTGCCCGGCTTCAGAAGCTTCTCTGGTGAGTTCATTAATCTTGGCAACCACAGCTTCGTTGTCACCTTCAATAATTGTAAGCTCCGCCTGTGGAGCATAATGTCTATAACGCATTCCCGGAGCTTTTGGCCTTACATTGACATTCTCACTTGTCAATCCCGGATCCATTCTAACCGGACCGATAACCTCTGCAAGCATCTCCTGTGTTATATAACCAGGGCGCAAAATGGTAGGAATATCCTCTGACAAATCTATAATAGTAGATTCGATTCCAATTCCCACCGGGCCTCCGTCTAAAATCACATCTATCTTGCCATTTAGGTCATCATATACATGTGCTGCAGTTGTAGGACTAGGTCTACCAGATGTGTTGGCACTTGGCGCTGCAATCATACACATACTGTCCTGCAAAAACTGTAAAGCCACTGGATGATTTGGCATACGAATAGCAACTGTATCCAATCCGCCTGTCGTCTCATATGGAATCTTGTCATTTTTATTTAAAATCATGGTTAGAGGACCTGGCCAGAATTTATCTGCCAAGGCTCTAGCCGCCTCCGGCACCTCTGAAACTATATCCTCTAACTGTGAAAAATAAGCTATATGTACAATAAGCGGATTATCTGATGGTCTCCCCTTGGCCTCATATATTTTCTTTGAAGCCAAAGGATTAGTTGCATCTCCACCTAATCCATATACTGTCTCTGTTGGAAATGCTACAAGTCCACCATTTCTTATGGCCTCCACAGCATTTCTCATATCATTTGAATCTATCTTATCATTAATTACTTTGTATACTTCCGTCATCATAGTCTACATTATATCACTTTTGAATATTAATAAGCACTTGATTTCTTTATTTCGAATAGGTAGCAATAGTCTGCCATATCTCAGGCACTTCCTGAGTCAGTTTCCAGAATGAGATTCCTGCCAAATCATTATCATCTGCAACCTGAAGTTTATGTGACAAGGAAGTGGCATCTTCCAACCATACTTTATAAGTTGTATCACCCTCAGTCATCTCAGCATAATTTTGTGCTGTAGATTCATTCCATACTGGATTTCCGTTATGAGTAGATATGAAATCACCAATATTTTTCATACTGTAAGCCTTGGCTGTTACATCAGAACCTGTGATAGTCCATACTCTTGTATAGAAAGGCAATCCTAAAACCACCTGGCTTTTATCAAATGTTTTGAGAAGGCTCTGAACACAATCTCTTACAAATGTAATAGATGAAACAGATCCAGGCTCATCTCCTGTTGTATGCTCGTCGTATGCCATAATCACGCCGTAATCCACATAATCAGACAAAACCTCTGGATTATAATTGCCGAAGCTATACCCCATAGTGGCCAAATCAACTGATAATACAATATTATTATTCTCACATTTTATAGATAATTCCTTGATAAATTCCAGGTATCCATCTGCCGCATTTTCCGGTAAAGCTTCTATATCTATATTAATTCCATCCAAATTATATGTGATGGCCGCTGCCAAGAGATTGTTAATAAGTGCGTCTCTTGAAGATGTAATATTCAATACAGTTGCTGTATCTACATTTTTATTTTCCAGATTACTAAACAAAGCCCATACCTTGATATTGTTGCTGTGACAGTAATCCACATATGCACTAGATGCCAAGTTGGCAATTCCACCCTGATTATCATCCATATAAAACCATGTTGGAGAAACTACATTTACAGAAGTATTTGCCAACACCTCTGACACATTGCTATTAGCTGATTTATTGGTCACCTGATGCCATGCCATGACAATCTTGTCATTTGAAGTAATATGATTATATTTTCTTGCCGGCAAATTATTGGCAACCTCCTGGGATTCTGCTTTCTTCAGCTTGGAATTCTTAATATATCCAACCACTCCGTCCCTGGTTACAACCTGGCTCCATTTGCCATAATTCTGTATTACGCTGACTTCATCTTTCTTAGAAACCTGAGCCAGTACCTTGCTCTTCACTCCACCGTTTTTACGAACCTGAGTATTGCGCTTAACTACTGATACATTCTTCTGAAGCCCGGCAGTCTCAATCACTACTCTGGCTGGTGTATCATATATTTCATAAGTCATATCCGTGAACTTAGATACAAATTCCAGATTAATATAATACTCACCGCTGTCTCTTGTAATCACAGGTGCATCCAATGTCACCTGCTCCTTATCAACTGTGTAAATATTGCTATCAATGTTGGCAGAAATAATTTGAGAATCTGTTGTATATCTCAGGACCCCTTCTGTCTTATCATATACATAGCCGTTATCAATATATTTTTTGAGATAATTGATACTTATATAAGCCTTACCATCTAAGAACAAGCCATCTACATAATCTACATTCTTATCCTTCTCCTTGAAACTGCCATTAGAGATTACTATCATCTCATTATCTGCAGTAACATTGTAATAATCCTCCAGGCTAAGTGTCTGTTTTGTAGGAGTATTTCTTGCAATGGCTATACACATACCAATAACAAGAAGCAAAAGGGCTGCTATTATTACCACATACATATACGGTGGCAAATCTCCAATTATCCTTCTTATATTATTTAATGTCTTATTCTTCTTTACTTTTCTCATCCTGTCACATCCTCGTGTTTTCTATTGATTTAATATTAACATAGGTTTCTATTCAATAAAACATTTATTATAAAAAGCAAGAAGCCCCTCCCCTAGAAGAGTCAGGCTTCCTGCAATAGTCTTTTATCATTTCTTATATAATTTTTCTGTTCAAATAATTATTTCATTTTATTATACATTATTCATCCATATACTTTACGCCCGAACATCTCCTTTCTCAGCTACCATATAGTATATTCCTAATAGTTACAATGTCCTTTTCTTTCATGCAATACGGGTCACCTATCATTGGCAGATTCTTCATCTCTGTCTTAGATTTTTTGTACCATATAATCTTCTGTTCATGAGTCAGGTTGTAGCTATACCTCTCCAAGCAGCCTACATCTCCATATAATTTAAGAATTTTCTCTGACAACCATGCATAAGAATCAATATTCCATGGTAAAAGATTGCCTGCTATAAATAATCTAGTACATATTGGTATCAGCTCTTCTTTTCCTGCAAATATCTCACCTAAATCCAGTATTATAACATCAGCATCTCTATACAGAGCCTGCTTTGGATTTCTTAACTTACCCGCCATCTTCTTCTCATCTGCAGCCAATAAATAAGAAATCCCCTTATAGTAATATATGAGTTCCTTCTCGTCGTACATCCACTTATTCTTTAGCATATTGTACAATTTCGAATAATCTCCAACTTCCACATATACCACTTCCAACTTCTCTACTGAAGATAAATAGTTTGCAAATGCACTACTTAAATGTGTAGCATCCTCCTTTGAAGTCGCTCCTATAACCCCAATTATCTCTTTTTGCTTCTGGCAATTACTCCTTATTCTCCTAATCTTCATAACCCGGCTCCCACTTTTAGCATTTCAGAAAACATCGCCTTGAGTCCTGTAGTAATATGCATTGGATCCGCCACATAGGGATATCTATATACCTTTGATTGAAAACTTCTGGCCAAATTTCTGGCTTCATTCATGGAAAATCTATTACATATAATAATATCCATATCTTCTCCCACTCTAATAGATTTATGCCAACCTGCATTGTCGCAAACATAGATAGTAGCATCTGCTTCAAACTCCAGCGGCACCGTACCATAATCTAATACCAGAATCCCTTCCTGAGGTCTGTTAATATTAACTGCTGAACCTGTTTCCATAATTCCAGCAAAATTATCGTGATATATTATTCCTTGCCGAACTTCCCAATCAATATGATTTCTATATATCTCTTCTAGCACTCTTCCCTGTGCTTCATCTCGGTAAAATGCTCGATATCCAGCCTGATTCAGATAGCTTACCAGGGATATTGCTATATGTGTACATCCAACGCCCGTGTCACTTCCAACTATAGCGATAGTTCTTGAGATTACCTTTTCCTTCTTCCTTCTACTATTCTCGAGACGCATTATACAATCATATAGACTTCCCACACTCTTCGTCCTGAATTTCTTATTTCTTACACAGGCTCGAATCCATATCGGCATCACCATAACTCTTGTCGTAAGATCTATATGTCTACTTATAAGTCTAATTAATCGCCCAAGACTATATATGTCAGACTGTTCATCCACCACATCACCTCTTAATTGTTCTGGTGATGCAAATCCTGGCGTTCCGCTGTGTGAGCGGATATTATCCTCATTCATAATAATCGCACTTCCGAAATCTACCAGTCTAAGCTTATCGCCCTCAAAAAATATATGCTCCGGTTTGAGATCTAAATATAATATAGGACCCATAGTATTCTCGTGCAAATATATAAGAACCTGACATATCTTCTCTATTAAATTAAAAAATTCTTTTGTGGTAATTCTCTGATGATCTTGCAAATATTGTCGTAGACTCTCTCCTGATACATACTCCTCAACAAGATATATATACCCATCATCCTCATACCTATCTATCACCGATGGTATAGCTGGATGACTAAGCCCCTCTAACAATTCTGCCTCTGAAAAATAATTGGGGAATGCAAGATTAGAACTCTTGCATATCATTTTCAAGATAAAGAATTCATCTGTTAGTCTGTTTCTGATAAGTACTATTTTGGTAGCTGATGATTCATAAACTGTATATACAGTCTCGTACTTATCAAATATGCAATTTTTCATTTGCAACTCCTTCCCAGATAGGAAAGGTATCTCGTGACTAAATTTATAGCACGATTCTTCACAGGTATCAATATTGCCTTTTTCACATTTTTCCATCTGAAATTTTGTTTATATTTTTTTAAGATTTCCTTCCTTTACTTTGCCTAATTCATTGTATATAATATGGAAACATAGTAATTTAGGGTTTTTAGGTGATGCGTATGAAAATTGAAAAGATAAATGATCATCAAATTCGCTGCACTTTAACAAAACAAGACCTGGCGAGTAGAAATATAAAGCTCAGCGAATTGGCATATGGAAATAATAAAGCTCGTGCTTTATTTAAAGATATGATGGCACAGGCTGCCGAAGAACTTGGATTTGAAACAGATGATTTACCTCTGATGGTAGAAGCTATACCTATGACTTCTGACTGCATTGTTCTTATTGTATCCAAAGTGGAGTATCCTGATGAACTTGATACCAGATTTTCTCAATTTACTGAGGATTTGGATTATTCAGATGATACATTTCAACCTCTGGAGAATAAGCCAAAAACTGCAGCCAACGATATTATCGAGATGTACAAAAAGGCAGAAGCAGCTGCCAAAAAATCTACCGATAGTACCAAGAATTCTTCAACTTACATAGATATTACGAAGCTTTTTGTCTTCAAAAAAATGGAGGATATAATTCGATTATCTCATGTAATTGACAGCTCCTACGAAGGTACAAATCTGTTGTACAAGAATCCATCTGATAATCTCTACTATCTTGTAGTAAGTAAATCTCAGCACACTCCTGAGGAATTCAATAAGGTGTGCAATATTATCAGTGAATACGGTTCTCAATGTGATTTGGCTCAAAACCAGAGAGCATATTTTGTAGAGCACTACAGACAGATTATTGGAAATAATGCTATACATGTACTTGCCAATCTATAATCTGTAAATATTTTCCATAACAAAAATAAAAGCTTTCCCAAAGTTAATCGGGAAAGCTTTTTTAATTCAATATAATCGATACAAGATTAAACTGCCTTGTACTCTAAATAATTATTGATATCCTCTACCA
Source organism: Lachnospiraceae bacterium (assembly GCA_017470985.1). Taxonomy (GTDB): domain Bacteria; phylum Bacillota; class Clostridia; order Lachnospirales; family Lachnospiraceae; genus JAILFK01. Next base: position 13,022 of record JAFUXA010000001.1, read on the forward strand.
GTTCATCTACATTAAAACCATGAACCATAGCAGCCTCTTCTAATGTCTCCATTGCTGAAGATGGGCATCCAACACAGTGCATTCCTGCTCCCATCAAGAGATTTGCAATACCTGTATCTACCATCAATAATTCGCCGATTGTAACTGTCTTATCAATCTTTGCCATTATCTTGTCCTCCTTGTTTCTCTGATTTGCTTATTATATAGCCTTTTTTGGTTTTGCGCAACCTAATTTACTTCATATTATCATATGCTCATATTTACCTTGGATTTAACTAAATACAATTCTTGTTTCTAAATACTATTGCTTTTAAAAATGATATCAATTATAATATAAACTAAGCAAAAAGCTTGTATTATTTATATTTATGAAATGGAGGGAATTTAAAATGGCATACGTTATTTCTGATTCATGTGTTAGTTGTGGAACATGCGAACCTGAGTGTCCAGTAGGAGCAATTTCTCAGGGAGATAGCCAGTTCGAAATCGATGCAAATGCATGCGTAGAGTGTGGAACTTGCGCTGGTGTTTGCCCAACAGGAGCTATCTCACAGGGCTAATTATCCACGAGGTAATTCATTTAAAAAACAAAAAGCAACTTCCAATTCGGGAGTTGCTTTTTTCATGCTTATTTTTATTATTTATTCTTGAGTCTGTAATGATCTATCCAGATTTCCAAACTTGGTAAGTTCTGGAATCCATGCTAACTCGACAGTACCAATTGGGCCGTTACGCTGCTTAGCAATAATAATCTCTGATATATTCTTACGATCTGTATCATGATCATAATAATCCTCACGATAGATAAACATTACCACATCGGCATCCTGCTCCAGACCTCCGGATTCACGCAAATCCGACATCATTGGTCGCTTGTCATCACGCTTCTCAACTGCACGGGACAACTGAGACAACGCAATTACAGGAACATTTAACTCTCTGGCAAGAGATTTGAGAGATCTTGAAATCTCTGATACTTCCTGCTGTCGTGATTCAGAATGTCCTGTACCGGTCATCAACTGTATGTAGTCGATGATGATAATCTTCAAATCATGATCCATCTTATATTTTCTACATTTACTTCTAAGCTCACCAATACTGATACCAGGAGTGTCGTCAATAATCAGGCTGGACTTACCTACTACGCCGGCACCAAATGACAATCTCTCCCAGTCTGCTTCCTGTAAATCACCTGTACGAATTTTGTTGGCCTCTACACCTGATTCCAATGCAAGCATACGGTTTACCAGCTGCTCGGCCGACATCTCCAATGAAAATACTGCAGCGCAGGCATTCTCATGAAAACATATATACTGCGCCAGGTTCAAAACAAAAGCAGTCTTTCCCATAGATGGTCTCGCAGCAATCAAAATCAAATCCGATGGCTGCAATCCTGCCGTCTTATAATCCAACTCTGTAAAACCTGTTGGCAGACCAGTGATGGTACCCTTTAACTTAGATGCCATCTCAATCTTCTTCAGAGAGTTCATTACCACATCTTTGATTGGCACATACTCACCTGAACTTCTATGCTGAGTCAGCTTAAATATATCTTTCTCAGTTTTATCCAGAATAGTTGATACATCATCCTTACCCAGGAAACAATTGTTTTCTATTTCCTGTGTTGTACTAATGATTCGACGAAGTATTGCCTTGTCTTTTACAATATTGGCATAAGATGCCACATTTACTGTAGTTGGAACAGATGTTACAACATCAATAATAAATTCTGTACTTGAAACCTCTGGGGGAACTCCCATTTCCTGAAGCTTATCCTTGAGTATAACCGGATCAACATCTATACCATCATCGTGGAGAGTTGTTATTGCATCAAATAATGCTGCATATTGCTGATGATAGAAATCCTCTTTTGTAACTATTTCCATCGCAATTGTAATAGCTTCTTTATCCGCAATCATTGAACCAACAACAGATTGCTCTGCCTCTAGGTTGTTGGGCATGATTCGTCCCATTTGTCTATCTTCCATCAAAATAACTTCCTATCTTATTCTGCTGATACATGTACTTTCAGAGTCGCTGTAACCTGTGGATGAAGCTTTACTTTTACCTCATATGTTCCCAGGGACTTAATCTGCTCCTCTAAGTGCACCTTCTTCTTATCAATATCCTCACTGTACTGAGCTTTAACAGCTGCGCAAATTTCCTTTGAAGATACAGAGCCGAAGGTCTTACCGCCCTCACCTGTCTTAATCTTGGTCTCTACGGTCCACTCTTTCATTCTCTCTGCCTGAGCCTGAGCTGCCTCAAGATTTTCCTGTGCAACTTTATCAGCATGTTTGTTCTGTAATTTTAAATCATTTAAATTCTTGCTTGTAGCCTCTGCACCCTGCTTTTTCTTGAAAAGCACATTTCTTGCATAAGCTTCACTTACTTCTACTATTTCGCCCTTTTTTCCAAGGCTTTTTACATCTTCCAACAATATTACTTTCATAATACAATCTCTCCTTCTTCCATCATGTCATCAAGTATCTGCTGTATACGAAGTTTGACTTCCTCAATTGTTGAATTCTCTATCTGGGCACCAGCCACATTTAAGTGACCACCGCCACCGAGTCTCTCCATTATAAGCTGCACATCAATTTCATCAATTGATCTTGAGCTTACAAATATCTTGTTCTGATATTCTGTCAGTACAAAGGATGCCTTGATTCCAACAATATTTAACAATTCGTTGGCAGCTTTTGCCCCTACTACTGTAGGGCTTTCCAAACCACTTCCCTCAAAAACTGAAATTGCGAAGAAGCCTTTATAAACCTCTGCATGACGCACGATTTCAGCTCTGGCCTTGTAGGCTGACATATCTTCACGAAGCAATTTTCTAACTCTTGTAACCTCTGCACCGCATCTTCTCAAATATGCTGCGGCTTCAAATGTTCTCACACCAGTCTTGGTCATGAAGTTATTGGTATCAATCAAAATACCCGCATATATACAATCTGCCTCGTGAGGCTTGATATTAATTTTCTCTGAAAAATATTGAAGAACTTCCGCTATCATTTCACATACTGAAGATGCATATGGCTCAATATATGAAAGTACCGGGTTGTTAACCTTCTCATTTCCCACTCTATGATGATCAAATACTACTATAGACTTACTGATTCCCAGCAATTCCGGACAATCAGTATAGCTTGGTCGGTTGGTATCAACTACAATTACCAAAGTCTGAGCGTTGGCCATTTCCACCGCCTGGGCAGATGTGAGAAACATATCTGCAGGATAACCATTTTCCGGTGTGAAATTCTCCACCAATGGATTTAGTGAACTTGTAACAGTATTTATAACTATTCTGGCTGTCTTGCCCATATCTCTGGCAGCACAGAAGATTCCAATAGCTGCGCCAAATGAATCGACATCCGCAATGCTATGACCCATAATCATAATATTCTCGCGGGTTTCCATGATCTCTCGTAGAGCCTGAGCCTTCATTCTGGCCTTTACTCGAGTATTTCTCTCAAACTCTCGACCACGAGAACTGAAGTAAGATACATCTTCTCCATTTTTCACAACCACCTGTGAACCGCCTCGACCCATGGCCAAATCAATTGCCGCTCTTGAATACTCAGCACATTGAGTATAGGATTCACCACCGTACCCCAGACCGATACTCAAGGTGATTTCAATATCATTTCCCGCCTTGGTACTCTTGATATCCTCAATAAGAGAGAATTTGTCTTCCTCCAATTCCTTGAGATACATCTGCTTAAATACCACGAAGTATTTATCATCATCCAGCTTACGCACAATAGCTTTGGCTCTCTGGAAATATTTATTAATCTTTCTATCAATAATGGCAATAAGGAGCGACTTCTTAACCTCATCTACAGAGTCAAAGACTTCATCTGAATTATCTACATATATAAGTCCGGACACCATTCTCTGATCTGTATTTTCCTTGCGGAGGTTTTCAACCTCTGTCACATCAAAGAGCAATATAGCCATAAGCTTATTGATATCATCATCAATTCCGGTTATATCATTATTGCCAGCGTTAGAGTCCGTGTTATCTCCAGAAGCCTGTGTCATTTCCACAGTGATTTTCTGTATCTTGGCTTCGAATTTTCTATCTGAGTAATCTAGAGATATGGTAAAACTGTCCTCCTCGTGTCTGTCTAATTCCTCACGAGTAATCTCAGAAAACAGCGAAGTAACAGACTTACGATAATGCTTGTCCTTCCCTGTCAAATCCATCATTTCCCGGTTCATCCACAACATCTTGCCACTCATGTCAATGAGTCCATAAGGAACCTGGAACTCATCCAGAAGCTCATGCTGAACAGAACTGTATTGTGTTGCAAAATATACTATGTCCTCATTTATTCTCTTACGACCAGCCTTATAACTAATCGTTAGAATAATTGCATAGAAAATAATAACCGCAGAAATAACTGCTCCACTCTTAACATCTCGAAAATAGATAAATACATTTCCCGCAGTAAATACAATCAGCATATAAAGCGGCAACTGCAGATATCTCCTTAAATTATTGGCTCCATTATTAGAATTCATAACTTATCCTAAGACAATCTTCTTGCCCCGTCTCCTATATCAACAATATAAAACTCTGCTTCTATTCCTGTTTTGTCCTTGTAACCTTCACCGACTACCTTAACAAAGTTATCTACCGCTTCATTCTTTACGATGCTGACTGTGCATCCACCGAATCCGCCTCCTGTGATTCGAGATCCGATAACACCATCCACGCTCCATGCTAGATCCACAAGTACATCCACTTCCTCACAAGATACCTTGTAGTCATCTCGAAGTGAAATATGTGACTGATTCATAAGCTGACCAAATGTAACTACATCATTGTCTGCCAAAGCCTTAACAGCCTTGATAGTTCTCTGATTTTCAGCAACAGCATGCTTTGCTCTCTTCAAGACTTCTGGATCTGTGATTGCAGACTTATATTTCTCAAATTCCTCATCTGTCAAATCACCTAGAGATTTAATATCAACAACAGTCTGCAACTGCTCTAAAGCCTTGGCACACTCCTGTCTTCTCTCATTATATTTTCCGTCAACAAGGCTATGTTTTACTTTGCTGTTGGTAATTACAATCTTGGCATCTGGCAAATTAATATTTGCATACTCATATGACAAATCACTTGTATCAAGAAAAATTGCGCAATCCTTCTTACCATTTGCCACTGCAAACTGATCCATGATTCCGCAGTTACAACCATTATAATTATTCTCTGAGTACTGACCGATAAGAGCTAAATCTGTCATTGTAAGCTTATCAAAACCATATAAATCCTGAAGAATAACTCCTGTAAGTACCTCAAGGGAAGCTGATGAGGACAGACCTGAACCATTTGGAATATTTCCCCAGATAATCATGTCAAATCCCTTATCCAGTTTCATTCCCTTCTTGTCAAATGCCCAAACTACTCCAATAGGATAATTTGCCCAGCCATTTGCCTTGTCATATTCCAAATCTGACAAACTCACTTCTGTAACTCTGGCGTTATCGATGTTAGCAGATATGAAACGAATCTTGTCATCATCTCTCTTTCTTGCAACACCATAAGTTCCAATTGTAAGAGCGCATGGGAATACATGTCCTCCATTGTAATCAGTATGCTCTCCTATTAGATTTACTCGACCTGGTGCGAAATATTCTCTAATATCTCCTCCCTCACCATAAACCTCATTAAATGTCTCTCTTAATTCCTGAATGTTCATTTTGTATATTCTCCCACTTTCTTTATTTACGTCAGACTCTCCCACCTTCGTATAAACATATTCCATTATATTATATTTCCCTATTTTTTTATACTACTAGATATTGTTTTTTTCTCTTATTCTCTCCACAATTTCACATTGATTTTTCCACATTGCTGGAGTAGTATTTTAAAAGACATCATAGATGTTTACTAATTTATAGAATAAATGCATAAAAGGAGACCCAGCATGAATATATTAGTTTTATGTGGTGGATTAAGCACAGAAAGAGATGTATCCTTCAAATCTGGAACAATGGTTGCCAAGGCTTTGCGTGAAAATGGTCACAAAGTTCTGACTTTAGACGTTTTCATGGGATACAAAGACGAAGAGTGCGATATATCTAATATTTTCGAAATTTCAGAGGAAGCTTCTGTTGATACAGCAAATATTTCTGAAATTGCTCCTGACCTGGAGAAAGTCAAAGCTTCCAGAAAGGATCAAAGCGATTGTTTCTTCGGACCAAATGTAATTGCTATCTGCCGCAAAGCCGACATTGTATTTATGGCTTTGCACGGTGAAAATGGTGAAAATGGTAAGGTTCAGGCAGCATTTGATTTGTTCGGAATCAAATATACCGGAACTGACTATCTAAGCAGTGCCATTGCTATGAACAAGAACATTGCCAAGGAATTCATGATTAGACACAATATTCCATGTCCTACTGGAATTCGCATCTCCAAAAGTGACAATTTAGATGAAAAACTTCTGGCACAGGTTAAATATCCTTGTGTAGTCAAGCCTGCATGCGGTGGTTCTTCCATCGGCGTATCCATCGCTGAAAACCAAGATGAATTTAAAACAGCTCTCGCTGACGCCTTCATGTGGGAAGAGGAAGTTGTTGTTGAAGACTACATTGAAGGCCGGGAATTTTCTGTGGGAGTTATGGAAGGCAAGGCTTTGCCAGTAATCGAGATTGCTCCTATCGAAGGATTCTATGATTACAAGAACAAATACAAAGCAGGTTCTGCAATAGAGACTTGTCCAGCTGACATTCCTGATAACATTGCCAAAGAGATGCAGCACTACGCAGAAGAAGCCATGACTGCCATCGGACTTACAACATACGCCCGCATGGACTTCATGCTTCGTGAGAATGGAGAAATGTTCTGCCTTGAGGCCAACACACTTCCTGGTATGACACCTACTTCTCTACTTCCTCAGGAAGCCAATGCAATTGGCATTAATTTCAATGAATTATGTGAGAAAATAATTGAGATTTCTCTCAAAAAATATCAATAAATGCAACGGAAACTATGTGACTCTCTTGAATCACATAGTTTTTTGCTTATAATTGACATATCTAATATTTTATATAAGAAATGGAGAAACATATGTTAAGAGTTTCTGATGTAGTAACCGCCACAGGCGGCGAATTAATATTCCCTAATTCCTGGGACAATGATCGTCAAAATGAGCTTTCCAACACTTATATCCAGGGTACTGTCATGGACAATCGCCTGGTTGAAAAGGATTTTCTCTTCGTTCCTTTTATTGGAGAGAAGGTTGACGCTCACAAATACATACCTGCAGCCTACGAAGCTGGGGCGGCTATCTGCTTCTCAATGAGAAAGCTTGAGGAAGAAATACCATATATTTTGATAGAAGATTCTGGCAAAGCCCTGAAGGATTTGGCTACATATTATCGCAGCACCTTGGACATTCCAATTATCGGAATTGTAGGTAGTGTAGGAAAAACCAGCACCAAGGAAATGGTGGCTGCTGTTTTATCTGAAAAATACAATGTGCTCAAGACTGAAGGCAACTTCAACAATGAAATTGGCCTTCCACTTACAATTATGAGAATAAGACCTGAGCATCAGGTAGCAGTAGTTGAAATGGGTATATCTGATTTCGATGAAATGAACCGACTCTCTACTATTGCCCGACCAAATTATCTGGTTATGACCAATATCGGCCCATGCCATTTGGAATTCCTTCATGATTTAGATGGTGTGTTAAATGCTAAAACTGAAGCATTTGAACATTTATCTAATCATCCGAAGCTGGTATTAAACGGTGATGATGAAAAACTTCGTTCAATTCATCATGGAATTCCGTCAGGAACCTACCACGCCGTGCCAGAAGACGCGGACATTTTCTTCTTTGGCCGCGAAGATAAGGCGCTTCTGGAAAATGATGGTATGCCAGCCGCTGCCTATGCTGATAATATTGATGACAAAGGTTTAGAAGGTATAGATTGTGACTTGGATCTCTTCGGTGAAAATATGCATATACATATCTCACTGCCTGGACAGCACAATATCAACAACGCAATGGCTGCCGCTATTATCGGCGAGAGCCTGGGCTTAACATCCGACCAGATTCAAGAAGGAATCGCCAAAGGCAATACCATAGCTGGAAGAAGTAATATTATCCGTCTCGGAGATATACTTGTAATTGACGATTGCTATAATGCCGGCCCTGTATCTATGAAAGCATCATTAGGAGTACTCGCTTCTGCTTCTGGTCGTAAGATTGCTGTTCTTGGCGATATGGGTGAACTTGGAGATGACGCTCCAGCTCTTCACAGCAGTGTGGGACAGGCTGTTGCGGACAATAAAATCGACTTGTTATACACAGTTGGCTCTTTATCAGAGGAAATACATAACACTGCCACTGCTAACGGTGTGAAATGTATTCATTTTGACACAATAGAGGCTCTTTTGCCTGAATTACTCCAGGAAATCAAGGCTGGAGACACAATCTTAATCAAAGCCTCTCATTTTATGAATTTCACACAGATTGTAAAGGCTTTGGAAGCAAAATTACAATAAGAAACATTTAATATATTTATAAAACAAACAGGAGACTTTAGGGTAAAGCCTCCTGTTTTTCTATATCTATTTCTGTTATTAAATTATGTTTTAATTTCATACCTTTCATGGAATTTTATTTCCTTCCCGGCATATATTCATTCAAATTCTCTAATTAAACTCAAAGAACTTGGTATCCAACTCCGGATACACCCTCTTTAATGAAATCGGTACACCTGAATTGTTTACAAAGCAATGCTTACTTCTTGCAACCGCTCTATCCTCTCCAGTTGCTTTATCATATATTCGATATGCTATTTCCATTTCGTGTCCGTCATAATCTAATAATTTGGTCTCAATCATAACTGTCTCGTCAAAATGTGTTGCACTTCTAAAATCAATTGACACAGACAGTTCCGGTGACATAATCTCCATCACTTCCATCTGCTTGTTTCCCAACCCCAGCTGAGTCATTAGATCCATTCTGGCATTTTCCAACCAGTTCATGTAATAAGAATGGTGTATCACTCCCTGTGGACCTGCCTCATAATACTTGGTTCGATGTTCATATGGTCGTATTTTAACATTTTCCCTACTGGTTTTTACTGATACTTCATTTGCCATAATCTCGCCCCCTCTTTCAAGTTTTAATATTTGCCTTATTTCAAAGCAATAAATCTCTATAAGTATTATCAGATTTATAATTTTATTATACTCCTATTTTCCACTTTCATAACCACAAAAAATCTTTTTTCTATTATTTCTATTATTTCCTATTAAAATGTTTTTCTATTAATTATTACTATGTTATACTTCAAGAAAACGATTTTGGAAGGTGTAATATTTTATGACTGCGGGGATTATGTTGAGCTGCATACTTATTGGGGTAGGTACTGTTGCAGCTGTTATGGGAGTAAGTTTTTATTGGAGAAATATTAAATACGAGAAAGAAACCAGTTTTATCTTACTGATGTATGGTATTTCATCTGCTATATGGTGCTATTGCTATGGTGTCATTGGCTTGTGTTGGGATTTCAATTTGTGCAATAATATTCGAATTCTCGGCATTCTTGCTGTTGATGTATTTGTCATGACGGAAGTTTTTATGGGCTGTAAGCTTGCCAATCTTCCTCGTAAAATCGATTTGTCCATCAAGATCATAATGCATATCGTCACTTTCATTGATTGGATTCTCTTTGGACACAGAGACGTAGATGTTTTTGTCAGAGTGGGTTACTGGACCACCTGGGATGAGAATCCAGCCTATTCCTTTAACAGAAATTTCCACTCAGCATATGTGGCTCTATGTACAGTTTTGCTTCTTCTACTTGCCATTATCTGGGTTCGAAAAGGCAAGATTAAAAGAGAGTATCGTTTTGTAAAACTCTTGTATTTTGCCAACTTTCTATTCTTATTCGGTTCCTTCCCGGACACATTTCTTCCTGCCTTAGGTAGACATGCCTTCTCAACCTCCGGCTTAGGTGCAGCTTTTTGTACCATCGTAGTATGGTATGGCGCTGTTCAGCTGAATTATTTTGATATTCGTATGGGAAATATTGCCGAGAATTTCTTGAATTTTATTGATGCCGGCATTATTGTTTTTGATATGAACAAAAATATTGCCATTGTAAATAACTATTGCAAAAATATAATGGCTGATGCAGGAATTTCTCCTACGGATTCCCCTGAAAAACTATTTAATTACAATAGTGAGGCTTTATCAATCGCCTTTGAAATGGCCAAAAATCAGGTTTACGCAACTCGTATAACTGATAAATTCAATAATAACTCTTATTCTATGCGACTAAATGCTTTGAAGGATGATTTCGGAACTCCTTTCTGTTATTTATGTATTTTCACTGATGTTACTGAGGAAATTGATATTATTAATAAATTAGAGATTGCATCCCGAGCCAAAACGGATTTCCTGGCACAGATGTCACATGAAATCCGTACTCCTATCAATTCTGTATTAGGTATGAATGAGATGATATTACGCCGCTCAAATGATGCAGAAATCCTGGAATATGCCAATGGTATTGACAACTCAGGTCGCATTCTCCTGAGTCTCATCAATAATATTTTGGATTTCTCCAAAATTGAGGACGGGCACATGTCTCTAGTGCCAATAAAATATAATACTACGGAATTTATTACAAATCTGGTAAATACTATTTTAGATAAAGCTCATGCTAAAAACCTGGATTTCAATTTGAAGATTGATAGCAGCTTACCAACAACTCTGCTGGGTGATGATGTGAGAATATCTCAAATCATTTTAAATCTCCTTAGCAATGCAGTTAAATATACCAATGAAGGCTATGTTACTTTCTCTGTAAAATGCCTTGCGCAAATCGATGGCAATGCAGATATATTATTTTCCATAGAAGATACGGGTATCGGTATTAAAGAAGAAGATATGGACAGACTATACCTGTCATTTGAGCGACTCGATGAAGTTAAGAACCATAATATTGAAGGAACTGGTCTTGGAATCACCATCGTAACAAATCTTTTGAAAATGATGGATAGTACACTTGATATTAAGAGCAAATATGGCGTTGGTTCCTGCTTCTCCTTCATAATAAGACAGGAAATTATTGATGCTACACCAATTGGCGACTATCAATTAAGTTCATCTACAAAGCCTGAGAGGAAAAAACCTCTTCTCACTGCCCCTGAGGCTCGCATACTTGTTGTAGATGACAATAGTATGAACTTAAAAGTGGCAGATAAACTTCTGTCCCTCTGTCAAATCTCCCCTGATTTGGCCAGCTCCGGACATGAAGCTATTGAAAAAACCCTTGCTAACACATATGACATTATTTTCCTGGATCATATGATGCCAAATATGGATGGAATCGATACGCTCCATTATATGACGGATAACAATTTATTGCCGGAATCTACATCAGTAATTGTTCTGACTGCCAATGCTGTAATTGGTGCCAAGGAAGAATATTTATCAGAGGGCTTTGATGATTATCTGTCTAAACCTATTGAAATCAGTGCTCTAGAAAAATTATTGCGTAAATATTTACCACCGGCACTTATACATGAACCTGTAAAAGATTCAAGAAAAGTTGATAATACCAAAACTGCCAATTCTTCCGAAGGTGACATGTATAACCTGCCTTCAATTGAAGGAATTAACTGGAATAGTGCAAGAAGTAATCTGCCTAATGCTGATATGTTTTTCGAGATAGTTGAATCCTTCTCTGACTCAGCTGCAGGTGATATAAAAGAATTAAACAAGTATTATGAAAACGGCATTCTTCTCAATAATATAGAAGAGATAAATCTCTACCGCATCAAAGTACATGGAATGAAAAATTCCACTTCAACCATTGGTGCAATAGAACTTTCAGAAGAAGCTAAAGCTTTGGAATATGCAGCTCGTGACATGAATTTGAACTATATAGAAAGCCATCACAGAACCTTTGTGGATAGATATATGAAAATCGCCCAGGCAATTCAACAGAATATATTTCACAAGGAAGTGACCTTGGAAAATGTAATGAGTAACAGTGAATTATCCAAAAATCTCAATATTATTGGGCAAGCAGTGGAAAATTATGATACTATTACTCTGAATAATATATCTTTCAAGTTAAGTCAAAATGGTTTTGAGACTGAAGATATTGCGGGAAATATAAATAATTTATTGGAAGCCATCAAAACATTTGATATTGATAATATTAATAAAATACTGAAAGATTTAAGAAATCTTATATAAGATTCCTAAGGGAGGAAATATTTTATGAAATTTGTATCAGTATCATCGCTTCAACCTGGTATGGTACTCGGGCGCGATATTGTAAGCCCTAGTCAGTCCTTTATGTTAAAAAGAGGAGTGACTTTAAATGATGAATACATTGATTATCTAGAGCAAAAAGGTTACCTCGGAGCCTACATTACTGACAAAGATAATTTGGATATTGAACCAGAGGAACCTATTGATATCAAGACTTTAAGCCAATCTGTATCTGCTGTAAAGGAGTCAAATGTCGGAGAACTTCTCAATTCAGCCAAGCAGATTGTGGCTGATATCTCCAAGTTGAAGCAATTAAGCATTGACTTGCTTGATTTGCGTTCTTTTGATGAATATACCTACAGACACTCTGTAAATGTAGCTGTCTATGCTGTAGCTGTGGCTAAATCCATGGGGCTAACAGACGAGGAATTAGAACAAATTGCTCTTGCCGGTATATGTCATGATTTGGGAAAACAGAAAATTCCTTCAGATATTATAAATAAGCCAGGGCAATTGTCTGATGAAGAATATAAGGAAATCAAAAATCACCCTCAGTATGGATATGATATTTTAAAGGATAACAGAGAAATTCCTTCTACAGTTCGTCAGGCTGTATTATTTCATCATGAAAATGAAAATGGTAGCGGATATCCTATGGGCAAAACCGGACAGGAGACCTCGCTTATAACCAAAATTCTCCATGTAGTTGATGTGTATGACGCTTTAATAAGTAAACGCCCATACAAACATCCATATACTCCATATGATGCCTTTGAATATCTCATGGGTGGTCGTGATATCCTCTTCAACGGAAAAGTTGTAGATGCAATGCGCAAAGTTATTCCAACTTATCCAATTGCAACAGATGTACAATTGTCTACTGGAGAAATGGCTGTTGTCTCAGCTCATACCAATGATCCACTCCGCCCTGTTGTGCGAATCGTTGGCACAAATTACGATATGGATTTGTCCAAGCCTGAATTTGAAAATATTGCAATTACTCAGAGTAATATTTCTAATAATATTTTCACTGGAAAGGTTGATGAGCTCAATGAAAAGAGACAATCTGTAAAATCTAAAAAGATAGATATTATGCTGGTTGACGATTCAATTGTTAGCCTTCAAACCACAACAGTGGCTCTGGAAAATGATAATTACAATCTAATCGCTCTTCAAAGCGGACTTGCTGCCATTAATTATATCAAGACCAAAGGTGTACCTGATTTAATTATTATGGATATAGAGATGCCTACCTTGGATGGAATTGCTACTGTAACAGCAATTAGAGAAATGGGATACTCGGATTTACCGATTATAATCCTCACATCCAATACTCACAAAGAAACTATCTTGAAATGTATCTCAGTCCATGCCAAGGACTATATACTAAAACCTGTTAGACCAGTATATTTACGAGAACGTGTGGCTGTTGCCCTTAACGCCAGCCAAGAGCGATAAGATTTATACAGTCAAAATAATCTTTAAGACACTAAAAAGACCAATTGCTAATTCATAATTAACAATTGGTCTTATCTTTTACTTTAAATTAGTCCTGCACGTATGGCATCAAAGCTACGTGACGAGCTCTCTTGATAGCTACTGTAAGAGCTCTCTGATGCTTAGCACAGTTTCCTGTGATTCTACGAGGAAGGATCTTTCCTCTCTCAGAGATGTATCTCTTTAACTTAGCTGTATCCTTATAATCGATTACGTTATCCTTACCACAGAATACGCAAACTTTCTTTCTTCTATGCATAGGTCTTCTTCTCTGCTGACCATCTGCTCTTTCTGTCTTGTTGAAAGCCATGATTTTACCTCCTGTAAAACTTAGTTAAATGGCAATTCGTCTTCACTTACACCGTTTTCAACGGCCATGAATCCATCACCTGCATCGCCTGATGGAGCTGGCACACTACCAGTAGCGCCTGACGCACCCTTGCTTTCACAGAATTCAACACTGTTTACACTAATTTCTGTACCGTAAACCTTCTGACCTTCCTTGTTAGTGTAGTTATTATTTCTAACTTCACCTTCAATAAGGATTCTATTTCCTTTACGGAAATATTTCTCAACGAATTCTGCTGTCTTTCCAAATGTAACGCAGTTAAAGAAATCAGCATCAGGATCTCCCTCACGCTTAAATCTTCTATCTACTGCAATGCTAAATCTTGTAACCTGTGTGTTGTTACCTGCACCAAATCTTACGTCTGGATCTGCTGTCAGACGTCCCATCATAATTACCTTATTCATATCTTCTCCTAGTCTACTATCTATGCCTCGTCTTTTCTAACGCATAAGAAACGAAGAACATTTTCCATGATTCGAATATTCTCTTCGATCTGAGCTGGAGCTTCTGGTTCAGCTTCGAACTGGATGAAGTAGTAGTAGCCTTCGCTCATCTTCTGGATGTCGTAAGCTAACTTCTTCTTACCCCACTCCTCTACTTCGCTGATCTGGCCACCGAAACGCTCTACGTAACCCTTAGCCTTCTCAACTACTGCTGCTCTCGCATCGTCTTCGATCTTTGCATTAACAACAAGTGCTAATTCATACTTATTCATGCGATTTTTACCTCCTTTTGGTCTTTTGGCCTTGCTCACAATTGAACAAAGCAAGGATATTTTAATATATCACGAATAATGATGATATCATGCTTGTCCATTTTTTTCAAGGGTTTTTCGAATATCTTTTACATTTTTTGACAACTTTGCTCTGGTTATCATGGCCTGATGTCCACAACCCACACATTCTATTCTGCAATCCGCACCAACACGAACCACCTTCCACTCCCTTGAGCCACATGGATGGGGCTTCTTCATTGTCAAAATATCATTTAACTCTATTTTCATAACCAACCTCTACAGTATAGCTCTTTTCATAAACCTTCTATAACTATCTAGTAATCTATAGTAACGCCTGGTATATATCTCTCTTACTTACGCCTCTGTCCTTAGCCACAGCCTTCATGGCAGCCTTCTTGTCCATTCCCTGTGATAAATATATCTCCATATGCTCCTCTATGGATACATTTTCCCACTTCATCTGTTCTTCCTGCTGCACCTGAGTTTTGCTCTTGCCTGCAATTACAAGAACATACTCTCCTCGAGGATCATTTTCCTTGTAAAATGCATTCGCATCTGACAATGTAGTCTTGACCTTTTCCTCATATTTCTTGGTGAGCTCTCTACATATTGTAATATCTCTGTTACCTAAACATTCCTCTAACTCTGCAAGGGTAGCCTTCAAATGATGAGGTGATTCGTACACAATCATGGTTCTTGTCTCTCTTGCCATCTCCTCTAATACTCTGGCTCTATCCTTTTTGTCCTTTGGAAGAAATGCTTCAAAACTGAATCTGCGACATGCCTGACCAGAAGATGTGATAGCTGTTATACATGCTGCTGCCCCTGGAATAGTTAAAACCTCTATACCTTCGTCATAGCACATCTTCACCAGTTCCTCACCGGGATCAGATATTCCCGGAGTTCCAGCATCTGTAATCACAGCTATATTCTGATCATCATGTAACTTCTCAATGAGAGTCCTGGCTTTCTCTATCTTATTAAATTCATGGTAACTGGTCATTGGTGTGGAAATTTCAAAATGTTGCAGCAACTTCAGTGAATTTCTGGTATCTTCTGCTGCAATCAAATCAACTTCCTGCAGAATCCTTACTGCTCTGTATGTCATATCTTCCAGATTACCTATAGGCGTTGCCACCAAATATAAAATACCTGACATGTTATCTATCTCCCATTAATCTCGCTTTGGTCTCTTCGTCATAACCGTATATATCATATATTTCCGGATTGTATACTCCCGGTGCATCATAGACAATCAATGGTTTCTCTACTATGAGGTTCGGTTTACCACCTTTCATTCCCTCAATCAATACCATATTAGGTTCCTTATCTATATATGGATATACCAGCCTAATCCTCTTGGGTTCAATTTTGTATTTTCTCATTAAAGACATAATATCTACTAACCTATGAGGTCTATGGACATAATAACATCGTCCTTTTTGTCTCAAAAGACAAGATGTCTGTCTTATTACATCTTCCAGATTACAGAGTAATTCATGTCTGGCAATGGCTTTGGCATCAGCCTCATTGGTTAATCCATGATTCTCTGTCATATAAGGCGGATTAGATGTGACAATATCAAAAGAAGATGCACCAAATATATTTGTTGCATCTTTTATATCTCCTGTTTCGATGAATATCCTGTCCTGCAGATTATTATAAATCACGCTTCGTCTAGCCATATCTGCTGACTCAGGCTGAATTTCAAGCCCCACATACTTCTGTCCCTTACTGCGAGATTCAACTAGAATAGGTATTATTCCATTGCCGGTTCCCAAATCAATCATTTTCTCCTTTGGCATAACCTTGGCAAAGTCTGATAATAATACTGCATCCATACCAAAACAGAATCTGTCTGGATTCTGTATTATCATATAGCCTTTTCGCTGCAAATCATCAAGTCTTTCCCCTGGTAATAACAGCTCATTTTCCATAGTATTCATCCTTTATTAATTTTGAGCATTCTGATTGTTTTTACCTGAATTTCTGTTGTTCTTATGCTTTTTATTCTTGTTATGATGTCTGTTTTTCTTTTTGTCGCCGTTTTGCTTCTCTACAGCCACATTTTCTCCAACACCATTTTCACCAGAATTCTCTTTATTATGTTTCTTCTTCTTATCTTTCTTATTGCGGTTTTGCTTGTCCTTCGGTCTGTCTCCGGATCTATCTTGTCCCTTTTCCTGCGGCTTATCTATATTTGATTCTTCAATTACATCCACATTTTCGTCCACATCATCATTATCTACAGTAACTTTTTTACCACGAGATGCAAACTTTAATTCCTCAACAGGATATTCGCGCTCTTCCTTAATATCATTTTCCTCGATAATAACTCGAACTGTCTGGCGAAGCACATTTACCGACTTCACCTGTCCCTGCTGACCTTCAGGAGTTGTTACTGTATCATTGTCCTTTGGCAACTGACTGTTGAGATACTCATAAGTCTCCTGCTCATTTTTCAGACAGCACATAAGTCTGCCACAGACACCTGATATCTTGGTAGGATTCAGAGACAGATTCTGCTCCTTGGCCATCTTGATAGATACTGGCACAAAGTCTGTCAGATATGTTGTACAGCAGAGAGGTCTGCCACACATGCCGATTCCGCCTAAAAGCTTTGTCTCATCACGAACACCTATCTGGCGAAGCTCGATTCTGGTTCTAAATACTGCAGCCAAATCCTTGACCAGTTCACGAAAGTCCACTCGTCCATCAGCTGTGAAATAGAATAACAACTTACTATTGTCAAATGTATATTCAGCTGAAACCAGCTTCATCTCCAGATTATGCTTTGCCACCTTCTCACGACAGATACGCAGAGCATCCTTCTCCTTCTGTCTGTTTACAATAGCCTTCTCTATATCTTCCTCAGTAGCCACTCTCTTAATATCCTTGAGAGGCTGAGTGATTTCCTCGTCCTCCACTTCTCTAGGAACCATGGCAACTGTTCCAATCTCAAGTCCTCTGGCAGTATCCACGATTACCTGATCATTTAACTTAAGCTGGAATTCTTGAGGTCCAAAATAATATACCTTACCTGCACCACGAAAACGCACGCCTACGATTTTTGTCATATCATATTCTCCTTAACTTCCATCAGCAGTAGTTCCACTGTGAGATTACTGTTTACATTTGCACTTAATCTCTTTCTGCAAGTATCAATGGCCTTGAAAATATTTTCCAGACCTTCAAAACTCATCTCTGCTGATTGTCGTTTTATAATCATTATCTCATCCTGATAAGTAACCAGCTTATTATCGCCAGTCGACTTATATAATAACACATCTTTGAACCATATTGTCATTAAATCCAAGTAATCTTGTATATTAACCGTCTCGGATTTCACTAATTCTGTGGCGATTTCATTTATCTCATAGACACCCTGGGAAGCAGCTCTCTTCACGAAATCCACCATTGTATTTTTCAACTCGTTAAATTCCTGAGATTCAGCCAGCTTTATTGCCTTGCCAAAGTTTCCCTGTGAAAATGCAGCGCATACCTCTGCCTGATAGTCCGGCATACCGTGCTTATGCATTAACTCCCGCTTTATGATATCCTGATTTACCGGTTTTAAATCCAAGAGAACACATCTCGATAATATGGTTGGGAGAAATGTTGTTGCAGAAGTGGTAAGCAAAAATATCACTCCATACTCCGGCGGTTCCTCAATAGTTTTCAGCAAAGCATTCTGGGCCTGCTCTGTCATCTTCTCCGCCTCATCCACAATATAGATTTTGTATTTAGAACTATAAGGTTTTATTACAATATCATTGTTCAACTGTGTACGAATATCATCAATACCAATTGAATTGAGCTTCTCATGCAATACATAATGTATGTCCGGATGATTGTGGCCTGCTGCCTGGTGACAGGACTGACACTCTCCACAGGCGTCATCTCCACCTTCCTCACATAGAATTGTTTGGGCAAATGCTTCCGCCAACATCATTTTTCCGGAATCCTTCTCGCCGCTAATTATATATGCATGGGAAAATTTATTATGTTGTATAGCACTTTGTAAATGTGCCTTGATATCTGTCTGTCCTTGTATTTCTGAAAAACTCATAACGCTCCTTAGGTTGTTATATCCAGCAGAAGTCCTCTAATCTCATCTATTCGACTGAGAATCTCTATGTGATCAATCTCGTCTGCCACCAAAGCCTCTGCCAGCTTATCCAAATTCTCATCCACCAACTTCACAATGCCATAGACTCTATGGCGACCTCTTCTATCCAGGAAATTCTCCCTGGAAAATTTATGAGAACGATTTACCACCTCATTCAGGAAATCTTTGATGAGTCCTCTGTACTTCTTCATGTCACGAATATCCATGTGTCGGGCAATAAGTTCCCCCTGCTTTGTAATATCCGTAAGCATGCCGTCCAGCTTCTGCTGAAGCTCGGCATCCTCTATGGCACTAGTCAAAGTAAATTTGAAATTTTCTCCATTTTCCGGTGTCTTTGCCGTATCTGGGACCTGATTTACCGGATTCACATTATTTACTTTAATATCCATAAGTCACACTTTCTACATCTGTGATTTGATGTACTCTGCTATCTCATCTTCTATATCGTCCAAATTCTTGTTTTCAAACACTTTGTCTATACGGGCATTCCGAAGATTTTCCTCTGAGAAATCCTTGGCATCCGCCAGAAATCTTCTACACATTTCCTCATACTTAGGATGACTTTGTTTCATTTCACGCTCCAGGGCTCTCGAAAGCCTCACTCCATCTTCAACCTCAATATAGATAGGTATAACCACTTCTTCGCCGTAGTATTCCTTGATTTTCACAAAGGATTCCAGCGTTCCTATAATCAAATAACTGTTCTTGGACAGATCCACCTGCTCATCATCCACTGTGAAATAATCCCACTGACCGTGAATTGTATCATAGCTTCGAATCTCAATTACTTTTCCTGCACTTCTGAGATTTTCCTTCTCTTCCTGGGTGCAGAAATGATATTCGATTCCATCCACCTCGCCTGCGCGAATAGGCCTTGTAGTATAGGATACTATCTGTTTTAAATGTAAATCATCTCTATTCAAAATCTTTTTGTAAATTGTATCTTTTCCCGTCGAACTTTTGCCGATTATGCAAAATATTTTTCCCATGAGATCTCCTAGTTTTATTAGTATTTCAAGTATAATATAGCCATTATTAATTGACAACTTCCAGGTACTTATCCTCTGCCAAACCTGTGACAGTTAATCCAGCCTCCATTGCCTGGTCTATCAGATTTAATTGCTCCTCTGCAATCTCCTCCCCCGGCACACAAATTGGAATTCCCGGAGGATATATGGCTACGATGCTTCCGCATATCTTACCAATTAGACTTGTTCTGTCATCAAGAGCTACCTGGTAAATGCTGCGGTCCTTAGCTTCATACATTTCCATAACTTTTCTGCCGTAAACTATCCCCTGAGACATTCCTTGTATATGAGACTTATCCACAACTCCTAGATCGTCTCCATTCATAATTTTATTATCAATCTCACGAAGACCCTGTAGCAATCTATGAAATCCCTCCTTGGTATCCATAACAGAAGTCATGGCAAGTACATAGCCAAAGGAACTCATCTCCGTCTCTATCTTGTAATTCTTTCTCAGAGACTCAGCCAACTGCGGTCCTGTAATATAGCCATTACAGCATATTACTATCTTAGATGGATCCCTGTCTTTATATTCATTCTCGTCTCCACTTTCAGACCATATGCTCAATGCCTGTAATGCTATGGCACTTTCATAAAATTCCTTTAGATTCTCTACATACTCCTCAAAAAGCTCTGGCTTTTCCTCCAACAGATTCATGCATTTACTTATGGAACCCATAAGTACATAGGATGGCGAACTGGTCTGAAACATATGTAGATAATCCTCTATTCTGGTTTCTGTCGCATTTACATGAATCACCGCAGTCTGAGTCATGGCAGGTAAAGTCTTATGAAGGCTCATAATCACATAGTCAGCACCTGACTTTACCGGATTTTCTGGAAAATATGAATTAAATCCCAAGTGAGCTCCGTGAGCAGCGTCAACTATAACTGCCATTTTCCTGCTATGAGCCAGTTTTACAATCTCCTGCAATGGCTCGACAAAACCTTCATATGTAGGAGATGTAACCACTATTGCCACAGCATCTGGATTTTCATCCATAGCTTCTCTATATCCCTGTAATCCCACAATGGTAGCCACATTTTCTTCTGTAACTCGAGGGGTTACATATGCCACCTGCAACCTGCGAAGAATCGCCCCATGATATACACTTTTGTGAGCGTTTCTTCCTACTATTATTTTGTCATTACATTTGCAACCGTCATATATAGCACATATATTTCCACAACTGGAACCATTTACCAAAATATAACTTCTCTTGGCTCCATAAATCCTAGCGATTCTCTCCTGCTCTTTTCGAAGTATTTCCCTTGGATGATGCAAATCATCGAAGCCGTCAATTTCTGTTATATCTATGGAAATAGGATCTGGCATGGTAATTCCCTGCCGCTTGTGTCCCGGCATGTGAAAAGGATATATTCCTTCTTTGCTATACTCTTCCAATTTATCTATTAACATTATAATTCCCTTTATCTGTTTGCTTGTATGCATGCTTCCGGCAATCAAGCATAACTAATCCAAATATCTGCCAATCTCAGGCATCCAATCCCCAAAAAATATTCTGTCTTCAACTACCGCTTCCCAGATTGGCTCTAAGAAATCATTGATTTTGTCCACAGTCTCCTGCCAGGTAGGCTCCATTCTCTTTTCCTTTTTGAGAAATGTCTTCCATTTCTTCTCCATATATTTATAATCCCTGTATCCATATAAAGTAGCATAGGTTTTTGCTTCCTTTTTAATATGAGCCTCGCCACATTTCTCATATAATATGTCTCTCATTTTACGACCTTCCAGAGAATGCATATTCAAAATCTTATAGGCCTCATAATAATGATACATATCATTTATAAGTTCCATCTTCTTCATAATCTCGCAGATGTGATGGCACAGAGCTTCTTCTGCTGGAAAATGTAGATACTCCACATTCTCATTATTCTCGCAAAGCAATTTATAAGTTCTGGTATATGGCAAAACTGAGGCGTCTTTTGTAAGCTTTAAACCTATTTCAAGAGGCACATATTTCTCCTCCAACTCCAGTTCAATATAAATGTGAGAAAAGTCAATACTATTTGTCCTATCGTCTTTTTTTACTGCTAAGAACTTGTAATTATTTTCAATAAAGACATGTTTCAGACAATCTTCAACCTCGGAAATCAGGTCTGACATGGATTTGTTTCCACCGTATACATATCTTATTGCAGTAACAGGTTTAAGTTTATATGTATCAATTCCAATATCATCTCCATTACACAGCCACATATTATTTCTCATGTTACTATGAGCAATGGCACTTACCGCCAACTCTGCTGTAGCTCCTGCCAGAAGATTGGTAAATGCTATATTAAGTTCTTCACTTTTCAATTCCAACAGCTTAGTACTAATCATCTATTTACAGCCATACTCCTATCATACTTTGAACTTTACCTGTGACTTTGCGTTCTCTGGCTATTTCCATCAATGCTGCCACATCTTTCTCTTCATCTAAGATATACTTCAAAATAGCTTTCTTGAAATCTTCTCTGTCCATCTTGTCCTGATATTTCAGACAATCGCATACCACTCTCTCCTTGGTAAATATTCCCATAGTATGACCTGCAACTTCAATTGTTGTAGCACCAATGGACATAACCTTCGGCTCAGTATAGTAAGGAATTACATTTGGATAATCTATTTTAAATCTTGATCTGGACTTGTTTTTGTCCACAGCAATGTGCCATCCAAAAGGCTTATTTTCCAAATATCCGTAATAATACAATGCTGTCTCCATAGTAAATATTCCATCTGGAAACATTTGAACAATTAATTCCTCTTCATTGCCCTTGTAACTTCGAGCAGAGTAGTATCCGTTTTTTACACGAATCAACTCTCCCTCCTCAGCCAAAGCCTTGACTCTTCTATAATCTATTCCCAAATCACTTATTTGAGCAGTGCGGACCAATCCATGGTTTTCCTCTACTAATTCCTGGATTCTCTCCAAATCATATATCTTCTTCTCTGCTCTACTAAGTTTAGTTATATCCATTTTGCCCACTCCTTGCTCTTTTATGTGGTAATTTTTCTCTAGTATTATATGATTTTACTGGGTTTCTTGTCAATTTCGTAATGGCTCCTTATTTTTTACAGAAATGTCCTTTTTATTATTGTATTTGTCTCTATTTTGTCCTATTATTATTTCAGACAGATTATTCTGTCCTTTTGTAAATATTGTTTGAATTATAAGGAGAAATATATGGCTACAACCAAGAATCCATCACGTGTGGAATGCGAAGATATTATTAAGAGAATTCTCATGACAGAAGTTCTTGAAAAAGGTAGAAATGAACATTTCAAAAATGCTACTGATTTCATGAACTATTTTCAATCTCTCTATCCTGCCAGTGACAGCTTAACCAAACAGGTTCAACGAGCAGTCAGAAATCTAAATATGCCAAAGGATGAAAATGGTTATTTCATTATTAACAAGACCAAACCTCAAATGGATCAGGACAAAGAGATTTCTCACATGCTGAAGAAGACTTCTGCTTCTTTTGAATCATTAGAGGACTGTGAGAAATTATTTCTGGCAGTGGAGCCAACTTATAAATCTTATCTGCTGCAACTGATTTCAGAATCTGCCACCTTTGAAAATACATATGTTACTATTGTTGATTCCAGCAAGGGTTTAATCTTCTATACACGAAACAAAAACAACCTTGGTATGCTTATAGACAGCTTATTAAGGTAAATTGTCTGACAATTTAACTACAATTCAACTTTGTTCTTAGGCTGCAAAAAAGACAACATCAGATATTGACGTTGTCTTTTCTTTGTCTTTTCCTGTATTTTAATTGTCTTTATCGTCTTCTTTTCTTTCGTCTACGATTTATTGTTCTGCTATTTCTTCTCTTATATGTCTTCTTTTTAATAAATCCCTGTTTAGCTTCTTTCTTTCTATGTCTATATAAGAAAATCTTACCTGATTGCATATATATCACATATATAATACCAGCTATAACTGCCATTATAAGGATAAATAATAATACTGTTTTAAAATCTATTCTAATATATTTAAGCTTTGAACCGCCGTGCTCGGCATCTACATTATTAAATGGATATGATACCTTGCCATCCGATTCATATATGAGATTTGCTGTTCCTACAACCCTATCTCCATAGCTATATACAGCCTTGGCCACCGCTTCTGAATCTTTCGGAGCCGGTGTCAATTGAACAGTTGTATCCTTAAATGATGCTGCCTTTGGCAATACAATAATATCATCCGGATTGATTCTGATAATATTACTTTGCTCTGAAAGCATTCCCGGGTTTGAATCCCCACCAATCTCTGATACAGATGTGTTATCTGCTACCTTATAAACTGTAAAATTTGCAAAGCAGTAGTCAAAGAGATTAATAGTATCTTCATAATGCCCAGGATTCTTAGCATTTAAAACAACACATATAAGTGTCATTCCGTCTTTTTTCGCATATGTCACAAGCGTATTGCCTGCCTCATCTGTATATCCGGTCTTTCCACCTATTGCATAATCATATATGTATTTAGAAGTCTTGTTCTTGCTGATCATTGCATGAGAATTATTCAAGTTATAAGCTTCCTTCTTATTATCAGCAGGAAGTGTATACGCTGTTGTAGAACATATTTCTCTAAACTTTGGAATTGAATAAGCTTCTCTAGCAATCAAAGCCATATCTCTCGCACTAACATAGTGATCCTTATTCGGCAATCCATTAGGATTTGCAAAATGTGTGTGAGTACATCCTAATTCTTTGGCCTTAGCATTCATCATATCAATAAATGCCGGCATATTGCCTGCCACATGCTCACCCAAAGCCCATGCACACTCATTTGCTGACTCTAGCATCATTCCATAAAGGGCATTTTCCAGAGTCATCTCTTCTCCAACTTCTCTTGCAATATGCGAGGTATCACCTTCGTTTTCGTATACTGCCTGCTCCGAAAAAACCACGGTTTCATCTAAATCGCAATTTTCCAAGCTGAGCAAAGCTGTCATAACTTTGGTAATACTCGCCGGATAATAAGCAGTATCAGCATTCTTCTCGTAAAGCACAGTTCCGGTTTCAGCCTCCATTACTATAGCCGCTCCGGATGATATACTCACATTACTTGGCCAATATGCTGCCGCCTTAGAGTCTATACTCAAAGTACCGATTGTCACAGTCAAAGCGCACAATCCGATACAGGTTCTCTTTATTAAATTTTTCAATAATTTCATTAGAACTCTCCAATTCTTTTTGATTCACAACTAATAGTATAATAGCAAGAATTTATGGACGCAACCCATATTTATCTAGATTTTTTACTTTTTTCTATTTCATTTTAATAGCCAATTTATATTGTAGCTATGTTATAATAGCATGGCATTTATGCAATTACATTTCACATAAGTAGAAAGGAAAACCTATGCGTTTAAGAAATATTCCCGGGGCAGATGAAGTTGTAGCAAATAGCCCTTACTGTATTCAAAATCCTGAGGCAAATGTTGGAAAATGGCATGACTTATTTCCAAAAAAGCAGGAATTACATATTGAAATAGGAATGGGCAAAGGTCAATTTATAATGAATATGGCCAAGGCTCATCCTGATATTAACTATATTGGTATCGAACGATATACCAGCGTAACCCTAAGAGCTGTACAGAAGATGGAGGCTTTGGTAGAGGCTGGTGAACATTTAGACAACCTGAAGTTTCTATGCTTCGATGCCAAGAATATAGATACTATTTTTGATTCTGGTGAAGTTGATAGAATATATCTCAATTTCTCAGATCCATGGCCAAAGGATAGACACGCCAAGCGCCGTCTTACTTCCTCAGAATTTCTGGCCAGATATAATAAGATATTGAAATCTGATGGTAGAATTGAATTCAAAACAGATAATGTTGATTTGTTTAACTTCTCTTTGGATGAAATAAATAACTCAGATGTATGGCATTTAGATGCACATACCTATGATCTCCATCATGATACTTCCTTAAATGAGGGAAATATCATGACAGAGTACGAGGAGAAATTCTCCTCTCAAGGTAATCCTATCTGTAAATTAATATGTAGCAGATAGTTTAAGACTGTCCATAATAAGCATTTTCACCATGCTTTCTATAATAATGTTTATCCTGTAGTTCCTGAGGAGCCGGTTGTACCTGCGGATTAATTAATTCAGTATTTGCCGCCATCTTCGCAACCTCCTCCAAGACAACAGCGTTGTGCACTGCTTCCATGGCGTCCTTACCCCAGGTAAATGGGCCATGGTTCTTGCATAAAACAGCTGGGGTTGCTACAGGATCTATTTTTTTCTCTGTAAAATAATCTGCAATCAACACACCTGTGTTCAATTCGTATGCTTCATCTATCTCTGCCTTGGTAAGATTTCTCACACATGGCACTTCGCCGTAGATATAGTCCGCATGGGTTGTTCCATAACATGGAATTCCTCTCCCAGACTGAGCCCAGGTTGTAGCCCAGGTAGAATGAGTATGAACTATTCCACCGATTTCAGGAAATCTATTATATAGCTCCATATGTGTAGCTGTATCAGAGGAAGGATTATAACGACCTTCCACCTTATTTCCCTCTAAATCTACAACTACCATATCCTCCGGTGTTAACTTGTCATAATCCACGCCGCTAGGCTTGATTACAAACAATCCCGCTTCTCTGTCTATTCCACTTACATTTCCCCAGGTAAATGTTACCAGTTCATACTTCGGCAACAGCATATTTGCCTCGTACACCTGTTTCTTTAATTCTTCTAACATACTTACTCCTTTTATTTACTAATTCATTTTATCTATAGCTTCTTGTTCTGCTCCAATAACTGATTTGAATCTGTCAATATATTGCTCAAATCCCCTTACTTCCTCGGCTTCTGGTGCAATAGTCTCCACACCACTTTCCTTGAAGACTTCCTTCTCCAGGAAATCCTCCAGCTTCATATTAGAAGATTCTGTCAAATATGCTGCCAATACAGCCATTCCCCATGGTCCTCCCTCGCCAGCTGTTGCCATAAGAGAAATTGGTGTATTCATTGCTGCAGCTAGAAATCTCTGAGCTACTCCAGGAGTTTTAAATATTCCACCGTGACCATATAAAGTGTCAATGGCAATTTTCTCCTTCTTCTGGAGCAAATCCATTCCAACCTTTAGAGCTCCGAAAGCACTGTATATATGACTTCTCATGAAATTAGCCAGATTAAACTCAGCGTTTTCACTTCTTATATACATTGGTCTTCCTGTAACACATTCCATAATATTTTCCCCGGAGATGAAACCATATGACAATAATCCGCCACAATCAGCATCTCCCTCCAAGGACTTGTTAAATAATGTTGTATACAACTTACCTGTATCCACTTCTACGCCATAAGCTTCCATGGATTCCTTTATAATATTTACCCAGGCATTAATATCACTTGTACAATTGTTGGCATGAACCATAGCAACCAAGCTTCCATCTGGAGTTGTAACCATATCAATCTGCGGATAGTAATTTTGTAATTCTGATTCCAAAACTACCATGGCAAATACTGAAGTTCCTGCAGATACATTTCCCGTTCTCTGCTTTACGCTGTTGGTAGCCACCATTCCTGTTCCTGCATCACCCTCAGCAGGAGCGAGAGGACATCCTGACTTTAACTCGCCACTTGGATCTAGAAGTTTTGCTCCTTCGCTTGTGAGATAACCTGCCACTTCACCTGCAGTCTTTACCTCTGGCAAAATCTTCCGTAAACTCCACGGTATATCTTCACCTTCAATCAACTTGTTAAATAATTCCAATTTTCCTTCATCATAATTACCGGTCTTTGGATCAATTGGAAACATACCTGACGCATCCCCAACGCCAAGGCATTTCTCCCCTGTCAATTTCCAATGCACATAACCAGCAAGAGTTGTTATATAATCAATGTCTCTTACATGATCCTCTTTATTGAGTATTGCCTGATATAAATGTGCTATTGACCATCTCTCAGGTATATTGTATTGAAATTTCTCCCTAAGAATTTTGGCAGCTTCTGTCGTTGTGGCATTTCTCCAGGTTCTAAAAGGAACAAGCATATTACCTTTCTCATCAAAAGCCAGATACCCATGCATCATGGCGCTGAATCCCATGGCTTTAACTTGCTTTAAGTCAACTCCATATTTTGCTTTTACATCCTGCTTTAGATTTGAATAGCTTGTTTGCAATCCCTTCCATATCTCATCCTCATGATATGTCCAGAATCCATTTTCCAGATGATTCTCCCACTGGAAATCACCAGTTGCTATAACCTGGTATTTGTCATCAATTAAGATAGCTTTGATTCTGGTTGAACCGAATTCAATTCCCAGAATTCCCTTCCCCTCATCAATATAATTAGCAGTGCTCATATATATCTCCTCCATAGATTTGTTAGTTAATTTTATTCTAACATTAACTAATATAAACACTACTTTTTATTTGATTAATTTATTACACTTTTTATACAAAAATAAAAAGCGTCGAACCTAGTATCTACTAAATCCAACACTCTTTCTAGTGCGCGACCAGGGGTTCGAACCCTGGACACCCTGATTAAGAGTCAGGTGCTCTGCCAGCTGAGCTAGTCGCGCTTATTTATTTTGTGTTCCTTGCTGAACACTTGTATAAGTATATAGTATTGTTTTATGTTTTGCAAGTACTTTTTTTAATTTTTTTCAAAATTCCTCAATTATTTTTCTTTGGGTTTAAAACAGGAGAGATTCCTCTGATTTAATGAAGTATCTCTCCTGATTATATAATATCTTATTTAAAATTTTCTATTACACATTTGCAAATAAAGCTGCAATCTCTTCTGGGGAAAGCTGCTTATTTGGATCATCAGATAATTCCGGCATAGGTGGCTTCTCTTCCTTTGGCTCCTCTGCTGGTGCATCTCCTGATGCTGCAGCAAACATTGCTGCGATTTCATCTGGTGATAACTGTTTATTTGGATCTGATGTGTCAAATGCTGCCAGTGGATCCTCAGCTGGTTCTTCAGCTGCAACTTCCTCTACTGGAGCTTCTTCTACTACAGGCTCCTCAGCAACCGGTTCTTCAACTGCTGGCTCTTCTTCAACGGCTTCATCTGCTGGAGTTTCATCCCCTGATGTTGCTGCAAACATTGCTGCGATTTCATCTGGTGATAATTGCTTGTTAGGATCTGATGTGTCAAATGCTGCCAGTGGGTCCTCAGCTGGTTCTTCAGCTGGAGCTTCTTCTACTATCGGCTCCTCTGCTTCTAGTTCTTCAGCAACAACTTCCTCTACTGGAGCTTCTTCCACTATAGGTTCCTCAGTCACTGGTTCTTCAGCAACAACTTCCTCTACTGGAGCTTCTTCTACTACAGGCTCCTCAGCAGCATCATCTTCTACTGCTGACTCCTGAAGACTCGCCAACATAGCATCAATATCTTCTGCTGACATATCTTCCACTTCTTCCGCTTCATCAGCTGCCTCAACCTGACTCTCTTCTTCTGCCATACTAGCTGTATCAGCCTGAAGACTTTCTAACATTGAAGCAACATCTTCATCGCTTATATTTTCATCACTATTATCTTCTATGGCCATATCCTCAGTTACAGGTACAGCTTGAGGTGCAGCTACATAGACCGGATTATCAACTTTTGAATCAAGAGCATTGATTTCTTCTTGCATCTGCTGTAACTGAGACTGAAGTAATTCGAACTGATTCTGTAAACCACTATTTGAGCTTTCTAAGTCTGACTTAGTCTGCTGCAATAATTCTTCCTTGGTCTTTGCCATTAATTCTTCATTCTGACGAATCAACACATCATTATTTTCCTGAAGTTTTTCCTCAAAACCAAATATATGCTTTATCAATTCATCATTAGAATTCATTAGGGCATCTGTATTTTCTTTACTTCTATTTATAGTAACCTTCGCTACTGCCTTCTGCGCATTTATAATCTCTTCTCTATAATCTGCACTTTCCTCAATAATATTTAATCTGTCCGCAATTTCATCAAAATATTTCTTGAGAGCGATATAAGAAGCCTTTTGAGCTTTATACAAATCCTCAAATTCTTGCCTATCTCTGTCTTTATTTCTCTGAGATAATTCTATAGCCTCTGTAACCAGTACAAATAGTACCACTGCCATACAGATAGCAATTACAATTATCATCGGAATTGCATTTTCCACCTTAAGCATAAAATACAGTTCCAAAATCAAGAAGAGAATTTCTATTACACTTGTGAAAGCTATTATCATCTTAGTTTTCACAATACTCTCCTTCTTTCTGTTTTCACGTTTTTCAGGCTTTGTTTTCTCTCTCATAAACTTCTCCTATTGTGTCACTTGTATTTATTATATCGGTATATTTATAAAATACAAAACTAAAAAATGCCCCCTACCAGAATCGAACTGATAACTAATCCTTAGGAGGGACTTGTTATATCCATTTAACTAAGGGGGCGTATTTGACAAGCACCTATATGGTTGCTTGTCTTAAAAATCTACATGACCCTGGAGCCATATATTTCCTTTAAATCGTCTTCCTATCTTGGGTTCACCCATAAGACATTTTTTATTTATACAAATTTCTATAGGAAGATCATTTGTCTCTATTGTCAATATATAGACTTCTTCCTGAGAATATTCGTTTATATATTCTTTTATATCTTTAATTATACCAATTACTGAATATTTGTCACTTTCTATTCCAAATGGCATAAAAGAAGTTTTGACAATGCTATAGATATCTTCTTTGGCAATTCGTCTTGAAATCATTGCATACATATCGATATCTTCAAGTGTTAGATTTTCAATAGCTTCCTCATCACCTTCCCTGGCTTTCGCTACCAGATTGCTTCGATTTGAGCTATCTTTACTTTTATAATTTGGATCAACTTCACAATTCGGCAATAGAACCTTTCCTTCTATAGAAAGACCTGATAAATATATATTTCTATAATTCTCACCTTCAAATCTGGTTCTACCCTTATAAGATTTCAAATAATCAATCATATTATCAAGATTGAAAATGAGACTCACACCTATTCTCGGTTCATCGGCCCATCCCTGATAACTTTCTCTATCTGACTGTCTTATAATCTCGAAATCGCAATTAGTAGATATTTTCTTTCCTATATAATAAGGATAATAATAATCCATTTTAAAAGTATCATCCTTATTATATGTTCCTCGAATGACAATCCCCATATTACTGCATACTTCATGACGCATCTCAATATAAGGTACGTCTTCAGAATTAAAAGCGACCTGATATATTTGCGGAAATTTAGTTATTTTATATAGCAAATCATCCAGTTCTTCATTACCTGTCTCTGAAAAACCTATTGCTGTCATGTAACTATGCATTTAGATATCCTCTCTACTAATTCTCTTTCAAAGCTTCCTCTAAAGCTTGTTGCTCTTCTTCTGCCAAAGGTATAATGGCATTGCCATCAATTATTTCCTTTACATAAGTATAACATCCGCTACTACTATGAACGGAATTCAATACGAATCCATCATTCTTCTCATTTAACATAGCCAATGTAAAACTTAATTTTCCCCCCATCTCATCAAGGGCATCATATTTGATTAATCCAAACTTTTGGAAATCATATTTTATTTTGCTAAATATTGTATCAATGTTTCTCTCATTTGTTGCATTATTTTCAATGAGCTCATCCATCTGATCCAATCTATATATCAGTGTATCTTCTAGAGACTTTGCATTTTTTCCTTCCATGAAAATGCCATATCTCTTCTTCAACTTTGACATCTGGACTACATTTACAATCATTAAAATAATTAATACAACAACAAGTGCTGCCAATCCTATTACAATATAGTCTGTACTTATTCCTAAATATTTCTCAATCATTTTCAACCTCATTCTCGAACATATGTTCTATATACAATATTACAATTTAATCTCTCTTTACGTCCATAAGCATGTCGATGATTCTGTCCATCTCATCCTGGTTGTAATACTCTATCTCAATCTTTCCTCTTCTATTATCCTTTGGATTGATTGTAACCTTTGTGCCAAGAACACTCTTTAATTTTTCCTGACACTCATTATAAATAGCAATAAGCTTTGGATCAATTTCATTTCCTGATGGCTTAGTAGGATTGTTCTTCTCATTTTGGAACTTCTTAATCTCACGCTCAACATCACGCACACTCATTTTCTCATCAAGAATTCTCTGAGCAAACTCATACTGCTTATCTTTGTCATCCACACTAAGCAATGCTCTCGCACTACCTGTTGGAATAATCTTGTCGATAACCATCTGCTGCACTCTGTCATCAAGTTTAAGCAGACGCATAGAGTTAGTAATAGCAACACGGCTCTTAGACACACGCTTTGCTACATCATCCTGCTTTAAGTTGAACTCATCCAATAACTTCTTATAAGCCAATGCTTCTTCAATTGGATTCAAGTCCTCTCTCTGAATATTTTCAATAAGAGAAATCTCTACAATTTCCTGCTCAGTTAAATCCATTACAATAACAGGAAGTTCTTTTAAACCAGCCTGCTTAGATGCTCTCCATCTACGCTCACCGGCAATAATCTCATAGTATTTCTTGTTTCCTTTTCCAACCTCATGAACCCACAGAGGAGCAAGGACACCTTTTTCTTTTATTGAATCTGCCAGATCCTGCAAAGCATCTGGATCAAATTCTTTTCTAGGCTGATCTGGATTTGGTTCAACCTTATCAATACTTACTATTATAGTTTTTCCATCTTTCGCATCATTGACTGGTTTCTCTGATTTATTTTCAGCTTCTTGCGCTTCAACTTCCTTACTTACAGGAATAAGAGAATCCAATCCTCTACCTAAACCACGTGAACTTTTCTTTGTAGCCATCTTAGATATCCTTTCTCTCTATAATTTCCTTTGCCAGGTTTCTATAACTATCTGCTCCTGCAGACTTTGGATCATATAAATTAATAGGCAATCCATGTGATGGAGCCTCGGCCAATCTGACATTTCTTGGAATAATAGTCTGATATACCTTTGAACTTAAATTTTCCTTAACAGTATTTACTACATCTGATGATAAATTTGTTCTAGCATCATACATGGTAAATACTACTCCATCGATTTTTAACTTTGGATTCAATCTGCCACGAACCAGGTCAATTGTCTTCATCAACTGGCTAATTCCTTCCAAAGCATAGTACTCACATTGAATAGGAACTAATACTGAATCAGCTGTTGTCATAGCATTGATTGTAAGCAAGTTCAATGAAGGTGGGCAATCGATGATGATATAATCGAAATCATTTTGTACATAATCGATTGTATCCCTCAAAATATATGATCTGTTTTCATCATCTAACAGTTCAATTTCTGCACCTGCCAAGTCTTCATTGGCTGCAATTAATTTCAAATGTTCCAAACCTGGAACATCCATCATACTCTCTTTTACAGTACATTCATCAAGTAAAAGTTCATAGACAGTGTTTTCAATATCTTCCTTATTTAAACCAAATCCACTTGTTGTATTTCCCTGAGGATCCACATCTATAACCAACACATCTTTGCCAAGTTCCGCAAGACATGCTGATAAATTAATAGAAGTAGTTGTTTTTCCTACTCCGCCTTTTTGGTTTGCTATTGCAATAATTCTCCCTTTTTTCATCTTTCATACCCTTTCCTTTTTTCGTACTTTTGCCATTATAACATTTCTAAAACATCAATTCCACAGACATTTTCATCCAGAAACCCTATATATATGGGCACAAAATACTATATCTAGATTGGTAATTATTCTCTTTTAAAATGTTTCACGTGAAACATTGTTACAATATATAGCCATAAATTGAGATTTAGATTTCTATTAAACACTAAATGTTGTATATGTAATTATCACAAAAAATATAATCCTTAAAATGTTTCACGTGAAACATTCCAAGGATTCATATCTATATCTAGTGTTTTAAATATTTTTCAAATCTTTTATAAGTTTTTCTAACTCCAAATGAGTTCTTGAAGGATCACTAATTGCAAAGCTAGATATATTAGTTAGAACATGAATAATTCTATCAATTGATAACTCTTTTGGATTATTATTTTCCATAGAATTAATAGCTTTTCTACTATTATCTTCTATAAGAGAAGCGATTGTACTTAGATTTTCTTCTATACAATCTATTTTATTTTCCAATATATCTCTATCATTTCTAAGCTGAATAAGTGTTTCTTCTATTTCTTTCATCTTCTCAGCATTCTTGGCATTTACATCTCTAGGGGAGAAATCATTGAATTTCTGTGATTCCTCACTTTTTAGCAATTCATAAAACTTCTCATTTTCCTTAATTTTACTCAAAATCAATTCCAGATCTTCCTGAAATTGCATCTTCTCATTATTTAAATCAGCTTCCTGTTTTTCTAAATATTCAATTATAGTCATAAATCCACCTTATATCTCTCGTTCATTTATAAATCTATCTTCTATAAATTTTATAATAACCAGTACGAAAGTCAAGATTTACAATTTAACATTGATAAGGAATTCTAAGTAAATTATAATTAGATTACTATATTTATGTGAGGTGCAATATGAGTAATCATAAACTTCTAAAATTTGCTATAGCAACTGCTACTACTCTATTTGCTGCAAATGCAATTATAGATAAAATTGCTTCTAGCAAAAACAAACTATCTTCCATGAATGGATATTTCTATAGTTGGAAAGATGACAAAATCTACTATACTAAAACAGGTAAAGGTTCTCCTATCTTACTAATTCATAATATGAATGTAATGAGTTCTTCATATGAATGGAATCAGATTATAGAACATCTATCTGAAAATCATACAGTTTATGCCTTGGACTTAATAGGATGTGGTCAGTCTACCAAACCTGCTACAACTTATACTAATTATCTATTTGTTCAGCTGATAAATGATTTCTGTAATGAAATAATTGGTGAGAAATGTGATGTTATAACATCTGGTGATTCTGCATCCTTTGTTATAATGGCAAATAATATGCATGATCTGTTTGACAAAATAATCATGATAAATCCTAATGACTTATCCAAGATGAATTTTGAAACAACCAAGGTTGATATGCTGAAGAAGAACATTCTCTTTATGCCACTGGTTGGTACAACACTCTACAATTATTATGTAAGTGAAAATAGAATTAAGGAAACAACTGCTAATCAATATTTTCTAAAGAGTAATAGTGATACAATTTCCTACATTGATGCTTCCTATGAAGCTGCTCATTTAAACAGTAGTAAAGGTAAATATCTATTTGCCAGTATCATGTGTCACTATACAAATATTGATATGAAAATTGGGTTGAGAAACAGAGACAACTTATATATCATTGCTAGTAATAGACGAATCAACTCAGATGAAATATTATCTACCTATCTTAAGGTAAATGATAAAATTGAAATATCATATTTGGATAATTCCAAAATGCTTCCTCAAATTGAAGAACCAGAAGCATGTATGAATTTAATTGAAAAATATTTAAAATAAGAAAAAATGAATTTTTTCAAGGGTACAATTATATACCCCCAAAAAAACAGAAAATAGGATAAATTAATGGAATATAATATAGAAAAATTTAAAACAGGTCTTTTGGACCTTGGGATAGAATTAACAGAAAATCAGATTGATCTATTTCTCACTTACTATGAAATGTTAATTGAGAAAAACAAAGTTATGAATCTAACTGCCATAACAGAATTTGATGAAGTCATAGAGAAACATTTCTTAGATAGTCTCTCACTCATTAAAGTGAAGGATTTACATAATCGAACAAATTTTCTGGATTTAGGAACCGGTGCAGGCTTTCCTGGAATACCACTTAAGATTGCTTTTCCAGAATTAAATATCACACTGATGGATTCACTTAACAAGAGAATTCTATTTCTACAGGATGTGATAAATGAATTAGGTCTTATGGATATTGAAGCTGTTCATGGCAGAGCAGAGGAAGCAGCCAGAAATAAAAAATACAGAGAGAAATATGATTTATGTGTCTCAAGAGCTGTTGCCAATATTTCAACTCTAAGTGAGTATTGCCTTCCTTTTGTAAAAGTAGGTGGAGAATTCATTTCCTATAAATCAGGAAATATAGATGAAGAATTGGATGCAGCAAAAAAAGGAATCAAGATTCTAGGTGGAACAATTACTGATGTTCATAAATTTGATTTAGGTGAAAATAAACAGGGCAGGTCCTTCGTCATCATTGACAAAAATCAATCAACACCAAAGACCTACCCTAGAAAAGCTGGAACTCCTTCCAAAAATCCTTTGTAAATTATTATTACTATTTCAAATATAGAATTATAAAATATTAATTACAATTTCCAAATATATATATTTATATTTTTGATTGCTTATACTTATTTACGGTAAATAAAAATGGATGCTATCCTACAACTACGGATGGCATCCATTTTATTAAATAATTCTTTTTACATTACTTATAAGAATAGAATATATTATTTATTATTTTTATTTATCATCTCCAGATATACAAGCAATACAGCAATATCTGCTGGAGACACTCCGGCAATACGGGATGCCTGTCCTATATTCAAAGGTCTTAATGCTTTAAGTTTTTGACGAGCCTCTATTCTTAAACTACCAACATCATCATAATCTATATTTTCAGGAATCTTCTTTGACTCAATCTTCTTGAAATCATTTACCTGTTTCTGCTGACGAGTTATATAACCTTCATATTTAATTTCAATATTTACCTGCTCTCTAACTTCATAATGTAACTCAGGTCTATCCTTATCAATTGGAGCTAACTTATCATAATCCAATTCCGGTCTTCGAATTAAATCCGCCATAGTTACACCATGATCTAGAGGAATACTTCCATAAGATTCAAGAAGTTTCTGAACTTCTTCTCTGGCACCTACATTGGTATGCTTTACTCTATCAATTTCTTCAGCAATTAACTTCTTCTTGGTTTCAACCCAATTAAATCTCTCATCAGAAATCAACCCAATTTCATGACCTATTGGAGTAAGTCTCAAATCCGCATTATCCTGGCGAAGAAGTAATCTGTATTCTGCTCGAGAAGTCATCATACGATAAGGTTCATGATTTTCCTTTGTAACCAGATCATCAATCAATACTCCAATATAAGACTGTGATCTATCAAGAACAACCTGCTGTCTTCCAAGAATTTCCAAAGCAGCATTTATTCCGGCGATTAATCCCTGGCAAGCTGCCTCCTCATAACCTGAACTTCCATTAAACTGTCCACCACTAAAGAGTCCTTTGATATTTTTAAATTCTAAAGTAGGATATAACTGATTTGCATTAATGCAGTCATACTCAATTGCATAAGCATTTCTCACAATTCTGGCATTCTCCAAACCAGGAACAGTTCTATACATTTCATATTGTACATCCTCAGGAAGTGAACTACTCATTCCACCGATGTACATTTCATTAGTACCCAGTCCTTCAGGCTCAATAAATAATTGATGTCTGTTCTTATCAGCAAATTTTACAACCTTATCCTCTATGGATGGACAATATCTAGGACCGGTACCTTCTATAACACCGGAATACATTGGCGATCTATCAAGATTTGCTCTGATGATCTCATGTGTTTTCTCATTAGTATATGTGAGATAACAAGATACCTGATCAATCTGCACATCATCAGGATTAGTGGTAAATGAGAATGGAACTACTCTCTCATCTCCAAACTGTTCTTCCATCTTGGAATAATCAATTGAATCACCATCAATTCTGGCAGGAGTACCTGTTTTAAATCTATACATCTCAATTCCATTTGATACAAGAGAATCTGTCAGATAGTTAGCAGCTTTCAAACCATTTGGACCTGTATGTTCAATTACATCTCCATATAGACATCTGGCTTTCAAATAAGTTCCTGTACATAAAACAACTGCTTTGGAATGATATATAGCTCCGGAAAATGTCTTCACTCCTGCAACTACTCCATCTTCAACAATAATTTCAGAAACCTCTGCCTGTCTTAATGTGAGATTATCAGTATTTTGAAGAGTTTTTTTCATTTCCATGGAATAAGCTGCTTTGTCAGCCTGGGCTCTCAAAGAATGAACAGCTGGTCCTTTTGACTTATTCAACATTTTCGATTGGATAAATGTTTTGTCAATATTTATACCCATCTGACCACCAAGAGCATCAATTTCTTTTACGAGATGACCCTTAGAGCTTCCACCGATATTTGGATTACAAGGCATCATTGCCACTGAATCCATACTCACTGTAAATATTATTGTATTTAATCCAAGTCTTGCAGATGCTAATGCTGCTTCACAGCCTGCATGACCTGCTCCAACTACAACTACGTCATATGTTTCTTCAACTACAGACATGTCTACTCCTTCTTATCTACTTTTAAATTATGTTGTTAAATATATAAATTAAGTTATATCTATTAAGTTGTATTTATTAAATTGTATCTATTAGGTCCAGATTATATAGATAGTATTCTCGAAAAACTGCTCGCGCTACCTGAAAACGAAGCAGTACTAAGCTCATGCTAAAGCATTCGCTAAGTGCTGTCGTTTTCAAGGTTTTTTCTTAGAATACTATCTATATAATCTGTCGCAAATGGGAGGAATAAATTAATCATTATCCCTTCTAATTTTATTATTTTATATTAATATAATTTCTTGTATTAGTAACTTTAAAAATATATATGAATATTTCTTACCCGGGGAAACCTTGTATGTCTATAGAAGAAACGTTAAAAACGCCAGCACTTAATGAGCACAAAGTGCGAATTTAGTACTGTTGCGTTTTTACCGTAGCGAAAGCGATTCTGTCATAGACATACAAGGTCGACCCGGTCGTTACTATTATTATCTAACTTTTAAATATCAATACTTATATTTAAAATAATAAAACCTACTTACCAGTACAGAATTTAGAGAATATCTCATCCATCAAATCATCATCTATAGATTCACCAATAATATATCCTAATTGCGAATAAGCCTCCATCAAATCAATGGACAGAAAATCCTCAGGCATACACATATCAATACTTTGCTCTACATTTTTCATAGAATTATATGCATTGGTTAAAGCATTGAGATGTCTTGCATTGGTAATATAAATTTCATGATCATCAGATAGAATTCCAGAGAAAAACATCTCATCAATTTTATCCTCTAATACATCAAGTCCATCACCATTTTTTGCAGAAAATGTAATAATAGGACCATTTACCAACTTATTAATATCATCCTCATTAATCTTAGAATTTAAATCCGACTTATTAATCAATACTATTACATTAGAATCTTTTATTTTATCAATAATCTGATAATCATTTTCATCTAGTTCAGTTGAACCATCAACCACATACAATATTAAATCAGCACCTTCAATAGTATCAATGGCTTTTTTCACTCCAATTGCCTCAACTACATCATCAGTCTGACGAATACCTGCAGTGTCCATAATAACAAGTGATATTCCATTAAGCATAATCTGTTCTTCAAGAGTATCTCTTGTTGTTCCAGCAATATCTGTTACTATTGCTCTCTCCTTTTTTGATAAGAGATTTAGAAGAGATGATTTTCCAGCATTTGGTTTTCCAATAATAGAAGTCTTAATACCATCCTTTATCATAGAACCATTATCAGCACTTTGAATCATCCTGTTAATATCATTTTCTATACTTATAACTTTATTTCGAAGTTTATCTTCATATCCATCCAATGATATATGTTCAGGATCATCCAAAGCAGACTCAATAAAAGCAATCTCATATATAATAGAAGCTCTAATGTCTTTGATCTTCTTGGATAGTAGACCGAATAACTGATTCTTGGAATTTTCAAGAGCCAAGGCACTTTTAGAATCAATTATATCCATAACTGACTCAGCCTGACTTAAATCAATTCTACCGTTTAGAAAAGCTCGCTTTGTAAATTCACCAGGTTCTGCAGGTCTAACACCTTGGGCAATTACAGCTTTGAGAATCTGCTGCATTATTATAATTCCACCATGGCAATCTATTTCTACAGTATTTTCTCTGGTATAAGTTCTAGGGGCACGAAGTACAAGCACCATAACTTCATCAATTATCTTGTTATCCAAGACAATATGACCATAAGATACAGTAT
The DNA here is from genome assembly GCA_017470985.1 of Lachnospiraceae bacterium. Taxonomy (GTDB): domain Bacteria; phylum Bacillota; class Clostridia; order Lachnospirales; family Lachnospiraceae; genus JAILFK01. The sequence continues at coordinate 53,092 of JAFUXA010000001.1, forward strand.
GACTGTCCATTTCAGTTAATTTATTTTTTCCCTGGAAAATATTATCGACTTTCTCAATGGCATCTTCGCCTGAAACTCTTATAATTCCAATACCACTATTTGTCATAGCAGAAGCTATGGCGCATATTGTATCAAATTCACTCATTATAATACCTACAAAATCTATTAATTAATAAACTACAAATTTATATAAGCCTAATATATTAAAGCAATAAAAAGGCTTTACCTTCATACATTATGAAGATAAAGCCCAAATAATTCAAGATTTTATTAAATTATTTTTTTAATGTAACAACAACATGTCTATATGGCTCCTCACCTTCTGAGTGAGTTTCAACATATTTATCATTCTGAAGAGCTGAATGAATAATTCTTCTCTCATAAGGATTCATAGCCTCAAGAGATACATTTCTTCTAGTCTTCTTAACCTTATAAGATACATTCTTTGCAAGATTTTCCAAAGTTTCTTTTCTTCTGCGACGATAATCTTCTGTATCAATCTTTACTCTCATATAATTATCATTTTTTCTATTGAGAGCTAAGTTTGTAAGATACTGAAGTGAATCAAGGGTCTGACCACGCTTTCCAATAAGAACGCCCATCTCAGGTCCTTTTAATTCAACTTCAATATATCCTTCAATATCGTCAACCTTTGTGATAATCTCAACTTCAAGATTCATCTTCTCAAAAACTTCTGAGAGGAAATTCTTTACAATATCTTCTGGAGAAGACTTCTTAGCAACTTTAATAACAGCATCTTTGCTTCCAATACCGAAAATTCCGTTGCTTCCTTCTTCAACCACTTCATATTCAATCTGATCACTTGTTGTTCCAAGTGCAACTAATGCATTTGTTAATGCTTCATCAACTGTTTTTCCACTGAATTCAACATATTCCATTTTCTATACCCCACTACTTATTGTTTTCGTTAAAATTCTTCACCATGTTTGCCTTGGAAGATAGACTTCCCTGCTTTGCCTTAGCTCTAGCTTCATCAGCTCTATTCAAAGCATCCAACTTATCCTGAGAGAAATTAGCTTTAGAAGACATAGAGTTGTTTCTTGTATTAGTCTTGGCTGCTGCATAAATCTGAGCCTGTCTAATACCTCTCTTCTCTTTCTTCTTTGCAGCTTTCTCTTTATTCTTCTCAACAATATCTTCAAGATTGATTTTCTCGAAGTGCTTATTCAAGAAGTACTGCTGTACAATTCTTACAACAGAACCCATTGTCCAGTAAATAACCAAACCAACAGGAACAGTAAATGCAAAGAATAATGTCATAAGTGGCATAAACTTATTCATTGTCTGCATCTGCTGAGCCATCTGATCAGACTGATCATTTCCTGATGACTGAGTAGTAGGCATTAATTTCATATTAATAACCTGTCCCAAATAAGAAACAACAGGAACCAAAATAGCTGCAATTATTAATAAGAAATATTTATCAGCCCAAGCAGACTTAATAAGATTAAGTGGAGTATCAGAAATATTTAATATAAAGAAATAATTTACATCTGATAATGCACTATGTGTTGAATTAATACTATCTGATAACTGTGGAAAAGTATCAGCAAGTTTATCCCAACCATTTTCACCAAGTCTGTATAATACATCAACAATATTATTTGCTACTGCATCACTACTTGCTGTAAAATCAGGCTTTTTTGCCAAGGTAACATTTGCTGCTTCATATAAAGTCTGCATCTTTGTAGCAAAACCGTCTGTTGCCATAATTCCATCTACAAGATTTGTAAAAATTCCTTTTACACTTGTAAGATAAGCAGGAACATTATAGAACACTCTGTAAAGCGATAACAGAATAGGTAACTGAATCAACATCTGTCCGCAACTACCCATCATAGAAACACCATATTTATCATATACCATCTGTGTTTCTTCCTGCTGAGCTGCCATAGAAGCCTGATCCTTTTTGTTAGCATACTTCTTTCTGATAGCATTTAACTCAGGTTGCATCTTACGGGTCAAAACAGAAAACTTCTGCTGCTGATAAGTAAGAGGAAATAAACATAAATAAATAAAAACTGTAAATACAATGATTGTAATAGCTATATTGTTTATTCCTAACACATTACTTAAAAATAAATAAATCTTGTCCATTACCCAGCCTAAACATTTTGCAATTGGTCCAAGAAATGCACCATCATAGGCTGTTAAATATACTTCAGTCAATGTAAAACCTCCTAAATTCTATGGAACAGGATCAAATCCTCCTTTAGAAATAGGATTGCAACGCATAATTCTCCATGCAGCAAGAGTTCCACCCTTCAAAAATCCATATTTTTCAACTGCATGTAATCCATATGTTGAGCATGTTGGATAATAAGGACATTTTACAGATCTAAGTGGTGATATTTTTCTTCTATAAAATTTTATTAATCCAATTAATCCTTTTTTTAAAATCGAATTCATATTCTAATCCACTATTTTCTAATTTAAAATGTTATGAAGTTTTGCAAGATGTAATAATGCTGATTCTATATCTCCATAAGAACAACCTTTTGCATTATTTCTTACAACGACCACCAAATCCAAACCACTATTGAACTGGTATTCATTTAGTCGATAACTTTCTCTGATCAGTCTCGTCAATCGATGTCTAACTACGCTGTTTCCAACCTTTTTACTAACAGAAACACCCACACGGTTTATATTCAGTTCATTTTTTCTAATATATAAAATGAGATATCTGTTAGCTTTAGAAATCCCACAATTATATACATTTTTAAAATCATTATTTTTCTTTAAATATTCACTGAACTTCATATAACTAATTCTCCTTATTTAAATAGGAAATGAATATAATTTCACTTCCTATTTAAGGAACAAAAGAAATGAGTACTCTCCTATTTAAAATAAATATAAATAGAAGAAAAGACCACATGGTCTGTGGCCTTAATTAAGCTGATAAACTCTTTCTGCCTTTTGCTCTTCTGGCAGCTAAAACTTTTCTTCCACCTGCTGTGCTCATTCTTGAACGAAAACCGTGTACTTTAGCTCTCTGTCTCTTCTTTGGTTGATATGTCATCTTCATATATATCCACCTCCTTTATTATAAGAAAACATCGCTACTATTATATTAGGAAAAGCCCTCAAAGTCAATAAAAACAGCATAATTTAGGGATTTTTAATACTTTTTAAAATAAACAACTATATATAGTAATTTTCAAATTTTTATATCAAAATATAGTTTAAAGCCTCCATTGTTAATATAAATGTTAATAAATATTAAAATAATAAACATCTAATATCCAAAGGATACATTACAAGAGGAAAAAACACCATATTTATAATAAAAAAAGTATATGTGTATAAGTTGACTCATTTATCCACATTTCATTAAAATTATCCACACTATCCAATATTCCCCTAAAACCTTTTATTTTCGATTTTAAGGCGTTTTAACTCATATACAACCCCCTACACATATTTACATATTTAGTTGTAAAATAAGCCTATTTAGAGTAATATATAAGTTAGAAAAATTTTGTAATTATAGAATGAGGAAATATATGAACTTAGAATTAATTCAATCTAAATGGGACGAAGTCTTAATAACTTTAAAGACAGAATATCCAATTACTGATCTTTCTTTTTCTTCATGGTTAAAACCATTATATCCTACTGCTTTAGAAGATGATACATTGGTTTTATCTTATATACCAACAGACGGATTTGAAGCAGATCAAATGACAATCACATTTATTTCAAAGAAATATTCCAAATTTATTTCTGTTGTAATAAGCGAATTATTTGATTTGGATCAAGAATTAAAACTTAGATTTGAAATAGGTGCTGAAAAGGAGAAGACTAATAATAAGGAAGCTCAACCTTTAAGTATTAAATCATCTAATTATATTAAATCCAATCTTAGTCCAAAGTTTACATTTGAAAACTTCGTAGTTGGTGGAAATAATAGTTTTCCAAGACAAGCTTCACTTGCTGTAGCTGAATCACCAGGAGATTCTTATAATCCTCTATATATTTATGGAGGACCTGGACTTGGTAAGACTCACTTATTACATGCAATTGGTAACTATGTATTAGAACAGAATCCTGACAAAAAGGTATTATATGTTACAACAGAGCAATTTACTAATGAAGTAATCGATGGAATTAAAGCCAAGAATGTATCTCCTATTAGAGATAAATTTAGATCAGTAGATGTACTTTTGATTGATGATATTCAATTTATTATAGGTAAGCAAGGTACTCAGGAAGAATTCTTCAACACATTTAACACACTGTCTCTTGCAGGAAAACAGATTGTTATTACAAGTGATAAGCCACCTAAAGAAATGGAAACTCTTGAAGATAGAATTAGATCTAGATTCGAGATGGGACTTATGGCTGATATTGGATATCCTGATTACGAGACAAGAATGGCTATCCTTAAGAATAAGGTAGAAACAGAACAGATAGATATTGATAATCAAATATTAGATTATATTGCTGAAAATATTAAATCCAACATTAGAGAATTGGAGGGAGCTCTCAATAGACTTATAGCTTACTATAACTTAGAGAAGAAACCTCTCACTCTCGAAATTGCTGAGAAGGAATTACAAAATATTATTACTCCTGATAAACCAAGAGAGGTAACTCCACAGCTTATTATTGAAGTAGTATGCGAGCATTATGATATTTCTATGGAGAAAATGCTTTCAAAAGATAGAAGTAAAGCTATTTCAATTCCAAGACAGATTGCTATGTATCTATGTAAGACAATGACTAATTCTACTTTGGATGGAATTGGTAAACTACTCAATGGTAGAGATCATACTACTGTTCTTCATGGATATAACAAAATTGATGAAGATATCAAGACTGATGAAAAATTAGCTAACGATATTGAAACTATTAAGAAAAAGATTAATCCAAACTAATATAATGTGGATAACTATATTGATAACTTGTTAAAACCATATGTATTAATTGTGAATTTATATTTATTAAATAGATGTCTATAAAATTTTAAATATATTTATATACACTCTATCAAGATAAAATTAAGGTCTTTTCAACATGGATTTTTCATTTAATTTTTAAAATAAATTCTTGTTTCACAATAGTTTCACGAGTTATATACATATAAACACAGCTTAATACTAATACTAATAATATTTATATATATTTATTTATGAGAAAGGAGCTTCATTCATAATGAAAATTGTTTGTTCAAAATCAGAGTTAGTAAAAGGAGTTAATATTGTTTCCAAAGCAGTTCCTACTAGAACTACTATGGCAATCCTTGAATGTATTTTAATAGATGCTTCTACTAATGTAATTAAATTAACTGCCAATGATATGGAAATTGGAATTGAAACAGTTATTGAAGGTAATATAGAAGAAAGAGGTATTATTGCTCTTGATGCTAAATTATTTGGTGATATTGTAAGAAAGCTTCCTGATAATGAAGTTATTATAGAAAGTGATGTTACTTATAAAACTACTATTTCTTGTGAAAAGGCAAACTTTAATCTGGTAGGTAAGTCAGGTGAAGACTTTGCTGCAATTCCTATGGTAACAAGAAATAAGCCAATTGTAATTTCACAATTTACTTTAAAGGAAGTTATTAGACAAACAATTTTCTCTATTGCTGATAATGATAATAATAAGATAATGATGGGTGAGTTATTTGATATTAAAGCAAATAACTTACAGGTTGTATCTCTTGATGGACATAGAATTTCAGTTAGAAATATTGAATTGAAAGAATCTTATGAAGATAAGAAAGTAATTGTTCCAGGTAAGAGCTTAAATGAAATAAGCAAAATCATCGGTGGATCAGTGGATGAAGATGTGAACATATATATTTCTGACAATCATATTGTATTTGAATTTGATAAGACAACAATGGTATCTCGTCTTATTGATGGAGAATATTTCAAGATTGAGCAGATGATTTCAAGTGATTATGATACAAAGATTTCTATTAATAAAAAAGAAATTCTTGATTGTATAGATAGAGCTACTCTTCTTGTAAAAGAGGGAGACAAGAAGCCTATCATTATGAATATTACAAATGGAAATATGGAATTAAGTATTAATTCTGTAATTGGTTCCATGAAGGAAGATATTGAGATTAATAAAGAGGGTAAGGATATTATGATTGGATTTAATCCTAAATTCTTTATTGATGCTCTTCGTGTAATTGATGAAGATACAATTGATATATATATGGTAAATCCAAAAGCTCCTTGTTATATAAAGGATGCTGATAATAGATATATATATCTTATTCTTCCTGTTAACTTCAATATTGCAAATTAGTATTAATAGATAGGATTTGATAAATAATTATGGAAGAAATTAGTTTGAGAGAAGGCGAAGATTTTATTAAGCTTGGCCAATTATTGAAAAAAGCCGGCATGGTTGGTTCAGGAGTAGATGCCAAATTTGTAATTCAGGATGGATTGGTTGAAGTCAATGGAGAAGTTGAATTACAGCGCGGTAAGAAGATATATCCTGATGATGTTGTTTCTTTTAATGGAGAGAGTGTTAAAGTTATAAGATGATAATTAAATCTATAGAGTTACAGAATTTTAGAAATTACGAAAATATACATATAGATTTTGATAAAGGAACAACAATCCTATATGGTGACAATGCTCAGGGTAAAACCAATATATTGGAAGCATGTTATGTAAGTGGTACAACGAAATCTCATAAAAAAAGTAGAGATAAAGAGATGATTCGTTTTGGCCAGGATGAAGGTCATATAAGAACCATTGTTGAGAAGCTTGGAATTGAATATCAGATTGATATTCATATTAAGAAGAATAAATCCAAAAATATTGTCATTAACAAAATTGGTCCTAAAAAAGCCAGTGATTTGTTTGGAATATTAAATATTATTTTCTTCTCACCTGAAGACTTAAATATTATAAAAAATGGACCTGCAGAGAGAAGAAATTTTATAGATGCTGAATTATGTCAGTTGGACAAGATATATCTATCAGATCTTGTAAATTATAATAAGGCATTAACTCAGAGAAATAAGCTTCTAAAGGATATGTATAATAATCCTTCCCTAAAAGATACTCTTCAAATATGGGATATGCAGCTTATTAATTATGGTAAGAAAGTAATTGCCAGAAGAAATGAGTTTGTCCAGGAGTTAAATGATATTGTATATGATATTCATAAACAAATATCAGGTGGTAAGGAAGAATTATTTATAAAATATGAGCCAAATATTGATGATATTTTCTTTGAAGATGAGTTGATTAGAGCAAGAGATAAGGATTATAGATTTCAATCTACTTCTGTTGGTCCTCATAGAGATGATATCAAAATATCTATAGGTGATATAGATGTTAGAAAATATGGTTCACAGGGACAGCAGAGAAGTTGTGCTTTATCTCTTAAATTATCAGAGATTAAGCTGGTTGAAAATACAATTAATGATAAACCGATATTACTTCTTGATGATGTATTATCAGAGCTGGATAAAAACAGACAGAATTATCTACTGCAAGCTATTAATGACACCCAGACAATTATAACTTGTACAGGATTAGATGAATTTGTAGAAAATAGATTTAATCTGAATAAAATATATCAGGTAAATGATGGTCATATAAAAGATTTGGAGGATATAAATGAGTCAGAATAATCAGGAATATGGAGCAGATCAGATTCAAATATTAGAAGGACTTGAAGCTGTTAGAAAGCGTCCGGGAATGTACATTGGTAGTACATCTGAGAGAGGATTACACCATTTGGTATATGAGATTGTTGATAATGCAGTAGATGAAGCTTTGGCCGGATTCTGTAAACATATTCAGGTAACAATCAATCCTGGAAATACAATAACAGTAGTGGATGATGGTCGTGGAATTCCAACAGGAATTAATAAAAAAGCTGGAATACCAGCGGTTGAAGTAGTATTTACCATCTTACATGCTGGTGGAAAATTCGGCGGCGGCGGATACAAAGTATCCGGAGGTCTTCACGGAGTTGGAGCTTCAGTTGTAAATGCTTTGTCAAATTGGCTTGAAGTTGAAATTTGCAGAGAAGGTAAAATATACAGACAGAGATATGAGCGTGGAAAGACAATGTATCCACTTAAGGAAGTGGGAACTTGTGACCCAGAGAAGACAGGTACCAAGGTAACATTTGAACCTGATGGAAGTATTTTTGAAACTACTATATTTGACTTTAATACATTGAAAGTAAGACTTAGAGAGACAGCATTTCTTACAAAAGGATTAAAGATTACTCTTAAGGATGAGCGCGAGGAAGAAGTAAATGAGAGAGAATTCTACTATGAAGGTGGAATCAAGGAGTTCGTTAATTATCTCAATCGCGGTAAAGAGCCTCTCTATGGTGATGTTATATATTGTGAAGGCGAAAAAGACGGAGTATATGTAGAAGTAGCTTTCCAGCATAATGATGCCTATAACGAGAATTGCTTAAGCTTTGTAAATAATATTATTACTCCGGAAGGTGGTACACATCTGGCTGGTTTTAGAGCAGCAGTTACCAAAGTATTTAACAGCTATGCTCGCAATAATAAGATTATTAAAGAAAAAGATGATGCCTTGGATGGTGAAGATATAAGAGAAGGTATTGCTGCAATTATAAGTATCAAGATTGAGGAACCTCAGTTTGAAGGACAGACTAAGCAGAAGCTTGGTAATTCAGAAGCAAGAGGTGCTGTTGATTCAATTGTAACTGAGAAACTTACATATTTCTTAGAGCAGAATCCATCAGTTGCCAAGACCATCTGTGAGAAATCTCTTAGATCAAAGAAGGCTAGAGAGGCTGCAAGAAAAGCTAGAGAAGCTTCTCGAAAGGGAGCATTGGAAGTTGGATCTCTTCCGGGTAAGCTTGCTGATTGTTCTGACAAGAACCCTGAAAACTGTGAAATATTCATAGTAGAGGGAGATTCTGCGGGAGGATCTGCAAAGAAGGCTAGAAATCGTGCAACTCAGGCAATTTTACCGCTTCGCGGAAAGATTTTAAATGTTGAGAAGGCACAGATTAACAGAATATATGATAATGCTGAGATTCGTTCAATGATTACAGCTTTTGGAACAGGTATTCAGGATGATTTTGATATTGAAAAATTGAGATATCACAAGATTATTATTATGACTGATGCCGATGTTGATGGAGCTCATATTGCTACTCTTATGCTTACATTCCTGTATAGATTTATGCCGGAATTAATAAGACAGGGATATGTATATTTGGCTACTCCTCCTCTATATAAGATTGAGAAGAATAGAAAAGAATGGTATGCATACTCTGATGAAGAATTGAACAATATTATGATTGAAATCGGAAGAGATGGAAATAATAAAGTTCAGCGATATAAGGGACTTGGAGAAATGGATGCTGAGCAGCTCTGGGAGACAACAATGGATCCTGAGAAGAGAATCTTGAAGAGAGTAATGATTGATTCAGAGGATGCTGCTGAAATAGATGCAACATTTTCAGTTCTTATGGGTGACAAAGTTGAGCCTAGAAGAGAATTTATTGAAGAAAACGCAAGATTTGCAGATTTAGATATCTAAGAGGAATTTATAAAATGGATGATAAGATTTTTGACCAAATTCATGAAGTAGACTTAAAAACTACAATGGAATCATCATATATTGATTATGCCATGAGTGTTATTGCGGCACGTGCTCTTCCAGATGTTAGAGATGGTATGAAACCGGTTCAGCGTAGAATATTATATTCTATGAATGAACTTGGCAATACATATGATAAACCACATAAGAAATGTGCACGTATCGTCGGTGATACAATGGGTAAGTACCATCCACATGGAGATAGTTCTATTTACGGAGCCCTGGTAAATATGGCTCAGGAATGGAATATGAGATATACACTTGTAGATGGTCATGGTAACTTCGGTTCTGAAGATGGTGATGGAGCTGCAGCTATGCGTTATACTGAGGCAAGACTTGCCAAGATGGCTCAGTATATGATTGAAGATTTAGGAAAAGATACTGTAGATTTCATACCAAACTATGATGAGACAGAGAAAGAGCCAGTAGTATTGCCATCTAGATTTCCAAATCTTTTGGTAAATGGTACAACTGGTATTGCCGTTGGTATGGCTACAAATATTCCACCTCATAATCTTCGTGAAGTTGTAAATGCTGTTAACAAGATTATTGATAATGAAATCGAGGAAGATAGAGATACTGAAATCGATGAGATTATGGATATAATCAAGGGACCAGATTTCCCTACAGGTGGAGTAATTCTCGGTAGATCTGGAATTGAAGAGGCTTACAGAACCGGACGCGGCAAAATTCGTGTAAGAGCTGTAACAGAAATAGAACCAATGGACAATGGTAAGAATAGAATTGTTGTTACCGAGTTACCATATAATGTAAACAAGGCTAAGTTGGTAGAATACATTGGGAAATTACATCGTGATAAGAAAATTGATGGTATTACAGATTTAAGAGATGAGTCAAACCGCGAAGGTATTAGAGTTGTAATTGAGCTTCGTCGTGATGTAAATCCAAATGTTATATTGAATCAGCTTTATAAACATACACAGTTGCAGGATACATTTGGTGTGATAATGCTTGCTTTGGTAAATAATCAGCCAAAGGTATTGAATATTCTAGAGATGATCAAATATTATCTTGATCATCAGAAGGATGTTGTTACCAGAAGAACCAAGTATGATTTGAACAAAGCTGAGGAGAGAGACCATATTATTCAGGGATTATTAATTGCTCAGGATAATATTGATGAGGTTATCTCAATCATCAGAAGTTCTAAAGACACTGCAACAGCAAAGCAGAGATTAATTGAGAGATTTGAATTGTCAGAGGCTCAGTCCAATGCCATTGTTGAGATGAGACTTAGAGCTCTCACAGGTTTGGAGAGAAGCAAGCTTGAGGAGGAGCATAATAGTCTCTTGAAGTTAATTGCTGAATTGAAGGCAATCTTGGCAGATGAGAAGTTACTCCTTGGAGTTATTAAGAAAGAGATTTCTGAAATTGCTGATAAGTTCGGTGATGATAGAAGAACTGCTATCGGATTTGATGAATTTGATATTTCAATGGAGGATATGATTCCTGTTACCAATACAGTTATTACATTTACAAAGCTTGGTTATATCAAGAGAATGAATGTAGATAACTTCAAGAGCCAGAATAGAGGCGGTAAGGGAATCAAGGGAATGGAGACAATAGATGAAGATTATATTGTCGAAATGATGATGACCACATCTCACCATTACCTGATGTTCTTCACTAACTTCGGTAGAGTTTACAGATTGAAGGCATATGAGATTCCTGAGTGTTCTAGAACAGCTCGTGGAACAGCTATTGTAAATCTATTGCAGTTGCAGCCTGATGAGAAAATCACATCTATGATTCCTATCAAGGAATATAATGATGATCAGTATCTGTTTATGGCTACAAAGACAGGTATTGTGAAGAAGACCAAGATTACTGATTATTCAAATATCAGAAAGAATGGTTTGGCTGCAATTAATTTAAGAGATGATGATAAGCTTATTGAAGTAAAGCTTACAGATAATAGCGAAGATGTAATTCTTATTACAAAATTTGGTCAGTGTATCAGATTTAATGAGAAGGATGTAAGAGCTACAGGTCGTACATCTATGGGTGTAATAGGTATGAATCTCATGGATGAGGATGAAGTAATTGCCATGCAGCTTGCATCAGCTGGCGAGTCACTTATGATTGTCTCTGAGAAGGGACTTGGAAAATGTACTCTTATGACAGAATTCTCTACTCAGCGCCGTGGTGGTAAGGGTGTAAAATGTTATAAGATTACAGAGAAAACAGGAAATCTGGTAGGTGCCAAGGCTGTTGTAAAAGAAAATGAAATGATGCTTATTAATACTGATGGTATTATCATCAGAATTAGAATCAGTGATACTACATTATTGGGCAGAATCACTTCCGGAGTTAAGCTTATTAACTTAAAGGAAAATGAGAAGGTTGCCAGCATTGCAGTTGTTGCTGAGGAGGATTTATTATTTGACGAGGAAGGAAATCCAATAAAGGATTCCAGTGAAGAAGATAAATCTGAAGAATAATTAAATAACAATAAAAAGAAATACTCTCTTTAATGTCTTTTAGGGACGAAGAGAGTATTTTTTATTATTTAACATATCATATATTTCGCAATAATCTGTGCTAATTCATGTGTGGATATACTATTATTCTCGTTAGAATTAATCCATTTTTCTACAATGGATAAAAAGCCAAAAGAATGATAGGTGAAAAATACAGACGATTCAAAATCATTATTATTATCTGATGAATAAGAATTAATTGACATTTTATCCATACAATAATTTAGAACTAAATTGTAGAAATCCATATTTTTGGTTTCGAAGAATCTTTTGTAGATTTTCTTATTTGATTCTATATAGTCCAATACATTTTCCAGCAGATTAATAATATTTTCTTCTGTTTTCTCTATGCCTATAAACTTCTGAATATCCAAATCATTTAAAATATCTTTTTCAAAATCCTCAATAAGATCGTATAAATCCACATAATGATTATAGAAAGTGGTTCTTGAAATATGAGCTTCTTTGCATATATCAATTATTTTAATTTTATTAAGGGGTTTTGATTCCATTAAAGTTTTCAAACTGTTTTTTATAATTGTGTTGGTTACACTATATCGAATATCATTTTCCATATTATAAAGTCCTCTAAAATATTTTTTTGCAGTTAGTATTATCATCCGTAAATAGGTGAAAGTGGGATTACAAATTGAAGAAAATGTTAAGTTATTTTACATATATCAATAAGTAATAAAGTATATTTACACAAATAAAAACTTGATAGTTGAAGCTGGTGGATATGACAAATATTATAATAACTGGTTTTAATCACGAGTTAGAGAGTAGGGAAAACTGTAATACGGAGGAAGATATAATGGATTTCACAAGTGTACAAGGCAAAGTTGTAATAGTGACTGGAGCCAGTAGAGGAATAGGAGAAGCTATTGCAAGAGTTTATGCCGAGAATGGTATGAAGGTTGTCCTTGCAGCAAGAAGTAAGGATCAGGGAGAAAATGTAGTTAAGGAAATAAAAGAAAAAGGTGGAGATGCAATATTTGTCCAGACAGATTGTAGCGATGCCGATCAGATAAAAAATCTTGTAAATGAAGCAGTAAATCATTATGGAAAATTAGATGGAATAGTAAGCAATGCGGGTATAGGAATGGGAGGATTCCCATTACATGAATATGAGGACGAGGATTATGATAAGATATTTGATTTAAACAGCAAGGCAGTATATATAGGAATGAAATATGCTGCAAAAGCTATATTTGAGACGGGCTCAAAGGGAGGATTTATAATAAATGTTGCTTCTATTGCAGGAATAATGGCTCAAAGAGGACAAGCGCTTTATACAGCAACAAAGCATGGAGTAGTTGGAATGACCAAGGCAGCAGCATTGGATTATGCACCATATAATATAACTGTCAATGCAATATGCCCTGGATATACCAAAACATCAATATTTGGTGATATACCTGAAGTTGCTATGGAAATGTTTGCAAAGGATTGTCCTGCTCAGAGAATGGGGAATCCTGTTGAATGTGCATATCTGGCTCTGTTTCTGGCAAGTGACATGTCCAGATATATTACAGGTGCAGCAATTCCTGTGGATGGCGCTTTAAGCGCCGGACATCAGAATGTAACCCAGTGGAAGCATCCTGAAATCAGAAATAATTAAAGACTCCAGTAAAATGTATAAAAAAGCTTAAAAAACAACGAATTTAGCCTGCCGGTTAATCTTTAACTGGCGGGCTATTTAGTTTATAATAGTGGCAATGAGCAGAAAAATTGGAGGCGGACATGATTAGAGAATTAGATACAGCTATTATTACTGAAAATATTAAAGAAATGTGTATTGAGGCAAATCATTACCTGTCAGAGGATATGAAGCAGGCACTGGATCAGGCCAAAGTATGGGAGGAATCTGAATTAGGCAAGAAGATTCTAAACCAATTGGAATCTAATCTTGAAATAGCAGACAAGGAAATGATTCCAATATGCCAGGATACAGGTATGGCTGTAGTATTTATTGAAGTAGGTCAGGATGTACATTTCACAGGAGAGAATATAGAAGAGGCCATAAATGAAGGTGTAAGGCGTGGATATACAGAAGGCTATCTCAGAAAATCAGTAGTGTCCGATCCAATAGAGAGAGTAAATACCAAAGACAACACTCCTGCGATTATACATTACAGTATTGTTCCAGGAGATAAAGTTAAGATTACATTGGCACCAAAAGGTTTTGGAAGCGAAAACATGAGCAGGGTATTTATGCTGAAACCTGCAGATGGAATTGAAGGCGTGAAAAATGCTATTTTGACAGCTGTAAAGGATGCTGGACCAAATGCTTGTCCTCCTATGGTTGTGGGTGCAGGAATTGGAGGTACATTTGAAAAATGTGCATTATTGTCAAAAAAAGCGTTGACTAGAGAAGTAAATTGCCACAGTGAAATTGAGTGGGTGGCAAATTTAGAGAAAGAAATGCTGGAAAAAATCAACCGTCTGGGTATAGGACCGGGAGGTTTAGGTGGCACAACTACAGCTTTGGCAGTAAATATTAATACATATCCAACCCATATTGCCGGTTTACCTGTGGCAATAAATATTTGTTGCCATGTAAACAGACATAGTGTAAGGGAAATATAAAAGTTATTTGGTTTTAATAAGATAAGTAACACGCAGATTTTGACATATTATAAAAAAGAGATGGATATTATGGATAAAAGAATTGAATTACCTATAAATGGAGAAATAGCAGAAGGATTAAAAGCCGGAGATTATGTATATCTCTCAGGTGAAATGTATGTAGCCAGAGATGCGGCTCACAAGAGACTGATGGAACTTATAGAAAAGGGAGAGAAGCTGCCAATAGATTTGGAGAATGCTGCTATTTATTATATGGGACCTTCTCCTGCAAGAGAGGGAAGACCAATTGGTTCAGCTGGACCTACTACAGCAAGTCGTATGGATAAATATGCTCCAACCCTTCTGGATTTAGGACTTAAGGCTATGATAGGAAAAGGAAAGAGAACTCCAGAAGTATTAGAAGCAGTTAACAGAAACAAGGCAGTATATTTTGCAGCAATAGGTGGTGCGGGAGCATTACTTTCTAAATGTATTGTTGAATCAGAAATAATATGTTATGAGGATTTGGGAGCAGAGGCAATCAGAAAGATAAAAGTCGTTGATTTTCCGGTTATAGTGGTTGCAGATTGCCACGGAAATAATTTATACGAGAGTGCTATTTTACAGTTTAAGAAAGAGAATTAGATATATTTACCCTATTAAAATATATAAATAATTATTTTTTATAAGAAAAATAAGGATAATAGTGAAATTTTCATTGACAAAAAAAGCGCTATTTAGTAGAATTGTCTATGCGTTGTGATTAAGAAGATATTAATTGACAGGGAGAAGTACTCAAGTGGCCGAAGAGGTGCCCCTGCTAAGGGTATAGGTCGGGTAACCGGCGCGAGGGTTCAAATCCCTCCTTCTCCGTTTTTCAACGTAATAATTTAATATGGTGCCATAGCCAAGTGGTAAGGCGTGGGACTGCAACTCCCTGATCGTTGGTTCAAATCCGACTGGCACCTTTTCTAGGAAACTCTTACATTCATATGTAAGAGTTTTTTTGTTTTTATAAGGAAATGTTAACTTAAAGTAAACTTTTTATAAATTATTAGCCAAAATTTAGACACAATATATAAAAATCAGAAATTCTTTTTTCTTCTGTCGATATAATGGAGATAGAAAGTAAATAATGCTATGGAGGGTTATATTATGGCAGAGGAAAAAAAGGTAGAGTATCGCCGAGCCAATTGGTTTCAGTTGATATTCGGAATGGCAAATAACGGTAACGGTATATGTTTCTATTTGCTTATGATGTATGCATCATATATTGCTACGGAAGGATATGGAATTGCTGTAGCAACAATGGGTATTATTGCTACAGTAACAAGATTGTTTGATGCTGTAACTGATACAGCAGCAGGATGGTTGTTCGACGTTGTAAATCCTAAAAAAGGAAAAATCAGATTATTCCTTATTATTGGTTTTGCAATTGAAGCACTTTCAGCATTTGCAATGTTCAACTGGGCAGCAAGTAAATATAAAGGTGTAACGGGAATAGTTATTTTCGTTATTATTTACATTCTTTACTTTATAGGCTACACGATTAACGGTATTGCAGGTGGAGCAGTAGGTACTGTTCTTACAAATGATCCAAAGCAAAGAGGAATGGTTGGACTTATCGGTACAATGTATTCATATCTTACACCGATGGCATTTAATACAATTATCTCATTCCTTATTTTGCCTAAATACGATAATCAGTATAATGCACCAATGCTTAAGGAAGCATGTTTCTTATACGCAATTGTAGGTGGTGTATTTGTACTTGTAGCATGTATTGCACTTTGGAAGGTTGATACTATTGAGATATTTGAGGCTAGCAAGCCAAAGAAGAATCCTGATGAAGCTGAGCAGAAGCTTAATCTGAAGGAAATGTGGAAGATATTGAAGGGTAATAAGCCACTTCAGATGATGATTGTTGCAACAGCCTCAGACAAGATTGCAACAACAACAGCATCACAGTCACTGGTTAATACTCTTTTAGCAGGTATTTTGATTGGATCTTACAAGGTTTCTACAATGCTTGGAAACGTAACAATGATTATTGGTATTGCATTCGCATTGCTTGGAGGAGCAATGATAGGTAAGCTTGGAACAAAGAAGACAACAGTTCTTTGGACATGGGTTTCTCTTGTTGCTAACGCTGTATTGATTGGTGCAAGTTTCGTATTGTTCTCAATAGGAAAGATGTCAGAAATTGGTTTAGCTATAATTCCTACAATAATCTACTGCGGACTTATGGTTATCAAGCAGGGTGCACAGATGGCAGTTACAACAGCAAATACTGCAATGATTGCTGACGTTACAGATTATGAGCTTACAAGATCAGGACATTATATTCCTGGTATTGTAGCAAATATCAAGTCACTTCTTGATAAGGTTATATCAGCATTTGGAAATGCAATTGCTGCATTTATGATCGCATTTATCGGATATAAGACAACAACACCTCAGATGGGTGATCCTGCTACATGGCCACTCTTCTGGATGTCAATGTTCTTATCATTCGGACTTCCAATTATTGGTTTTGCATGTACACTTGTTTCAATGAAGTGGTATCATCTTACAAAGGAAGAGATGCTAAAAATTGCAGGAGAAGTGCATGAAATGAGAGAGAATGCTAAGGCAGAAGCATAATTAGTATTAGTAAATTATTGTAGTTAAATAATAAAAGTAATTGGGAATAGCCTAGATTTTAGGTTATTCCCATTTTTTATGTTATGAGAAACTATTTCATAGGCAAAAATGTGACAGTATTTTCTTCAGAATTAGATAGAATATTATAATATGATTGAACAGAATCAACTTGACATCAGATATTTCTAGTCTATATAATAAAGCCTGTAACTGAATAAGAAAACCCAGAGATGGAAACAAGTAGGTCTATGTCAGATATGATGAGAGAGATGCCGGGTGGTGCGAGGCTGAAGTGTCGGTAGATTGAATACATTCCTGAGGGGCTGCCTGAACTGATAGTAGGGTAAGACGGATTGGCGCACGTTATAGTTGCCGGTAGTTATGATAGTAACTCGATGAGATATATGCCGTGAGGTATATATGAATAAAGGTGGTACCACGATAATTCGTCCTTTATCTTCCAAGTAGGAGATAGAGGATTTTTTTATTGCAAATATTTCCTGCATGGATTAATAGCTCACAAAGTATGTGGGCAACTAAACATATAAACATATTAGTAAAAAGAGAGGAAACAAAGATGCAAGTATACGAAGAATTAGTTGCAAGAGGGTTAATTGCCCAGGTAACAGATGAACCTGAAATCAAGGAATTGGTAAATAATGGAAAGGCAGTATTCTATATTGGTTTTGATCCTACAGCTGACAGCTTACATGTAGGTCATTTTATGGCATTATGCCTCATGAAGAGATTGCAGATGGCTGGAAATAAGCCAATAGCTTTGATTGGTGGTGGAACAGCACAGATTGGTGATCCTTCAGGTAGAAGTGATATGCGTCAGATGATGACAACAGAGCAGATTAATCATAATGTAGAGTGCTTCAAGAAGCAGATGAGCAGATTCATCGATTTCAGTGATGACAAGGCTATTCTGGTAAATAATGCGGACTGGTTAATGGGTCTGAATTATGTGGAAGTGCTCCGTGAAGTAGGACCACATTTTTCTGTAAACCGTATGCTTACTGCTGAGTGTTACAAGCAGCGTATGGAAAAGGGACTTAGCTTCCTTGAGTTCAACTACATGATTATGCAGTCATACGATTTCTACATGTTATACCAGAAATACGGTTGTAATATGCAGTTCGGTGGTGATGATCAGTGGAGCAACATGCTTGGTGGTACAGAACTTATCCGTAGAAAACTGGGTGGAGATGCATATGCTATGACACAGGTGCTTCTTCTCAACTCAGAGGGCAAAAAGATGGGAAAGACACAGTCTGGTGCTGTATGGCTTGATCCTGAGAAGACTTCTCCATTTGATTTCTACCAGTACTGGAGAAATGTAGCTGATGCGGATGTTTTGAAATGTCTGAGAATGCTTACATTCCTTCCACTTGAGGAAATCGAGGCAATGGAGAAATGGGAAGGTTCACAGCTTAATGAAGCCAAGGATATTCTGGCTTACGAACTTACAAAATTAGTTCACGGTGAGGAGGAAGCTTCCAAGGCTCGGGATACTTCCAAAGCATTGTTCTCAGGAGCAATCTCAGCTGACAATATGCCAGAGGCAGAAATTACAGAGGATGATTTTAGAGATGGCAAGGTTGATATCCTTACACTTCTTGTATCTTCAGGACTTACATCCTCTCGTGGAGAAGCTCGTCGTGCAGTTCAGCAGAACGGCGTTTCTGTAAATGATGAGAAGGTTACAGATCCATTTACCGCATATGATAAGAGCGCATTTGACACAGACTTCGTACTGAAAAAGGGCAAGAAGAATTTCTGCAAGATTGTTGTAAAATAATTAACTCGAAATGATATAATCATAATAAATAAGTCATATGGGAGGTTAAATATATGATTACAACAGGGGAAGCGGTTTCAAGTCAGTATGCTGACTTGGTTGCAGGAGGAGATGTTTTCTATTTTCCATGGGAAGAAAACATGTTGAATTGGTTTCAGGGATTTCACAATCCTATTCTGGATAAGATAAATCTCTTCGTAACATCACTTGGAGATAAGGGAATCTTCTGGGTTGCAATTACACTTGCAATGCTTATCTGTCTGGGAACCAAGGCATGGTTAAACTCAGATCACAAGACATTGAAGACATTTATCTTCGCACATCAGAAGCAGATTGCATGGGCATCTTTCTGGGCATTGGTACTGTCGGTTTTAATTGTAAATATTATATTAAAGCGGGTTACAGTGAGATGTCGTCCGGCATGGATTTTGGATCCACTTAATCAGATGCTTGTATTCCAGGATGATTATTCATTCCCATCAGGGCATACATCAGCATCCTTTGCATCGGCTGTTGCTATTTATAGAAATAATAAGAAGTGGGGAATTCCGGCAATTGTGCTGGCTGCATGCATTGCTATTTCCAGATTGTATCTCTTCATTCATTGGCCAACAGATGTATTCGTATCTCTGTTTATTGGAGTGTTCTGCGGAATTGTTGGTTCTTGGATTGCACAGAAGGTACAGGAAAAATTTGGCAAGGCAGAAGAAGTTAGTGTTGACTAACAAGCGTTTTATAAATTATACTTCATACATCCGTAAGGGAGTAATTCGCGGCATTGCCGTGATTAGTCAACAATCTCGGTCAATATGACCTGGCTGATCTTAAAGAATGAGACTTGCGTGTAAGAGGGTTGGTATATCCTTTTACACAGCAGGTCTTTTTTGTTTTTAGCCTACAGGTTGAAAAATATAATAAAAGGACATTAGTATGAATTTAATAAATAGTATTTTGCTGGGAATTGGTCTGGCTATGGATGCATTTACCGTATCTGTTGCCAATGGATTAAACGAACCCCATATGCGAAAGAGGCGAATGTGCATCATTGCCTTTACATATGCTTTCTTTCAATTTGCCATGCCTCTCATTGGATGGGTATGTGTCAGAACTGTTGTGGAGAAATTTAGAGTATTTGAAGTGTTTATTCCCTGGATTGCATTGCTGCTGCTGGGATTTATAGGTGGCAAGATGTTATACGAAGGAATTAGGGACAAGATTGCTGAAGAGGTTTCAACTACTGAATTGACTATGGGACTTCTGTTGATGCAGGGAGTTGCAACTTCTATTGATGCTTTATCCGTAGGATTTACAATTTCAGCATTTGTGTTCATGGACGCATTGCTGGCCTGTATTGTAATTGCAGTTGTCACATTTGTTATATGTATGATTGGACTTCTTGCAGGCAGAAAAATCGGATTGAAGCTGGCGGGAAGAGCGACCATCCTTGGAGGTATAATCCTCATAGGTATAGGAATTGAGATATTTATAAAAGGTGTACTTATGTAGCCTTTTTAATATAGAACTAATAGTATACAAAATGAGAAGGAGAACAGAGAATGTATAATATTTTGCTTGCTATCTTAGCCATTGTGGTGGGATTTGTATTGCTTGTAAAGGGGGCAGACTTTTTTGTAGACGGTGCTTCTGCAGTAGCGTACAAATTGAGAGTGCCGGGACTTATAATAGGAATGACAGTAGTTGCCATGGGAACAAGTCTCCCAGAGTTATCAGTCAGTATTACATCATCCCTTGCCGGTGCCAATACTTTGGCAATCAGTAATGTGGTTGGGTCAAATGTCTTCAACCTTATGGTAGTCCTTGGTATATCAGCCTTATTTAACCCACTTATGGTTTCAAAGGAGACCACCAGGAGAGACTTTCCATTTTCTGCATTTACTGCAGTATTGCTTTTGCTTTTAGGATTCCTTGGAATGAATGGAATCATGGGTGATAATGGAATGACACTTGGAAGAGTGGATGGAATTGCTTTCCTTGTGTTGTTTGTACTTTTCCTTGCATTTATGATTAAGCAGGCAATCATTGCCAGAGCAAAGGGTGAGGATGTTGTAGTTGAAGGTGAGGAGGACATCGACAAGGATATGCCTATGTGGAAGGCTATATTACTTATTGTCCTGGGTGCAGTTGCTGTTAAATACGGTGGAGATTTCGTGGTAAATGGAGCCGTAACACTTGCTTCAGCCTTTGGAGTATCTCAGACACTTATCGGTCTTACAATTGTAGCATGCGGTACATCACTTCCAGAGCTTGCCACATCAATTGCAGCTGCTAGAAAGAATGAGCTTGATATGGCTATAGGAAATGTTGTTGGTTCTAATATTTTCAATATACTTTTGATTTTAGGAGCAGCAGCGTCAATCAGTCCAGTAGCATTTATTATGGAAAATATGATTGATATTGTAGTTTTACTTGTATTTTCTCTCATTGTATGGCTTTTCTGTGCAACTAAGAAGAAGATTACAAGACCGGAAGGAATTCTTATGCTTGTATTGTATGCAGTATATCTGGTATATATTTGCATCCGATAGATATGAATTGAAACTATATTCATAGGCATGGAACTCGTAATAATGATTTTATATAAATTGATTATGAGATATAATAGAGGTAGCATGTGCTATCTCTATTTTTTATGGAAAGTATATTCAGTGCATGTAAAAAAATGATTAATTAGTCTGGTCTATAGCAGGCGGACAAATATATAGATTTGGAGGGTATAAATATGGTTGATTATACAGAAGGTTCAGGAAAACAATATCATACAGGTGTTGGACCGGATGATATAGGTAAATATGTAATTCTGCCGGGGGATCCCAAGAGATGCGCCAAGATTGCGGCACATTTTGATAATCCTGTATTGGTGGGAGACAGTAGAGAATATGTCACTTACACAGGTACACTTGAGGGAGTAAAGGTAAGTGTAACATCAACAGGAATTGGAGGACCTTCCGCTGCAATTGCTATAGAAGAGTTATCCAAAAATGGTGCACATACCTTTATCAGAGTAGGAACCTGTGGCGGTATGCAGACAGATGTGTGCGGTGGTGATGTAGTTATTGCCACAGGAGCAATACGAATGGAGGGAACAAGTCGCGAGTATGCTCCTATTGAGTATCCGGCGGTTCCTGATTTTACAGTAACCAATGCGTTGGTAAAGGCAGCAGAGACCTTGGGGGTTAATCATCACACAGGTGTGGTTCAATGTAAGGATTCATTTTTTGGACAGCATGAGCCAGAGGTGATGCCTGTGAGTTATGAATTACAGAACAAGTGGGAAGCCTGGCTTAGAATGGGTTGCCTGGCATCTGAGATGGAGTCGGCAGCATTATTTATAGCAGGAAGTTTCCTGAGAGTTCGAGTAGGTTCTTGCTTTCTGGTAGTGGCAAATCAGGAGAGAGCGAAGCTTGGATTGCCAAATGAACAGGCTCACGACACGGAAATAGCAATCACTACAGCAGTTGAAGCAATTCGTCAGCTCATAAGACAGGAGAAATAATTATGGTAGAGGCAAGAGAATTGGTAAGAGCCGCCTTTGAGGCAAGAGATAAGGCTTATGTTCCATATTCTAATCATGGAGTTGGAGCAGCCCTTCTCACAGCAGATGGGCAGATTATTACAGGGTGTAATATAGAAAATGCAGCCTACACACCTACAAATTGTGCTGAGAGAACAGCCTTTTTCAAAGCGGTTAGCGAGGGAGTAAAGGATTTTGAGGCAATTGCAATTGTTGGTGGTCCAATGAGTCGCAAGGCTACAAATATATGTCCGCCATGTGGAGTATGCCGACAGGTTATGAGAGAATTTTGCGGGCAGGATTTCAAAATTTATCTGGGCGCAAGAGATGAAAATGAAAATATTGATTATGAGGAATATACTTTGGCAGATTTACTGCCTCAGGGATTTGGTCCGGATAATCTCTAAGTCTTAGGCATTAATGATCAGATACTTAGAATGCATAAGATTTAATAGTAAATAAGGGAGGTAGATAATATGTCAGCTTATAAGAAATACAAGAGAGTATTTGTCATAGTTATAGATTCCATGGGAATCGGCGCAATGCCTGATTCTGAGAAATTCGGTGATGTGGGCGTTGATACTTTGGGTCACATTGCTGAGAAGATGGAAGCAAGAGGAATTGAAGAGGGAATCTCAGCAGGGGAGAGATTTAAGATTCCTAATTTGAGAAACCTAGGTCTTACAAATCTAAAACCTATTGTGGGAGTAGATGGTGAGGACAGTCCAACAGGTTATTATCTGAAGATGTACGAAACCAGCAATGGTAAAGATACAATGACAGGTCATTGGGAGATGATGGGAATCAATACCAAGAAACCCTTTATCACATTTACAGACACAGGTTTTCCACCGGAGTTGATACATGAATTAGAGAAGAGATGTGGCCGCGAGATAATTGGTAACAAGTCAGCCAGCGGTACAGAGATTCTAGAGGAGCTGGCAGAGAAGGAGATAAATGAGGGGAAGTTGATTGTCTACACTTCAGCTGATTCGGTTCTTCAGATTTGTGGAAATGAGGAGACTATGGGAATTGAGACTCTCTACAAATACTGCGAGATTGCCAGAGAGCTTACCATGAAGGATGAGTGGAGAGTGGGACGAGTAATTGCCCGCCCATACACAGGCAAGAAAAAGGGCGAATTCGTAAGAACTGCCAATAGACATGATTACGCTCTTAAGCCTACAGGACCAACAGCTTTGAATAGCTTAAAGGACGCAGGATATGATGTTATATCAGTTGGCAAGATAAATGATATATTCGTAGGTGAGGGAATTACCGCAAGCAACAGATCCAAAAGTAGTGTACATGGAATGGAGCAGACCATTGATATTGCCAAGGAGGATTTCACAGGTCTGTGCTTTGTAAATCTGGTAGACTTCGATGCGCTGTGGGGACATAGAAGAGATCCAATAGGCTACGGTCAGGAGATTGAGCGCTTTGACGAGAAGCTGGGTCAGCTTCTGCCACTGTTGGGAGAGGATGATTTGCTTATGATTACAGCAGATCATGGCAACGATCCTACTTATACAGGAACAGATCATACCAGGGAGTGTGTACCACTTCTTATGTATTCCAAGGGATTTGAAGGTAGTGGTAAGTTAGACGATACAGATACATTTGCCACAATAGGAGCTACAATAGCAGACAACTTCGGTGTGAATATGCCGGCAGATACTATTGGAGAGTCTATACTTACGGATTTGAAATAATAAAGATCATATATTAACAATTATTATGTGAAATGTGGATAAACATTGAAAACAAGGGATTACTTGTATATAATAACTAAGTATGCATAATTTCATATGTATATGGATTTTGGAGGAAAAATTATGGATTTTTTTAACGCAATCGGGGATGCAATCACTTCAGCAGCAAGTGAACTTGGTGAGAAGACAAAGGAAATGACAGATTCTGCAAAACTTCAGTTTGAAATGAAGGCAAAGGAAGATTTGAAGAAGGAAGCATTTATCGAAATTGGTCGCAAGTTCTATGAGGGAAATAAGGATGCTATTCCTGAGGATATGGTAGATTTATTTAACAAAGTTGATGAGGCTGATGCCAGAATCAATGCTATAAAAGAAGAATTGTCAAATATCAAGGGCGAGACAGTATGCCCTAAGTGTGAGGCAAGGGTAGCAGTAGGTGCAACTTTCTGCCCTAAGTGTGGAACAAAATTAGATGATATTTATGAAGAGGAACAGTAGATAGTATGTCAAACAGAGGAAATTATTACATTACAACAGCAATCGCATATACATCAGGTAAGCCACATATTGGAAATACTTACGAGATTGTACTTGCAGATAGTATTGCCAGATTTAAGAGACAGGAAGGATACAACGTATTTTTCCAGACAGGTTCAGATGAGCATGGTCAGAAAATTGAGCTCAAAGCAGGAGAGGCTGGAGTATCTCCAAAGGAGTTCGTAGATGATGTATCTGGACAGATAAAGGAAATCTGGAATTTGATGGATACTTCTTATGATAAATTCATCCGTACAACAGACGAGGATCATGAGAAGCAGGTTCAGAAGATTTTCAAGAAACTCTACGATCAGGGAGATATCTATAAGGGCGCTTATGAAGGAATGTATTGTACACCATGTGAATCATTCTGGACAGAGTCACAGCTTGTAGATGGAAAATGTCCTGACTGTGGTAGAGAAGTACAGCCTGCCAAGGAGGAGGCATACTTCTTCAAGATGAGTAAATATGCTGACAGACTTATTGAGCATATTAATACTCACCCAGAGTTTATTCAGCCTGTATCCAGAAAAAATGAGATGATGAATAATTTCTTGTTACCAGGTTTACAGGATTTGTGTGTATCAAGAACATCATTTAAGTGGGGAATCCCGGTTACATTTGATCCAAAGCATGTAACATATGTATGGCTTGATGCTCTTACCAACTATATAACAGGAATCGGATATGATTGTGACGGCGAGAGCAGTGACCAGTATAAGAACTTCTGGCCAGCAGACTTGCATCTTATCGGTAAGGATATTATCCGTTTCCATACAATTTACTGGCCAATCTTTTTGATGGCACTTGGTGAGCCGCTTCCTAAGCAGGTATTTGGTCATCCATGGCTGATTCAGGCAGATGGCAAGATGAGTAAGTCCAAGGGAAATGTACTTTACGCAGACGAGTTGGTAGATTTCTTTGGAGTAGATGCAGTTAGATATTTCGTATTGCACGAGATTCCATTTGATAATGATGGTGTTATTTCATGGGAACTTCTTGTGGAGAGAATAAATTCTGATTTGGCTAACACACTTGGAAACCTTGTTAATAGAACAATTTCTATGAGCAATAAGTACTTCGACGGTGTTGTAGCAGACAAGGGTGTAGCTGAAGCTGTAGATGAGGATTTGAAAAATGTTGTCACATCTACAAGAGCTCGCGTTGAGGCCAAGATGGATGAGCTTCGTGTAGCAGATGCTATTACAGAAGTATTTGCCCTCTTTAAGAGATGCAATAAATACATCGATGAGACAGAGCCATGGGTACTTGCCAAGGATGAGGCCAAGGCTGACAGATTATCAACAGTGCTTTATAACTTAGTTGAGAGTATTACAATTGGAGCATGCCTGTTGGAGAGCTTCATGCCAAATACTACAGAAGCTATTTTGAAGCAGTTGAATGCTGACAAGATTGCTTATGATGATTTAGATAAATTCGGACACCGTGAAAATGGTGTAAAGGTTACAGATAAGCCAGAGATTCTCTTCCAGAGACTTGATATCAATGAGGTTATGGCAAGAGTTGAGGAATTACATCCACAGGTAGAAGAGGCTGTAGCAGAGGATGAAAATGTAATTGATATTGAGGCAAAGCCTGAAATTACATTTGACGATTTCATGAAGATGCAGTTCCAGGTTGGAGAGATTATTGCCTGCGAAGCAGTTCCAAAGTCAAACAAGCTATTGTGCTCACAGGTCAAGGTTGGATCTGAAGTAAAACAGATTGTATCAGGAATCAAGAAATACTACTCTCCAGAGGAGATGGTAGGCAAGAAGGTTATGGTACTTGTAAACTTAAAGCCAGCTAAGTTGGCAGGAGTATTATCTGAAGGAATGCTGCTTTGTGCAGAGGATGCAGAGGGCAATTTGGCTCTTATGACACCGGAGAAGGCTATGCCTGCCGGCGCAGAAATATGTTAATAAAATAGTTATCATGGACGCAAGGGTACATGAGATAATAAAGACAACAAGTGCAAGTAGTATACTGCTTGCACTTTAGTTGGTTTAATAGGTGATTAGATGATTTTTGAAACACATGCTCATTATGATGATGAGTGTTATGACGAGGATAGAGAGGCTCTTCTA
This sequence comes from Lachnospiraceae bacterium, assembly GCA_017470985.1. GTDB lineage: Bacteria > Bacillota > Clostridia > Lachnospirales > Lachnospiraceae > JAILFK01. The sequence continues at coordinate 80,075 of JAFUXA010000001.1, forward strand.
GAAGAGCTCCCAAAGAGAAATGTAGGTTATGTGGTAAATGTAGGTGCAGATATCGAGACTTCCAGGAAGGCAGTTGAGTTGGCGTCTAAGTGGGATTACATATATGCCACAGTAGGTTGCCATCCTGATGAGGTTGATTGCCTTGAGAAGGAGGGTCTCCAGGAAATAGAGAGACTGGCTGAAACTGCTGACAAGGTGGTAGCCATAGGTGAAATTGGATTGGATTATTTCCGCAAAGAGGGAACAGATTATGTTACCACTCAGAAGAAATGGTTCAAGAAACAGTTGGATCTGGCTTATAAAATGGGATTGCCGGTTATTATACACTCTAGGGATGCAGCCAAAGATACCATGGATATATTGCGAGAATATGTGGAGAACCACCCTGATGTTACTAATCCCGGGGTTGTGCATTGCTATTCTTACTCACCGGAGATGGCCAGGGAATTTATAGACTTAGGTTTCTATATTGGCGTAGGAGGAGTAGTTACATTCAAGAAAGCCAAGAAACTGGTGGAGAGCGTAAGAGCTATTCCTATGGATAGAATCCTGGTGGAGACAGATGCACCATACATGTCTCCGGAGCCACATCGTGGTGAGAGAAATGATTCTGCCAGAATCAAATATGTAATTGATAAAATTGCTGAAATCAGGGAAATGGATTCCAAGGAAGTTGAGGCAATCACGGAGGCCAATGCCAGACGAATGTATGGCATATAGCGCCAAATGTATCATGATGTATAACTTGAACATACAAAATATATGTAAATGTATATTGTGTAGTAATAGATTAAAGAGTATAGATTAAGGAAGTAAAAGATGGCATATTTAGGAAATCCAGCGTATACAATGGCTGTGCTTGAGAAGCATGGTTTTCGTTTTCAGAAGAAATACGGACAGAATTTTCTTATAGACACACATATTCTGGAGAAGATTATAGGTGCGGCAAATATTACCAAGGATGATTTTGTAATTGAGATTGGCCCTGGAATAGGAACTATGACTCAGTATCTCTGCGAAGCTGCCAGAGAGGTAGTTGCAGTGGAAATAGATACCAACCTTCTGCCGGTGTTAGATGACACTTTGAAGGACTATGACAATGTAACTGTTATCAATGAAGATATACTCAAGGTTGATATCAATGCATTGGTAAATGAGAAAAACGGTGGTCGACCAGCCAAGGTGGTAGCGAATCTGCCATATTATATTACAACCCCTATTATTATGGGATTGTTTGAGAGTCATGTGCCTATTGAATCTATTACCATAATGGTTCAGAAGGAAGTGGCAGACAGAATGCAGGTAGGTCCGGGAACCAAGGATTATGGAGCATTATCTCTTGCAGTACAGTACTATTCTAAGCCGGAAGTTATCTGCACAGTATCTCCTGCATGCTTCGTTCCGCAGCCGAAGGTGGAGAGCACGGTAATTAAACTTACCAAATATGACAAGCCACCTGTGGAAATAAGCGATGAGAGTTTTATGTTCAAAGTGATTAGAGCATCATTTAACCAGAGAAGAAAAACCCTGGCCAACGGCTTGAGTAATTCCGGAGAGTTAAATGTGCCAAAGGAAAATATTATAGCTACAATTGAAAAGCTGGGTTATCCTGCTTCAGTAAGAGGTGAGACCTTTACATTGGAGGAATTTGCAGCATTTTCACAAGCATTATTAGAGACTTTATGAGATAACACAAGTGATTTATGAGAGTTAGTTATGGATATAAACAGATATAATTCAGAAATAAGAAACTGCATATTAGAGATTCAAAGTTCCCGTGGACTTGATAGCGCTAAAATCCTACGCAGCTGTGATAAGCTGGAGGATTATGGAAGACAGATAAATGACAAAGCCCTGGTGGGATTTGCCTGCTTTACAAGGGGTGAGACATATTATCTGTTAAATGATATGAAGAATTTCTATGCCCAGATGATAGCCTGCTTAGATCCAATGGAAGAAATTGGAGAGTGGGGATATGTAACCATGGCCAACAATATGTTGGGTATCATGTCTTTAAACAGGGGAAATGCTCCATTTGCCATGGATTATTATCTCAAGGCTATTAGCTATTGTCAGAATTACAAATTGCCTGATTTGGAATGGATGATACATATGAATGTGGCGTCTCTGTATTACAATATCGGAGAATATCAGAAGAGTCTGGATCAGATGGAGATAGGTTACCATTATATTATTGCCCATCCTGAAATGCCGGACTATTACAACAATCTCATTACCGCCTATCTGGGCATGGGCAAGAATTATCTCAGCTTAGGCAAGCAAACTGTAGCAGAAAGTTATCTGGCCAAGATAGATTATGCCAGATTAGATGATATGAATGCGCTTCTTTTGGATTGTCTGAAAGCCAGAATATATTTCTCCAAGAGAATGGATAAGCAGACTGATGAAGCGGTGGCTGCAATCAATGATAAGCTGTCTCTGGATATGCCTATAATGGATATGTTCGATGATTTGTATGATTATCTCAAGATGCTTATGTTGAGAGGTAAGGCCGATGATTTTTTGGTAGCATATTCTATTGTAGCTGAACTTATTGAGCAGACAGATATCAAAAATCTCAAGAAGAAGATTCTGTCTCTGAAGATCAGATTCTATCAGCAGTTAGATGATAGAGAGAAATATGAGAAGGCTGCTATTGAATATTTCAATATGTCTGAGCTTATGGAGAAGGAAAATCGCATGATGGTCATTAATATGATAGGAATGCGTAGTTCCATTAATAATCTGGTACAGATTAACAGGGAAGTGGAGATGGAAAATGAGCTTCTGCAGCGCCAGTCTCAGACGGATGCATTGACTGGTATATACAATAGAGCAAAGCTTAATTCCTTTGGTGAAAATGCTTTCGAGTATGCATATCAGAAGCACAAACCTCTGGCTATTGAAATACTTGATATAGATTTTTTCAAACAATACAACGACAATTACGGACATCAGGCTGGAGATGCAGCCATTAAATTTGTGGCGGACAGTCTTATGAAGATGCGTAGAGCCGCCAAAGGAGGCAATGTATTTTGCTCGAGATATGGTGGCGATGAATTTGTAATTATCTATGAAGGTTTCACAATGGAAGAGACAAAAAAGCTTGCGGAGAATCTGAAGAACATGGTTGAAGCAGAGAATGTGGAGCATAAATATTCACTGGCTTCAGATCATTTGACAATTTCTCAAGGAATATGTTGGGGTGTACCTGATGAAGATGCCAGAGTATGGGATTATCTGCATGCAGCAGACGATTTCCTCTATAAAGTGAAGAAGGTATCGAGAAACAGTATCAAGATAGGTACCTTGGACGAGGAAAGAAATAAGTAATTAGGGGCAAAAGAGTAGAATGAAGATCATAAAGAAAATATTTCTTACAGATATCAAGAATCTGTCTAAAAATCTATTTGCGCTAATAATCGCGGTGGGAGTCTGCTTCCTGCCTGCGTTATATGCGTGGTTCAATATTTATTCAAACTGGGACCCATATGGGAATACAGGAAATTTAAAATTAGCGGCAGTCTGCCTGGATAAGGGCTATACCGATGAGGACGGCGAGTACAAGAATGTAGGTAAGGACATAATTGAGGAGCTATCCGGAAGTGATAAGGTAGATTGGCAATTTCTGGATAATCAGGAGGAAGCCTTAAAGGGTGTAGAGTCTGGTTATTATTATGCTGCCATCGTCATCGAGGAGAACTTCACATACAATATGTACAACATGTTTGTGGAGGATGTGACTCAGCCAACACTTATATTCTATGAAAATCAGAAGAAGAATCCTGTGGCAACCAAAATATCCGATACTGTTATTTCAAATGTACAGACAAGCATTAATAAGAAATTTGTAAAGGTTATGACCGCCTCAGTATTTTCTGAAGCAAATGATATGTATGAGGACATAGAGGAAGATGGAGGTGTAGATGCCTTTATAGAGAGACTGGAGAAGTTAAGCAAAGAACTGACAGATTATCAGGAAATGCTTGATAAAATCATTCAGGCCAATGCGGTGCTTAATACAACAGTGGATGGAGCCAGTCATGATGCCACAGAGATGGAGAAGAAGACGAAATCCAGCGCAGATTCCCTTGGTGAGTCGGCATCTTCTATCCAAACTACAAGGGACACACTGAATGCATATAAGACTCAGGTTGATCTGACCCTTGATACCATAAGCACAATGCTTACTAATATGCAAAATGCTCTTTACGCAGCCCAGTTAAGTGGCGATGTGGATAAGATGGAAGCGGCAGCAGCTCAGACTGTAAAGGATACCAATGTGGTATTACAGGATTTGAGTGCTCTATCAAGTTCTCTGGCTGCTTCCGGTGGAGCAAGTCAGGATGTAACTAATACCATCAATTCTGTTACAGGCAATGTGGAAAATGTACAGAAGATTTTAAATACCCTAAATCTAGGTCAATCCTATGCAGATGTTTCCGCCGATGTAAAAAGCAAAGAGACCCGTACAGCGGACGCCATTGGTGATGCTCTATCAAATATTAACAGCACTAGAAATACGGTGGATAATCAGATGATTCCTCAGGTTAGAAGTTGTGTGGATAGCTTGCAGGATATTGTATCCAACGCCAGTGATTTGATGAACAACATGAGTGGAATCCTAGGAAGTATGGGGGATGTCTTTGGTTCACTTCAGACTACAATTGGAAGTACCAACACAAGCTTAGTCAAGACCAGAGATGCTCTTGGCAAAATAAATGAGAGAATAACTACCGCCCTTGATAAGGTAAAGAAGGTGCGTGAGGATGAGAGAGTTGAAGCCTTGGTGGATACTCTGACAGGTAATCCTGATTTGTACGGAGAATTCTTTTCAGAGCCGGTGGTGATTGATACTGTAACTGTATATCCTGTAGAGAATTACGGTTCAGCAGTTGCACCATTTTACACAACCCTGTCTATATGGGTTGGGGCGACTATCCTGGTGGCAATTGTAAAGACCAGAGTCAACAAGAAGAAATATCCAGAGGCAAAACCATCAGAGCTGTTTTTTGGCAGAGGCTTGTTCTTCTTGTTTATGGGACAGGTACAGACATTTATTACAGTGTTGGGAGATATATTGATTCTAAAAATCCAGTGCTTACATCCATTTATGTTCTGGTTGGCAGCTGCACTGGCTTCAGTTGTATTTTCAATGCTGATATATGCCTTGGTATATAGCTTTGGAGATGTGGGAAAAGCGGCAGCAGTAGTTGTGCTTGTGCTTCAGATTGCTGGTTCATCAGGAACTTATCCGATAGAACTTCTGCCGGAATTCTTCCAGAAGGTATATATTATCTTCCCATTCCCTTATGCCATAAATGCTATGAGAGAGGCAATATGTGGATTGTACCAGATGGATTACGGATTATATTTGCTGGAATTAATGTTGTTTATTTTGCCGGCATTAGTTATAGGATTGCTACTTCGAATACCATTTGACGGAGTAAACAATTATATGCACAAGCGTATGGAAGACACAGAGATGATGTAGGAGAGTGTAAAATGAGTAAGGAACCTGATTACAAGGAAGTCCTGGATAAATTCGTGGACTATGAGCAGCAAGTTCATAAGCAGAATCAGATGAGAATACAGGTGGGAATCAAGGTTAATATTTTCCTGCCATTGATATTTCTCATATTGAGTTTTGCCATATCTTCAGGCAAATTAATATTTCTTATAATGTGGATTCTCTCACTGTTTGGAATCGCCTTTTATCTGATATATGTGGAGTATACAGATTACAAGATGATGGAGAGAATGAAGGATTATGGCGTTGATGTTATGGAAAATGCTTCTCTTGTGGTAAACAGCGAGAACATAGAAGCTGCCGAAGAAATTGTAAATGAGCGCCTGGATAAAGTGGATGAGCGCAGAGCCAAAATCCGCGAGAAAGTTCGTGATGAGATAGATGAAAAAATCGAAGAGATAAAGGGAGGGGAGGACGAATGACCAATATATTTCGTGTGGCCTCCGCTGATTTCAAGAGACTAATAACAAATGTAGTAGCCCTTGTGGTTATTATGGGATTGTCAGTTATGCCATGTTTATATGCATGGTTCAACATATTGTCCAACTGGGATCCCTATGGCGAAAATGCTACCAAGAACTTACAGGTAGTTGTTGCCAGCTCGGATACAGGAGTGGAGGTTGGTGGTATCACTTTGAATGTAGGTGATATGATTATCTCCAACCTGAAGGAAAACAAGACTATCGGCTGGGTATTTGTTGATACCAAAGAGGAAGCAGTAGAGGGAGTATACAGTGGCAAATATTATGCGGCTCTCGTGGTGGATGAGAAGTTTTCATCCGACATTATAAGTTTCCTGGGAGGAGATTTGCAGAATCCCAAGATTACTTATTATGAAAATGAGAAAAAGAATGCCATTGCTCCCAAGATTACCGGCAAGGTAAAGACCACTTTGGAGGAGGAAATCGACAAGGCATTTGTATCAACTCTTGCTAAGACCATGCTTCAGGTAAGTAATTATGTAGCTTCTTCAGAAGGCTCCACAACGGCTGGGCTTACAGATACAGTTCAGGAGAAGCTTGAGAAGCTGGATGGAGATATGACAACATATATCACAATTTTGGAGTCATATATCAGTATTATAGATGCGGCTTCCAGTCTGACTGAGGCTACAAACAAAGTGACAGATCAGCTTGATAGCATTATGCAGTCAGGAAGAACCATTGCCAATTCTGCCAGCTCAGCTATTGACAGTGGGGAAAATGCAGTGGATACCACCTCGGATCTCATGAGAATAAATATAGGAAATGCCAAAACCTCTATCTATTCCATTTCTGATATGACAAATGCAATGTTAAATCAGGTGGATAATGCGGGAAAGATTGGTTCTACGCAGGTGGATTCTCTATTGACAGCAGTTACATCTCTACATGAGTTGTACAATACAAATATCAAAGATACAGTAAGTCTTAATACAGAAATCGATAATGAGAAGAAATCAATAGATACAGACTTAACTGTTATTGAGGCGGACTTAAATGCATTGAAGGCAACTGGAGATGTTACCTCTGCTGATGCCAAAGCTTTGATTGAAAATCTCAACAAGGATATGGAAGAGTCAAAGCGTGATATTGATAATCTGTATGAGACATACAATAATACTATAGATCCTCAGTTGAATAATACAATGAATTCCATACAGGCGTCTATGAATGAGATTCAGCAGATATTGAATTATTCGAGTGACAGTATAGATGATGTATCTCGAGCATTGAATAGCTATCCTGAGATGATGGGCTTTGGTAAAGACAAGCTTACAGAGACATTAAATACAGCTCTTGATATGCAGAGTAAGCTGAGACAACTTATAGCAGATGTAGATGATTTGGAGAATAATCATCAATATGCCACTCTTATGAAGCTTATTGAGACAGATCCGGCAATTATTGCAGATTTTATATCAAGCCCTGTAAATCTGGATGAGCAGCCTATATATTATGTGGCAAATAATGGATCTGCTACAGCACCATTTTACATAATACTGTCCATCTGGTTTGGAGCTCTTATCCTCATAGCCATTGTACACAGCACATTAAAGACTGTGCCTGCAGGCTGCGTAAATCTCATGAATTACCAGAAGTTCTTCGGTAGATATATGGTGTTCTATTTTATAGGTCAGATCCAGACAATTATCACAGTGCTGGGTTGTCTGTTATTTGTTGGAATACAGTGTGAGCATCCGTTTATGTTTTGGCTGGCCGCATCCATTACAAGCTTTACATTTACTTTGTTTATGTATTCTCTGTCCTATGCCTTTGGTAATGTGGGAGAGGCAGCAGCTGTTGTACTTCTCGTAATTCAGGTTGCCGGATCAGGAGGAACCTTCCCGGTAGAGGTATTGCCGATAGTGTTCCAGTACATGTATAAATACATGCCATTTGCCTACGGTATGAATGCAATCCGTGAGACAATAGCAGGATTCCATGGTAAGGACTACTGGATGTATCTGGGTGGAATGGGAATATATGTATTGGTTGCATTATTATTTGGTCTGGTAATAAGTATACCTTGCGCTAAACTTAACAAGATGATTGAGGAAAGCAAGGAAAATACAGATTTGTTGGTGTAGAAAATAAATATAGGTATTGGCTTAGAATTGGTTTGATAATTGCTATCGTCAATGTTATACTCAAACCAAGAACATAGCTAGTTAATAGCTATACAGAGTATTTATGTAAGACACGAAAGGAGAAGCGACTATGGCAAAATGGGTTTGTAGCGTATGCGGTTATGTACATGAGGGAGACGAACCACCAGAGGAGTGTCCAGTATGTCATGTAAGTTCTGATAAGTTCAAAAAGCAGGAAGGCGAAATGAAGCTTGCAGCTGAGCATGAATATGGTGTATATGCCAAGACAGTAAAGAACAATCCAGAGATTTCAGAAGAGGATAAGAAATATATCTTCGAGCAGTTGAAGTCTAATTTCACAGGAGAGTGTTCTGAGGTAGGAATGTATCTGTGTATGGCTAGAATTGCTCATCGTGAGGGTTATCCAGAGATTGGTTTGTATTGGGAGAAAGCTGCTTATGAGGAAGCTGAGCATGCAGCAAAGTTCGCAGAGCTTCTTGGCTCTGAATTGGAGCCTCATATGACAGACTCTACAGAGAAGAACCTGGCATGGAGAGTAGATTGTGAATATGGTGCAACAGCTGGTAAGTTTGATTTGGCAGCTTGCGCCAAGAAGAATAATCTGGATGCAATTCATGATACAGTTCATGAGATGGCAAGAGATGAGGCTAGACATGGCAAGGCTCTTGAAGGAATGTTGAAGAGATATTTCAGAAAATAATTTCTCACAATAATTTCATACAATAATGAATAAACAAAGCTCTGAAGTAAATCACTGATGTGACAAGTTTCAGAGCTTTTTTATCGCAAGAAATGAAATGTTATTAGCAAGAAATGCACATATTGTATGAAATAAATGATGATATAATCACGCTATAAGAGATAAATACAGACTTTAAGCCTAGTAGGTGACATTTCATAAATAGGAGGGTGCTATGGAGAACAGGTTTATAACTATCGGGGAAATAATGATGAGATTGACTCCGCCAAACTATGACAAGATTCGTGTTACACAGACATATGAGGCCAGTTTTGGAGGAGCAGAAGCCAATATAGCTTTAGCACTGGCAAATCTGGGAATTGACAGTACATTTTTTACTGTAGTACCGGACAATAGTCTGGGAAAGAGTGCTATTCGTATGCTTAGAAGTTACGATGTACACTGTAGTCCGGTCATTCTATCAACTCCGGAGGAGACACCAACTCACCGACTTGGTACATATTATCTGGAGACGGGATTTGGAATTCGTCCTAGCCAGGTGACTTATGATAGAAAGCACAGTGCCTTTTCTGAATATGATTTTGCGGAGTATGATTTGAGAGAACTGTTGTCAGGATATACATGGCTTCATATGAGTGGTATTACACCAGCTCTGTCTCAGAATCTGAGAAAGCTAACTATTGACAGTATGCGCATTGCTAAAGAGCTAGGGCTGACTGTAAGCTTTGACGGAAATTTTAGAAGTACCCTTTGGACATGGGATGAAGCCAGAGAGTTTTGCACTATGTGTCTGCCATATGTGGATGTGTTGTTTGGCATAGAGCCATATCATTTATGGCGTGATGATAATAATCATGAATTGGGAGATTATAAGGACAATATTCCTATGCAGCCGACATATGAAGAGCAGGATGAAGTGTTCAAGCAGTTTGTGGCCAGATATCCTAATATTAAGTGTATAGGTAGACATGTGCGCTTTGCTCACAGCGGAACGGAGAATAGTCTCAAGGCATATCTATGGCTAAATGGTCAGACATACGAGAGTAAGCTTTTTAGGTTTACTATATTAGATCGAGTTGGTGGAGGAGATGCCTTTGCCAGTGGATTAATATATGCCATGATGAAGAACTATTCTCCAGAAGATATAGTGAATTTCGCAGTGGCCAGCAGTGTAATAAAGCACACAATCAGAGGTGATGCAAATATAACAGACGATGCTGAAACCATTAGAAATCTTATGAATATGAATTATGATATAAAGAGATAGTAATAAGCCGGAGGAAAGAGTGAGTATAGCACAAATTCCACCGGCTTATTATTTATTTAACCAGTAGGCCGTACATAATATGGTCACGCCACTGGCCCTGAATAAATATTTTTTCTTTTAATACCCCTTCTTTTTCAAAACCGAGTTTCTCCAGAAGTTTAATGGAAGGAGTGTTGTCTGGAAGAACAAGTGCTTCAAAGCGTCGTATGCCAATTTCTTTTGCAATCATTTCTATGCTGGCATTTATTGCTTCATAGGCATAACCTTTTCTCCAGTATTCCGGAGCGATTTTATATCCTACACTGCAGCATGAATATATGTCAGGAGAAATTCCATGAAAGCTGACTGTTCCTATCATTTTCTCTGGATTATCTTTTTCAAATATCCAGAAGCGAAACATCCGCATAAGTAGAGTTTGCTGATATTCTGCTTGAAGTAATTTCTCATGATATTTTAGAGTATAAAATTCCTCTTTAAATATGGGCTCATATTTCTCATATATTTCAGGATGAGCCATATAGAAGTCCAGTGTATCCTGTGCATAGTCAGGGGTCAGAACTCTAAGTATAAGTCTCTTGGTTTCTATTTCTAAAGTCATTATATTATCCTCTTGTCTCAACAGTTTCTATAGATTCTTGTAATATCTTAACATATGTTTCCAAGGTTTCTGCTTTAGGCGCGGCAAATATTGGATTTATAACCCCTTCAGATTCTCTATAAGGCTGTAGAAAATATTTTCTGGCGCCTGCAATCCACTTTCCGATTTCTCTAAAATCATTATCCGAAAAAAGTTCTGCAGGGACGGTGGTTCTGAATTCATAGTCAATCTTATCCGAGAGTAGAAAATCTACAGAGGCAGATATTTTCTCGAAGTCGAAATTACTCATGCATGCTACTTCATTGTATTTGTCAGGGCATTGCTTGATATCCATTGCCACATAGTCTATGAGTTTATCGTTACATAGATTGATTAGCATATCAGGATTTGATCCGTTGGTATCAAGCTTCACAAGATAACCGAGGGATTTTATATCTTTAATAAAATCAGGTAAATCAGAATGTAATGTTGGCTCTCCACCTGTGACGACAACACCTTCTAATATGCCAATTCGTTTATTTAGGAATTTAAATATTTCATCATGTGTATAGGGCTCAATATTATTAGGGGATAAAACCAGATCTTTGTTTTGACAATAGGGACATCGGAAATTACACCCACCGGTAAAGAGGGTAGCTGCAACGCGTCCGGGATAATCTACGAGAGTGGTTTTCTGTAAGCCGAAAATATTCATTTCATATGCCCCCCAAATCAACAAAATGTGTTAGTATGAGTATAGCATTTCACAGGAGGTAAATCCATATGGGACTAATAGATAAATTGGAGGAAAATAAGGCGGCAAAGCGTGACGAGAAATATATGAAGATGGCTTTAAAAGAGGCCAAAAAGGCAGCAGACATCAATGAAGTGCCAATAGGTTGCGTCATTGTAAGAGACGATAAGGTTATTGCCAAGGCATACAATAAGCGAAACAGTGACAAGAACGTATTGTCTCACGCAGAGCTTCTGGCTATAAAGCAGGCTTGCAAGAAGACCGGGGATTGGAGATTGGAAGACTGCACTATGTATATAACTTTGGAGCCTTGCCAGATGTGCTCAGGAGCAATGGTGCAGGCCAGATTACAAAGAGCTGTAATTGGTGCCATGAATGCCAAAGCAGGATGTGCAGGATCTGTGTTAAACATATTGCAGATGCAGGAGTTTAATCATCAGGTTGATGTGACAAGAGGAGTGTTGGAAGCAGAGTGTTCAGAGATGCTATCTAAATTCTTCGCAGATTTAAGGGAGCAGAAGAAGCAGTACTAGTCAGAAGATTCTTGACAATTAGATGTTCAGATTATAGAATACAAGAGCCGGCCTTCGTAGGTAGCGTTGAGATTTGGGTCTTGCGCGACGGATGCTTACGAATCGTGTCAGGTCAGGAATGAAGCAGCACTAAGTTTGATTTTCCGGGTGCCGCGAGGTTGCCTGGGTTGAGCTATTTGCGAGGGTATCGGCTTTTAAATGTTCTTTATATTAGAGGAAGATGAATTAGATGACGGCGATTTAGTAAGTTTATTTGCTAAATCGCCTTTTACTATGTTATATTTTTTAGATGTAGAAGTTTATTATGAAATAAGAATCCAATATTTCTAACAAACAGTATCAAGGAGAAAAGTTATGGGTGCAACTGATCGCACAGAGAAAGTCTTAAGAGACATACATGTCTTATTTTCAAAGGCAAAACCATATAACGGCAGCAAAAAGGATGTAATCATCGACAAGAACGAGATGATGGAGCTGTTAAAAGAATTAAATAATTGTATGTATGAGATGCAGGACGAGTATGATTTGTCCGTTATTAAAAAGGACAAGGCAAATCGCGAGATGCAGAAGCAGGGTGACGATATAATCTTTGAGGCCACAAGAAAGGCCGAGGATATATATGCAGCATCTATAATGTACACAGATAATGCTTTAAATAGTATTATCGATATTATGAAAGAAGCCAACAAATCTATTGAAAAGATTTATAATGACACTAATGCTCAGCTTAAAAAGGAGCAGCGGGAAGTCAAGGCTAATCAATTAGACTTGAAATCCCAGTTAAATGACTTGATTGATACTCAGAAATATTTGCGACTTATAGAGGATGAGAATCGTCGCTTGGAGAAGGCCAAAGAAGCCGGATCAGAACCTGGAATTTCTACAAGTTCAGGAGGCATGGGAGTGGCTCCGGCACAACCTGAAATCCGTATCAACAAGGATTATTTCATACAAAACGGTATTCCCCTTGATGATGCCGGAGATGATAAGCCGGTTGATGCAGGAGAAGTCGGAATGACTGAAGAGCAGATAGCTGCTATGCAGGCTGAGTTGGATAATGAATATTTCGACTGGAAGGAAGGGGAAGAACCTCAGGAGGAGAAATCTTCCAAAAAAGGCGGGTTCCCATTCTTTGGAAAGAAATAATATATTGATAAATCTCACATATTTGTGAAGTATTGTTATAAATAAACATTCAGGAGGAAAGACATGAAACTATACGAACAGGGTGTATACCTAGTAAATGGAGAGAAGCTTGTTGTAGATGATGCACAGGCTGCTGCGCAGATTAAGCAGATGACAGGCAAGGATGTGAACAAGGCCGAGGCCGCAACACAGACAATGGCTTATGGCATTTTACAGAAGCATAATACTTCTGGCAATATGCAAAATCTCCAGATTAAGTTTGATAAGCTTACATCACATGATATTACTTATGTAGGAATAATTCAGACAGCCAGAGCATCTGGACTTGAGAAGTTTCCAATTCCATATGTATTGACTAACTGCCATAATTCTCTGTGTGCAGTAGGTGGTACAATCAATGAGGATGATCACATGTTTGGACTTACATGTGCCAAAAAATACGGTGGAATCTATGTGCCACCTCATCAGGCTGTAATTCATCAGTTTGCTCGTGAGATGCTTGCTGGTGTTGGTAAGATGATTCTGGGTTCTGATTCTCATACCCGTTATGGTGCCCTTGGTACTATGGCAATGGGTGAAGGTGGTCCTGAGCTTGTTAAGCAGCTTCTCAACAAGACATATGATATCGCGATGCCAGGAGTAATTGGTGTATATATGACAGGAACTCCTGCCAAAGGCGTAGGTCCTCAGGATATCGCGCTTGCCATTATTGGTGAGGTATTTGACAAGGGTTATGTCAAGAACAAAGTTATGGAGTTCATGGGACCTGGTGTCAACAATATGTCAGTTGATTATAGAATTGGTGTTGATGTAATGACAACAGAGACAACATGTCTGTCTTCTATCTGGAAGACTGATGATAAGGTAAAAGAGTTCTATGATATTCACGGTAGAATTGGTGAATACTCTGAGCTTAATCCGGGTGATGTGGCTTACTATGATGGAATGATTGAGATTGATTTATCAGAAATCAAGCCAATGATTGCTATGCCATTCCATCCAAGCAATACATATACTATTGAAGAGTTAAATGCTAACCTTATGGACATCTTGGATGACTGTGAGAAGAGAGCAAAGGTTAGCCTGGATGGTCAGGTTGACTTTACATTAAAGGATAAGGTGAGAAATGGTCGTCTCTATGTAGACCAGGGTATCATTGCCGGATGTGCTGGTGGTGGTTTCGAAAATATTACTGATGCCGCTGATATTTTACGCGGTACTTCAATTGGACCTGATGAATTTACACTTAGTGTATATCCAGCAAGTACTCCTATTTATATGGAACTTGTGAGAAATGGTAGTGTAGCTGATCTTATGGAGACAGGTGCAATTGTTAAGACAGCATTCTGCGGACCTTGCTTTGGTGCTGGTGATACTCCTAGCAACAATGGTTTCTCTATCAGGCATTCAACCAGAAACTTCCCTAACAGAGAAGGATCTAAGTTACAGAATGGTCAGATTTCATCAGTTGCTCTTATGGATGCCCGCTCTATCGCAGCAACTGCTGCAAACAAGGGTTACCTTACAGCAGCAACAGATATGGATGTAAATTACACAAAGCCTAAATATTTCTTCGACAGCAAGATTTATGAGAATAGAGTATTTGACAGCCATGGAGTTGCTGATTCAAGCGTGGATATTAAGTTTGGACCAAATATCAAGGATTGGCCTGCAATGAGTGCGCTTCCTGAGAACTTGTTCTTAAAGGTTGTATCAGAGATTCATGATCCTGTAACAACAACAGATGAGCTTATTCCATCAGGAGAGACTTCATCTTACAGATCAAATCCTCTTGGACTTGCAGAGTTTACTCTCTCAAGAAAAGATCCTGAGTATGTGGGTCGTGCCAAGGAAATTCAGAAAGCACAGAAGGCTCTTGAAGCCGGAGAGTGTGCAGGAGAAGCTGTGCCTGAGTTGAAGGAGATTGTACATACTGTGAAGAAGACATATCCTGATGTAAATCATGATAACTTCGGCGTGGGAAGTACAATATTTGCTGTTAAGCCGGGAGATGGTTCTGCCAGAGAGCAGGCCGCATCTTGCCAGAAGGTATTAGGCGGTTGGGCAAATATTGCCAATGAATATGCAACCAAGAGATATCGCTCAAATCTTATTAACTGGGGAATGCTTCCATTTATTATTCCAGAGGGAGATTTACCATTTACATTAAATGACTATATCTTCGTTCCTGGAATTAGACAGGCCGTAATCGACAAGGCTGATGTTATAGAAGCATTTGTTGTAAAAGACGGACAGTTGAAGCCGTTCGAGATGAAGCTTGGAGATTTAACAGATGATGAGCGTGATATCATTTTGAAGGGATGCTTGATTAATTATTACAGAGGCTAGTTTATATTTGCGGGATATGAAAATATTTACATTACACAATGTATAAGGGGATAGAAGGGATTTGGAATGGAACCAGAAAAGAAGGAAAACCTAGAAAATTTTAATTTCAAAAACCTAATGAAAATTGCCGGAGTGGTAATATTTACCGCCTGCTGCATTATATTATTTTACTTTATAGTGCAGCGATATTCTGGCTTCAGCGAGGGCTGGAACAAGTTCGTTAAGGTATGGACGGGAATAATTATAGGATTTGTGTTGGCATTTCTGATGAATCCTATTATGGATTTCTTTGAGAAGAAGACGCTGCCGTTTTTCTTGCGTCATACCAGAAACCAGGAGAAGACCAGAAAATCTGTGAGAGTGCTGTGGAGCATAGTAGCTCTGGCGGTTATTGTGGGAATAATAACCATATTCTTCCTTTATGTAATTCCTGAGTTGTATAGCACCATCAAATTCCTGGTGGATCATATGACTGAGCATATACAAGGAGTGCTTGATTGGGCCAATCATGTAACAAGAGGGCACTTTGAGAAAGAGCTGACAGATGCTAAGCATAGTGATTTCAATGCCGCTATTGAAGAAGGACTGGATTGGGTTCAGAATTATTTGAATCTTACAACAGATCAGGTGGTTAAACAGGTTGTAACTGGCGCCATAAGCGTGGGTCGACTATTGGTTGATATTGTAATCGGCTTGATTGTGTCTGTATATGTTCTTTGCAGTAAAGAGAGTTTCAAGGCACAGGCCAAGAAGATAATATACAGTGTTTTTGCACCAAAGAATGCTAACGTGGTTTTGGAGATTGCCAGAAAGACATCTGACATTTTCTATGGTTTTATTATAGGTAAGATTATTGACTCGGTTATTATCGGAATTATCTGTGCTATATTTATGAAGATAGCAGGATTACCTTATATATTGCTGTGCTCAGTAATTATTGGTGTTACCAATATTATTCCTGTATTTGGACCATATTTTGGTGCGGTTCCGACAGTTATTATAATTTTCTTGACCAATCCACCACAGGGAATTACATTCCTGATTTTCGTCATTGTATTGCAACAGATTGACGGAAATATTATTGGACCTGCAATTTTAGGAGATTCCACAGGTTTATCTCCATTTTGGGTTGTGGTTGCCATCGTTGTTGGAGGCGGATTATTTGGAGTGCCAGGAATGATTATCGGTGTACCGACTATGGCTTTGATCTATTATCTGGTTGGACGATTAACAAGCTACAGAGTCAGAAAGAAAGGTTTGCCGGAAGACACGGATGATTATTACAATATGGAGCGGGTAAATGAGGCGGATAATACAATAATTAATCATGCTCCGGATTACGAATCATCCAAGAAATATGTAAATATCAAGATGCTTCGAAGAAAAAGAAGAGTTCCAAAAAAGAAGGAAGATAAATCAGAATAAACCAATGAGAAAACAGGGCTTTTTCCACTACGGAAAGAGCCCATTTTTTTTGCAATCAATAAGAGGATATGATACACTAAATCTGTATATCCAGGACGATTTTTCGGGGGTAAATTAAGTTGGAAAGAAACGAGTACAGAGAGAAATATAATCGATTAAAGAGCTTACTTGAGGCAAATAAGCAGCAGGAAGCAATAGAGATTGTGGAAGGTACTAATTGGAACAAATGCAATAATGTCAATGCCATTGTGCTGGCGGCAGAAGTATATGAGAATGCCGGCAGATATGAAGAGGCGAGAGAATTATTATATTTGGCACATGAGAGATCACCAATTGGTAGAACGATAATCTATCATTTGGCATTGGATTGTATACAGCTGGGAGATATGGCTGAGGCCAAGGATTTCTACAATGAATTTGTAGAGATTGCTCCACATGACAGTTTGAAATATATTCTGAAATATAAATTAAGCAAAGCTCAGGGCGCAGAGAACACAACCCTGATTGCCATTCTCGAAGAGTTGAAAGAACACGACTTTCTAGAAGAATGGTCTTATGAATTGGCTTATTTGTATCACAAGACACTTCAAATTGATAAATGTATAGATCTCTGTGATGAGATTATTCTGTGGTTTGGTGACGGTCCATATGTGGAGCGTGCTCTTGAGATGAAGATGATATATCAGCCGCTTGATAAGATGCAGGAGGACAAATATCGAAGCTTCCAGAATAAGAGGGATGGAATAACAGAGATCAAGGCCAACGAGCTTCTGTCTTCTGGTGAGATTGTATCCAAGAATATTGCGATTCCTTCTGTTGAACTGCAGGCGGAGCGTTTCAATACAGTTAATCTACAGGCAGAAATCAAGAAGAATATTGATGAGATAATGAAGGCCACAGAGGCTGGAGCTGTCAATGAAAATATGGAAAATATCAAGACATTGGTTGAGGAGATTCCATATTTACAGGTGTCAGAAGAGCCGGTTGAGAAACCGGTTGTTAAGGAACAGCAGAATATAGAGTCTCTCATGGATACCTTCAAGGGCTATCTGGCAGAGGAGTATGATGGTCAGATGTCTCTTCTGGTTCCAGAGCCAAAGGAGATTGAGGAGCAGATAGAAGGCCAGATGACTATAGAGGATGTCATGGCCGAGTGGGAGAAGACCAAGAGAGCTGCTGAGGCTACTTTGCAGGATGCAGAGAAGAAGGAGTTGGAGGTTGCCAAAGATCAGGCTTTGCGCGAGGCTAATCAGATTATGGATAGACTTGAAGATGCTATGCCTAGACTGGAAGCAGGAGTGACTCCAAATGAATTATTAAAAGAGAAATATATGTCCAAGACCGAAGATGCACAGGAGACGGAGCCTGCGTCAACTGCTCCTGTAAATATGGATGATTATATCCCTAGTATTGAGGAAATAGAGTACGAGAAGGAGCAGGAAGTATTTAACATACCAAAGGTTGATATGGCCGGTGCAGCAGCAGGGGTTGTTGCAGGTGTTGGACTTGCAGTGCCAGTTATTCATGGCGCAGATGCAGTTGAGGGCGCAGTGGATTTGGCAGAAAAACTGGCAGACAAGCCTGCAGTTGAGAAAAGCGTAAATCTGGGAGACACTCGTAGATGGGAGCCTCCACATATTGATATTGATAGCAAGAGCCCAGAGGAAAATGAAATATCTAAGGGCTTGAAAGAAGAGATAAAAGAAATTGCTCATGAGGCTGTGCATAAGGACATGATTGAGCCTGGGGAGACAACCGTACATGATGTGACTGAGGAGGATGACCAGGTGAATATTGAGGAAGCTAGCAAGATTGTTGCCGGAGTCAACGATATGCTTCAGCAGGAAATTGATAGAATAATGGCAGAAGATGCCGCAAGAGAGCAGGAGGTTCTCATTGATGATATGACTCCTGCAGCTGAGCCTCTTCAGGAAATAGAAGAAGAGCCGGTTGCAGAAGAATCAATCTCAGAAGATGAAGTTGAACTTGACCTTGCTGCGGAAGTTCAGGAGATGCTTGAGGAAGAGGAAGCTACAGAAACTCAGGCAGAAGAAGTTGAAACAGCTGAGGAAGCTGAAGTAGAGTCAGAAGAAACTGAGCCAGAGGAAGTTGAAATAGAAGAAACAGACGAGGAAGACGATCTGCCAACAATTATTGATCCGGAGGAGCTTCTGAAAGATGAAGTAGAAAATGAAGAAGATGAAGAGGAAGTTCTTCCTGAGATTGCTGAAGTAGAGCTTGAGCCTGAAGAGGTAGCTGAGCTTGTAGACGAGAAAGTTCTTGAGAAGGCCATTGCCAAGGAGATTCCACAGATGGAACTTACTGAGGATGAGCAGGAGATTTTCTCATACTTTATGCCAATAGCAGGTATGAAGAATACTATTTGCCAGGCTCTTACAGGTGCCAAGAGTCATATTGAGACTCGCAAAAATTCTGCTACAGGCAATATTATTATACAAGGTATCATGGGCAGCGGTAAGACAATGCTTGCATCTAACCTTATCAAGGTGTTGCAGAATGAAACCGGAAAGCTTATGGGACCTGCCGGCAAGATTGATGCAGAGCAGCTCAACAAGAAAGATATAGCAGCAGTTATGTCCAAGGTTGAAGGCGGAAGTCTCATTATTGAGCATGCTTCAAAACTTACAGAGGCTTCAATGGAGACCTTGAGACAGCAGATGTCTCTGTCTTCAACACATGTACTTGTGGTTTTAGAGGCTGAGAAGGATCAGGTTGAGAAGAAGCTTGCCAAGAATACAAAGTTTGCTTCTATGTTTACAGAGAAGATTACAATTCCAATATTTACCATAGATGAATTAGTAAACTTTGGTAAAGTCTATGCCCTGGAAAATGGCTATGCGGTAGATGAGATGGCAATTCTTGCAATGTACAATAGAATTAATCTTATCCAACATTTGGGAAGACCTACTTCTCTCATAGAAGTTAGAGATATTATGGAAAATGCTATTTCCAAGGCTGAGCGCGGTGGTATCAAGGCTGCCTTTGGCAGATTAGGTTCAAAGCGTTATGACGAAGATGGAAATCTGATTTTGAGAGAGAAGGATTTTGATCTGAATTAAGGGATTGAAGAGGGAAGAGAGTATGAGTAATTTTACAGATTTGGACATGTACCTGTTGGGACAAGCCACACATTATGACATTTACAAGAAGATGGGAGCACATGTTGCCACTGTAAACCAGAAGAAAGGTGTGTATTTCGATGTATGGGCTCCACATGCTGCAGCAGTAGCAGTTATTGGAGAGTTTAATGACTGGGATGAGTCTGCCAATATGATGGAGCGGTTAGATGATTCTGATATGGGAATCTATGAGACATTTATTCCTGGTGCCAAGCCGGGGCAGTTATACAAATATCTCATATACACCCCGGATGGTAGAAAGTTATACAAAGCTGATCCATATGCAGCTGAGGCTGAGTTAAGACCAGGAACAGCTTCCAGAATAGCCAAGGATTTCAAATACAAGTGGTCTGATGAGGAGTGGATGAAGACAAGAGAGTCTCAGGAGAATTTCTGGGAATTGCCTATGTCTATCTATGAGGTTCATCCGGGTTCCTGGATGAGACACCCGGGCCGGGAGGATGATGGTTTCTACACATACAGAGAACTGGCCAAGAGATTGGCTTCATATGTTATTGATATGGGATATACTCATGTGGAATTAATGGGTATATCAGAGTATCCTTTTGATGGCTCATGGGGTTATCAGGTGACAGGGTACTATGCACCTACTTCCAGATATGGAAGCCCGGAGGATTTTGCATATCTGGTTAATTACCTTCATAAAAAGGGCATAGGTGTAATTTTGGATTGGGTGCCGGCACATTTTCCAAAGGACGCTCATGGCCTTGCTGATTTTGATGGCGAGGCATTATATGAATATGCTGATCCTAGAATGGGAGAGCATCCTGATTGGGGAACCAAGATATTTAACTATGGCAAGAACGAAGTGAAGAACTTCCTAATTGGAAGTGCGTTGATGTGGATTGAGAAATATCATGTTGATGGACTTCGTGTAGATGCCGTGGCATCAATGCTCTATCTCAATTATGGTAAGCAGGATGGTAATTGGATTCCAAATAAATTTGGTGGTAAAGAAAATCTGGAGGCAGTAGAATTCTTCCGCCATTTGAATACATTGATTAGAGGCAGATTTAAAGGCGCAGTTATGATTGCTGAGGAATCTACGGCATGGCCAAAGGTTACAGGTGATGTGGCCGATGGCGGTTTAAATTTCTCTTACAAATGGAACATGGGATGGATGCATGATTTCTTAGATTATATGAAATTGGATCCATATTTTAGAAAAGACAATCATAACAAAATGACTTTTGCCATGAGCTATAATGAGGCGGAGCGATATATTCTGGTTTTGTCTCATGATGAGGTTGTTCATTTGAAATGTTCTATGCTTGGGAAGATGCCGGGCTTAGAGGAGGACAAGTTCAAAAACCTCAAGGCGGGTTATGCATTTATGATGTGCCACCCTGGCAAGAAACTTCTCTTCATGGGACAGGATTTTGGACAGGGACAGGAATGGAGTGAGAAGAGAGAGCTGGATTGGTATCTGTTGGATAATTCTAATCACAGGAATCTCTCGCTGTTTTTCAAAGATTTATTACATATATATAGACTGAATCCTGCTATGTATGAGCTTGATGTGTCCTGGGAAGGCTTTGAATGGATAAATGCCAATGATTCTTACAGAGGAATATTTAGCTTTATCAGAAAGTCAAAGGACGGCAAGAATAACATATTATATGTAGGTAATTTCACTCCGGTTGCATACGATGATTACAGGGTGGGTGTTGCTTGTGCCAATACTCATAAATTGATTTTAAATAGTGATAATCCAAAATATGGTGGTGAGGGCAGCAGCAGACCAAAGAGTTATAAGCCGGAGCATATGGAGTGCGATGGTCGAGAGTATTCTATTGGTTACCCACTTCCTGCATATGGAGTTGCTATTTTTACATTTTCATATTAGAAACAGGACGATTAGATGGACCAGGATAAGGAAGAATCAAAGATAAAATATACAATTTCAAAATGGGCAGAAAGCGCGAAATCCAAGAGGAAGGAGATTATAATCTTCGGCCTCTTGGCTGTTTTAGTGATTATATTTCTGTTAGGACACAATCTCAGAAAGTTCAAGGATTATGATGTGACTGCTTCTTATGAGAGAAGTGATGGTGCCGAGACTACTTATATGGATTTTCAGAACAACTTGCTTAGATATAGTCGGGATGGTGCCTTCTATACTAATTATAAAGGCGAGCTTATATGGAATTACACATATGAGATGACCAATCCTAGAGCAGATGTATGTGGTAACTATGTGCTGATTTATGATAAGAGCGGTACACAGATAGCTATTCTGACTCCTACAGGATTTAAGCAGAGCATCAAGACATCAATGCCTATTGTGGATGCCCATATTGCCAAGCAGGGTACTGTTGGAGTCTTAATGCAGGACGGCGGTACCGGATATATTGAACTGTGTGATGTAGAAGGAACAGTTCTGGCTTCCGGTGAATTGCATATGAGTAAAAGTGGATACCCTATGAGTATTGATATCTCAGATGACGGTACTAACTTAGCAGTTACGCAGATGGATTTGGGAATAGGCAATGTAAAAACTACAATCGCATTTTACAACTTTGGCGCCGCAGGAAAAAACAAGGACAATAACATTGTTGCTTCTTATAGTTATTCCAACCAGATTTTTCCGAAGATAGTCTATCTGTCAAATGGTAATGCTGTTGCTTTTGGAAATGGAGAAGTGGTTCTATTTAATAACGATTCAAAGGTTACTGTGAAGAAGGAATATTTCCCGGAAGGAGATATTAAGAAGGTGGTTTATAATGATAAATATTTCGGCTATATCTGTGATGCAACCAACAAATCTGGAGAGATTATCAATCAGCTAAATATTTATTCAAGTGCAGGCCTTCGCAGAGTGCAAAAGGCAGTGAATGCTACTTATACTGATATTTCCTTTATGAGTAATGATGAAATTCTACTTTCTAATGGAGTAGATGTATCTATATATACTTTAACAGGAATAGAGAAGTTTAAATATACCTTCGATGAACAGATTTATAATATTTTGCCAGGAGATGGGTCCAAGAGATATATCTTCATTAAAGAAGGCAAGACGGATATGGTTAGATTTAGATAGCAGGAGATGATGGACGTGGAGTTAAATTGGGTACTTGTTGTGACATTGGTAATAATAACATTCTTTGCCATAAAAGGATGGCGCCAGGGAATATTGGGAATGGTATTTTCCCTTTTGGCCTGGGTGTTTGTTATTGCATTTATGTATTTCGCTACGCCTACAGTGGAGAGTAGCCTGTTAAATGGGACACAAATATATGATGCTGTATATGAGAAGGTCGAAAAGCATGTGAGGGAGAAAGCTGCAGAAGATACACAGGCAAATGTGGGTGAATGGTATAACTCTCTGATGCAGGGTTTGCCAAGTGGTGAGACGAGAGAAGTCTCTGAGAATTTACAACAGTTTAATAATACAGTGGATCTGTCAGGATTATTAAATAATGGTGGAATATCCGCAGATAAAGTGGGTGGTACATCTGGTCTTATGGCGGTTGGCGACGGACAGGTTACAGTGCTATATATTATATCTAATAAGATAACATTATTTATTATCCATTGTATTGCTGTGGTTGCTACTTTTATGGTGGCGGAGATTGTTATATTTGTATTGAGTCTGATAGTTAAGGCCATAGGTAGAATGCCTGTGATTAGACCGACTAATCTCATGCTTGGAGTTATTGCTGGAGCAGCGGAAGGATTTCTGGTTGTGTGGGTCTTGTTTTATATAGTAGCTTTGGCAAGCACAACTGCTTTTGGTCAGGAGACAATAGCTGCTATATATGAGAATCCATTTCTGATTACATTATATGAAAATAATTTGATAATGGCGTTAATTTAGAAGGTAAGAAATATGTGAGATAAATACACATATATAATAGAAGAAAGACATTAAATTTAGAGGGTAGATATTGGGGTTTGGATAGTTAAAACCACAATATCTATTCTTTTTATTTTTTTCTTTAAAAAAGTTGATTTTTTTGGAAAAAATGTGTTGACACTAGGTGGTTACTTTGGTAATATACTTTCTGCACGGTTGATGTGCGGCAAACAACTAAAAAGTTTGCGAAAAATAAATGAAAAAAGTTGTTGACAAGCAAGTAACAACGTGTTATTATATACGAGTTGCTGCTGAAGCGACAACGAAACAGAACATTGAAAACTGAACAGTGAAACAACCTTGAAAGATTCTAAGAGAATTATTTGAGGTCTTGAATAATCAAGACAAACGAACAGCTTTTATAAGCAAACCTTAACAGTAAGGAAAACGGACAGCTTGATGAAATTAAGCTAGCGAAGTTTTGAAACTGGATCAGATGAGAAATCATCAAA
>JAFUXA010000005.1 GCA_017470985.1 Lachnospiraceae bacterium
AATCAGAACCTGATATTGAGAAAAATGGAACTCCTGCCTCACCGGCCACCGCCTTGGCAAGAAGAGTCTTTCCTGTTCCAGGAGGTCCCTCCAGAAGCATACCCTTTGGAATTCTCGCTCCCAGCATGGTATATTTGGCAGGATCTTTCAGGAAGTCAACAACCTCAGCCAACTCTTCCTTCTCCTCAACAAGTCCGGCTACTTTGGAGAAATCCACACCGATCTTGTCTTTAGAAATCATAGTTGCACGGCTCTTGCCAAAATTCATCATCTTGGAATTGGAACCGCCGGCAGCTCCCTGTCCGCCCATTAACATCATAAATAGAATAAATACCACTGCCAATACCAATATCATTGGCAACAGATACTGCATCCAACTATCATGCGGCACATCATTTATCTTGTAACTCACATTATTATTTGCAAGAACTTTTTCAACTACAACAACATCTGAAACATATAATTTATAGTTATCACTGGTTTTGAGAGTGACATTTACAGCACCTGTAGGCACCTGTTCATTCTGCTCAATCACAGCGCTAGCCACCTCACCATTTTCCACATCAGCAACAAACTGATTCATTGTCTTGGTAGAAGCATTGGTTGCGTTTGTAGAAAACCATATTCCCACAATAATCAATATAAGGGCCAAGTACATAAATACACTGACTTTACTTCTCTTCAAGAAACTACCTCCTACTGCAAGCCTACATCCATATCAATAAGAATCTCATACAATCATTTTATAACTCAACTACACCAATATAAGGCAGGTTACGATATCTCTGATCATAATCCAATCCATAACCAACTACGAACTTATCTTCAATCTCAAATCCTGTGTAATCAACATCTACGTGAACCTCTCTACGAGAAGGCTTGTCAAGCATTGTACACAACTTCACGCTCTTGGCGTTTCTATCCTTGAATACATCCAACAGGAAGTTCAATGTATTTCCACTATCGATAATATCCTCTACAATAAGTACATTCTTGCCTTCTACCGGAATTTCAACATCAGACTTAATCTTAACCACACCACTTGATACTGTTCCAGAACCATAGCTTGATGTTGTCATGAAATCAATTATTACAGGAACTGTGATTCTCTTTGCCAGTTCACAGGCAAAGAAAGAAGCTCCTCTTAAAATGCATATAATATACACTTCTTCTCCAGCATAATCCTCGCTAATCTTCTTACCCATCTCAGCAATTTTTGCTTCTAATTCGTCCTCTGAAATCATTACAGAGATCTTCTCACTCATTTATCTTTTCCTCCATTGCGTGTATCTCTAGTACGGTGCGGGTATCGGAAGTAATCTTGTACTTCTCACTGATTCTATATCCGACCGCCCATAATATATGATGTTCATCACATACAAGCGGTATATTCCGTCTCATTTCCTGAGGGATCTTGGCATTTTTACAATACTTCGCAAAACTTTGTGTTCCGCCCTGACTCATTATCTGTATATAGTCACCCTCACATGCCTTTCTGATAGAAATACCATCTCTTATCTTATCATAATCAAACCATTTCGTATAGTTTAAACTAGGGACATTTGCCCCAATAGAGCCCTGTATTCGCTTTATTTCATATGTTTTACCCTGGCACTGAATTGTGATAGACTCATTGGCCTCTATCTGCTCTTTGGAAACAAATACTTCTTCAGCCTCGTGGCCTTCTGTCAACGCCTCATCAGAAGCCTTTACAATTTTCAACCCCTTGTAACTGCGCACAATCTGATAATCATCAGGTATATCAATTCGTCTGCCCACCTGCTTGCCCATAAGGCTTTGCATATCATATAAATGCTTGGCTGTTACATCCTTGGCATGAAGTATGTACTTGCTAATCCACAGATGCAGAATTTCCCTCTGCATAAAGTCCGGTTGCTTCATTATCTCCGTAATATCTATCTCTCCACCGGCATAATTATCACTGCAAATAGCATCCTCAAGCACATCCCTGGCCTCGCCTCTTATATATTTCGCCACCTCACCAAGTAAAATAGCAGAATTATTGATATGCTCTATGGCCTTGGGATTAATCTCATTTAATACAGGAATAACATTCAGACGTATATTATTCCTATCATAAGACGGGTCTAAATTAGTACTGTCTGTGCGATAATGTTGCTTTATATCTGATAAATATATCTCTATATCCCGTCTGGTAAGAGACAACATAGGCCGGATAATATTGCCACGCTTTACAGGTATACCTCTCATACCATCTAAGCCAGTACCTCTTATCATATTGAAAATGATAGTTTCAGCATTGTCATTACCATGATGAGCCAGTGCAATATATACCTTACCCTGTGGATCGCGTCTGTGCCATTCCCTTGCCTCGTTTTGAATAAGCTCATATCTGGCATCCCTGGCTTTTTCTTCAAGAGATAGATGTGATGAGATATTCTCTCTAATCATCTGCCCTGCACTTTTACAGACCAGATTCACCTCATATTTCTCACAGAGCATTTTCACAAAATCCTGATCCCGCAGACTCTCCCTGCCTCTCAAGCCATGTTCCACATGAATAGCCTCCAGAGACATATCCAGTTCTTCCCGCAGCCTTGCCAAAACCACCAGCAACGCCACTGAATCAGCACCACCTGAAACACCCACCAAAATCTTGTCATGAGGCTTCAGTTTTGCAATGCTTATAATATTGTCCTTTACTCTCTCCTGAAATTCTTTCACATCCATCAGTCACACCATTCCTTTTAAGATTGCAGAATTAACAAAGCCCTCCAAGCGCATGTATAATATATACATCCGTTCAGAGGGCCCAAAGCCATTATTTCTTCTCTCTAAATATAATCTCATTTTCATGAACAAGCCCAAGCTTATCCTGAGCCGTGCTCTCAATATATTCAGGAGTATTTATATATCCTTCATATTCCGATAACTGGGCCTTCTTCTCTTCCTGCTCCTTCACCTGACTATTCAACGTCTCTATCTGCTGAACATATTGCTGATCCTTCTGGTACAGACGAACCATCTGAACTGAAAGCACCAACAACAGGAACAAAGCTATACATATAATAGAAGCCCTACCGGTATTACTTCTCTTCTTTTTTCCACGAATTACTCTTTTACTCATAATACACACCAATCTAAAGAAATTCTAAGTTTATTCACTTGTATAGAGATATTGTATCATATATGCAATATCCGTCAAAGGTTTTATCGGTTAATACACTTATTTTATTAACCCATATATCTGCAATCGCAATGAAATAAATGGATTTACAGATACTTAAACAAGTCACTGGCCTCTTCTTTTTTCGTCGTGTCCTGTATATCTAAGACCTGTACTTTCACAGGTTTGTTTCCAAAAGCTATCTCTATTACATCTCCAACCTTTACATTGGTAGATGCCTTGGCCGGTTTATCATTTACCATAACTCTACCGGCATCGCAGGCCTCATTGGCCACGGTGCGTCTCTTAATCAATCTTGAAACTTTCAAAAATTTATCTAATCTCATCTTCAATCCTCAAAACAATAATCATAAAGTAAAAAAGGACTCAAGCGAACTTGAGCCCTTATCTTAACCAATTTTATAAAACAAAAAATTAGTTTAAAGAATCCTTTAAAGCCTTACCAGCCTTGAACTTAGGAGCCTTTGAAGCAGGAATCTTCATCTCAGCGCCTGTCTGTGGGTTTCTACCTGTACGAGCAGCTCTCTCTGAAACCTCGAAAGTACCGAATCCTACTAACTGGATCTTCTCACCCTTCTTAAGCTCTTCAGCAACTACCTCTGTGAAAGCCTTTAAAGAAGCCTCAGCCTCCTTCTTTGATAAGCCTGTTTTGTCAGCCATAGCTGCAACTAATTCTGTCTTGTTCATTCTAACATCCTCCTCTTTTTTAAGGTTAAAATATATTATCATGGGTCCTTCGCCCAAAAATAACTACATGGATAGTTATACTTGTTTTGAATTTCATTGTCAAGAAAAAACCCCATAAAACCTAGATTTTATAGGGTTTTTGACATTTTTCACAACTTTAGATGTTAAATTTGTATAAATTCCCATCTAGACTTTTTTGTCATTTTGTTAATGTAGATAGCATGTCTCTTATTGTAGTCAAATAATCCAGCTGTGAAGTGTTAGAATCAGCCGAGGAATTCGCCCCCGAATTCGAACTATTTCCAGATGAAGAGGATGTATTTCCACTATTCGAACTACTATTTCCAGAGCTATTATTGCTGCTGTTTGAATCTGAGCTGTTAGAAGTAGAATTATTAGTAGCAGCATCTGTTGTATTCTCATCCTCCAGGTCAAGAGAAACTGTAGCACTGGCAGAATTTACAACAAGAACCTTGGTCCAACTTGTATATCCTTCCGCCTGGACAGACAACTTATGTCTACCGTACTTCACTTCCATTTCCTGTCCTATTGCCACTTGGACATCATCCAGATATACCTGTACATTTGCCACGCTGGATTCAAATTTCAATCTACAGACCTTCGGGCCCTCACCCTTCAAGGCATTCAAATCAATCTCTGTCACCTGTCCTCTTAGTACAGTATATTCGCCGGTTCCTCCGTATCCATTATTTGCCACAGTTATACTGTAAGTCCCCTCCGGAACTTCAATCTGCATGTCCCCTGTAATGGTAGCTACAATACCATTTCCCACAAACATCATACTGCCAATAAAGACTTCTGAATTTCTAAGCTGGAGATAGCCATGTCCTGTGGTAACCATGACAGATATAATATTATTATCCAGACCTATAACTCTAAGCACATCATCAGGACTGATGTCCGCCAAAGTTATCTCATTGCCATCTGAATAGAACTTTGTTGATTCAAGAATACGATAATCACTCTGCCCGATGGAAAGCTTATTGCTTGCCGCATCAATGAGATAATTATCAACCTTGTCATAATCCCATACTTTGTCAGATATCTGTATGCTGGACAAAACCGAGGCAGATGTAACCTCTCCCAGCTCAACAACCATTCCTTTGACAAAGTTCACCGAAGATGTGCTATCACCATATTTGTTGAGGAACTTGGTGGTCAGATTATATCTGTATCTCACCACATGACTTGGATTATCAAGAGACATCACTGCAATAGTCTCCTCTTCCATATTGAAATCCACAATCTCCTGCAGATCTTCTGATTCCTGTTGCTTATCATCATCAGCCTCCTGCTTAGCCGGCGCTCTGTATGTAAAAGGCTCTCTCTTCTTCTCCTTACATCCCACAAGCCCCACAGCCATCATCACAAGCACAAGACCTAATATCAGTTTAGTCTTCATCTCTTTCATAATCATTTTCCACCACTATTTTCCACAATCCTCCTGGCCTCATTCAATAGATATTCCCTGTCATTCAAGTCACTGTCAGAAACCACTTCCTTAAAAAGTTCATCCAACACCTGCCCAACCATCTTGCCTTGAGGAACTCCCAAGTCGAGAACATCCTTGCCATTTATGGCCATGGTTTTTTTCGATACACATTGTCCCTTGGCTATAATATCCTCATAGATTCTCTGAAATTCATCTATGTAATCCAGCTTCTCCTGACGACCCACTTCACTTTGAGCCATTGTATCTGCTCTTTTTACGGCAAATATATCCGGAAAAGCCTCCTCGCCAAATCGTACTACAGCCTTTCTAACAGACTTCTCATTTAATGCCGGTCTGTCATCATGCCACAGAATCAACCTCTTCACTCTGCCGATTGTATCATTGTCAAATTTTAATCGGCGCAATATAGTTACAGCCATGTCTGCGCCCATTTGCGGATGCATCTTAAAATGATCCACTCCCATACTATCCGTAGTCTTAGCTTTGGGCTTGCCTACATCATGAAGCAACATGGTCAGTCGAAGCACTTTGTCCTTCGGCGACGCAAGAAGAGCGTGCATTGTATGTTCACCCACATTATAACAATGATGGATATTATTCTGGGGAGTCGCAAACATTACATCCAGTTCTGGCAGAAAATATTTTCCCAAACCGCACTGGCTCACAACTCTCATTTTGTCCGGATGATCTGACACCAGAGTCTTCACCAGTTCCACCATAATACGCTCCTTGGACACCTTTTCTATTGTAGGCGCCAGCTTCACTATGGCATCATAGGTTTTAGTATCAATATCAAAATCCAGTTGAGCTGCAAATCTCAGTGCCCTAAGCATACGAAGGGCATCTTCCCCAAATCTTTCCTCAGGTTCACCCACGCATCTGATAATGCCATGATCCAAATCATCCATTCCACCAAACAAGTCTATAATGCCTTCCCTCTCATTATAGGCCATGGCATTGATTGTGAAATCTCGACGTTTCAAATCTTCTTCAAGAGAAGCTGTGAACTCCACCTGTTTTGGATGTCTGCCATCCTCATACTCACCATCTATTCTATAGGTTGTAACTTCATATCCCACATGGTTCATAAGCACCGTAACCGTACCATGCTCTATTCCTGTGTCAAATGTTTTCGAAAAAATATCCTTCACTTCCTCCGGTTTAGCCGAAGTGGTAATATCCCAATCCGATGGAGTCTTTCCCAGAACGCTGTCTCGAACGCATCCACCAACTGCATAAGCTTCATGTCCGCAATTATTTAAACACTCTATTATATTTTTCACATCTTGTGGTAGGATGATTCTCATATAATAAACCTCTTACTAATACCTAAACACCGCGCCAGAATCAATCTGTGCGCGGCGTCCGTAGTCAATATAATTTATTTAGTATGCCTTGCCCCAATATACAAGTTTGTGAGCCGGCTTACCACAGCATACGCATGTATCCCCAATAACTTCCTGGTTAAATGGCATACATCTACTTGTAGCTGTTGTCTCTTCCTTAATCTTGTCCTCACAGGCCTGATCGCCACACCACATACCTCTGATGAATCCAGGCTTAGAATTTACAATAGCCTTGAACTCCTCATAATTATGTGCATCATATGTATGCTCTTCTCTGTGAGCTCTAGCTCTCTCAAGCATCTCAACCTGCATCTTGGCCAAAATATCCTTGATGTCATTATCAATAGTATCAAGGGAAACTGTAATCTTCTCACCATTATCACGGCGAACTACTACAGCCTGATTTGCCTCAATATCACGAGGTCCCATCTCAACACGTACTGGAATTCCTCTCATCTCCTGCTCAGAGAACTTCCAACCTGGAGTCTTGTCTGTATCATCAATCTTGACGCGAAGTCCTGCAGCCTTCAATCTGGCTGTCAATTCATTGGCCTTGTCAAGAACACCTTCCTTGTGCTGCATAATAGGAATCACATCCACCTGGACTGGTGCAATAGCTGGTGGCAATACCAATCCGGAATCATCACCATGTACCATAATCAAAGCACCAATCAAACGAGTAGTCATACCCCAGGATGTCTGATGTACATACTTCAGCTTGTTGTCCTTATCTGTATATTGAATACCAAATGCCTTGGCAAATCCATCACCAAAGTTGTGAGATGTACCTGACTGCAAAGCCTTACCATCATGCATCAAAGCTTCGATAGTGTAAGTAGCTTCAGCACCAGCAAACTTCTCTTTATCAGTCTTTCGTCCACGAACAACTGGCATTGCAAGCACTTCCTCACAGAAGTCAGCATAGAGATTTAACATCTGCTGTGTTCTCTCCTCAGCTTCCTCTGCTGTAGCATGAGCTGTATGTCCCTCCTGCCACAAGAACTCTCTAGAACGAAGGAAAGGTCTTGTCTCCTTCTCCCAACGAACTACTGAGCACCACTGATTATATACCTTTGGCAAATCTCTGTAAGAATGAATCTCATCCTTGTAGAAATCACAGAACAAAGTCTCAGATGTAGGACGCACACACAAGCGCTCCTGCAAATCATTTAAACCACCCTGTGTAACCCAGGCAACCTCAGGAGCAAATCCTTCTACATGATCCTTCTCTCTCTGAAGTAAGCTCTCAGGAATAAACATAGGCAAGTATACATTTTCTACACCTGTCTCCTTAAAACGTCTGTCTAACTCATGCTGTATATTTTCCCACAAAGCATATCCTGCCGGCTTGAAAATCATACAACCTTTTACGCTAGAGTAAACCATCAACTCTGCCTTCTTGACAACATCTGTGTACCATTGAGCAAAGTCCACATCCATAGATGTGATTTCTTCTACTAATTTCTTGTCTTTTGCCATTTCTCTAATCTCCATTTCTCTTCACCTTACCCCATGTAAGGCTTAATAACCCTAACCCATTTAGGGCCACAAATTTTTCGCGATTTACTGACATATCGCTACAGGGTATTCTAACAAAAAAGAAGCCTATCTTCAAGGCTTCTTCCATTTCAACAATTCCCAGCAATCACTTGTTCCATCGGATTCCATATACATTTACCTCCATAATCTACAAAAGCCAGTCAGGTTTAATCCTGTAAGTCATGGTCTCTCCTGTAACAGGATGGGTAAATGATAATTCGTATGCACAGAGCGCAATAGCTCCTCGCTTAAATCGAGAATCATTTTCACCGCCGTATTTCACATCACCCAATATAGGCCAGCCTCTCTTGGAAAGCTGGAATCTAATCTGGTGAAATCTACCTGTCTCCAAGAGGATATCCAAACAAGTTGCATCGACCTCTTGTCCATCTGGCATTTCAACAACCTTGTATTCAAGGACTGACTTCTTGCCAGTATCTGACGTGGCATTCACTGCCATCTTGGTCTTGGCATCCTTGGCAATGTAATCCTCAAGCCTGCCGGATTCCGGCACCTCCCCTGTCACAAGAGCATAATATCTCTTGGTAAAATTATGTTGCTGCAACTCCTTAGACAACTTTGCTGTGGCAGCCTTGGTTTTGCCTATTACCACAATCCCTTCCACGGGCTGATCCAATCTGTGTACCAAGCCTACATAACTACTGTCTGGCAAGAAATGATTTCTAACCATGGCAACTATATCCATGCTTGTTGCTTTGGCATTTTCCACTGCCACTCCTGCCGGCTTATGAACTACTATAATATTCTCATCTTCATATAAAATATC
The DNA here is from genome assembly GCA_017470985.1 of Lachnospiraceae bacterium. Lineage (GTDB taxonomy): Bacteria > Bacillota > Clostridia > Lachnospirales > Lachnospiraceae > JAILFK01. The sequence goes on from JAFUXA010000005.1 coordinate 9,003, forward strand.
TAACTTCATTATAATTTAAAACGGTAACCTACGCCCCATATAGTCTCTATATACTGTGGCTTGGTTGTATCCAATTCTATTTTCTCCCTGATTTTCTTGATATGAACTGTAACTGTGGCAATATCTCCTACAGAATCCATATCCCAGATTTCCTGGAACAATTCCTGCTTGCTATATACTCTGTTAGGATTCTCAGCCAGAAACAGCAGGAGTTCATATTCCTTGGTGGTAAATGCAGTTTCCTCCCCGCGAATCCATACTCTTCTAGCCGATTTATCAATTTTGATATCACGAATTTCTACAATATCATTGAGCTCTCTGGCACTTCCTACCAATCGCTCATATCTTGCCAAATGAGCCTTCACTCTGGCTACCAATTCACTTGGTGAAAATGGTTTTGTAATATAATCATCAGCACCCAGTCCCAATCCACGAATCTTGTCAATGTCATCCTTCTTGGCTGACACCATTAAAATAGGAGTGTTCTTCTCCTCCCGAATAGCTTTGCATATATCATAGCCGTCCATTCCAGGAAGCATCAGATCCAAAACGAATATATCAAAATCTTCTGCAAGTGCTATCTCGCAGCCTTTTGCTCCATCATTTTCCACAACGACTTCAAAGCCGCTTAATTCCAAATAATCCTTCTCCAACTCAGCAATTGCCTGCTCGTCTTCAATTATCAATACTCTACTCATCCTTTACCTCCTGATATTTTCTAAGGACCAAATACATAACTGTTCCCATGTCTTCCTTACTAGTAGCCCATATCTTGCCACCATGATCCTCTATAATTTTCTTCACAATGGAAAGTCCTATTCCACTTCCTCCCGTCGCAGAATTTCTAGAAGCATCAGCTCGATAGAATCTGTCAAATATATGCGGCAAATCCTTGGCTGCAATTCCTCTACCATTGTCCTCAATTTCTATCTGAACGAAGTCTCCCACATCTCGAACTCTGACACTTATGAAGGACGGTTCCTTGGACTTCATATATTTCACAGAATTTCCTATTATATTATGAATCACCCGGCCCAATTGCTCAGGATCCGCAATCATAAGTACATCTTCTTCTACAGAATTAAAATATGTCAGCTGGATATTCTGATTCTCCATATCCAGTTCCAGCTCCTCTATACAGTCATCAAAATAATCCCGTACATTCAGTTTATTGAAGTTATATGGAATTCTATTGGTATCAATATTCGTATACAAGGTCAGCTCATTAATCAGAGTGTTCATCTCGTTGGCCTTGTTATAAATAGTCTTGATATATTTATCTCTCTTCTCAGGAGTATCTGCCACTCCGTCTAAGATTCCCTCTGAGTACCCCTTGATAGCAGTGATCGGAGTCTTTAAGTCATGAGCGATGTTGGAAATAAGCATGCGCTGCTCATTTTCCGCATCGATTTTCTCCTCTGCATTCTCCTTGAGTCTGCGGCGCATCTCCTCAAATGTCTGACTCAGTTCACTGATTTCATCTTCGCCGCTGGTGTCAATCTTGAAGTCCAGATTTCCATCTCTAATATTTTCCACCGCCTTGTTAAGCTTCTTGAGCCTGGCAACAATTCCACCGTAAGTCCAGGCAATCAATATTCCCGCGGTAAATATTAAGATAAATATAAACATAACCAGCACTGTCTTGGCCGCGTCCTCAATACCCGGCATCTCAGCCAGTTTTCTATAGAAGCCCATATCAATGGATACATTTAAATATGGCATCATATGGGTAAATATAAAATACCCTGTTACCACCATAAAAATAGGCAAAAATATAATTATGCAAAATGCAATTGTCATTCTCGTCCTAAGCTTCATCCGCGCCTCCACTAAAACTCTGGTGTCGGTTACATAACCTGTTTGAGCTAAAAATAAGCCCAAGGTCAATACAACCTTGGACTTATTATATCATTTATATTTTTTTATAGTAATTCACTCAAATTATTTAATAAAAATTTTAGATTTGACTATAAATATTTCTTCAAGTCATCAACCTTGTTGAGTGCTTCCCATGGAAGATCAATATCTGTACGACCGAAATGACCATAAGCTGCTGTCTTACCATAGATTGGACGACGAAGGTCAAGCATCTTGATAATTCCAGCTGGACGAAGATCGAAGTTCTCTCTTACGATCTCAACAAGCTTCTCCTCTGAAACCTTACCTGTACCAAATGTATCTACGCGAACTGATGTAGGCTGAGCAACACCGATAGCGTATGAAAGCTGAATCTCACACTTATCAGCAAGACCTGCTGCTACAATATTCTTGGCAACATAACGAGCTGCATAAGCTGCAGAACGGTCAACCTTGGTACAATCCTTTCCAGAGAAAGCACCGCCGCCGTGACGAGCCATTCCACCGTATGTGTCAACGATAATCTTACGTCCTGTAAGACCTGCATCACCGTGAGGTCCACCGATTACGAAACGACCTGTTGGATTAATGAAGAACTTGGTATTGCCATCAATAAGCTCTGCAGGAAGAATTGGATCAAATACATACTTCTTGATATCTGCATGAATCTGCTCCTGTGTTACATCCTCATCATGCTGTGTAGAACATACAACTGCTTCCAATCTAATTGGCTTATCATTCTCATCATACTCAACCGAAACCTGTGTCTTACCATCTGGGCGAAGGTATGTAAGAGTACCATCTTTTCTAACCTTTGTAAGCTGAAGTGCAAGCTTATGAGCAAGGTCAATAGAATATGGCATGTATGACTCTGTCTCGTTTGTAGCGTAACCGAACATCATACCCTGATCTCCAGCACCTGTATCCAAGTCATCGCCAAGTGTTCCTTCCTTGGCCTCAAGAGCCTTGTCAACTCCCATAGCAATATCAGCAGACTGCTGATCGAGTGCTACAAATACAGCACATGAGTTTCCATCAAGACCTTTCTTGCCATCATCATATCCGATATCAACAACAGTCTTTCTAACAATTGCAGGAATATCAAGCTGCGCCTTTGTTGTAATCTCTCCTGTTACAAGAACGAAACCTGTACAACTTGCTGTCTCACATGCAACACGGCTCATTGGATCCTGCTCGAAACAAGCATCCAAGATAGCATCAGAAACCATATCGCAGACTTTGTCAGGATGTCCTTCTGTTACTGACTCTGAAGTAAAAATCTTCTTTTCCATTTTATGTATCCTTTCTATTGTTCATTTGAACTCATCAATTTAAGCATAAAAAAATAATCCGCCATAAGCGGATTTAATTTATAAACAAATCAAATCCCTTATTGTTCGTTTTGCTCGCTCAGGTTGGCACCTTCCAAAATGGGGTTGCCGTGGCTTCACAGATCCTATGTATCTCCACCACTCTGAATAAGAGAGTTCATCTATGAAATTTATATTACAATATGGAAATTTACACCGATACAACCTTCATGTCAACCCTGATTACTACATTTGACACAAATTGTATATGTCACCTATACATATCAGAAAAATGTTGCCAAAGCCCCGGTTTTAACACTATAATGTTTACAAGAAGTTTATTGTTCTTATATATAATGTGTTTTTTATGCAAATATGCATTTTTTCATGGGGGTTATCATGGTAAAAATATCTAGCAAGAAGCTTGAGTCCGGCATGGTTGTTGCTCAGGCAATCGAAACAAAACGCGGGCAAATTATAGCTGTAGAAGGAACTGTACTCAGTCCACAGCTTATCGCCAGATTATCATTTTATAATATTGAAAATGTAATGGTAACTGATGAAACAGCTTCAAATACCAAAGAAGAAAAAGTTATCACAGAGGACATCTCACAATTACTGTCTGATCTAGATGAGGAAGAAGTACAAAGTATTACAATTCCATCTGTTGAGATCAAGAAACCAGCTGAAGACAAAACAAAATCTGTAAATCCGGCGCATACCTCCAGTCATATAGAAAGCATGTCTTTCTCAAGTAAGATACAGGTATCTCCTAGATTTCAAAAGTATCAAATGTCCTTCACCAACAGTATGGTCTCCCTAAAAGACTATTTTGATCAAATAATTTCCGGAGATGTTGATGAGGATTTGGAACAGCATATGCTCAAAGTACCATCTGAATTATTCGCATCCAAAACATCCCTTGAGATTTTTGATATGGTACACAATATGCGTTCAGTGGATGATACAATATATGCTCATTCTCTAAATGTTGCACTGATTGCTCGTGCCATTGGTAAATGGTTGAAATACTCTCGTGAAGATTTGGATTTATTGACCATTGCCGGTTTACTTCATGATATCGGCAAGACTCAGGTCCCGGAGGAAATATTAAACAAGCAAGGCAAGTTAACTGATGATGAGTTTGCCCTCATCAAGAGTCATCCTCTTGCAGGATACAAGATTCTCAAGAATACAAAATTCGATACCAGAATAAAGCTTGCTGCATTACAACATCATGAAAGATTTGATGGTTCCGGTTATCCAAGAGGACTAGAAGGAGATGAGATTGATGAATTTGCTTCTATCATCGCTCTGGCAGATGTATATGATGCAATGACAGCAGCCAGAAGTTATCGCTCACCGAAATGTGCCTTTCAGGTTATCTACGAATTTGAGCAGGAAGGCTTCCAGAAATATAATCCTGAAGTCATATATACCTTCTTGAAGAGAGTGGCTAATTGCTATTCCAACAGCCGTGTACTTCTAAGTGACGGCAGAAGCGGCCAGGTAGTATTTCTCAATAAAAACGCTCTATCAAGACCGATTGTGAAGCTGGACGATGGAGAGATGGTAGATTTATCAACTCCAGACAATCACGATATTTTCATCAAATCAATTTTATAATGCAAAACAAAAGCGTAACAGCCTCAAAACTGTTACGCTTTTTCTTATGATACCTTCATCATAAACTTAGTCAATTCCTTATCGCTTGATACCTTGGCAATCTCAGCACCAAGTCCTGCAAGCTTAACTTCGAAGTTCTCATAACCTCTCTGAATGAAATGTATGTCATCAACAATTGTAAATCCTTCTGCTGCAAGCCCTGCAATTACAAGAGCTGCACCTGCACGAAGATCCGGCGCACAAACCTCTGCGCCAGTGTACTTCTCTACACCTTTTACAATAGCTACATTTCCCTCAACCTGTATGTTTGAACCCATTCTGTTGAGTTCATCAATATATTTGAAACGATTTTCAAAAATGCTTTCTGTAACAACACTGGTTCCATTGGCAATTGCAAGAACCGCTGTAATCTGTGGTTGCATATCTGTAGGATAACCAGGATATGGCAATGTAGTTACAGATGTACTTGTAAGTGGCTTGTTTGCTACAACACGAACAGCATCATCAAACTCTTCTATTGAGCATCCTGCCTCTATAAGCTTAGCACTTGTAGCTTCCAAATGCTTTGGAATAACATTTTTCACAAGTACATCGCCCTTTGTTGCAGCTGCCGCACACATAAATGTACCCGCTTCAATCTGATCAGGAATAACCGAATACTCAGCTCCGTGAAGCTTCTCAACTCCAACTATTCGAATAACATCTGTTCCTGCGCCTCTTATATTGGCACCCATTGCATTCAGTAAATTGGCTACATCAACCACATGTGGCTCCTTGGCTGCATTTTCTATAATAGTCTTGCCCTCAGCCAACGCTGCTGCCATCATAACATTGATAGTAGCTCCAACTGAAACCTTGTCCATATAGATATGATTTCCAACAAGCTTATCTGCCTTGGCAGAAATAAGTCCAAAACTGATTTCTACATTAGCTCCAAGAGACTTAAATCCCTTCACATGCAAATCAATTGGTCGGCTTCCGATTACACATCCACCAGGAAGTGCAACTTCAGCTTCTTTAAATTTACCAAGCAAAGCTCCCAACAGATAGTAAGAAGCTCTGATTTTTCTAATATATTCGTAATCTACACTCAGTGACCTGATTGTACTTCCATTAATTTTGGCTGTATGTCTATCTATTCTGTCAACATGAGCTCCGATATCACTCAAAGCATCAAGCATAATGTTAATGTCACGTACATCCGGCAGATTCTCAATTACAACAGTCTCATCTGTCATAATCGCTGCTGCCAATATAGCAAGGGCCGCATTTTTAGCTCCACTAATTTCAACTTCACCTACGAGTGGATTACCTCCATGTACAACAAATTGTTCCATATCAATAACACCTCATATGCCAACTCATAATCCTCGATATTATAGCACAGGTTTTTCTTTTTGAATAGTATCTAGTTACTTGTCTTCTGTCTTGAACAAAGAATCAAATTTCACCTTAGACCATACTTTATCATTTACAGTCCAGGTAATCTCACCCTTCCAACCATCTAATATCTTGTTGAAGTAATCAGTGCGAGCCTTCTCCTCCAGCTCTGTCTTCTTGGCATCAGACGCTTCCTTATCGTAATCACTATCCAAACGAACGATGTAATATCCGTCATTTTCCACTTCTACAACAGAAGAAATCTCGCCCTCTTTTGTAAGTGCATCTGCAGCTTTTACAACAGCTTCATTAAGTTCTGTCTCATCAGCTCCATAGGTTTTCTCAGTGACTTTGAATCCAAGTGCCTTAGCTTCGTTCTCAAAATCACTAGAAGCAGCCACTTTTTCGGCATTTGGCTTCAACTGTTCCAACTCGTCCTTCTCATAAGGAGTCTGTGTTCCATTTTCATCAGTCTTGACCACAGTGCTGATATAAGCATATGTAATCTTTCTCTGAGCAGCTTCCTCATCAGTTACATTTACCTCAGCCTGCGCCTTGATAGCATCTGTAACCTTGGTTGAGTAATACTGGTTTGTCAAATACTGCTTTACTACTTCCTCGCTGGCTGTCAGTTCCTCAAGAGTGCTCTCCTTGTTTGACTCCATAAATGCTTTGGCAGCTTCATCAATCTTCTTCTGCTCATCCCCAGAAATTGTCACCCCATACTCCTGAGCATGCTTGGCAAGAAGATACTCCTGCTCCATTGCATCAATTGCACTTTCTTTTACCTGATCCTCGAAAGTCTTGCCATCCTCTACTTCCTGTGACCAGTATGAGTTACCATAATATGACAGATACACTCCGTCATAGTTGGACTGAGTAAATCTAGTCGCAAAATTCCCATATCCTAAAGAGATGCTGTCTGTAGTATCTCCTGTCTTAATTGTAATTAATGTCTCGTCGGCATTTAACTTGCCACATCCCCCTAAGAGAGTCGCACATGCAATAGCTCCAGTGAGAGCAAATGCCATAATTTTCTTTGTTTTCATCACATAATACTCCTCTAGTAAATTTTTCACACTTTTAATATTATACTCGTTTAGAAGTGCTTTTGTCCACCAAAGACTCCTGTTTTAATGCGCTAATTTGCCGCACCATTTCCAATGTTTTATCAGGCACATCCTTGGCCTTTATCATGGAGTTTTTCTTATAATAGAAATTAAATGCCGGATTCTTGGAATCAGCTACAAATTTCACATAAGGCTGGTTTCGCTGAATAAAATCAGGAATGGCAGATACATCAATAGGTGCTCTGTCATACATGGTAAATATTATGACATCCCCCTTCTGAGATATATCTATAATAAATGCGTTGTGAGCCTCCATTCTAAGCATGGCCACAAACAGCAAATTCATAACCGGTTTCGACGGCTCGCCAAATCTATCTATAAGCTCATCCAGCATCTCATCTCTGGCATCCTCAGAATCAATAGCAGCGATTCTCTTGTATATATCCAGTCTCTGGCTCTCACTTGGCACGTAATTCTCCGGCAGATATGCATCAATCTCCAAGTCAATAGTAGTGTCAAATACTTCCTCAACAACCATGCCCTTCTCACGTTTTACCGCCTCATTTAACATCTTGCAGTACAAATCGTAACCTACGGCCTCCATATGTCCATGCTGTTCCTGACCCAGGAGATTTCCTGCTCCTCGAATCTCCAGATCTCTCATGGCAATCTTGAAGCCACTTCCCAAATCTGTAAATTCCTTGATGGCTGCCAGTCTCTTCTCTGCCACTTCCTTAAGCATCTTGTCCCGCTTATACATGAGAAATGCATAGGCATTTCTATTACTTCTACCTACTCTTCCTCGAAGCTGATACAACTGAGACAGCCCCAACTGATCAGAGTCATGGATAATAATAGTATTTACATTGGATATGTCGATTCCTATCTCAATGATAGTTGTGGATACAAGCACATCTATATCACCATTTATAAAATCATACATTATCTGCTCCATGCGGCTTTCTGTCATTTTACCATGAGCATATTCCACATTGGCTTCCGGAACCAACTGCTGTATATGAGCAGTTATATCCGCAATATTTTTTACACGATTATAGACATAATATACCTGTCCGCCTCTGGCCATTTCTCGAAGTATAGCCTCTCGAATCATCTCCTCATTGTATTCAAAGACGAAGGTCTGGATTGGTCGCCTCTCCATTGGAGCCTCCTCCAAAACACTCATATCTCTTATACCAATAAGACTCATATGCAGAGATCTAGGAATTGGTGTGGCAGACATGGATAGCACATCTACAGTCTGCTTCATCTGCTTGATCTTCTCCTTCTGCTTCACTCCAAAACGCTGTTCTTCATCAATTATCAGAAGACCTAAATCCTTGTATTTCACATCGGAAGACAATAATCGATGCGTGCCGATTATAATATCCATCTGTCCATTCTTGGCGCCCTCTATAGTCTTCTTCTGCTCAGCCTGTGAGACAAATCTGTTGAGCAATCCAATATTTACCGGATAACCTGCCATTCTCTGCTTGAAGGTATTATATTGCTGCCCCGCCAGTATGGTGGTAGGAGCCAGATATGCCACCTGCTTACCTTCCTGCACAGCCTTGAAAGCCGCACGAATAGCCACCTCTGTCTTACCATAGCCCACATCACCGCAGATTAATCTATCCATAATCTTGGTGCTCATCATATCACGCTTCACATCCTCGATGGCCTGAAGCTGACCGTCTGTCTCCTGATATGGGAAGGCCTCCTCAAATTCCTGCTGCCACACTGTATCCGGCCCATAGACGAAGCCATTATCCTGTTGTCGAATAGCATATAAATCCACCAGTTCCTTGGCAACAACACCAACTGCATGCTGAACCCTGGCTTTGGTATTGGCCCACTCCTGGGTTCCAAGGGTATTCAGCTTCGGTTTCTTACCATCTGCACTACTGTATTTCTGGATAGAATCCAACTGGTTGGCAGGGATATACAAATTACCACCTTTGGCATAGGAGATTTTGATATAATCCTTGACTATCTTGTCCACCTCAATCTTCTCGAAGCCCTGGTATACTCCCAGGCCATGGTTCACATGAACCACATAATCTCCCACATGCAAATCCGTAAATTGGGCGATAGCCTCACCCTCGTACTTGAATTTCTTTTTCTTCTTCTTGGGCTTAGCGCCAAATATATCCTGCTCGCTTAAAAGCACATAAGCCACTTCACTCAAATCATATCCCCGGGAAATATTACCAGGGGCCACCATAATCTCTCCCGGATGAATATCATGATCATAATCCTCTGTATAGAAGCATGATATATCCTCATCCATGAGAATCTCCGACAGATGCTTAGCTCTGGTTCGAGATGGAGACAGAAGAAGAATACGATATTTATTTCTCTTATATCTCTTCAAATCCTTCAGAAGCAAATCAAACTGACCATTATAACTTCCCACTGACACAGCCTTCACTCCGGCTCTATCGGAAATATTTATCAGCCCCTTCTTGCTCTCAAGGGTAGACATAATCACTCCCGGACGATTATTTAATTCCCCTGCCAGCTTCTTTTTGGAAATAAGCATATCCACCTGACGAGGCAGGCAATAACCTTTCTCAAGGCGAGCAGTCATACTCTCAGAGAATTCCTCTTCCACCGCTTTGATACACTGCTGGATATGAGTCATCTCATCATATATTACAAGAGTATCATCTGGAAAATATGACAGGAGTCCCACCGTCTCATCCAGAAAATAAGTCAAATGAGTCTCTAATCCACTGCTGATACCCCACTCTCTGGTCTGGTCAACAAGGGTTGCCGCCATGGTCTGAACTCTGTGAGCCTCCTCAGTCTTCATAGCCTTGCGATAGGTCTCATACAGTTTCCCGGCATCCTCCTCAATTAGTTTCAACCCCTTCTCAATCTCATCAGGAGTCAACACCAGTTCCACTGCAGGATATATGGTCACATCCTGGATTTCTTCCACAGACTTCTGTGTCATAGGATCAAAGAATCGCAAAGAATCCACCTCATCCCCCCAGAGTTCCACTCGAACAGGATTCTCTTCCGTGAGGGAATAAATATCTATAATGCCACCTCTAACAGCAAACTCTCCCGGATGTTCCACCTGGCTTACCGCCTCATATCCCAGCATAACCAGATGCTTACGAATGTCATCAACATTGATTTCATCAGCTATTTTTATGGCAAATATGCCTCTCTCATAAGTATCCATTGGAGGCAACTTATTCATCAGGGCGTCAATGGTGGTAACAACTGTAATAGGACCGCCTTCCAGCAAAGCTCTCACAACTTCAATTCTATCTCTGGTCAGAGCATTGCTGTGAATATCCGACTGATAAAAGAGCAAATCACGTGGTGGATAATAATATACATTCTCATCAAAGAAAGCATAACTTTCCATCAGGTTCTTTGCTCTGTTCTCATCATAGGTAATTATCAATTTCACAGGCACATCATGCCCCACCCCATATATTAAATGGGGTTTGAAATTGTCCAATACACCTACTATCTCATATGTATCTGTACTCTTGGCCAAACCATCTCGAATCTCTTCTATATTTGGCATGTCTTTAAATGGAATCAAAAAACTATTCATCCAATTATTCCTCAAGCTTTCTTTCCGTTGAAGCTGTTCATAGCTTCCTCAACTCCTTGATTCATAATGCATCGCACTGCATCTGCTGCCATATCATAGGCCTTCTCTATCTCAACCCGGTCATCCTTTGGTGGTCGTCCCAACACATGGGCAATCATATCTCCGCCTGTAGGAAGCTTACCCACACCAACTCTCACTCTCAGGAATTGATCTGTATGAAAATGTTCTATAATATTTTTCAGACCATTATGGCCTCCGGCACTACCTTTTCTACGAACTCTAATATTGCCCGGATCCAATGTGACATCATCAGAGATTACAATAACATCCTCTGTTGGATTAAGCTTATAGAAATTCACTATATCTATGAGGCTCTCACCACTTAAATTCATAAAAGTCTGAGGCTTCACCAGCATAACCTGCTGCCCGTCTATTACTCCCTTGCCAATCAGAGCTTTATATTTATTTTCCTTTACAGCAATACCATACTGATCTGCCAACACATCTATTACATCGAAGCCTGCATTGTGTCTGGTATGTCTATATTTCAAACCAGGATTTCCAAGTCCTGCTATTATATACATCTCAATTCCTCCAAATGATTAATCAGCTATATCTATATCAGGAGAAATATGAACAACAAAATCTTCATATTTCTCACCAATCTCTCTAGTCAAAATCTCTACTCCCTCATCAGGATTAATAGCAAAGCTAAATACCACATCAAAGCGAATAGCTTTATTTTCCATATCCACATAGAAGCCATGCATCTGCAGAGCCCAATCATGTTCCATAACAATATGGGATATGTCATTTCTTATATTGGCCACTTCCTCATTGCTGGTGTTATAAGAGTAAACACCGACTCCTGTCAGAATCACACCTGTCTGAGTGTAGACTTTGGCCTGGAGTCTGCGAGTCAACACATCCACCTCATCAACTGTCATTGTATCAGGCAGCTCAATATGGATGGATGCATAATTCTTGTTAGGTCCGTAGTTATTGATGAAGAGATCATATGCTCCCCGAACCTCCTCCTCCTCATTAATGAGGGATTTGATTTTCGCAACCATATCTTTCTCTGCTCTCTGTCCCAATATCTCATCCACAGTCTCGCTCATCATCTCAATGCCGGACTTCACAATTATAATTGCGATTACAACGCCTACATAAGCCTCCAAAGATATATGGAACTTGATAAATATAAGTGCTGAAATCAATACCGACAAAGACAATACGGAATCAAAGCTGGCATCCGCTCCGGTAGCAATCAATGAACTGGAATTCAGCTCCTTGCCTTTGGCAGCAATAAGTCGTCCCATTATAAATTTCACAACCACAGCAGCTGCAATAATTATCAATGATACCATGCTGTAATCTGCAACCACGGGATGAATAATCTTCTTGATGGATTCCACTCCGGCAGTTATACCTGCATACAGCACCAACGCGGCCACAATCATGCCACTTAGATACTCTATTCTGCCATAGCCCAGAGGATGCTTCTTGTCAGGAAGCTTACCTGAAAGCACGGTAGCCACAATGGTAATAATAGATGCCAGGGCATCAGACAAATTATTTACCGCATCAAGAGTAACTGCAATAGAATTGGTAACCAGGCCTACCACAGCCTTGAACGCTGCCAATATTACATTGGCAACAACACCTATTATACTGGTCTTGATTATTTCCTTATTTCTCTTTGTAGCCTCATCCACAATGTCCATTGGTATATCCTGTATCTGTGCCATCTGTCTAGCTCCTTTCCATCCCTATATAAGCCTTGATTTTGTCCTCTTTTAAATCATTTCCTATAACAATTATAACTTCCTGCCCCACATTGATTGGGGCAACTTCTATTTCTTCCGATGTGGCATTCAACTGATACCAGCCACTCTCATCATCTCCATAGAAACCTTTGACGCGATATATCTCTCCAAAGGAATCATCTGCAAATAATCCTGAGACTCTATCCTGTATAACTTCCCCAGTCAACCCGTGATTCAGCAGATATACCGTCATATATGCTTTCTCAGCCAGAAGCACCTTCTTCACATAATTAGACAGTTGATATCCCGCCTGTGAAATGTTGGCAAAATTCTCCTTGTCATAATCATCCATATTCTGAGCTATCACCAAATCTCTGAGGTTTTTCCTTGTATTGTACTCTTCTGTAACCTTATCCAGAAATTCATAGCTTCTATTCACATCATCCGGGGTTGCCAAATCCATTTTACTAAATATTATCGCTCCCGCATTGGCCAGCTGAGAAGCCATAACATACTCTCCCGCCTTGGATAGATGCTGTGGCATCTTAGCATCCATCACAGCAATGATATTGCCAATGTCATACCATCTCTCCAGGGGTTCTTCTCTAAGCACATCGTAGAATTCATCCATGTCAAATATCCCCGACGGCTCCATTATTATTCGGTCATACCCTGTCATGCTCATTGATATAAGCTTGGTTTTGAGGCGTCTGTAATGACAGTCCCTATCGCCACCAATAACCATTTCAATCTCGCAATTCTCACTTCTTAAATCCTGAAGCAGAAGCATATCCACATTTACCGCTCCAAAATCATTTTCCAGAATACCAACTCGAAGGCCCTGGTCCGTATAATATTTTACATACTTTCTCAGAAAGGTTGTCTTCCCTGCACCGAGAAAACCTGTTATTAAATCAATCTGTATCATCTACTTTACCGCCTCAGCCAAGAATTCATCTATCTGAGCATAGAACTGTTCATTTGGCTGGTTCACTTTGTCCCTATCCTTGGTAGCAATATATTCCACTTTCACATCATGAGGAATCTTGCCCTTTGGATAATGCTTTTGCATCTCCTTCACATCTGCCATTATATCAGCCAGATAAGCCTCCGATTCCGCTGTACCGAAGAAGTTGGCATGACCATTTCTTCCAGTCTCATCCAAAGTTATATATCGCACATTAGGATTAGTAATCTCATCCTTGTGACACACTATACTAGACACATTATATACTATGAAATCATCACCTGTTCCATGGCTTAGAAGGACAGGAATACCGCTTTTGTTAATTCCATCCACTGCTGTCATATCAGCCTGAGAGCCAAATCTCATGTGATTTATAATATTGATAAATGGTTTCAAAATCCCTGCAACCGGTCCAAACATCTGCTTACCTGCCTCCACAGAAATTGTAAGAGGATCATTAAATCCAGACATAGAACATGCTGCATATACATCATGGTCATAATTCAATACTGCAGAAGTAGCATAAGCGCCCCAGCTATGACCTAGCAGCACTTTCTTGTACTTATTCAACTCCGGATTAGCTTCTATATAATTCAAAGCAGCATGCAAATCCAATGGAGACTGAAGAAGCCCCTTGGCGCTCTTACCCTGGCTGCCATTGTAAGCAGTGTAGTTGTAAGTGAAAACCTTCCAACCATGTCTCACAAGCCATGTTATCAGTATGAGATACTCCTCCGGGCCAGACCATATTCCGTGAGAGAATACAATCAGACCTTTTGGCTGATCCTGAGGCTGGAGAATCGGTTCATATATGTAGCCCTTTAACATATTGCCATCCAAGGATGGAAATTCCACCGGATTTCTCTCATATCCCAGCTTCTCATAATGTGGAAAATGATATAACATAACCTCATCCTGTGGGTCAATATTAAATGCTTTGTATGTCTGCTCAAATATAAATCGCACAAAGGCAAGCATCAACAAACAAATAACTACTATAACCCCAATAATTATCAATAACACCTTCAACTTAATTTCACCCGTCCTTATATCAAGTTTATTATTTTACAGCCTTCATTCCTATGATTATAGGAATTTAGCCACCTTCTCCAAAGTCTTTCTTGGAGGTTTGCTCATATCTTCGCGGCGTTTACCCAAAGCAATAACAGCAACCACATGCTGGCTTTCTGGAATATCGAAAATATCTCTCAAGGCATTCACATCTCTAATTCCCATAATCAGAGAATCATATCCCAACTCTGTAGCCTTTAAAATAAATAATTGATTCTGTAATCCCAGGTCGTAAGCACCCCACTCATTTCCAAGCTCATTTGTAGGATTTCCATCTCGTTCGAATCCGGATCTCTCAGCTTCAAATGTGGTAACAACATAAGCTGCAGCATCACGAGTACTGTTTTGATTAAATTCAGGAAGAGCCTCTGCTCTAACCTTCTCAACCATATCAGGCGTATTTACCACATAGTATCTGCCTGTCTCAGTATTTTTCCATGTAGGAGCTTCAAGAGCACACTCAATCATCTGCTCAATATCTTCACGAGGAATCTCAACTCCTTCTGCGAAGTCTCTAATGCTTCTTCTATTAGCAACCAATACATCAAATTCCATAATTAGACCTCCTTACAATATGCTGTCTATAACATCATCAATATTGTATCCATAATAGCACAACACGGCTTATTCTTCATCATTTCTTTCATTGACTAAAAGCTATCTTCCTTATTAAAATATATCTGGCGATTATAATAAATAATAAGGGTGATACAAGTTTTATAGGTAAGAAGGAGAAATGACATGGCAGATAAGCTTATGTTTGCATCAGACTATCAAGAAGGTGCTCACGAAAATATAATACGCAGATTGATAGACACTAATCTAATATCCACAAGCGGTTATGGCACAGACGAAATATGTGCAAGTGCCCGTGACAAAATCCGCAAGGCATGTAACTGTCCTGATGCACAGGTGGAATTCCTTGTAGGAGGAACCCAAACCAACGCCACCGTTATCGCGTCTGTACTTCGCCCATACGAGGGAGTAATTGCTGTAGACAGCGGTCATATAAATGTTCACGAAGCAGGAGCAATCGAGTACACCGGTCACAAGGTAATTGCTCTTCCGGGTACTAATGGCAAATTGACAGCTTCAGTTATCGAAGATTATATTCACTCTTATGAAATAGATGAGAATCGTGACCATACTGTAAAACCTGGCATGGTCTACATATCTCAGACAACAGAATATGGAACCATCTATTCTAAATCTGAATTAACAGAAATCAGTCACATATGTAGGCAGCACAAGATTCCTCTATATTTAGATGGTGCAAGATTAGCTTATGCTCTTGCCTGTCCGGAAAATGATTTAACCCTTGCGGACCTGGCCGAGTTATGTGATGTCTTCTACATCGGAGGAACAAAATGCGGAGCCTTGTTTGGAGAAGCAGTGATTGTACCGGACTCCAATCTCATTCCACATTTCTTCACAATGATAAAACAGCACGGCGCCCTTCTTGCCAAGGGCAGACTTCTGGGCATTCAGTTCGACGAGCTGTTCACTAATGATTTATATCTGGAAATCGGCCAAGATGCCATTACCTATGCCAAGGAAATAACAGAATCCTTGCGCGCAAAGGGATACCAGCTATTTATTGATTCACCTAGCAATCAGGTGTTCTTTGTTATTGAAAATGATGCCATGAAGAAATTGTCTCTACAGGTTGAATACTCTTATATTGAGAAATATGATGACAACCATTCAGTTATTCGCTTTGCAACCAGCTGGGCTACAACATCTGAGTCTGTGCAAGCACTTATTTCTATTTTATAATAAAGGCAAAAACAGAGGTGCTCCCCGGTATATGTACTCAATATTCCGAATACATATCAACAGGAGAACACCTCTGCTTTTTTAATACAAGATATCTATATATAAATATCCTCTGTCATATTTTCATACACCCATAAAGTTATTATAACTACTTAAAAGTATCTGCTGTAACTTCATCAAGGTTTACATACTTAGTCTCTTTTACCTTGGTCATTAAAGTAATAAGAGATAACGCCATAAATGGTACGCACACTACCAGGAATAACACATCTACAGGAATGAAGTTGTGTCCAATGATAAATGCAATCTGTCCAATGAACATACCGGCTCCAATAAGAACTGAGATTGTACCCATAACAGATGATCTCATACCTGATGGTGTGGATTCTGCAGGCATTGTGAGAATCAATGTATCAGACATAGACCACAATCCACCGATTGAACATCCATAGCATACTCCTGCTGCAATTGGTCCCCATCCGAGACGACAAGCCAGCACGAAGAACAGAAGTCCCAATAATGCAACTGATCCCAGAAGAAGACATACGTTCTTTCTTCCAAGTTTATCTGAAAATACTCCGCTCAAAATTGTTACAATACCGTTGCAGAATGGGTAAATCAAAAGTGCTGTTGCCACCATCTCTGTGCTCATGGCACCCTCAAGAACCGTAGCATAGTATGATGTGTAAAATGTAGTTGCAAAGAATAAAAATCCTGAAATCAGAATCCATCTTAACTGCTTATTTGAGAAGATGAACTTCAAGGCATTGAATACTCCACCCTGTTCTGAAGTATTATTGACCTTGGCCTCAGCCTCTCTCTTAGCTCTCTCCTCATCTGTCATAGACAAGAAACCAATTCTCTGCTCCAAGAACACTGGTGTCTCACGAACGAAAAATACTGATAACAATCCAACTACAAGAGCTACTATAACTGGAATCAGATATACTAACTTCCAACTGCTAGCTACATCTTCTCTCAAGAAGAGCTTAGTGAGTAATCCGATAAATGATACACTCATAAGTGCAATTCCCTTGGCAACAAAAGAATATGTGGCACGCTTCTCCTTTGGAGCTGTCTCCATAATATAGAGCACCTGCATATCATTTGGTGTAAAGAAAAGCATAAAAAGCATACCTATGATGTACTGTGGAACTGAATTACTTGTCATTACAATAAGCATTCCAAGTCCCATTCCCACAGTGTTGATCATAAGGAATAGTCTACGACCATATTTATCAGATAACGCTTTGTAAAATGGTGTGATTACCAATAATAAATTTGAAACCAATGACAGTGGAGCAACAACATTTAAGGCTCCCTGATACTCTGGGGAATTAACATTTCTAGATGTAATTCCAAATAAATCAAATAAGATGTATGGCTGCATGGCCGAATTAATATTCGATGTAACCTCATCAACAATGTAGATGATGGTTAATACCAGCATAACCATACCCAGATAAAAAGCCGGCTTTGGTCTAGCCTGCTCTTTTTTCAACTTCGCAAGTTCTGTGTTTTTGTCCATTATTAAGTTTAACCCCCTCTTTTATAAATACCTGTGCACAGTTTTCCCTATGCTACAATTTTCCCAACATAATTAATTATAATCTTTCACGGGAGTTATTCAACTTAATAACCATCACATTTTATGCATATTCCACCATTTAATTAAAAGCCTTGATTAATTCTCGGCAAACACCTTGCCAAAGATTCCTCTGACTATTGGGCCGGCAAAAAAGATCTGCCAACAAAAAGCCATCGGGAAATTAAATACTACTGTCTGAATCCATACAGCAACAAACTGATTTCCAGGATGCTTAAATAAAATTGTGGCAACTAGACTCATAAGTGTGCACATGCCTACCACTGACAGCGCAGAAATTGCAAGCACCAAGAAAAATGGATTATCCTTCTGAGGATTGACAATAGCAAATGCCTTCTTCTTGGCAATTGGTCCTACAATAAAGAAGTCCAGCACAAAAGCTATTGGGGCCATTATAATAAGCTCCTTGAAGGCCGCAAGAAATACAAAATTCTGTAATCCCTTCACTTCCAGGCTAATGTTATAAACTATCATGGCATACACCATGACAAGAACCATCATTATTGTAAAAATAACTTCTTGAAATTTGTTTTTTGGCATAATAAAACCTCCGAAAATGATAATTAATAAACAGCTGTTTCAAGTGTTGTTCGTTATCACCCCGGAGGAGTGTGCGTTTCCAATTAAAAACCTGTTTTTTTACAGCAGATTGCATTATAACAAGATTTTGGAAAATGTGTAAGCACTTTTTTGTTTTTATTTAGATTTCATTTTTATATATTTTCACCGGCAGTATCTACATAAGCCAAGCTCATTAAATACCCATTGCAACCTCATATGCCTTCCAGATTACGGTTCGCAGATTTCCAATAGCATCACAGTCACCTACATATTCTACATATGCCGGCTTCTTATCCTGTGGCATAAGTGGATTTGGAATATAACCAGCAGAACTGATAACCGAATCACAGGCCACCTCAATTTCTCTACCTTCCTTGTCTGTGCAGACAATGCTTCCATCACGAACTTCCTTCAACTTAGTCTCGAGATATACTGGAATCTGGTGAAGTTCAAACCACTCTCTCAGATATGAGCTATTGGCTAGGCACACGCCCTTCTGAGATACAAGATCATCCTTCATCTCCACAATAATTGGCTTCTTGCCTTGAAGAGCAAGTTCATATGCGATTTCACTACCGGTAAGTCCACCACCGATTACTGCAACAGTCTCACCAACTGGAGTTCCTGTGAGATACTCACATGCCTCAATCATCTTCTCATAACCTGGCACAAACTTCAGCACTCTAGGTTTAGAACCTGTAGCTATAATTACAGGACCATTTTCAAATTCTGTAATATCAGTGATTTCTGTATTAAGATGAATTTCAATATCCATCTGATCCATCTTGCGTATATACCATGCCAACAAGTCACGCAACTTACCCTTGTAACTTTCTGCACTTGCAGCAATAAATGTACCGCCTAATCTATCACTCTTCTCATAGATTACAGGCTCATGACCACGAAGCTTAAGCACTCTGGCAGCTTCCATACCACCAATACCACCACCGATGATTACAACACGCTTAGGCTCATCAGCAGGATCAATATAATGCTTATCCTTCTGCATAGTCTCTGCATTTACCGCACATCTAGCCAGATGCAGACTATCATATAAATCCTGATCATTTGGCACGCCCTTATAATGGCACATATTGAAGCAACCGCTATGACATAAGATACAAGGTCTGATATCATCCTCCTCATCCTTCATAAGCTTGGTTACCCACTCTGTATCTGCAAGAAATTGTCTGGCAAAACCAGCACCATCTATATCCCCTGCTGCCACTGCTTCTGCAGCAACTTCAGGATTCATTCTACCAGCGCATACCACTGGAATATCCACATATTTCTTGATGTTTTTCACATCTTCGAGATTACAATTCTCTGGCATATAAATCGGTGGATGAGCCCAATACCAGGCATCATATGTACCATTATCACAGTTGAGCATATCATAGCCTGCATCCTGCAAATATTTGGCAGCCCTCTTGGACTCCTCGAAGTCTCTACCAGCTTCCACATAATCCTCTCCAGGAAGGGCACCCTGTCTGAAACCTTTGGTCTTTGAGACTACGCTGTAACGCAATGATACAGGGAAGTCATCACCACACTGCTTCTTAATTTCCTGCACAATCTCAACGGCAAATCTATATTTGTTTTCAAATGAACCGCCATACTCATCAGTTCTGTGATTTACATAATCCAATGTAAACTGATCCAACAGATAGCCTTCGTGAACAGCATGAATCTCCACTCCATCTACTCCGGCTTCCTTCAAAAGCTTAGCTGTCTTGCCAAAAGCTTCCACAAATTCATGAATCTCTGCCACAGTCATCTCACGGGATGGCACTTTGTCAGACCATCTGTTTGGAGAAGGTGATGCGCTGGCTGTAATCTTGTCCAAATCCATAACCGGCTTAGACAACACCTTCAGTACAGGGTTTGTGTACAATGTCTCCATCATCTTGCTTATGGTAAATGATCTACCAAATCCGGCAGTTAACTGCACGAAGAGCTTAGCTCCTGTCTTGTGAAATTCCGGCATCCACTCTGCCAAATCCTTATACATCTTCTTGTTTTTGTACAGCCACTGTCCGTACATAGGATTATACACAGGCTGACATCCAGGTAACACAAGTCCTGCATTATTTCTGGCTACATTTAAAATAAAATCTGCTCCAGCCTCATCAAAATGATTTCTCTCCATCCATCCAAAGAGATCTGTTCCTCCCATTGATGTCAGGACAATTCTGTTCTTAATTTCGCAATTACCAATCTTCCATGGTGTAAATAGTGGATTATATTTCTCTTTCATTATTTATCTCCTCCAGTTCCCCTTTATTATTTCTTAAATCCTACATTACCATCAGTAAAATGCATATTTACAATTCTGTAATCATTGCTTCCCTCTCCAACATTGGTAGCAGGTGCCGGAAAATATACATCCCCGACAGAAGTCTTTGACACCTTCATATATGCCTGTTTAAATGTGTCGATATCCACATCATGAACTATATTTGAGAATTCCTTATTGGTATTAGCCTCCCACAAATCGGTGCACTCATGAAGCCAATATCCGCCTCTTGTCAGGCTGCCTGTTACAGTATAAGAGCCGCCCTCAGTCATCTGTCTCTTGATTGCATCCATAACTCCAGAAGCCAGAATCATTCCCGGTATATAGTCAAGTGGCACTCCATTTAAATTAACAGGATTATCAATGGAACCATTTCTCACACTAAGTCCTGTTATATCCTCCGCACATGGTGCCCAGCCCGGTCTTGTAGACCACACTGTATCTGAGAAGCACATAAGAGATGCGTATATAGCTCCCGGATTAAGTCTATGAATATCCTCCTCAGACAATCCGAATTTATCCAGAGCTCCTCTCTGATAAGAGCAGACTACAACATCTGCCTCCTTAATAAGCTCCTTGCATCTTGCCAGCTGATCAGGCACATTGAAATCCAGCTGTATGCTGTTCTTTCCAGCCCACCCGTCCAGCTCAAGCATAGCCTGTTCCTGCTCTACGAACTTGCCACGGCGCACCATAAGCACATCTGCTCCCGCCTCAGCCAAAAGTCTAGTACAAGCCGGACCTGCAATAATATGTGTGAGATCCAACACTTTGATTCCTGCAAGCGGGCCCTGTTCCATATGAGAATTGTCAAATGTTTTCACAGGTGCGTCAGCCACTTTTACCCGTCTCACCAGAGGCATCTCACATACTGCCTTGCCTACTTCTGTAGCTTCCCATTCCTCTCTGGTACGAAGCATACAACCACAGGCTCCATCTGCAAATGTCTGTTCCTCAAGTTCCAAGGCATTCCATTTCTTTACAGCTTTTCTTGTAGTGATCTTATCGAAAAATGTAGTTCCAAAGACGAACTTCTCCGGAGCCTTGGTTATACCCAGGGTCTGCATCATAATCTTCTTCTGAGACTCATAATATACATGGGCGGAAAACTTACGACCGTCTCCTGTCTCATATTTATAGAAGGACCCATTTAACGCATTATCCACTCTAATAGCCGAGTTGTATCTCGCAGTGACAAATTCATCATTTCCCTCATAGGCACTCATATACAATCTGATAACCTGCAGTCCTGCCAAATCCACATCACAATATATTGGCGCGTCTACATTCTTTGCTGTACGCATCTTGCCAATTTCCTGTGCCAAAGCAGCATCCAGAGCAAGTATTGCTGCTGCCGGTCCAGTCTGTATTACCTTCTCATCCTCATACAATTTCTTTACCGCCTTCTTACGAAGTGATAACAAAACCGGCTTCAGTACACCAGGAAATGGATTGTGCTGATGACACGCCTTCTCAATCATGGCCTGTCTATCTGCTGAAACATTAAAAAGGACCTGCGCACTTGGATGAATATCCAATTTGTCCGTCAAGTCCTCATAGCACAAAGCCGCCTGCTTTGCCTTCTTATCCATTATTGTATCCATATAAATCCCCCCCTTATTATCTTCTCTATTTATACATCCATTACATTGCATCAAGTATATCTCATATCCTGATAAATATCCAATTAATGGGTATCCATCCTCATAATAAGCACATCACCTAGCTTTAATTCTATATCCCTTCTTGGCAAAATTGACAGATTATCTCTTACAATGAGATAGACTTTGGTTGTCTCCTCATTTTCCACATCCTCCACAAGTTGACCTGCCAATCTGGCATCCACCAATATCTCAGATATTTCTTTCACATCATCGCGTTTCCAATCTGATATAACACTCTTGCGATGATATTGCTCCACAAAACCGGCACTGATAATACCAGTAGGAATCGCTACCACTCCAACACCGAGGAAGCTTATCACTATAGCCATAACACGACCCACAAAGGTAATAGGATATATATCTCCATATCCAATGGTAAGTAGCGTACTCATACTCCACCAGATACCGCTAAAGGCATTTCTAAATACATCGGGCTGAGCATTATGCTCTGCACCATACATGCACAAACTGCTGGCCAACATTAGAATTACAACTATAAACACTGATGAGATTATCTGATTCTTCTTCTCATACAATACGGTTGTTATTACATTGAAGGAATCGTACTGAGCATTCAATCTAAAGAGATGGAAGATTCTGGCTACTCGAAGCATTCTAAATATAACCATTCCTGTCAGGAAGAATGCAGGTACAATAGTCAACAAATCCACTATTCCATCAAAGGACACCAGAAATCTCAATCTGGAAGCCACCTCTCCTCTGTCGGTATACAGATAATCTGCCGTCCATATTCTCAGGGCATATTCCACGCAGAAAATCACCAGAGTGACCCATTCAACCACATGGAAAAATCCATATAGAAACTCAAGTTCATCAAAGGTCAACGCTACTGTAACAGCAATATTTGACACAATAACAATGGTGATAAACACATCAAAAAAACGGCTTATAGGATTACTCTTGTCGCCGATCTGTATTATATTAAACACCTCTGCCTTTAGATTTTTCTTTTTTCTCTCTTCCATAAGTAACTCCATTACACATAAAACCTGTTATTGTAAATATTTTTATACATTTTCTACTATCGGTCAAGTAAGTATCTGTGTTATAACTATTATATATGAGACTTATAATATGAGGGTAAAATTATGAAAGATAAATTCCTAACTATACTTGCTAAAGTGTACAATTATCTATTGGAATCCTTTGGATTCCCAGGCATCAATGATTACATTCAGCTTAACAGTGCAGAAGTGCGCCAAAAACTGCACAAGAAAATGTATTATCTGAATTGTAAGCGAATCGTCGCAGGCATGCCTCTTATGCTTATTGTAAACATCATTACCATTTTCTACTATGACTATACAAATCAGCATCCTACAATCACTTTTCTGTTGCATCTTTATGTGGGATTTTTGATAATCTTTACAATATTTCTAATAGCAATTATGCACAACTACAAACATTTCAAGCATAACCCTCTGCTGTGCAGAGCAATATATCTGTTCTTCTGGATTGGTTATCTTGTATTCCTTCGCACCTGCGCCACATATTTTGATGAAGCTCATTTCACAGGAATGTGGTCCATTTTCATGGCGTTATTTTTGGCCCTGGTGCCTCTTGTAAATAATGTTGAATCCGTCGGAGAAATCATAATAGTTATAGCATTTGTCTTTATGTCAGACACCCACGGAGCTTCAACCGCAGACCACGTCATCCTGGACTTGATTACAATTATTGCCATTACCCAGAAACTAAACTATCTATTGATTGTAATGCGCGATTATATTAAAACCTACGCTTTCTTCGACCCGCTCACTCATCTGTTGAACCGTAGAGGTGCTGTATCTCAGTTCGAGGAATGCCTGTATAAATATCAGACCACCCATGCTGATGTTCAAAATCCCGCATATGCACTCATTATGCTGGACATTGATTTCTTTAAAAAATATAATGATACCTTCGGCCACGGGGAAGGTGATCGTTGCCTGGAAAAAGTTGCCACTGCAATAAAGCATGCTGTAATGGGACGAACTGAGCTTGTTATACGACATGGTGGAGAAGAATTTGTAGTTATTCTTATTGGTTCAAGTGAGAAGGAAGCACTTCTATATGCAGAGAAAATAAGACAGGCAGTCAAACATCTTGAACTGCCTGCACCTGATACTACATTAAATAAATATGTAACCGTAAGTCTCGGTGTTGATGTGGTAAATAGTATTCCGGATCATAATTATACTGATGTATTATCCGGAGCCGACCTGGCTTTGTACCACTCAAAAGCCAATGGTCGCGACCAGATTACTCTGCGTTCGAAGATTTAACAAAATCCAGAATTGTCTGGGCTGTGATACTCTGTTGCTCATCATTTGTTATTTGAGCTTCACCGTCTCCAGCCTGTTCTCCATAGTTGGCATATCCCGCATGATTTCCTCCCGGGATAATCACCTCACGGGATTGTGCCGGCCAGTTGGACTTATTGGAATCGTATCTGTCCATCTGCACTACTTTGTCTCTATCTCCATAAATAGAAATCATACTGATATCATCTGAGATCTCCTTGGTAGGATAGGCAGCCAACAAAATTAATCCGTCAATATTATCAGGATTCTGTGCTACATAAATCGCTGCCGCTGCGCCTCCCTGAGAATGTCCTGAGAGATACCAATTATCATAATTATATTCATCCATGATATCCTCAGCCTTGTCCATATCCAAAATCGCCATATGCACCGGCATCTTTACCAGAAAACAATCTACTCCTCCGTCAGCAATTTGACTCATAAGGGGACCGTAAGCCTTCTCATCCACCTTGGCTCCCGGATAAAATATCAAAGCACTCTCTGTACCCGGTC
Source organism: Lachnospiraceae bacterium (assembly GCA_017470985.1). Classification (GTDB taxonomy): domain Bacteria; phylum Bacillota; class Clostridia; order Lachnospirales; family Lachnospiraceae; genus JAILFK01. Next base: position 34,349 of record JAFUXA010000005.1, read on the forward strand.
CATCAATAAAATATCCGTAATCCTCCTTCGAAATACTAACCTTCGAATTGCCAAGAGAATCTATGTCAACCTGAGTATGATAATATTTCCCAAGATAAACCGCCACAATTATCACCGCAATAATGACAATAAATAGCGCTCCTCGCAATATTTTCTTTCCAACAGATTTCATTTAATTTTCCTCTTTTCCTTTTTAATTATTTCTCCCAATAACTAGATTAGCTACTTTCTAGTCAGTTAAAAAACAAAAAGCAAAAGATATTCTATCACAATTTCTGCAATACTTCTATTAAATGATCTATATCGAGAGGCTTTGCTATATGATCATTCATTCCTGACTCTTTCGATTTACGCTTATCCTCCTCAAAAGCATCTGCACTCATGGCAACTATAGGAATATTCTGGGAATAATCACTTCCCATACCTCTTATACTTCTACTTGCCTCATATCCATTCATAATCGGCATTCTGATATCCATCAAAATCAAATCAAAATATCCATCTGGATTATCCTTGAATTTATCAACTGCCTCCCGTCCGTTTCCTGCCTTTTCTACAATGGCACCTGTTGCTTCCAATAATTCAGCTGCTATTTCCAGATTTATAATCATATCATCAACAACCAAAATCCTCTTACCTGACAAATCAACCTCAGAAAGCCCACTACTCATTGATCCTTCGGTGCTATCCGACGAATTGTCCTGATTGATTACTTTCAACTCAAAAACAATTTTTACTTCTGTTCCGACTCCCAACTCACTGGAAATATCTATACATCCACCCATATTATCTACAATGGCCTTGGTAATAGCCATTCCCAATCCGGTTCCCTTCACCTCGGTCTGATGTTCATCCTTTTCTCTCACAAATGGTGTATATATTTTCTCCAAGAATTCAGGACTCATTCCGATTCCATTATCGGTAAACATAAAGATATAGCGACGGAATCCAGGTTTTGTTCCAGGTTCTTCCTTCACAATTACAGTTATAACCCCACCATCATTAGTATACTTTATGGAATTGGATAGTATATTGACGAAGACCTGTTGTAACCTAAGCCCATCCACAATAACCATATCATGCACCACATGACTTACATCTGTCTTCATTATATGATTATGGCCTTCCACCTCACTGTTTACCATTCGAACAGTATTATCTATCAGCTTCCTTATGCTGTTTTCTTCCATAGAAAATGCAAATGTTCCACTTTCAATACGACTCATATCAAGGACATTATTTATCAATGACATAAGATACTTACCGGAATTATTGATTTTATCCAGGCAGTCCGCCAGTTTGTCCGGATTATTGATATTATCATTTGCTATAATGCTCATACCCACAATGGCATTCATTGGAGTTCTGATATCATGACTCATCTGAGATAAGAAATCTGACTTCGCCTGACTCGCCCGCTGGGCCTCCTCCACAGCTCGTTCCAGTTTTCTATTTCTTGCTGCCAGCTCTGACTCCGTCAATTTCTTCTTCTTGGCCAGAGTCTTGGTCATTTTGTTGATACCATTTTGCAGCTCTGCCAGCTCCTCGATTTCCATCTCAGGAATTTCAATATCATAGTTACCGGCATCAATTTCTTTAACAGATCCGGTTATCTCCACAATAGGATTAATTAATCTGCGACAAGCCCTTCGAACCAGAAAGATTACAATCAAGGTAATTAACAGTTCACTAAACATGGTCCACATCAGCAGGGAATTACGGTCATGATATACTTCCATATAATCATCACACATAACCAGTTTCAGCCCGCTTCTCAGGGTAATCACTGCCCCCATTGAGCGCTCGCCATTGTACATATATTCCAATATGTCAATCTCTTCGCCACTGGTAGATATATTTACCGCACCCTCACTAATGACAGTGACCTTGTCGTCTCCATGTATATCGTTATTGAAAAAAGCCGGATGGTAATGAATCATTCCATCAGAATTCTTGAGAAATGCATAACCTCTCTCATAAACTCTGGCCTGATCCACGACTTTTACCAATTTTTCAAAGTCCATATCCACGCCAATAACTGCAACCATTTCACCGTCTTTATAAAATGGTACCACATATGATATAAGCCATCTGTCTACATTCTTGTTATAGTATGGCTCAAGCCAAACCGGTTCACCTGTAGCCTTGGGAATACTAAACCAGCCAACATGCTCTATATCATCCTCACTATATTTTGTTATATCAGTCAACTCATTTTCCTGAATATTACCACGAGAATTTCGTGTATAGAATACGCCGTCGCTTCCACCTATAAGCGCCGGATCATAAGATATATATATACCGAATATATCCTCAGAACGCTTCATTATTGCAATAAAAATCGATGACATCTGACTTGTCACCTTTTGTCTTACGCCCTCATCCTTTACGTCCTGAATGCTATGAATAGAATTATCAGCCAATGCTACAACATCATTTACAGAAGTTTCCATACGCACAAAGTTCTCATTGATGGCAGTGGCCTCTGAACTGGCTGCAGACGCAAGTATATTCCAGGCTGCAACCTTTTGATCTTTACTAAGAACCCCAAAGCACATACCACCCAACAAGAAAGCTATTATTAAAATAACAATTGTAGCAAACCTAAGTACTATAGTTTGCAGAGAATTCTTATTATGCATATTTCATCCCTCATAATCCCACACATAAAATGTAATGATAATTTAACCATTACTATACTTGTATAATAGCAGATTATATATAATTCTCTCAATTATTTTTTACAACCTACAATCTGCCCCATTTTCACCGGATATTCTCCGCCGGATCTGGTACACTCCAGAATATCCCGTGACACCTCTGCTGCGTCTTTCGTAAGCAAAACCACTATGGTAGAACCACCATACAGAAACATTCCTTTCTCCTCGCCTCTGACAAATTCATGGCTACTATGGTAATTATGTATTTTACCCACCAGCATTGCTCCAACTTCCACCTGAACAACCTTGCCAAAATTCTCAGTATCCATCACGGTATACTCTCTACAATTCTCAGTAAATACTGGAATATCACGCAAAGCAATTGGACGAACCGTATGTAATAGTCCCGGAATAAATATATTCGCACCCTTCTTACCATTATCCAAATAAGAATATCTATGATAGTGATTTACGCACAATCTGTAAATCATACAGGTACCACCTTCAAACTCCGCAGCCAGCCCCTTGTCCCGAAGTAAATCTACAATACTATATCGACTCTGTTTTATAGGGTAGACATCATGCCCCTTGATGGGATAGACGCTAAGCAATCCGTCACAAGGCGCTACCAGATTGTTAGGATTCATGTCAAATTCTCTCATTCCAGGCTTTAACTGTCTGGTAAAAAAATCATTAAAGGAATCAAAATCTGATTTTATACACTCACTGACATCTATATTATTCTTTTGGGCAAATTTATCTATTATAAATCTCGATGCCCCTGAATCAAGAAAACTGCCAGCAACCTGTGACAGTTTTCTGGCAGTAAGTCCTTTTAATATAAATCTACCTATATTAGTATTATATAAAAAATCCAATCCATCTCTCATGGATATACTCTCCTAATCTTATAACTGTATTTCAGTGTATATGATGCACTGCAAACATACCTACCAAGAGCAATATTCCAATAACCATACCAAAGCCTATCATCATAAGAATGCCCTTCATGCCTGGTTTTTTCACTTTGATTTTGGAAACAAACAAAGTACCTGTTATCAACAATCCCAGATAATATAATAATGATATATCCATAGGGATAACATATTGCAATAACATAATCGTCGGGAATATCAATGCTGCCGATGTAACAGGCAAACCTATATATTCTTTTCTGCATCCACCTTCCACAGACTGGCGCTCTTCCTCGCATACATTAAAATATGCCAGTCGAATCAATGCCATAAGCACATAGTATATTAAAACAATTATTCCAAGAGCCATAAGCAGACCTCTCAGCACAGGATTGCCAATTTCAATTCTGCACACTCCTGTAATATCAGGTCCGATACCAACAAGAGCATCTCCTATACAAATTGGAAGCACACCAAAGGCAACCAAATCTGCCAGTGAATCTATCTGTATACCAAATTTCTGCTCCATCTCTGTTCTATTCTTTTTTGTTCTAGCAACTTTGCCATCAAAGGCATCACATAATCCACTTATCATAAGGAAAAATATACCCCAATATGGATGCCCTATTCCATGAAGAGATACTCCTATTCCCATTACTGCCGAAACTAATGACGCATATGTAAGCCATACTGTGTAATCATAAAAACCAAACATATTCCTATTCCATTCTCTCTCTTCTTTTTATAGATATATATCCCACTAATACGGTTATAGCGCTTACCAATATACATACATAAAAAGACAAACTTCTGCTAAGCAGCTCCAATTGAAATGCTGCCGCTTTTTCCATAATCTCCTTAAATCCGTCTACCATAAGGTAATCCGTCACTCCCATTCCTCCCGGAATCGGTACACAGTTAGACCCAATTGCCACCATGCTCTGTGTTACCCATATGGCATACGCATGTTTCATTTTACCACCTAATGCCATATACATAAAGACCGAAACGCATATTTGAGATACTCGCTGAGCCAAATTCCACAAGTAAGCACTTATCAAAGCTTTTTTATGACCTCTCATCTGCTCCACGCAATCTTTATAATCAAGCATCTTGTGATTTAACTTCTCTATCTTGGCTTCAGGATTTCTAATCAGCTTCAATTTAGCCAACAATCTCAAAGCCTTGGTAGCAATATTTCTTAGAATCTCACCTCTTGTGAGAAGCATAATAAATACCACTGCCAACAGTATCAAAACTATATATCCCAGCAAAATCAGTATTCTGGATAGAATATTAAAATTAAGAAATATTCCCGGAGCTGTAAATATACATATAAGTCCCACGGTTATTATTCCCAGGGTGTACATCACCAGATTCATAATCAATACCGCTGTAACCGTAGCCCCGGGGATTTTGCTTTTCATCATGAAAAATGCGCTGGCCGGCTGCCCTCCGGAAGCAGACGGGGTAATAGCAGAAAAATATACATCCGCCGCTGCAAATACAAATCCCTGGCCGAAGCTTCTCTTATAATTAATATTTCTCAAAATACTTCTGATGGCTTCTCCTTCAAATACAATGAAGCCAAGCATGGCACATACAGCAAGAAACAACCACCCTTTATGAGCATGCACCAAGGCATCCTTTAAATCCTGAATTGACATGCTACCTGCCTGTGACAGCACAGCCAGGACTGTCAATATGGCCAGCAACGCTGAAATAAAAATCCAAATCAGTTTCTTCTTATCAATCATTATTCACCTTTAAAACCTTCGTCCACCAATTCTCCAAACTATCATACAATCTATGTAAATCAATCTTTCCAGCAATATACATACCAATTTCAAATACAACAACAGCTCCAATTATATCTACAAACACATGCTGCTTCACACATACAACAGATGCAAACACCAGCAGTGTCATAACTGTTGTCACAACCTTGTATATATTTCCTGTTCTCTTTTGAGAAAAAGCACATCTTAGACAGAACCAACTCTCCAGACAATGAATAGAAGGAAATAAATTAATTGGATGATCACTGTTATAAATGAACTGAACCAGCCAATTAATGATTCCATCCCCATTCACCTCAGGTCTCACAATGGTTGATGGAATCACCAGAAAGCATATAAAGCATAACAGCTTGGCATAAATTTCTGCAGACAGATATCGATAGCAGAATTCTCTGCTTTCCCGTCCGCATAATATAAATCCTAAGAACCACTGAACAAATGCCAGAATGTAAATTATTATAAATCCTGAAATAAAAGGAATGTGATCATCTATAACTGTAGAAAAATCATGTAGTGGCAACACCTCATGCAGTTGCTGAATTCCAACATAACCTATGAAATTAAATACTAAAGCCAAAATAAGAGGCGCAAAGGCATACTTTGGCAGAATTCCAAATATAATATTTTGCCACTTTGAGCCTACAACCTTTTCATCTTGTGATTTAGCTTCCATATCTTATTACTTCCTATTCCCCATGGTATTTTAACATTCTATACCATTTATATATATAGTACTTTTATCCTATCTCTTCCATTGCTGGTATGATATAGTTTCATTTTCTCCAACTAATTGTATACCAATCCTTATTAAGAATAAATATACAAAGTCTTTAAGATTTCATTAAGAATTCGTCATATTACACATTTACACAATAAAATAGCCACTTCTGATCCATATACTGAAAATCAGAAATGACTATTTATCATAGTAGATTCAAAAATGAGATAATTACTTATTTATTAAAATCTACTTTACCGGAATAACTGCTCCATCATACTTTTCCTGGATAAACTTCTGTGTATCCTCGTCAAGTAATGCTGCCACCAATGCCTTGATTGCCGGATTGTCCTTGTCTTCTGAACGGACTGCAATAATGTTGGCATATGGGCTGTCTGCACCTTCACTAAACAACCTGTTTGACTTGATTCCTGCCTCAAGGGCTTTGTTAGTATTTGTAATAAAGAAATCGTAATCATCCTTTGTAGGGATAATCTGTGCAGAATCGATTTCAACAATCTTAATAGGAATCTTGTACTCTAAAATATCATCAACTGAAGCTGAGAGAGAATCCTCTGCCTTGTCATCCAAATCAATGAAACCATTTAACTCAAGAATTCTCAAAGCTCTATACTCGTTTGTTGCGTCATTTGGAATTGCTACAACAGCGTTCTGTGGAATATCTTCCTTCTTCTCATATTTATCAGAATAAGCTGTAATTGGCTCTACATGAATTCCACCTGCATTAACAAGGTCATATCCATTGGACTCTACCTCTGAAAGCAAATATGGCTCATGCTGGAAATAATTGAAATCAATTTCACCGGCATTTAACTTCTCATTTGTTGTAGAGTCTGCTGCAGTTGATACAAGCTCAATCTTGATACCCTGCTCAGCAAGCTTTGGTGTTACATATTCAATGATTTCTGAATGTGGCACCAAATCAGCTATACCCTTTAATACAACCTCAGACTCTGTGGCGTCTGCTGCCTGTTCCTTGTTCTCAGTCTCCTCCGCCTTGCTTGCGCATCCTGTAAGCGCACCAAGTACTGTGACTGCTGATAAAATAATTGCTAATGTTCTTCTTTTCATTTTCTACCTCCTGCACTTACTGTGCTATTTATATTTCTTAAATCAGTTTCCTGATATAAGTTCAAATTTATATTTCCAAGTACTATATTAAATTTCTGGTTTTCAACATCCTGTTGGATATAAGATTTCCTATACCTTGCGTTATCTGCACCAATACAATAAGTATGTATACACATGCAAATAATCTATCATGCTGAAATCTCTGATATCCGAAGCGGACCGCAATATCACCTATTCCTCCGGCGCCAAACATTCCTGCCAGAGCTGTCATGGAAATGACTCCAATTACTGCCACTGTAAATCCTCGAATTATAGCCGGCAGTGTCTCTGGTATAATCACCTTGAAAAACACCTGTGAATTGCTGCTGCCAATGGACTTGGCCGCCTCTATCTTACCCTTGTCAATTTCAAGAAGTGCACTCTCCACAATTCGGGCATACATAGGTATACAACTTGCAGCAATGGCTATAATACAAGCATTGATTCCATAGGATTTACCAAATATCAGTCTGGCCACAGGAATCATCAGGATGATCATAACCATCTGTGGCAGAGATCTAAGGACATTTATCAGCCAGCCAACAGTTGTATAAGATATGCGCTTAGGCAATAATCCATCTGGGCTGGTCAATGTCAATACAACGCCCAAAATCATTCCGAAAATCAATACGATTATTGAAGAAATAATTGTCATATATAAAGTCTCGCCAACAGGAACAATCAATTCCTTCCATATTTCCGGATCGAATGACGCCTTAATAACTTCCCATAAGGATGAATCCAACAAACTCATATTCCCTCTCCTTCCGAAAAACTAATATTTTGAAACTCTTGTAACACTTTGGCAAACAAAGCTCCTGTACGGCTTGTTGGATTACTGAAAATGGACTGTACACTGCCTTTTTCAATAAACTTACCATTTTCCAACACGGCCATCTGGGAACAACAGTATCTGATTGCCTCTAATTCATGGGTAATCATCAAAATTGTTATACCGGATTTCTTGTTAATTTCTTTCAACAAATCCAGAATCTGTATGGTAGTCTGAGGGTCCAGTGCTGATGTAGCTTCATCAGATATTAATATATCCGGCTTGTTAACCAGGGCTCTGGCTATACCAACTCGCTGCTTCTGCCCGCCGGACAATCCACCGGGATATGCATCAAGCTTATCTGAAAGTCCAACCATCTCTGCAGTCTCCAAAACCCTCTTGTGTATCTCAGATTTGGACACACCACTTATCTCTAAGGGATAAGCAATATTCTTATAAACTGTTCTTGAATCAAACAGGTTAAAAGTCTGAAATACCATGCCGATTTTCTTTCTCTGCTCTAAAAGTTCGCGCTTATTCAATTTCAGAATATCCACGCCTCCCACTACGACGCTTCCGCCGTCCGGGCTTTCCAGGCGATTTATACATCTTGCCAAAGTGGATTTTCCGGCCCCACTGAAACCGATGATTCCGAAAATCGAACCCTTCTCTACATCCAGGTCCACGCCCTTGAGCACTTCCAGTTCTCTGCCATGCACTTCAAAAGTCTTCTTCAAATCTCTTATCTCTATATAACTCAAAACAACTTCATCGTGGTCGTATACAGTTCCACTTCTCCTTTCCTGATGTGCTATAACACATCATATTTTCTATTAATGATTATTTGCATCAGCCATGGCTGAAGGTCTCCACTGCTTCCACATCTCTGTCCTTGTACAGTTCAGAGTGCAAATCCTTGCCCTTTCCCGGAATTCCAAGGGCATCTGCACGACAATGCTTACAATGACGGAATACCTCCAGATATTTTCCTGCCTCAGCTCGCACCTTATCAAGCATCACACAGTCCGGGGCTGGTATATCTTTCATACCATTCTGAGGAATCAATGGAATGATATTCAAAAGTGAAGCTCCAAGTTCTGATGTAACCCTGGCCACTTCTGCAATGTGATGATCATTCACACCAGGCACTAGAACCGTATTGATCTTGATTACAATTCCTAACTCAGCTGCTCTCTTAATACCTTTTAACTGATTATTAATAAGGAGTTTCGCACCTTCTACTCCGGAAGTTTTTACTCCATTTTCATCAATTACAAATTCATTAATCTGAGCTTCAATCTCCGGATCAACAGCGTTTACTGTTACTGTAATTGTCTCAATACCAATTTCTGCTATCTCCTCCACTCTATCAAGGAGGCGGAAGCCATTGGTTGACAGACAACATATCAACTCCGGAAACTCTTTCTTCACCAGGGCAAATGTATCCAGGGCATGTCTTGTAGCCAATGTATCTCCAGGGCCGGCAATTCCAACCACTGATAACTCAGGACACAATTCCTTGGCTCGCTTGATAACATCCACTGATTCTTCCGGTTTCAGTACCAGAGAACTTACTCCAGGTCGAATCAGAGACTTGTCAAATTGTCTTGTACAGAATTTACACTGTATATTACATGCCGGGCTTACCGGTAGATGAATTCTTCCGGCTGACACATTGGCCTCGCCACCCATACATGGATGTCTCTTTTTCAAATGTGCAAATCTAATCTCGTTCAGCTCTGTCACTTCAGCCTGAGGTCGAATATTATCCACCAGACGCTTTTCATCAATCAGCTTCACTTTGCCATATAAAATGTTATCTATGACCTCATCTATCCCTCTCTCCACATCTACAATCTGTATACCTTTGGAGCTTAAAATGCTTTTTGCTCCGGGGCCACTACATTCAGCAAATACCACGTGACAATCAATTAATCGATTTGCCACATTTTCCATTCTCACATCGTGATGCTCATGATTGAGACAAGCTTTATCCACCTCTCTTACCTCTATATAACGATAGGTCTTGTCCCCTGTATTCACTTCATATATGTCAAATCTATCTGCCGCACCAAAATGTCTATCAATGTCTAGTCCATTACTGGATGCGAATGCTGTCTTTATAATCATTGTTACCACCTGTAAAACTAAATGACATAGTTGTCCTTAATATTTTCCATCAAGCCAAACTCAATTAAGATTTCCTCCAGTCTCTCCTGTGTCATTGGCTTAGGAATTACAAACATCTCGTTATTCTCAATTGCCTCTGCCAACTGTCTGTACTCCTGTGCCTGAGGATGCTTTGGATTGTGATCGATAACAGTCTTTCTGTTAATCTCTGCTCTCTGAACCTCATTATCTCTTGGTACGAAATATATAAGCTGACTTCCTAATTCCTTGGCAAATGCATTCAACAAATCATGCTCTCTGTCTACATTTCTACTGTTGCAGATAATACCTCCAAGTCTTACGCCACCCTTCTGCGCGTACTTCTGGATACCTTTACAGATATTATTTGCTGCATATAGAGCCATCATCTCTCCTGATGCTACGATGTATATCTCCTTAGCCTTGCCTTCGCGGATTGGCATCGCAAAACCACCACATACAACGTCTCCTAAGACATCATAAAATACATAATCCAAATCATCTGTGTATGCGCCTAAGTCTTCCAACATTCCAATGGAAGTGATAATTCCTCTTCCTGCACATCCAACACCTGGTTCAGGACCACCGGATTCTACACATCTGGTTCCTCCGAATCCTGTCTTCATAATCATATCCAGATCGTCTACATCGCCCTCTTCACGAAGGGTATCCAATACTGTCTTCTGCGCAAGTCCATTCAAAAGTAATCTGGTAGAATCAGCCTTTGGATCACATCCAACCACCATTACATTCTTGCCAAGCTCAGCAAGTCCTGCTGTCAAATTCTGTGTTGTAGTTGATTTACCAATTCCACCTTTTCCGTATATAGCTATCTGTCTCATTTTCTTTGTAGTATTCCTTTCTTTTCTTTTTTTGCCTGATTTCTAATCACTAAATCTTATCTATATGTGGCAAGTACTCTGTCATAGATATCCTCTATAGCTCTAAGTCCGCCTTCATAACCTGTATAACCACAGTTCATAATCAATCTGTACTGAACTGGAGGTGATACAATAAGCAAATCCGCATTAAGCTTACTTGCCAGATTCTTGTCCCATGCACTTCCGAGAATTAGTATTCTTTTGTCCTCATAATTCTTGGCATCCTCTTCCAGCTTTTTCTGAGAATTTCCTGCATCCGGATCAAATACAACTTCGATCTCTCTCTTATTTCCAAGTTCAGAAATATTTTCAAACTGATCTAATACATACTTCTGATATTTCTCAGGAATGTCATCTACGATGAACTGTGTTCCTGGAATAATTCCAAGCTCATTTAACAGAAACTTCGAAAATCCCAATGAGTAAGAGCTGTCAGCAATTGAGTACACTCTACGAGGAATACCATATCTGAACTCCAACATGAAGGAAGCCATCTTCTCGATATGCTCATAGTATTTTGCCTCTTCACGCTCGATATATCCCTCAACCTTGTCCTTATCCAATCCTGCGAACTCGCCAACTTCCCGCAGGAATCTGGATGTCTCTATAGCGCCGATTGGCAGGTATGGGAACTGGAGAAATGGTTGCTGATATTTCACCTTGAGATGCTTGGCAGCCTTCAATCCTACCCATGGACCAATTACAATATTGAACTGGGCATTTGGAATTGTCTTCCACTCGCTTACACCTTCTGATTCTCCGCCAAATAATATATTTACCTTCAAACCAATGTCTGTCAGTATCTTCTTAATGCCTTCCAGGTTTCCATTCCAATATGGGTCCTGATAAGGAATAGAAGCAAATACATTTACAAGGCCTTCTACCTTCTCATCACTTTCATGGAATTTATCAACATACTGATCAATAATGGCATTGAGTAATCTGTCATGAGCAGCGTAATTGTTGCTCTTAAAACCGCCTTCTTCCACATATACAATCGGCTTGTCTTCTTCCTGAAATTCTCCTGTGACAGCTGCTACATCATCACCTGTTATAGCCGCTGTACAACCGGTAACTACTACGAATAATTCTCCGTCTATTACCTTGAAAGCATTCTCTATAACGCTTCTAAGTTTCTTCTCGCCGCCAAATACAACATCCTGTTCCTCTGCATTTGTACATGGAGCTGTGGAACCACCTGCGTAGCCCTCACCCTGCCCGATAATGCGATTAACCTGCCCACCGCAGCCAGGTCCGGAATGTAGAATCGGCACTCCTTTCTTTATTGCTACAACGCTCTGATATGAACCCAGAGCACAAGTAAATCTTGGTTGTTCTATTGCCTGTGACATCGTTTTCTCCTATCTGCATCCGCCGCTTCGTCCACCTTGAAAATACCCTGGTTCCTGTGTCAGCCACCACTCGGTATATGGGTTGGATGAATGCTTCGAAAAATTCTTAATAAATTCTATTGAATCAAGTGTCTCGTCGATTCGTCTCGCGTAATTAAGTGCCCCTTGATATCCAATTCCAAACTGCTCATCACCAATCAACAATGTCGGTATACCAAGCTTCGCTCCCCATAATGTCATACCGCCGTGTCGAGCCATAATGAAGTCCGGTTTATTTCTAATAAGTGCATTTACAAGCTCACAGCTCTGCTTGTTACATACACGGTAATCTTTGACATCACCGTAGGTATTAACTGCATGAGCCAATACATCCAGCTCTCTATCCTCACTATCGTAGATTGGATCGTGGTGGAATACGCTTGCACCAATTACTTCAAAGCCCAATTCGTTCAACAGATGTATCAAAGCCTGTCCATGAGCAGCACCTGCTGTTACATATGCTTTCTTACCTTTGAAGCGCTCCTTCAGCTTCTCGATCTGTGGCACATACTTCTCATGTCCCTCTCGAATTATTTCTTCTGCTATATCTTCCTTACCAAGAACCTTTCCCAAAGCTCTAAGCCATCCATCTGTACCATCTATTCCATAAGCTGGGGGAGCAGTTATCTCCGGCACTCCATATAACTGAGATAATCCTGCGCCCATGTATGTAGACAGTGAAGGACATATATGCACTGTTGCTGCCGCCTCACTTACATGCTCAAGCTCCTCAATAGAAGCAAATGGCATAATGTACTGAGCTTCATAACCGAATCTTTCAAATATCTCATCAAACACATGGCTTCCCCAGAAGTTGACTACATTTATCTTGTTGGTCTTCTTCTCAGGCGGCTTTACGATTCCTCTCAAAACTGTGTGATATGCTGCATCAAAACCTGTTGTCCATACCTTTGATCTAAATCCTTCGCAGGAACATGTAACCACTGGAATTCCCAGCTCCTCTGTGGCTTTATCAGCTACAGATTCAATATCCTCTCCAATAATTCCTGATGCACATGAGGTTGTGATAAATATTGCCTTGGGATTAACTCTCTCGTAAGCAAGCTTTATTGTCTCCTCCAATTTCTTGGTGGCACCGAATACTGTGTCCTTCTCCTGAATGTTGGTTGAGAAATATCTTCCAATATCCTCTGGCAAATCTCTCTTATCCTGCTCAATTCTATAAGTGAAGTTGAAATCTGCAAACTCTCCGGCACATCCTATAGGTGCATGATTTATTACTGCCACATCCTTTATCATTGCCAACTGGCAAAAGGCCTGCTGGGCATTACATCCCAAACACTGTGAAAATTTTCTTTTTGCATCACGCAATGTTCCATCCTGAGATTGCTGTACAATCTCTGCTGCTGTTCCGGTAAATGCATTTATTGTTCCAAGTCTTTTCTCTCGTATCATTACGCTTGGCTCTGCTAAATTAATGGATGGCATAATGTTCCTCCTTGTATTTTGTACATTCTTGTTTTTTTACTTGCGTTCCATTATATCCTCAGAGTTAAGCCTTGTATAATACATGGTTACTATTGCCCGTTATAAATAATATTTATCACAAAACAAAAAATCCTGAGCAGTAACACCTACTCAGGATTATTTCAAATAACATATTTAATTATAAATAATCAATGATTTTATCAGCTTAATTTATATGTACACTAACTATGTACTCTGCATCTGATGGAATCTCAATTTCTGGATTCAAGAACTCTAACTCCACAGTTTTGCCGATGTTTTCAAATCCCAAAACCAGGTGGCTAAGAGCAATTCCCACATCAATTTTCTGCAAGTCTCCAGTGTTTGGTTTATCATATCCCTTGTCCTTTTTCTCGAAGAGATGATATACACCATCCTTGCAAATGATTCTCCATGGCTGCTTATTCACTGCTGAAGGAGCCCATTTCACCATCTCAAATACATCTGCTAAATCATCACTGATTTCAAGAGGATTACCCCACTCATTTGCAAAGAACAATTTGCTGTTATCAAATCTTGAATCTGCTCCAATACCTTTTCTCATCATGGTATCCTTTACAGATCTCTTCTTTGCCGGATATCCAAGAGGGCTGATACATGGCATGATCTCACCATCTGCCACACCTGCCGCTGCCTCGAACAACTCTCTCTTCATTGTTCCACCAATCATTACCGAACCTACTCCCAAAGACCACGCGTGAAGTAAAACCTTTTCAAAGGTATATCCAAACGCAATATCTGCGTGAGGTTTCTTCTCCACTTTGCCGGCGATATATAACTTTTCCCCTGTTAATACCGGGCTGGATAATCCATTTTCTTCAGCATCAAGCAGCACGAATTTCACAGGGATATCAAAAGGATTTGACACTTCCTCCATATATTTTGCTATGCTGCATCTATCTTCTTCACTAATTTGATTACCATCAAATGTACGCACGCTTTTGCGTGTTTTTATTAAATCTAATAATTCACTCATCTTGATACCTCCATTATCGGATTACTTTTTCTTGTGCCCCATTATATTGCGCGCAACTTAATCTGTCAAGATAATCATTCATTTCCCTTATTCCTAACACTCCCCCTATAAACAAGCAATGGGTCAGATGACCATTATCATCTAACCCATTATTCATTAATCATTATTTAATAATATAATCGCAGCCAGATACATTTTCCAAAACTGACTCATAGAATTTTGTTGCCACCTTCAATAAGTACTCTGTATCCTTGGTTCCTGCTGTCTCATATGGAGAATGCATTGCAAGCTGCGCCAGACCAATATCCACACCATTGATAGACACATGAGCATTGGAAATATTTCCCAATGTAGAACCACCTGCCATATCTGAACGATTTACAAATGTCTGATATGGAACATGGGCAGCGTTACAGATCTCAGTAAATATTCCAAATGAAAGTCCATCAGTCATATATTTCTGATTTGCATTGAATTTAATGACAATACCCTCGTTCATAAATACCTTGTTGGTAGGATCACTCTTCTCTGGATTATTTGGATGAATTGCATGGGCGTTGTCAGCTGATACCATAAATGAATTGGCAATAGCTGTAAGTAAAGTAGAATTATTTCCACCCATAGCCTCATTAATTCTAACCAGTGTATCATATAAGAATGTAGAATCAGCCCCCTGCTTGGTTCCGCTTCCTACTTCCTCGTTGTCAAATGTCACATGAATCTGCACAGCATTCTCTGAATTATTGGCATTAATCAGTCCCATCATAGAGCTGTAAGAGCACTGTAAATCATCAAGTCTTCTAATGGAGATGAACTCGTCTGCTGCCCCCCATACCTTTCCAGGCTCCCTGTTGTACAAGAAGAGGTCTGAACCGACTATATCATCTGCTGTTATATCAAGTGTAGCTGCCACCAGCTTCTTGAGACAGAAGTCCTCATCCATGGAGATAAGTGGCAACATGTCCTTCTGGGCATTGTACTTGAATCCATCATTAGCTTCACGATTCATATGAATTGCCACAGATGGAAGCATGCACAAATCTTTATCAAGGTCTACAAGCTTGGTCTCAATACCATTTTCCGTTTTCACAATGGCACGACCTGCAATAGACAGAGGTCTATCAAACCATGGCGCCATTAGCATACCACCGTATTTCTCAGTGTTGAGCTTCACATAATGGCCTTCCTTCATCTCTGGCATTTCCTTGATTCTAAAACTTGGAGAATCGCTGTGGGATGCCATGATCATAAAGCTCTTGTAAGCTTGCTGTGGCATTCTAAAAGCCAGAATAGATGAACCATTTCTAGTGACGAAATAATTCTTGCCAAGCTCTAATTTCCACTCCTTTGCCTCACTTAATTCCTCAAATCCTGCCTCGAGAAATCTAGCTCTCTCATTTGCCACTACATGAAACTGAGATGGGCTCTTCTCTATAAATTCAAATAAACCTTGTACTGTCTTATTCATTTATACTTCCTTCTTTCTATATCTAATTGCCGCAAATCGCCATATAAATCATGGCTGCGACTTACTAATATTTCACATAATAATATTAATACTCATCCAGAAAATGATGACGCTGACCATGCTTCTTATAAGCAATAACTGTATCTACATTAACATTTTCTACGCTCTTGAAAATGTTGGACTCCACATAAGGGTTGACCTCCTTAAGTTGAGCAATCAATTTCTTGGTCTCAAGACGCTTTGATGAAGTCGTTCCATCCTCGTGACAAGTTGAACAAGTATCTGTAAAATGGCATGCGCATTGTAAGAAATGTAAATTGTTATAATCGCGCCATGCACATATGTCACTTTCTCTCACCAGATAGAGAGGACGGATAAGCTCCATTCCCTCAAAGTTGGTACTGTGAAGTTTCGGCATCATGGTCTGAACCTGTGCGCCATATAACATGCCCATAAGAATTGTCTCAATAACATCATCATAATGATGTCCAAGGGCAATTTTGTTGCAGCCCAACTCCTTGGCCTTGTTATATAGATAACCTCTGCGCATTCTGGCGCATAGATAGCATGGATTCTTGTCAATGGTATCTACCGCATCGAAAATATCACTTTCGAATATTGTAATTGGAATGCCTAAAGCCTTGGCATTGCTTTCTATCAATGCTCTGTTATCCTTGTTATAACCCGGATCCATTACCATAAATGTCAATTCAAAATTGCACTGTCTATGCTTCTGTATCTCCTGAAAGAGCTTCGCCATAAGCATAGAATCCTTGCCGCCTGAGATACATACCGCAATATGGTCTCCCTCTTCTATAAGTCTGTATGTCTTGCAGGCTTTGGCAAATGGTGTGAAAAGCTGCTTGTGAAACTTCTTCTGAATGCTCCTCTCCGCACGCTCTCTGCGCTCTTCCAAAGAACTGTCCTCAGAAACCTGGGCACACACATATCCCGTGTAACCACCCTTTAGACTGTAGCACTCTCGACCTTTAAGTATATCTGTCACATCCATGTCTCTGGTCTTTCTGCCAAAATCACAATAGAAAACCAATTTCTTGTCTGCAGGAATGGCCTCTATTGCTGATATTGTCTCCTCTGTCATCTCATCCATAGATATAGCTATAGCCCCAGGCATCATACCGTATTCCCTGGCATTCTCATCTCTGATATCTATGAATACATATGCATCTTCAGGTAATTGTTCCAACCTGTCTAATGTAATCTCAATCATTTCTATCTATAATACTCCTTATACCTATATGCGTATAACTCGCCCCGCTTATTTGATACTTAAGTAGTCTACCACAAATCTAATGAAATTTCCGCAAAACATCTAAGCCTAATAACAAAGCTTTCTCGTGAGATGCTATTCCAAAATCTCTGGCATCATATTCATGCACATTTGCTAGGGAATCTGCGGTAAAGAGAAACTGTCCAAACTCCGCACCCTGCTTTCTACAGACACTGGCCAGAGCAGCACACTCCATTTCTACAACCGAGCAGCCTTCTTCCAAACGATATTTTACCATATCCTGTGTCTCTCTAAAAAATCCATCTGTAGTCCAGGTTGTGCAAGTGACAAATGGCAGGTTGTGAGACTCAAAAATCGCTTCTATTGCAGCAATAGGTGCTTCATCCAATTCTATATACCTCTCAGCCGGTAAATATTTATAAGATGCACCCTCATCTCTCATCGCTTTTACCGGAACTATAAAAGCATTTTCCTGAAACTCTGCCAATACACCACACGAGCCCACTGCAATTATTTTGCGACAACCGCATGCTATTAAATAATCCATAAGAGATGCTGCTGCCGGTGCTCCAATTGTGGGCTGAACCAGACAGACATCTTCCCCATCTTCATGTAAAATATAAACCTTAATAATATGGGAAAATGTAATAAACTCATCAACGATTTCTGCATTATGCTTTTCGGCATATTCATGAACTGTATCTCCGAGAAACGCAAAGAGACATTTCTCTGGTAAATGCACATTGACACTATCATGATTAGGCGCAATAACCGGCGCTGATGAATCATCATATTCTAGTATTGGTATTTCGTTCTTAATAATCATGATAGTACCTCCTGATAATATATTATTGGCATATCTACACTGTCAATTTCTTTGTAATTGTTATTTATAACATAATCTCTTCTATAATTGTATATATTTTGCGACATTATTGCCACGAATGACATATTTCATTAAAATATTTCTAAAAAAAGAACTCAACACCTATTTTGTGCCGAGTTCTTCATACCACTCAAATATTAATCAAGTTCAATTAGTTCTTTTACAATTCTTTCCTCTATATCTTTTTGCTGTGATGCTGTTAAATAATCTGAAACTCTAATTAAACAGGTACCTACTACATCCCTAGAGCCCGCAGAATAGAATATATCAACACTATTAATATATTCAGCTCTTTTTTCAGCATCTTGCGGATTTGCATAAACCTCTATACATCCTCCGCCATCAGTTCCTTTGTCTACAATATCTATATAATCACCATCTGCTTCAATTCCCTCATACTCAAAATAAATACTTGCAGTATAACCACCTTGCTTATTCAGTAAACCATTTGGATCATTATCCTCCGTAACTGCCTCTATTCCTTTCACTCCCTCAACTCGACTTAGTCTTTCTATAATAAATTTCTCATTTGGATTTGTAACCTGCTTTAATTGCTTTATACTGTTTTCTAGATTTACTCGTGCAACTCTTAATCCATGAAGTATGTCATAATAGTCGACATCTACATTAATACTTTCAGTTGCCGCAATAATATCTTTTGTTCTCCATGGCATTTTTTCTGGCAAGACAACTTTCGTCTTCTCTGCAGTTTGCAACTCTTCTAATGCATTAGTTTTATATATTTCTTCAAACGGCTGTTCACCAGAATCAATTATTTTTTGTAATTCATTAATCGATGCATCCAATGATTTATTCTTTTCATACACGCAATTATATGCATCATCATATTTCTTTACAGCCTCATTATGTGGTTTCACAACAAACATATATCCTAATGCTATTATTGCTATAACTGCTGCAATCAAAATAATTATTTTTGTTACTCTTTTCATTTCGCTTTCCCCTTTGATTATTATATATGACATCCTATATAACACTTTAATCTATGACACTGTGTCACAGTCAACCGTAGGTGTAATAATCATTTCTATAAAAATTCAACTTCAAGCTTTACACTTGGCGCGAGTTTTGAAATCAATGGCTGATACATTTCCCAAATAGTCATTTTAGCAAAGCGATTTGCATACTCATCCTGACCAGTTTCAGTAAGCTTTGCCTCCATTTTTTCTCTTGCACCATTTTCCAGTTTTGTAATATCTTCAGGCTTAATATTAATATCGCCAAGTGCCAACAATCCCTTCTCAGGATCGTTATATTGTATTTTATCAGCCGGTATATTAATCTCTTCACGCTCTGGTTTTGGTATATACATGGTTACAACTTTATTCTGTTCATCATAATCGATGCTAGCCTTGTTCAATTTAGCTAAGTCAACTGTATAAACCACTGTTCCGTTATATGTAAGAACCTGAGACTTGTTAAATATTTTAAAATTTAATAATCCTGTATCAGTCAAAGTCACAGCATCACTCACCTGTGCCTGGTAAACTTCTACTTTCTTTAATTGCTCCGTATCGCCCAAAACTGCCTCTGCGAAATCTGCAGATGTATAGCCTCGAAGTCCATCATCATCTAGAACTAAATCATGAGAATCTGCTGCCGCCCCCTGCTTTAATTGATCCTTTACATCATTTTTCTTTTTGATAAGGAAAAAATATCCACATAACAACAAAGCAACCACAACCACCACCGGTATCACTCTAGTTAATAGAAATCGCTTAAGATTTTCATCTCTCATGCCTTTCTTGACTGTCTCTTCAACATCCTTTAATAAATCTTCTTTTTCCTTCTTTTCCATGTTTAAACTCCTCTTGCTTTATTTATAAAAATTTATATTATGGCTTCTTCTTTATATCGCTTGCAATTTGCCGAACTCTTCGTTCTGATAGCCCCACAGTTCTTGCTATCTCAGAAGCAGACATATCTCCCCAATTATCTCTGATAAATTCTCTTGTATATTCCTTGGAATACAATCTCTGCGGAAATGTCACATTTGTACCTGAAAATTGCTTCCATATTTTATTAACCGCAGCATCTCCAAGTATTTCTGCCAGTTCGCCATATATGCCGGCATACCGCTTTGGACTTTCCTTCAATCTCGCCACCTCCATTATCTTTTTAAGTTTACATTTTCCGCAGTCTCAATATCCTCTGTTAATTACATATGAAATTTGCTCTACTAATTTCCCATTTCTCATTTTTGACCTCCCCCGCAATTTACCAGTATCAAACAAAATATAGGCGCATACTCGTCACTGAATACGCGCCTGCTTTAATCTCATTATGTTAAGTCAAACAAATCCTACATAGCTTCTATCATTTTCTGCTCCACTCTCAGCATAACTTCTGTATAATACTTCATCTCTGCATCATTAAGATCAGTTTTCAATTCCTCTGATGCTTGTACGAAATCAGAGTATTCCTGCATCATATCCGCATACTCCATTATCATCGATGTATCAGCAGGATTTTGTTTATACTTCTTCATAAAATCCACATACTCATCCATGAATGACTCATAACTATCTAAGAATTCTTTTACATCTGGAGATATTTCTTCATTACTTGGTTCTGTTTCATTCTCAAGCTCCTCGAAATCATCCCCATTTGCTTCTTCATTAGTCTCAGCAGACCATGAAGACATATTTTCTTCCATTATTCTATAGAAGTCATCTGTAGCCTTTTGTTCTGCTTTTAACTTCTCCATTTTATAATGATATACTCCTACTCCCACTACTCCTGCGATTATTGCAACCACAACAATTGCAATAATAACGATTGTCTTCTTTTTCATAATAAATCTCCTCCATTTTGCTTGATAATCTGTTTAGTAACATTAATATTTTCTTGTAAATATGCTTCTTCATTTTGCAATTTACATAAATGTTCCTGCATTAGTTTAACATCATAATAATTAGGTTTATCCAACAACTCCCTAATTACTTTTACAGGAACCTTGGCTCGGCGATATTTTATAACCACCTTCAGTCGGGTTAGGTCTTTCTCATCATAAACTCGATATCCGTTCTCCTTTCTTCTTGGAACAACCAAACCCATTTCGTCATAATAATGTAGCATTCTCGTAGATATATTCAGCATCTTTACTACATCTTTTGCCATCAATTCTTTCATAGCACCTCCGATTCTAAACTATGACACGATGTCATAGTCAATAACTACGAGGACAAATCCCTCACATAGGGGGTTGAAATTCTTGCGAACTTTTCCTCATATCGGAAGTTGAAATTTTTGCGAAGCACTTCTCTATATTAGAAATTGAAAATTTCGCGAAGTATTTCTCTATATCAGAAATTGAAAATCCTGCGAAGTTTTCTCTGCATCAGAAGCTGAAAATCCTGCGAAGTTTTCTCTGCATCAGAAGCTGAAAATTATACGAACAAAAACGCAAAAAAGAACACGCAAACCGTTAGGCTTACGCGCTCTTAATTATTTTTACTCTCTATTTAATTAACACACTCTTTTATGACAAGCTCTTACACAACTCATCATTTATTTCTTTTACTTTATCTCTTCTGCGGACATATTTCTCTGCTGTGAGCGGTTCAGTACACATCCATGTCTTCACTATTTCCATTGCTATCATTTCACCAATAAGCTTTCCACCCAGACACAATACATTGGCGTCGTTATGCTCTCGTGATAGCTGTGCGCAAAATGGATCCTGACATACGCAGGCGTAGATTCCCTTTACTTTGTTGGCAATCATGGCACTTCCATAACCAACACCATCAACAAATATTCCTCGGTCACACTCACCTTTGCCCACAGCCATTGCTGCAGGATATACATAATCCGACAAGTCACAGGATTCTCCATCATATGTTCCAAAATCTTTCACCTCATGACCTTGTGACTCCAGATAATCTTTGATTACATTTTTCAAAGCTGTTCCTGCATGATCATTTGCCATTGCTATCTTCATAATGCCTACCTCCTTTTTTCATATATTAATAGTTACATTTCCATTATGGTATAAGTATCTCTGCTCTTCTTAGATTCATATAGCGCCTCATCAGCTACACTAATCA
The DNA here is from genome assembly GCA_017470985.1 of Lachnospiraceae bacterium. GTDB lineage: Bacteria > Bacillota > Clostridia > Lachnospirales > Lachnospiraceae > JAILFK01. The sequence continues at coordinate 56,903 of JAFUXA010000005.1, forward strand.
TATTATTTACAAGATCTGTTCCCAGAGCACACCCAAAACTCATGGACAAATGTATCTCAGGATGGTTGTTAATTTTCAACGTCTTCACCTTAGATCTCAGATACTGAAGTTTCTCTTCCATAATTTCTTTGGTAATATCAGAAAATACCATCATAAATTCATCACCACCATAGCGAAGTACCACATCATCTTTTCTGACTGAATGTTCTAGAAGCTCCGCTACTTTTTGAATGGCTTCGTCTCCAGCCTGGTGTCCGGCGCTATCATTTACCATCTTGAAATAATCAATATCTGCCATAACCACAGAATTACAAGGCTCAAATATAAGCTTCTCATCCAGATATCTTCTATTGCGCACCTTGGACAGAGAATCGATATAAATCTCAGCTTCATACTCAGAAATCATCTTCTGCTGGGCCATATACTGTAGCTTCGTCTCTGTTGTGTCCTGGCAACCATATACTATGTGAGCAATACTTCCATCCTCATTTCTATCACCTACCAGGAATATTCCAGTAAACCAACGATTTGCACCTTCACTATAAAACTCCATACTACTAGAGCCATTTTCCGCAACAGCTTCTATTATTTTATCCTTATCCAACCACTCATAAAGACTCTGACGAAAACTCTCCGCCACCGAAGCATCCACATTGTTCCTAAGAAACTGAAATGCATCAGGAACCTTTTCCACCATTTCCACATATTCGTTGGTGCTTATCATACGATAGCTCATATCCTGCACATCAATAAAGATTGAGAAATTAAATGCTCTTCCCAGAGATTCCACGATTTTCAGATAATCCTTCAAATCTTTCTGAGCCGTAATATCTCTATAACAACCCATGTATATTTCCAGGGAACCATCCTCCGGACGTCTAACAAATCTACCTGCGCCTGTCACCCAGATAATACTTCCATCCTTTTTTACCATGCGATATGTGGCATGAGTTATGTCCGGCAGACTACGATGAATACGAACTGAATCCCAGAATAATTTAACAAGACCATCTCGCTCCTCTGGAACCAATGTCTTGACCCAGCTATCAAACTCATTTGGCAAATCATCTAATCCCTCGTATCCCAGCATCATTCTAGTTTCGTCATTAAATTCAAAGCTTGTGAGATTCTCGTCGCGATCAAATGTGCAGAAATACATACCAGCCTTCAAACCTTTGGCAAACATGTCCTCTCTAATTCTGGCAATACGGCATTTTGCATTGGCCTCCTCGATTCTGACATTACATTCCTTCAGAATATCACGCTGACTCTCAGGATAAGATTCTATGTCAAATAATGGTACATCGTCCTCCAGAAATATACTCTCTTCAGCATCAAACTCTCCTACACCATTATCAATATCATATCGCTTTTCACTCATATAACTCGCCTCCCAATGTCCGTCTCTTACGTCCTTTTTCCAAATCCAGAGACGCAAGCAACTTATAAGTCTCTCTATATAATCTCAGTCTACATCACGGCAATATTTTAATACCTTTACTATCCAAAAATACAATAACAAAGAAAATGCCCCATACAGCAATGAAAAAAACTATAAATACTTTCAGAAACAAATCATTTCGCAAATGGCAAAATGGCAACTTCCCTACTCCAATAAGAAGCATCCATAATCCCAACAAAAATAACAATGCAAAAATAACTTCTAATGCAATCAAACCTATGTTTAAAAGCCCAACAAATAACCAGCATGATACGATCATAAACAAAAATCCTACCCCGCGAAATTGTGTTCCTTCTTCTTTGCTCATGTAGACACAATTCCACACGCCCGGCTTATATTTAAAGCCATGATCCATTAGATAATGCTCTATTATAGAGCTCAACTTATCTATATCATGTCCAATTTGAGCTCTATCCTCCACCTTTACTCTCTTGCGCCATATGGGATTCTCATCTACCGGAGAAGCTGAATAATAGGTCGTTTTTACTGTTTCCGTTGCATGTCCATACTTCGTCCTATTCAATTTAATCTCTCCGCCGGAAAATGTACCATCTTTTCTCAGCTTATATCTCATACAAAACTTTTCCAGTTCCTCTCTATCCTCATCCTGGGAGATGCTTTCCGGCTTCCATTTGACCACAATAGTATTTCTCACTATTTTTAAAGAAAACGGATACTGGTCAGATTTTAAATCCTTAACAATAGCCTGCTTTAATTCTTCCAAATTCATATAAATATGTACTCCCCATGCCATTTTAATTAACTAGATATCTATAATAATACCACTTTCTTCAACAACTATAAGGCATATCCTATGAGAAGCTTAAGAGTATTTTCCACACCATCTCTATGACTTCTCTCGTAACCATGAGATGCATATACTCCAGCTCCAATCAGACCATGCTTCACATCGAATCCAGCTCCAAGTGTAGCTTCAACATCAGAACCGTAATGAGGGTATACATCAACGGCAAAGTCAGCCTCCATCTTCTTGGCAGCTTCCATTAATCCCTTCACTACAGAATATGCATAAGGACCACCTGAATCCTTGGCACAGATAGATACCTGACGCTCAGTGCATGATAAGCCTTCGCCAACACATCCCATATCAACGGAGATTGCTTCTGTAACTCCTTCTGGTACTGATGCGCAACCACCGTGTCCTACCTCTTCAAATACTGTGACATGTGCATATAATGCTCTTGATGGTGTGATGTCATGATCCTTAATATATTTCGCAAATCCCAGCAATATTCCAACAGATAATTTATCATCTAAGAATCTGCTCTTGATATATCCACTCTTTGTGATTCTGGTATTTGGCTCGAAGCAGACAATATCTCCCACACCAATTCCAAGCTTCTCTACATCTTCCTTGGATTTCACATCTTCATCTAAAACCACTTCGCATGTATCAAAAGAACGCTTCACATCATCATACTCACCATTTACATGAATAGACGCATTTTCCAACTGAAATGTACCCTCATATTCGCCGTTAAACTTTGTAACGACGCGGACATTTTCTGTCTCTGCATTGTTGGCATTCATTCCACCCAAAGGTGTGATGGCAAGACGCCCTGTAGACTTAATGGACGAAACCATTCCACCTAAAGTATCAGTATGCGCTTCAAGAAACAGACCATTGTCAGCATCTGTTCCTGTTAGATTCACAAGCACTCCACCCTTCTTGGTGATAGATGCCTCATAACCCAAATCTTCAAACTCTTTTTTCACCCAGGCTGCCGCGTCATCTGTATAGCCCGTAGGCGAGTCAATATTCAACAGTTCCACGGTTTTATTCATAATAAAATCTGTATATTCACTAAATTTATTTGCTCCCATTTTCATAGTCCTTCTTTCATTTTTATCGCAATGTAAGTATACCACAATTTTATCAACTCCGTTCCTGTAAAATAAAAAGGCACCAAAAAGATATTCTCTTTGATGCCCTAATAGAAATTATTCATTTTTCATTGTTTCTCGCTTCCTCCTTCTGTTCAAAAGTTTTTATCAAAAGCGATTTCCAACAAGTCGCACATGGTATCCCCATTTGTCTTTAAATACAATGCATGAACCCCCTGTTTTTCGAAGGTTAGGAGAGTTCTCGCCCATGTATCCGATTGTCCTAGAAGAAGTTCTCCTAGTTTCTCGTCATCGGCATACACACTTAACTTCCCGTAACCACGATAGGTAATATAAAGTGTCGTTTCTCCCTCAAATGAAAAGTACTTGTATCCAACCACCGCACCATCACAAAGCTCTGCAACAAAACGTTCCCCTTCCCGACAGGTCACATATGGCATACGTTTGCTATTTCCAACAATCGGTGTATGCCCTTTCTTTCTCGTCTTGGCATTAAACAGATTGCAGCAAATAGCGGCTGGGTAGGACCCTTTAGCGACAAGTGGGCCATCATTTAATCCCTGACTAGTCATCTCCACCTGTGGAATGCTTCCATCTGGCAAAATCTCTATTTTTTCCGCACATCCCTGTCTGCTATAGCAGGTCTTATTGGTATGTCTGTGATAGAACATATACCACTGTCCCGTTACGCACACCATACTTCCGTGATTGTTGCCTGTGATTGCAAGACGTTCCTCAAGCTTTCTGCCCTGATAACCAACATCACCATTGGATATCAGAACCCCACCACATTGCCACCTTCAATGCCATATGGCTCTCTTTTAATCTGCTCTTTAGTCTTCTCAAAAAGTTTGGGTCCCACAAAATGCTTACAGATAAAAGAAGAGAATTTCGTCATAAATTTTGGCACCTTTTGAGTCCCAGTCCCAATAGCCCAGCCATAGTAAAGATAGATTTTTCCATTATCATTTAAAAGTCCTGGATCAAAGGTGATATCTTCCATCACATCCCTGCACCACGTCAGGTGCATACATGTATTTATCTTTTTTATTATGTCCCGGATCCTGTTCTGCTCGGTATATGATACCTTCACTGCGCCAATCAGATAAATCGTCTATAGGAGCAGAAAAGCATTCGTAATCAAGAACACAAAATTCGGTTCCGTTTTCTGCATCGTGGGAGCCAAACACATAAAGTCTGTCTCCAAACACGTGTGGCTCACCATCTGGAATATAGGTATCCAGTGGTAAATATGGGTTGTAAACTTGTCGTTTCATAAATAACTATTACCTCCTAAAAAATTTGCCAACCAGAATTAAAAATTCTCAATAAAACAAATTGCATTTTTTAAGGTTTTTTTCGCTTCCGGCATCATTGGTAATGTTGCATATGCATGACAAATACCACTAACAACATCCATCTCTACAGGATGTCCTTCTTTTTTTAGTTTTTCATATAAGGTTACTGAATCATCGTATAACACTTCAGCATCAGAAACAGCTAAAAACACAGGTGGCATACCTTTATAATCACCATAGTATGGAGAAATATATGGATGTAACATGATTTCTCTTGGTGGATGAGCTACTCCAAATACAGCCTGATTTTGTCTATCACAAAAAAGGGCATTTTTTAACATATAGTCCGTCTTTTCTTTTCCATGGTGACTCTTTAAATCATCTGCCTGATTTGTAATTGGAGAAAATGCACATACCGCTTTTGGCATTATTCTTCCCTCATCCTTTGCTCTTAAAGAAACCGATAAGACAAGTAAGCCACCTGCGCTTCCACCCATAAGAACTATATTCTTCATCTCGTATCCAAGTTCTTCTATCCCATCATACATGTCCATACAATCATCTAACTGTGCTGGCCAAATATGTTCCGGTGCCAGTCTATAATCGTTTGCAATGACAGTATAGCCAAATTTTTCTGCCAAATAATAAGTACATCCACGACTTTGCTTTGCTGAACCTGTGGTACATCCACCACCATGAATAAACCATATTACTTTATCTGCCTTTGGATTAGCTGGTGTAATGACTTCGTATCCAATCCCTTTATATTCTTTTTCAACTACTTGAATCCCTTTTGGTAGTTTGGGCAGTTTTCGTGCAGCATTACGCGCTCTTTCCGCCACATAATCATGTTCCGTATTAATATCTTCTGCTGGCATACTTTTAAATATTTGATTTAACATTTTCGCTTGTATACTTAACATCATTCTCTCCTTCCATAAATATGGACGTTTCATCCTTCAAAATAATACTGTCCCGGCTCTAACCATTCTTCCTCTTTTCCATGAAGCCGAATCAGTGCTCTATTATTTGTAGGAATTTCTACATGATATAGAACCTTATCACCTTCATATTTCCACTCAGAAACGATCTTACCATATGGTGAATCATAACTTGCCTTTGCATATCCCAATCTTTCGTCCGGATACGGCTGAATGGTGATCTGTCCGTCTGTCACATCAATTCCTGCCACGCAATCCATGAGCCATCCAACAACCGCTCCATAGGAATAGTGGTTAAACGAACTTAATGGTTTTCCTTCCTCTGAATAGCAATCCCAGCTCTCCGGAATGGTAGTGCATCCCTTGATTACTGAATATAACCATCCCGGACTTTCCTTCTGAAGTAACAAATCATAGGCTTTTTCATTCTGCCCGTAATGGCTTAAGCATCTGCTCAGTTCATGAGTCGTTAAAAATCCTGTATTTAAATGATTTCCATTCTCCGTGATCAACGCTGCCAGGTCTCTTGCAGCCTCCATTTTTTCTTCTTCTGATAAAAGATTATGGGCAATTGGGCGTACATAACGGCACTGTCTCTTCGTTTCAATCACCTTTCCATTACTGGTATATACCTGACGATATGCACTACGAGCATGCAAGGCAAGATTATGATAATAAGCCTCATCTTCTTTTTTGCCTAAGATTTTTGCCATCTGCTCCATATAACATAAGTTCATATAGAAAAATGCTGTACCGACTTCAGGATCACCTTTTTTTACAAGGTTGATGATGTAATCTACCGTCTGGTCCGGTTCTAACCATTCTCCCCACATCCATTCTGTGTCAATCATATACTGACGGCAATTTTTCGGAAGTAACTTTCTATTGTTGAATCTTGTTTTTTTCGCCCTCTTGATCTCATAAGCCGTCCATTTTTTTATTGCATCATAATATTCTTCAATCAATGACGTATCACCGTAGCGTTTCATCAAACGATAGGGAACGATTTCAAAAGAATCAGACCATCCAATTCCACCATCAAGAGGCCACCACGGGATAATTTTTTCCTTCTGATTTGGTCTACTTGACTTCGGACAGACCTGTGGAACCACACCATCTTCATACTGGCCTGCTGCCTGTTCACGAATCCATTTTGCATACACACTGAAGCAATCCATCAGATACATGGCCGTATGAATATATGCTTGACAATCCCCCGAATATCCGGACTTTTCACGGGTTGGACAATCTGTAGGAACGTCAATGAAATTACCCTTCATAGACCATAAAGCATTGGAGAACAGTTGATTCACTTCCCGGACTCCACAGCTAAATTCAGCAGTTACTCTCATATCAGAATATACTGCGATTGCCTGAAAATCTTTCGAGTCAATTTCAAAATCAGCAACTACTTTCACATATCGAAAGCCCATATAAGTTTTCGTTGGATGGTAATTATTTCTTCCATCTTTACAAATATAATGGACTTCCTGTTTTACCGGTTTTTTCTCATTTTGGAAATTTTCAATGGTAAAATTCCCGGCAAAATCTAACGTTTCTCCATGAATCAGCGTCTGTTCCTGTCCTTCCCTTCCTTCGAAATCAAAAGCTATGTATCCCACAATATTCTGGCCAAAATCAAGGACCTTGTCTCCCTCCGGTGTAACAATCAGCTTGGCGCTAAATATTTCATGGGCGATCATAGGAACTGTATCCACATAAATCAACTGTTCATAGCCGAATTTTTCTACTTTTACCGGATGAAAAGCAGCCATACATAAATCTTTTCTGGCATCATATTCTTCACCGTCCATGAAATCATTTCTTCCAATGGGACCATCCTGGGTCGCTTCCCAGGATTCATCAGAGACTACAAAAACCTTTTGATCTATCTCAAGCTGTAACAGTAATGCAACATCTTCTCCGTACACATTTTTGTTCTGTCCCATACCCATGGAACCACGATACCATCCGTCTCCCAGAGTAACCATAAGTTCATTTTTTCCTTCCTGTAACAGAGAAGATACATCGAGAGTCTCTACCATTAATCGCTTATTATATTGCTGCGTTCCCGGCATAAATAAATAGTCTGAAACTTCCTGCCCATTTAGGTAGATATTCATGATACCATGGCAGGTTGCATAGAGATATGCTCCTCTCTTTATCGCAAGTTCCACCATCTCTTTTGAGAACTCTACACTTTTTTTCAGATAGCTGGCTCTTCTAACACCAACCGGTTCCGTTTTTAATTCCGGATTAATCCATTTTGCCTGCCACTCATTCTTTGCAATACCAGTTACGATAATTATAGAGCTAACTTCACTCTCGTTTTTTTCTTCATCCCAAACACATACTTGAACATTTACTTTTGTTCTTGTAGGAATTGCTTTCTGCAAAGTGTAATTCATCACTTCGCTCTCTACAACTTTACTTTCCAGTATTTTCCCATCATAATCTGTAACAACCACTTTAAACGCTGTCTGTTTTTTTCCACCTTCTAAAGACCAGGTCAGGCGAACTTTACTTCCATCAATACCAATCGGATGATCCAAATGATTCACCTGTAAATTACGTATTTTCATAGGTTTCTCCTTTATTCTATATTTCCTATATCAGGACAGAAAGGGAAACAAATATATGTTCCCCTTCTTGTTTAAAATATTCTATTTACTTAGTTTTTATTTTCTTTTCTTGCTGCAATCTCTTCTTTCATTTTTGGAAGCTTTGCTTCAAGGTCAAATTTTAATGTGATTACAAACATGACAATAAAAAGAATTAATGGAATATAAATACCAAAGGTGAATACAGCCTGTTTTACTGCTGGAATTACAACAGTTGCAAAGCCATCATAGCTTGCAATTGCAAGACACCATCCAACCAACGATGCACCTAAACCAGAACCAATCTTGCTACCAAATCCACTTGCTGCGTTACTGATACCAACCATACGTTTTTCATACTTGTATTCGTTGTAGTCAATTGTCATGGCGGTCATAACGCCAAGTAAGCACATCATTGGAATATTTGCAAAAGTTGCAAAACATCCCATAATCGTATTAAACCAGAAGTTGGTTGGGTTAAAGATACGTACCGCTGTGGAAATCATACCAATGAAGAAGGAAACCTTTAACGTCTTTGTTACGCCCATTTTCTTAATCATAGGACCAACTGCAATAAATCCTGCTAGAGTTGGAATCATACCAATTGCTCCAAGGATACCAACAAGATTATCATCACCATAGATCAACTTACAATAGTAGGTTCCGGATGCTCCACCAATACCATAAGATACATTTGACATAACACCCATCACGAGAATCATAATCCAATATTTATTGTGGAATAAGTTAGAAAGAGCTTCTTTAAATGGAACTGGTTCTTCATCATCTTCTACCACAGTAGTAGTTTCTGCACCAGCTTCTACTGCGCATTCTTTTGCTTTTTTATAGCAAATGAGTAATGCAATTAATAAAACAACTGCAAATCCAATACTAAATTTAATCCATGCAGCCTGATTACCACCAAGCATATTTGTAAGCGGAACGGTTACAATCGCAATAATCATACCAGAAGCATAACCAGCTGCTGCACGCCAGATACCCATGTTACCACGTTCTTCCTGGCTATTGGTACGTACTACCATAAGTGCAGTATAAGGAATTGCAATTGCTGTATAGATAATTGCGGTTAATAATACGTTTGTAAGGAACATGTAAGCAATTTTTGCCGGTTCTGAAAATCCTGCCGGTACCGTAAAGAGCATTATCATAATAATTGCTGCTGGAATAGACATCTTTAGTATCCATGGTCTATACTTTTCTTTTCCCGGAGCTGTATGGTCTACAATATTTCCCATAATCACATCTGTAAATGCATCAAAGATTTTACAGATAAAAAATACCGTTGCGATTGCACCCGCAGCCATACCAACCTTATCTGTATAGAAATATGTAAGCTGTCCTACAAGACCGCTCATTAAATTAAGGGCAAATTGACCTAATGAATCAGCAAAGTAATCGCTTTTACGCATTACCTTTTGTACGCCAAATTTGTCCTTTCCAAGTGGTTTTTTTGCCATTTTCTTTTCTCCTTTTTTGTAAAAATAGTTTCTTTTTCTTGATATTTATATTTTTAACACATCTTCGTTTTAATTTATTGTAAACATGTGAATTTTGTTGTAATCTGGGGAATTTATGATAAATAAACAAATGCGTGAAAAAACTCCTTTGATTACTAATATACATTTTTGTATATCTCTAGCAATTCAAAGGAGTTATCTCTTCTCATTAATTAAATTTTTCAACTTCCGCATTCAGCGCATCCACCGTTGCGCTATTCAAATTGGATTGTGTCTGTATATCTGACACAGATAAATGCAATACATTCATATCCTCTGTTGATTTCACCAAAGCCGTCACACTGTTCTCCGTCGCCACACTGATTTCCGTCACACTATCCGACAACTGCTTGGTCAAATCTTCCATCTGCCGAGATTGCTGCGAGAACTTCTGCAACAAGTCATTGACATCTGCTATTCCCGCCTGATTTGCATTAGCATTTTCCACAAACTTATCATAATCCACTAAAACTGTGGTGGTAATATATTCAAGGAGTTCATTGGCATTTGACACCAGTTCATGCACAGAATCAAGTACAATCACATTGGTCTCCTGAATATTGGTTGCAATGTCTTTGGTATTTTCCGACAACTGCTGTATCTCTGTTGCCACCACCGCAAATCCTTTTCCGGCCTCTCCTGCTCGTGCCGCCTCAATGGATGCATTCAACGCAAGTAAATTGGTCTGAGATGATATGTTTAAGATATTCTCTGTCAATTCTCTGATTCGTTCCACAGAATTACTCTTTTCAATGGACTCTTCCATTCTTGCGCTAATATCCTCAATCATAAGCTGTGTACTATTCTTATTGGCCTCAGAAGATACCTGTACCTCCCTGGCATTTTCCAGCATTTGCGATACCAGCTCATTATTTTTATCTGATTCCTCTCGAATCTCTACTGCCACATTTAATATATCACCGCTGGACTCATCAATACTCTGCAACGAAGCTGTTATCTCCTCCATATTGGCAGAGACCTCACTTAATCCATCAAATATTGCAGCAGATGTATTTTCACAATCCGTAATATTTTCACTCATCTTCTGAGTGGCTCCATGAATATTGATTGACCCTTGCTGAATGGATTCTATAACCGCCTGCAATTGCTCAATAAATGCATTGATTCCCATTGCAATCTTGCCAACTTCATCCTTATAGAGATATCCGATTCTCACAGTCAAATCTCCGTTACCTGTCTTCAGATCATCTATCATTTTCTCCAACTGCTTCTGCATCTGCTCAAGTGGCTTTAACACTGTACGCAGTATAATATATACAGCCAAAATCATAACCAACAGATATACAGCGCCCATACCAATAGTTATAATTGTAGCTCTGCTCACTCTGTTATGTACCATAACTTTCTCATGGTCCACCAGCGATTCCATTGTCTGCGTATATACAGCCTCGTCATCTTCCATGGCAGATATCACCTGCTCTAGCAACTGGTACTCACTTTTTTCTTTTTCTGTTTCTCCGGCATTCATGGCATCAACCACTTTTTCAGCTTGAGCCACGTACTCTATCAGAGAATTGTAATATGGAGCATATGCTTCTTTTAACTCATCATTCATTTCTGCTTTGGCAAAATCATCAACCAATCCATTGATAGTCTCAGCCTCACTTTGAACCGAGGCAACAGCCGCAGCACATTCTGCGGCAGCTTCGCTTGAAGCTTCACGTTTTACAATATACTCCATAGCCGCAGTTTCCACCGTACCTCTTGCTTTTTCCAGATTAGTCTGCTCTGTTTTCAAACTAATTGTATAATCCGCAAGAAGCTTCGTAGATAACTCCACCTGATTGTTAGTCACTCCACTCATTATGGCATTTCCTGCAAATACAAACAGCAATACTGTTAAAACCGCCAAAATCCTACGTCTAATCGATTGTCTCATAGCAAAAACTCTCCTTAATAACACATTGAAAAAACAATACCTTTTCCAATATATTACTACCATAAATCGAAGGCTTATAAACTATATGTGTGATAAATTGTAGAATTTTAAGCATAATATGCAGTCTCAGAAGCTATTTTATTACAAATATATTTTATTTTATTTTTTATCTATTTCTCCTGATTGATATCCTTTATCGCATTGGCAATCTGAAGAAAATATTCCTCTTTGAGGATTGCCATTCCCTGATTCTCATCCCCAAGTACGACAAGATTATCTCCTGTGGATATATTAAAAAGTTTTCTGGCTTTGGCCGGTATAACAATCTGGCCTTTATCTCCAACAGTTACAATTCCGAACAAATGCTTTCCTTTCGGTGCAAGGCCTAAGCCCAAGTTGTCATCAGGTTCATGATTAACAAGCTCATCAAGCGATACCTCAAGTGTCTGCGCCAGGAGCCTGCTCTTTTCAAGATCGGGTACAGACTCTCCCGACTCCCATTTGGCCACAGCCTGTCTTGTAACACCGACCTTTTCGGCCAAATCCTCCTGAGTCATATGATGAAGTTTACGCATCTGAACAAGGTTTTCACTAAACATTTTATTGGCTCCTTTTTTTGCTGATACCAAGCACTGCCCATCTAAAGAACGGGATTCTTGATATGATTGCGTTCATAACATATCCAAAGACAAATGCAAAAACCAAACTTATAAGGTAGATTGCAGGTGCCGGAAGTGCACGTGTTCTTCCAAGATAATGAGCTACTATCGATATGCCTAAGTAATGGAAAACGTAAAGACCAAAGCTTCTCTTACTCATCCATTTAGTAAAGCCGTTGCTGAAGTTCGCGTATTTGGCCATTCCACCGATGATTGCAAGTGATGCGAAGTAACCAAAGAAGGCAAAAAGCGGTGTGCGGTTAGTCGGAGCATCCGCATAGTTGCCGCCAAAGTTCACATAGCAGAAAGCAACGCAAAGGATTATAGACACGCCCGCAAACAAAGGGAACCACTTCTTCAATACTTCAATCACCTCATCATGAGATAAAACAAAGTATCCCATAAAGAAGGCAAACATATAAAATCCGATTCTGTATACCGCAACGATGGGTGTGTTAAGAATCAAGCCTGCACCATAGGCTACAACCGAAAGTACAATCAATATGGGAAGATTAACCCTCCTACATACAGGTCTGAATCTGTCTTTTTCAATCTTTCTGACAAGCACGAGAAGAATGCAGTAAATCCAGAGAAGCTGAAGATACCACAACACTCCGATGCCTGCTGCCAGGCAAACGAAAACCTTCGCAACTACAGGCATTGTAGGATCCTGTACAGCATTGTATGAATTAAAATATCCCTGAATAAACTGGAAAGCAAACAAGCCTACAGTAGAGGGAACCAGGATTCTTGTGGTTCTGGTTTTAACAAACTCTTTGTCGGTATGATTGTCAAGATAAAGCTTTGCGCTAATTCCCGATACCATAAAGAGCAGGAACATAAACCAGGGGTATACGATATACTGGAAAACATCATAATACTGCACATCCAAGTCTGTTATCTTGCCGACAACACCTAAGATGCCCTCTGCGTTATACATGTAAATCACATGGTAAAAAACCACAATCACTACCGTGATCCATCTAATGTTATCAAGGTAGTGTTTTCTGGTATTGGTTGTAATACTTGTACTATTCATAATTATACCACCTTTCCCGACAGTTACAACTTATGCAACTTTCGTTAACATTATTGTAATCATACAGGAATAGGTGGTCCACCAACCAAAGCACACATTTTAGAACGATTTTTGTTCGTTTTGGTTGCGAAAAGCGAAAATATATTATCATAAAATTTAAGAGCCCATCAAAAAATGATGGACTCTCAATTATACATAGTCTCTATTATATTTAGTACAACTTCGCACCTGCTGGGATGTGGTTGTCTACCATGAGAAGATGTAATTCCTCTCCATCTGAATCCTTGAGGTTGTTAACTGCTGAAAGCAACATACCACAAGACTCAATTCCCATCATTGCACGTGGTGGCAGGTTTGTAATAGCTACAAGTGTCTTTCCAACAAGCTCCTCCGGCTCATAGAACTCATGAATTCCTGAGAGAATAGTTCTATCTGTGCCAGTTCCATCATCTAGTGTAAACTGTAATAACTTCTTAGACTTTGGAACAGCCTCACATTTCTTAACCTTTACAGCTCTGAAATCTGACTTGCTAAATGTATCAAAATCAACCTGCTCCTCAAAGAGTGGCTCAACCTTTACATTTGAGAAATCAATCTTAGAATTTGGTGTGAAGAATCCGTTATTATCACCTGCTGATTCCTTCTTTCCCTTCTTGTCTCCATCAAGAGATTTCATAGTTGGGAAAAGTAAAACATCACGGATTGCAGCTGAATCTGTAAGCAACATAACAAGTCTATCAATACCGTATCCGATACCACCTGTTGGAGGCATACCGATTTCCAATGCGTTCAAGAAGTCTTCGTCTGTATGCTCAGCCTCATCATCACCAGCTGCAGCATTGGCATCCTGAGCTGCAAATCTCTCTCTCTGATCAATTGGATCATTAAGCTCTGAGTATGCATTACACATTTCCCATGTATTGATAAAGAGCTCAAATCTCTCAACCTTGCTTGGATCACTTGGCTTCTTCTTGGTAAGTGGAGAAATCTCAATTGGATGATCCATAATAAATGTAGGCTGAACCAGATTCTTCTCACAGAATTCCTCGAAGAAGAGATTTAAGATATCACCCTTCTTGTGGAAGTCCTCATACTCGATACCCTTCTCATCTGCAAGTGCCTTGGCCTCTGCCTCATCAATAGCATCAAAATCAACGCCAGCGTACTGCTTTACTGCGTCAGTCATTGTCATTCTGGCAAATGGCTTACCTAAATCAATCTCTGTACCCTGGTAAGAAATCTTGGTAGTTCCACATACCTTCTCTGCCAAATATCTAAACATAGACTCTGTCAATTCCATCATACCTTCATAATCAGTATATGCCTGGTACAACTCCATAAGAGTAAACTCAGGATTATGACGAGTGTCTACACCCTCATTTCTAAATACACGGCCGATTTCAAATACACGCTCCAATCCGCCGACAATCAATCTTTTCAAGTAAAGCTCGAGAGAAATACGAAGCTTTACATCTTCATTCAACGCATTGTAATGTGTCTCAAATGGGCGAGCTGCTGCTCCACCGGCATTGCTTACAAGCATTGGTGTCTCAACTTCCATGAAATCACGATCAGCCAGGAAGTTTCTGATTTCTCTAATAATCTTGGATCTCTTGATAAATACTTCCTTGCTGTCCTGATTCATAATCAAGTCAACATATCTCTGTCTATACTTTGTATCTGTATCTGTTAAACCATGGAATTTCTCAGGTAATATCTGCAATGACTTTGACAGAAGTGTCATCTCCTCAGCATGAATAGAGATTTCTCCTGTCATAGTACGGAAAGCATATCCCTTGATTCCCCAGATATCGCCGATATCTGACTTCTTGAATGTAGCATACAAATCATCTCCCAAAGCATCCTTAGAAGCATAAATCTGTACTGTTCCCTTTAAATCCTGGATATTGGCAAATGATGCCTTGCCCATTACACGCTTGAACATCATACGACCTGCAATACATACATGAATTGGCTGCGCATCCATAATAGCTCTACGCTCATTATAATCAGCTTTCTTGGCAGCTCTCGCATCCTGCTCCTCGAGACCTTCTATGTCTACAGGTTTTCTACCTGCAAGAAGTTTCTCCTCAAGCTCTGTATATAATGCCTTCACCTCATCTGTATGATGTGTTACGTCATATTTTGTTATCTCAAATGGATCAGCTCCAGCCTCTTGTAAGTTCTTAAGCTTCTCGCGACGAACCTTCAATAACTGATTTAAATCCTGCTCTTGTCCATTTGCCAAAGCGTTTTCCTTTGCCATCTTCTATTACCTCATCTAACAATTATTATCTATTCCGCAATTAACTCCCGCCTATGATTAGTGCTTAATTGCAAGAATCTTGAACTCTGCAGACTCGCCATCTGGAGTCTCAATAGTTACAACATCTCCCTCAGAATGTCCAATAATAGCACTTCCTACTGGAGACTCGTTTGAAATCTTGTTGTCCAAGCTGCTAGCTTCTGTAGAACCTACAATCTTGTATGTGTACTCATCATTGAATTCCATATCAAGAATTGTAACAGTAGCTCCAATACCAGCCTTTGTCACATCTGTATCTGTCTCATCATGAATCTCAGCATTCTTTAAGATCTGCTCGATTTCCTCAATACGAGCCTCGATCTCTGCCTGCTCATCCTTAGCAGCATCATACTCAGCATTCTCTGACAAGTCACCCTGAGCTCTTGCCTCCTTTAATTTCTCAGCAACCTCATCACGTCTCTCGACTTTCAGTGTCTCAAGTTCTTCTTCTAATTTCTCTTTACCTTCTCTAGTTAAAACTGTTTTCTTTTCCATGGATTTCTCGTCCTTTCTTATTTAATGGCATATTTCGCCTAGTTTCACACAATAAAAAATATTATAGCTAATCTCTCATAAATCTGTCAAATAATTCTTCTAACTGGCTATAAGTTTCCACTTCATTTATCATGCCTCTCAGCTTTGAAGCATTATGATATCCACCTGTATACCAGGCGGCATGCTTTCTAAACTCTCTGATTCCGGCCAGTTCATCTTCCTTCCACTCAATCTGCATAGCAGCATGGCGAAGCATCAACTGAACCATCTCATCCATCGGTGGTTTACCAATAACCTCTCCCGTCTCAAAGAAATGTAGAATCTGTGAGAAAATCCAAGGATTTCCCTGAGCACCTCTGCCGATCATAAATCCATCGCACTTAGTATGCTCGTACATAGCTTCCACATCCTGTGGGGTAAATATATCTCCATTTCCTATAACAGGAATATTTACAGCATCTTTTACAGCAGCAATAATATCCCAATCTGCCTTGCCGGAATAATACTGTTCTCTTGTTCTACCATGAACAGCAATGGCCGCCACTCCAGCATCCTCTGCAATCTTGGCCATCTCAACAGCATTTACATGCTCATCATCGAAGCCTTTGCGAATCTTAACGGTAACAGGCTTCTCAATGGCCTTTACCGTTTTGCGCATTATCTCTCCAGCCAGTTTGGGATTTTTCATCAGAGCAGATCCATCACCATTATTTACCACTTTAGGCACGGGACACCCCATATTAATATCTAATATATCAAATGGTCTATCCTCTATCTTCTTGGCCATCTCACTGATACAGTCCGGATCAGATCCAAACAACTGCAGAGATACCGGCTTCTCCCGCTCATCTATTTCCAGCAATTTATAAGTATTTCTATTGTTAAACTGTATGGCTTTGGCACTTACCATCTCCATACATATAAGTCCAGCTCCCTGCTCCTTACACAGAATTCTAAATGGCAAATCCGTAACTCCTGCCATGGGAGCCAGCACAAGTCTGTTAGACAGGGTTACATTTCCTATCTTCAGACCGCTCATATTCTGATTCATTAATTATCTCCTGATATTTAATACAAAATCCCGCCGGATTATATCCTTATATATCATGATAATCTCTCTATTTGGATATATTATTTCTTCTTACGACGGTTTTGCTTATTATATATAAATCTCATACCCTGCAAGGTAAGATTTGGATCGTATACATCTATACAATCTGTGTTTTGAGCAATCATACTACCCAAGCCACCTGTAGCCACGACCTGGACTTTATCATAGCCAGACTCCTCTATCATATGTTTCACAATATATTCAGTCTGACCTATCTGACCATATACCAGTCCTGCCTGCATAGAAGAGATTGTCTCCTTGGCCAATATACTATCCGGCTTCTTGATTTCAATCTCAGGCAGCTTCGCAGCATCTTCCCACAACGCCTTGGCTGATATTCTAATTCCAGGAGCAGTCACTCCTGCTACAAATCCACCTGTAGCATCCACCAGATCATAGGTTGTTGCAGTTCCGAAGTCGATTACAAGAACAGGCCCGCCATAAAGCTCATAAGCACCAGCCGCATCCACAATTCTATCAGCACCAATCTGCGCCGGGTTATCTGTCAGTATCTTGATTCCGGTCTTCACACCCGGCTCCACCAACACTGGATTGATATCCAGATATTTAATAACACCACTCACAAGGGAATGCATAATAGCAGGCACAACGCTGGCGATTATTACATCCTCTATGTCTGCAATATCCATTCCATTTCTATCCAGTATATCTCTAATTGCCACACCGAATTCATCAGATGTACGAGGCATCTTGGTAGTCATTCGAAAACTTCCCAGAAGCTTCTCGTACTTAAACACTCCAATTGTAATATTTGTATTTCCCACATCTATAGTCATTAACATGCGACTTCTACCTTCTTTCCGCTTTAAGTATTACTATGTAAAATAATAACTATTTCTCCTCAAATGGCTTACCCAAAATCATCACCTTGTAATACATCTCCAGAGATTCGAACAACTCTGAGTGCTCTCTCTGCATCTGCTTAACTTTGAGGCCGCTTCCAATCTCATCATAACCGAAGTCATTCTCATTATAATCAGTTCTCACATATAGATTGCCTTCCTGATCATACACCAGCTGAATTGTACCACCAATCTCTGCTGTAAAGAGTACGCACATAATACGCAACTCTTCCTGTATACTTGTTGGCAACTTCTCAAAGTCTTTATTCAAATAATATTTCTTGGTATACGCGCTTGCGCCGCACAATACTGTCTCTTCCATTTCTTACCTCTGAAAAATATATTTTAGAGAATACTAATCCATCAATGTGGCATACATAATCGCCTTGATAGAGTGCATTCTATTCTCTGCCTCGTCAAATACAACAGACTGTGGTCCCTCAAACACCTCATCTGTCACTTCCATTTCAGACAAACCAAACTTGGCAAATATCTGCTGTCCGATTCCTGTCTCCAAATCATGGAATGCTGGTAGACAATGCATAAATATCGCATCATCCTTGGCATAGCTCATAGCCTGGCCATTTACCTGATATGGCTTCAATGCTTTGATACGAGCGCTCCATACATCGTCAGGCTCGCCCATTGATACCCACACATCTGTGTAGATAATATCCGCATCCTTGCATCCCTCTTCCACACTCTCTGTAAGAGTAACAGTAGAACCATTTTCCGCAGCACATTTCTTGGCATATTCCACCAACCATGCCTCTGGGAAATATTCCTTATTAGTACATGCCACGAAATCCAAACCAAGCTTCGCACATGTTACCATAAGAGAATTGGCCATATTATATCTGGCGTCTCCCATGTAGACAAACTTCAATCCTTTCAAAGTACCTTTGTGCTCCTTGATAGTAAGCATATCAGCAATCATCTGTGTCGGATGTGATTCATTGGTCAATCCATTCCACACTGGTACCCCAGCATATTCTGCCAACTCAGTTACAATGGCTTGCTCAAATCCTCTATACTCAATTCCGTCATACATGCGTCCCAAAACTCGAGCAGTATCTTTGATGCTCTCCTTCTTGCCAATCTGAGAACCTGATGGGTCTAAATATGTACAGCCCATTCCCAAATCAGATGCTGCCACCTCAAATGCGCAACGGGTTCTTGTACTTGTCTTTTCAAATATAAGAGCAATATTTTTGCCCTCTAACACCTTGTGTGATATTCCCTTTTTCTTCTTATCCTTCAACTCAGCTGACAGATTAATCAACTCCATGATTTCATCTGTTGTTAAATCCTTGATGTTTAAAAAACTTCTTCCCTTCAAACTCATAATAATACCTCACTAAATTCGCAATATACTTCAACAAATTTCCTTAAAACTTAAACTTCCCACCGTCTTATATTACCAAACTTTACAACAAATTGCGACAAAACAATAAAGAAGTGTATCCACAACACCTCTGGCATTACAAATACACTTCTATTCCTTACGTTATTCAATTATTACATTATCAATTTCAAAAACAAAATGCCTTAGTAGAATACATGGTTACCGATAGCCACGCCGCCCTTGCCGGAACTTACTGGAGCAAATCCACTGGCGCCGCCTGTATTGTCAACACCTGCCAATGCTTCTGCTGCTGCCTGCATACATGAACCCTTTGGTCCTGATGCTGCAACTGAAGCTACACTACCACTTCTAGCTGGTGTAAACTGTCCTCTTGCATAAATAACATCGTAAAGTGTACCGCCGTAAGCGCCACTGCGAAGTCTGTTTACAACTACAGCTCCTACAGCAACCTGACCTTCATAACATTCATTTCCTGCCTCACACTGAATCAATGCTGCAAGTAATGTCTGGTCATCATAGCTTGCTGCCACTGCTGAATTAACCACTGTCTCAGCAGATGAATACTTAGCAGCCTTGGCTGCCTCTGCCTCCTGAGCGGCCTTGATTGCAGCCTGCTCTGCCTCGATAGTAATTGCCTCTCCTAATTTCTGTTCTACTGTAACGAACTCAGCACTTACATATCCATTGCCATGTCTAGAAGATACTGCAACCCAACCATCAACTGCTGCTGCATCCTTGTTTACCTCAAGGCTATCACCCTCAGCCATTGTTGTTACAACACTTCCATCTGTAGTAGCCTCAGATCTGACTCTGATTCCACCTTCTGTAGCTGTAGCATATGTCTTGCACACTTCCTGAGCAAGATTATATGCGTCTTCACCTGTTACACAATAATCAGCACTGACAAATCCATGTACATCTCCTGATGTAATCTCATACCAACCAGTTGTTGTTGATACAATCTCTGCCACATCGCCCTTATACATCTTACCAACGATAGAGCTCTCGGCGTCTGCTGATTCTCTAACTGACAAATAATCTGATACATTTGCCATAAGTCTATTCGCCCACTCACTGTGAGCTGATGCTGTAGCACTAGCTGCTACTACTGTCACGTCTGAAGCTGAAACATCTGCTGTCGCAAATGCGCTAGATTCCATAGCGTATACTGCACTTACAATTCCGGCCGATCTTAAACTGTTAACTTCTACGGCATTAGCGTCTGTTGTTTTGTTTACTGCTGCTACAGTAATTGATAATGTAAGGGCAACTGCTGTCGCACCTGTCTGAACCAAACGCTTCTTCCAAGTTGTCATCATAAATAAAAAAACCTCTCTACATACTCTTGGTATGTTTACAAATTGTTACATTTGTTACAACTTTGTTACAACGCAATTATAACATGGCTGGTTAGAGGGTGTCAAATTTCCGTAACATTTTCTTAACTTTTAACCAAAAACGAGCTGATGAAATAGTACAATTCCATCAACTCGTCTGTATTTTCCATGTTTTTCACATGATAATTATGCAATTTTACCTAGTATTCTATAAGAAAGCTTTAACCTTCTTGTAGATTCCAGCAGCATCAAGTTTATACTTTTCAAGCAATTTAACAGCTGGACCAGACTCACCGAATCGATCTTCAACACCAATTCGAAGAAGTTTTGCAGGCTGCTTCTCAGCCAATACCTCTGCTACAGCAGAACCAAGTCCGCCAATAATAGAGTGCTCCTCAACAGTTACAACCTTGCCAGTCTTTGCTGCAGTCTTTACGATTAAGTCCTCATCCAATGGCTTGATTGTATGAATATTGATTACTTCTACAGATACGCCATCTGCCTCAAGCATCTTGGCAGCCTCAAGAGACTCATTTACCTCAAGACCAGTTGCAACAAGAGTCACATCTGTACCTTCCTTCAATACAATACCTTTACCAATTTCAAACTTGTAATCATCTGTATCATTAATAACTGGAACAGCAAGACGACCAAATCTCAGATAAACCGGGCCTTCCATCTCGTAAGCAGCCTTCACTGCTGCCTTGGCTTCAACATCATCCGAAGGATTGATGATAGTCATTCCAGGGATTGTACGCATAAGAGCAATATCTTCATTACACTGATGTGTTGCTCCGTCCTCACCTACTGAAATACCAGCATGAGTTGCACCAATCTTCACATTGGCATGTGGATATCCAACTGAATTTCTAATCTGTTCAAATGTACGACCTGCTGCAAACATTGCAAATGATGAGCAAAATGGAACCTTACCTGTAAGAGCAAGACCTGCTGCAATACCTACCATGTTTGACTCTGCAATTCCGCAGTCAATATGTCTATCTGGAAATGCCTTCTTGAAAATACCTGTCTTGGTTGCTGCAGCCAAATCTGCGTCCAATACAACTAAATCTTCATGCTCTGCACCTAACTCAGCGAGGGCATTACCATAACTATCTCTTGTAGCGACTTTCTTTACTTCTGACATAATGCTTCCTCCGCCTTCTTTAATTCTTCTACTGCAATAGCATACTCCTCATCATTTGGAGCCTTACCATGCCAACCAACTGCATTTTCCATGTAAGATACGCCCTTACCTTTTACAGTCTTCATAACGATAGCTGTAGGCATACCCTTGGTCTCTCTAGCTTCCTTAAATGCTGCGCGAAGCTGATCGAAATCATTTCCATCCTCGACAGCAATTACATGGAAGTTGAAAGCTGCGAACTTATCTGTAATAGGATAAGGAGAGTTAACCTCCTCAATTGTTCCATCAATCTGTAAGTTATTGTTATCTACAATTACCACCAGATTATCAAGGTTATGAGATCCTGCAAACATAGCTGCCTCCCATACCTGTCCTTCCTGAATCTCACCATCTCCAAGAAGTGTGTATACTCTATAATCTTCATTTGACAACTTAGCCGAAAGTGCCATACCTGTTGCAACAGATATACCCTGTCCAAGTGAACCTGAAGAAGCATCAATTCCTGGTGTGTGCTGAATACATGGATGTCCCTGCAAATGAGATCCGATATGACGAAGTGTCAACAGATCCTCAACCGGGAAGAATCCTCTGTTGGCAAGAGCAGCATATAATCCCGGGGCTGTATGTCCCTTTGATAATACGAATCTGTCTCTATCTGCTTTCTTTGGGTCCTTTGGATCGATATTCATCTCCTCAAAATATAAATAAGTGAATACCTCTGCTGCCGAAAGAGATCCACCTGGATGACCAGCCTTGGCAGCATGGACACCATCGATAATCCCTTTACGAACCTTGACAGCTGTTTTTTGAAGTTCAAGATTTGTCATTGTGATTGTCCTTTCTCTTATAGAAAATTCACTATTATTCCAACTGCGAGTAGACTTGTATCTCACAGCCTTAATCATTCTACTATGCTTAAATTGTTTTTACAATACAGCATTTGATTTATTTTATGTCTAAAATTTGATACTATTTACACATTTCTTCCATCTCAATCAAAATAATATTTTTGATTGTAGAAGCTACAGTCTCTGCAGTTTCATTGAACCCATTGTTGGAGCATGCCACATAGAACACATCTCCCTCACGGTTTAGCTGACGGGTCTTGTCAATAAGGCCTTTGATCTCTGCAATCTCCACAGGATTCTCGTCGTAGAAGCATAGGGTAAATATTGTAGCACTCTTACCTTTGGTCTTACCCAGGGATACCACATCGAATCCATCTGTTGTTCCGGCCTCGTCATCATTTACCCACCAGTTACCAGAACGCTCTATGGTAAATGGCATATTACCGTTATCACTCTGTGTCTCTAAATATTCACGACTCATTCTGGTAAGCACATCCTGCATATAGCCATTTAAATCGTTGGCAATATAATTGTCCCAAAGCTCATCCAAACGGCCATCCATATATAAATCGAAATGAGGCACGATATATTTATACCAGAAAATTACATTGGTATTTACAATGAGATATCTGGTCTTCTTTCTGTTAGATTCCTCTGTAATAGCATTCTGCTTAGTCACTATTCCAATGGACATCAATGCATTGAGATAAGGAACCACCACGTCCTTTGGCTTCTCAACCTCTGCAGATAGCTGATTTACTCGATTCATACCCTTGGCCATAGCTGTCAGTAGACAATTATAATAAGATAATTCTCTCAACTCACTCCCCATAATCTGCTCAGGAAGCAAGGTGGCATCCTCAGGATTTCCTCCAAATATAACCCCAAGCGCCTCCTTCGGTTCAGCCTGTGCTCTACTCACCTTGACCAACTGTCCAGGTATTCCACCTGTCATTCCATAGAGTATAGCCTTGTGAGCTGGTGATGCATAGGACAGGAACTCTCTGGCCTCGTCATATCTCATGGCTCCCAACTCAATATCCAAGTCAATCAAGCCCTTCCATGGAGACTTCTTGCCTATCACCTGCTTTTCCATCAAGATGTATGCATCTCCTATAAGCAGAAGTTTAACCGGCAGATCCTTCCACTGCTTCTTCACATATTCAACCAATATACTGTTAAATGTACTATCGGCTTTAACAAAATTGGTATATTTATCAATAACAACCAGCAACTTGCCCTTGCCAGCCCTCTCAGTAATTTCATCCAGAAGCTGAGGCAGCTCTGTCATAGATGACATTTTGCTTATATTCTTCTTGTTTACTGATTTATTACCATTGGCTCTTATAGTCTCACTAATAAACTGCTGCCCCAACATAGAAACCTGCTGCTTACCTGTTGTCTCATAGGCAGTAAAAAACAACACGTCCTTGTCCTCTGCAAAATGACGTGCCATTGTAGTTTTGCCCATTCCAAGAGAACCTCTGATGCAAGCCACCTTGCACTCGTTTCCCTCGTAAAAGCCATTTAATAATTCTAATTCCTTCTGTCTTCCAATATACATAGCTCTCTCCTTATCGCACTTAATCGCCCTAGATTTTGGTCTGCGACAAGTTTTATTGTAATACGATTCAACTAGAGATTCAATTGATTTTTACTCCATTTTCAAAACTAGTATATAAATAAATTTCTACCACAATATGTGGGGGCAACGAAAAATGTCACAATGGAATTTCTCATACAAAGCAGGGTTTCTATTAAGTAAAAAACCGACCATCTAAGACGGCCGGTTACTTTACTATGATTTCTATTTGAATACATTTACTTTGTAGCAAATTATTCTGATTTACTTTTCTTAATTACACTTC
This sequence comes from Lachnospiraceae bacterium, assembly GCA_017470985.1. Lineage (GTDB taxonomy): Bacteria > Bacillota > Clostridia > Lachnospirales > Lachnospiraceae > JAILFK01. The sequence continues at coordinate 81,525 of JAFUXA010000005.1, forward strand.
TAATCTTGGCAGATACCACATCAAATGCCACATCATTCATTCCACTATTGATTACCACATCCGCCATGGCCTTGGTAGGCTCCACATACACATAGTGCATAGGCTTCACTGTGGTGAGGTACTGATCTACAATACCCTGTAAATCTCTGCCTCGCTCTTCCACGTCACGAATAACTCTTCGCAGAATCCTCTCGTCCGCATCAGCGTCTACATATACTTTGATATCCATCTGATTTCTCAATCTCTCATCCTGTAATACCAGAATACCCTCGATAATAATAACAGGACTCGGTTTGATTACTGTCACTTCCTTGGATCTGTTATGAATAGTGTAATCATAAATTGGGCACTCTACAGACTCTCCATTTCTCAATTTCTGGAGATGTTCTAACAACAAATCTGTCTCAAATGCATCCGGATGATCATAGTTCTGCAACTTTCTCTCCTCAAATGGAAGTTCATCCTGTGCCTTGTAATAGTTGTCATAATAAATGACTGTTGTATCATCTGCAAAAGCTTCTTTAATCTTGTTGGTAAAGGTAGACTTGCCGGAGCCTGTTCCTCCGGCAATACCTATTATAATTGGTTCCATTGTATATCCTCTTTATCTAGCGCCCTTATCGTACGGAATACCTTCCGCCTTTGGAGCTGCAGAATTTTTCGATGTAAGAGCAAGTACAATAAGTGAAATAATATATGGAAGCATGATATATACAGCATTTGGAATATGCAGATTATTTAACCAGCCAATTCCCATATATACACTTGATAATGCTCTAAAGAATCCAAACAACAATGATGCCAAGAAGATGTTCTGAGGTTTCCATTTACCGAAAATCATAACAGCTAATGCAAGGAAACCATATCCACATACACCTGTATTAAATTCACACTCACCATTGTTGATTGCGATATAAGTCAATCCCCCTAGACCGCCAAGCACACCTGAAATCAAAACTCCGGCCCAGCGCATCTTATATACATTGATACCTACTGAATCAGCAGCCTGTGGATGTTCTCCACAAGCCATAAGTCTAAGGCCGAACTTAGTCTTGTATAATAAAACAAATGAAATAATAACTGCTGCAAATGCAATAATCATAAACCAGCTAAGTCTCATTGAGCCAATCTTGATTACAAAATAGGACTGTGCAGTTCTATATTTTACAGCTGCAGATACATTGCTTGAATCATGTGAGAGGTTGATAGCCTTTACTACTACAGTAGCGAAAGCTACACCAAGCATATTCATAGCTGTACCTACAAGTGTCTGATCTGCGTTGAAATGAATCGCTGCAACTGCAAGAAGCATGGTATAAACCAAACCTGATAGAGCCGCACTTATAAGAGCTATAAGAACTACCATCAATCCAGGCAATGTTCCTTCTATTGCATTCATTGTGAGAGCTCCACCCAAAGCTCCAATTACCATTGTTCCCTCAAGTCCTAAGTTGATTACTCCGGAATGCTCTGAGAAACAGCCACCGAGAGCAACCAGGGACAAGATGCTGGCATATACTAATGTATATTGTATTAATATAGTCATTACTCTTCGCCCCCTTTCTTAGTATCACGGCGTTTGTTCATTACATATTTCATAAATCCTACGAATCCACAGAGGTAGATAATAATAGCTGAAATCATGTCAGACACCTCTGGGCAGTAAGTTGTAAGATCCAAATGACTTCCGCCCTGCATAATATGCTCTAAGAAATATGAAGCAAAAATTGTTCCGATTGGATTTAGTCCTCCAAGGAATGCTGCTGCAATTCCGTTGAATCCCATGTCTGGAACTGAGTTAGCTCCAAGGAACCACTGTGTTATATCTGTCAGATACAGGAATGCTCCTCCCAATCCTGCAAGTCCACCACTGATGGCGAGAGTAAGCACGATATTCTTCTTCTCAGCCATACCCGCGTACTTAGCAGCATTCTTGTTGCATCCTGTAGCCTTTAACTCATAACCCAACTTTGTCTTGTCTAATACAACCCATATTACAATTGCAAATAAAATAGCCAATGGAAGAGCAAGACCAGCATAAGGTGATTTGAACATCTTGTCTAATCCAATACTTGGAATAACTGCGCTATCTGCATATTTCGCAAGTGAATAAGTATAAGGTGAACTAGGCATCTTGGCTGCCCCAAGAACAATATTGGTAATATACAAACCAATCCAGTTCAACATAATACCTGAGATAACTTCATTAACATTACAGTAAGCCTTGAGCAGACCTACAATAACGGCCCAGATAACACCGGCTGCAGCTGCAAGAAGCATACATGCAAACCAGCCCCAATGTAAAATCAAAGCTGCATATATTGCTGCTGCCACGCCAACTACATACTGTCCTGCCGCACCAATGTTGAACATTCCAACTTTGTAAGAGAACAGAATTGAAAGTGAACACATAAGAAGTGGTGCTGTATATACCAATGTGTTGGCAAAATATTTGGTTCTTGCCACATCTGAACTATAACCCATGAAGTTCTTGATGATAGCAAGCATACCGTCAACAGCTCCCGACGGTTCAATAATAAGTAAGGCAATAAAGCCCACAAGCAATCCAATCAAGATACAAATAATAGATGCAATAAATGACTGGAATCCATCATTCTTTAAAATCTTTTTCATTTCACAGTCACCTCATCTCTCTTTGCTCCGGACATGTAAAGTCCTAATTCATCTTCAGTGACTGTCTTTGGATCGAATTCTCCTACAATCTCACCTTCATACATCACCAATATTCTATCTGATACATCAAGTACCTCATCCAATTCAAGAGAAACAAGGAGCACGCCCTTACCGGCGTCTCTTTCTGCCACAAGCTGTTTATGTACGAACTCAATAGCACCAACATCCAAACCTCTTGTAGGCTGAACTGCAATCAGAAGAGATGGATCTCTCTCTATCTCTCTAGCAATAATAGCCTTCTGCTGATTACCACCTGACATACTGCCTACACGAGTAATTGGGCCCTGTCCTGATCGAACATCATAGCCTTCAATTAATTTGTTGGCATAGTCACGGATATTCTTTCTCTTCAAGAAGCCGAATTTATTGACAAATCTCTCCTCGAAATAGTTCTGTAAAATGAGATTATCTTCCAGAGAATAATCCAATACCAATCCATGCTTATGTCTGTCTTCCGGAATGTGACCGATACCTGCCACATTTCTCTTGCGAATAGAATCATGTGTTATATCCTTACCATTTAACACAAGCTTGCCGGAAGCAAGTGGTTCTAATCCGGTAAGTCCATATACAAACTCAGACTGACCATTTCCATCAATACCGGCGATACATACTATCTCACCTGCGTGTACGTTTAGAGATACATTATTTACTGCATTCTTCTTGTGAGACTTAGAAGCTACAGTCATATTTTCCACAGATAAAACAACATCAGCAGGCTTTGCCGGCGCTTTCTCAACATGGAAATTTACATCACGACCAACCATCATGGCTGACAACTTCTCCATTGTTGTCTCTGATGTATTCACTGTGCCGATGTATTTACCCTTGCGAAGTACACTACATCTGTCAGCAACTTCCATAATTTCTGCAAGCTTATGTGAGATGAAGAGAATACTCTTACCCTCTGCAGCCAGATTTTTCATAATCTGCATAAGCTCTTTGATCTCCTGTGGTGTAAGAACAGCAGTAGGTTCATCAAAGATCAATATCTCATTATCTCTATAGAGCATCTTGAGAATCTCTGTACGCTGCTGCATACCTACAGTTATATCAGAGATAAGTGCATCCGGATCTATTGCCAGACCATACTTATCTGATAATTCCATAACCTTCTTGCGGGCATCATCCTTCTGTAAAATGCCACCCTTGGTAGTTTCTACACCCAGAATAATATTTTCCAAAACAGTAAAGCACTCAACCAATTTAAAATGCTGGTGCACCATTCCAATACCTAAATCATTGGCATCATTAGGATTATTGATCTTGACCTCTCTACCGTCCTTCTTTATTACGCCTTCCTCTGGTGGATACAAGCCAAACAACACACTCATCAAAGTAGACTTTCCTGCACCGTTCTCCCCTAACAATGCATGAATCTCGCCCTTCTTCAATTGAAGAGATATATTGTCATTGGCAACTATCCCTGGGAACCTTTTTGTAATATTAAGCATTTCTATTACGTATTCTTGTTCCACTTTGTTACTCCTCTCTTAGCCATAATTTAAATAATTATATCATGATTCCACACTATTTACCACGCAAAAAAGAGAGCAAATCCTTGCAGATTCACTCTCTTTCAAATCAACCTATATCATTACTGTCGAAATAATTATTTCAAAACTGAAATTAGTCTGTTGTAATAATTGTTCCGAGATCCTTTACAGTGATATTGTCTGTCTTTGGCATTGCTGTAATGTCGTTAGAAACCTTTACCTCGCCCTTGAACATTGAAGCAACAAGCGCCTTGTAGTCATCCTCTGTAAATCCATCAGCAAACTGAGTAGACTCACCAAGCTGTACATAGTTAGCAGATGGATCATCACCAGATACCATTCCAAGGCAATCAATCTTGCCAAGGTACTTAGCCCAGTTACCATTGTTGATGCAGTCATCTAATGTATCCTTTACTGTAGGAGCAAGACCCTTCATAGCAGAAGTAACTGTCATTCCTTCTCCGTACTCAGCATCAATTACAGGACCCTGATCACTATCAACACCGATTACCTTCTTACCGTTGTTCTTTGCTGACTCACATACATCCTTGAAGATTGAACCACCACAAGCGAAGATAACTTCTGTACCACCTGCATACATTGTGTCGCAAGCAGAGATTACCTGCTGGTTACCAGCACCGAATGTTCCGCCGTATGCGTACTGTACATCTACAGCAGCACCTGTCTCAGCAGCTGCAGCATCAGCACCCTGAAGGAATCCATAACCATATCTCTCAACAGCTGGAACTGACATTCCACCCATGAATCCAAGCTTAGTATATCCAAGCTTAACAGCTGCATATCCTGCCAAGTATCCAGAAAGCTCTTCCTGGTATGTTACACAGTATACATTGTCCATATATACTCCGCTCTCTTCGAGATCCCAGTTATCTGGTGTATAATCATACTTGTCTCCCAAAGCAGCCTCGAGAAGGTCACCCTTTGAGCAGTCAAGTGCGATGAATTTAACATCAGAATATGTCTCTGCAAGATCTACGATTGTACCTGCAAATAAGTATCCTGGCATAACAATTACATTGAATCCACCGTCAATAGCTTCCTCAACAGATGCATCACGTGCAGATGTTGTATCCTCGCTTGGCTTGAAATACTGGAACTTAAGCCCATTTGCCTCACAAAATTCCTTAGAAGCTTCATATGTAGACTGATTAAATGACTGGTCTGTAATATCACCTGAGTCAGTAATCATTGCTACACTGTACTCTGTATCTTCACTAGAAGAAGCATTGTCTGAGTTGCTCTTTGAACAACCAGCAAAAATTGTTGCTACCATTGCAGTAGCCATTAAAATAGCTATTAGTTTCTTTTTCATAATACCCTCCTTATTAATTTAAAACTAATTCCACTATAGTTTATGATTTTTTAAAGATTTAATCAACCGAAAAATTGACCATTTTCCACGGATAATTTTATAAATAGTGTCAAAAAACATGGGGTTGTGTTATATTTTGTATATAGGGGATAACAATAAAATATTTTATTTCCAAAGGGGGGATTTATTATGCCTGGATTTACAACACACTACCTGTTTGGTGAAAATATAAAAGACGAAATTGATGACAAGCACATTGTAAGAATTATCAAAAACCACGATAAATGCTTTAATCTCGGATTGCAAGGTCCTGATATTTTCTTCTATTATTTACCAGCATATTTTGCAAAGAGAAATATCGGAAATGTAATGCATGATACCAACACTTTGGATTATTTTGAAAATCTAATCGACGCTCGAAATGAGATTAAAAATCTGGAAATCAGAGAAAAGGTTGATGCCTATATACTGGGATTTATAGGCCATTATTCTATGGATACTATTTGCCATCCTTATATATACAGTCGCAGTCATTATGTGAAATACAAGGATGACAAGAGCAGAGACTTCGGCAACCATGTAGCTCTTGAGACAGATATCGACAAGACAATGCTTGGCACATGTCTCGGAAAGCGTCCTACTGACTTCAATCCTGATGAGACAATTCATCTCTGCGAGAAAGATATGATTGATTTGTCCCATGTCATCTTCAAAGCTATAAGACGCACATATCCAAAATTTTTTATATCACCTTTTAGAATAAGAAATGCCATGCGTTTTATGAGATTAGAAAATAAATGGATGAAAGACAAAACCGGTATCAAGAAGTTCACTCTGCGTTCCATTGAACAGATTCTATACAAGCACAGTTTCATATCTTCAATGATTCCAAGTGACAAGATTACTAGATACAAGGATTGCTGCAACGAGAGACACTCTACATGGAGAAATCCCTGGGATGCGACTCACTCTCGAAATGATAGTTTCTTCGAGCTGGTGACTCAGGCTTCCAACGACTACCTCAGAAGAATAGAACTGTATGCTGAGGTTATGGCATGCAAGCCCGGTATGGATTCCAATGAGAGATTCCATTCTATAAACCAATTATTGGGCGACTTAGGGGACTGCTCTTATCTAAGCGGCCTGCCACTATAATTGATTTATCAAATTATATTAATCCAAAACAAAACCCTTCAGGATGTGTTCTTTTAAAATGAACCATAATTACCTGAAGGGTTATTATTTTCTAAAATCTTAACTCCATTTCTCCACGAAGCCTTCGCCCATAGCTTCACTGATTGTACCCACAACAAAAAATGCTTTCTTATCGTATTTCTTTACAATCTTCTTCAAATCCGGCAAATCTCGTGTAGAACATACGCAAATCAATATATTCTTATCTTCATTTGAATACATGCCGACTCCAGGAACTGATGTAGCTCCTCTATCCAAATCATATAAGATATCATGAGATATCTCCTGATACTTATCAGAAATAATAAGTGCAATCTTGGCTTTCTTACCTGCATCCAACACCTTGTCTGTAACAAGACCTGTAACATATACAGATACTATGGCAAATAATGTGTGCTCCAAATCAAAGGTAATAGCACCGATAATGACAACTATACCGTCCAATATCTGTATCATTCTACCCATACTGATATGAGGCAGATACACATGTAGAGATTTTCCCAACATATCTGTACCGCCCGATGTAGCTCTTGCCTGAAGCAAGACTCCAGTTCCCAAGCCGAAGAACAATCCACCATAAATTGCTGTCAGAAACATATTGTCTGTCTTCAAAAATTCAGGGCATGGTGGCATGATGGCCAGTTCAATCGACATGATAATCCATGAAAGCCCTGTTCTGATCACACTTCTGCGACCTTCCGCAATTATGGCAAATATAAATATAGGAACATTTAACACTACGTTCCAAAACCACAGTGGTACTCCACCGGGATAAATATTTTCTGAAATATTTTTCAAAACGATAGAAAGACCTGACACTCCACCTGTAACCATCTTTGCCGGATCAAATATATATTGAACTGCAATTGACACAAGGGTAGTTCCAATAAATATAAGCAAGGCGTCTTTCATTCGCATCTTTGTGATTATACGGTGCTCTCCACCACTCCAGATTCCCATTTGTTTTCTCCCATCCATCTTATGTAAATATACTCTAAAGCCACATTTTCAGAGATTATACTCTCTATTTTCCTAAAAAATAAAGAGCCAATCACATATCTATCCAGATATATAATCGGCCCTTGCAAATTCATATACTTGCGGCTTCTTCTCAAACCAATAGTTATTGTATCTTTAGTTTATAGTTTTGTAAATATATAATTTTGCAATTATTATAGAGTGGACTAGACGGGAGTCGAACCCGTGTCCAAAAATCAATCCCCTGTACTTCTACGAGTGTAGTTTGTTATTTAACATTCCCTCCGCGGCACGGAAACAAACATCCAAACCGCTTTAGTAGCTTCATGATACGCCCACCATCTCAAAGCTTTGATGATGTCGTTTCCTACATGTTTGAAGCCTGGGTCCTAATGTGTAGGTGCACTAGGTCAGACTACTGCCGAAATTAGGCAGCGTAAGCTAAATTATCTTCAGCGTTTAATTTTAATTTTGCCATTTAACGCATTGCATACGACTCGCTTCTCCAGCTTCACAATCCCTGTCGAAACCATTACTAGCCCATATTAAATTTCTGGTGACTCACGCCACTATATAAATAATAGAAATGCTTCTAATATTTATCTCAAAAGCAACACATATATTATCATAGGTTGTCCGTTTTTTCCATATTATTTATCGGCACCTGTGACATATATTATAATCGAAAGCCCCTATTTTCTCATTAAACCTGTAGTTGATTCCGGCTTTCCATAAACATTTCTAGCGCATGCGCACCTTGAAGTCGCGCTCTGCTTCTCGTCTCATGTCTTTCTTGGCAATGTCCGCACGCTTGTCATAAAGCTTCTTACCTTTGGCAAGGCCGATTTCCACCTTTACCAAGCCGCCCTTGAGATATACCTGCAAAGGCATAATTGTATAGCCCGTCTCCTTGATTGCCTGCTCAAGCTTGCGAATCTCTGACTTGTGCAGGAGCAGCTTCTTCGGTCTCAGTGGATCTCTGTTGAATATATTTCCCTTTTCATAAGGAGAGATATGCATCTGATATACATAGACCTGACCATTTTCTATTCTGACAAATGCCTCCTTCAAGCTACATTTGCCCATGCGAAGGGATTTCACTTCTGTTCCATGAAGTTCCACCCCTGCCTCATATTTATCTTCTATAAAATATTCATGATATGCTTTCTTGTTGTTGGCTATGAGCTTAAAGCCCTGATTGTCCTTTGCCATATCAATTCCTCTCTTACTTCTCGTCTAACAACTTGAAGTCAATAGTTCTGGTGTCGCGATTGCACTCTACCACTTCGATATCCAACACCTGCCCTAAAGTATAGTGCTTATTGAACTTCTCGCCTACCAACTCGTAGTTGTCCTCTACGAAATTATAATAGTCATCCTTTAAGCTTGCAACAGGAATCATACCCTCGATAGTATTTAGCAATTCCACATAGATGCCCCACTGGGTCACCCCGGATACTGTTCCTGTGAAATGTTCTCCAATATAGTCACTTAGGTATTCCACCTTCTTCAGCTTATCAACCTCGCGCTCCACTTCCTCTGCGCGACGCTCCAACTTGCTGGTCTCATTTGCCACCATTGGAAGCAATGACTCGTAATGCTCTTTCCTCTTGGCATTATATCTGCCTCGCAGGTTCTCCTTGATTATTCTATGAATCTGCAAATCAGGATATCTTCTGATAGGCGAAGTAAAATGGCAGTAATACTCTGCAGCCAAACCGAAATGACTGGAATCATCCACTGTATATCTGGCCTGCTGCATAGAACGCAATGCCACCTTGGATATAAGTTCCGCCTCTGGCTTCCCTGCAACCTGCTTCAATAATTTCTGTAATTCCTTTGGCTCCAAATTCTCTCGGTCTCCGTTGAGATGATAACCGAAATTACCCAAGAAAATTGACAGCTTCTCTATCTTGTCTCCATCTGGCACTCCATGATTTCTATAGAGAAATGGTATCTCTAAATCATAGAAATGCTTAGCCACTGTCTCATTTGCCGACAGCATAAAGTCCTCAATTATCTTGGTAGCCATATTTCTCTCACGGAGCAATATATCAGTTGGATGTCCATCCTCATCCACAATAATCTTGGCTTCTGGGAAATCAAAATCTATTGCACCTCGCTTGTCACGCTTCTTGCGAATTATCTCCGACAACTCTCTCATCATGACAAACATATCCACAAAATCAGCATAAATATCCATCTCTGGAGGACGGACTGCCTCATCATTTTCCTTGTTGCTATGTTCTACATAATCAAGAATTGCGGCCACAGCAGTATAGGTCATTCTACGGTCAATATTTACCACAGTCTCTGCAATTTCATGATCTATAACCTTGCCATGCTTATCAATTGTCATAATACAGCTCAATGCCAGACGGTCCTCCCCCTGGTTCAGAGAACAGATACCATTTGACAGAGTATGAGGAAGCATAGGAATTACTCGGTCAACCAGGTAGACACTTGTTCCACGCTTCTTGGCTTCCACATCAAGGGCACTATTTTCCTGCACATAATTGGTTACGTCTGCAATATGTACTCCAAGCTTATAATTCTCTCCATCCTTCTCAAGAGAAATTGCATCATCCAAATCCTTGGAATCCTCACCGTCAATGGTAACCATTGGCACATTTCTCAAATCAAGTCGACCTGCCATGTCCGCCTCAGATACATCCTTGGCCACATTGGTAGCCTGCTTCAGAACTTTGTCTTCAAATTCTGTAGGCACACCATATGCCTTGATGATAGACATGATATCCACACCCGGATCATTTCTATGGCCTAATATCTCAGTTATTACACCTTCCGGATTCTTACCGGCCTTGCCATACTTGGTAATCTGACATACTACAATATGTCCATCAACTGCACCCAGATCCTTGCCCTGCGGAATAAATATATCCTGATTGATTCGCACATTGTCAGCTACAACAAAACCGAAATTCTTCTGTTTCTGGTACTGACCAACAACCATATCGATCTCATGATCTACAATCTCCACAACCTTGGCTTCCTGGCGCTTGCCGCCCTTTCTCTCAGGAAGAAGTTCCACCTTTACCACGTCTCCGTGAAGAGCTGTTTTGACAAATGATTCCGGAATATAGAGATCTTCCTCCCGGCCTTCTATTTCAACGAAGCCAAATCCCTTTGGGTGACTGATGAATTTACCTTCCAAAGCCTCTTTCTTTACTTCCTTGGCTTTCTGATATTTACCACGCTTATTTATCTCAATCTTGCCCTCGATAATAAGCTCCTCTAATATTCTATCCAAGTCAGCTCTGTCGTTTTTGCTAACATTTAACACGGTAGCCAACTCTTTGATTTTCATTGGCACATATAAATCATCGCACATCAGACCATAAACCTTGTTCTTGCGCTCATTAAATAAGGCCTTCTTGTTTTTTGTGATTTTAGTTTTTGAAATTTTGCTTTTTATATATTTGTTCTTCTTTTTAGTTTTTACATTTTTACTCATAATTAATCTATCCTTAAATTACTGTCCCTTTTATTAAGTCATATATTTATCATGGTATTATTTCCCACAGATGTGAAAAAAGCCACCGCTTTCGCGATGGCCATTAAATCATTTCGTCTTAGAAACTTCCAATATTAAGAACCGCTGCCAAAACAAAGAATACAATTACTAAACAGCTAGTAAACTTAACCATTAAGCCTTCCTTTGTTCTACCTTTGTTCTTATTGTAATATGTCTCTGTACTCTGTCCGCTAAGAGAACCAAGTCCTGCAGACTTGCCTTCCTGCAACAAAATGATAATTGTAATCGCTACACTTACAAATATAAATAAAACCATTAATACTGTCTTTAAAATTTCCATGATAACCTCCGACCTATTATCGCGAATCCCCACTCGCTAGTCATTTCATCTATAAAAACAATGCTGTAAAAAATTACAGCTTTTATAATATACCACAGCAAAGGAAGTTTTTCAAGTTTTTCTGGATTTACACTAAACCACCTTGCACAAACGGTAAAGAAAAAGCTAGGAGTGGCATCTCCTAGCTTTTTTGTCATTTTGCATCGATATAATAATATCTTTCCTTTGCCTAACTATATTATACATGCTCGACAGTTTTTGTCAATTGACCTCTTACAAATGATTTTGCAGAAATTCTTCATTGTAGCAGAACGACTATTAATAAATATATAGCCTTAAACGAGTTTTACTCTGTTTCCACCTCGGTTATACCTTGTTGGTCATAATGTATCATATATTTAACGCTATCTCTTTGTCCATCCTGAATTGAACTTACTATAATTTCAATCTTGCCATAATAAGCTGCGTCATTTAGGTACAATTCTTTTCCATTCTCCAAATAATTCCAGTCAAGACCATATGATATCCAAATTTTGCTATCTTCCATTTCTAAGACTTTGTCTATGGCTCGGGCCAAGTCCTCATCATTTGCACGAAGTTTTCCTGTAATCGTATCCCTGTTGGGAAAAGCCTTGATAAGGCTTACCGTATCGTCATAATCTGATGCAAAAACAAACGGATTAGACTCGCCCTCTTGATATGCGGAATAAAGATACTGTATAAGCTGATCAGCCATGCAATTGAATTCTATTCCGAAAAGCTCATTATTATCAGGTCCGTTTTCCGCTAAGTATGAAGTATCCACTCCGTACGCACTTGGAATCTGTAGATTCAAACTGTATACATACTCTTCATAAGTCCCATTTGTACTTGCTGCATTCGCAGAACCTAAATCTGTCGTATCTACTGTTTCCTCAACACCTGTTTCCTCAACCTCTCCTGATTGCGCTTCTTCCTTCTGCCCGCAGCCAACAGTTGAAATCACCATCAGACAAGCAAGTGTAACCGTTAGGATACTCTTCAATTTCAACATTTTCTTTTTCATTTCTGCCCTCCTATTTATACATAAAACCATACAAAACATTATATATATATATGCGATTATGCAAGAAAAATCTGTAAAACTGCTGATTTATCTCACTAAAAAACCTCGCAGGATTTAATTACCTGCGAGGTCCTTGATAATATATTTAACCTAAAAAGAATTAGTATGCAACACCCTGTGCAATCATAGCCTCTGCCACCTTCTCGAATCCAGCGATATTAGCACCAGCTACAAAGTTTCCTTCCATACCGTACTTCTTTGAAGCATCATCACATGCATGGAAGATACCCTTCATGATACCCTCAAGCTTAGAATCAACTTCCTCGAATGTCCAGTGAAGTCTCTCAGAGTTCTGTGACATCTCAAGAGCTGATGTAGCAACACCACCTGCGTTAGCAGCCTTTGCAGGTCCAAAGAGAACTCCAGCCTTCTGGAATGCTGCAACAGCTTCTGGTGTAGAAGGCATGTTAGCACCTTCTGAAACTGCTAATACACCATTTGCAATAAGCATCTTAGCATCTTCTTCGTTCAACTCGTTCTGTGTAGCACATGGCAAAGCGATGTCTACCTTGTACTGCCATACACCGTGCTCACCATTCTTCTTCTCATGGTATTCAGCACTTGGTCTAGCTGCAGCATACTCTGTAAGACGAGCACGCTTAACTTCCTTGATTTCCTTAAGAAGATCAACATCGATTCCTTCTGGATCATAAATCCAACCTGTAGAATCAGAACATGTAACAGGCTTAGCTCCTAACTGATATGCCTTCTGGATAGCGTAGATTGCTACATTTCCTGCACCTGAAACAGCAACTGTCTTGCCTTCAAATGATGTGTTCTTTGTAGACTTAAGCATCTCCTGTGTGAAATAGCATACACCGTATCCTGTAGCTTCTGTACGAGCAAGAGAACCACCGTATGTAAGTCCCTTTCCTGTAAGAACTCCAGTGAACTCATTGCGAAGTCTCTTGTACTGTCCGTACATGTATCCGATCTCACGTCCGCCTACACCGATATCACCGGCTGGAACGTCTGTATCAGCACCGATGTGCTTAGAAAGCTCTGTCATAAATGCCTGGCAGAATCTCATGATTTCCATGTCTGACTTACCCTTTGGATCGAAGTCAGAACCACCCTTACCACCACCGATTGGAAGTGTTGTAAGTGAATTCTTGAAGATCTGCTCAAAACCTAAGAATTTAATAACTGAAAGGTTAACTGATGGATGAAGTCTAAGTCCTCCCTTGTAAGGTCCAATTGCTGAATTGAACTGTACTCTGTAACCACGGTTAACCTGTACCTTACCATTGTCATCTACCCATGATACTCTGAACTGAATAATTCTCTCTGGCTCAACGATTCTCTCGATGATTCCTAATTCCTCTAACTTAGGGTTTGCTGCAACAACTGGCTCTAATGACTCCAATACCTCTGCAACTGCCTGTAAGAATTCCTTCTGCTCAGCGTTACGAGACTCTAATCCATCGTATACGCTCTGTAAGTAACTACTATTAAACTTCATTTGTGTTCTCCTTCCCAAAACTTACTTATAACATTGCTTTGTACTTCAATAACAAAACTCATGGTTGCATTATACACTTTATCACTTTAAAGCGCAATGAATTTTTATTATTAAAAGTTGCAAAATTCATGGGGTTTATAAGCTTTGTTTTGTGAAAAATGATATTTTTGCAAGTTTTGAAGGAGAAACTTGCATTTTGCAGGCAATTTCAATGATCTTTTTTGGGGGTTGGGTAATATCGTTACATTATATAAAAGTAAGACCCATCTCATATCGAGATGGGTTTGTGTACTAATTTGTTATTTAATTTCTTAATTGATTGGATAACCATAACAATCTTGCATATCTGCATATGTAAAACTGTACTGTGAGTCTAAATTATCATGCTCTGCCAAATAGTAACCAGCCATAGCATTAGTTTCTTTACCTGCAGAATATCTTATTCCAGTTGGCAGTATCATATTATGATAATAAACTTTGCCTGTTCTGGTATCAACGATACATTTAGCACCTTTGTCTGTTGTTTTTTCAACTAGGTAGTCCTCATTATATCCTGTTCCACCAGTTGGAGGTGCATCGGTTGGACCATATGTACCATAAACACTGAAGTCATCCCAATACTTCTGATATTCTCCCCACTTCTGAACCTCATAATCATCCTGTCCGTTAGGAAACATATCGGATGGTGCTTCTGCTTCACCAAACTTATTCATGGAATCATCGTTGGCTAAATCCTCATTACCTACCTTTTCCTCCCCCGCAGACTCCTTTACCGCATTATTTCTAATAATAACAGCGGTGATTACGCCGGCTATTATTAAGCAAACTATAGCTATCCCAATAATTAATTTCTTTTTCATCCATCTCTCCTCAATTCGATTATCAACTGCAAAATGTAGAATTCTACATTTTGATGTATAAAGTGTACCCCGAGGCTATTTTTTTATCAAGAAAAATGTAGAATTCTATCTTTTGTAGTTGCCTATAAAAAATGTCTTGCAATAAATGCAAGACATTTTCCAATCAACAAATCTAAACTTCTATCCTTACACATTAATCTCAGCTGTGAGGCCAAGTACATCTTTATTGGCATCAAGTACGGGCTGTACTTCTTCGCGGAGATATACTTCAACCTGGCGAGGAGCGCGACCTACATACTTACTTGGATCCATTGTCTCCTTCAAGTCATCAAGTGTGAGGCCGAACTTAGGATCAGCAGCAATAAGCTCTAAGAGGTTGTTGTCGCCACCATTTTCTTTAACATTGGCTCCAGCCTGCATAGAGAGTTGTCTGATTTCCTCGTGCATCTCCTGACGATTTCCACCATTTTTTACAGCATCCATCATAATATTCTCTGTTGCCATAAATGGAAGTTCAGACATAAGTCTCTTGGTAATAACCTTATCATATACCTTCAATCCATCTGTTACATTGAGGCACAGATCAAGGACACCATCAGTAGCAAGGAATCCTTCTGCTACAGATAATCTCTTGTTAGCTGAGTCATCAAGAGTTCTTTCAAACCACTGTGTTGCTGAAGTAATAGCAGGATTCAAAGCATCAATCATTACATAACGAGAAAGAGAAGCTATACGCTCAGAACGCATTGGATTTCTCTTGTAAGCCATAGCTGATGAACCAATCTGATTCTTCTCAAATGGCTCCTCAATCTCTTTGAGATGCTGAAGCAATCTGATATCATTACTCATCTTGTGAGCTGAAGCTGCAATACCAGCAAGAACATTGCATACTCTTGTATCAACTTTTCTAGAATATGTCTGACCAGATACAGGCATGCATTTCTTAAATCCCATCTTCTCAGCAATCATTGGGTCAATCTTGTCAATTGTCTCATGATCTCCATTGAATAATTCAAGGAAAGAAGCCTGTGTTCCTGTTGTTCCCTTTGAACCCAGAAGCTTAAGAGTTGAGAGAACATAATCCAAGTCCTCCAAATCCATCATAAACTCATTAATCCAAAGTGTAGCACGCTTACCAACTGTAGTTGGCTGAGCAGGCTGAAAATGTGTAAATGCCAATGTTGGCATATCCTTGTACTCATCAGCAAATTTTGCAAGAGCTGCAATAACATTTACCAGCTTCTGTCTAATAAGTAGAAGTCCATCACGCATGATAATCATATCTGTGTTGTCACCTACATAACAGCTAGTTGCTCCCAGGTGAATGATACCTGCTGCCTTTGGACACTGCTGGCCATATGCATATACATGGCTCATTACATCATGGCGCACTTCCTTCTCTCTGGCCTTGGCAACATCATAATTGATGTCATAGATATGTTCCTTCATCTCGTCAATCATGTCCTGTGTAATTACAGGCTTGCCATTCTCAGAAAGGCCTAACTCCATCTCTGTCTCTGCAAGTGCAATCCATAACTTTCTCCATGTAGAGAACTTCTTGTCCTGAGAGAAGATATACTGCATCTCCTTGCTGGCATATCTCTCTGAAAGTGGGCTTGAATATCTATCTGTACTCATTCTAAACTCCTTTTTTGTAAAATGTTCTATCTATTATCACCGCTTATAAACCCGCGATAACTATTTTAATATGGAAACTACATTCTATCTAACTTCTTCTCCAGATCGGCTTCCTTGTCAAAATATTCTCCGCGGATATCTTCCTTTGGAGGCTCCATAGGATATTTACCATTGAAACATCCTGTACAAATCGGCAATCCCTCTGAGAGTTCCAAGAGTCTGCTCTCATCAAGATAAGCCAGAGAATCTGCTCCAATAATCTCACATACTTCATCTATAGTTCTATTGTATGCGATTAATTGCTCCCTCTCCGGTATATCTGTTCCGAAGTAACATGGCCACAGAAATGGCGGAGAAGAAATTCTCACATGAACCTCTGTAGCTCCAGCTTCTCTTAGCATACGCACGATTCTATCAGAAGTTGTACCACGCACTATAGAGTCATCAATCATAATAACTCTCTTGCCATTTACAGCTTCCTTCAAAACATTTAACTTAACCTGCACGCTTGATTCTCTGCTGCTTTGCTTTGGTTTGATAAATGTTCTTCCAACATAACCATTTTTCACAAATGCCGTTCCATATGGAATTCCTGATTCCAGAGAATATCCCAATGCGGCAGCATTTCCTGACTCAGGTACGCCTGTTACCAAATCCGCCTCAACATAAGAATCCTTGGCCAGATATTTTCCAGCCTTTATTCTACTTGTATATACGCTGACACCATCTATATGACTATCCGGTCTGGCAAAATATATATATTCAAATATACATCTAGCCTCTTCTTCCTTTGGTCTGCACATACTTTTGTCAGATTTGATTCCCTCAGTAGGGCTGATTGTAACCACCTCTCCAGGCTCCACATCTCTGACAAACTCCGCTCCGATTGTATCTAAAGCGCAAGTCTCTGAGGCGAGAATATATGCATTATCACGCTTACCAATACACAGCGGCTTGAATCCAAATGGATCTCTGGCTCCGATTAATTTACGAGGGCTGGCAACTACAAGGGCATATGCACCTTTTAATTTCTCACAGGCTCTGCGAACCGCATCCTCTGCTGTGTGACAGTTAAGTCTCTCACGAGCTATATGATATGCAATTACCTCGGAGTCAATTGTGGTCTGGAAAATGGCTCCTGAATAAGCCAGTTCCTCCCTCAACTCATTGGCATTTATAAGATTTCCATTGTGAGCCATTGCCAATGTTCCTTTGACATAGTTCAATACAAGAGGCTGAGCATTTTCTCGAGTTGATGCTCCTGCAGTAGAATAACGCACATGACCTACTCCAATATCACCCTTGAGCTTCTCTAAATGCTCGCCTTCAAACACTTCATTTACCAGGCCCATTCCTTTGTAAGAAGATACCTTACCCTTGGGACCATTGGTGTCACTTACAGCAATACCGCAACTTTCCTGACCTCTATGCTGCAAAGCAAAGAGGCCATAATAGATGGAAGATGCCACATCTGCTCCATCGAAATCATACATGCCAAAGACACCACATTCTTCATGAAGACCTGTGTCACAGGATTTGTCATAACTCAATTCCTTGCTCTGTTCTGACATATTTCCCATGAATTACTCTCCAAACTTCTTTCCTGTAAGCATCTCATATGCTTCCTTATACTTCGCAATTGTCTTGTCGATTACTTCCTGTGGAAGGAGGTAGTCACTATCAGGATTAGCCTTTAACCAATCACGAACGAACTGCTTGTCAAATGATGGCTGACCCTGTCCTGCCTGATATCCATCCAATGGCCAGAAGCGTGAGCTATCTGGTGTAAGCATCTCATCTGCAAGAACTACATTGCCTTCCTCGTCCAAACCAAACTCAAACTTAGTATCAGCAATAATGATACCCTTTGTTAAAGCATAATCTGCACATTTCTTATAAAGCGCAATTGTTGCATCCTTGATCTTAGTTGCATACTCAAGACCTTTGCCAGGAAATTCTTTCTCAAGAACTTCTACAGACTGCTCGAAAGAAATGTTCTCATCATGTAATCCGATCTCCGCCTTGGTAGATGGTGTGTAAATTGGCTCAGGCAACTTCTCAGACTCAACTAAGCCTTCAGGTAACTTAATGCCACATACAGTACCATTTTCCTTGTAACTTGCCCAGCCACTTCCTGTGATATATCCTCTTACAATACACTCGATTGGAAGCATATTTAACTTCTTTACCATCATGGATTTTCCTTCATATTCCGGTGTCTGGAAAAACTCCGGCATATCCTTGGTGTCAACGGAAATCATGTGATTAGGTACAATATCCTTGGTGTAATCAAACCAGAACTTTGACATCTGTGTGAGAATAGCTCCCTTGTCCACAATCTTGTTCTTTAAGATTACATCAAATGCAGATATACGGTCTGTTGCAACCATAATGATGCTATCTCCATTGTCATATACCTCACGAACTTTTCCTTCCTTAATTGGTTTCATCTGTAGATCCTCCATCATATAAATTTTATTTTAAATCAGCAGAAGCAGACCTGACGAATCAGATCTGCTTGCTTATAATTTAACACTATTTACTTAACTACAAGAAGTGACTCGCCTGTCATATCTGCCGGCTTTGTCATTCCCATAACATCAATAAGAGTTGGTGCAATATCTGCAAGACGGCCACCTTCTCTCAATGACCAGTTAGGCTCTCCATTTACAAGAATAAATGGAACCGGATTTGTAGTATGAGCTGTATGAGGTGCACCTGTCTCATAATCAATCATCTTCTCTGCGTTTCCATGATCAGCGCAGATAAACATTACACCATTTACTTCCTTCAAAGCTTCTACAGCTTTACCGATAAGTCCATCAACTGTCTCAACAGCCTGAACAGCAGCTGGAATAACTCCAGTATGACCTACCATATCAGGGTTTGCAAAATTAATTACAATTACATCATATTTATCAGATTTAATTGCATCAACAAGCTTCTCACCTACTTCAGGTGCGCTCATCTCAGGCTTCAAATCGTATGTAGCAACTTCCTTTGGAGAGTTTACAAGGATTCTGTCCTCATCCTTGTTAGGCTCTTCCACACCACCGTTGAAGAAGAATGTAACATGAGCATATTTCTCTGTCTCAGCAAGACGGAGCTGCTTAAGCCCATTGTCTGCAAGGAACTGACCAAATGTATTCTTGATATCTTCCTTCTCGAAAGCAATTACCTTGTTAGGGATTGTCTCATCATAATCCTTGAAACATACAAATGTTGTTGCAATAAATTCTCTATCAAAACCTGTGAACTTGTCATCACAGAATGCTCTTGTCATCTCACGAGCTCTGTCAGGACGGAAGTTAAAGAAGATTACAGAATCTCCTTCCTTCACAAGTGAAAGAGGCACATCATTGGCATCCACAATAACAGTTGGCTCTACGAACTCATCAGTTACATCCTTGGCATAAGAATCTGCCATAGCCTGCACTGCATCTGTTGCATGTACTCCCTCGCCTGTTACAAGAGAGTTGTAAGCCTTCTCTACTCTATCCCAGTTGTTATCTCTATCCATTGCATAATAACGACCAGAAAGTGATGCAATCTTACCAACACCAATTTCATTCATCTTGTCCTGAAGCTCCGCAACATAATCCTTGCCTGATGCAGGAGGTGTATCACGACCATCTAAGAAAGCGTGTACATATACATTTTCCAAACCATTCTTCTTGGCCATCTCAAGCAAACCGTAGAGATGAGTATTGTGGCTATGAACTCCACCATCTGACAGAAGTCCCCACATATGAAGGTCTGAATTGTTCTTCTTGCAGTTTTCCATCGCCATAAGGAGCGCTTTGTTCTGGAAAAATGTTCCATCTTCAATATCCTTGGTAATTCTAGTGAGATCCTGATAAATAACTCTACCAGCACCAATGTTCATATGACCTACTTCAGAATTTCCCATCTGACCATCTGGTAATCCTACTGCAAGACCTGATGCCTGTCCCTGAACGAAAGGACAATTTGCCATAAGATCATCCATTACAGGAGTCTTGGCCATAGCAATTGCATTTCCCTCAGTCTTATCATTAAGACCATAACCATCAAGTACCATTAATACAACTGGCTTCTTACTCATTTTATAATCCTCTTTCTTCTTTATTTAATCATGCGTTACGCAATTATTATCTTATTTAGCACAAATACATTTACATTCTATATATATAGGTAAAAGTATTCAATGGACACAATACCCAAAATTCAAAAGAATTTTGGGTATCTACTTGACATTCATTTTATTTATTTTTCAAAACAACATTCTATTAAAGCCTCGACTCTAGTAAGAAGTAATATATCCTTCATTATTAATGTATACTCCTTCAGAGTAACTTGCCACATCTCTTAGAATTCTCTGGTAATCTTCACCATCTGTAAGCATCTGGATATAACCGTTTGAGAATCTGCAAGGAATCAGTTTGGACTCTATAGTTCCATCCTTTTTGATCACAAGCTGGGCTATGGCAGTATCATAATCTGCAGGCATTGAACCTAATTCTGTGAAATAGAAATTTCCCAGACTATAGAAAACCGGCACATCCTCTTTCACTTCAATTCCCTGTAGGCAGTGAGTATGACCTCCAATAATAGCATCCGCTCCGGCTTCTATATAAATATTTGCCAGACCCTTCTGATCATTTTCCTGTATATTCTTGCCCTCTGTGCCCCAATGAACAAAACATATTACATAATCCGACTTGGATTTTGCCTCTTGAATAGCTGCAGCATATTTGCTGGCTTCCTTGGTCTTTAGGACTCCCGGAGTTGTCTCTGTAGCTTCCTTTGTATAATTGTAGAATCTCTCAATCTGTGTTGCAGCTACGATAGCGATTTTTCTGCCATTTATTATGTAATAAACTGCATCATCAGCTTCATCTATATTTCTTCCTGCTCCAATTCGAGGAATGTTATTTGCATCCAAAGTATCCAAGGTATCAAGCAAACCTATCTCTCCAAAATCATATACATGATTATTGGCTAGGCCTGCAACATCGCAGCCCAACACTTCCAGCTGGCTTGCATACATAGGATTGGATCTGAAGGTAAATGGCTTGCCCGGCAATGCCTCTCCCCGAGTTGTATATGTAGTCTCATTATTCATTGTGAGAATATCTGCGCTTCGCATCTCATTTAACAATTGAGGCGAGAAGAATTCCGATATATCATTATTAACATTTGCCTTATAGAACTCACCCACTCCAGTGCCGTCAGCAAGAGAGAAATCTCCTGTGAAATCTAATACTGTCTCATACTCTGAGTTCGCCTGACGAGTGTAAGTATTTTTAAATGATTGCAGATTGTACCCCGTCTCCTGACAATAGTTGTACCACAACACATGTATGCTTGAACCAGAATGTTCAAACCATATATCAGGGTCCGATAGTTCCGAATAAGAAGCAATTCCCTTCAAGGTCTCAACGCCATATTTGGACGCAAACCAAGAGAGAAAGCTCTCATCCAATGTGTAATTTCCAATAAATTCTCTTGATGATTTGTTTAAAATTGCATCGTAAGCTTCCTCAGCTGATTTAATATCCAGTACTACTGGTTCTGCCTGAGCTTGCCCGAATAGACCTTCTCTAACACTCTTGAAGTGTGGTCGTATAATTGCATATCCAAAAAATGCATACCACACAACCATGGTTATAACAAAGATTAAACTAAAAGAAAAAATCCATGCAAACTTATGTGTTTCCTTTTCCATCCCCGTATCCTCTAATTTCTCAAAGTCATAACCATTTTACCATATATATTTTACTTTTTACAGAAAATCCCATAAATATAATGCTCATATGCAAAATTTAATTGTAATTATATAAAATATTACTTCAAGAAATCCTTGATCTGGTTATAAATAATATCCATTAATCTCACTCTTGCTTCTATACTTGCCCAAGCAATATGTGGTGTAATGATTAATTTCTCTGGATTTTTGATTTTACGAAGTGGGTTATCCTCTCTCATTGGCTCAACATCAAGTACATCTACTCCAGCTGCAGCAATAATATTATTTTCCAAAGCATCTGCCAATGCCTGCTCATCTATAATCGGTCCGCGACCAACATTTAACAAAACAGCAGTTTCCTTCATCTTCGACAATGCATCTGCACCAATAAGATGGAATGTATCATCTGTAAGTGGCGCGTGTATTGATACAATGTCCGACTCTCTCAGAAGCTCATCAAGCTCCACTCGTGGATAAGTATCATCTGTATGATTTCCAGTAGTGGAAAAATATGATACATCGCACCCAAATACTGTAGCAATATCAGCAACCTTCTTGCCAATATTTCCCAGACCGATAATCCCCCACTTCTTTCCAGCAAGCTCATTAAAATTCTTAGCAAAATGTGTAAACATCTCATCATTTACATATTTCTCAGATTTAACATAGTTATCATAATAAGCCAATTTCTCATATACATATAGAAGAAGAGCAAAGGTGTGCTGAGCAACTGAATCAGTAGAATAGCCCGCAACATTTCTCCACTCTATTCCTGCTTCAGCCAGATATTCCTTATCCAGATTATTAGTTCCTGTTGCAGTTACACATACAAGCTTCAGATTCTTGGCCTCTCCTATTGTATCTCTGTTAATAGGGGCTTTGTTTAAAATAATAATATCCGCATCCTTCACTCGCTCAGGGATATCCTCAGGATTTGAGAAATTGTACATTACAACTTCACCAAAATCATTGAATTTATCAAGGTTTAAATCCTCTCCGATGGTCTTGCGATCCAAAAATACTATTTTCATTTTCTGTTCCTCCAAAACTGCCAATCAATACTTTGATTAATTATCTGTGATATATCAAGTTAAATCAATAGGTATGTCAAATGTTTTCGAAATATTGACTACTTCATGGCATTTTTTTGCGAAGTACGCCCTTTCCTATTGTAAATAAATATTCTGATAAATAGAATGAAGATAATAACAAACACGATTTATAATGGAGGTTGAAAATGAAAATATTTATCGATACAGGTAAGATTGAAGAAATCAGAAAAGCAAATGATATGGGAGTCATCTCTGGAGTAACTACAAATCCATCTCTTATTGCAAAAGAAGGTGGACGTAGTCAGGAGGAAATACTACAGGAAATCGCATCAATTGTTGATGGACCAATCTCAGGTGAAGTTAAAGCTACTACAGTAGATGCAGAAGGCATGATTAAGGAGGGCCGTGAAATAGCTGCTCTTCATCCAAACATGATTGTAAAAATTCCTATGACAATCGAAGGATTGAAAGCCGTAAAAGTACTTAGTGCTGAAGGAATCAAAACAAATGTGACACTGATCTTCTCAGCAAACCAGGCTATATTGGCTGCTGAGGCAGGAGCTACTTATGTATCACCTTTCCTTGGGCGTCTCGATGACATTAACCAACCTGGTATCGATTTGATCAGAGATATCGCTGAGATTTTTGATATCTATGGATATGAGACAGAGATTATTGCTGCTTCTATCAGAAATCCAATTCATGTAACAGACTGTGCTCTTGCAGGTGCTGATATCGCTACAATCCCTTATGGTGTAATTGAGCAGATGACAAAGCATCCACTTACAGATCAGGGAATTGAAAAATTCCAGAAAGATTATATCGCTGTATTTGGAAAATAAGACATAAAGCCTTTTTATAAAATACTCAATCAGACAATAGCCAAGTAGGAAAGAATCCTTACTTGGCTATTGTTATATTTTATAATCGCGTCCATTCATTTCCACACACAAAACTTCTGGTATAGCTCCACCAAATATAAAACAGAGACTGTATTTATGTAAATAAATAAACAAAAAAAGCAATGCCATAAGCATTGCTAATAAATCTAATAAATAAAAAATGCCCAGTTCCGGAATCGAACCAGAGACACGAGGATTTTCAGTCCTCTGCTCTACCAACTGAGCTAACTGGGCATGAGTTGCGGGAATAGGATTTGAACCTATGACCTCCGGGTTATGAGCCCGGCGAGCTTCCAGACTGCTCCATCCCGCGATATTAATTTATATACCCGTAGGTAATGGGTGGTGGTGGATTCGAACCACCGAAGCAATGTGCAGCAGATTTATAGTCTGTCCCCTTTGGCCACTCGGGAAACCACCCATACTAACAATATTAAATTGTCAGAAGCCGATGGGGGGACTCGAACCCTCAACCTGCTGATTACAAATCAGCTGCTCTGCCAATTGAG
>JAFUXA010000020.1 GCA_017470985.1 Lachnospiraceae bacterium
CACATGTAATCAAAATGATTGGGCCATCATATAGAACAAAGGATTATTATGATTTATTAGATGCTGATGAGCAAAAATAGATCATTAAAAAACTACATTTTTACTTTGGAACTTTTAAACATTTTGATGTTGACATTTACAAATATAACAAGCGAGAAAGAAGACTGTTACTTTATACTACTTTACTTGGAGAAAAAATATATATTCAATATCCTGGAAAAGAAAGTGATACAGATAGAAAGCAAGTGATGCCACTTGATTTTAGGCCTGAATTGCAAAAAGCAAATGGAGAGTTTATTCCAGATATTTCATTTGGTGATATTTGGGATATATTAGATAGAATTGGGGCAGAGGCTAAGAAGTATTTACCGTTTGTAGCGTCGTTGTTTTTGCATATGAGTTATATGCATAATTATCAATATGAGAAGGCTCAATTTGAATATGAAGATTTGGATGTTAAGAAGGGGATTGTAATTGAAAAAGGGAAGGTAGCGCATGATTGGTACAAATTAAATATATCTGACGATGTTTGGTTTACTTTGAATGATAGGATAGGTTCAATTGAACTAGACGAAAATAATGTTTTTTCCTTTGAGGCTTTTATAAAACTAGTGGATTTATTATTCCAAAATGAGGATTGTAAATATTATTACAAAAATGTAGTTATTGATGGAAAAAGAAACTATAACTTCAGCAATGGTAGAACACAATCAAGTGATACCACTTTATTGATAATAAGTCATTTGGAAGAAAAAACGAAACTTTCTTCACTTCTTAATTCTTTTCAAAAGAGCAGAGGCGTTCCAGGCTTTAAAAAGCAAGATTATGCAATCGTTACGAATGATATGGTTATAAATATTGATGTTAACTAATAGGGGATAGTTGGATGGAAGTACAATTTGAAGACTTAGAAAAATCAGATTTATATGTTGATTGTGTCTATAAAGGTGGAACTGTGCCAAATATGTCCTCGGAACCATTTCATAAACTGATTCCTGGCTGTGAAAACGCCGGGGGATTTAGAAAGAAGCTTAGAGAAGATGGTTCTGGTAAGTATGCTTATGTGGTTCTTTATACTTCCATGGAAGAATTAGAGTGGCCAGATTATCTAGATGAAGAAACTGGTATCTTTAGATATTACGGTGACAATCGTGAGCCAGGACGCGAACTTACAGATACAAAGAAAAAAGGCAATAAAATCCTTGAGATGGTCTTTGATTTACTGAATGAGGGAGTGGCGCTAGAAGATATGCCACCATTCTTTATTTTCAAAAAGACCGGTGTGGGTCGTGACATACAGTTTCTTGGCTTGGCAGCTCCTGGAAATCCCAAGATATCTCCAGATAAGGATTTGGTTGCATTTTGGAGAACAGTTAAGGAAAAAAGATTCCAGAACTATGAGGCTTATTTTACTATCTTAGATACTGGAAATAAGCCTATTTACCGGAATTGGATTGAATCATTAATTTATGACCATGACAATAGCTTACAGTATGCGCCAGAAGCTTGGCAGCGTTTTGTGAAACTAGGTCGTAATGGAATTACAGCATTAACTGCACCTCGAATGCACAAGATACCTACTAGGTTTGAACAGCTTCCGGCTGGAAGTGATACTGAGGGATTATTATGTCTTGATGCTATTAGGAATCATTATAATGATTTCAGCCAGGGATTTGAGGCGTGTGCCACGAGCATAATCGGTAAGATGGATACAAATTTTGTAGACTTCTCATTAACAAGACCTTGGCGTGATGGTGGTAGAGATGCACTTGGCTTTTATTCTATTAGTGCAGGTGGAAAAGTTAATGCACCTTTAAAAATTGATTGTGCATTAGAGGCAAAGTGCTATGCTCCTACACATGGTGTGGGAGTTAAGGAAATGTCTCGTCTTATTTCACGTATCAGATATAGGCAGTTTGGAATAATGATAACAACAAGCTATGTGGACAAGCAAGCATATCAAGAGGTTGTTGAGGATGGACATCCGATACTGATTGTTTCAGCTGTTGATATAGCAGGTGTTTTGCGTAAGAACGCCATTAACTCTTCAAATGTAGATGAGTGGCTAAAATCTGTTGATAATACAGATAAAAGGATAATGGCATATTACCAAGGAATTAAGGATATTATGAGCAATAAATAGACAGGGGTAATCTATGTTTAATAATGAACTTGGCTACGATCCAGCTAGCCCAGACAGCATAGAAGAATATGCGAAAAAACTAGAGAACAATACGTTTATAGAGGTAATTAAAGCTAGAGGAATAGAAGAGCAGACTGCTGTTCAGGCTTATGCAAATAAACTTCGTAAAGGTGGATTGGGTAATCTTCTTGAAGAAGTATATTTTGGATACAAGGCTAATTCTAACCAGGAAGCGGATTTCCCTGAGGCAGGGGTTGAGCTAAAAACAACACCATATGAAGTTACCAAGAAGGGTGAATTGCGTGCAGGAGAGCGTCTAGTTCTTACAATGATAAATTACGACGGTCCCGTGGAAATTGATTTCTACAAGTCTCACGCGTGGGAGAAGATGCGTCTTATCTTGTTAATCTATTATTGGAGAAACAAGATGTTGGAGAGCAATCTTTTATATCCAATTAAGTATGTGAAGATGTTTACTCCACCCGAGGCGGATCTGGAAATTATAAAACGTGATTATAATTATATAACTGACTTGATTCAACAGGGACGAGCACATGAGCTTTCTGAGGGTGATACCATGTATCTTGGAGCCTGTACAAAAGGTGCAAATGCAGAAAAAAGCACTGTTCCTCAATTTTATGGTGATAAGATACCAGCAAGAAAGAGAGCCTTCTGTTTTAAGAATTCTTACATGACATATGTGCTGAATCACTATATTGCTGGTGGTTCAAGCGATAATTCTATTTTGAAAGATGCTTCTGTTTTGAAGGAGAAGTCTTTTGAAGATATTCTTACAGATATTGTTAGTGAATATGTCGGTAAGTCAGATAAGGAATTATGCGAGAAGTTTGGTCGGGAGTATAACAATAACAAAGCTCAGTGGAATGACTTAGCATGTAAGATTCTTGGAATTAGGGATGAGCATGCTGATGAGTTTGAAAAGGCTAATATTAAGGTTAAGACTATTCGTGTAGAAGAAAACAACAAGATTGTTGAGAATATGTCTTTCCCACCATTTAAGTTTATGGATTTGGTGGATGAAGAATATGATGAGTCTACTTTACATGATTACTTTGATGAGACACGTCTATTCTTTTTCGTATGGAAGAGAGATGGAGATGTTTATCGCGTAAAGGGATGCATGCTTTGGAATATGCCGTATCATGATTTAGATGTTGTAGTGCGCCAGGAGTGGGAGCAGTACAGACGTATCATTCGATACGGGGTAGAGTTTACCAAGCATATTGATTCAAAGGGGAAGATAAGTTTTTCAAATAATCTTCCAAACAAAAGTGAGACAGAGATTATTCACGTTCGCCCTCATGCTACAAAGGCTGCATATCGATTTAACAATGGCGAAGAATATGGAAATGTAGATCGAGACGCAAATGTCTTACCAAATGGTGAATATATGACTACACAGAGTTTCTGGATAAATAATACATACATATTAAAGCAATTAAAAAAAATCATAGAGGATGATTAAAGTTATGCTTGATCGAGCTCCTCATTGCTGATATAATAGAAGGGTATGTAAAAGAAGGAGTTTGATTAATGAAGAAAACGGTTTGCGAATTATTCGCAGGTGTCGGTGGATTCCGTTGCGGATTGAATAATATTAATGAGAGTGTTGTTTACTCTCCTGAAAATAATGCCAAGGAAAAATGGCAGACAGTTTGGTATAGCCAGTGGGAGCCAGCTGAGAA
The DNA here is from genome assembly GCA_017470985.1 of Lachnospiraceae bacterium. Lineage (GTDB taxonomy): Bacteria > Bacillota > Clostridia > Lachnospirales > Lachnospiraceae > JAILFK01. The sequence continues at coordinate 3,850 of JAFUXA010000020.1, forward strand.
GAAGACTCAGTATGCTCACGACTGTTATAAATATCACTTTGGAACATGTCTTGATAAGAATGGTGAAGACACAACAAATATGAATATTGAGGAAGTTGATAAGTCAACACTTCCAGACTTTTCATTATTGGTTGGAGGTTTTCCATGCCAGGATTATTCAGTAGCATCTTCTCTTGCAACTTCAAAAGGTCTTGAAGGAAAGAAAGGTGTTCTTTGGTGGTCTATTAGAGATATCTTAGAAGAGAAGAAACCACCTTTTGTTTTACTAGAGAATGTTGATCGTCTTTTGAAATCACCTGCTAGTCAGAGAGGAAGAGATTTTGGTATTATCCTTGCTTGTTTTAGAGATGAAGGATATACCGTGGAATGGCGTGTAATTAATGCAGCTGATTATGGTTATCAGCAGAGAAGACGTAGAACTTTCATTTTTGCTTATAAGAACGAAGAGACAAAGTATGCTAAAGACATAACTAGCGCAATCAAATATGTATCTGAGTTTGGTGATGAAATGCATCGTGGCAGCATCGCAAAACAGATTTTTACAGAAGGATTTTTTGCTAAGACATTTCCAGTAAACACCATGGATTCTAAGATGATTAAAATCCAGAAGTTACCAGAAGGAATCGGTGATTTATCAGCTCATTTCAAATTTGATTTTGAAAATGCTGGTGTCATGAGAGATGGTGTAATCTACACTGTTAAGACGGTACCTGCATATGATGGAAAGCAGATTACACTGGGGGACATAATGGATGAAGGTGAAGTAGATGAGAAGTACTTCATCCCAGAGCAGAAGCTTTATTATACTTATCCGGATATCACACATAGTGATGAATCACACGAAAAGCTTCCTAAGGAGCAACGCCAGACATGGCAGTATCTGAAAGGTGCAAAGAAGCTTCCTAGAAAAGCAGCAAATGGCCATGAGTATATTTTTTCAGAGGGAGCAATTCCGATGATTGATGCTTATGATAAGCCAGCAAGAACAATGCTTACATCAGAAGGATCCTTCAGCCGTACAACACATATCGTTAAAGACAAAGCGACTGGAAGAATAAGACTTCTGACAGCAGAGGAAACAGAAAGAATCCAAGGATTTCCAACAGGACACACGCAGTTCTGTATGGTTGGCGATGAAGTTGTGGAAATGCCAACGAATAAGAGAAGATTTATGATGGGAAATGCACTTGTTGTAAATCTTATTAAGGATATGGAAAAGACTTTGGATGAGATATTTAAAAACGAAGAGTAGTTGGGGGCAACATAGAAAAAGCATAGGAATTAGTAGGAGCTTATTGAGTGTTATGCACCCAATAAGCTTTTTGCTTAGTTTTAATTATGGTTCCAGATAGTTTGGGAGGAAAACAAATGCGATTATCTGCAATACTAAAGGATTATGGATTGAATTTAGAAGAAACAAAACTGGTGAGACATCCCTTAAATAAGAAAGATGTTAGGGATGTGTATGCAAAAGGCGGTCTGAGTTTTGTTGAAGCATATCAGTCTTCTCAATCAAAGAGGATATTTGATAATTGTAAGTATATAGTTACATTTATGGGAACGGTCGGTACACAATCAAGATTTGTTGGAGTATATAAAATTCTTGAAATGATTGAGGGCTCCAAAGTACGAGAGTATATGCCAGTGGGATATCCATATGAGGAACATTTTGATGAAAATCATGTCTATTATAGAATGGAGCGCACAGATATTATGATAGATTTGGTTAATAGGCTAATAATAGATTGGCCATCACCACGTTCTTGGTTCAATTGGGCTTCGACTGAAAAAGAAGTCTTGTCTATTTTAAGCAGTGAAGAAATTGAATTTCCTGGATATGAGAACCTTATCCTTACATATAATGAGCTATCCAGTATAGTAGATGGCGATGAGCGATATAAAAAATGGACCGATGCATTATCAAATGTAAATGGAATATATTTAATTTGTGATACGAAGAACAACATGCAGTATGTGGGGTCGACGTATAACGATGAGGGAATTCTAGGCCGTTGGACAAATTATATTCATACATTAGATGGAGGAGATGTTGGGATTAAAGCACATCTTCAGAAATATCCAAATGCATATTTAGATTTTCAGTTTACAATTCTCAGAATATTGCCAAAGCCTATAGAGATGAAAGCTGCCGTAGAAATTGAGACGCTTTATAAGAGGAAGCTTGGAACAAGAAATGAGATATCTGGATTAAATAGAAACTAGAAATGGATACAATTATATGATGAATCAAATAGTAGGAATATGTGGAACATTATTAGGAACTGTTCTAGGGTGGGTTCTAAATAATCTTTCACAAAGGGGTAAGATATCAGTATTTGTAAAAAACTTAAATGAAGAGTTTACAAAAAGAAATAGTTATGGTGGATTTGATCAATGTGATATCGCAGATGCAGAACATTATATAATAAAAATGTCTATCGATGTTTATAATAGCAGTCGTGATACAGGTATAATGAGAGATATACAATTGGTTTTTTATAAAGGAAAGAAGCAGATGTTTTGCGGGGTTCCGAGAGATGAAGCGTCTAGACATTCTGGAGGACCAATATCACGTTATGATGATTTATCAGTGGTAAATATTCAGCCTAAAAGTGTTATAAATATTAAAATGCATTATGGTCTTAATAATAGTGATGAATTATGGGAAGAATTAAAAGCATCTAACAAGGTGACTATGAGGTACAAGGATGCAAAAAATAAACAAAGAGAATGTGAAATATATAATAAAGATTAGGCTCTAAAAGGAGTAGCATTCATGAGTGATGAATTAGATTTTTTAATTGAAAAGTACTTAAAGGAACGATATGAATTCAATGTTTTACGATTTGCAGAACTTGAAAAACTTCGACTTGATTTTATAAAAAAATATCCAGTAGCGAAGATTAGAAATATGAGCTTAGATGAGTACACACCGGTCACACAGGCTTCGTATACTTTTAGTAGCAGGTTGCGCTGGGATTTGCAGCACTTGGGAACTATGGGTAATGCTTATCCGGATGTTTTTGGCATATATGAAAAAGACTCTCAGATTAAGCTATCTAAGACATATGAAAATATATTTGGAAAGGATTATAGCTCTGCCTTTGAAAGAATTAAAGAAGATATTGTTGCAGTGCTTGAAGCTGCTGATGCTGATGATTTTGAAGCAATAGAAAAAAGCAGACTAAACAGTCTTTTTAAGAACAAGCTCTTGATGGTGTATTACCCAGATAAGGTTATACCAGTATGTGTAAAGAATACCTTAGATGCTTATTGTGAAGCTGTCGGTTTTATTCCGCCAAAGAATATGCCTTTTATATTCAAAAATCGTGCTTTGAAAGAATACAAGGATCAGAGCGAAACTTTTTCTGAGTGGTCTAATTCTCAGTTTATGGGCTTTTGCGATTGGATTTGGAGACAGAATAAAAAAGTAACTCTTAAAAAGGCAATTCCACAGCAAGATGCTGAAAAAGCAATAAAACTAGAAAAAGAAATAGAAGATTTACATGTAACGGGAGAAGACAAGGAAGCTGTTGTTAAGGTTAGAGTTAATCAAGGTGTCTTTAGAGATAAACTCTTGCATAGATATCATAAATGTTGTTTATGCAATGTGAATCTTAATGGCTTGCTTGTGGCAAGTCATATTAAGCCATGGGCAGTTAGTACACCAGAGGAACGATTAGATATCAATAATGGTTTTATTTTCTGTCCTACTCACGACAAGTTATTTGATAAGGGATATATTTCATTTGACGATAACGGTAAAATCTTGATTTCAGAGGAAATGGACCAGATTAATCAAACCTTTTGTAATATTAACAGCGATATGAGCATAGATGTTAATGATAAGCAAAAAGGTTACTTAGAATATCATAGAAAGATGTTTGGATATTAATGTATACATTAGAGCAGCAATTTAGATTTAAATATAGCGAGATAATGGAGTATTTTCAGTGCATTGAATATGACTTAAAACGCATTTATTCAGCTATGTCTGCGGATGATTTTGATGATAATATGGATATGCTTGAGTTTTCTAATATGGGAAAGACATTAAGAGAACTTGAAGACATGGATAATAGTGATGGAGATCCATTTTTGTCTGAAGCGGATTATGATACTTTAGATGCGATTAGAGAACTACGAAATTATTGGGCTCATCAATGCTACTTGGATTGGGTTTATTGCCATGATAATTGGGAACGCAATAGTAAATTACAGAGGGTTTATAATAGGCTTGTAAATGAAACAAATCGGGTGGCAAAGTTACAGAATAAACTTGAGAGATTTTACTTGGATACTTTTTGTTAAGTGGAAATGGTTGTAAGCTGTCCGTATTTTGGGACAGCTTTTTGATTATTATAAGAATTATCAAGAGTTATCAAGAAGGTCATAGCTAATGACTGATTCATATAGGAGGGGTTACACCATGAAAAAAGAAGATTTTATTGAGAATTTGAATAAGGCCAAGGATAAGTTGGTTGAAGCTAGTTCTGGGGTTGGAGTGGCTATTTCTGAAACTGGTAAAAATATTATGGAGAGCCAAACTGTAGAAAAAATAACCAAGGGCGCTAAAGAAGGAGCTGAAAAGATTTCTCAAGGAGCAAAAGCTGGTGCTGAGAAGGTTTCTCAGGGGGCTACAGCAGGTGCAGAAAAGGTGAAGGCCTCTGTTGAAGAATTGTCCGGAAATTCTTTCAAAGTTGATGGACATACTGTGCTTAGATTTAAGGGAATTAAAACAAAACTATTAATTCCTGATTATTATGGAGTCGTAGAAGATAAAGAGATTATTACGACATTACAAGAGTCATTTGGAATTGAAAAAATTGAAACGGCATATATGTCCCAAACATCAAATTCCTTTAATATAGCGATGTTTTTTAGACCTAAAAAGGGCCGGAATATGGATTTTGGAAATCCGCAAGGAGTCATTGATGGTATTCATGAGAGCCTAGCTGATAATCAAGGATTAATCGAGGTAAAGAGTGGTAAGACGAAAAGAGGATACGATTATATATATAGTATTGTAAAATCCCTTCGAGAAGAAGATGGTTTACCAATGGGTGTTATCTACTTTGTAAGAATGGACATTGGTTTTGAAGGAAAGATTGTTGAGATTTATGCTAATTTTGAAGAGCAAGGGACAACAGGCTTGAGAGAAAGTATGGCTGCTTGCATGGCTTCTAATGCCGGTGTTTGTGAAATGGGAAGCGATAAGTGGGTTGAAGATCCATATGATTCAAATTACACCCATGGTGCGCGTAAGAATCTTGCTGAGAAAGAGGGACTGGATGGTTTCTTCCCGGAGAATCCACTTTCACAGGCGAGAGAATTTATTTTGGCAATTGTTAATGATGAGCTTGTAACTTCTAGAAAAGATGATTCTGACGAAGAAACTGAGGAATTTGAAAACCTTTCAGAAGAAGAAAAACGTAAGCGTTCAAATGAGACTTTGTCAAAAATGTTTGTCGATGAATGTCGAAGATATACTGAGACGATTGATATAGAACCTGATAATGATGATGAATCGGAGACAAAAAGAGAATCATTAAATGACCAGCTTGTACATGCTATTGATGAATACAATTATGTGTACACCCAGATGAGTGATAAAGGAACAAGCCTATACATTCAGCGTGAACGTTCTGTTGATGTAATTAAAAATGTTGAAAATCTTGTTAACAGTATTGCTAACCATCCGAAGGAATTTGATGCATCAATTAGTGATATTGCAACTTTACGAGAAAACTTTAAAAATGCATGTGATTATGCAAAGCAAGAACTTGAAATGGCGCAGAAGTCAGCCATGAGTGTTGGCGCAGGAGCAGCGGGTGGAGCAGCTGTTGCGGCAATAGCTCCTAGTGCGGCCATGTGGATAGCAACGACGTTTGGTACTGCATCTACGGGGACTGCAATATCAGCTTTGTCTGGAGCTGCAGCGACCAATGCTGCTTTGGCATGGTTAGGCGGTGGAGCAGCAGCAGCAGGTGGCGGTGGAATGGCTGCAGGCCATGCGCTATTAGCATTAGCTGGACCAGTTGGAATGGGAATTGCTGGAGTTTCTTTACTTACTTCAATTGTATTATTTGCGAGCAAGAAAGCTAAGCTGGATAAGGAAAAGAAGGAAGAAATACAAGCAGTTCTTGCAAACACAGCTAGTCTAAAAGTGATTGATGAGAAGATAAAGTTATTATTAGATCAGACTGAACAGCTTAGAGAAAGCGCAAATTTGATGTATGGAAAATGCCTTATCTCATTTGGGCGTGATTTTTTATCTTTAACAGATGAGGCTCAGACACAATTGGGAACACTTGTAAATGAGACAAAAACTTTAGCTGTACTTCTCGAAAAAGGAGTTGAATAAATATGGATACGGAAGATATTGTAAAGAGCAATCAAGAACAGGCTGTTGCATCCTGGGTAAATTATTTAAATCAGGTCAGATTAGATCGACTTGTAGAATTCATGCAGAATCAGGATTTGAATTTGCATGATGCTATGGCTGATATTGATAATACTTTTTCTCAAATAGAAGAGCTTATAAATAGTAATCGTGGTGGTACTTATGGATTGCATGGGTTTATTGCTGAAACGGCAGAAGTTGGCATTAGCAATGCTAGAGAAAATGTGCTGGGAAATCCCGATAAGTATAAATGGTTAAATGATAATGGACCATCAGACTTGTTACGTAGTGGCGTTGAAATACAGCAAAAATTTTATCAATCGGATCTATCCTTGCGTGCTATTGCCGCTCATCTGGAAAAGTATCCGGATTATATAAGCAATGGTGGAAAGTATCAGATTCCAAGAGATCAGTATGATAAGATACAGGAACTTCTTTCGATATCAAAAGATGAAGCAAACAAGATGCCTACTGCGGATGGTTCATTTTCACTTAAACAGTGGAAGCTAGTTCATGAATTTTTTGACCATCAAAATATCAGCGTTAATGATATAGAACCTTCAAAATTTCAATATAAAGAAGTTCAAAGAGAACAAATAAATATTACAATTAAGCAAGAAAAGGTCTCTATTAAGAAGACGGATTCCAATCTCAGAAATCAAGCACGAAGGGAAGCCGCTCCGACATTGAAGGAAGGAGCTAAGGTTGTTGGAGTTGCTGCTGCTTTAGAGGGAGGTACATCATTAGTTCTTTCAATTGCTAAAAAGAAAAAAGAAGGAAAGTGCTTAAAAGATTTTTCTGATGATGATTGGAAGGATGTATTTAAAGATGCTGGTATAGGAACAGTCAAAGGTGGAGTTCGTGGCGCAAGTATTTATGTTCTTACAAACTATACCTCTACACCTGCATCAGCTGCAAATGCAATTGTTACAGCTTCGTTTGGAGTGGCAGAACAAGCGCATTTATATCGTAAAGGCGAATTAGATGAAGTTCAGTTTATTAGCAACGCTGAAATGCTTTGCTTAGATGCATCTGTTAGTGCATTATCGTCATTTATTGGTCAGGCTGTAATTCCAATTCCAGTAATTGGAGCATTGATTGGTAATACAGTTGGTACAACACTTTATAAGGTTGCAAAGGATGGACTGTCCGATAGAGAACAGAAAATTATCAAATTATATTTAGATGATATTGAGACATTGCGGTCAACATTGGATAAAGAATATCAAGATTTGGTTGCTAAGATTCAAAGAGAGTATGAATTATTTATGCAGATTCTTGAAAAGCTTTATTCAGTAGATTATATGAAAGCGCTTGAGGGTTCTTGTGAGATGGCAAAGCTTTGTGGTGTCCCATCAGAAGAGATTCTTGATTCAAAGGAAAAGATAGCGGATTTCTTTTTGAATTAATTATAGCGGATATTAATAGGGGTGTTCAGATGAAAGAAATAATTAAAAAGATAGTATCAGTTACATCGTACTTTTCCGGAGATTGATGAATATACTGGCACTTCTGTACTATGATGATATGACACAAGCTTGGGGGCAATTGAGGCTGTTAAATATCATTATAGGAAGGAGTGCAAATTAAAATTTCATAAAAATAATATTGAGTGATTAAAGACGGGAGCGTAGATAATTTTCAACGTGCCCGTCTTTTCTTATATATGTTAGAGTTTATGGCTATATGTAATGGAATTTGTTCCAATGGAAATTGGAGTATCTTCAAATTCTCAAGTTGCCTCTTGCTTGTTAGAATTAATTTAATGAGAGAGGTAGGATAATGGCTGAATTAGACATTGCATTTATCGGAGATGCGGTATTACAAAAGGTGAAAGAGCAGGAAATATCGATTCCTGAATTAGCTAAAGCTGCTGAGGTTGATTACAACACAGTAAAGTCTTTCCTTAGTGGAAAAACAATCCCAAAGTTGGATACGCTTCAGAAGATTCTTAAGGCGGTAGGGTATGGTTTTCTTGAAATCTTAGAGGATGATAGAAATGTCGTTTACTTAGATGACGAAGACGATATGGATATCAGAAGATATCGTCGTTTGAATGCATATTATAAGGGATTGGTTAAGACCAATGTTGAATCTTATTTGGCGTTGCAGGAGAAAGATCGAAAAGCCGGTAGAGACCGGAGCAAAGAATAATTTTTTAAAATATAGATTACTGATTGATTGAGGCTATTTTATAGACATCATTGGTAGACGGGAACTTGAGGAAGATTATGGTGATAGCCATGTCTTCCTTTTTTGTTATAAAAAGTTGAGGGAGGAATGGTTATGGCGAGACCGACGAATGATGAGATTAATATTGATGCATTATGTGAAAGCTTCGATTTGGATCCATTAGGAGTTTACCATGTTACCAGATACATGTGTGACAGAGCGAAAAAAGAGTATTCTGCATTGATGATACCAGGGCCCGAGATGTCGGAGGAGGAAACTGTTCGGGATAAGCAGGAGATAAGGCATCAACTCTTAGAACTTGAACTGGATAAAGATGAAGATACGAAAAAGCGGCAAATGATATTTGTTCACAGAGCGATTCGGGCGCCGTGGCTTGGTGATAAAATCAAATTATTTCTTGATCAAGTGGCAATGTATGGTGGAGATAATCTGGGAGACCTTTACCGGTCGATTCTAGTAAAAGAATACTTTACAGATTTTCCTAAAAAGAATTGGCAAGTGGCTGACATAAGCGGCGTGAGCGAAGGTGTGATTGAGTATCGTAAGAGAGAAGCCATCAAGCTATTTGGGGTTTTGATTTGGAAGTATTGTGAGGAGCGTGAGACAGAGGACATTAGAAAAGGAGTTATCCTAGGAGATGATAGATAGCAATTTTTAGCGGCTATGGAGGAATCTGTGGCCGCTATTATTTTGTTCTGAAGATGTTCTGAATACGTTCCGGAAATGTTCCGGATTTGTTCTGGCGGTGTCTGGTAAATGTTCTTTAAAGATTCCGGATTTATTTCTATGGGTTCACTTATAATAATGCATACAGGCGGTTGGCCTGAATAATTTATGGGGGAAGATATGTATGGAGGATTGTATGGTTGACGAAGATTTTTTGAACAGTTTTTATTGCCCAGGCTGTGGGAGGTCTTTTGCAGATCACCTAGAGGGAGAACTAAGAAAACCATGTGAACGTTGCAAGACAAGGTTGAGAGTAATTGTTCATGGTGCTGAGTTCTCGATTGTTGGCATCAAGTTGAAAAAGAGCAGACATATTAGATGAATGAACTGAATAACATGAGCTATTTGTTTTTTCGCTGGATTAGTCAGTAGAGCTTCAGGAGCGCAGGCATATAGCAAGAGTTTGTTAGCGACTAGGAACGGCTGAGTATCGTTGGAAGGCGGAGCAAAACAGAAGGAAGTACAGTATTGTACTCTGTTTTGCTTTGCCTTCTTTTTTGTGCTTCTTTCTGTTGCTCTGATGGTGAATATCAGTGCACGAATGGGAAGCATATGTAGGTAGATATCCCTGACTGACGGTTTTTGAAACTTATCAATTTTCAAGAATCGGAGGTCAGATATGAGTTTAGAACGAATTGCAAAATCATTAAATAGAGATCAGGGGAAGTACAAGCTTATTAGCTTAGTGCATCATTATCCTGGAATTAAGGGCGGTGTAAAGTGGGCGGTTGCAACAAATCTTTCTCTAGAGGAACTAGAAAGAGTTGCAGAAGGTGAGTTGAATATCTTCAAGCCTTTTATTTTGATTACACCGGAGCAGGGAAAAGCTTTTGCTGAATTTGAACGGCTGGATAAAAGGCTAGAGATGGAAGAACTAAGGCATCATTCCGCTTTTGCTTTTGATGAAGAGGTTGAAGGCTACGTAGGAGCACAGTTTATGCATGAGATATGTAGTGGCTTGGATCAAGAGGATGCGTTGGACGCACACATAGTACGTACAGCATTGAAGCAGCTTTCGGATAAGCAGCAGAGAAGGTTTCGTTTGTTCTTTTACTATGGCTATAGCGAGAATGAGATTGCGAGAATTGAAGGTGTGTCACAACCAGCGGTGCATGATTCAATCCAAGCCGGGCTTAAGAGATTAAAATATATGCTGAACTGGTAAGATAAGAGGAATATAAATATTATCACTCAACGCTCCTTGACACAGATAGTTAAAAGACGTTATACTACATTTAGAAACGATTATTAACTTAAAAGGTCAAGAAGCGTTGAGGTGCAGTTATGTTATATGATTATTTGATTGAAAATTATAAAGCCTATGAACCAATTTTTACATCAGATATAGATTTAGGTATTCCTGGTAATTCGTTACGTCCAAAGCTGAAGGAGCTAGTAGATGCAGGAAAGCTTTGCCGATATGATGCAGGAATCTATTATCTACCAGGGAAATCGAAGTTAAAAGGATTAGTACCAATATCAGCTAGTACTGTTGCAAGATGTAAGTACGTTAGTCAGCGAGGTAAGGTGCGTGGGTACTATGCTGGATTTACATTTGCCAATCAAATGGGGCTTTCTCTACAGGTTCCGTATGTTCAAGAAATAGTTTCGAATGAGGCCAGTGCTAAGGTTCGAGAAATTGAAATAAAGGGGCAGAAATTTTTACTTAGAAAGCCAAGAACCGTCATAACTGAAGAAAACTATAGAGTTTTACAGTTTCTGGATTTTTTGGTAGACTTTGACAAATATATGGACGGATCTGTTGAGGATATTCCGGCTAGGTTGATTCAGATTATTAAAGATGAAAATATCACAAAAAAAGTAATTGATGCATACATCAGCTTGTATCCTACAAAGGTATACAAGAATTTGTATGAGACAGGAGTAGTATATGCTATTGCATAAAGATAGAGAGCAATTTATAGCTATTGTAAACGCTGTATCAAATGAGTTGTCTATTCCTATACCAATTGTGGAGAAGGATTATTATGTGACTATGATTTTAAAACAGCTTTCATTGAATGCCAAAAACTGTGTGTTTAAAGGTGGAACATCGCTATCAAAATGCCATCACGCTATTGATAGATTTTCAGAAGACATAGATATTACTTTTTCCGATACCTTAACACAGGGTGAGAGAAAAAAGCTTAAAAATAATGTAATAGCTGGAATAAGCGAATATTTGGATCTGCCTATTCCAGATTGGGATAAAACTCGTAGTCGTAGAGATTATAATTGCTATGTATTTCAGTATGTTCCGATAGAAGGATATGTTCCGGAGAGTCTTATTGACGGTGTAAAGATGGAAGTGGTTTTAGGATCTATAGCTTTTCCAACGGTTGAGATGGAAGTAGATAGCTATATTTATCAGGTTCTTAAGCGAGATAATATGGATTTAGTCGAGCAATATGAATTGCAGCCATTTACAATGACAATACAGAGTTTGGAGAGAACTTTCATTGATAAAGTGTTTGCATTATGCGATTACTACATCAAGAGCGATTTTAATAAACATTCGAGACACATTTATGATTTGTATATGCTAATGCCTAAGATGACTTTTGATGAACGTTTCAAGCAACTTGTAAAAGAGGTTAGAATCGAGCGACAAAAGAAACCTGAAATGTGCCCATCATCATTGGATGGTGTAGATATAAAAGATATGCTTGAGAAAATAGTCGAAGAGGCAATTTACGAGAAGGACTATGCAGCAATAACCTCATATTTTCAAAAGACACGTGTTGAATATGATAAGGCAATAGAGGCTGTGAAAAAAATAATAGAATTAGATATTTTCTAAATAATATAGATATGTGATGCAGCAGGTTTTTTACCTGCTGTATTTTTATGCAAAAAATCATTTTTCGTCCTTATAGATTAGGGGTAGTTCAGTGGGGTTAAGTGAGAGGATATTTTTTTCTCTTACTTGATCCTTGACAAGAGCATATACATTCACTAAGTACGTTCCCGTGGATTCGAGCCTCAAAGGTACGCCTTGCGCGATATAGCCTCACTGGAAAGTCGGTAGCACCGGCATTGGCGAAGACGGCCACGGGTATAATGATACTTCCGCTTAGCCACAGCCAGTAGGGCATGACCTGAACACGCAATGGGAGCGGCTAGACGAGAACCGTCTTGAGGATGAACCTATGGAGCTGTGCTGCAGCCGCTTAGTGATTTCCCATATCTCTGGGGTGTCGTGGACAAGTAAGAGATTTGATAACTGTTTTTTTAGGAAGGCTTCCTTTGTGTACTGGTAGAGGAAGCCTTCCTTTTTACATAGGAATTTGTCAAGGATGGAGGTGGTAATGATGGAAATTAAACGAGGAGACATCTTCCTTGCGGATTTAGGTGAGTCTATTGGTTCAGTTCAAAGAGGAGAACGACCAGTACTGGTTGTTCAAAATAATAAAGGCAATAAGTATTCACCTACAGTAACTGTTATTCCGATTACCACCAAGATTCATAAGAGCAAAGAATTCCCAACACATACCATATTAGAAAACATTGGAGGACTTGACGAAAAATCAGCATCAATGGCGGAACAAATTACAACCATAGGCCGCGAAAAGTTGATGCGATATATAGGTAGTCTGCCAGAGAGTTTTATGAAAAACGTAATTGACGAGACGCTTTGTATTCAGTTGGAGATCAAGGGAGGAAGAAAAACATGGAAGGAATGCAAGAAGTCCAGTTCCCGCCGGAAGCAGAGAAACTAGCGATTAAGTTGGCTGCTTTCGCTATTATGAAACAGCTTTGTGATGATGGAAAGATTACAGAAGATGAACTGAAATATATTGCTAAGAAACGAGAGATTGACATCCTTGTGAGAAAGTCAGCTTGATTTTATCATGATGTCATCATCTAGATGAAAAAAGAAAAATGAGGTGGAAACAGATGACACGTAAAGCAGCAATTTACGCTCGTGTTTCTACGGAGCACGAAGCGCAGATATCAGCACTTGAGAATCAGGTGCAGTATTATGATGAGCTTTTGTCACGTCATCCTGAGCTTACACTTGTTGACCGATATATTGACGAAGGAATAACCGGAACTTCGATTCATAAGAGAGATGGATTCCTTCGAATGATGCAGGATGCAAAAGATGGAAAGTTTGATCTAATTATCACTAGAGAGGTATCACGATTTGCTAGAAATACAGTGGATACTTTACAGCAGACCAGAATCCTTAAGACCTATGGAGTTGAGGTTTGGTTTACAGAGGATAACATCTGGACGTTGAATGATGAAGACGGCGAGCTTCGATTATCGATTATGGCTACTCTGGCACAGAATGAAAGTAAGAAGATATCCCAGAGAGTAAAAGCTGGGCAGATGATTTCATTCAAAAATGGCGTTATTTACGGTACAGGAAATATTCTTGGATATGACCGCGTTGATAAGAATCATTTTGTTGTAAACAAAGAGCAGGCGGAGACGGTTAAAAGAATATATGAGTTATACCTGGATGGCAATGGCGTGCGCCGTATCCAAGACATTATGGAGCAGGAAGGACGTATCACTGCAACGGGGCTTAACAAATGGTCTTCTAGTAATATTAGTAGGATTCTTAAGAATTCGTTTTATTGTGGAAGAATAGAGTATCGTAAGGAATATGTGCCGGATTATCTTACTCAGAAAAAGGTAATTAATCATGGTGAGATAGAAAAGATTTACGTTGAGGGAAATCATGATCCGATTATTACACCGGAGATGTATGATGAAGCGCAACGTATAAGAGCTTTACATTCCTTTGAAAAGAAGGACAACAAGGGGAATATTAAAATGAATGGACAGTCTCCTTGTAAGAATGTCTGGGGACGAAAATGTAGATGCAAATGTGGTCACGCTTTAAATAGAAGAATGGCACACATGTCTAAGACGGGTGATCCATCTTTTGTATTTCAATGCTATGATCAGCTCCATACTGGAAGCCCGAGATTTAGACTGAAGAAAGGGCTTTCTATCGATGGCATTTGCGATAATGATTCATTCATGGAATGGAAGCTGGTTGTTCAGGCAGACTTCTTATTTAAGAAGCTGGTATCCAATCGGCAAGCTATTTATGATGAAGCAATCTCTATGGCTGGGGATTTACTTGATGTAAGATCAAATGATACAAATGATAAGAAAAAGGTTGAGAATAACATCAAGCAGATTGATAAGCTAAGGAATCAGATATCTATGCTTGTGGATATGTGTACTCAAGGGGATATCTCCAGGGAGATGTTTCAAAAGAAGAAGGCTAAGCTAGAAAAACAGATATCGAATCTTGAGAAATCGACTGAGGAATGTCAGCTGCAGATTGTAGAATCGGAAGATGATATTCTAAAGCAGAACCGTATTAAGAGTCTTACTGCGTTTATTAATATGGAAGCATTTGATCCGAGAGCCAAGATTCCTGATATAATAATTGATGGATTCGTAGAGCGAATTATTTATGACAAGGGAGTATTCATTTGGTACTTGAATCCACAGGTAGGTAATGCGACTTTTAAGGTAGATACGACCGATTGGAAGAAGAAGATGTTTAAGGCCAATAAAATGGTGTATCCCAGTTTAAGTGGCACAGGCAGCTATCGCAAATAAGTAATTGGATTGCTAAATAGCATATAGTGTAAATTATAGGGAGTCCGCGAGGACTCCCTTTTTGAATTGTTTCAACTGCATGCTCCTTATTTATGTTATTCTTATTGTAGTTGGAATTGTAGAACGTAAGATTTTATCAAAGGAATGAGAATGCTATGGATTTTCAATTACTACCCGTTGAGGATGCGGATTTACCGGTATTTAAACATGACATGCAGGAAGCTTTCCAGTTAGGTGCAGCAGCATGGGAAGAGGATTTGGATGAAGAAATACTGCCAGAGTCACATATAAATAAATCATTAAGTGCTAAGGGTTCCATTGCATACAAGGCAGTTGTAGAGGGAGAACTTCTTGGAGGTGCAATTGTTGTGATTAATGGTAAACATGGCCATTTGGATTTTCTTTACGTGAAGAGTGGAACACAAAGTCGTGGATTAGGTCAAAAAATTTGGAATGCTATTGAAGAAATGCATCTTGAAGTTACACTTTGGGAAACTTGTACGCCTTATTTTGACACGAGGAATCTGCACTTTTATATCAATAGATGCGGTTTCGCGGCAGTGGAATTTTACAATCCTAAGCATATGGATCCTAACGCACCTGAGGGAGATGATGGTTCAGATTTATTTTTTAGATTTGAGAAGAGGATGCCTTTTGGGTAATTAAGCAAAGAATTGCTGGATTAATTAAATCTATAAGCTTATAAGGCAATTTACAAAATTAACAAATCGGGATCATCTCTTGGATGGCAAGGTGTTATAGTAGGTATTGTTGTAGCTGTGGTTCCTCAGGCATTAACTATATGGGGAGCAGAAGGGATTGGTTGCTTAAAGGAATTATTTGCAAGAATATAAAGCTATAGTGTGTTAAGATAAGAAGGAGCACGAAAAAGTTCTTATTTTGATAAATCGGAATATAATGATTTACCAATTATTGAATAGTTGTTTTGCTTTAAATCCAGGTGTTAATCTACACCTGGAAATTTTTTTGAAAAATTATAGATGTAACCATTGACGTTACATCGAAACGATGATATATTTACACCAACAGATGCAACCACAACGGTTACAACAATGAACTTTTTAACATTCGAGGATAATTACCTCGCAGGGCAGAGCCCAGAAAGGAAAATAATTATGACAAATAAGGAAAAAGCATTAGCACTCATCGGAACATTCGTATCAGGAGATACAGCAAAGGCAAAAGAACTTTTGGCGCCTGGCTATATTCAGCATAACCTGGCATTTGGAACAGGGGCTGATGCATTTGTAGCAGCAGTTGAAGGACTTGCACAGGCACCTGTAAAAACAACTGTTAATAATATTCGTTCATTTGAGGATGGAGATAAGGTTTTCCTTCAGACAGTATATAATTTTGCAGGAGCAGGAGAGCAGGTCGGATTCGATGTTTTCAGATTCGATGAAGACGGTAAAATTGCAGAGCACTGGGATAATCTGGCAGACAAGGCAGCTCCTAATCCTTCAGGACATACTCAGATTGATGGAACTCTTGAAAAGAAAGATGTAGATAAGGAAGAGACACGTAAGGTTGTAGCCGGATTTGTAGGCGATGTACTTCGTGGGGAGAATCCTGACAAGCTCACTTCTTACTACGATGGAGATAAATATATCCAGCATAATACTTCAATTGCAGATGACCTTTCTGGTCTTGGAGCTGCACTTGAAGCTATGGCTAAGCAGGGAATCACAATGGTTTATAACAAGACTCATATGGTTCTTGCAGATGGAGATTATGCACTTGCCTGCTCGGAAGGAACCTTTGGTGGTGTACCTACAACCTACTATGATCTGTTCCGTGTTGAGAACGGATTTATCGCAGAGCATTGGGATGTAATGGAGACATTAGCTGATAAGTCTACATGGGCTAATGAAAACGGAAAGTTTTAATGTAACCATTGCAACTACATCTGTCACGAAGTAAAATGATGGCAGGAGGAATTAAAAATGCAGATATCAAGCAGATTTACGGTTGCACTTCATATTTTTACATGTGTGGATACATTTAAGGATGAACACAAGGTAACGAGCGATTTTCTTGCAGCCAGTATAAATACGAATCCTGTTATCATTAGAAAGATACTTACTCAGCTTAAGAACGCAGGGTTAATAAATGTTATCAGAGGAACAGGCGGAATAGAGCTTACAAGAGATCTTAAAGATATAACTTTTTATGATGTGTATCAGGCAATTGAGCCTTTGGAGGATGGAGATTTATTTAGATTTCATGAATCACCAAATCCAGAGTGCCCTGTTGGTAGGAATATCCATTCGCTTTTGGATGATAAGTTGAAAAGCATCCAGGAAGCGATGGAATCAGAGATGAAAAAATACACTCTTAATGATTTAAGATCCGGAATGCAGGAACTGTTGGCAAATGAAGCTTAACAATGAGACTCTGAGGTGTTTACTTCAGAGTCTTTTTTTAGAAGGATATGGAATATGGAAACTAAGGTTAAAAAATCAACACAGGAAGAACGTCTTGATTATCTTGTAGAAGAGTTCAAGGCAGATTCTGCTGAATATAAGGAATTACAGACTCCAAATAGTACGGAAGATAAAAGACGGATCTTAAGGTCGCTTATGAATATCCGTATGCCGAAAGAATTGTCCTCTGATGTAATGAAAGTACAGGATGAATATTTATTAGAGAGAGCAGCTGAAAAGGGTGTGGTGAATCTATCAGACATCCCGGTTATCAGGGATGGACTTTCTATCTGGCAAGGGGATATAACAAGACTTTCGGTGGATGCTATTGTTAATGCCGCTAATTCGCAGATGCTTGGTTGTTTTGTTCCGATGCATACCTGCATAGATAACTGTATCCATACTTTTGCAGGAGTGCAATTAAGAGCCGAGTGCAACAGGCAGATGAATGAACTTCGAATCAGATACGGAAGAGACTATGAACAGCCGACCGCCGTTCCAATGCTTACTGAAGCTTATAATCTTCCGGCAAAGAAAGTTATTCACATAGTAGGACCAATTGTCCAATACAAGCTTACTCTTGAATTGGAAAAGGATTTGGAGAACTGCTATAGAAACACTTTGGATATGTGTGCTGAAAATAGCTTGAAGAGCGTTGCTTTTTGCTGTATTTCAACAGGAGTATTTCATTTTCCTAACAAAAAAGCAGCTGAGATTGCCGTTAAGACTGTGTCAGAATGGCTTCGTGAAAATCCTGGTAAGGTAGAAAGAGTGATATTCAATGTTTTCAAAGATGAGGATAAGGCCATTTATGAAAAACTTATATGATGATATGCCTAACGGTTATCAAGAAACTATAGAGAAAGGGATGAATGCCGTGAGATATTTTAGTAGAAGCATGTTCTATGGGAAGGGAAGTAAAGAAGAACAGATAAGCAGACTTAAAACAGAAATTAAGGAAGCAGATGCCATTGTTATAGGTGCGGGTGCAGGATTATCAACATCAGCAGGGTTTACTTACAGTGGCGAACGTTTTGAAAAATACTTCTATGACTTTGCCAAAAGATTTGGAATAAGAGATATGTATTCAGGTGGTTTCTATCCGTTTCCAAGTGAAGAAATCCGCTGGGCCTGGTGGGCAAGACATATTTATTTTAACAGATATATTGATGCTCCAAAGCCAGTGTATAGGGATCTGCTTAAGATAGTTGACCATAAGGATTATTTTGTTATTACAACGAATGTAGATCACCAGTTTCAAAGAGCAGGTTTTGACAAGAAAAGACTGTTCTATACTCAGGGTGATTATGGTTTGTTTCAGAGCGTGAATCCTGCTATTCAGAAAACCTTTGATAATGAAGAGTGGGTAATGAAAGCGATGGAAGCACAAGGTTTTGTAAGAGATAATCAGGGAGTATTTCAGGTATCGATTGATGGTAAGTTATTGATGGAAATTCCTTCCGAGCTGATTCCAAAGTGTCCTGATGATGGCTCTGATATGACTATGAATTTGAGAGCGGATGATTCTTTTGTTGAAGATGAAGGATGGCATAGGGCATCTGCGGTATATTCTGATTTTATTCGTAGACATGAGAATCTCCATGTTCTTTATCTTGAATTGGGAGTAGGAGCTAATACGCCCGTAATAATAAAATATCCGTTCTGGCAGATGACGTTGGCAAATGAAAAAGCGGCATATGCTTGCTTAAATTATGGTGAATCATTCTGTCCAGAGGAAATTGCAGATAGAAGTATATGTATAGATGGTGATATTGCAACCATATTACAAGAGTTATGATCGACATTGTCTCGTTTTGACTCGTCTCGACCGATATTAGCACTTTTCTTATAGTTTTACAGAAATCAACCAGAACCACCGTATCACACGCCTGATTTAAGACAAATGCTTTCAGAAATGTTCAATGCTTAGAATTTAAAGTATTCATTGGAAGATAATAAGAAGCATGTAATGCATAGCCGAGTGTTTTCAAATCAGGTTAAATTTTGCATATATTAGCAAACTTGCATAAATCCACTGGATTTTTGCATAAATTTGCGATATCATACTGTACATATGAATTATTATTCGATTTAAGGAGATAGATATGGGAAAGAATAAGAAGAGAATTTTTCTCGGAATTATGACAGCTGCAGTGCTCTTTGCATCCGTCATGGGAGCTTTCAATAGCGCATCAGAGGCGTATGCGAAGGCTGAGAAAGAGGTCACTTGTGTGGACGATTTACCAGGAACTTCCATTGGAGTGCAGCTTGGAACAACAGCGGATATTTATGCGTCAGATTATGAAGGTGATGATGCCGGAACGAAAATCGAGCGCTACAACAAGGGCGCAGACGCTATTCAGGCTCTATTACAGCATAAGATTGACAGCGTCATGATTGATGAGCAGCCGGCCAAGGCTTTTGTGAAGAAGAATCCTTCCCTTCAGATTTTGGATGAGGCCTTTGCAGATGAGGAGTATGCATTTGCCATCGCCAAGGAAAATACTTCCCTGACTGCTGAAATCAATGAAGCATTGGCCAGTTTGAAGGAAGATGGAACAATTGATTCTATCATTAACAACTATATTGGAACAGATGAGGAAATCGGCAAGAGCCCTTATGTGAAGAAGGATGTGGAGCGCACCAAGGGAACTTTGGTGGTTGCTACCAATGCGGCATTTCCTCCATATGAATATTATGAAAATGATACCATCGTGGGTATCGACATGGACATCATGCAGGCTATCTGCGATGAGCTGGGCTACGAGCTTTCTGTGGAAGATATGGAGTTTGACTCAATTATTACCGCAGTAGAAGCGGGCAAAGCTGATGTAGGTGCTGCTGGAATGACAGTGACAGAAGAGAGAAAGAAGAATGTAGATTTCTCCGACAGCTATACTACAGCGAAGCAGGTGATCGTGGTGCCTGGCAGTGATGAGGCGACTACTCTATCATTTTCCGAGAAGTTCCATCAGAACTTCGTGGAGGATAATCGCTATATGTATCTGCTTAGAGGTCTGGGAAATACACTTGTAATTACCCTCTTCGCCCTCTTGATCGGTATCGTATTTGGTTCTCTTATTGCCATAGTTCGCACCACTCATGATAGAAATGGTGGGTTAAATATTTTAAATGCTCTCGCCAAGGTCTATCTGACCGTGATCCGCGGTACACCAACCATGGTGCAGTTGCTTATTATCTACTATGTGGTATTTGCCAGCACCAATGTAAGCAAGGTCTTCGTGGCAATTATTGCATTTGGTTTAAACTCGGCAGCTTATGTGGCAGAGGTGGTTCGTTCCGGAATTATGTCTGTGGATCAGGGACAGTTCGAGGCAGGGCGCTCACTGGGACTTCCATATCACAAGACTATGAGATTGATTATCATTCCTCAGGCCTTCAAAAACATTTTACCGGCTCTGGGAAATGAGCTTATAACCCTGTTGAAGGAGACTTCTATCAGTGGTTACATCGGTCTTCTTGATCTGACCAAGGGTTCCGATATTATACGAAGCGTAACTTACGAAGCCCTCTTACCACTGGGCATGGTTGCTCTTATTTACCTGTGTCTTGTACTTATCTTCACCATGTTGGTGAACAAACTGGAAAGGAGCCTGAGACAGAATGAACGATAATGATATTTTATTAGAAGTAACAGATTTACATAAAACCTTTCAGGGACATGAGGTTCTCAAAGGAATTGATATGACCATCAAAAAGGGAGAGGTAATTGCAATTATCGGACCTTCCGGATGCGGTAAGTCCACCTTCCTTCGTTCCCTGAACCTTTTGGAGACACCTACCAGTGGTTGTATTACATTTGAGGGAAATGATATTACAGATCCTTCCGTAAATATTGATGAGATGCGTCAGCGTATCGGAATGGTATTCCAGCAGTTTAACCTGTTCCCGAATTTGACAATCAAGAAAAATATTATGCTTGCACCGGTTCAGCTGAAGAAGATGAGCGAGGAAGAAGCAGAGAAGAAGGCCAATGAACTTCTAGAGCGCATCGGTTTGTTGGACAAGGCTGATAGTTATCCATCACAGTTATCTGGTGGTCAGAAGCAGCGTGTGGCAATTGCACGAGCTCTTGCTATGAATCCGGATGTGATGCTTTTCGATGAGCCTACATCAGCTCTGGATCCAGAGATGGTAGGAGAGGTTTTAAGCCTTATGAAGGAATTGGCCAAGGATGGTATGACCATGGTGGTTGTAACCCATGAGATGGGCTTCGCCAGAGAGGTGGCTAATCGCGTGTTATTTATTAATGAGGGAGTCATTGCAGAAGACGACACTCCAGATGTTATCTTCTCTAATCCCAAGACTCAGCGATTGAAGGATTTCTTGAATAAAGTTTTGTGAAAAAAGTGCCTCCATTGATATGTATCCTCTTTACTGGACAAATCAGTAAGGAGGGTATTTTTATGCGTTATAGTTATGAATTTAAAAGAAAAAGAGAAAGGTGTCTAGTGTTATGAAGCATCGAAGCAAAGGCGGAAGTTAAAAATAATTCACATATCTTCTTGACACAATCATTTTCGAGTGATATATTTATAACATCAAAAGTGCGAAATATATAACATTAAGAGGAGGACTAAATTATGAATAAGAAAGTGTCATTAAAAGAAATCGTAGCGATTCAAATCGTTTATGCCTGTATGCTCGTGACTTATTATTGGATGTGGTCAAGATTGGATTGGAAACCATGGTATCAGATAGTACAGATTATACTTGGATGGATCTTTGCAGGGACGATTATTTTTCAAGCCATTAGGATTCAAAAATATAAAAAAGAGAGCGTGGATGAGATGGCAGAGAGAAATCTCAAACGTTGTGATTCTTTTTGCCTGAAACTTTTGCTTGTAGTTATGATTGTTGTTGCATGGGGATGTGTTATTTTAGGAGATGGTAACGAAGTTGGCACAGTAATAATCAATACAGGAATAATTGGATGGATTATTGTCTTGTCTATATTGGCTTTATCAATTATTAGAACAGTAATGTTTATGACTTTAGACATCAAGGGGGTGTAGTATGGCTCTCGTTACCAAAATAAAAGAATACCGCGAAAAAGCAGGTTATAAGCAAAGTGAACTTGCAGAACTTGTTGGTGCCAGGCGAGAAACCATTGTTCATCTTGAAAATGGAAAATATAATCCATCACTTAAATTGGCGATGGATATAGCGAAAGTATTTGGCGTCACAGTTGAGGAATTGTTTGAATTTACAAATTCTGAATAAGTCTTGCAGGAGCAATTGTTGTGATTGATGGTTCTAATTTTTTCAGATTTGAGAAGAAAATAGATGTTTGTAAAATTGCTTTCGGCTGAAAACCCATTAGCTTTAGCTGATGGGATGAATGCCGTTCTACTAAATCAACATCTCGCCTAAGCGAGATAAAAAAGATATAATTCTATTCCATGAATAAAGAATATAAACATGGAAATCGAAATAAATATCTGCTTCGTTACCACTTAATTCTAGTATGTAAATATCGTAGACATTTACTAAGTGCTAATAATATGTCTTCAGACAAGAAGACATATGCAAAAATTATCTCTGACAAGCATAATGTGCAGATACATTACATGGAAGCTGATAAGGATCATCTACATATGATGATAGAAACAACTCCAAATATCAATTTGTCAGATTATATCAGAACTCTAAAATCCTATAATACCTTCCATATCTGGAAGAAATACACATCTTACTTGAGTAAATGTTTTTGGAAAGAAAGAACATTCTGGTCAGATGGTTACTTCATAAGTTCCATAGGTGAAGTCAGTAGTGATACTTTAAAACATTACATTGAGAATCAGGGTAAAAATGTTTGATATTATACAACATTGTTGTATAATAATCTCAAGAGGTAATACTTATGACAATTTTAGAGTTACGCCAAAAAACAGGACTTTCACAAGGCCAGTTTGCGAAGCGTTTCCATCTTAATGTACGAACAGTACAAACATGGGAACAAGGCACACGCAAAACACCTGATTATGTAATCTGGTTAATAGCCAGAGTGATTGAATTAGAGGAAATGCTTAATGCTTAAAGGTATGGAATTCAGAATCTATCCAAACAAAATACAAGAAACCATTATTCAAAAAACATTTGGTTGTTCCAGAGTTGTATATAATTCTGGACTTGCTCTTCGTATAGAAGAATACAAGAATGGTAATTCTATTGGATATAAAGAAACTAATTCCATGCTTACTTCCATGAAGAAAACTGAAGAGTATTCATGGCTTAAAGAAGTTGATTCTATAGCCTTACAGCAGTCTCTCAGAGATCTGGATAAAGCCTATAAGAACTTCTTTGCAAAAAGAGCATCATTTCCTAAATTCAAATCAAAACATAGCCACAACAAAAACTATCGCACACAGAATGTTGGTGGTAATATTTCAGTTGCAGGAAAATACATCAAACTTCCTAAACTTGGATATGTTAAATCCAAAATTTCAATGCCTGTTAATGGAAAAATTAATAACGCTACCATTAAACAAACTCCAAGCGGTAAATATTTTTGTGTGCTTAATGTTGAAGTACCTGATGTATTCTATTCCAATGATGGTTGTATGGTAGGATTGGATGTTGGCATCAAGACTTTCTATACAGATAGTAATAATAACATCCTTACAAATCCTAAAAACCTTATCAAATCTGAAAAGAAACTCGCTAAAGAGCAGCGTAAACTTTCCAGAATGGTCAAAGGTTCATCTAATTGGAATAGACAGCGTATCAAAGTTGCAAGAATCCATGAGAAGATTACAAATCAGCGTAATGACTTTTTACATAAAGAATCTACAAAACTGGTGAAAGAAAACCAAATCATCTGCATTGAAGATTTAAATGTAAAAGGAATGGTTCGTAATCATAAACTTGCTAAAGCAATTAGTGATGTTTCGTGGTCTAAGTTCTTTGATATGCTTGAGTACAAATCTGCTTTCTATGGTACTGAGATAATCAAAGTTCCAAGATTCTATCCAAGCAGTCAGACTTGTGGATGCTGCGGATATAAGAATCTTAATATTAAAAATCTCAGCATTAGAGAATGGGAATGTCCTGTCTGTGGTACATACCATGATCGTGATGGTAATGCCGCTAAAAACATACTAAAAATGGGTCTGTCACTTCGCGTGACGGCTTAACGAATAACAAGGTAGGCATGGGCTATGCCGAACCAAACGCTTGTGGACATCGTTGGGAAAACTGCTCTCTACGGAGAGTGTGACAATAACCGTGGTGGTTGAAGCAAGAATCCCATCAAGCTTTAGCTTGTGGGAGTGTCAACAATCGAGAGAAGCTGATGAATGAACTGCGAGAGCGTGTCTGGGAAAATGTAAGAACAGGTTCTCGACCAATTCTCGCATCTGGTATGGCAGACTTTAAGCCGGGAAATGATTGTCTGGTATCAGATATTTTTGATCGAGCAGATAAGGAAATGTATGAGAATAAGCAGGAACTTAAGGGGATGAAATAGATAATATAAATAATCAAGGCTTCGAGGTTATCTGCTTGACATAGTCGTACGGCTATATTTATAATGGATTTATAGATATGTAGTCGTACGACTATATTTATGCAGAGATGGATTGTTTTTCGTCGTTCGACTATATTTGCGCCGAATTTGGTTGATTGTAGCCGAACGACTATGAGGAGATGCGAATGAAGATATTTGATGCAGCTGATTTTGGAAAAGCCGTAAAAGCACGAAGAAAAGAACTTGGATATACTCAGAAATATTTGAGCGATTTTACAGGATATAGTACCAGCTTTATTTCGGAACTTGAAAATGGTAAGCCCACAATAGAACTAGAGCGAGCTTTGCGTATCGCTAATTTGTTGGGGTTAGATGTTTTGATGGAAGTGAGAGGTAAACATTGAGAGATTTACGGATTTATATAGAAATATGTGGAAAACAAGAATTCGTCGGTCATATTATTGGAAATGATTATTCTGATGCTCAATTTTATTATGAAAGAGAATATATGAATTCTGAATATGGGCACCCGATTTCGATATCACTTCCGTTTCAAGACGAAAAATTTTCTGTGCAGCAGACCAAAAACTTTTTTGAAGGCCTTCTTCCTGAAGGATTTTCCAGAAGAGCTGTAGCTAATTGGGCTAAGGTTGACGAAGATGATTACTTGTCTATTTTGTCTACACTTGGCAGAGAATGCCTAGGAGCAATAATGGTTGTGGAGGACGAAACTTCTGCTCATGAACATTATGAAAAGCTTGGAATTGATCGAGTGAAGGATTTGGCATCAGAAGGTGCAACCAGTTCCACTAAGATTTTGATGGAAACACATTTGTCGCTGACGGGAGCTTCTGGTAAGGTTGGTTTATATTATGATAAGGAAAATGATACTTGGTTTTTGCCGAAGGGGAATGCGCCAAGTACCCATATTGTGAAGCAAAGTCATGTGCGGTTAGATAGAATTGTATTAAATGAACAATTATGTATTTTAACAGCTAAAAATCTAGGCATTGAAGTTCCAGAGAGCTTTATTCTAAATTTAGGAGAAGGCGGAGATGAGGAGGTTCTCTATGCTACAGAAAGGTATGATAGAAAACTTTCAAATGATAGAAAAATAGATGGAATGCCAGCTCCAATGAGATTACACCAAGAGGATTTTGCTCAAGCACTAGGGATAGCTTCTTCTGATAAATACGAGAAGGATGAATCAGGTTATTTAAAACGAATGTTTGAATTGATTGCAATGTATTCTACTAATCCTCTTGAGGACCAAGTGAAACTTACGGAGCGAATAGTGTTTAATTATTTGATTGGAAATACTGATTGTCACATTAAGAATTATTCGTTGCTATATAGCGAGGACATGAAGGAGATATGCCTGGCTCCTGCATATGATATTGTCAGTACTAGAGTATATAAAATGACTTCTGATATGTCATTTTATATTGGCGGAGAACTGGATATTGATAAAATAACCCGTAAGAATTTTGAAATAGCTGCTAATGAAATTAAAATGAATCCTAAGATGGTAATGAATATTTTTGATAATACTGTTAATAAATTTGAAAAATCATTAAAAGAAGCGGCTGATGTACTGGTTAATATGGGATATACGGAAGCGAAAGACATTAGTGAAAAAATACTGATGATGACATATGATGGAATGTAATGTTGTAAATGATCATTGATGAATTAGAGGTAAATAGTATGGTAAAGAAGATTGTCAGAGATCCGATGTTTCTGAAACAGAAGTCCGAGGCTGCCACAGAGGCAGATATGCAGGTTGTTGAGGATCTGTTGGATACATTGATGGAAAATAGAGATAGATGTGTAGGAATGGCGGCAAATATGATTGGCGAGAGAAAGCGAGTCTTCGTGGTGGCAGCCGGACCATTTGTATTCCCTATGATTAATCCTGTGATTACGAAGAAGTCTGGAAAATATGAGACTGAAGAAAGCTGCCTATCTCTAGATGGCGCCAGACCATGCACACGATATAAGGAGATTGAAGTCGATTATCTAGATCGAGACTTCAAGCCTCAGCATGGAAAATATACTGACTTTACAGCGCAGATCATCCAACATGAGATAGATCATTTTGAGGGGATATTGATTTAGGGGATGAGTAGAAGTATTTGACCAAATTGACGAAAAGAAATCTAGATGTTATTATCTATGTACATAGATAGTGGAGGGGCAGATTATGGCGTACAGTGAAAGTATAAAGGATAATAATCTCAAGTATTTTAAAGCTAACCAGAAAAGAATAGCATTAAATTGGATTAAGGATGATTATGAAAGACGTATAGTGCCTGCGATAAAGCGTTCGGGTATGCCAATATCAACATTTATCAAGAAAGCGGTAGAAGAGAAACTTGTTGGAGATGGCTTGTTAGAAGAAAATAGCAAATACAAATTGGAATATACTCTTGATAAGGTGAAGAAAATTATTGTCAGGGACATTCCGAAAGCTTTAAAAGATGATTGTTGTAAAATTATATTGTATGGGTCTTGTGCGAGAGGTGACTTTACGAATGAGTCAGATGTTGATATTGCTATTTTGACCTGCAGTGATAGAGAAGAAGTTAAGAAGTATGATTCAATGATTGATGATATAGCTACATCAATAGGAGTAGATACTTTGGCAATTGTTAATTTTGTCTGTATACCGAAAGCGGAGTTTGAGGAAAAGAAGGACTGGTATCCATATTTTGCAAATATAAATAAGGAGGGGATAGTACTATATGAACATTGAGGATAGATGCAACTTGGCCAAAGTAAGATATGAAAGAGCTGAGGAATTGCTTAGAACAGCCAATATTCTTCTTGAGGAAGAGGATTACAAATCGGCAAATAATAGAGCTTTTTATAGTGCCGAACAGGCAATAAAAGCAGTCCTTTCTATAATTGAAAAGAATAGTGAGACGCATAATGGGATACTTTCTATTTTTAATATGGAATTTATTCATAAGCCATCTAAATATTTTTCTAAAGATGATATGAGAATGTTCCGTGGAATGGGAAGAATTAGAGAAGCATCTGATTATGATGATTTCTATATAGCTAGTAAATCAGAATGTGAAAAACAAGTTAAACACGCAAAACATATTTTGGAAAAGGTGCAAGTCTATCTCAAGGATAATGGCGTTCAGGTGTGATTAGAGGTAAATAGGCAGACATTAGGAGGACTTATGAAACAATTAAAATTACCATTATTAATATTGACTGTATTTGAAATAGTAGCAGTGTCACTGTGGCTCACTAAGGATAACCTGTTTTATCTGTTCAATTTCAGCTATATAGGATTATCAATATCCCTTGGAGTTCTGCTTTTTGCCAAGGGATATAAATATGCCCGTCGAGTTGTACAACTACTGGTGGGATTATATATCCTGGTATATTTGGGCTTTATATGTCAGGAAAATATGCAGATAGAAGGATTCTGGTATTATCTGTTTACTGGTGTTTTTGAGGCGGCAACTATCCATTATGCTGTTGCCAAGATATTTGGACCATTAATCTTTGGACGAGGTTGGTGCGGATATGCTTGCTGGACAGCTATGGTGCTGGATTTTCTTCCATATAAGCAGCCTCAGGCGCCAAGAAAAAAACTTGGCTGGATTCGTTATGTCATGTTTGTGGTTTCACTGGTATTTGTTTCCATATTATTTCTTGCCAAGGTGGGAAATATTGAGCGAATCATGTTCTGGGCATTTGTGGTAGGAAACATTTTGTATTATGCAGTGGGCATTATTTTGGCATTTGCATTTAAGGACAACAGAGCATTTTGCAAATATATATGCCCTATCACTGTATTCTTGAAGCCAATGAGCTATTTCTCGTTACTGAGAATAAAATGTGATAAAGATAAATGTATATCATGTGGTAAATGTAAACGCGTATGCCCAATGGATGTGGATGTGACGGATAATTCTAGAAAGCGCAAGAATGGAACAGAGTGCATTCTGTGTATGGAGTGCGTGAAAAATTGCCCGACGAAAGCACTTTGATGAGGGGTAGGAGAGAAACATGAAAAAGGAAACTGTCTTAGACATTCGAGCTGGATTTGAAACTGCATATATTGATTCTAATATCATTTCTTCAGAGGCATTTAAACCGTCTTTCGTATCTAATAATTATAAGCAGGGGAAGAAGGTTGTCGCATCAATTGAGGATGAGTTGTTATCTTGTGATAGATTTCAAATTAGCGTCGCATTTATAACACAAAGTGGAATTACACCTTTACTTCAAATCTTTCAGGAATTGGATAGAAAAGGTGTTGAGGGTGAAATCCTGACTACTAATTATCTCAATTTTAGTCAGCCTAAAGCTCTTGAAACTCTTAATGGCTTATCTAATATTAAACTTCGTATGTACGATGTAAATGCATCTGGTGTTGGATTTCATACCAAGGGATATATTTTCCAAAAAGATGAAGTATATAGAATTATTATTGGAAGTTCTAATATAACAGATCATGCACTTACAACTAACAGAGAGTGGAATACGAAGATTATATCTACAGAAAATGGAGAAGTGGCTCAGGACATTTTGAACGAATTTGAGGAACTTTGGAATTCTCCGTTTACGGTAGATTATGATGAAATAAAAGAGCAGTACAAAACTGCCTACAATATCGCTAAGAAGCAACGTGAGATTGTGAAAAGTGATCCGCTTGTTTCAATTGAAAAGGCGAAACTTCAGCCTAATAGTATGCAGGTTAGATTCATTAATAATCTGCGCGACATTATTGAGAAAGAAGAGAATAACGACAGAGCGCTTTTGATATCAGCGACGGGTACAGGAAAGACATATGCTTCTGCTTTTGCCATGAGAGAGTTGGGATTTAAGAGAGTGTTATTTGTTGTTCATCGTGAGCAGCTTGCCAGACAATCTATGCGTTCTTATCAGAATGTATTTCCGACATCTGTATCAATGGGAGTGATTTGTGGGACACCTTCTCTTGCAGAGAACAAGGACAAAGAAATCATATTTGTAACTGTACAGACTCTTAGAAAAGAAGAGAATCTGCGACAGTTTTCGCGAGATACCTTTGACTGTATAATATTGGATGAAGCGCATCACAGCCCGGCGAATTCCTATCAGGAACTTATGAATTATTTCACACCCAATCTATGGCTTGGCATGACAGCTACTCCTGACAAGAGAGATGATAATATTGCGGGAAGAAATGTATATGAGCAATTCAATCATCAGATTGCATATGAGATTCGTCTACAGCAGGCTATGGAAGAAAATCTTCTGTGCCCATTCCATTATTTTGGAATCAGTGATCTGGAGATGATTGGTGACAAGGATAAGAAAGATGTGGATTTTGGTATGCTTACCTGTGACAGCAGAGTGAAGCATATTATTGATCAGGCTACTTATTTTGGTTATAGCGGGGAGAAAGTTAAGGGTATTATTTTCTGCAGCAGTATTAAGGAATCTATTGCTCTTTCTGAAATATTTAACAGGACAATTAATCCGGATACGGGTAAATGTTACCGTACTGTTTCATTAAATGGTGATGCGAGTGATGAAGAGAGGACAAATGCCTTTGAACGACTCGCAATGAATGAAGAAGATGCTACTGATGTAATGCAACCACTTGATTATATTTTTTCGGTAGAGATTTTGAATGAAGGTGTTGATATTGTAGAAGTAAATCAGGTGATTATGCTTCGTAAGACTCAGTCTCCAATTGTATTTATCCAGCAGTTGGGAAGAGGTTTAAGAAAGGCTGAGGGAAAAGAGTATGTTGTAATCCTGGATTTCATTGGTAATTATGAGACGAACTTCATGATTCCTATTGCGTTGTCAGGAGATAGAACATATAACAAGGATAATATTCGTCGATACTTGAGAGAAGGTGGCAGAATTATTCCGGGTTCTTCTACAGTACATTTTGATGAGATTTCTAGGAAGAGAATTTATGACTCCATTGACAGGATGTCAACGAATCGCAAAATGCTTACTGAAAAGTATATGCTTCTAAAGGATCGCCTGGGACGAATTCCTACTATCATGGATTTCTATGAAAATGGTGAGATAGATCCAATGCTTTTCGTGGATTATTCCAAGACATACGATAAGTTTGTTCGACTGGTGGATAAAGAATATGATGTAGTCTTCTCAGATGAGGAAGAAAAGGTGTTGGAATTTGTTTCAACTATCATTATGAATGGTAAGCGCATACATGAATTGCTTATGTTTAGAATGCTTCTTGAAAATGGAGAATTCTCTGTACAATCCATGAAAGATGGTTTGAAGAAGATGGATGAAGAGTATCGCGAATCTGATTATACTTCGGCATATAATGTATTGAACAAAGAGTTTATTAATGCTCCTTCGGATAAAAAGCGATATGAATCAATTGAGATTGTAAGTCAGGATTCAGGTGAAAACGGTTTTGTTCAGAGGGCTTTGAGCTTCACTCAAAAGTTGAAAAATAAATATTTTGAGCAGGAATTATCTACTTTGGTAGACTATGGAATAGCCAGATATCAGGATATGTATGGTGACCATGATGAGAATAATCTGGTGTTGTATCAGAAGTATTCCAGAAAAGATGTATGCCGTATTTTAAATTGGGCCAAGGATGACAGTTCGACAATATATGGATATCGAATTAAGCATAATACTTGTCCTATATTCGTAACCTATGAGAAGTCAGATGATATAGCCAGCAGTACCAAGTATGCAGATGAATTTGAAAAGATTGCATCTAATCCGGAGTGTTACAGCAACAAGATATTTAGCTGGATGACTCGTAGCAAGGTGAGTGAGAACAGTGCTGAGGCACAGGCTATTATTCATGCCAGAGAAAATGGATTGAAGATTTTGCTCTTTGTAAAGAAGAGTGACGGTGAAGGAACAGATTTCTATTACATGGGCGAAGTAGACCCTGTGAAATGGCAGCAGACAACCATACAAAATGATAAGGGCGAGTTGTTGCCAATAATGAATTTCAAATTGGAATTGAAAAATGAAGCTCGAAAAGATATATTTGATTATTTTACAGCATAGGAGTCAGTTGACATGAAGACAATACGTGTAGTGGCAGCAGTAATTAAAGCAATAAATGACCTGGGTGAACCAATCATTTTTGCAACACAGCGAGGATACGGTGATTTAAAAGGTGGCTGGGAATTTCCAGGTGGCAAAATAGAAGAGGGAGAGACTTCTCAGGAGGCTTTGAAGCGTGAAATTAGAGAAGAACTGGATACAGAAATATCAGTAGGTAATATTATTGATACCATTGAGTATGATTATCCAACATTTCATCTGTCTATGGATTGCTTCTGGTGCGAGATATTAAGTGGCGAGCTGGTTCTTAAAGAACATGAAGCGGCCAAGTGGCTTACAAAAGAAAAACTTGATTCTGTTGATTGGTTGCCGGCAGATGTGACATTGATCGATAAAATCAGGGTAGAAATATAGGATTGGAGATACAAATTGAAATACATTGTAAAACGAATACAGGAAGCTGATTTTGGTTGTGAGGAGCGACCGGAGGGAATTGGTGCTATGGTATTGCTTCTTCTCCGTGATGTAGCTGGACATGAGATAGAGTTTGAAGTCCAAGATGCTGATTTGTTAGCTCAGGACATTAATGAAGGCGACTGGGTATTTTTTGACAAGGATGATAACATCTACAAAGAATAGGAGCTTCTAATGATAATGTCCCATTATGGATGTGCTTAGGTATGTCTATTGGTATGTGTTTTGGAATGATTATGAAGAGAAAATCATAAGATTTCTAAAAATTTAAATAGTAATAGGAAAATAATATGACCAAACTTGAGATAGAATTTTTTGAAGAATATAGAGCAGTTGATATTATTTGCAAAGATATGTTTCAGACTGAAAAAGGTGTGACAGAATATATTGAGCAAATGGAGAGATATGATACACAGGGCTTTCGGCAGATTGATAACTGGAATGCGAAGTACAAGATGCTTAAGCACCTGAGATGGCTTAGAAATCAGATTGCCCATGAAGCGGGCGCGCCTGAACTGGAACAGAATGATTTGATTGAACTGCAGCGATTTCATAAGCAACTATTAAAGCAGATGGATCCTTTGACAGTTTTGCTGAAGTCTATGAGCGGTAAGAAGTCTTCTAAGAAGAGAACCTCGAGCCAGAAATCTGCTAAGTATTCAACTATGGATATAGAGGTGCATAATAAATCATTTGGTAAATCAGCAATCTGGTACTTAGTAATAGTACTTCTGATTGTAGGATTATACTTCCTTACAAGATTATTAATGCTTTGACGGTTACACGGAATCGTGTTAATATCAATGGCAATTGAACTTGTACAACAGTATTTGGAAAATAAAAAAATAATTTAAGGAGAATTAGTATGTCTTATTTAATAAGTGAAACAACACGGGAAGAGAGGGAGAAAATTGTAGCTGAATCATTGGGCAATATTGAGGCGAGTTGTGATGGTTGTATGTCAGGCCTGGCTGAGATTTATCAGGACTATATTGATGGCAAGAAGGAACTTCGGGACATCAACATGGAGTTCAATGCCCGATATGTCAAGGATGATGATATGATTGTCCGAGGCAGCAGCTGTATGTACTAGAAAATATAAATAATATAAGAAATGGAGAGGTTGATATGTATATTGCAGATGAGAAACGTTACGAGAAGATGACTTACAATCCATGTGGGGATAGTGGATTGCGATTGCCGGTTGTATCATTGGGGTTATGGCATAATTTTGGAGATACTGCTTCCTATAGTAATATGAAGGAGTTGTGCCACACAGCTTTCGACAATGGCATCACACATTTTGACCTGGCTAATAATTATGGCCCAGCACCAGGTAGCGCTGAATCTAATTTCGGCAAGATACTACGGGATGACATGATGCAATATCGTGATGAGATGATTATCTCTACCAAGGCGGGATATGATATGTGGCCGGGACCTTATGGTAACTGGGGCAGCAGGAAATATCTTATAGCCAGCCTGGATCAGTCCTTGAAGAGAATGGGACTTGATTATGTAGATATATTCTATCATCACAGAATGGATCCGGATACTCCTCTCGAGGAGACTATGGGAGCCTTAGAGCAGATTGTCCGAAGTGGCAAGGCTTTGTATGTGGGATTGTCCAACTATGACGGACCAACCATGGAGAAGGCGGCTGAGATTTTGGCAGATAGACATGTGCCATTTATTATAAATCAGAATAAATACAGCATCTTCGTCCGCACTCCTGAGGAAAATGGTCTATTGGATTCAGCTGTAAGGAATAAGCTGGGTGTAATCACATTTTCACCATTGGCCCAGGGATTGTTATCAGACAGATACTTAAATGGTATTCCTGAGGATAGCCGTATCAAAACTGATGGCAGATTCCTGAAACAAGAAGCCATTGATGTGGAATCTCTTAGAGCCTTAAATGATATTGCACAAAACCGTGGTCAGTCTCTGGCTCAGATGGCACTGGCATGGCTCATTAATAAGGATGCTGTCACATCAGTACTTATCGGTGCATCAAAGAAGCAGCAGATATTAGATAATATCAAAGCTACGGAAAATGTATCATTTACCGCTGAAGAATTGGCCGATATAGATGCCATTGCAGCCAGATACAATGATTTTTTGAAAAAATAATAAAAAAAAATTTGATTTGTCCCAATCTTGTGCAAAACTTGTCAGAAACCTGTCCGAAACTTGGCACAAGTTTGTCTCATTTACCCTGTTAGAATTAATTCAACTATTATGAGTCAAGAGCTTTTTAGCACAGAAAGACGGGGTAACTATTATGAGTAGAATGATTAATGGATTAAAAAAAAACAGCCAGTTTGTGTGTCGCAGTACTGATGGTAATTACTGCGCTTCCACAGCTGGCTGTAACTAGTTTCGCAGCAGAGGCGCCAGAAGGATATACGACAGATTCTTATGGACTTATGGCGTGGCGTCAAAACAGTAATGATGGTTGGGGCGAAGGTTCAACCTTAAGCTATGATGTAAAGGGATATGTAAATGGTAGCTGGAAACAGGTTACTTTTAGTGATGGTGGTTTCCATTCAAAGGTATGGCCTCAGGAAGCACAGTCATCTATCCAGATTACATGTACACCAAGTTTTGTAGTAGAAGGGCAGGCTGTAATGTTTACATATAATGTAACCAATGCCAGTGCAGCACCTGTTTCTGATTTTAGATTTTTCCTTGCATCAGATACCATGATTGATGGAGATGATGCAAGTAGCAATACGGTTGATGAAGATAATGTAATCACCATGAGTAATAATGGTACAGGAGTATCTTTATTTGCTTTTTCTACTACAGAAGGAGGAATTGCGGTTCCAACAGAGTATGGTTCTGGAGAACATTCATATGGTAGTGCTATGAGAGGTGGCGATCCTTCCCTTACAGACAGAGTAGCAACTGCAGGAGATTCCGCTTTCGTTACATATTTTCCACTCACAACTTTAGCTCCTGGACAAAGCATTGAGTATACACTTGTAATTGGAATGGCAGACAAGAGTGCAATTGCTGGAATTATTAATTCAGTAAAGAAGGCATTATTGAAGACGGGGCTTGATTATGAAAATGAGTGTCTGAAGGATTTGACACCGGGGGGAACATACATCTTAAAAGACAGAGATAACGGAGCAGTTGAGTATGAAGTAAAAGCTGGAGAGGATGGAACTATTCCTCTTACAGGAACAGATGTAAATGGTAATGCATATGATTTCATTGGCAAGACAATTACTATTTATCAAAAAGGTGAAGGAGATGTAGCTGATTCAGATCCTATGGATGTAGAAGTAGCAGGTAGACCTGATGCTGAAGAGCCATCAGTTACATATACACCGGAAAATGTTAATTCAAATGATATCCATACTACTAATAATACTATTCAGGTCAAGGCAGTTGCCGGACAGGAATATAGATTAAATGATGGGCAGTGGGTTTCACCTGGAGCAGATGGTACAGTTACATTTGGCGGATTAGATGAACTTACATCTTACACAATTTATACCAGAGTGAAGGCTACAAGAGATGCTCCAGCATCAGTTACATCTGATGGTGTTGAGGTAAGAACATATGGTATGTTTGATCCTGTAACTGATGGATATGATGATGACTATGATGGAAGTGCACATGTGGCAAGAGTTAACACAACTGTTGCAGATGCCAAAATTACATACGCACTTAATCCTGATGGACCATATAGAGAAGAGGAATATCAGTTTACAGAACCAGGTACATATACAGTTTATTACAAGATTGAGAAAGAAAATTACTATGATGCAATTGGTTCTATTGTAATAAATATTGAGAAGAAAGATTTAGCACCAGAAGAGCAGGCTAGAATTGAGGGCGTGCGAGCATACACTTCAAGAATCGTGGTATCAGATGTGGAGCCAAAGTCTGATGATGTATTATATGCAGTTAGC
This sequence comes from Lachnospiraceae bacterium, assembly GCA_017470985.1. Classification (GTDB taxonomy): domain Bacteria; phylum Bacillota; class Clostridia; order Lachnospirales; family Lachnospiraceae; genus JAILFK01. The sequence goes on from JAFUXA010000020.1 coordinate 40,123, forward strand.
AGAAGCCCATATCCTCCAACAGATGAGGACGCATGGCAGACATCCAATGTATTTGACGAGCTTCAGGCAGATAGCACATACTTTGTATTTGCCAAGATTCCTGAGACAGATCATTATAACGAGAGCATAAGTGAACCATTCAGAGTTACAACTGCTGAGGAAGTGGATGAAAAGGATTTGAAAGTCTCAAGCAAGGTTCCTGAGGTTGTAGTGGATAATGATACTACAGGAATCCAGATTGGCGGACAGATTAATGCTCTGGACAAGGTTGACGAGGTTGTATTGCAGTATCGTAAGGTTGGTAGCGATACATGGACTACAATTCCTATGTATACTGCAACTGATGTGGAAGAAGATTTCAGCTGTTTCCTTGGAGTAGGCGGCAAGGGATTAGATTATGATACAACTTATGAGTATCAGTACATTGTGAAGACCAGCGTAACTGGTGAGACACAGGAAGTGCCAAGTGACATTTTCCGATTCCAGACACCAAAGAAGCCAGAGGAGCAGAAGAAGGATGTAACTGGAGATGTGGTAACAGAGATTACCAACAGCACAACCAGCAATAGAACATATACTGTATCAATTGAGAAAGGTAATACAGTTCTTCAGTCCAAGACAGTTGATATTGCAGCTGGTGAGACTGTTGTGGTAAGAGATTTCGAGGGCGTGGCTCCTGGAACATACAATGTAGTTATCAGAGACAGAGATGGTGGATATGTAGAGACAAGAACCATTGATGTACAGGCTAATAAGAGCAGTAAGGTATCTACAACTACAGTAGCTGGTCCTGTTAAATCTAGAGTCAATATTGTAGATGCCAAGACAGCTGATGTTGCGGTAAATGGACTTCATGATATTATTACAGCAGCAGAGATTGCAGAAGCTGCGACAGGTTCCAAGGGTGTAGAGATTACTCTTGATGTAGAAGACAAGACAGATGAATCTAATATAAACGGACAGAAGGACATTGAGGTGGTTCTTAAGTCTGTAAATGATTCACCAAATACTTCAGTGCCAAAGGAAGTAAAGAAGATCCTTGATTTGTCACTTTACAAGACAAGCACACAATATGATACTAATGGAAATGCAGTTGCTCCTGGTGAGAAGACTAACATCGGTAGTCAGAATAGCGTAGTACTTGAAATTGCTATTCCATTAGATGAGGAATACAAGAATATAGGTATCATTAGACATCATGAGGGTGAAGCTACAATGCTTATTCCTCTGTCTACAAGACCAACTGATAATTATGTAGATGGAACATTCTATGTAGGAGATGGATACATATATGTATACTCTAACAAGTTCTCTACATATGCAATCGTAGCAGATGATGAGAAGGCAACACCTAAGCCTGCAACTAATACAGATGATACAGATACAACTGAGACTACAGAGGTAACTGGCAATACCGGATCAGGTATCATGGGAGTTACATATGATACTGTAGTTCCTGGATATGTATTCCAGCAGCAGGTTACATACATTGGTCGTAGAGTTACTCCTCCTAAGACAGGACAGGCTCAATCTGGTTCGTCAAATTCTGGAAGTAATGGTATAATTGCTATAGACATGTGGCTTTCAGAAGAAGAGGACGATGAGGAGTATGAAGAATAAAGCTGGTACAAATTGGAAGAAGAAGCTTCGTATTTATGCAAAATACGTCAAAGCATTTTTCAAAATATTATTTAAACATCCAAAATACATTGCATTCTGCGTAGGAGTGCTTGTAATAATCATAGCTGCCATAGTGCTTTTGGTAAATGTCTTAACTCATAAGGATTTACCAAAAGTCGGCGGCAAACAGGAAGTTATATTACAGGATGAAGAGGATTATGCAGTGGATTATTCACGCCAGAAGGTTACTTCTGATATGTGGTATGGCATGATGGATGTAGATATAGCCGGACTTCAGGCTGTCAATCCTGAAACTGTGGGTTGGTTATATTTTGAAGATGCAGATATAAGTTATCCGATTATGTATTCGGGAGATGATGATAAGTATCTCCATACTGATTTCAATGGTCAGGAAAACTCCGCAGGTTCAATATTCCTTGAGGGAGAGAATGCTACCAATTTCAATGATATGCATACATTGATTTACGGTCATAATATGAAGAATGAATCCATGTTTGGCGCTCTCCGTCGCTACAAGGAAGATGAAAAATATTATGATGACCACCAGTATTTCCAGATTATTACCACAGGATATGATGGTGAGATTGTAAAATACAGATATCATATTATTGCTTATAAAGATGTGTCGATAAATGATGATATATATTATGTCTTGGACAGTGATTATGAAGACATGGATACCTTTATTTATAACGAAGTGAAGCGTGATAGTATGGTAAATGTATCTATTCCTGCCGGAAATGATAAGCATATAATTACTTTGTCAACATGCACCAACACAGATGATAATAGATTTGTTGTGTCTGCCATCAGATGTGGGGAGTGTGTTATAAAATAAAATAATAGTTACCCAAGAAATAGCCGAGGTTAAGTTATACGCTTGCCTCGGCTATTTCATTTACATAAATATCATGACACAAAAGTGTACATCAGTGACAAAATAGTTACTATTCTACTCATTTCAAAATGTATATATTGTAAATGACTAAAATTTATGATGTACGAGGAGGTACGAAATGGGAAAACAAAATAATCCAGACAAGAAAGTTGGATTCGGTAAGCTGGTATTGTGGAACACCAGTGCAGTGTCAGTAGCGGTGGCTACTTTGTTAATGGGGTTTGTAACAATTTTCTGTACAGACACTTTGGGGTTGGAACCGTTCATAGTAGGTGCAGTATTTGCAGCAAGCAAGGTTCTTGATAGTGTAACAGATTTGATGGCTGGTTTTATTATTGACCGGACCAAAACTAAATGGGGCAAAGGACGTCCTTATGAAGTATTTATGCTTATTTTGTGGGTATGTACATGGCTGTTGTTCTCGGTGCCAGAAAACATGTCTACTATATTGAAATATGTATGGGTATTCTTTATGTACATATTAATGAATGCCATATGCGTTACATTTCTTAATGCTAATAATGTGGTATATATGGTTCGTGCATTTAAGACCAGAGAACAGCAGACAAGAGTTGTATCATATGGCGCATTCTTTACTATGGGCGCCGGACTTATATTTAATGTGGCATTCCCTATAGCTATGGCCAAGATGGCTACCACTCCAGCAGGATGGAGCAGATTGATAGGTATGATTGCCATTCCCATGACTGCAATAGGTATACTTAGAATGCTATTTATCAAGGAAGAATATAATTCTGAGGCGGATGTAGATACTAATAAGCTGTCATTGTCAGATGTTGTAACTCTGGTCAAGACAAATAAAGGTTTTATATCTATTACTATTGTTAAACTCTTACAAAATATGGCAGGTGGAATTGGAGCTGGCGTATATTATTTTACATGGATTATAGGAAATGTTGGTTTAATGGGCGTTATGGCAATTACTTCAGTAATTGGCCTGCCATTAGCATTTCTGATGCCTGCTGTGCGCGAGAAAATGGGAATGAAGAAAATGAGCATCTATGGATTTGTTATAGCATTAGCTGGCTATATTATGATGTTCTTCGCCAAAGACAATCTGATTATGGTTGTTGTTGCAGGTCTTATTTCATCTATTGCAGTAGTACCATTTACAATGTTATTCAATATGTTCATTGTAGATTGCGCTGACTATAATGAGATGATTGGTAAACCGAGAATGGAAGCTACAATAGGAAGTATTACAGGTTTGGGAAGTAAACTTGGAGGCGCAATTGGTGGAATGATTATGGGGTTATTACTTAGTCTTGTACATTATGATGGTACCGCTTTGATGCAGCCTGACAGTGTGATTATGATGATAAGAATCGGTTCCAGTGTTGTACCAGCAATAATCTTTCTGGCTATGATTCTAGTAATGAGAACTTATAAACTGGATGACATTTTGAAGAGTTGGAGGGCTGAAAATGCTGAAAGGAATTAATCCATATTTACCTTGGTATGAATATGTGCCGGACGGTGAGCCTCATGTATTTGGCGACAGAGTATATGTCTATGGAAGCCATGACCGCTTTATGGGATATGCCTTTTGTCAAAATGATTATGTGTGCTACTCGGCTCCAGTGGATGATTTGACAGATTGGCAGTATGAAGGTGTGATATATACAAGAACTGAGGCTCCAAGGAATGAAGATGGTGCTCATTGTCTGTATGCTCCGGATGTAACTCAAGGACCAGATGGCAGATATTACTTATATTATGCTTTGGATGGAATCCCTATAATTTCCGTTGCAGTATGCGATACGCCGGCTGGGAAATATCAATACTATGGAGATGTATGTCATGCTGATGGCACAATACTGGGATTAAAAGAAGGTGATGATTTTCAATTTGATCCAGGTGTATATACAGAGGGTGATGTTACATGGCTATATAGCGGATTCTGCCCGCCGATGATGACTGATAGACTTGGAGCGCAGGCTATTGCCTTGGATAAAGATATGATTACAATTATTCGCGAGCCGAAAATTATAGTTCCTAGTTCTATTCAGGCGAAAGGCACAAGCTTTGAAGGACATGGTTTTTTTGAAGCAAGTAGTATGAGACAGGTTAATGGAAAATACTATTTCATTTATTCATCCGAATTGAGTCATGAATTGTGCTATGCCGTTTCGGACAGACCGGATGAAGGATTTGTATATGGCGGGACAATTATCGATAATGGAGATTTGGGAATTGTTGATACGCCGAGATATTTTGTGGGTAATAATCATGGAAGTATAGAGCGTATAAATGGTAGATGGTATATTTTCTATCATAGACATACCAACGCCAGCATGTATTCCAGACAGGGCATGATTGAGCCTATTGTCATAGATTCAGCTGGTAATATTTCACAAGTTGAGATGACTTCTACCGGGCCAAGTGGCGGTGCCATACAGGCTCAGAATATAATCCCTGCATATTGTGCCTGCAATTTATATATTACTCGTCCGCCTATGGTGGACGGGGCAGCAGGCCATAATCCCTTTCCGTATATTACGCAGGATGTGGCTGATGTGGATGCTGAAGAATTATCTCAGAATGCCGATGCATCTGGATTGAAGCAGCTAGATAATGATGCAAGGGCATATATTAGAAATATTACACCAGGAGTTGTTGTGGGATTTAAATATCTGGATTTTCAAAATGTGACAAAGCTTAGAATCAAAACCAGAGGCATGTGCTATGGTGGCAAGTTTGATATTATGATAGACAGGGATGATAATGTGGTTGACAGCATAGATGTAGCTGGTGGAAACGAATGGACCACCAGCGAAGCATCTGTGCAAATTCCGGACGGTGTTCATAGTCTTTACTTTAAAATGGATGGTTATGGTACATTATCCTTCTTGGATTTTGAATTCTGTTAGATTAGAATATCTTATTTAACGGATACATTCCATACAGTTTTGCCATCCTTATCAGATGATTTGTCTAGAGACTTGATTTGATTTATATCGAGGTTGCAGGCAACACGAGCATATGTATCCATTGTAAACATACTTTTGCCGTTTACCGGATAGTCCATCACCTTTCCATTTTGAAATACAAAACCTACATCAAGTGGAAATGATGGGCTATGAGGTGAACGCAAGAAATATCCTTTCGCTTCTCCTTTATAAGTTGCGATTCTATCCTCATCGGTATTGAAACCGTAATCAGAATTTGACATTTCTTCTGCAGACAGCAGGAATATTTTATCACCATTTAACACATCTTTTGCCTCGTCAAAATCTACTGAAGGTGCCTTGCCTTCTGACAGTGTAGGCCCTTGAATGGATATTGCATTGTCAGATTTGTAAGTAGCAATGAGGGCATTTTGTTCAGACTTAGTGAAATTATTTTTCAGAAATGTATCACAGTAAGTCTTGATATCACTTGTCTGATAGTCAGTTGTACCTGGATGAGTCTCAGCGTAGCTTTGGCCTCTGTCTTCAAAAGATACAGTTATATCACCGATGTCTTTAAATAAAATGGTAGTGCCATCAAAATTTCCCACAGCATTGACAGAAGCTAGAAAGATACCTTCATCACCAGTGTTAGTGTGAGTGCTGTCTAATACCACCCATCTGCCATCGAAATTATCCTTTGAGGTGGATTTGCCGAGACATATTATGTCTCCTGTCTTAATTTCTGCCAGATTCCTGGCTAGATTTCTTTTTGAAATCTGTGTGTTGGCTGTAAATATAGCGATTAAAGCTATGGAAATCACTATAATTATTGCACATATTTTGCTTATTTTTTTCATGTGTAAAAACCTCCTTGATAGTAGAATTTTAGCATACTATAATGATATATATGTTATATGATAATGCTTGCTTTTTACACAATCGTGCTATGGAGGGACAATTATGTTTGAATCAATTGATTTTGTGGAAATGCCGCGGCGCACTTATACATCAGAGGAGTTTGCTGAGAACAAGAATAAGTATGACAACAGCGTATTCCCAGAACTTAATGCCAGTCAGTTACAGACATTAATAGCTCCAGCAACTGGTGGGGAATTCTGCTTGACAGGAGCTGTTCGAGTCATGAGTCCTGTGTATATGCCGAGAACGCTGTCTATGAAATATCTGTCGGTGGATTCTTTTACATGGGCTGAATCGGAGGCCAAAACCTATATGAGGCGGGCAGAGGTATCCAATTATCTCCTCTGCTATACATATGAGGGCGAAGCTGATTTATATTATGATGATAGATATTTTCACTTGAAAAGTGGAGATGGATTTTGGATTGATTGTAGGAAGTGGCATTTATATAAAACCACAAATGACAATTGGAAACATATGGAGTTATATTTTCGAGGGAATGATGGAGATGAGTATTTCAATGCATTTTCTATAAATGATTCTGTATTATTTCACAGTGGATATGAATTTATAAATAAGTTGGAAAATGTACTGAACAACTATCAGAAAATCAGACCGGAACGGGATTTGTTGGTGCATGCAGCCCTTACAGATTTGTTGGGTTGGCTTCTTGATAATCATGATGAAATTAGAGGCGGTGTAGATGCAGGTGTGCGAGAGGTGATTCAATATATACATGCTAACAGCAATGGCAAGATTACCATGGATGAGCTGGCGAGGGTGGCAAATGTAAGTAAGTATCACTTATCTAGGGCTTTCAAGGAATATACAGGGTTGCCACCTATAGAGTATGTAATTGAGACACGACTTGAGAATGCGAAGCATCTGCTGAAAAATTCTGATTTGTCTATGGCTGTCATAGCGCAGTTAACTGGTATTGGTACGGAACAATATATGTCTCGATTATTCCGGCAGAAATACAACATGACTCCAAACGAGTATAGAAAGCATTTTATAATTTATTGAAAATATTTTGGCGAAAATCAGATGGTGACATCTGGAATTTTTCCTTAAACAAATGGCTGAAATAAGAGCGATTGTTGTAGTGCAGTATGTCGCTTATTTCGTCTAAATGCATATCAGTGTTTATAAGCAATTGCTTGCCGTGATTAAGTTTTAAATCATTGATATATTCTGAAATGGATTGCCCCATTTCAGCAGAGAACTTACGAGAGATATAAGACGGAGAGTATCCAATGTTCTTCGCAATCTCTTGTAGGTTTATTTTTTCGAGGAGATGCTGCTTAATATAATTGCAACAATCCTGAATCAGAGGGGATACAAGCCCTAATTGATTCAATGACTGAACCTGTCTGCAGTAGAATAGAAACATGGATTGGTTCAAAGCTGACAGATCTGAGATATTATCAATTCTTTCTACTTCTGATATGTATCGAGCTTCCTCAGCACGGCACACATTTATAGATACACCTGCTTCTATAGCAGCTCGTGAACACAGAGCTGTAATTATTATCACATAATTTTTCATTTGTCTGATGGGATCGGCAATATCATAGGACATATATTCAGCATAAGAATTCTTGTTAGCTTCAATAAATGTCTCCCAGAAATTTTCATTTCCTTCTTTTACAGCCAGAATTATCTGCTGCTCAATAGAATATGATGTTTGATATATATGACTTTGCTCCTGGTTTTTGAGATTATCTGTTAGTATTGAGTTGTTATTAATTAGTGGTGTCTTGTCGTTGATTATATTTCCTGTAATAGAGCTGTGAAGCATACGACTATACTGGTCAATCATGATTGTACTTAATACAGGAATTTCTGTAATTGCACGCTGTAGACATAGAGAAGTCTTTACAGAATAATTATTTCTGATGCAGCAGTTTTGCAGATAAGAATCAGATATGGGTGCGATAGTGATAGGACCCAGCATAAATACAACAGTGCGAATTTTTTTCTTGGGAAATTCTGCCAGCTGACTAATCCATATAAGACCGGACTGGTCGTTAAATAGTAGTGGTGCAGTTGTTTTGGAGTGCTTGATGGCATATGCCAGGGCTTGGCTTTCCTCTATATATGGCAGAAAGTCTGACTCAAATGGCGCAGTAGAAGAGAAGAACTTGTTGTTTTCATAATTAAAACACCAGGTACTGATATTGGCAGAACTATAGATTTGCATTGCAAAGTTACTGATTCTTTTAGCCTTTATTGCATTCTTGGATTCTGCCATATTTTCTACCTCTTTAAATTGCGTACATTAGTTGTATTAGAGTCTTGGTTGAGCGAACTTGCCGATAAACTGACTTGTTTTGGTTACATTTATAATAGCATCTGGATCAGCGGAGGTAATAACTTCAATGGCATCCTGTAATTCGTAACTTGAAGTTACTGACATAAGCATTGCTGTATCTTCTCCGGTATATCCACCAGTACCATTTAACACAGTTATACCATGTTGGAAATGTTTCAGGTACTCATCTACGACTTCATCAGGATTCTTGGTAAATATCTGCATCATTTCCAATTTGTATCTGTTGTGGAAGGTTGTAATCATATGAGTTGAGATGTACTGGAAAATGATTGAGTATCCAGCGTGCTCCCATCCAAATGAATAACCAAAGATTGCCAGCAATACACAGTTGAAGACGAATACTTCCATCCAGATTTCCTTGCCTGTCTTATGAGATACATACAGAGCAATGAAATCAGTTCCGCCTGTTGATGCACCACCACGAAGTGCTAATGCAATGGAGAAGCCGTAGGCACATCCGCCAAATATTACATTTAACACAGGCTCATCGAAAATCGGCATAGTAGGGATAAGTCTGGTAAATCCTGATAGGAGAAATACCTGCAACAATGAGAAGAATACGAATCGCTTGGATATCTTCTTGGCACTGAATAGCGCTACAGGTAAGTTGATACAAAATAAAACTAACGATGTATCTATGTATACACCCATTTTGGAACCAAACATATTGACCAGTTTAGCAACTCCCATAAATCCCGCAGGCAACAGAGATGCTTCTCCCATAAATATGTTCATTGAAAATGCCATAAGTG
>JAFUXA010000021.1 GCA_017470985.1 Lachnospiraceae bacterium
AATTTCATCAAGCTGTCCGTTTTCCTTACTGTTAAGGTTTGCTTATAAAAGCTGTTCGTTTGTCTTGATTATTCAAGACCTTAAATAATTCTCTTAGAATCTTTCAAGGTTGTTTCACTGTTCAGTTTTCAATGTTCTGTTTTCGTTGTCGCTCGTTTGCGACAGCTAGATAATAATAACATCTTCATCTTGGCTTGTCAAGCACTTTTTTCATTTTTTTGAAAAAGTTTTTCGAGCTTTTTCGATGCTATTTTTATCTCCCAGAATCACATCAAATCAGTTGTTATTCTGGAGCGCAGGGGGTGGGATTCGAACCCACGCGCCCTTGCGGACAAACGGTTTTCAAGACCGCCTCGTTATGACCACTTCGATACCCCTGCGTGTTGCCGTGTTTCACAGCACGTCAATTATATTAACATTGTGAGTATGCCATGTCAACAACTTTTTTCACTTTTTTTCATCTTTTTTTCAAATACTTTTACCCGCCCCCAAAAACCGCCATTTTACAGGCTTTTCCCATTGCCAGGTAAATAAAAACAGAGCTGCATTTCAGCCCTGTTTTGTTCAGAAGATTTATAATATTCTTTCTTATTATTATGTGTCACCATACTTTCAGAATATTTAGTATATATAGTCTTGCAATTGCACCACATATCCGGTGCATTTAACACATGATTATCTCCTATATACGTCCCTGGGATTTCAAAATATTAATAGCCAGATTTATATCCTCCGGAGTTGTCACTTTTACATTATTATAATCACCCATAACAAGCTTCACAGGTTTATGCAACACCTGCTCTACAACCATTGCATCATCAGTTATATTTTCCAGATTCATCTCTCGCAATTTATCATAAGCCTCTCTCACTAAATTATATTCAAAGCACTGGGGAGTCTGAACAGACCACACCCTACTGCGGTCAGGTGTATCTGCTACAAATCCATTGTCATCTGCCAGTTTTACTGTATCCTTGCTCGGGACAGCTACAACACAAGCCCCGTAGGTCTTCATAGCAGCAATAGCATCATTTATAATATTATTTGTAACAAAAGCGCGAGCACAGTCATGGATCATTACGAAATCTCCTGTTGCAACCTGAAGCCCTGCATATACAGAGTCATAGCGCTCAGCTCCACCAGATACAATAGAAGCAACCTTTCCTATATTATATTTGTCCACTATCTCCTTCCGGCAATATTCTTCATCCCCTGAAGCTACCACAAGGATAATCTCATCTACCGAACTTCGGTCAAATATTTCCAAAGAATAAACAACCAGCGGCTTGTTCGCCACTGGCATGTATTGCTTCGGTATGTCTGAGTTCATTCTTCTGCCTGCACCTGCTGCAAGAACAATTGCACTAATCTTGTCACTCATTTATCTCTCTCCCAATACCAAATTAGGAATCGCATTCAGATCCCATCCATCTCTTCTTCCATTTATATACTCATAATATGCTGCCGCACCAATCATAGCTGCATTATCTGTGCATAGTATTGGAGCAGGGTGATAGAATTTCACGCCCTTCTCCTCACAAGCCTTCTCCAAGGCTGCGCTTAGAGTCTTATTGGATGCCACCCCACCTGCGATAGCAAATTTTGTTGCACCATACTCATCAATAGCCTTCATGGCATTTCCCACAAGGGCATCAATGACAGCCTGTTGAAATGATGCTGCAATATCCGCTTCATTTACCGTCTCACCCTTCATCTGGGCACCATTAATATAATTCAATACAGCAGATTTCAATCCACTGAAGCTAAAGTCATATACTCCATCATCCACCTTGGCAACAGGAAATTTAATAGCATGTGAATCACCCTCTTTTGCCTTGGCTTCCACCTTTGGTCCTCCGGGATAACCCAAACCTATAGCACGGGCCACTTTGTCAAATGCTTCACCTGCCGCATCATCTCTTGTGCGTCCCAAAATCTCATATTTGCCATAATCAGATACATTTACCAAATGTGTATGACCGCCGGATACAACCAGACACATAAAAGGAGGTTCTAAATGTATATCTTCTATATAATTAGCACATATATGCCCTTCAATATGATGAACTCCAACCAGTGGAATATCTCTGGACCAGGCAATAGCCTTGGCAGCTGATAATCCCACTAAAAGAGCCCCGACCAATCCGGGGCCATATGTTACTCCTATTGCATCAATTTCATCCAGGGTAGTATGAGCTTCCTTCAAAGCCTCCTTTACCACCTGATTCACTCTCTCTATATGTTTTCTTGAAGCAATCTCAGGTACCACACCACCATACAAAGTATGTATAGGAATCTGTGTTGAGATTACATTGCTTAATACTTCTCGTCCATTGACCACCACCGCAGCGGCAGTCTCATCACAAGAACTCTCAATAGCGAGAATTCTCACTTCATCACTTCCAGTCATCTGCGTCTCCTTCTACCATTTTAAAAGTAAGAATCTTCCATTTACCATCTGCAGCCTGTCTTAAGACAAACTTCTCATAGGTTCTGGAATAAGTGCTACCTTCTTTTGTAAAATAATAGGCATCCACATAAGCACAGTTGTAACCATTAATAGTTGCATATGTAATATTGGCGCTATCTGTAACCTTAGACTGTACAATAGTCTTCTCTCTCGCATGATAATCCATTACATCCTGCTTTAAGCTGGCAATGTAAGTAGTCTCAGGATTGTATTCCAGAAGTTCCTCATCCAACAGCTGACGAATCTGCATTCCCATTTCAGTCAGATCGCTGTCCTCATACTTCTCCGCATACAAAGCCTTGATGATACGATTGTACCATTTGACCACCTCTCTTGGAGTAGGGGGGTAATCACTTTCAAAGTCTTTGCCCAGAATATATTCAACCTCTGTCTCCTCGGCATCTTCTGATGGCTTTGAGCCATTTTTGTGAGATAAATAATAGTAATAACCTACCACAATCGCTACTGATAGCACTATTACAAGGCCTATTCTAAATGCCTTTTTCATCTGCACTCCTCCATCTTACTCTTCAATAAAATCAAGTTCTATCTTCTTGCCATCCTCACCTAAATAAGCGTTGGCAAATATTTTCTTCACTGCTCCCATATATGACTTTGCCCCCACCAGAGATGGTGAGAAATGTGTAAGCCAAAGTTCTTCCACCTGAGCATCTCGGGCCATTTGAGCAGCTTCATAAAATGTCATATGTTTATTCTTCTTGGCCTTTGGTAACTTATCCTTCTCAGCATACATGCCTTCACAGATAAATAAGTCCGCCCCCTTCACATGAGATACTATCGCATCGCAAGGACGACTGTCAGTACAATAAGCCAATCGTATACCTCTTCTATCAGGTCCCATAACCATATCAGGTGTATATGTCCTGCCTTCAAATTCTACATCATTGCCTCGCTGCAACAAGCTCCATGTCTGAATCGGCAATCCCAGGGATTTCGCCGCATCAACTGAGAATTTGCCAGCTCTTGGAATATCTATTGTATATCCATAACATGTAATATTATGTTTCACCTTGTAGGCAGTTATATGATAACCATTTATCACATATTCAGCCTCGTCCCCTTCTATTTCTACATATTCTATAGAAAATGGCAACTCTGGAGCAATAACCCTAAGAGCATTTACCACAGTTTTCAGACCCTTGGGCCCGATCATTGTAACAGGTTCAGTTCTATCGGAATTCCCCATAGATAGAAGCAATCCCGGCAATCCACTTATATGATCCGCATGATAATGAGTGAAGCAAATAATATCAATAGGATTAGGGCTCAGGCCCGCTTCCTTCATTGCAATCTGTGTACCCTCACCGCAATCAATCAACAAACTGCTGCCATTATATCTTGTCATAAGTGCCGTCAACCATCTATGAGGTTGCGGCATCATCCCCGCTGTACCCAGCAAGCATACATCTAACATCTATTTCTTCCTTTATCTATTATCTAAATCCAAGGACATAACATAAGCGTCCTCATCTGGGTTTCTGTAAAAACCAGGTCGTGTTCCAACCTGTGTAAATCCAATCTTGGTATACATATTCTGTGCACCTGTATTAGACTGTCTCACTTCCAGGAAAAATCGTCTGGCACCTGCATCAGCAGATCTGCCTATAAGCTCTCGCAACAATTCCTCTGTAAGTCCTCTTCGTCTATATTCCAAAGCGCATGCTATATCAGGCAATTCCGCCTCATCTGCGGCAACATACATTATGCCATATGATGCAATCTGTCCTTCCACCTCATTTACAAGAAATATGGCTCTGTCATCACAATATGCATCTTCGAATCCTTGCATTTTCCATGGTGTGGAAAATGTATTCTCCTCTATTTCTAATATGACCGGCAAATCTTCCAGTCTCACATCTCTTATGGACATATCACTCCTGCTTCATTCTCTCTGCTCGCTCCCGCTCAGCCTGAGACAATCTCAAATAATCAGGTCTGAAATCATCTGCACTTACAATCTTGCCCTGCTCATAATATATAGCAGCTCTGGCGCATAAAGCTGCAGCACTCTGATTTGATAAATGTGCCGGTGCATACAAATGATCCACCTGACATTTCGCCTCTATAGTATCATGCTGTACAACTGCTCCATCTCCAAGAAATGTAACAGGTGTGTCAAGAGAATTTAATTCCTCTATAATCTCATTAATATCCATAGGACATTGATCTCTGACAACTTCCATCTGACCATTTTCAAATTTATATATAGCTGTAAAGACCTGATTTCTTCTGGCATCCATCATCGGACATACCAATCCATCATTGCCCCACAGTCCATATGCCATAGCTTCCAAAGTAGGAACTGCAATTAACGGTTTATCAATAGCAAGACCAATTCCTTTGGCTGTAGCCGATCCTATACGAAGTCCTGTAAAAGAACCGGGACCAGCTGCCACTGCAATAGCATCAACTGTATCCAAATCCAGATTCAATGTATTCTTCAACACATCCAACATCGGAAGCAATGTCTGTGAGTGTGTCTTCTTAAAATTAGTAGTAAATGCGCCCTGTATAATACCATCCTCATATACTGCCACACTGGCAACTAATCCAGAGCTTTCTATTCCTAAAAGTTTCATTAGATTTCCTCTATTATAATTCGGCGGTAATCAAATCCCCGCTCTAAGTCTTTCTCAATAGTAATCTGGGAATAATGTTCCGGCAGAATCTCTTCTATTAGATTTGCCCACTCAATCATGGTCAATCCCTCACCATATACATAATCGTCAAAACCGATTTCGTCCATTTCTTCCACATCGCCAATGCGATATACATCGAAATGATAGAATGGAATTCTACCTGATTCATAAACCTGTACTATTGTAAATGTAGGACTGCTAATAGGTTCATCAATCCCCAGTCCCCTGGCAATTCCCTGAGTCAAAACTGTCTTGCCTACCCCCAGGTCACCAATCAATGTATATACTTCTCCGGCCTTGGCCTTCTGTCCTAACTGTCTGCCCAGCTCAAAGGTTTCCTCCGGTGAATTTGTCTCTATAACCATAGTTTCCTCTTGATTCTTATAGTCTGTAATATTTCATTATCGCTATGCAATAATCTATTTCAATTTCACTCTGTAATCAGCAACATTTGCTTTGATAATAGAATACATATCATCCAATTTATCGCCAACAGCTGCCTTTGGAATAATATAAGCATTTACCCTGTTACTGAAAATATATATCATATTCTTGGTAGCAACTGCCTTGTATACATATTGCCATTCCAAGGTAGCACTCTCTCCATTGTGTGCTGTTACAACCACACCTTCATCACAGAAATTATAATGAATAGGATTCCCAAGAACATCATCCATCAGAATAACTCTGCGAGCTCTCATCCACAAAGATAATGGAATATATAAAATAAAGACCAAGCCAATCAACATATATAAATATCTTGAGAAGCCTCCTTGAAAATCATCTGATATGCAGGCAATAGTCAAAACAGCTATTCCCAAAACAACTGGCACAATGCCCTGTACAGATGTATAAGCATGATACATGTTGAATGCATACATGTCATTTGCTGATAATTTTACGTCAAATTCTGTGGACATACATAGTCCTCCTAGTATCTATTTATAATCTACTTAATTTTAGCACATTTCCATCAAATACAAAAGACCTAATCCCGCAGTATAAGCCACGGAAATCAGGTCTTAGCATGTCATATATTCATATTATTTACTGAATAAAATATAAACCAATTAGCGCTTGCCATGAAGAAGTGGTGATAATGGTTTATAAACAAACATTGTAATCAAAACAGAGATAAGCCCCTTCAAAACTGTAAATGGCAAATTAAATACCAGCAAGCACTGTAATAAAGACTTCATCTCTCCCAAATGTAATACTCCAGATGAAAAAGCAGAGTACATATCTATGCATCGCTGCTCTTCCCCACTGAAACAAGCCTGTACATATACTGGATAAACCACAAAATAATTAGCCGGCACACTGACAATTCCCATAACCAAAGCTCCAACTATTCCACCTACAATTGCGCCTCTCTTGCTCTTGTTCATCTTGTATATAAGACCTGCGGTAAATGTAAATGTTGCTCCCAGAATAAAATTTGACAACTCCCCAATAAACATACTCTGAGATACCACCAAATGAAGAGCATTTTTCACAAGTTCAATAAGGATACCATATACAGGTCCTAAAGCAAATGCTCCCATCAATGCTGGCAAATCAGAAAAATCAAACTTGATGAAACTTGGCATCAAAAGTGCCGGCATCTCCAGATACATAAGAACAAACGCCACTGCCGAAAGCATAGCAGTCACAGTGATTTGTCTCACGCCTATCTTACCTTTCTTATCTGCTGAGGCCACATTTGTAGCCATTGTGTTGTTACTCATATCTATCTCCTTTTCCGGCCCGAAACACCGGGCACACATCAATTTATTAATGTAGGAAAATCGGCGAGTAAGCGTGTGTTTTTTATCATACAAAAAAGCCTCAAGTATATGAATATACTCGAGGCTTCAATCCACATCCAACGCTTATCTTCTCTCATCCAGACTCTACTGTCGGTACCAGATTCTCACTGGTTCAACCCTCAATTACTCTCAGGCTCACGGACTTACTGATCAATCAGCTTACCGTCGGTCGGGAATTACACCCTGCCCCGAAGATTCCTATATCAGGTATTAATATATTAGATTGGACTAACTATGTCAAGTTAATTGTTATTTAGATGGTGGAATCACAATATTGTCAAAGAAATGATTTCCATGTCTAAAGTTTTTAGAACCATTCTTGCCATTATTTCCATTATTGCCATTCTTGCGGTTATCCTTGTTTCTATTCTCTTTACCACGGCCGCTGCCATTGGCATTTTTCAGATTCTTCTTGGCATTAGTTCTATCCGGTGATTTCTTAGAACCAGTAGCACCCTGAACCTTGTTATCACCAGCCGCTCCACCAATCTTCATGGTAAGCTGAATTCTCTGCTTCTTCAAATCCACTTCCATTACTTCAACATCTACTATGTCACCAACACTGACCACATCAAGCGGATGCTGTATATATCTGTCACTCATCTGTGATAAATGAACCAGTCCATCCTGGTGTACTCCGATATCCACAAAAGCACCAAAGTCAATAACATTTCTCACAGTTCCCTTCAACACCATTCCAGGTTTCAAATCTTCCATTGAAAGTACATCACTTCGTAAAATAGGCTTAGGCATATCTTCACGAGGATCTCTACCTGGCTTTGCAAGCTCACCTAGAATATCCTCCAAAGTCATGGCACCTACACCAAGTTCCTCTGCAAGCTTCTCTACATCAGTGATCTCCTTCTCAATTCCAGGCATTCCACCTGCTGTAATCTCAGATAAATCATGTCCAGTTTTTTCCAGAAGAGCTGTTGTAACCTTATAACTCTCAGGATGCACGCTTGTGGCATCCAATGGATTTTTGCCATCCAAGATACGAAGGAAACCAGCACACTGCTCATATGCTTTCGGTCCAAGCTTTGGAACCTTTAAAATCTCAGCGCGGGAAGTAAACTTACCCTTTTCCTCTCTGTAGGCCACAATATTTTTGGCAATGGTCTTGTTGATACCTGATACATATTCCAGAAGAGATGCTGATGCAGTATTTACATCCACACCCACTCTGTTAACACAATCTTCTACTACTCCACCAAGAGCCTCCCCCAGTTTCTTCTGATTCATATCATGCTGATACTGTCCAACTCCTATGGACTTCGGATCAATCTTCACCAGTTCAGCCAATGGATCCTGAAGACGTCTGGCAATGGAAGTTGCACTGCGCTGTCCCACATCAAAGTTAGGGAATTCCTCTGTTGCAAGCTTACTTGCAGAATAAACTGAAGCTCCCGCTTCATTTGTAATAACATACTGTACAGGAACCGGAATATCCTTTAACAGATTTACAATAACCTGTTCAGACTCTCTTGATGCAGTACCATTTCCAACAGAAATCAAACTGATATTGTATTTAGAAATCAATCTCTTCAATACTATCTCAGATTCAGCCACCTTGTTCTGTGGAGCTGTAGGGAATATAACAGTTGTATCCAAAACCTTACCAGTCTCATCAACAACAGCCAGCTTACAACCTGTTCTAAAAGCAGGATCCCAACCCAGTACAACCTTACCAGCAATTGGTGGCTGCATAAGAAGCTGTGTCAGATTCTTGCCAAATACTTTGATAGCTCCATCCTCAGCAATCTCTGTGAGAGAACTTCTAATTTCGCGTTCAATAGCCGGGGCAATAAGTCTGTCATATGCATCAGCAATAACATTTTCCAAAATCTCATTGGTATACTCATTGTCCTCTGTAATCACCTGCTTAGCCAGATATTTCAAAATATCATCCACAGGTGCTTCAATTTTTACAACAAGAACCTTCTCCTTCTCACCTCGGTTTAGAGCTAATACTCTATGTCCAGGAAGTTTGGCAATAGGCTCATTGAAATCATAATACATCTCATAAACTGATTCAGCCTCTGCATCCTTGGCAGTTGATATGATTCTACCTTTGTTCTCTGTAATATCTCTAATCCAGATTCTGTAATCAGCCTCATCACTTATCTGCTCTGCAATAATATCCATAGCTCCGGCAATGGCATCCTCAGCTGAATTCACTTCCTTCTCAGGATCCACATAATCAGCTGCAATCTCCTCGATTGCCTTGTCAGCCTTCTGTGAAATAATAATATCAGCCAATGGCTCCAAGCCTCTCTCCTTGGCAATTGTAGCACGAGTACGACGCTTCTGCTTATAAGGTCTATACAAATCCTCCACTACAACCAGAGTCTCTGCTGCAATAATCTGAGCCTTTAACTCCTCCGTAAGCTTTCCTTGTTCCTCAATGCTCGCTATGACTGTCGCTTTACGATCTTCCAAATTGCGCAGATAATTTAATCTATCAAAAAGATTACGGAGCACTTCATCATTAAGTGCTCCGGTAACTTCTTTACGATATCTGGCAATAAATGGTATCGTGTTACCCTCGTCAATCAATCGAACTGTGGCCTCTACCTGTCCCGGTTTAATGCCAAGTTCTTTGGCAAGTGTGTTGTTGATATCCATTTGTTGTCTCCCTTGTCTATTATTATTTTATATTTTGAAATCCATCTTACCGCCAACAAGCGCAGCTGCATCAGCTGCTTTCTTGTTCTGCTGATATGGATTTTGCTCATTTGAATATTGAATAGTTGTTGAGGTGGTTCCACCTGATACATAAGTTCTGCCGCACTCCGGGCACACCGCTGTATGAATAGATACGCTGGCATTAATAACCTTGCCATTGTTCTGGGCCGCTTTATCATAAGCGTTGCTCACATGTTCACCTTCGTGACCTCGTACTACAGCTCCTGCCGCTTGCGGAGAAATATGCGCTGCCGCTTTAAATGATACATTCTCATCGGAGCCATCTATATATTTTCTTTCCCTACAGGTCTTACAGTCTACAGGGGATGATTTCATCCCGCCATCTACTTTGGAATCAGCATCTGTTTCTCCAATTGGTGAAGCAGAGCCTGTCGCACCAATGCCAATATTTCCTTCATAGGTAAAACCGTTGGTAATACCGGACATTCCGGCATATGGCATAATACCATCCAGAGAACCTATTCTCATAGGGCGACCTCCTTTCCACTCATTAATCTATAACAGATTAAATGCCAAATCCATAAACCATTCTGATATATATCTATCAGGTGTCATCATTATACACCGATTTCTCAGGTTTCTCAACTTACTGATAATTAGCTACATTGCTTGCATCAACCTTCTCAAAGTCTACCCATATATATTTACCATCTTCTGTAGCTCCGGCAATATCAGATATACTATTTCCTTTCACCATAGCTGCTATTGCCTCCACAGCCTTGGCACCCTGACCTTCAGCTGACTGCAATACTGTAAACTGCATACCACCTGCTGCTACGGATGCGCATCCATCTGCCGTTGCATCAACACCGCACACAGGAATATCCTTGGTAGAAATGCCATTATCCTGCATATATTTTACAACGCCCAGCGCCATTGTATCATTATTGCAGATAACCGCATCATATTTACCACCTACTGATGATAGAATTCCCATATATTTATAAGCATTCTCATCAGTCCAGTTGGCATAATCAGAGAATACCAAATTCACATCCACGCCGTTATCTCTGAAATATTTAATAGCAGCCTTACTACGACCTTCAGTTGCGGAATGGCCCTTCTCGCCCTTCATAATCACCAGATTAATTGATGTAGGATTACCAAGCTTATTCCATACATATTCAGCTTCATATTTTCCAGCATCCTGTTCAGGAGAACCGATATATACATATTTAGAATCCTTCAGCAATTCAGATGTTGGATCATTATTTACAAATACAATAGGCATATCTCCCGCTGCCACTTCCATCTGAAGGGCAGTGCTGGCATCTGCCAATCTACAGATACATCCGGAATAGCCATTTTGTGCTGCCTGCTCAATAATCTCTTTCTGCACATCTACGCTATCTCCACTTTCCTGATAATCAATCTCAAGACCCTGTTCCTGAGCAGATGTCTTGATAGCCTCTGCCAGGCTGGAGCGGAAAGAATCATCCACATCTGTTATAACAAAGAGAATCTTGCCATTTCCAGATGCACCATTTCCTCCTGAAGACTTGCCGCAACCACTCATAAGACCTATGGCCATAATGCATATCATCATACATGCCAGAACCCGACATTTAAACAATCTATCTAACTTCATTACAATCACCTCCTAAATCTTAAACTGTGAAACATGATCAGCCAAAGTCTGGGATGTATCCGCCAACTCATGAGAATTGTCTGCTACATCCTGTGAGCTTTGAGTGATATTATTGGCATGTTCCACCATATTTCTAGAGGTTTCAAGAATCTCATCAGCCGATGCTGCCTGCTCTTCCGAAATAGCTGCAACACTGGTAGCCACATCACTGACAGTTGAAATATTATCTACCACAGCCGCAAGCCTCTCATTTGACAGTTCGATATTCTGATATATCTGGTCAAATGTTGCAATTGCCTGATGAATCAAATCCGAGTTCTCTTCTATACTCTTGGCAGATGCATTGGCCTGTTGCACCACATCTTCAATCAGATTTCTAATCTGCTGTATAAGATTTGCAATATCCTGCGCAGACTGAGATGAATTATTTGCCAGGTTGCCAATCTCGGAAGCAACTACAGCAAATCCTCTGCCTGCTTCACCGGCACGAGCAGCCTCAATGGAAGCATTGAGAGATAACAGATTGGTCTGAGATGAAATTTCACTAATCATTCCAACAATGGATGTAATCTCTTCAGAAGCAGCACCCACCTTGTCAATTGACTCAGCCAGAATCTGGTTGGCATTCTGTATACCTTCCATGGCAATTCCAAGTTGTTCCATATCTTCACGGCCCTTCTTGGAAATCTCTACAGTCTCTCTCATAGACTCACTGGCCTTGTCAGAATTATCTCTTGTATCAGATACAACCATTGCAAGAGTTGTAGCATTTTCTGCGATCTCTGTAACTGCTACAGAAAGCTGATTAACAGTATTATTTAACCCCTCCATAGCCTGGGCCTGTGATGAAGAAGCATCAAACATGGTCTTCGATACCTCATCAGAGTTCTCTGACTGCTCCATAAGTTTCTCCGACTCAGAATTAATGCTGGCAAGCATACCTCTCATGCTCTCCACAAATTCCCGAACCTTAGAACCCATCAATCCAATTTCATCATTGCTATCTGCTGTAATATCAATTGTAAAATCACCAGCAGACATATCTGTAATATTCTGTGTAATTGCAGTCAATGGCTTAAACAATCTATTGGTCATAACCATGATGATAATCACCAGAAGCAGAATAGCAGCCAGCCCTGCTACCACCAAAATAGTTGTAAGCTGAGTGACTGATTTATATACAACAGCTGTTGGAACATATGATATAAGAAGCCATTCTGTTCCTGATATCTCACTGAAACTAACCAGATTTTCAGCTATTGTAGTCTGATTATAATCCCTCTCGGCCACCTTTTGGGCTACGCCTGCCATAAATGCTGATGAATCCGCTGATAAATCTGTACCAACTTTTGATGCATCTCTATGAGCTAAAATAGTATTATCAGCTGTGTCCACAAGGAAAGATGATGCTTCATCCATTTTCACACCAGAATTTACAATAATACTAATCTGATCCAGAGAAACATCTGCAGAGATAACCTTTATCTCACCTGATGCATCATTCAAAATACCTGATGCAGAAATAACATATCTGCCATCAGCATCCTGATAAGCTGTTCCATAATCCATATTCACCCTGGTAAGTCCCTGCTTATACCACTGCGTATCCGTAGGATTACTCTCAGTATGGGTTGAACCTGTGGCAGTATAAAATCCCCCGGTTGATGTGGCCACATATAGCCCCTCCGGTGCAGCAGTGTTGGAATCATAATAGGTATCCAACAATACCTGCAATCCTGCAGCATCAGGTTTTAATTGTTCAATTGTAGATTTTGCAGTGGAGAAGAATGTCAAATTCTCATCCATCCACGCTTCAATATTATCAGTCTGATTTGTAATAGAAGAATTCAGCTGATCTTTGGCCATATCCCCCAATCGTCTTCTGGAGATGATTGTTGAAATAGCAACCAGTACCAATACAAGTACCACTACCACTGGAACGATTGATAATAGCACTTTTCCACGAATGGAACCTTGTTTTTTCTTTTTTACCATTATAGTGCCTCCTCATTTAATGTATTCATAAAATGAATATATCTTCAAGTCCTCTCCATCTAGCCTATTAACTTTAAAGCAAATCAAGCCACACAAGCAGAATTTATGTAGTTAGTTTTAGTATAACACATTAGTATGCACAATCATAAAGGCTTTTCATACATTCTTCCTAATTCCTTCTTTACTTATAAATAACAAAATGATAAAACAAATCTATGAATATATTTGTACAACTAGCCAACTGGCTTACAATAAAATCACAAAATCATATATGCATATTTCATGAACTCACAGGATTGTACTGTCCAGGCTGTGGCGGCACCAGAGCAGCCATCGCTCTATTATCTGGACATCCATGGATTTCATTTCTATATCATCCATTAGTTATCTACTCAGTGGCAGCTTTGTGCTATATATTAATTCAGTTTATATACTGTAGAATCCACAAGCATAAATTCAGATTCCACAGCAGCATACTGTGGATTGCACTTATAATTGTAATTGCCAATTTTATAATCAAAAATCTATTGCTATTTATTGTGTAAAATAATAGCAACAGACCTAAATCCAAATAACTCATATAGAATTCATAATAACAACAAAGAAGGACAAGCCCCCCAGCTTGTCCTTCTTCTTAACTTTTTCATAACGGTTGCCCGCTAACTCACAAATTAATTATATACAATTATAATTCATTTTCATACAACTTTTTCAATAATTATCCAAATTTGTAGAAAAACATTTTACATTATAATTATTGATGTCTAATAATAATTACTCCTCTTCCTGACGAGCCCATCCGTAAGCATATTTAACAGCCTTGGCCCAGCCTTTACGCTTTGTAGTTCTCTCCTCAGGATCAATAGATGGAATGAACACTCTATCATACTGAATATTTCTCATTACCTCTTCCTTGCTTCCCCAGAATCCAACTGCAAGACCAGCCAGATAAGCAGCACCCAAAGCTGTAGATTCAACAGATGAAGGTCTGTTTACAGGCTTATCAAGCATGTCAGCCTGGAACTGCATAAGGAAATCATTGGCAGAAGCACCACCATCTACGTTCAATGCACGAAGATCAGTCTCCGAGTCCGCCTTCATAGCATCAATTACATCGCACACCTGATATGCAATAGACTCGAGTGTAGCACGGATAATATGATTCTTGTTGGTACCACGAGTTATACCTACAATTGTACCTCTGGCATACTGATCCCAGTGAGGCGCACCAAGACCTGTAAACGCAGGTACCACATATGTACCATGAGTGCCATGAGCCTTCTTGGCCATATATTCTGAATCCTCAGCTGAATCAATAAGCTTCATCTGATCTCTCAACCACTGAATTGCTGCACCGGCAACAAAGATTGAACCTTCCAAAGCATAATTAACCTTGCCATCCAATCCCCAGGCAATTGTTGTAACCAATCCGTTATTGGAAAATACAGGCTTCTCTCCAGTATTCATAAGAAGGAAACAACCTGTACCATATGTATTCTTGGCCTCACCTTCTGAGAAACAAGCCTGGCCAAACAAAGCCGCCTGCTGATCTCCAGCTGCACCGGAAATCGGAATCTCTCCACCAAAGAAGCTTGGATCAGCCTGTCCATATACATCACTTGAAGGTCTGGCTTCCGGAAGCATGCACTTAGGAATATCCAGCTCCTTCAGAATCTCTTCATCCCACTCTAAAGTATTGATATTAAATAACATTGTACGGCTGGCATTGGAATAATCTGTAACATGTACTCTACCCTTGGTCAACTTCCAGATAAGCCATGTCTCAACTGTTCCAAAAATGAGCTCGCCATTCTCAGCTTTCTCTCTGGCTCCCTCTACATTATCAAGTATCCACTTGATCTTGGTAGCAGAGAAATAAGCATCTATACGCAAACCAGTCTTGCTTCTGATGGAATCTTCCAACCCTCTAGCCATCAACTCGTCTGCCATCTCTGATGTACGGCGACACTGCCATACAATAGCATTGTATACAGGTTCTCCAGTGTTTTTGTTCCATACAATAGTTGTCTCACGCTGATTAGTAATACCGATTGCTGCAATATCCTCTGATGTCGCTCCAATCTTCAGCATTGCCTCCACAGCAACACCAAGCATTGTGGACCAAATCTCATTGGCATCATGTTCTACCCAACCAGGATTTGGAAAAATCTGTCTAAACTCTTTCTGTGCTTTCGAGCACACATTCCCCTCATGATCAAAAAGGATGCATCTGTTACTAGTAGTTCCCGCATCCAGCGCCATAATATACTTTGGCATAATAAGTAACCCCCTTATTCCATAAAAATCCTGCAACATTTATATATAGCAAAGCATATGTCACTTTGTGTTAAATGTTTCAAATCACAACATACACATTATAATTTAAAGGGGTTAATTTTTCAACAATACCATCGTCATATTGTGTATTAAATCGTAGTTTTTCTCACAATATATTGTGCATTTTTTAACAAATAAAATCAAGTAGAAGGGAGT
>JAFUXA010000006.1 GCA_017470985.1 Lachnospiraceae bacterium
AGGAGAGCTGAATTGCGTACAGATATATTACAAATACATCGAATGTAACTATAACCTGTTTTATTACCGCCTTCAATTCCATATATCTATCTCGTCGGATAATATTCTTGTAAGCAGATGTTGCAAGAGCACATACAAGATAAATAATTGCCAATGAAATCCATCCTACCTCAAGGATTTGATGCCACCAGAATTCATATTCAATTTGTTGTCTAATATATATAGCCAAAGCATATGACAAAGTAACTGCTATTAAGTCCCCAATTAAGAAGTCAAAATGCTTTGCCCATGATTTTAATTTCTTCGCATACATGTTTACATTATATCTCATTCACCTTAAAGATTCTATGATAATTTTGTGATAGTCCTATTAAGAAAAAATAAAAAGCCACGGGGAACATGGCTTTCTATTATCAGTGCTATACGCACTATTATTCAATTGCATCCATTAATCAGTTACTACAACTGGTGAATGATAGAACTCAGTTGTTGCAAAATTAAGAACAAGCTGTCTACCAGCATTCTTCTCTCCACAAGGATCATAAGCACCCCAAACTGATCCACGCTGATAGCTGAATCTATGGGCTGCAAAACTCAAATCCAATACTGAATATCCACCATTTTCTCTATTTAATCCAGCTGCCTGCCAGAAAATATTGAGAAATGTTGAAACTGATAAATAAGGTACCACATCTGATGTATCTCCAAGACGCTTAACCATACCCTCACGGCTTAATCCATCAATAAGTGGAGAACCAAATGTTACTGTATTCATAAAATTGTATTCTCTCTTCAAATCCTTGTCAGCTGCAACCTGCTGAGCAACCATTCCACCAAGAGAATGACCTGTAATAATCAAATTAGAACCTGCAGGAACATTCGCTCTGATTGTTGCCTTGATATTTCTAACATATTGATTATCAAATTCAAATCCTGATAATAAATCAGTCCACCAATCAGTTGTCTGATTCTCTGCATCAGTATCTGTACCAGATAAGCATACCAAGTATACATCCTCTGTCTTCCACCAGAACCAGTTCTTATATCTAAGCTGGCCTCGTGTAATAGAAATAGGACCATTGCTTCCAACCTTTGAATATCCAAGCTGTACCAAAGCAGCTACCTGATTAGCCTCAGTATAGGTAACAGTCTTTCTTCCAATAACATCTGCTGCAGCCTGTGCAATCGCCAATGTACTTTCATCACTGGCATGGCATGCTACATTATAATATTCTCTAAGGTTACGACGCATCTCCCCCATGCTTTCTTCATCCACAGTACCATTGTCTGAGATATCAAGAGATGTCTCATTTGCTGCAAATGCTGTCATAGAAAACAACATGCAAAGTACCATAGAAAGCGCAATAAATCTGGTTACCTTCTTCATTATTAAATTTTACCCCCTTAAAATAAAAACACAATCACCTCTGTCTCTATCCCCTCTGAGACATAGTATCTAAATCCATTTTATTATCTCGTGAAATATGTCGCAAGTGTTTCGTAAGTTTCGCTTGTATTCTTTTTGTATTTACTTAAGAAAGCCTCTAACCTTGTCATATATAATGGCACTCACAAGGGAAACAACCACCAATACAATAGGTGTAATCATAAACCATGTATTATCAGGAACATGAGCATTCATATCATTTCTATAGAAAATATGTACCAGCCACATTACTGTGGAATATTTGCCCAGATAAGCAAACACCTTCTTGCATCCAGGAATCTTGAATATCACAAATATACACAGGAAAATATTAATTAGTGGAACTACAATATAATGATATTCCCAGAATATCTTTCTTGATAGCAACAGGTTATTGTGGATAGAAAGCACAAAGAAAGCTATAAGCACCACTGCTGTTGCCACCTTGGCCAAGCTGCTCTTGTAGAATTTCCTGTAAAATTTACCAAACCAATCCGCATGGCAGGCAACCATTCCCACAACAAACACTTCCAGATACACATAGATACTAGTCTGTCCGAAGTATTCCAGTTTCAGAATTCTAGGAAGAACTATAAGCACACCTATTACAAATACTGAACCAAATTGATTCAGAAGCTTGTAAAATGCAGGTGCTACAATCATAAATATAATAGCAGCGCTAATATACCACCAGGCTCCATTTAAACTACGGGTATCAAGAAGCTTCGACAGGCCAAATATGTCCGCAGCAATAGAAATCACAATTTCAGATACTGACTTACCATATTTTGAGAAAAATTCCTCACCTGTAATCAAAGCCTTGATTGCAAAGTATACATATGAAATAGCAGCCACAGTGCAAAAGGTTGTCATAACCTTCTTCAGCCTGTTCCAAATCCATTTGGAATCACCTTCTATAACTGCAGAATTCATATAACTTATATACAATCCATAACCTGATACAAAGGCAAATATAGCAACACAAACCTTGGCATAGATTCCAACATTTAACACACTCTCCATGTCAAAGGGATAGAAATTCAGATTCAGATAATCAAACAAACCGGTCTCATGATAGCAATGATGAAATATCATCCACAAAATGGCTACTCCCTTTAATGCAGTTGATTCCTCTTTTGATAAATATCTATTCATAAATTACTTCCTCTAAGCAAAAATATTCTAACTTTGCATATTATAACATAAGACATTTATAAATATCCTCCAAAAAGGGTATAAAAATAGGAAATGCAAAGCCATTTCCCATAAAAATGGCGCTGATATAGTATGTATACCAGCGCCATCCATAACTAAATTATTTATTCATGAAATATTCGTGAATACCAGCTGCTGCAGCCTTACCTGCACCCATTGCAAGAATAACTGTAGCCGCACCTGTAACAGCATCTCCACCTGCATAAACTGCAGTCTTGGTAGTTGCACCATTTTCCTCAGCAACAATACAACCGCGTCTATTGGTCTCAATACCCTTTGTAGTGCTTGAGATAAGTGGATTTGGAGATGTTCCAAGAGACATGATAACTGTGTCAGCCTCAATCTCATACTCTGAACCTGGAATCTCAACAGGACTTCTACGACCAGACTCATCTGGCTCACCAAGTTCCATCTTGATAACTTTGATACCTGATACCCATCCGTTCTCATCCAC
Source organism: Lachnospiraceae bacterium (assembly GCA_017470985.1). Classification (GTDB taxonomy): domain Bacteria; phylum Bacillota; class Clostridia; order Lachnospirales; family Lachnospiraceae; genus JAILFK01. The sequence continues at coordinate 3,096 of JAFUXA010000006.1, forward strand.
AAGGATCTCAGTAGGATTCTGAAGTAAATCGAAGATTACTCCCTCTTCCTTTGCATGATGTACTTCTTCTGCTCTTGCAGGAAGTTCAGCCTCACCACGACGATATACAACATGAACCTCAGCTCCAAGACGAAGTGCAGTTCTGGCAGCATCCATAGCAACATTTCCACCACCTACAACTACTACCTTCTTACCTCTTGAAATAGGTGTATCATAACCTTCCTGATATGCTTTCATAAGGTTATTTCTTGTAAGAAACTCATTGGCAGAGAAGACTCCGTTAGCCTGCTCTCCTGGGATTCCCATAAATCTAGGAAGACCGGCACCTGATCCGATAAATACAGCCTCAAAGCCTTCCTCTTCCATTAATTTATCAATTGTAATTGTCTTTCCAATAATTACATTGGTCTCAATCTTAACACCGAGAGATTTTACATTTTCAACTTCAGCAGCTACAACCTTGGTCTTTGGCAATCTGAATTCAGGAATACCATATACTAATACACCACCTGCTTCGTGAAGTGCTTCAAAGATTGTCACATCATAGCCAAGCTTTGCCAAATCTCCAGCACATGTAAGACCTGCAGGACCTGAACCAACTACAGCCACCTTATGACCGTTCTTCTCCTCAGCTCCCTGTGGCTTTATTCCATTCTCTCTAGCCCAGTCTGCTGTAAATCTCTCAAGCTTACCAATGGATACTGGCTCACCCTTGATACCACGGATACATTTACCCTCACACTGACTCTCCTGTGGACATACACGACCACATACAGCAGGAAGAGCTGATGACTCACTGATAATGCTATATGCCTTCTCAATATTTCCATCCTTTACCTGCTCAATAAATGCTGGAATATTTATTGAAACAGGACAGCCTTTTACACACTGTGCATTCTTACAATTTAAACAACGAGTTGCCTCGTCCATAGCCTCTTCTTTTGAATATCCAAGGCATACTTCGTCAAAATTCTTTGCGCGAACCAATGGATCTTGTTCGCTAACAGGTACTCTAACCAACACATCTACATTAGCCATTATTTGTCACCTCCACAATGTCCGCATCCGCCGTGATGAGTATCTCCCTCTTCAAGGGCCAACTTAGCACGACCTTCCTCAGTCTTGTACTGAGCCTGTCTAGCCATAGCCTGATCAAAATCAACCAGATGACCATCAAACTCAGGTCCATCTACACAAGCAAACTTCACTTCATCGCCAACTACAAGACGACAAGCACCACACATTCCAGTACCATCAACCATAATTGGGTTCATTGATACTACTGTAGGTATCTCAAGTTCCTTGGTAAGCTTACATACGAACTTCATCATAATCATAGGTCCAATAGCTACGCAATGATCAAAAGTCTGTCCTGCATCAACCAATGCCTGCAACTGGTTAGTTCCCATTCCATGGAATCCATAACTTCCATCATCTGTTGTTACACAAAGCTGTGTTGCAACCTTTTCCATCTTGTCTACAAAGAACAATAAGTCTTTAGTTCGAGAACCCATAATTACTGTTGTATCTACTCCATGCTCCTTCAACCACTTAACCTGTGGGTAAACTGGTGCAGTACCTACACCACCTGCAATAAATACAATCTTCTTCTTCTTGGTCTCTTCCAAATTCTCTTCTTCGCACAATTCAGAAGGGAGACCGAGAGGTCCCACGAAATCTTCAAAGCTATCTCCTGCTTTAAGCTCTGCCATTCTCATTGTAGAAGCACCTACTGTCTGGAATACAATAGTAATTGTGCCTGCTTCTCTATCATAATCACAAATTGTAAGTGGAATTCTCTCTCCCACTCCATCAATCTTGACAATGACAAACTGTCCTGGAAGACAAGATGCTGCAACTCTAGGAGCCTTGACATCCATGAGATAAATCTTGTCGGCCAACTGTTCTGCCTTTAGTATTGAATACATAAACCATCCTCCTTTGGTTTTTTGTCGATATTTAGGATTCCATTTATTCGTAAACTATTAGTAAACTTCTAAATAATATTTAAACTAACTATATGACGGAATCTAAACGCATAATTAAATGATATTTGTTTTTACCTGCATAGTCAAACTATTTTCCACTTAAAAATAGCCAAATATTTTCAAAAAATCTCCATGATGTTTTATCAGAGTAAACAACTAAAGTTGTCAATTTTTTAACATCTATATCAAAACACGATTTTATGCCTCCAAATCAATCAATCTGCAGGTTTTGCAACATAAAAAAAGCAGAAATCTCCAACAAAAAATGTCAGAAATATCTGCTCTATTATGAAATCATTTTAACTAAAATAAACCAACTCATCCTCTGGTTTTTCTGCCGGCTTCATCTCAATAGGATAAAGCACTGGTCCTTTGCCCTTATACTCTCTGGCAAATTCCACCTTCACCTTGGCAGTAATATCAACCCAGCTACGATGAGCAGGAGCTTCATCCACTCCCACCTTACACATCATGCCGAGAAATTGAATATCTTCCACACAACATGTCATAGCAAATCTACCAGGAACAACAACGCCTCTCTTTAATTTACCCTTACTATCCTGTGGATTGTAAATCAAACCAAGAAAATGCACTGTCTTGCCATCATATTTCTTAGGATGATCCATTACATCCATAAACCAAAGCGCATAATCTGCATCTGTTATTTCAATAACATCGGCATCCAAATCAAATGGCAATTCTTCTTCTCTATTGTCTATAGTTCCATCCTTGCGCTCATATACTATCTGAGCAGGACGATTTACTGTCTTGATTGTAGCTCTATACTTTGCTCGAGGTGTGTCGTCATCACATCTGTTAAATATTACAACCTCAGCCTTAAAGAACTGCTCCTGCATCATTGCTCTCATATTGAGCATATACATGTCAAATGTTGTAGCATCAATTGTACACAAAGACTGGACAACAACCCAATCCTTTGGTGCATCTATTTCATACAGATTTCCCACATCCCATGTTCCATTATATTCTATAAATACGGAATCTGGTTTATATGTATCATTTAATTCTGCCAATTTGGCCGGTGTGAATTCCTCTTCATCTTCAAGATAAACCACTTCTACGTTAGCTTTCTTCAGCTTATCCATATCATATTCCACATCGCCATCTTCACAACAGATAATCAATATCTTCTCATTGTCTTCTCCAAATCCATTTTCCAGAAGAGTCTCTTCTATAAGAGTCGTCTTGCCACTGTCCATGAATCCGGTAAAGACATAAACTGGAATCTCAGCCATTATATATCCTCCAAAATCAACAAGGCCCATAAGGCCTTGTCATAAAACTCACTAATTAGTTCAATCCAAATAATTCTTCAAGCTGATGCTCATCAATATCAGGACCAATTACTACAAGTCTACCAGTGTAATCAGGCTCACCCTGTCTGATTTCATACTCGCCGTCAACCAGATCAAAATAAATCCATGTTCCATCCGTAGATGGAACCATACCCTTGGCTCTTAAGATATCACCATATTCATCGGTCTCAACAAATGCCTTGAGAGCATTTTCAATAGTAGCCTTCTCAAATACATGTGGAGTCTCCTTGCCCCAGCTTGTAAATACATCATCTGCATGATGATGATCATGGTCATGGCATCCACAGGTACAATTCTCATCATGTTCATGATGGTGATGATGCTCGTGCTCATCGTGGTCATGGTGATGTTCATGCTCGTCATGGTCATGGTGATGGTCATGCTCATCATGGTCATGGTGATGGTCATGCTCATCATGGTCATGATGATGATGGTGTTCATGCTCGAGCTCTTCCTCATGATGCTTAGCCTCAGCCATCAATTTATATTCCAGATTATCCTGACCTTCAATAACTTTGAGAATATTCTCTCCTGCCAACTTGTCCCAGGCTGTTGTAATAATAGCAGCCTTTGGATTAAGTTCCTGAATCTTCTTCACGCAGAATTCCAACTGATCTGATGTAGCCTTCTGTGTTCTAGACAATACAACAGTTGTAGCATATTCAATCTGATTGTTGAAGAATTCACCAAAAGCTTTCATCTGCTTAGATGCCTTCAATGCATTGACAACTGTAACAAGTGCATTGACTTTCACATCATGTGACTCTTCCAAATCAATAACAGATGTCATAACATCACTAAGCTTACCTACTCCAGATGGCTCAATAATAATTCTATCAGGATGATATGTGTCCAATACTTCCTGTAAATTCTTGGCGAAATCTCCTACCAAAGTACAGCAGATGCATCCAGAATTCAGCTCGGAAATTGTAATCCCGGCATCCTTTAAAAATCCGCCGTCAATGCCAACTTCACCAAACTCATTTTCAATAAGAACAACATTTTCACCTTTATATACTTCATCAATCATCTTCTTGATAAATGTTGTTTTTCCAGCTCCTAAAAACCCTGATATAATATCTACTTTTGTCATGATATATTCCTTCTTTCTAAATAATTACATTCTCTCAGGTGCCTCAAAACCTAACAAGTCAATACATACTTCAAGAGTCTGTTTTGTTAACTGTAACAATTTAATATAACCAGCCTGCTTCTTCTCATCCTCCTCACCGAGAATCTTGGTCTCGTGATAGAACTTGTTAAATGCATTGGCCAATTCATAAATATATGCACATATCTTATGAGGCGCTGTCTCCTCATATGCATTTCTAATAGAAGTGTTGAAACGGGCAAGTTCCAACATGAGAGCCTTCTGACTCTCTGTCTCAGGTGCTCCAATTGCTCCTGCTTCAACAGACTTACCACTCTGAGCATATTTTGCCAGAATAGATTTCATTCTAACAATTGTATAGAGGATATATGGTCCAGTATTTCCCTCAAATGATGTAAATCTGTCAATATCAAAGATATAATCCTTGGAAGCCTGATTAGACAAGTCACCATATTTAATAGCTGCAAGAGCAACTGTCTTGGAAGTCTTCTCAGCTTCCTCCTGGCTCATGGTATCATTTTCCAAAATCTTAGAATACATCTTCTCATTAATATCAGAAATGAGATTTTCCAATCTCATAACGCCGCCATCTCTTGTTTTGAAAGGCTTACCATCCTTGCCATTCATAGTTCCAAAACCTACAAATTTTAATTCTGTAGAGTCTGGGACAATGCCTGTTTTCTTAGCGCATCTAAATACCTGTACAAAATGTAACTCCTGACGCTTATCAACTACATAGATAACCTCATCAGGATGATAATCAGCCTCACGCCATATAAGAGTTGCCAAATCAGTTGTATTATACAAAGCAGCTCCATCTGATTTCAAAATCATACATGGAGGAATCTCCTTGGTGTCAGATTCTTCAGCAACATCAACAACCAAAGCACCTTCGCTGACATATGCATATCCATCAGCCTTCATCTTCTCAACCATATCAGGAATATATGGATCAGCATCAGACTCGCCCTTCCACAAATCGAATGAAACCTTGAGATTCTCATAATTTCTCTTCAAATCTGTTACAGATACATCTAATATATGCTGTAGCAATGCTGTATATCCAGGATTCCCATGCTGAAGTTCATAAGTTGCAGCCATAGCCTGCTCCTTGTATGCTTCATCCTCCTTGGACTTACCACTGGCAGTTGGATAGATTTCTTCCAACTCACTTATGGTAAATGGGGCTTCCTTTGGATATTCACCCTTATAATCAGGATCAAAATATACTAAATCAGGCTGGCGTTCTCTAAGCTCAGTAATAATCAAGCCCATCTGCAGACCCCAGTCTCCCAAATGAACATCACCAATAACTTCATTTCCCATGAATCTATTGATTCTCTTGATACTCTCTCCAATTACAGCAGAGCGTAAATGTCCTACATGAAGTGGCTTGGCAACATTTGGTCCGCCATAATCAATCATGATAGTCTTCTTCTGTTCTACTTCATCAAGTCCAAGTCTGTCATCATCAAGCATCTTATTGTTGTAATCAGCCAGATACTCCTCTGATATTTTCATATTTAAAAATCCAGGATTGCAGGCTTCAACACTTGCAAACAATTTATTTCCCTGAAGTTTTTCACACACCTCATTGGCAATCATTATCGGAGCTTTATGAGCTTCCTTTGCACAAGCCAACGCACCATTACACTGATATTCACACAAATCAGGTCTGTTGGAAATAGTTACATAGCCATATTTCTCGCCATAACCACACTCAACAAAAGCCTTGGTCACTTCATCTTTAATAACATTTATTAATTCTTGCATCGTTCTCTCCTATTTATATATAAGAAATAAAGCATAAAATATGCCAATTGCCATTTTAACATATAGAATAAATTTAGCAATATTTTATTTGAAAAAGCCTCCGACATGTATTACATATCAGAGGCCCCCTTTATTCATTTAATATTTCAAAGCTAATTAGCTTCTAGAATTCTTTAAGAAATCAGGAATCTTGATATCCTGTGGCTTTACTGTGCCTTCTGTAATAGATGGCTCAGAAAGCGATGGCATAACAGGCTTCTTCACTGCTTCACCAAATCCGCCAAATGATGTTGCTGCTGCTGGCTTAGCTGCAGTAGCTGTGGAAGCTGCCTGAGTTGAAGCACCAAATCCTAATCCCGCAGTAGCAGTTGTCTTGGAAACAGTAGAATTATACTTCATGTTATCAATAACACTGCTTCCTGGCTTTGGAATAGAATTATTCAAACCATTATCTCTAATTCCTGTAGCAATAACAGTAATTGTAGCTGTGTCTGTCATTGACTCATCATATTTTGCACCGAAGATGATATTAATATCATTTCCTGTGAGATCCTTGATGTAATTTGTAGCAGATGCAGCATCCTGAAGTGTAATATCACCAGAAATATTGATGATAACATCTGTAGCGCCACTGATTGTTGTCTCAAGAAGTGGACTCTCAACAGCAATTCTAACTGCCTCTGTTGCTTTCTCATCACCCTTACCAGTACCAATACCAATATGAGCAATTCCCTTGTCATGCATAACAGTCTTGACATCTGAGAAATCCAGATTGATAAGAGCTGGCAGGTTAATCAAGTCTGTAATACCCTGAACACCCTGCTGTAAGATCTCATCAGCCTTCTTCAAAGCTTCTGGCATTGTAGTTCTCTTATCACAGATCTGTAACAATTTATCATTAGGGATAACAATAAGTGTATCCACATTTTCTTTCAATCTCTCAATACCGCCTTCGGCATTTACCATACGAGTCTTTGCTTCAAAACTAAATGGCTTAGTAACAACACCAACAGTAAGGATACCTTGCTCTTTTGCAATCTTGGCAACAACTGGTGCAGCACCTGTACCAGTACCGCCTCCCATTCCGCAAGTTACAAATACCATATCCGCACCCTTTAAGTGTGCTGAGATCTCCTCTGCTGATTCCTCGGCAGCCTTCTGTCCGATTTCAGGCTGTGCTCCTGCACCAAGTCCCTTTGTGAGCTTCTCGCCGATCTGAATCAATGTAGGAGCCTTACATAACTGTAAGTCCATCTTATCAGTATTAACACCGATAAATTCTACTCCTCCTATATTTTCATCAATCATTCTATTAACAGCATTGTTTCCAGCACCGCCGACACCGACAACAATAATCTTTGCGCCGTTTTCTATTTCATTAGTCATAATTTCAAGCAAGATCTCTTCCTCCTTATTCCCTATAAAAATGTTTCACGAAATCCGTGAAACCTAATATGCAAACATATATATCTTATAATATATTTTTTATGCCTATTTATCAACCCATTTTTTTGAAAAAGTGGATTTTATCCACACTATTGTGTGGTTTTTTCAAACACAATATCTGTATCTTGTGTTGACCAGTCTTCCAAATGCAATATACCCGACATATCCACCAGTTTTGGCAAAATATAATTCAATCTCTTCACCTTTTCATCTATATCAGAGCCATTACCAAAATTTATATAGACAGTTCCGGAAAACACACCAAAATTGCCGGCCTCATCAAAATTTCCAGATGTAATTGCAACATTATTCTTACGAAGAGCCTTGATGGTTGAAAGCATATTATTTTGCAACTTCTCATCAATAGCAATCTGCTTTCCAACCTCTGCACTTTCTAGAACAACACCTGATACCGGAAGTATTCCTTCCAAAATCCTATCAGACACTTCCACCACTTCACCATCATCATTGAAATAGGCAAAGGTTCCATCAGCCACAGCCATAAATCCCGTCATGGATTTTTCCTTCACCTTGATTTCAACTTTGTCATAGGAAGTCATACGAACCTTTACGGATTCAACAAAAGGTATATTCTTCTTAGGATGTATCATATTGTCAAAAGTTACATAGACTGCATTATTCTTGTACTTTCCCGTAAGCACATACTCTTCTATCTCAATTGGATCATAATACTGACTTCCCACAACCTGTACATCATGAACATTGCAGAACATATACATGGCAATAAAGGCAGCCACAATTATTATAACGATACCAAGAATTATATTTCCAAGATAAAACCAGACAACAGACTTTTTCTTCTTCTTGCCCTTTCCCATAACTTAACCTTTCTATACTTCTTCAAGCTTTAAGCCCTTAGATACAGATAAAGCTACAAACATTTCAAACACAAGAAACATTATGGAAGTACCACCATAACTAATAAATGGCAATGTAATACCTGTATTTGGAATAGTATTTGTAACAACCGCAATATTTAATATAACCTGTAAAGCCATATGGGCCATAATTCCTATCACTACAAAAGAACCAAATATATCCTTTGCCTTGGTAGCAATCAAAACCAGACGCCACAGCAGAAGGATATACATTAAAATCACACATACAGCCCCGAAAAGCCCCAGTTCCTCACATATAATAGAGAAAATCATATCATTTTGAGCCTCAGGAACAAATCCAAGCTTCTGCATACTCTCTCCAAGGCCTTTGCCAAACAAACCACCGGAACCGATAGCATACAACCCCTGTAAAGTCTGATAAGAGGAGTCACTAGTAAAATTCTCAGGATGCAACCATACCTGGATACGCTGCATACGATAACTACCGGATGCTAATAGTACAAATATTCCCGCAAATGCGCCACCACCTAATATTATAAGGAAGAATCTCTTGAACTCCGGGCTGGCAACAAATACCATTATTCCCGCAATGCCAATTACAATTATGGCAGTACTCAAGTTATTATATGCAATGATTGCCGTCAGAGGCAGGCACATAAACAGCACCTTGAGAGCATTCTTGAAACTTCTCAAAGCCTTGGTCTTTCTGGCAACAATGCTTGCCACCATAAAGATAGTAGCCATCTTTGCCAGCTCAGAAGGCTGGAAAGAAATCGGTCCAATATAAATCCATCTGGACTGACCGTGGGATGATGTACCAATAAAATTAACCGCAAGACAGGCCACATTTGCAAAACCAAATATCAGCATTGCAAATTTATCCAGAATATGATAATCAAATACCTTCAGGAAAAAAACGCCAAGAACTGCACCTAAACCGGCAGCCATCATCTGCTTCTTCAGATAATAAATTGAATTGCCATATTTCAGCGTAGCCATATAAGCAGACGTACTATATAGCATTACAAAGCCAAAAGCCATGAGAATTATAATTATCACCAGAAGTGTATAATCGATATATTCAGTTCTATTCTTTTTTCTACCACGCTTCACAGCTTGTTCAACACTCATTTACTCCGACAATCCTCTAACATATTCCTTGAAAATGTCACCGCGTTGTTCATAATTATCAAACATTCCCCAGCTTGCGCATGCAGGAGAAAGCAGTATAGCATATCCAGGCTCTGCTGTCTCATAGCTTATATCAATGGCCTCCTCAAGGGAATCCGCAAATACATAGTCCTTGAAATTATGAGCATCGCAGCATTTAGCAATCTTCTCTCTGGTCTGACCAATTAAAACCAGTTTCTTGACCTTACCCTGGAAACTCTCAATCCACTCATCATATTCAGATTCCTTATCATAGCCGCCACCAATTAATACTGTAGGTCTATTCATTGCCTGAATTCCTTTGATTGCAGCATCAGGGTTAGTTCCCTTGGAATCATTGTAGAAATCTATGTCCCTCTTCTTACATACAAATTCTATTCTATGCTCCACTGCATGGAAATTCTTGAGGCCTTCCACAATAACATCCATTGGAACGCCAATTGCATCAGCCATTGCCACTGCAGCCATAACATTTTCAAAGTTATGTTTACCTAAAATATTTAAGTCATTGACATTTATAACAAGACTATCAACGCCGGCTTTGGCAAATCTAATCTCATCTCCCTCTACATAGAGACCATTATCCAACTTTCTCTCGCTAGAGAAAAATACAACCTTTTGATCAAGAGACTCGCCAAATTTGCGAAGGACCTCATCTTCATAATTAAGCACACATGTGTCTGTACTCTTCTGATTTCTAGTGATGCTCTCCTTGGCCGCAATATAATTCTCCATTGTATGATGTCTGTTAAGATGATCAGGAGTAATATTCAAAATAGCTGATACCTGAGGTGCAAATTTCTCAATAGTCTCCAGCTGAAAACTGCTTATCTCTGCAACAACAACTGTATCATCAGTCATTTGATCAGCCACACCGGTATAAGGAATACCAATATTTCCAACAACCTGCACATCATCAAAATATCTGGCCATTATCTCTCCTGTAAGAGAAGTTGTTGTTGTCTTGCCATTGGTTCCTGTAATAGCAACAATTCTGCCGGCACCTAATCTGTAAGCAAGTTCGACTTCGCCCCAGATAGTAATTCCAAGGCTTGTCATCTTCTGCACCAACGGGCTGTCAACTGGCACTCCCGGACTTAACACAGCCACATCTACCTGAGACAAAACCTCCTCAACCTTGTCCCCAAGATAGATTTCCACCTTATCTAATTCAGGATTCTTCTCATGAAATGCAGTTACATCAAGTTCCATATTGCCATCATATAGATACACCTTGCATCCTTTTCTCAGCAATAGTCCAGCAGCTGCAATTCCGCTCTTTCCTGTTCCAACTACAATATAAGTCTGTGTTAAAATGTCCATCTTCTCACTCCTAAATCATATACTTCAAAATTTATCTACATGGCAAAATATGCTACTGCACAAACCAAAATAGTAATTATAGAAAATACCGCTACCACTCTGGTCTCTGACCAACCACCAAGTTCGAAATGATGATGAATTGGCGCCATTCTAAATATTCTCTTACCATGAGTAAGTTTAAAATAGCCTACCTGAAGGATTACAGATACAACTTCCACCAGATATATAATTCCTACAATTATAATAAACAGTGGCATCTGCATCATGTAAGCTATTCCAGCAACAAATCCACCAAGGGCAAGAGATCCTGTATCTCCCATAAATACGCTTGCAGGATATACGTTATATACAAGAAATCCCAATAATGCACCAAACATTGCCGCAGAGATTGGTTCAACTCCACCGCCTACAGACAAGGATACAAATGTGAAAAATGCAGCTACAACAGCTGTAACTGTAGAAGCCAGTCCATCTAATCCGTCTGTAAAATTAGTTCCATTTACTGTTCCAATAATTGCAAAGAACATAATAGGGAAAGTAAGAATTCCCGGATCAATCATTTTACCACCTGTAAATGGAATAATCATTTCCAATGAAACATCTGTAAAATTCACAACATAGAAAGCAAATACTGCAGTAAGTACGATTTGTAAAATAAGCTTCTGCCAGGCAATAAGACCATCTTTGTTTCTTTTTACAACCTTGAGATAATCATCAATAAAGCCTATAAGACCAAATCCCAATGTCAATATAAGCACTGGAATAATACGTGGATAGCTCTTGGCATAAAACAGACTTATAACAGTCACTGTTATAAGCATCATAATACCGCCCATTGTAGGTGTTCCAGTCTTAATCTGATGGGATTCAAGCTCTTCTCTCTCAGTATTTCCTACCTTCAACTTTCTCAAGAAAGGAATAATTACCGGTCCTAAAACAACCGTAATAAAAAAGCTTAACAATAATGGTAATAGTACATTTAACATTTCTCATTTCTCCTAATAATTACTTCAAAAGTCATATTATCATATATGACTTTTGATTATTGCACAAAAATGCCCTATAAATAGCACTCCAATGCATTCATTTATTCACCTATTATCTTACTGAGGAACCTCCGCATTTTCCTCCTGAGGGAAATTAGTCTGCTCAATTCCAAGATACGGCAGAATCTGAGCAAAAATATCTCTGGCAATAAATGATGACTGAGAACATTTATCCTGTAACTCAACATGAGGGGTATCAACAGCCACATAAACCACCACCTGAGGATCCTCCACAGGAGCAAAACCGATAAATGATACAACATAATTTCCAGAACCTCTAGGTAACTTCTCAGCTGTACCAGTCTTACCACCAATAGAATACCCTTCTACCGCAGCCTTCTTTCCGGTACCTTCATCTACAACAGATTTCATATATTGTCTCAAGACATCACTGGTCTCCTGAGACACAGTCTCCTTCATAATGACCGGGTCAATGGTTTTGATTACATTTCCCGAATCATCCTGAATCTGACTCACAACATGTGGCTGGTACATATCACCACCATTTATAAGAGAACAGAAAGATGTGGCAAGCTGAATCATAGTCACATTGAAACCCTGTCCAAATGAACTTGTAGCCAGGTTAGCAGCCGTTTTATTCAACTGATCTTCATTGAAAATCAGAGATGCAGTGCTGGCTTCACCAGGCAAATCGACTCCAGTCTTTTGGCCAAAGCCAAATACAGATTGATATTTGGCAAATGTACTACCACCTATAGCATAAGACATCTGCATAAGAGCATCATTGCATGAATTCATCAATGCCTGCTCGATATTTTCTGTACCATGTCCCTCTCTCTTAACACAGTGGACTTCATGGCCACTTACAACCTCAACACCGTCGCAGACATAAGTCTCATCTCCATTTAGCTTACCGGAATCCAATCCCATAGCTACTGTAAATGGCTTAAATGTTGAACCTGGTTCAAAGGTCTTGGTTGTAGCATAGTTTTGCCACAGATTATTTAAAGCATTCATCTCCTCCTCATCAGTCATAGCCTCCAACTGTTCAGGAGTATAATAAGCTGTCAAATCCTTTGGGTTATTTAAATCGAAATTAGGATACGTAGACATAGCCATAATCTCACCTGTATTAGGATTCATAACAATTACAGATGTATTGTCACTTCCTGTGGTAACAGGAGCCTCCTGATATTTCTCAAGAGTCTGAGCTTCTGTCAACATCTCAGCATTGGCCTTTAACACAGCCTCCTCACAAATGCTCTGAATATTGGCATCTATGGAAGTCACCAAACCATTGCCATTTATAGGCTCAACAAGTTTCTGCTCCACATCATTGTCTGAATTGAAATATCCATAAGCACGTCCATTTGTACCGGATAATACATCATCATACTGTGTCTCCAAACCAATGACACCTGCTGAGGCAGAGGCAAAACCTATAAGCTGACTGGCCAGATTTCCATAAGGATAGGTTCTCTCATATTCCTTTTCGAACCATATGCCTGCCACCTGATCCTTGGTTTTCTCATCATTCATAATTGCTTCGAAGGCACTCACCTGATCATAAGACATTTTCTTGGCAAGAACTTTGTACTGACTATTAGGATCCTTGGTCAAAGCATCTTCCACCGCTTCCTTGGTAATCTCAGGGAATATTTGACATAAATAAGCTATGGTGGAAGCCTTTTTGTCCTCGTTGAGATTCAAAACCTTGCAGTCCAAAATCACATTATACACATCTACACAGGTTGCCAGAACCGTACCGCGACTATCATAAATATTACCACGCTGATAAGGTATGACACGACTGTCATAGCTCTGCTGGGAAAGTACAATCTTCTCGTATTTATCTCCGGAAGTGTACTCGATATACATAAGTCTACCCACAAGAACCACAAAAAGAATACAAAGTAAGATAAATACTACATAAAGCTTACTTTGCATTCTCTTTAAAATCGTTTTTCTATTATTATTTCTATTTATATTTCTAGTCTTCCTAGCCAAAATATAAACCTCTAATCTATGGTATTGCTTTGTACTGACTCATAGAGTCTGTATCATCTATACTATAATACACTATTTGATCTGTATTTGCATAGACCATGCCCAAATCATTAATAGCTGCCTGCTTAACAACTCCCAAGTTGGTAGAGGAAGCAATTCTGCCTTCTAAAGCGCTGTTGGAAGCCTTTAGTTCTGTAACCTGTGATTCCAACTCAGCAGCCTGGCTCATATGAGAAGTAATATTGTTGGTAAGAGTAATATATCCAACAAAGAACAAGCAAAGTACACCCACAAGACCTGCTGTTGCAACAGTAGCCATTCTCTTCTGTCTCATCATTCTCGCATGAGCTCTCTGCTGTCTTCTAGCCTGTCTTCTGTGCTCCTCTTCAATCTCTCTCTTTCTAGTCTCGCGGTTAGGCAATGGCTGTTCAATTTTTCTTACTGTATTTCCGTCTGTATAATAAAATGTATTTACTTCTCTCATAATACATATCCCCTTTTTCTAAAAAGTTATTTCATTTCCATTTCTTTCAAATACTCGAAGCTTGGCACTTCTCGATCTTGAATTTTCTTCCAATTCCTTGTCGCTTGGCAAAATAGGCTTTCTTGTAATCACCTTGCCCTTAGACTTTCTGCCACAGGTACATACCGGAAAATCCTTCGGACATACACATGGTTCCTGATTGTTTTTAAAGGCAACCTTTACTATTCTGTCCTCCAGTGAATGGAAGGTAATAATACATATACGACCATCTTCATTTAACAGATTAATAAAGTCATTCAAATTATCCTGCAGAACCTCAAGTTCCCTATTAAGTTCAATACGGATTGCCTGATAAGTTCTCTTGGCAGGATGTCCGCCAGTAGCCTGTAATTTCTTCGGAATAGAATCCCTGATGATTGCATTCAGCTGTCCTGCTGTAACAATCCGCTCTTCCTCTCTGGCTTTGCAAATATTTCTGGCAATATTCTTGGCAAATCTGTCTTCACCATAATCACGAATTATTCTATATAAATCAGCTTCGCTGTAATCATTTACAATATCTTCTGCTGTCTTAGGATTTCTCTGATCCATTCTCATATCCAAGCGTTCATTCTCGTCCATGTAGGAGAAGCCTCTTGAAGGAGTATCTAACTGAAAAGAAGAAACACCCAAGTCAAGAACTATTCCATCTACTTTCTCAATACCCAAGTCTCTAAGAACAGTAGCCATGGATTCGTAATTACTTCTGACAAGTGTTACCTTATCACCGAACTCCTGAAGTCTCTCGCCGGCAGCCTTTAGTGCATCCTCATCCTGATCAATCCCAATCAACCTTCCAGTAGTAAGTCGCTTGGCGATTTCATAAGAATGACCACCACCGCCGAGAGTACCATCAACATACACACCATCTTCTTTTATATTCAATTGTTCAATTGTCTCTCCCAAGAGAACCGAATAATGATTAAATTCCATATCTTATATACTCAACCCTAACTCAGCCATGTGCTCTACTATCTCATCCATGTCATCATAACTGCTAGCCTCTTCGTATTTAGCCTTATCCCAGATTTCTATCTTGGTCATAACTCCGACCAATACAACATCTTTCTCAAGTCCTGCAAAATTTCTAAGTACCGGTGGAATCAAAATACGTCCTTGCTTGTCAACATCACAAGTTGCAGCTCCTGCAAAGAAGAATCTCATAAACTTTCTTGCATCTTTGGTTGTGAGGTTTACCTCTCGAAACTTCTCTTCAATTCGCCCCCACTCCTCAGAGGAATATACATATAAGCAACCATCCACGCCCTTTGTAACAACGAACTGCTCTCCAAGCTGTTCACGGAATTTCGCTGGCATAATCATTCTGCCTTTGGCATCAACTGTGTGATTATATTCTCCCATGAACATGGTCGCTTACCTCCTTCCTTTAAAATATCCACAAAGTTATCAACTTATCCACCACTTTGTGACACGAGCTACCACTTCGCTCCACTTTTAACTACATTTTACAGAAAAACGGCACCCTAGTCAACCCTAAAAATCCAGTAAAATCAAGGGATTGCGCCATGTGGAGGCAGGTGGAGGGACATTTGTTCGCACAATTTGTGGTAAAAAAAATAGAACCACAATATCTTGTGGTTCTATAGTAATTCTTACTATTTTTATGTAATATTGTACAAAATTTTGTACTATTTTTTATTATTTTTTCCATGTATTTTCCATACAGTTAAGGCTACCGCCACCACCATCATGGCAACAGCTACCACCTGTGAAATTGCAACTCCAGTGGAGCCAATTGTCAATTGATCTGTCCTGAGGGACTCAATTGCAAATCTCCCCAAGCCATACATAAACATGTAAATGAAGAACAATTCTCCATCAAATTTAATTCTTTTGGTAAGAGCCAGTATCAATATGAGCACACCTAAATTCCATAGGGACTCATATAAAAATGTAGGATGAACAGAAATATATGTATCACCATTTATGGCAACAGCATTAGCCCACATCTCCGCAGTAATATCACTTCTACTTCTCACTGCATCTACAGGCAACTGCATTGCCAGCAGATTATCTGTATACTGTCCAAAGGCCTCTCTGTTGAAGAAGTTGCCCCATCTTCCCATAATCTGCCCTATGAGCACACCAGGAATAACCACATCTGCAAAATGCCAGAAAGGAATCTTGCTATGCTTACACAGAAGCACTGCCGCCAAAATGCCGGCTAATATGCCACCGTATATTCCCAAGCCACCATTTCTCAGATTAATAATATCAGCCAGATTATCCTTATAATAATCCCATGAGAAAATAACATAATAAGCTCTTGCACCAATAACACCAATGGCAATAGTCCATAAAGTTATATCCCAAAACTTATCCTGGTCATCTCCGAATCGTCTAGCTCTGGCCATTATGCACATCATAGCCACAACCATTCCTAGGGCAATAACAATGCCATAATAAGCTATCTCAAATCCAAATACATCAATGCTTTGGCCTACATGCTCCAGGTGAATATTTAAATTTGGAAAATTTATATTATAATTCATTATTTACCTCTGACAAATCCATTATCAACATAGCATCACCAAAACTGAAAAATCTATACTTCTCCTCAACAGCCTTGGCATATGCAGCCAACACATGCTCTCTTCCAGCCAAAGCTGACACAAGCATCACCAATGTAGATTCCGGCAAATGGAAGTTGGTAATCAAGGCATCTATAACCTTGAATTTATATCCAGGATAGATAAATATTTCAGTCCATCCACTCTTCTCTGTCAATCTGCCATTTTCATCTGCAGCAGATTCCAAAGTACGAGTACTTGTAGTTCCAACAGATATTACTCTCCCACCATTTTCTTTGGTAGCATTTATCATATCTGCCGCTTCCTTTGATATCATATAGAACTCAGAATGCATATGATGATCCAGTACATTTTCCACTTTCACAGGGCGAAATGTTCCAAGGCCCACATGAAGAGTAACCTCAGCAACATTTACACCCATATCCTTGATTTCCTGCAACAGTTCCTTGGTAAAATGTAACCCAGCTGTAGGCGCAGCTGCAGATCCATCATATTTGGCATATACAGTCTGATATCTGTTCTTGTCCTTCAATTCATGCGTAATATATGGTGGTAGAGGCATCTGGCCCAACTGATCCAGGATCTCCTCAAATATTCCTTCATATTCAAAGCGAACAAGTCTGTTACCCTCTTCTACCACATCGATGATCTCCGCTTTCAACAAGCCTTCACCGAACTCTATTCTATCGCCAACACGAGCCTTCTTACCAGGTTTAACCAGAGTCTCCCACACATCATCACTGACTCTCTTAAGAAGCAAAATCTCCACCTTGCCTCCAGTATTTTCACGAGAACCATATAGTCTGGCAGGAATAACCTTGGTATTATTGACCACCAGGCAATCTCCCGGCTTCAAATACTCCTTGATATCATAAAAATGGCGATGATACACATCGCCACTTTTCTTATCAAGAACCATGAGTCTGGAATTAGATCTCTTCTCCAGAGGATCCTGGGCAATAAGCTCCTCCGGAAGATCGTAATAAAAATCCTTTACATCCATAATTCTATCTTTTCCTCATTTTCTAACAAATAATTACATTCTAAGCTGTACGCCAATTCCGTCCAAGCCCTTGAGAATTCTATTCATTGCAGTCGTAATATCCTCCTCCTCAAGGTTTCTGTCCTTGGCTCTAAATGTAAGCGAATAAGCCATTGACTTGAAGCCAAGAGTAATCTGATTTCCCTCATAGATATCAAACAACTCATAAGACTCTAAAATCTTGCCACCCTTGTCCTCGAATACAGCTTCAATATCACCAGCCAAAACATTCTTTGGAACAACCATAGAGATATCTCTTGTAGCTGCAGGGAATTTAGCAATTCCTACATACTTGGTGTCAAAGTTTGCACGCTCTACAATCTCTGGCATATCAAGCACAGCAATATATGCTCTTTCCTTCAGGTTATAATTTGTAGCAACCTTTGGATGAACCTCACCTAAATATCCGATTACAACTCCATCATAGATGATATTAGCCTGACGACCTGGATGGAAATAATTTCTACCAGCATTTGGATCATAAGCAAGCTTTGAATCCATGCCTACCTGAGATAATATCTCCTCAACAACACCCTTCATTGTGAAGAAGTCACCCTCTCCATAGAATCCAAGTGTCAACTGCATGCGCTCATCTGGAAGCTCTGTAAGTGGAAGCTGCTTTGGCAAATATATATTTCCCATTTCAAACAGACGCACATCCTTGTTTCTTCTATTGGCATTAGTAGCCAGCGATGTAAGCATACCATTAAGAGGAAGTGTTCTCATAATTGAGAAATCTTCTCCAAGTGGATTAGAGATTACAATAGCTTCTCTAACCTTGTCATCAGCGTCAATACATAATTTATCATATACCTTTGGACTCTCAAATGAATAAGTCATTCCCTGGGAGAATCCGCAGAACTTGGCAACATTTCTCACAACCTTCTCAATCTTGAGCTTATAAGAAAGTCCACCTGTTGTAGCCTCTCCAGTTGGCAGACTTGTTGGAATATTGTCATAACCATAGAATCTGGCAACCTCCTCAGCAAGATCAGCATAGCCAACCAAATCCTGTCTGAATGTAGGAATTGTAAGCATATTGCTTGCCTTATCATATACCAATTCCAATCTGTCAAAATACTCAAGCATCTCCTCAGGAGAAATATCTGTGCCAAGCATAGAATTGTATTTATCAGGTTCAAATGGAAGCTGAATGCTTGACACCTTCTCAGGATATACATCAACAACACCGCCTACAACAGTACCACAGCCAAGTTCTTCCACAAGCTGACAAGCTCTGTTAATAGCCTCGATTGCGTTATTTGGATCCAGACCCTTCTCAAACTTGCTTGAAGCATCTGTACGAAGTCCAACCTTCTTAGAAGAATGTCTGATATTTGTACCATTAAAGCATGCTGATTCAAAAAGCATTGTTGTTACATCATCAGTAATCATAGAGTTCTCACCACCCATGATACCTGCAATACCAACAGGCTTCTCACCATCGCAAATCATAAGTACACTGTCATCAATATTTCTTGTCTGACCATCAAGAGTTACAAACTCCTCGCCATTTTTGCCACGACGAACTACAATCTTGTTATCTGCAATAGTATCCAAATCATAGGCATGCATTGGCTGTCCGTACTCTTCCATTACATAATTGGTAATATCTACAATATTGTTGATTGGTCTGATACCCTGAGCACGAAGTCTGTCCTGCATCCACTTAGGTGAAGGTGCAATCTTGATATCCTTTACAACTCTTGCAGTATATCTCTTACATAAATCTGTAGCTTCAATATCCACCTTGATGAAATCATTTACATCTTCATCATTTCCTGTCTCAGTAACAACAGGTGGTACAAACTTCTTGTTAAATGTTGCTGCAGCTTCTCTAGCCAATCCAAGGATAGCAAAGCAATCAACTCTGTTGGATGTAATTTCATATTCTACAACTACATCATCCAACCCGAGATATGATATAGCGCTCTCACCAACAGGTGCATCCTCACCAAAGATGTACAATCCATTTTCAGGAGCTTCCGGGAACATATCTCTTGTAGAACCCAGTTCCTCAATAGAACACATCATACCATTTGATTCTACTCCGCGAAGCTTACCCTTCTTGATTTTAATTCCGCCTTCTGTAACAGTGCCATCATGGCCACCTGCCACTCTTCCGCCATCTAATACAACTGGGACCTTGGCTCCCTCAAATACATTTGGAGCACCTGTCACAATCTGTGTAACCTCTGTTCCTATATCCACCTGGCAGATAACCAGTTTGTCAGCATCAGGATGCTTCTCAATTGATTTAACCTGACCGATTACAATCTTTTCCAAATCTGCATCCATGCAGTCATAGAATTCTACTTTGGAGCCAGACAGAGTCATAGCATCCATATACTCCTGTGGAGTGCACTCCAACCCAGGAACTAAATCTTTAATCCATTTCAATGATGTCTTCATGTCATACCTCCACTAATTAAAACTGCTTCAAGAAACGATCATCGTTCTCATAGAGCAATCTCATATCATCAATTTCATATTTCAGCAAAGCAATACGCTCCAAACCAACACCAAAGGCAAATCCCTGGTACTCATTTGGATCGATTCCACTCATCTCAAGTACATGTGGATGAACCATTCCACAACCTAATATCTCAATCCATCCTTCGCCCTTACAGAATCGGCAGCCTTTACCACCACACTTGAAGCATGTTACATCAACCTCTGCACTTGGCTCAGTAAATGGGAAATGATGTGGTCTGAATTTAACCTTGGTATCCTCTCCAAAAAGTTTTCTGGCAAACTCCTGAAGTGTTCCCTTCAAATCAGCAAATGTAATATCCTTGTCGATTACCATTCCCTCAATCTGGTGGAATGAAGGTGAATGAGTTGCATCAACCTCATCTGCTCTAAACACACGACCAGGTGCAATAATTCTAATAGGAAGCTTACCCTGCTCCATTACACGAGCCTGAACCGGGGATGTCTGAGTTCTAAGTAGAATCTTTTTATCAATATAGAATGTATCCTGTTCATCCTTTGCAGGGTGATCCTCAGGAATATTCAACGCTTCAAAGTTGTAGTAATCATACTCAATCTCAGGTCCTTCAACGACTTCATATCCCATTCCAATGAAGATATCTTCAACTTCTTCCAAAGCAGCAATATTTGGATGATTATGTCCAATCTTGGCCTTCTTGGCAGGAAGAGTTACATCAATAACCTCACTTTTTAATTTCAATTCCATTTCAGCTGATTCCAACTTCTCTTTTGCAAGAGCAAGTTTGCTTTCAATATCAGCTCTGGCATCATTTACCATCTGACCAACCTTTGGTCTGTCCTCTGGTGCCACATCCTTCATAGATTTAAGAACTGCAGTAAGTTCTCCCTTCTTTCCAAGGATTGCCACACGCACATCATTCAGTGCATCAAGTTCCTGGGCATTTTCAATTTGTTCAAATGCTTTTTTCTTAATCTCTTGTAACTTGTCGTTCATTTATGTTCTCCTTCTTTGGTTTTTATCTATAATTCCGCTCGGCGTTGGGCTGCCGAGCTAGCTTTTTTAATTATTAAATATATAGTTCGATCAGCACTCGCAGACACAACATGGCTTTTAAAGGAACATTGTGAGCCCCGGCACTTGACGAGCAAGCACAAGCGCGGCGAGTCTAGTACCGCTGGTGCGAGCAAGTAGCGGAAGCGATCCTGTAAAGCCATCGTTGTAGTCAAGAGTGCGGACTATTATTCTATTAGATTAAAAAAACTCCGCCCCACAAGGGACGAAGTTACTCCGCGTTACCACCCAAATTCCAGATTTCTCTGGCACTCGTACGCTTAACGTGCGCTACCCGTTGCCGACTACTATCATTTCACCGACACAGCTCCTGCGTGAAATTCATCTTGTGATCTTACTTAAAAGGGCTTACAGCCAGTGACCCTCTCTCTCTTTTAGTGTCTTCACAACCTACTTATCGCATTCACAGCTTTTATCTTATTCAATTAATTCTATTTAAACTATACATATTTAAATAGATAACATTGTCAACATCGCTCATTTTAGCACAGAATCACACCAACTTCAAGATTAATTTACGCAAACCAAAAGAGGCCCCCTCTTAATAGTTCCAAACCTTGGAATTGCTATAGAAATACATCAGAATCGACTCATAATCCATCCCCTGAGTCGCCAACATCTTGGCTCCATTTTGACTCATTCCACAACCGTGCCCATATCCACCGCCATAAATTATTATATTTCCTCCAGCCTCATCCATAGAGATGATAGCAGAAGGCAATATACTTGCAGATATTTCACTTCCATCATTTAAATTAATATTTCTACTTGCAGCCCCAAGAACAGTTCTGATATTCAGCTGTCCCAGAACCACAATCTCTCCTGCGTCAAATGTAAATGTCATTTTGGTAACAGCACCTGTCACAGCTCGCTCGCTTATGGATATTTTCTGCAATGCTCCCACACTCTTATTATTTGATACCAAAGTATCTAAAAAGTCTGTTGTACATACCACGTTTTCCGGACTCTCAGACAGCTTTATCAACTCAGATACAATAACATTTCTAGCACCAGTCTTGTCTATAGATGTATTCCATCGATAATATTTAGCATCTGTCTCATAGGCATTACTATCCCGGCCTCGTATATATTCATTGAAGTCAAAGCCACTGTATATATCAGAATCATCCACGCCCTCGTCCTTCAGACCTACAAAGACACCTCTAAGCACGCGGTTGTCCATATCATCTCCCATAATCTTACCGTCCTGTGTGATTCCACAGGATGTGGAGAAATACAAAGCATCAATTGGACGGTTATCAGACTTGTTCACAATAATCTTGCCGGATGTAGCTTCCACAGCAGAATTGGTCACCGTTGTACCATTGCTCTGGTTATATACCTGAAAAGCAACTGTATCGTCCATCTGCCCCTGAACTTCCGGATAAGCATATTTATTACTGTGTTTATAAGCATAAGTTCTGGCGCACACAGCCTGAGCCTTGAGAGCTTCGTCACCGTACTCTTCCGGCATCTCACTTGGCACCACCCGTTTGAGATAGTCCTCAATATCAAGTTCATTTACAACTACAATACCCTCAGGCATATTCCACAGCTCAATCTTATTAGGATACGGATTGGATTCCTGACCCGTCTCATCACCTAAAATAATTCCAGCTGAAGCAATACCATTTACCTCACCACTATCTAAACTTATAACCTGTCCTTCGGTAAATGATTCTAAATTATAGGTATCATAATAATCCCCCGCCTGGTTATAGATATCTATCTCATTTCTGTATATATCCCCATCGTAATCCATAATCACGATACGCATAGTTGTAGTATAATGTTCCTCAGTCTCCACGGATTTAACTTTCTTCTCCTGAGTCTGAGTTTCCAACTGACTTCCACCAATTAATACCAGAAATATAATCGTAAGAATCGCCAGACCCATAATAAGGCTGGCGGCAAATAATAATAATTGTTTTTTCTTTTTCTTCGTCACTTTTTTAAATCTAATCTTTTCCATAATAAAAAATATGCCCAAAATGCCGGGCCCAGTATTTTGACTCCTAGCAAAGCTAGGTGGGTAACCGCAATCATAACTTCTGCCGTCCTCTGCGCAATGAAGGCTTGACATCCATTAGACAATAATAGGAATCCCGTTTAAAGTAAATGTAGGTTCAAAATTACTAGGTTGAATCGTGCATTTCAGGTTACATATATTATAAATGTATAACGCCTTTCATTTCAATATTTTTATATGAAAACAGGTTAAAAAAATATTAGAACATAAAATGATATTTTTGTTAAATATGATAAAATAATTTCAACATTTTACAACTTTAGCATATTAAATTCTTGTTTTATCACCGCATAAATGCTACAATTAGAAGCAAATTTCGGCCTATATTGTTCGGAGAAAAGGGAGAAAATAAATGTCAGAAGAAAGATTTGAAGTAACACCACAGTTGGTAAAACTATCTGAATTATCTCAGAAATCTTCATACATCAACCCAGAATTATATACTGAATATGATGTGAAAAGAGGTTTGCGTGACTTAAATGGTCGCGGTGTCCTTGTAGGTATTACAGAGATTTCGGAAGTTAACTCAACTAAAATTATAAATGGAGAAAGAGTCCCTTGCGATGGTGAATTATTCTATCGCGGATATAATGTACAGGAAATTGTCAAGAAGCTTCCTTTGGATTATCACTTTGGTTTTGAAGAGTGTACCTATCTTCTGCTATTTGGCAAACTTCCAAACAAGGAGGAGATGCAGGAGTTCTGTGACCTGCTTAGCACTTACAGATCTCTGCCACCCAACTTTGTCCGTGATGTAATTATGAAGAAACCAAGTCAGGATATGATGAATGCTTTGGCAAGAGGAGTTCTCACATTGTATTCATATGATGAAAATCCTGATGATACAACACCTGCAAATGTACTTCGTCAATGTATGCAGCTGATTAGTATGTTCCCTCTTCTATCAGTGTACAGCTATCAGACATACAGACACTATTACAATTTGGAAAGTTTGATTATACATCCACCAAAGCCAGAGTATTCTACAGCAGAGAATATTTTACACTGTCTTCGTGATGATTCTAAGTTCTCACCATTGGAAGCTAAGCTTTTGGATGTTGCATTGATTCTGCATATGGAGCACGGCGGTGGTAACAACTCAACATTTACCACTCATCTGGTTTCATCTTCCGGAACAGATACCTACTCTGCTATTGCAGCTGCCATTGGTTCATTAAAGGGACCAAAACATGGTGGAGCCAATATCAAAGTTGTGAAAATGTTTGCAGATATGAAGGAAAATATCAAGGATTGGACCAGCGAAGAAGAAGTGGGCGCATACTTGAAAGCTTTATTAAATAAAGAAGCCTTCGACCATGCAGGATTGATTTATGGTATGGGACATGCAGTCTACTCTCTTTCAGATCCTAGAGCTGTTACATTCAGAGCCTATGTGGAGGCACTGTCAGTTGAAAAAGGATACCAGAAAGAATTCGCTCTATACTCTCTTGTAGAGAAACTGGCACCACAAATCATTGCTGACAAGCGCAAGATCTACAAAGGTGTAAGCCCAAATGTGGATTTCTACAGTGGATTTGTATATCAGATGTTAGGACTCCCTATGGAACTTTACACTCCAATCTTTGCCATTGCTCGTATCGCTGGCTGGAGCGCACATCGTATGGAAGAAATATGTCATAACGGCAAGATTATGAGACCTGCATATATGACAGTATGTCCTCACAAGGATTACATTCCTATGGAAGATAGATAATAATATAAATCAAAAAAGGTATCAGTTTAAACTGATACCTTTTCTATTATTAATCACAAGTCTCACTCCGGAATAAATCAGATATAATGACACAAGAACCGAACCTATTTTGTCCAAATAAAAAGAAATCATAGACATAGGCATCAGTATTACAGAAAGCAGTGATGAAGTAACACATATATCCACCAGGGATTTCGCTCCGTATAATTTGCCCTGCGTCCCCAATATCTCATTATTATTTTTCTTATATAATCTACTATATCTAATCCAGAAGAATACATTTACCAACAGTCCCAGAAATGCTATAACAAATGCCATTATTACATTCCCCTTATTTTTCGAGGACATAAAGAGAGCTACAATTATCATAAAGCTTCCACTGAGGCACATTATAGCCCCAACCAGACTATTGGCCCGTCGTTCCATTTCATCAATCTTTGAGTCACTATACTCCGGATGTTTTGTAACACGAATAAATGTAATAAATGATACAACTATTGCCATTAGTTCCGCAGTTCTTCTGACGAAATCAGCAATCTGCGTAGAACTATGACCAAATATCAATCCAATTCCAAGTGTAAGGGGACCCGGAGAACTAAGAAGTATAGATGCCAGTAGAGTCTTATAACCGTCCTTGGAATATCTCTTCTCTCTACTATCCGACATTAATTATTCCTCCATTTAAATAGAAGGCCGTAATAACCATAGCTGTGGTAAATGGACATGTAAGTGTATCACTCCCCTTAGGAGAATATAATTCAACCAAAGCACATAAAGCAGCTGCAGCAAAAATCATAATAACTGTTGGTACATTCCAAACTGTATGGCGTATAAGCAAAGAGATAAATATGCCTAAAGCTGCAAATGCAAACATGGCAAGAGTGCCTTCTAAAGTCTTCTTCTTGTCCTTACCTATTTTGATTTTACCAAAACGCTTTCCAACTATTGCAGCTGCAGCATCCCCAAGTCCCCAGCTATAGAAACTTGCCAGAGCCAAAAATCTATCATTTAATCCACCCCACATCAAAGCAGTAACCATAACAAATGACATTCCTGCCAAAAGCAAACTAACAGGTAACTCTCCAGGTTCTCTACCATTTATAAATTTGGTAAATTTAGGATTTCTATCAAGAAATAATAGAATCGGGAATATACACAGTACTGATACAATCATAGATATAACATCCGTCTTGTAATCATCAAAAGAAAACAGCCAAATAGCATATAATCCAAGAACAATCAAATGTAATGTCTTTCTAAAAATCTCATTTGGCAATTTAACTTTCCAACGCAACAATGCCGCTGTTGACACACATATTAACAGGTAAATCAAAATATTGATCATAATTATCTCCTTATACATTCAAAACAAACCAAAAGTTACTTCCCTGTCCGAGATTGGAGTCCACACCATATGCAGCTCCATGCATTTCAAGTACCTTTTTCACAATAGATAGTCCCAATCCAGTTCCCATTACCGCCCTCTTGTGAGCTTTGTCTACCTTATAGTATCTGTCCCACACATATGGCAAATCTTTTGGAGAAATCCCCGCTCCAGAATCTATGATTTCAATCTTTACTCCGGAGTTTAGAACTGTTTGAACAACATTTACCCGCTTATTTTCCCCTGTATAATTTATGGCATTATTTATCAGATTATATATAACCTGATTCATCTTGCCTTCATCTGCATAAACCTCAACTTCTCTGTCATATTTGAAGTCAATAATATAACCTTCCTGCTCCACCAGCTTATTGTATCTCTGAAGCAAGCCTATAATACTCTCCGTCAGATTATATTTCTGGCAATCCAGTTCAATGGCTCCCGCTTCAAGTTTAGACACATCAAGCATATCATTCACCAGGTTAGTCAGTCTCTCCGTCTCATCAATAACCACCTGCACATTTTCAGGATTATTCTCTCCCGGCAGATCTCTCATAATCTCTGAGTAGGCCTTGATCATTGTAAGTGGCGTCCTCAAATCATGAGACACATTGGCTATAAGTTCACGCCGCAGACTCTCTGTCTTGCCCAACTCCTCCGCTGCATAATTCAGAGTCTCTGATAACTGATTAATCTCCCTGTAATCATGCTCATCAAAAGATATATCATAATTACCCTGAGCCAATTCCTGGGCAGAATCATTTAATCTCACAAGGGATTTTGAAATGGCTCTGGAAGAAATCCATGCAAGAATAAAAGCCACAATCAAAACCACCACAGTCACTACTATCAACTCAATTTTTATAGTATCAACAGTAGCATCCACTGGTGTCAGAACCGAATTCACCATGAGAACATAATCCCCTGAATCTGTGGTTATGATTCTCACATATATCACACTTTGTGCCATATCATTTCCACGATTTTGTACAAAATCTGTTCTGTTATTCACGGGAGACATATCCATATTCAACTGAGGATTATCCTTTATTTGATGCCCTTCAAAAATAATCTTGGCATTTCCTCCGGCGGATTTAGCAGCATTATAATACTCCTGAAACACTTCCTTGGGCATAACATTAAGCTGACCTGACGGATTAAATTCTGCATTATATATTGAGTTTCCTGAAGTATCTGTCACATTAATAGCCACATTCTTGCCAGAGGCAAGCTCCGTCAACTTAGAAGATATATTGTCGCCGGACATCACCACTTCATTGGCCTCATCCATTATGCGCTCTGTCTCCACCTCTTTAATGTATACATATACATTTTTCAGATATACAACCTGAAACAACCACAAAATGGCAATGAGAATTATGGCAAATAATTCAAAGGTGGCGAAAATCTTCCATTTCAGGCTTATGTTCTTACTGCGTAACTTCAAACCTATAACCCACTCCTCTCAATGTAACCAACAACTCTCTATATGGCCCCAAACTGTTTCTAAGGAGCTTCACATGAGTATCCAAGGTTCTATCCTCACCATAGTAGTCATATCCCCAGACTTCAGTGATAAGCTGCTCTCTGGTCAAAGCAATATTTCTATTTCTCACCATGTAAAATAACAGATCATATTCCTTGGGAGACATATCAATCCTTTTGCCATCAACAGATACTGTCCGGGCTGTAAAATTCACTTCTAGTCCTTCATAGGTGAATACATCTGCTGTATCTAAATTATTGCCAGATGAATTTCTATTGCGATTAATAACCACATTAATTCGCATCATTAGTTCCTTTGGTGAAAATGGTTTCATAACATAATCATCAACACCTACTTCAAAACCGTGAATCCTGTCATATTCCTCGCCTCTGGCTGATAGCATAATAACAGGAATATCCTTGATTTTTTTGATAGCACCACAAGCTGAGAACCCATCAAGTTCCGGCATCATAACATCCATTATTATAAGGTTATAATCATTCTCGCGGCACAGCTCCACAGCATCCATTCCATTGGAAGCCTCATAGATTTCATAACCTTCAAACTCACCATATTTACGGATGACAGCTCGAATCTTGTCCTCATCGTCTACCACCAATATCTTATCTGCCACAATATTCACCTCTACCTTTTCTCAATCCCATGGAGAACCATAACCATCCCATCAGAAATACAATAATCATAGCCACATTTACATAAGGATTAATTGACACGATAACATCATTTACCAGCCCTTCTATTCCAAATGCCAGA
Source organism: Lachnospiraceae bacterium (assembly GCA_017470985.1). Classification (GTDB taxonomy): domain Bacteria; phylum Bacillota; class Clostridia; order Lachnospirales; family Lachnospiraceae; genus JAILFK01. The sequence goes on from JAFUXA010000006.1 coordinate 32,148, forward strand.
GAAGTAAGTGCAAAAACCATGGTTCTAGGAAACAAAAAGTTGGCAAATCCAGCTTCATCTCTACAAGTCACCATCTCTTCTTTTGCAACAAATGATGGTGGAATCTTGGCATCCTTTCTCATTCTAAATCCAATAAACAACAGATATATTCCCAACAGGGTTACAATAACATCAAATACAATCATAAAATTAAAATTCATTATACTATCTCCAAACTATTTTATTTTGAATCAATTATATCGCTATGATTTTTTATAATCAAACAAATTTAGCCATTTTTTCGTAATATTTATCACTGTTATCGTATTTTGACACATTAATTTTTTTTCGTAAATTTTCAGTTATTTCATTTGAATAATGTATATAATTAGTGTAAAATTAGAACTGATAATATCATGCTTTTTAATAAGGAGACAACGTATATGGGATTTACTAAAAAAGTATTAGTTTGCGATGATTCAATCATGGCAAGGAAGCAATTAAAAGATAATATATCTCAATGCGGTATTGAAATTGAATTTATTGAGGGGAATAATGGCCAGGAGGCTGTGGATTTATATAATGAGCACAAGCCTGATATGGTTTTCCTTGATATTGTTATGCCTGAAAAAGATGGTGCTACTGCCGCCAAGGAGATTCTTGAATCTGATCCAAATGCCATTGTAATTATGGCATCTTCAATTGGTACTCAGCAGCAGTTAAAGAATGCTATCGAAGCAGGAGCAAAGGACTTCATTCAGAAGCCACTTGATTTAGAACAAGTCAAAAAAGTAGTTTTAGCGCACTTAGGAGGAGAATAATATGTTTTCACAGTTCTTTGGGAGCTACCTCCTGCGTAAAGAGGTTATTACATCTGAACAATTAGCTGAAGCTATTGCCAAAGTAAATGAATCTCATATCAAATTAGGTACTCTTGCTATTCACTCAGGATATATGATTGCTACTGAAGTTGATGAAGTATGTTATCTTCAGACTCGTGAAGATAAACGCTTTGGAGAAATCGCTGTAGAGCGTGGATATCTTACAGAAGAGCAAGTATCAGAATTACTTCAAAAGCAGACACCTTATTATCTGTTATTAGGTCAATGCCTGGTTGATATCGGTGCCATTGATAATACAGAGCTTCAGAATTATATTATAGATTATGAATCAGAAAATGAACTGATTGATATGGATTTAAGCTATGAGAGCACAGACAAAATCAAGCAGATGATTGAGCGTTTCTTCATGGTTGCAGAGCTTGAAGTATCTGATTATAGCGTAATGTATCTGGAATTATTATTTAACAATCTGGTGCGTTTTATCGGAGATGACTTCACTCCTCTCACACCATTTCCTTGCAGCGAATATCCTACCAATTACTGTGTATCTCAGAAATTATCAGGTCAGGTCAATTGCGAATCCCGCATAGATATGCCAAAGGAAGTTGCAGTAGAATTTGCTTCAAGATTTATAAATGAAGATTTCGATGAATTTGATGATTATGTTCAGGCTTCAATAGAAGATTTTATGAATTTGCACAATGGTTTGTTCATTGTAAACATGTCCAACAGCTATTCTATTGAATTATCACTTGAGCCACCGGCAGTTGATGCCCATGATGTATTAGAATTTAATGATTCTACATTTATCCTGCCAATCATTTATCCATTTGGAACTATTCATTTGTTAGTATCTCTTGGTGATAAATAATATTATAATCAATATACAAAAAGGACCTTAACTCAATGTTAAGGTCCTTATATTTTAATCATATACTTTCGTTGGATATTTAGCTGTACCAAATCCTACGTCATATAAGACTTTACCAGTCTCAGTATCTGTGATTTTAAAATGAATCTCATCTCTCTGTCTCTTAAAGAGCTTCTGTAGGAAATTATATTTAATACCTGGAATCTTCTTGTTTTCTACATCATATCCATAGCTTTCTAACTGTTCCTGAACCCAAGGCTGTAATTTCTTGGTATAATTTCCATGAGCTGTCACTTCCAGTTTCTGGCTTGACTGATTAGCATTATAATTCATAAGCATCAGATCCATGTAGATAATCGGAGATATATCCATTGTCTCCCAATCTTTGCCGGAACCGCCAGTAGCATATACTACAAATTTCGATTTACCATATTCATATCCAGACAGGTCAATATCTATTGTATACCCGCCCAAATCAGTATCATGAGTCATCTCTCCTGATACAATCGGGTTCTCATCAGATTTATTCTCATAATAATTGAATTTAAATCCTGTAGTATTCTCTGTTCCACCTGACACATTCTTGAAGAGAATCTTGCCTTTGTTGGTAGACAAATCATAATCTACAAGCTCAATATCCATATATATAACATCTGCATCAGCATTGCCACCAGTGACAGTAGACATATCAATATCTGCAAGCTTGGCAATGAACTTCGACTTCTTAGATAATTCCTGATTCAAGAAATCCAATCCATACTCTTCTATTTCTGTCTTGGTCTTAGAATACAAGTTAGTACCTAATCCCAGTTTATCTCCAGGTATACCTACATTCATTGCAGCAAGAGTTGTAGGGAACAAATCAAATGTAGAATAAGTTCTAGCCTCTCCAGTGCTTTTTGCAGCAGCCTTGGCACCACCAGTTTCTGAATCAGCCAAACCTCCATTTGGATCGCCATTTAATATGGTTACATATGTCTCTCGCTGGTAGTCCTTGGATACTTCTGCGCAGAAATCACTATCCATTGTCAAATGATCTCCTGAGAGAACCACTGTTGTATTATCATACCATGGTTGCTGTTTAATCCACTCAACCAGCTCACTCACCTGTTTTGATGAGCAATACATTACATTGGCATATTGATCATCAAAATTATTTTCACACAAATCACATACATATCCATCCTCGAAATGTGTATCAACTGTAAGGATTGTGAAATTAAATGGAACTCCAGTAGTTAAACTCTCATTACCAAGCGTTGTAAGTTCCTCCTTGGCATGCTCAAAGAGAATCTCATCCTCGAATCCCCAGAACACATAGTAATCCTTGTCAATCCAGCCCTGATCCACTGCATAGCGGTAATCCATAATATCGTATTCACCGTGCTCTGTAAAATATGTATCACGGCCACCAAAGGATGCTTTGGAACCCAGCATATATACCTGATGATACCCCTCATCCTTTAGAATATCTCCCAATGTAACCATATCACTGAAGAACTTCTTCTGGGATGACATGGCATTATGTCTGATATCCAACTGAAGTGGAAGACCTGAAGTCTGAGCCATTATACCGCCCATTGTCCATGTAGCGCCCGGCAATGGTATAGCTCCATTTAATACACCGGAATCACCTGAGAAATTCTCATTTGCCAAACTAAGCTCTGTTAATTGTGGAATAACATTTTCATTAAAAGCTCCACCGGATGCCTCATCAGCATAAGTATTCTCCATGGATTCAAGATATACATATACCAGATTTCTCTTCTCCTCAGGGAACTTCAAGTCTACATTTTTCGGATCCACATAATTCTCTTCTACAAATGTAGAGCCTACAATCTGACCCTTCATATAATCTATAAAGCCTACACCATTGTTAAAATGAACTGCAGCCCATACAACCATTATCCAAGGAATCCACCATGCAATTATACGAAAGATTCTCTCTTTTTTGGTTCTATCAGCCCTGGCCTCATGTATGAATCCTCTTTTAGCCAGGAATGCAAAGAGAATATATACAAATATTCCCAGAAGTACCGCAGGTAACATACAGTAGATAAAGAACTTCTCTATCATGCCACCACCTGTACCGTCCAAATTGGAAGTCAGATGATATACCAACTCATCCATTGTAAGACCTACCCATGTATTGAGCGCCCAAATAGATGAAAACATTATCAATCCGGCACCCCAGTACCATCGGGAATAACCGTGTCTACCATCTTTTTTAAAATGCAATTTCTTCATCTTAATTATTGCCCCTCTTTCTCTTAGTCTCAGTCCAAACTAGCAATCCAAGAAATACAATAAATGCAAATACAGAAACAATCAATCCATATTTTACATAAGGATTGGTATATACCAGTTCAATATCATGCTCCCCTGCTGATACTGCCACAGCCATATACATTACATCTGCATTATAAAGTTTTGTTTCCTCACCATCTACATAAGCTTTCCAGCCATCAGCATATGGAATTGTAAACATAACCATATCATCAGCTGACGCACTGTAATGAGCATTTACCTTGTCAGTACCAACCTGTAAATCTGTCACACCCTTGGTCTGTAAATTTCTGGCACACTCTGTATAATTATCCAGAGGCTGGCAGTAAATACCAATATCATCAAATGTATAGATACCCTTAGTCGGGAAGGTAATATCAATCTGAGTCAGTCCCTGTCTCTGGTAATTGAAATTGACAGTATAATTATCCTGACCATTGTAGTATGTATAAGCCTTGGTATTGATAGTCATCATATCAGCCAATTCGGTCTCTCCAATAAATCCAGTGAAATTCACATCAATATTGCTTATTGGAATAGAATAATATTTCTCTGACTTATACTTCTGCTTCTTGGAATATGATAGATGCTTCCATGCCTCGGCATCATATGTACCGGTAGGATCAGCTTCAGGATTATTATACAAGTCATACATTGTAGACTCCTGAACCTTGAGATTATTGAAGCACAAATAAGTCTCCGCATTATCCAATCCCTCGAAATACAATGACACCTTTGCATCATTTGCAATGGTTACTATCTTGCCATCATCAATGTAAGCATTACCATCCTCATTTTCTATTGTATAATCAATCCGTTCTGAAGTAAGCTTCACATCACTTTGAGGTATGTTCTGTAATTTTGAAACATCTTTATCCTCAAGAACAATCCCCTGCATTAAAGCCTCCTGCTTCTCAACAGAATTCAACTTATTCCAATCACTTCTTGATATATATGAACCAAGTCCAAATCCAAGTGGAAGTACATCCTTATTTACATATACTTCGTACTTCTCATCATTAACTTCAAACTCCTCACGATCTATATAATCATAAGGTACTACCTTCTCCAGAGGCATCTCCTCAGGAGCATTTGGGTCAGTATCATCAACAGGTTTGGTTGCCCCTTCATCAGTAACTGTAGATGTTACATCTGCCACAATTGAATCATTATCTCCGCTTGATTCTCCCTCTGCCTCACCGCCTCTTTGAAGAGCATAATATTTCACGCCTGACAAAGTATTTAGAATCGTTCTGTCATCATATCCGTTATAGTCAAATGAATTAGTATCCGGCAGTTCAAGAAGCATTCTGAACTCATTTACCAGTGGATTAGACAGAGTCCAATAATAACTTGATGAAGAAAGCCCTACCGTTGTACCAGCATTCTGAGTTATTACATTGCTGGCATATCTGAAAAATGATTCATCACCCAACTCTTCCACTTTGGCAAGAATTGCTGCCGTCTCATTATCCCAGAATTCTCTAACCATCTTCTTGGAAGTACTCTCACCAATGTAATCATCCTTGGCATATCTGTTGAAGAAAGAACATACTACAGACAACATTACAATAATAATGATTGCCCATGATTTTCTCTTCATCGGGAAATATTTGTCCTTGTCCTCGAAAGGCATAAGAATAATCAATGCTGCAAAAGCAAATACAATTATCTCAAATACTTCCACCTTTCTGGAATAACCGCAGATGAAGCAAACAAGCACATACACTCCAAGACCTGCAAATATTTTCATTGCATCCCTGGCATTGAGATTCATAAGATCATCCCAGTTCTTCACCAATATGTAACTGCATAAAAGCACAAATCCGAAACACCATCTGTTTGTAACATATGAGAAACCATTTAACACATGACCTAATTGAGGCACAAGCATTACCACAATAGCAATAAGCATGAAGCTCTTGAGCATGCCATAGCCTTTCCTGGTCACAAATAGAATTACCGCAAGAAGCACAATAGCTCCCAATCCCATATACATCCAGTAATTACTTCCTGATGCTATAAATCCACCAGGCAATTTAGAATAATACATAAGTGGATAGAATGTAGGAACATATGTCTCTCCACCCATTCTGCTATCTGTGAGAAATGTAATTACAACAGGAACAAATACCATTCCTGCAAGTCCCACACCCAAAGCTGCATAAATTCCAGTCTGTAATGTATAGATAAATCTGTCCTTCCAAGGCTCCTTGCCAAATATATATACTGCAAACAAGAAGTATATAACTGACAAAATAACCAGCATATAGAAGAAATAGAAATTGCTCAAAGCTGCAAGCATTACTGATAAAGTAAGAACCCAGAATTTCTTCTCCCGCTTCAACATCTCCATTCCCAAAATAATCAGTGGTAAATAAATCATTGGATTCAAAAAGAATGGATGGCGCATGATATTAGTCAATGCCCAGAAACAGAAAATGTATGAAATAGTACCGGCAAGCACTCCATATCTGTTTTTGTTTCCCATATAGAAGCACATAGCTGAGAATGCCAATCCTGCGCAATATATTCTGGCAAATATTGAAATACCATAATATATATACATATATTTGCTAGAAAATAAAAATGCAAATATACAGAATGGATCGCCTATAACATAATAGTTCAATGTAGCTAATATATCAGCGCCCTCTCCAATGGAAAAATCCCATCTAGGAATCGTAAATGTATGCTCCACAAAAATATTATGCAAAATCTGACGAATATAGTCTCCATAATAGATATAAGCTCTAAAATGCTGTTCATATCCATCATACTTCCATATAAAAGTTCTCTTTGCCACCAGAAAGAAAATACATATGACTGCTGCAATACATGCAAATGCAAGTGTATAAGTCAATATATATTTCTTCTTACTATCATTTGTTCCCATATAAGCTCCTTAATATATTTTCCCATAAAACCCAGTAAAGAGACGCTGTATCTCAAGCGTCTCCCCTGACTATATCAATATAATTATTTCATCAAATTATACTAGGAAATCTCTCACAACCTGAGGCATTTCATCAACGGCACAGATAGTCTTGTGACGAACCTCAGCATCTCTTATTTCCTCGACTGCCTTTGGTACTTCAACGCCAGCCACCTTGCTAAGTTCATCAACCAATGCGAAGTCTTCCATTGACTCGTACTTAGAATCAATCGCAGACATTACACTTCTTGCAAATTTAAATGGGCTTGCAGTTGATGCAATAACAGTAGTTGTATCATCATTGGTATCAGCCTTGTACTTAGCATATACTCCAGCTGCCACAGCTGTATGAGTATCAATAACATAACCAGTCTTTTCATACAAATCATGAATTGTCTTGGCAGTCTCAGCCTCGTCAGTGTAATTACCATAGAATTCATCTAACTGAGCTTTCATCTCAGGTGTAATCTCGTACTTACCTGTCTCATTTAACTGTCTCATAAGCTCAGCATTCTTTACTGAATCTTCACCGGCAATTCTATAAATCAATCTCTCAAGGTTACTTGAAATCAGAATATCCATTGAAGGAGAATTTGTTAATACGAAATCTCTATTCTTATCATATACTCCTGTGCTGAAGAAATCATACAATACCTTGTTCTCATTTGATGCACATATAAGTTTTGCAATTGGAAGCCCCATATTCTTAGCATAGAAAGCAGCCAAAATATTTCCAAAGTTACCTGTTGGAACAACTACATTTATCTTGTCCCCTGGCTTAATCTTCTCATTTTCCACAAGCTTAGCATATGAATATACGTAATATACAATCTGTGGTACCAATCTACCGATGTTGATAGAATTGGCAGATGAAAACTGGAATCCCTTGGCATCAAGCTCAGCAGCCATTTCCTTATCAGCAAACATCTGCTTCACACCTGTCTGGGCCTGATCGAAGTTACCATCAATTCCAACAACCAATGTATTATCACCAAGCTGTGTAACCATCTGCTGTTTCTGGATTGGACTAACTCCATCCTTTGGATAGAATACAATAATACGAGTTCCTTCAACTCCTGCAAAACCTGCCAATGCAGCCTTGCCTGTATCGCCAGAAGTAGCTGTGAGAATTACAATATCATTTTTCACATTATTCTTTCTGGCTGATGTAATCATAAGATGTGGCAAAATAGAAAGTGCCATATCTTTAAAAGCTATTGTAGAACCATGGAATAATTCCAGATAATATGCGCCATCAGCATACACAAGAGGAGCAATCTCATCTGTATCAAACTTGCTGTCATATGCTCTCTCAATACAAGTCTTCAACTCTGATTCTGTAAAATCAGTAAGGAAAAGCTTCATAACTTCATAAGCAGTCTGTTGATATGACATTTTGCTCAAATCTTCCAAGCTTACATCAAGCTTTGGTATTGTAGTTGGAACAAATAATCCACCACCATTTGCCAATCCTTTTAAAATAGCTTGAGACGCGCTAACAACTTCATTTGCATCTCTTGTACTAACATATTTCAATTCCATGTTTATACCTCTTTTTACCTTGATTTTTTTAACAATTTACTTCACAAAACTATCGTTAATTATACTTTATTTGTTTGAAAAGTGTCAATGTGATATATTAGGCATAACAAGGTTAAATAACCACCAAAACAAGTACTTTTGCACAAAAGGGAGAGGCATGGCAACAGGAGTTTATAAGACCAGGAAAAAAGATGGTTCCATATACTATAGAACCAGCATAAATTACAAAGGCAAACATATCAGCTTAGGTTCTTCAAGCGACCCTAAGATAGCTCACGCCCTGTATACTGAAGCTAAGTCTATCATCACAGATTCTGATAGTATAACCATCGCCAACTTTCCTTCTGCTATATGTTATTTAAATCTAGAGAAAGCCGTCAGTCTACTGAATCTCAGAGATAATAATATGTATATCAAAAATCCTATATATCTGCAGAAAGGTTTCTTCCTGTATTACCTGTCAGAGAATGAGATTTTAAAGTTTGACAATGATGATCTGTTCTACTATTCCAGTCACAAAATAATCAAAAGGCAGGGGCATCTCTTCGTAAATGATTATGGAATGCAATATAATATCGCTCAGCGCTACGGCATAAGAAATTTTGCTGTAGAAGGCAGAGACTACGAATTTGCCAATGGCGATAACCATGATTTCACATACTCCAATATAATTATTCTGAATAAATATTATGGAATAACAACAGAAGAGAAAAATAATAAAACCTGGTATATTGCCAAACTTCATCTCAATGGTAAAGTTATCATAGGCAAATATACTAACGAACTCAAGGCTGCCATAGCTTATAACAAAGCTGCAGATTATGCCAAAAAACATGGTATCCACAAGGATTTTCCAGAAAACTTTATCGAGGAATTATCTCCCCGAGAATATGCCAACATTTATACCAGAGTCGGACTTGCAGATTCCTTCTATGAACATATTGACCGCATCAGTTCTAAATAAATAACAGCACCAAAAAAGCTTCATGAAATCAGATTAACACTGATAACATGAAGCTTTTAATTTCTTTGAAAATGTTAAATAATATTTTATGTTTTAAGATAATTTCATATTCTTCTGATATTATTTCTTATTGATATAGTTTACAAGTCCTTCGCAGGCAATGATCTGCTGCATAAATGGCGGGAAAGCCTGCCCCTGATAAGTCTCGCCCTTGGTCTTATTTGTAATAACACCTGAGTCAAAATCCACTTCAACTTCATCTCCCTCATCTATAGCTTTTGAAGCCTCCGGGCACTCAATAATAGGAAGACCTATATTAATAGCATTTCTGTAAAATATTCTAGCAAATGTCTCTGCTATTACACAACTTACACCTGCAGCCTTGATAGCTATCGGTGCATGTTCTCTTGAAGATCCGCAACCAAAATTCTTGGTGGCTACAATTATATCACCATCATTTACCTTCTTCACAAAATCCGCATCAATATCTTCCATACAATGCTCTGCCAGCTCCTTTGGATCAGAAGAATTGAGATATCTGGCAGGAATAATTACATCTGTATCTACATTATCACCGAATTTAAATACTTTTCCACATGCTGCTTTCATCTACCTCACCTCCTACAAATCTTCCGGGCCACTGATACGCCCTGTAATTGCACTTGCTGCTGCAACTGCTGGACTGGCCAGATATATTTCAGAATCTATAGCGCCCATTCTACCTACGAAGTTTCTATTGGTTGTAGAAACACATTTCTCACCACTGGCAAGAATACCCATATATCCGCCCAAACATGGTCCACAAGTAGGTGTGGAAACAACAGCTCCTGCCTCAATAAATGTACGAATGAAGCCTGCTTCCATAGCCTGCAGATAGATATTCTGAGTTCCAGGAATAATAATACATCTGAGATTCTTGGCCACCTTGCGCCCCTTTAAAATTTCAGCTGCTGTTGCCAAATCCTCAAATCTACCATTGGTACACGAACCAATAACAACCTGATCAATGGCAATATCTTCCACTTCATCAATAGTCTTGGTATTCTCAGGAAGATGTGGAAATGCTACTGTAGATTTCAATGTTGATAAATCAATTGTGATTGTCTCATCATAAACAGCGTCATCATCAGCTGCATATACCTTGTAATCACGTGTGCTATGTTCCTTGAGATATGCCTCCGTAATATCATCAACAGGGAAAATTCCATTTTTGGCGCCGGCCTCAATAGCCATATTACAGATACAAAGTCTATCATCCATAGACAATTCTTTCACGCCCTCTCCTACAAATTCAAGAGAACGATATAATGCTCCATCAACACCAATTCGGCCAATCAGATGCAATATCACATCTTTACCGCTTATATATTTGTTCGGCTTGCCAACCAACTCCACTTTGATAGCAGATGGTACTTTAAACCATGCCTTTCCTGTAGCCATTCCTGCAGCCATATCTGTAGAACCTACACCTGTGGAAAATGCCCCCACAGCTCCATATGTACAGGTATGTGAATCAGCACCGATTATACAATCTCCAGCTACGCAGAGACCTTTTTCCGGCAAAAGGGCATGTTCGATACCCATCTGACCAACATCAAAATAATTAGTTATATCATTCTTACAAGCAAACTCTCTCACACATTTACAATGCTCAGCTGACTTAATGTCTTTATTAGGCACGAAATGATCCATAACAAGAGCTATCTTATCCTTGTGAAAGACTCCGTCCACTTTCATCTTCTCAATCTCATGAATAGCAACCGGAGAAGTAATATCATTTCCCAGAACCAAATCCAAATCAGCCTCAATAAGCTGACCTGCAACCACCGAATCCAATCCAGCATGAGCTGCAAGGATTTTCTGTGTCATTGTCATTCCCATTGACTCTTCCTCCTTCTTTTAATTCATCTCAATTGGAATAAATAATCCCTATTGAGATAAAAGGCCGTGGAAATCCGCGGCCTTTCAATTCAATATACTTCTTCTTTGTGTGCAAAAAGCACCCCCCAAAACCTTCAACCTAAAATATAATTATTAGTTGTTAATAAATTTATCTTCCTCGTTGTTCCAGCTGTAAAGAGCACGAATCTGCTCTCCAACCTTCTCTGCTGGATGCTCTGAAGCAAGCTTTCTCATAGCCTTGAAGTGTACCTGTGAACCAGCATCAGACATATCAAGTAAGAAGTCCTTAGCAAATGTTCCATCCTGGATATCTGTAAGAACCTGCTTCATAGCCTTCTTAGTATCCTCTGTTACAATCTTTGGTCCTGTGATGTAATCACCGTACTCAGCAGTATTTGAAATAGAATATCTCATTCCAGCAAAACCTGACTGATAGATAAGATCTACGATAAGCTTCATCTCATGTACACACTCAAAGTATGCATTTCTTGGATCATATCCAGCTTCAACAAGAGTTTCAAAACCTGCCTGCATCAATGCGCATACACCACCACAAAGTACTGCCTGCTCACCGAAAAGGTCTGTCTCTGTCTCTGTTCTAAATGTTGTCTCAAGAATACCTGCACGAGCTCCACCGATTCCGGCACCATATGCAAGTGCCATGTCAAGAGCCTTTCCTGTTGCATCCTGCTCTACAGCTACAAGACAAGGTGTACCCTTACCTGCCTGATACTCAGAACGAACTGTATGACCTGGTGCCTTTGGTGCAATCATAGTAACATCAACATCTGCTGGTGGCTTGATGCATCCAAAATGAATATTGAATCCATGAGCAAACATAAGCATGTTGCCTGCCTCAAGGTTTGGCTCAATATCTTCTTTGTACATCTTAGCCTGCTTCTCATCATTGATAAGAATCATGATGATATCTGCCATCTTTGCTGCCTCAGCTGTAGGATAAACTTTCAATCCCTGTGCTTCAGCTTTTGCCTTTGGCTTTGACCCTTCATATAATCCAATAATAACGTCACAACCTGACTCCTTTAAGTTAAGTGCATGTGCGTGACCCTGGCTACCATATCCAATAATAGCGATCTTCTTACCTTCCAATAATGAGAGATTACAATCCTCTTGGTAAAAAATTCTTGCTTCTTGTGACATCTTATTTTCCTCCTTATATCACTTCTTTTGATTTATAACTTAACAACACCTTCGGCTCCTCGTGATAGACCTGTTACGCCGGTTCTAGCCAGCTCTAAAATCTCATTATCACCGAGCATATCCAAAAATGATTGCAGTTTATCTGGATTACCTGTTATCTCAATAAGCATTGAGTCCTGTTGAATATCAACAATCTTGCCATGATATATATCTTTGACAAGAGCTGTAATATTATTTATCTCATTTGCTTTGTATGATATTTTCACCATCATAAGTTCTCTTGTAATAGAACTTGTAGGTTCTAATACCTTGATATCTACTACATCCTCAAGTTTTGACACCTGCTTCTCTATCTGTTCCAAAGTCAAGTCATCTCCACTGGCCACAATTGTCATTCTTGTAAATCTAGGATCTGCTGTAACACCAGCTGAGAAACTATCGATATTAAATGCTCTTCTACTGAATAAACCTGATACATGGCTAAGTACACCGGGAGTGTTCTCAACCAAAATAGATATTACCTGTCTTCTCATATAAATGAATAAACCTTTCAAATTACACTTTAACGCACTAACGTTAGAAATTATTTTAGCACTTTAAAGCGTAATGTCAATGGAAATCTCTAATCAAAACCTTACAAAAATAGTCTGACTATTTCTTTTTATTTATGAAATATTTTACAACAATAAGTGCAATGGCCATAGTTGCACCAATAAGCATCCACCAAAGAGGTGAATGACCATCAAAGTCACCCTCCATTTTCAATGCAAGTGTTGTAATATCTGAAAGAAAATATGCCATTTATAGTACCTCCGTTGCCACGCTAATTGCAAAATCATCATATATCTCTGATTGTATCACAATACGGTGTTTTTTATTATCCCAATCTATAACTTCCAACTCCTGTTTCATCACATCAGCTCCCAGAAACAGTTCATCAAACAAATGTGACATATCATATTTCTTGCACACTTCAGCCACAGGAATATCGACACATTTGGCCACAGCTTCCTTGGCAGTCCAAAGTACAGTAAATATTATATCCATCCTAATCTCATCATCATCAATCAACAATTCATATTCCTGCTCTGTGAAATATCGCTTTACAACAAGTTCGTTGTATCTGCCTCGACGCTCCACATCAATGCCCACCATTTGATTGGCCACAGCACAAGCCACAACATTTCTCGTATGTGAAAGTGAAAAATATAAATCGCTTCCCACAAGAAATGGTTTCCCTCGATCCGAATAATCATATTCAAGATTTATATGACCGCCGATTTCTTCATACAGCATCTCCTCCAAGAGACTTCCCGCCATTAACTCCTCAGCCTTGTGCTGGTTGGTTTTGGCCTCGTCAACCTTTCTCTTTCTCTCAGAACTGAGCCTGTGATATAGTCGGTTATAATCATCTATGAAATTGTCTTCATTATAATTATCAAATGTCCATTTTTGCATCTATATAGCCTTCAAGATTTCTCTTGCCTTATTAATTTGTTCTTCATCAGGCACATGCACCCCCTCAAGTGCATAAGGTATGCCCATGTTCTCCCACTTAATCATTCCAAGTGTATGATAAGGAAGCACCTGTACTCTGTCTATCATATCAGAATTTAAGCCATCCAGAAACTGTCTCAATTCGATCAAGCCTGCTTCATCATCAGTCAAATCAGGAACCAACACATGACGAATCCACATATGCTTTCCATTATCGGACAAGTACTTTGCAAGCTGTAAAATATTTGAGTTGCTATGCCCTGTCAGGCTCTTATGTTTCTCTTCATCCATTTCCTTTATATCCAAAATGAATAAATCAGTATATTGCATAAGCTCATCAAACTTCTGTAAATACTCCGGTTCCATACTAAATGGATTACCACTTGTATCCAAAGCTGTATGAACTCCCTTTTCCTTGGCAAGTCTAAATAATTCTGTTACAAAATCAATCTGAAGCAAAGCCTCTCCACCACTGACTGTGATTCCACCTTCCTTGCCCCAATAATTCTTATACCGCAATGCCTTATTAAGCAAATCTGATGGTGTGTACTCATCTCCACCTTCCAATGCCCATGTCTCAGGATTGTGGCAGTATTTACAGCGCATGCGGCATCCCTGAAGGAATATTACATATCTGATGCCAGGACCATCTGTCGAGCCAAATGACTCCAGCGAATTTACTTTTCCTATTACATTTTCCATCTTATCACCTATCCAATTCTAGTATATGCCACTCTCGGACACATATAACTTTTCCGGAACGCTTCCGCTACGTATTCGCACCAGCGGTACTAAATTCGCTGCGCATAAGCTTGCTCATTAAGTGCCGGGGCTCATAATGTTCCTTGAAAAGATATATGTGTCCTACGAGTGAAATTACATAATGATTCATATATAGTATGTGAATCATTGACACTCTCGGGCACACATGACTTTTCCGGAACGCTTCCGCTACGTATTCGCACCAGCGGTACTAAATTCGCTGCGCATAAGCTTGCTCATTAAGTGCCGGGGCTCATAATGTTCCTTGAAAAGTCATATGTGTCCTGCGAGTGAATGCACATTTTGATAATTAACAGTTACGAGCATCGAGTTTAGTGCTTGTAGACGCAGGCGTGTATTCTCAAGGTTCACATATAGTGAACCGGAGAATGCCGCCGAGAGATTCTGCAAAGCACTTAACGAGATGCGACATCATAAAATCAAACTAGAACACAAATATAAAAGAATTATACCGCATATCCGGCAATATAACAAAGTGGGCAGAAATCCGCAATAAGAACTTCTGCCCACTCGCCTTTAATATTTAACAACTATAAATCAATTATAGCATCCTACATCATTGCATGGAATGTTCTAGAGATAACATCCTTCTGCTGTTCCTTTGTAAGGTCGATGAATCTTACAGCGTAACCAGATACACGGATTGTGAAGTTCTGGTACTCTTCCTTCTCTGGATGCTCCATAGCATCGATAAGCTTCTCCTTACCGAATACATTTACATTTACATGATGTGCACCCTGATTGAAGTATCCATCCATAGCCATAACAAGGTTATTGATTCTCTCCTCATCAGTTGCTCCAAGAGCTTCTGGGTTGATTGTCTGAGTATTTGAAATACCATCAAGTGCCCACTCATAAGGAATCTTGGCAACAGAGTTAAGTGATGCAAGAAGACCATTCTTCTCAGCGCCATAAGCTGGGTTAGCACCAGGTGAAAGTGGCTCACCTGCTGGACGACCATCTGGAAGAGCTCCTGTAGCCTTACCGTATACTACATTTGAAGTAATTGTAAGGATTGAAGTTGTAGGCTCTGAACGACGATATGTATGATGCTTCTTGAGCTTCTCCATGAATGTACGAAGTAACCATACACCAATCTCATCTGCTCTGTCATCATCGTTACCGTATCTAGGGAAGTCTCCGTCGATCTTGTAATCAACAGCAAGTCCATCTTCGTCACGGATTACTGAAACCTTGGCATATTTAATAGCTGAAAGTGAATCGATAACATGTGAGAATCCTGCAATACCTGTTGCAAATGTTCTTCTAACATCTGTATCGATAAGAGCCATCTGAGCAGCCTCATAGTAATATTTATCATGCATGTACTGGATAAGGTTCAATGTATTTACATATACATCTGCCAACCAATCCATCATCTTGTCATATTTCTCCATTACTTCATCGTAATCAAGTACATCTGAAGTAATTGGCTGATAAGCAGGTCCAACCTGAACCTTATTCTTCTCATCAACACCACCGTTGATAGCGTAAAGCAAGCACTTAGCAAGGTTTGCACGAGCTCCGAAGAACTGCATCTCCTTACCTGTCTGTGTTGCAGATACACAACAGCAGATTGCGTAATCATCACCCCAGATTGGCTTCATAACATCGTCATTCTCATACTGGATTGAAGATGTCTCAATTGAGATATGTGCAGCATATCTTCTGAAGTTCTCTGGAAGAGCTGATGAATAAAGTACTGTAATATTTGGCTCTGGTGAAGGTCCCATGTTTTCAAGTGTATGAAGTACACGGTAATCAGTCTTTGTAACCATTGAACGACCATCAACGCCAATACCGGCAAGGTCGATTGTAGCCCAAACAGGATCACCTGAGAATAACTGATTGTATGACTCACATCTAGCGAACTTAACCATTCTGAACTTAAGTGTCATATGGTCGATAAGCTCCTGAGCCTCTTTCTCTGTAAGAATACCCTTTGCAAGATCTCTCTCAATATAGATATCAAGGAATGTACATACACGTCCGATTGACATAGCTGCACCATTCTGTGTCTTGATAGCTGCAAGATATCCAAAGTATGTCCACTGAACAGCTTCCTTAGCATTCTTTGCAGGCTGTGAAATGTCATAACCATAAGACTGTGCCATTTCCTTCATAGCCTTCAATGAATTAATCTGCTCCTGAAGTTCCTCTCTAAGACGAATAACTTCGCCTTTCATAGAACCAGAACCGCAGTTCAACTTATCCTCTTCCTTGAAAGCAATAAGCTGATCAATACCGTAAAGAGCAACTCTACGATAATCACCTACGATACGTCCACGACCGTATGTATCTGGAAGACCAGTAATAATCTTGTTCTTTCTAACAGCTCTCATCTCAGGAGTATATGCATCAAATACTGCCTGGTTATGAGTCTTGTGATATTCTGTAAAAATTCTATGTAACTGTGGATTTGGTGTATAACCATATTCTGTAAGAGCCTTCTCAGCCATCTGAATACCACCGTATGGCATAAATGCTCTCTTGAGTGGCTTGTCTGTTTGAAGACCAACAATCTGCTCCAAATCTTTCATCTCTGGATCGATATAACCTGGAGCATGTGATGTGATAGATGATACGATATCAGTATCCATATCAAGGACACCGCCCTTCGCTCTCTGCTCTTTCATCAATTCCTGAACCTTACCCCAAAGCTTATCTGTTGCTTCAGTTGGTCCTTCCAAGAAGCTCTCATCACCATCATATGGTGTATAATTCTTCTGGATGAAATCTCTTACGTTGATTTCTTCTTTCCAAAGTCTTCCTTCGAAGCCTTCCCACTGATCAAAATTTAACATTTTGTCCCTCCTTATAAAAATAAAGCCAATTGCTTTTATCCTAAACATGATGCGGTTAGTTAATTCTAACTTTCCAACACCACGATAAGAATACAGGTTCGTTAATTATTTGTCAATATTCTTTTTGTACTTATGTAAAAACAAGATTAGTTTCTCTCAAATTGTATTTTAAAAAGCACAACAATACCTTTAATGACCTTTGGGTTTTCTATCTAACTGCCCGGCCTCATCTATTAAATCTGCGTATATCAGTCTGACAAATAATACCAATAATATAATGCAGCTCATCCATATTGCCCTTAAACCAATATGAACACATCCCACAGTACAGATTACTGCCCCTGCAAAGAACATTAAAAGCAAACTTCCATGCTTCTTCATTCTAGACAGAGATGCATCATCCTTATGTCGCGAATATTTAACTAAATTACTTCCAAACTGTCTGATGTGATTAGTACAGAAGGTTGTAGCCATAGGCATACCTTCAAATTGTCGAAATGTATTAAATTGCATTGAACAAATGAAATTAAAAGCAATCTGCGGCACTTGATCCGGCACAGATGCTGGTAGACATCCAATAACAAAAGCCACTATCATTTCAAATCCTACCAGAATGGTATCCCACCTGAGAAACTGAAATCTTTTGACATATTTTGCAAGAATCTCTGAGAAAATTGTTCCAAATAGATAAGCACTAATAGGAATGAGAAAATATGCTGCTTCCTTCCAATCGGCCTTACCCAAGGCCATTCCAAACAGAACTATATTGGCAGTCTGCGCATTACAGAACACTCCTCCTCTGAGATTGTATGTATAAGCTCCATACATGCCCGCCGCCAGAGTCAACGCCCAAAAGGTCCATCTACTCTCGCAAAACAGGTATTTCTTCTCCTGAGTAATTGTAATATCATTTTCCATGATTACATAATCTTCTTTCGAATCATCTACTATTTTTACATAATAAAAAGCCTTGAGCTTTCATGATTATTATGCCCAAAGCTTTATATTTTTCATATTGATATATTTCACAAAAAAAATTAAAATTCTGTACTCTTCATGTATATACTTGTTATGCGTGCATTAATCTGTTGCATCCTGTTCTTGATAACTTTGCACTCCTGCCTGTCATATGTATACATTCCATTGATTTCCTCCTCCACATCAGATAATTGTGTATAGATGCATCCACACAATCCATATGGAATCATAGGATATACCATATGTTCATACATATCTGATATTTTGGCCATAAGTTCTTCCTTGTTTTTATAGGAGCCATAACCGTAGGTTTTGTTATGCCACAGATGCCCCTCTATAGGCAGAGAATAACCTCCACATTCTTTCAAAAACATAGGTTTATGCTTATGTTTTAATTTCTTATACCAGAAATATACATGATATGAATCGAAATCACTCTTCTTTTGAGCGAACCATCCCGAAGTGGAATCAATCAATCTGCTTGAATCATATGCCTTCAAAATCTCATATGCCTTGTCACTGTCAAACTGTCCCCAGCCCTCATTAAATATTGTATAAACCACAACGCTTGGATAGTTTCTTACCTGATCAATTGTATCCTTACAATGGTCTATGAAGAACTCTCTGCGGAAATCATCATCATATGCATCACGCCATTGGCTCTTCGGCTCAACTCTAACCCCTTTACCCCTGGCATATCTGGTATCTCTCTTTCTTTTAAATGTAAGAGTTGGCCAGATTGTATCTCTCCAATAATGATATCCACCACTATTTACCATATCCTGACATACAAGCATGCCCAGTCTATCGCAGGCGGTGTAGAAATAATCGTCCTCAATTTTGCAATGAACTCGAAGCATGTTAAAACCAAGCTCCTTCATTCGCAAAATGTCATCATCATATTGAGTCAAATCATCCGGTCTATATATTCCATTTGGCCAATATCCCTGAGATAATACACCATGCATGAAAATCGGTTTGCCATTGAGACAGGTCCTGAGATATCCATTTATCATCTGCACATCAAAAACTCTCAAAGCAAAATAAGAATAAACCTCGTCCTCTCCCTCTGTTATTCTCACAGGATATAAATGAGGATTATGAAGAGTCCAGTTTATAGGTTCTTCTACCACAATATGTTTTGAGACGCTCACCCCATTACTCAAGACTGCTTCAATATCAACTGCTGATAAAGTATTGGTCATTTTCAGTGTATCAATATAGACATCAGGCACATTTTCCAGCCATACACTCTTCCATATACCACTGACTTTGGTATACCACATGCCACCTCGGTCAATCCTCTGCTTGCCATACGGATATGCATGGGACAAGGTATCTGTAACTTCCACTCTAAGCTCATGAGTAGAATTCTCTACAACTCCTGATACAGCCTCGGTTATATCAAATTTGAATTTCAGATATCCTCCCTCGTGATGACCTACAAATATATCATCCACATATACATCAGCAATCTGGTCTACTGCTCCAAAATGTAAGAGAAGTCTTGGCAAATCAAAACCTTCTGGTATGGTAAATGTAGTCTTATATGTCAATTTGCCATCCCATCTCTCACTGAGACATAAATCTCTGTCCTCGTACTTTGCTAAATCACTTTCCGGTGGAAAAGGAACTACAATATCCTTGTCATTGCATTTCCATATACCATCAAGAATCTTTACTTTAATGCGCGCCAGCTGAGGCTGCACGTGTGTATCTTTTAACTCTTTTATAAATTCAACATTCATATTCCAGTCCGCCTTAATCAAGTATTTTCCGAAAATAAATCAGATATAAAAACAGAAAATAATAGCCACAACCAACCCCAACAATGCTCCGCATACAACCTGTGAAGGAGTATGTCCCAGGAATTCCTTCAATCTGGTTTCAACAGGAATATCTGCATTGAGATAATCCACTATCTCATTGAGCATCTTGGCATGCTTACTGGCCTCCAATCGAACTCCCATGGCATCATGCATGACAATTATAGCCATCATAAATGCTACTGCAAAAACCGGTGAATCAAAACCGCATTCAATAGCTGCAGCCGTAGCTAATGCTGTAACCGTTGCAGAATGACCACTAGGCATTCCTCCATCTCCAAATAATCTCTTAATATCTAATGTGTGATTTACAATTGCATAGATAATTGTCTTGAGCACCTGTGCAACAAGCCAGCTACAAGCAGATGCAAGAAGTAGATGATTATTAAATAAGTCCGTCCAATTCATTATTACACCCCTTTTGTCATTTAATACATCTATTATAGCACAGTGGCATTTTATTGACGGTTATAATTACAAAACATCAGATTATATTCATAAATGACTCTACAATATAAACTGCTACGCAGGCAGCAATTGCTACAACAGTTAAGCTTCGCTTTCTAAGGGCAAATAATATTGCGGTAAATGTTCCTACCACAGCCCCCTGTATCCTGTCTGTAGAATAAAATACTGCCGGAATAGTCATAGCTGTCAAAACAGCATATGGAATATAATACAGAAAAGACTGCACATATTTATTATCAATTTTATTCTTGATAGCCACAAAAGGAATCACTCTCACCAAATATGTAGTTCCGGCCAATATAGCCAAATATATCCAAAATTCGCATCCATTCATAATAATAAGTTCCTATTTTCTATAAAAAAATTTTATGACTCAGCTTCCTCAATAGGGAAGAAAATCGCTCCCACCAGTGATGCCAGCACTCCGCAAATTGTTATAGCAATTCCTGATGATACTCCCTGCAGAAGCGGAAAATATTTAAAACTGCAACTCAAAATTATTGCAACAATCACCACTATAATAACAGGAGTAGACTTCTCCATCTCCGGAACCACAATAGCTATAAACATAGCATATAATGCTATACCCAAGGCGCTCAACAAAGAAGCTGGTAAAACCTCCCCCAGCAATGCTCCTATCAAGGTACCTAGAAACCAGCCAAGATAAGGAAATACACATAGGCCTGCAAAGAAACTTCTGCTGACAGATTTTCTGCTGCTGGCCACGCCAAAAATCTCATCTGTCATCATAAATCCCAATATCCATCTGTATATTCCTTTGAACTTACTGTCCGCCTTCTGCCCAATGGATATTGACATAAAAGAATACCTGATATTTATGGTTATCTGAGAAATCAACATCTCCATATACAGCCCAGGATGAATCATAGTACCAATTCCCGCTAACTGTCCTGCAGATGTAACTGTAAGCATAGATATAATTGTAGCTTGCCACCAATATAAGCCGGTACCTACCGCCATAATTCCAAATGTAAATGATACTGACAGATATCCCAGTCCTATAGGAATACCAGCTAACAATCCTTCCTTAAAATCTTTCATTCCACTCTTCTCTCATCATATTTATAGCTTGTCATTTAATAGACATTTTATCTATATAACATAATACCACTTTAATACATTATTATGCATTGTCATGATTAAAAAGGGACATCTCATCTAATGAAATGTCCCAAATAAATGAATTAATCTTCGTCAATCCATTCAACCTCATTTTCAACAAAGCCTCTCTTCTGCTTCACCTTGACAATAAGCTTCACAATAAAACCACTTGCAAATACTAAAGCTGATACGCACCAGCCTCCAATAAACTCAGCCCAGAAAGCATAGCCATAGTGGCCGCCCTTAATTACAAACAGTGAATATAGATTCCACACAAACAAAGTTGTAAGTGCGATAGGTGAAATATATTTTACAGATGTAATAAACCACCATTTTGGCATTTTAAATTTATCTGCATTTTTGTTCACCTGCTTTAATACCTTGTTTGGATCAAACATCCAACCAACAGTAATACATTCCAACACACCAATCAGAATCAGATTAATCTGATTAGTCCAGTTATCTACAATATCAAGCCATGCAAGACCCGCTCTTGTACAGTAAATCAGAGAAATAATACCAGCAACTGTACAAATTCCGATTGTAGTCTTCTTCGGATTCAACTTAAACTTATCTGAAACAGATGCTGATACGCCTTCCACAATTGAAAAGGCTGAATCAATAGCAAGTGTTACAAGCATAAGATAGA
The DNA here is from genome assembly GCA_017470985.1 of Lachnospiraceae bacterium. Taxonomy (GTDB): domain Bacteria; phylum Bacillota; class Clostridia; order Lachnospirales; family Lachnospiraceae; genus JAILFK01. Next base: position 54,757 of record JAFUXA010000006.1, read on the forward strand.
AAATTACACCAAAAATTACATTTACCACACCATTGCTTGTGAGATTTACAATAGCCTGTGGATATATAAGAAATGCTGTGGCAATTCCTGAATCAGAAATTTCATCAAGCATACCTACTCCACCCATTGTAGAAAACATTACAATGGCAGACAACACACTCACTGCCGCATCACTGAATGCTATGATGCAACAATCCTCTGCCAGATTAGTTGCCGAGTCAAGATATGATCCATATGCAAACATAATAGCCATCATAATTGACAAGCTATAAAACACCTGGCCTGTTGCATCAATCCACAAGCTTGCATCTGCAAATGCAGACAGCTTTGGAATAAAAAGCATCTTCAAACCATCAATAGCACCCGGCATTGTACATCCCTTAACTGCCAGAATCAATAGCAATGCTATAGGAAGCAATACTGTATATTTAACAACAGCTCCAACTGAGCTGGCGCCATCACGTATACAATAATACATAAGTCCCCATGCCACAATTGCAGCAATCAACACAGGAATTGGAATTGTATATCCTACTACATCCCAGGTAGTCTTGGTCATGCTTTCAAATACACCTTTGGCAGCCGCTGAATCTCCGGTCATATGTCCGAACTTAAATGCACCTACCACCATAAGCAAAATCCATGCAAATACAATTGCATAATATGTCACAATAACAAATGCATTGGCTGTTGCAGCCCATCCAACAGGTTCCATCTTCTTATTGATACCACGAAGGGATTCAGCCGCTCCCTTGTGCAACTTTCTTGCAATTGACAACTCCATCATCAAAAGAGGTATTCCCATTGCAAACATTGCAATCAAAAATACAACAAGAAATGTTCCGCCACCATGCTTGGCCGCAAGTCCCGGAAACCTCCATGCATTTCCTAATCCTACTGCTGACCCCACAGAAGCCAAAATAAATGTACTTCTGGAAGCCCAACTATCTCTTTTTTCCATATTCATTTTCTCCATCTTTTATAAAAATATACTTCTGTGTAAAAAAACACCTTTCCACTATACTACAAACCATATTTCTATTCAAGAAAAAAGCTGACAGTCATTAAGACTGGTCAGCTCTGTATTCTTCAATTACTTTATGTGTCATCTTGTCTATTTCTGATTTAAGCTCCGTCAAATACTGAGAAAATGCTACATTCTCATTGCCGTATGTCAGATTCAATTCAAATTCCAATGGCAACCATGTAGACAAATCAGACTCATCATGAGATATTACTGCCTCCAATCTGTCTATAGCTTTGTATATCTTGGCTTCTTCAGACTCTAAAGCATTCATTTCTTCATATAATGCAAACCATTGTTCTCTCTCAGGTTCAGGAAATGTATCTACCCAGTTAAATAATACATCCTCCTCCACATCTTCATCCTGACTATTTTTATAAAAAGAAGGAATATCTCCGGTAAATGCTTCTCCAAGATCATGAATCAGGCACATGCGTATAACCTTATTCATGTCTGCCTCAGGAAATTCACTTCCCATAAGCATTGCCATAAGTGCCATGCGAAATGTATGATCAGCCACACTTTCCTTTCTGTCCGCTTCTGTGTAACAATGTCTCGTAGTAGTTTTCAATCTACCTGCAACATTTAAAATATTCAGTAATTCTTGTGGTTTCACCTTCATTCTCCTCTCTATCTGCAACAGCAACTTACGGATTCATTATAGCAAATATCCCATTACTTGTGCACCATAGTATTTACAGAAAAGATTTACTGACACGAATATTTTTGTACCATTTGGAGAAACCCTTTATGTATTCTGTTATCCTCTCCCAACTCGGGATGAAAAGATAATGCTAATTGATTATTATATTTGACAGCAACAATATGTCCATCCACTTCAGCCAAAACCTCTGCTCCATGAGCATCTACAATATAGGGAGCCCGTATAAATTTCATGTCGAATTCTCCTATACCCTTAAAATCCGATACAGTATCAAAACTTCCTAATTGTCTGCCATAAGCATTTCGCTTTATACTCACCGGAAGTGTCTTAAAATATACATTATCATCATTTACTATTTCATCTGCCAGGAGTACCAGACCGGCGCATGTTGCCAAAGTAGGCAATCCCTGTTCTATTAACTTCTGTATTTTATCAAACATATTAAGCTCACGAAGTAATTTACCCTGTACAGTACTCTCTCCTCCCGGCAATACAATTCCATCTAAATCAATAACATCATTTGCCTGTCTCAATTCAACGCATTCTGCCCCAAGATTTTCCAGCATTTTCTTATGTTCAGCAAAGGCTCCCTGCAATGCCAGTATTCCTATTCTCATAATTATCTGCCTCTTTCTTCCATAATAAGCTGTATTTCATTCTCATTGATTCCAACCATAGCTTCACCTAAATCTTCCGACAGTTTTGCAATAAGTTTTGCATCCTTATAATTTGTTACGGCCTGTACAATAGAAGCAGCACGTTTCTCAGGATTTCCTGATTTAAATATTCCCGAACCCACAAATACTCCCTCTGCTCCAAGAAGCATCATAAGAGCCGCATCTGCCGGTGTTGCAACGCCACCTGCAGCAAAATTTACAACAGGCAATCTATTATTCTCATGAACATATTGCACCAGTTCATATGGCACCTGTAATTCCTTTGCAGCCTCAAACAATTCATCTTCACGCATAGATGAAATTCTGGCAATTTCACTATTCATCTTTCTCATGTGACGAACAGCCTGGACAATGTCTCCGGTTCCCGGTTCTCCCTTGGTTCTTATCATTGCCGCACCCTCGTTAATTCTACGCAATGCTTCCCCCAAATCTCTCGCACCACATACAAATGGAACCTTGAAGTCCCTCTTGTTGATATGATACACATCATCTGCAGGTGACAGAACTTCTGATTCATCAATATAATCTATTTCAATAGCTTCTAAAACCTGTGCCTCGGCAATATGACCTATTCTACATTTCGCCATAACAGGAATACTTACAGCATCCTGAATTCCTTTTATCATCTTTGGGTCACTCATTCTAGACACCCCACCTGCCGCTCTTATATCAGCAGGTATTCTTTCTAATGCCATAACAGCACAGGCACCTGCAGCTTCTGCAATCCTAGCCTGTTCAGGAGTAGTGACATCCATTATGACTCCTCCCTTTAACATCTGCGCTAATCCTCTGTTTAATTCAACTTGTTCGCTCAACATTTTATAAATCCTCCTTGAACATCTTTTAAAGGAATCATATAATAAATGTGGTTATATACAAATATCCAATTCAAAGAACATTTAGATGTCAGAAAGGAACTATGATATGCTCACTTATAATTACGAAAATGTAGAAGGTCCTATCTATGAATATATATATAAATGCATCAAAAATGACATTTTATCGGGAAATCTTAAAGCAAACGACAAGCTTCCTTCCAAAAGAACATTTGCCAGGAACAATGGCATTAGTACCATAACGATTCAAAATGCATATGACCAGTTAATTGCTGAGGGATATATATATACGATTGAAAGAAAGGGATATTTCGTCTCAAATCTGAATATTGTAAAAGAGAAAAAAACCGTATCCTACAATATCCAAATACCAAAACAGCCTCATTATAAATATGACTTTGCTTATAACAAAATGAATACTGATAATTTTCCCTTTTCTATCTGGGCAAAACTCGGTCGAGAAGTTCTCTCTGATAAAAAAGAAGAGATTATGCAAATTGCACCTTGTGGTGGTTTGACTGAACTAAGAGAAGCTATTGCATCTCATCTACTATCATTTCGTGGAATGGCAGTTGATCCAAATCAGATTGTCATAGGTGCCGGAACCGAATATCTATACGGAGTGCTGGTTCAGCTTCTAGGTAGAGACAAGAAATATGCCATTGAAAATCCAGGCTATAAAAAACTTATGAATATATATCAGCAATATGAGGTCACCCCACAATTTATTAACATGGATAAGTCAGGAGTGGATCTTGATTCTCTACGAGAGTCGAAAGCTGAAATTGCCCATATCAGTCCTAATCATCATTTCCCAACAGGGATCATCACACCTGTCAGTCGAAGATATGAGTTACTGTCCTGGGCTAATGAAGTTGATGGCCGCTACATTCTGGAGGATGACTATGATAGTGAGTTCAGATATAATGGCAAACCACTGCCCACTTTATTTAGCATTGATGGCTGTGAGAAGGTCATTTACATAAATACATTTTCCAAATCTTTAACTCCTACTATAAGAGTCAGCTATATGGTTTTACCGGTTCATCTGGCCAACATGATGTATTCTGATTATTCATTTAAATCCTGTACTGTCTCCAACTTTGAGCAATATATTTTGGCTGAGTTTATTAAGAGGGGTTACTTCGAGAAACATATAAACAGAATGAGACTTCTGTATGCAAGAAAGAGAAAGCAAGTAATAGCATGCTTGCAGCAAAGCCCAATAAGAGATATATGCGATATTATAGAAAGTAATGCCGGTTTGCATTTTATTTTGGAAATCAATACAACTGTATCCGACAAGACAATGAAGGGCAGACTTGAAGAGCAGGGACTACATATTAATACTCTATCTGATTATTATATGACTAATGAAAATATCAGAGAGCATCTGTTTATACTGGATTATTCCAATATCCAGATTGAGAAACTGTCCGAAGCATGTGAGATAATATATCAATGCATCAAAACCACTTAAGCTTTTATTTTAATTCATTAAGAATATACCTTCAGGCTTTGAAGGTATATTTTTTGCTCTTGGGACACTCGATAACTCTCCCTGGCTTTTTGGATAGTCTTGTTATGGGTCCATGGATCTAGTGTTCTTTCTTCAATAATCGATACGGTTGCATCCCACTGCTTTGCAAGAGCTGTGGCAAAATACCAGGCTCTCATCATATTAATATAATATTCATCGGATTCCACATTTGCAGGCAATGTGAGATACTCTGCCTTAAAATCTTCATCAAGAAAATGCTTCATTAGCATAAGCATTCCGAATCTACAGGTATATGTGTCATCAGTCTTTATCCATTCTCTACATTTATCAATTAATCTATCATGATTTTTCTTAAAAGACACAGGTGAAATGGAATCGCACACTGCCCAGTTATCTATATATGGAAGAAATATTTCCAATTCCTTTATGCAGGTTTCATAATCTTTTATCTCAGACAGCATCAATCCATGCAGCATATTTTCGTCGAAATAATAATGAGGCAACGAATCAAAAAACTCGCGACATTGATCCGGATAATTTTTCATTAAACTCTTCGCCAGCTTTCTGCAATCCGGCACCCTCACACCAAGAAACCTCTCCTTATCAACACCCGGAGTAAGTTTCTGCTGAAACAAAGCATTCTCAGAATCATGTAGTTTCTTTAATTCTTTTATAATAACCTCTGACATATTTTCCCTCTTATTATTATTTAACTTTTAACGCTTTCACTTTTGTGAATCCATTTTACATTCAGCTCATGAAATAATTCTAGCATTATTGTAATCAATATAAAACTTCTATATAAAAAGCTCTTACACAGTCATGTGTGTAAGAGCTCTTATCATTTTTAATTATTTTTAAATTATATTTGCAAAGCTTAGAACTTTCCAGCCTTAGCAGCTTCTTCAACTGAAACGGCAACAGCAACAGTCATACCAACCATTGGGTTGTTACCAGCTCCGATAAGTCCCATCATCTCAACGTGAGCAGGAACTGATGAAGAACCAGCGAACTGAGCATCTGAGTGCATACGTCCAAGTGTATCTGTCATACCGTAAGAAGCTGGGCCTGCAGCCATGTTATCTGGGTGAAGTGTACGACCTGTACCACCACCTGATGCAACTGAGAAGTACTTCTTACCCTGCTCGATACATTCCTTCTTGTATGTACCAGCTACTGGATGCTGGAAACGAGTTGGGTTTGTAGAGTTACCTGTAATAGATACACCTACGTTCTCATGATGCATAATTGCAACACCTTCCTGAACATCATCAGCACCGTAGCACTTAACTGATGCACGAAGACCATCAGAATATGGAGTCTCAGATACAATATTTAATGTAGCTGTCTTATAATCATACTTTGTCTCAACGAATGTAAATCCATTGATACGAGAGATGATCTGAGCAGCATCCTTTCCAAGACCATTAAGGATAACGCGAAGTGGCTTCTGGCGAACCTTGTTTGCCTTTTCAGCAATACCGATAGCACCTTCAGCAGCTGCGAATGACTCATGTCCTGCTAAGAAACAGAAGCACTCTGTCTCTTCCTCTAATAACATCTTTCCAAGGTTACCATGTCCCAAACCTACCTTACGGTGGTCAGCAACTGAACCTGGAATACAGAAAGACTGAAGTCCCTCTCCGATTGCTGCAGCAGCATCAGCAGCCTTGCGGCAATCCTTCTTGATAGCGATTGCTGCACCTACTGTGTAAGCCCAAGCAGCATTCTCAAAACAAATTGGCTGAATACCCTTAACCATATCATATACGTTAAGTCCAGCATCCTTTGTAATTTTCTCAGCTTCTTCAATTGAGCTGATTCCATATTGATTCAGAACAGCGTTGATCTGATCAATTCTTCTTTCATATGATTCAAATAAAGCCATTGTATTTCTCCTTTCCTATTATTCCTGACGTGGGTCGATGATCTTAACAACACCCTGCTCTGGAGTAACTCTTCCGTATGAACCAGAAGCCTTCTCCCAAGCTGTGTTAGCATCGTCACCCTTCTTAATAAAGTCAGTCATCTTTCCAAGAGAAACGAACTGGTAACCAACTACACAGTTATCCTTGTCAAGAGCGATACCTGTTACATAACCTTCAGCCATCTCAAGGTAACGAACACCCTTCTCCTTTGTTGCGTACATTGTACCAACCTGAGAACGAAGTCCCTTTCCTAAATCTTCAAGACCAGCACCAATTGCAAGTCCGTCATCAGAGAATGCAGACTGTGTACGTCCGTATACAATCTGAAGGAATAACTCTCTCATAGCAGTATTGATAGCATCACAAACCAAGTCTGTGTTTAATGCTTCAAGAATTGTCTTACCCTGTAAGATTTCAGCTGCCATAGCTGCTGAATGTGTCATACCAGAACATCCGATTGTCTCAACCAATGCTTCCTCAATAACACCTTTCTTTACATTTAAAGACAACTTACAAGCACCCTGCTGTGGTGCACACCAGCCCACACCATGTGTGAAACCAGAAATGTCTTCAATCTTCTTTGCATGTACCCATTGTCCTTCTTCAGGAATTGGAGCTGGATCATGCTTTGCGCCCTTTGCTACAGGACACATGTTCTCTACTTCTTTTGTGTAAATCATTGTAGAACTCCTTTCATTATACATTTTAAAGCTCATCACATTTATATGTGAGATTTTAGAACTTTATAACGACCGTATAAATATGTTAAAAAAATGACATTAACATATCGGTCTTTATTTTCGCATATTATAAGTTTTTCGTCTAGTGGTTAAGTGGCTTATTTAAGCAATTTATTGTATAAACTATGTACTTATCCAACAGTTTTTCTAATTCTTGCTCACAATATTATTCATATCTTTATATATAGAATTAGCCGGAACCACACCACGAACAGATGAAGTAGGATAAATATTGGAATGGCTTCCGATGACAGTTCCAGGATTTAATACCGAATTGCATCCCACTTCTACATAATCACCAAGCATAGCGCCAAACTTCTTGAGACCTGTCTCAATCTCTTCTCCGTTTGTTCTATCTTTTACAACAACCAATGTCTTGTCTGACTTTACATTTGAAGTAATACTGCCAGCTCCCATGTGTGACTTATATCCTAAAATAGAGTCTCCCACATAGTTATAATGAGGCACCTGCACACTATCAAATATAATATCATTTTTGATTTCTGTAGAGTTTCCAACCACAGAACCCTTTCCAATAATTGCGCTTCCTCTGATAAATGCACAATGTCTAATTTCTGCATCCTCATCAATAATAAGAGGTCCGTTTAAACAGGCTGTTGGTGCAACGGTAGCTGACTTTGCCACCCAGATATTATCTCCTATTCTTGTAAATTTATCCTCATCCAATGTAGGTCCTATCTCCATTATATAATCCTTGATATCAGCAAGGACTTCCCAAGGATATGTCTTTCCTTCAAATAATTTTGATGCAATTGTATGACTCAAATCATACATATTACTAATTCTGGCTGTTTCCATTTTCAACGCCTCCCATATTATTGTTATTATTTTCCACTGATGAATCAGCAGGTTGATTATTATTATTTACATCCGCTCTATCCTGAAATACAAATTTAATACCATCAAATCCACCGGTTCCATCTTTGCCTACGCAAAGCTTCGCATCAAAAGTTGTACCTTTCTTGGATTTGAAGCCTTTGATTTCTCCGGTAATCCCTTTTTCAGTAAGTTCTCGAATCTGTCCGTCGTTAAGCTTAACTCCACAGATTGTCCCCATTCCGAATTTACATGTAGAATCAGGATTTCTATAATCATAATTCTCACAATTGAAACCGGTATAAGTCTTTACAATCTGGCCGCCGCAGAAAGGACATTTGGCATCTTTCACCACATTGGCTTCCACATTATCAAAATCAAATACCACCTGATATTTACCATTATCATCTGCTTCTAACTTCAGGCAGGCATCAAATTTCTTGCCACTCTTGCCCTTGAAACCTCTTAGAGTCTTGGTCTTCTTCTCACTGAGAAGTTCCTTTACATTGGCTGTAGATATTGCTTTGGAAGCAATTTTCTTTCCTATATAGAAACGGCAGGATTCAGGATCTTCACCATTGTAATTGCTGCAACTATAACCATTGGCTTTCTCGATAATATCGCCACCACAATTAGGACATTTCACTCCTTCAACAACTGATGGAGCTACATCTGTGAAATCAAATACCAGGCCATATTTACCTTCTTCATTTTGCTCAAGCTTAAGAACTGCATCAAAACTCTTCTTGGACTTATTCTTGAACCCTCTGATTGTATCAGACTTACCATCTGTCAGCAGCTTCTTCACCTGCTCTTCGTCAATTGTAACACCACAGATATCTCCTATGGCAAACCTGCATTTTATATCTTCATTTCGATAATTTGCACAGCCATAGCCAAAGGATGTTGTCATAATATCTCCACCACACACAGGACATTTCACCCCAAGTGGTTTTCTGGCAGCAATACCCTTGGCATCCTTTCCAGTGAACTGATTGATATTGGCAGCAATCTCATATGTGAGATTTGAATTTGCCATTTTCAATGTCTCTGTGCGTATATAATCCTCCAGTTTGCGACGATATTCCACATCATCAACTGTACCATTTATAATACCTTCCAATCCTTTCTCCCAAGATGCTGTCATCTCAGGATTCAGAAGATTCGGTGCAGATAGTACAATCACCTCATATATCATTTCGCCCAGATTCTCAGGAGTGATAATCTGCGTCTTATTATTCTGATTGAGATAACCAATTCTAACCAGCTTCTCCAGAATATCTCCACGAGTAGCAGAAGTTCCAATACCAGAACCCTTTATCTGCTCACGAAGTTCCTCATCTTCAATGAGATTTCCAGCATTTTCCATAGCCAGAATCAGATTACCGGAAGTATATCTCTTCGGTGGAGAAGTCTTGCCTTCCTTTATTTCATAACCATTTACTGCAAGAGAATCTCCCTTTTGTATATTTGCCAACGCAAGAGCCAGTTTCTCCTTATCGTTGCCATCATTTTCCTCACCATCCTCTCCATTATCAGAAGAGTCCTTGGCATTCTGAGGAATTCCGGCAACCTGCAGAAATCCGGGCTTATCCAACAGATTGCAAGACACATAGAAATTCTCCTGTCCCACCATAATATGCAATTTGGTTTTCTTGTATTCTGCAGCAGGATAGAAAATAGACAGAAATCTGCGCACAATCAAATCATATACTGCTCTTTGAATACTATTCAATCTATCCAGACCATTTACCTGCCCAGTAGGAATAATGGCATAGTGGTCAGTAACCTTAGCGTCATCTGTATATCTGCTCTTCTCAAGGCCTACATACTTCTGATTATTTAAGATATCATCCACGAACTCTCTCGTATCTGGATAAGCTTTGAGCTTATTTAAGTTCTTGGTAATCTCTCCAGCCACAGCCTTGGTCAAAACTCTGGCATCAGTTCTCGGATAAGTAGTAAACTTCTGCTCATAGAGAAACTGAGCCACATCCAAAGCCTGTGCAGGACTTATCTTGAATCTCTTGGAACATTCAGATTGAAGTTCCGCCAGATTAAACAGCAATGGTGGCTTCTTTTTGGAAGTAGTCTCCTCCTTGGATTCAACCAACGCTTCTTTTCCCTGTAATTCAGAAATCAGATTATTGGCACTCTCCTCTTTCTTAAATCCATTTTCCTTATAGAGAAGCGGTGATTCAAAATATTTTGAACCTTCCTCGGCCTTCCACTCTGCATTGAATTTGCCGTCTGTAAAATTACCTACTACTCTATAAAATGGTGTCTCAATGAAATTACGAATCTCTCTCTCTCGTCTAACTACCATTCCAAGTACACAAGTCATAACTCGACCTACAGAGATTGCAGTGTAACTCTTAGTTGCTGCAGCATCATTTATCATACGACCATATTTCACAGACAGAGCTCTCGAGAAATTAATTCCAAGAGCGTAATCCTCAATAGTTCGCATCAGTCCTGACTTACCAAGTCTCTCATAGTCAGACATAGGCTTAGCCTCGCGAATTCCACGCATAATCTCATCATCAGTCTGGGAGTCAATCCACACACGCAGCTCTTCCATGCCCTCTCGCACGCCACCGTAGATACGGATATTTTCCTCAATGGTCTGTCCTTCTTTTCCCGAGTCACCAGCCCAGTAGACTGTATCAATATCTTCTCTGTGCAAGAGGCTATTTACAACCACATACTGATCCTTGGCGCTTTCCACCACGCCGTACTTATAATCCTGTGGCAGAAATGGCAAATCTTCCAAGCGCCATGATTTGTATTTTGGATCATAGTCCTCTGGATACACCAGCTGAACCAGATGTCCATAACACCATGAAATTACATATTCATCATTTTCTATATAACCGTTATTATTGCCACTCACATGCAGCACTCTGGCAAAATCACGGGCCACCGAGGGTTTCTCAGTGATTATCAACTTCTTCCCCATTTATTACAGTTCCTTCATATCAATTAATATCAGGCTATCATCTTCCTCAGCCAGAGCCTTCAACTTGTCATCAAACTCTGTAGCCGAGAACATGTAAATATTTTTTGCAGTAATTCTGGCCTGCTTCATAGACTCCTGCAATTTCTCATAGGCCTCATAGCGCATCTTGGAATCCTTCCAGTTACAAATTCCAACCACATTTTCACGAACATTATCCTGACCTACAATATCAATAGTTCCCTGCTTACCAAGCCAGATGCCTGTCTTTACAATCTTAATTGGTAACTTGTTAATTCCTGAAAGCAGCTCCAGATATTCCTGACATACATTTACAAAATATCTCTGTAAATATTCCTGCAAGTTTTTGGCAACATATCTGTCATAAAATTCTTCCGGTGTCATGGTAAATAATTTCGACTGATTTGGATATACAAATGTAAACCAGAAGTTTACCAGATTATGCTTAATTCTGTAGATTCCTTTCTTGGCATTGCTCCATCCACCTGTCTCAAAGGATACAATCTTGTCAGCCACGTCAAAGGCTGCCAGGTTCTTCATATATACGCTAATCTTGGCTCTGGAATAACCAGTGTCTATAAAGAGATCATTGAGTTTCTCATTGCCACGAGCCAGTGAAGACAAAATAGTCTCATACACTGACAGTTCACGAAGTTCTGAAGATATATAAGCCTCAGCTTCATTAAATAAATATCCATTAGGATTCAAAATATTATTACAAATATTTTCCTTAATTGACTTCTTGCCATTCCATCTGTTTAAATACTCTGGCACTCCACCAATAATTCCATAGGTTTGAATGCACTGAGCCACGCTGTAATTTGGAAATGCTCTAACCAAATCGATGAAATTAACATCTTCCAATCGAATCTTATAATCAATAGCAGTTATATCATCACCTAATACTTCATCCATCTCGCGATCTGTCCAAGATAATCCAGAATTACACAATATAATCATGACCGGTCCTGGATATAATCTATGAGCCTTCAGCTTCAGAATACTCTCATAAAAGGACTTGTCCTTTTTGGCAATATTTTGAAACTCATCAATAATTAAAACAAGCTTTGATGAATCACCACTCTTCACCCTATTGAAGCATTCATCATAATCACCTATGGATAAAGTAATATCATGCTCCTGTTCCAATTGGCGTTTCAATTCTCTATTAATCTCTTCTACAGAAGAATTAGGACATCTGAAATAGAAGAATTTCTTCTCTCTAATAAATAATTGTAACAACTGTTCCTTCTGGCATCCTCTTGCTCCATACATTAAAACCAGATTGTTGCCAGATTTATTATATATTCCTTCTAACTTCTTCAGTTCTTGACTTCTAATTACCATTGTCTCTACCTTTCCAAATTCTATTATCCACCGCTTATCACATACGGGTGTTTCTTACATTAATGCCGATTTCATCCGTACTTTCTTGTCCAGATCACTACTTCATACAGATAAAAATCTTATTAATGCTAATTTCAACCGTCCCTCTTATATTACTACTATAAAAAACAGGAATGGGAATCATCTCGCGCATAGAAAATATTATAGTAAATCCCAAAGAAAATAACAACAGAAAAACAGCCATAAAATTAAATATAAATTATATTATTCACCCACAAAAAGAAGGTAGATACCTGCCTATAATCAAGCAAATATCCACCCTCTTATATATAAAATATACTTCATTCAATTAATAGCTTAATATCAAAATATATTTCATCCAATTAACAGCTTAGTACAAGATATACTTCATCCAATTACTTCTTTGTAATATATCCCTGAGCCTTGAGAAGCTCTGCACAAAGAACCGCACCACCTGCTGCTCCTCTTACTGTATTATGTGAAAGTCCTACAAACTTCCAATCATATACGCTATCCTCACGGATACGACCAACATTTATTCCCATACCATTCTCATAGTTTACATCAAGCTGTACCTGTGGTCTGTTGTCTTCCTCCATGTAGCGGATGAACTGCTTTGGAGCACTTGGAAGTTCCAATTCCTGAGGAACACCTGAATAATTTTCAAGAGCTGCAATAAGCTGTTCCTTGGTTGGATTCTTCTTGAACTTAACAAATACTGCTGCTGTATGTCCATTTAATACTGGAACACGAATACACTGACATGTAATTACTGGTGAAGTAGCAGGAACGATTTCACCCTTCTCCTCATCAATATGTCCCCAGATTCTAAGTGGCTCTTTCTCAGATTTCTCTTCCTCACCACCAATAAATGGAATAATATTTTCAACCATCTCAGGCCAATCCTTGAATGTCTTACCAGCTCCTGAGATAGCCTGATATGTTGTAGCTACTACCTCATATGGCTCAAACTCTTTCCATGCAGTAAGAACTGGAGCATATGACTGAATAGAACAATTTGGCTTAACAGCAACAAATCCTCTGGTTGTTCCAAGTCTCTTCTTCTGGAAATCAATAACTTTCATATGTTCTGGATTGATTTCTGGAACTACCATAGGTACATCAGGTGTCCATCTGTGAGCACTGTTGTTGGATACAACAGGTGTCTCTGTCTTGGCATATGCTTCCTCGATAGCCTTGATCTCATCCTTTGTCATATCAACAGCTGAGAATACGAAGTCAACTTCTGATGCAACAGCTTCAACTTCATTTACATTCTTGACTACAATCTTCTTCACAGCTTCTGGCATTGGAGTATCCATCTTCCATCTGTCGCCAATAGCCTCCTCATATGTTTTACCAGCACTTCTTGGGCTTGCTGCAATAGTTGTAACCTCGAACCAAGGATGATTTTCCAGCAGAGATATAAATCTCTGACCTACCATTCCAGTTCCTCCAAGAATTCCTACTCTCAATTTCTCACTCATTATTAAATCCTCGTCTTTCCTTCGATGTAGTATCTCCTACATCCCCTATAATATACTTCAAACCGGATGTTGTCCGTCAGTCGCAAACAACTGTCCATCTAGCAAAATATATTAAATGAATCTTCAGCAAATTACAAGGGGAAATGGGCATTTCCTACATTTTACACAAAGCATTGTGTTTTTTTATAAATCTTTTATGCATAATTATTTATTACACATAATAAAATCTATTTATAACTAATATTTTATTCAGCTAAATATTCTTTATAGCTCTCTATAGCCTTTTCCATAGCTTCCTTACCTGGAGCTCCAACTGTAAGTCTCTTGTTTACACAAGTATCCATGGAAATAGCCTCATATATATCCTCCTCAAAAACAGGGCTTATAGCCTGCAGCTCATCAAGGGTCATATCATCAATGGCAATTCCTCTATCAATACAATACAGTACAACCTGACCAATTATACTATGTGCGTCTCTAAAAGGCACTCCATGATTTACAAGATAATCTGCTGCATCTGTAGCATTGGTAAATCCATTCTTGGCACTGGCTTCCATATTATCCTTATTAAACTGAATAGTCTCAAGCATTCCATCGAAAAGCTGGATACATCCATTGGTTGTGTCCATTGCATCGAATGCCATCTCCTTATCCTCCTGCATATCCTTATTATAGGCAAGTGGAATTCCCTTCATAGTTGTAAGCAATGACATAAGCGCACCATACACTCTACCTGTCTTACCACGAACAAGTTCAGCAATATCCGGATTCTTCTTCTGAGGCATTATACTACTTCCCGTACTATAAGCATCATCGATTTCCACAAATCTGTACTCATTAGAATTCCAGATAATAACCTCCTCTGAAAATCTACTGAGGTGCATCATTATTGTAGAAAGTGCTGACAGATATTCAATGAGATAATCTCTGTCAGACACGCCGTCCATACTATTTTCTGTAGGGCCATAGAAATCCAACAGTTCTGCAGTATACTCTCTGTCGAGAGGATAGGTAGTTCCTGCCAATGCACCTGAACCAAGCGGGCAATAATTCATTCTATTATAAATATCCTGGAGACGAAGCTCATCTCTTCTAAACATTTCAAAATAAGCTCCCAGGTGATGAGCCAGTGTAATTGGCTGAGCCTTTTGCAGATGTGTAAATCCCGGCATAATAGTCTCAGTATGTTCTTCCATAATATGTAAAATAGTATGAAGTAAATGATTAATCTGGATCTCTGTATACAACACCTGACTTCTAGTATATAGACGCATATCCAAAGCCACTTGATCATTTCTACTTCTACCGGTATGAAGTTTCTTGCCGGCATCACCGATTCTATCTATCAGATTAGCTTCAACAAAACTGTGAATATCCTCATACTCTGATGTGATTTCAAGTTTACCTGACTCCACATCAGCTTCTATTCCATCCAATCCTGCAAGAATATCATCTCTCTCAGCTTCTGTCAGAATCCCCTGCTTAGCAAGCATGCGTACATGGGCGCGACTGCCCTGTAAATCTTCCTTGAAGAAACGCTGATCAAAACCTATAGATGCATTAAACTCATAAACTAATTTGTCAGTTGCCTTGGTGAATCTTCCACCCCATAATTGTGCCATAACTTATTGTCCTTTCTGCTCCATTCTACGCGCCTTGCTCTCATTATAAGAGAATACGCAACCACAATAATCTTGTCTATACATACCGTACTCCTGCGATAACTCGCAGCTACGCTTGTATCCATTTTTCTTTTTAAAATCTGAATGTAGATATTTCACTCCATATTCTGCCTCCAACTTGCTGCCGAACTCATTTAAGAGTGCAGCATCTTTCATTGGACTTATGGATAATGTTGTTGTGAAATAATCCATATTCATCTCTCTAGCCATCTGAGCAGCTTCCCCTAAGCGCAGCTCATAGCACACATTACATCTAGCCCCTCTTTCAGGTTCATTTTCCAGACCCTTCACGCTTTGAAAAAAGCGCTCCTTGTCAAAGTCCCCCTCTACAAACGAGATTGGATGCTTTGCCGGGAAACGCTCAATAAATGCCTGTTGTTCTCTGGCTCTGTGAAAATATTCTTCATCAGGATAAATATTGGGATTATAATAGAAAACTGTTATTTCAAAATAATCTGATAAATATTCCAGGCAATAACTGCTACAAGGTGCACAACAACTATGTAATAGCAATCTCGGCACCCTATTGGCTTCAGTTATTTCTCGAATAGTTTCTTCCAACATCAATTGGTAATTCTGTTTCAAATCTATCTCCTATCTCTTGCTCCAGAAGAAAAGTAAAACGACTGCAAGGGCATATACAACTGCCATTAATAACATGAATACAACCTTGCCACATATAATTCCAGCAACAATCTGTGCAATAATAACCAACCCGTGAATCCACAGCGGTATTCTGTTGAGAAGTGCTGCAAGTACAGCCTCAAGAATTGCAATTGCGCATACAGGAACAATTGGAATTCCAACAACCAAATTGCTGATTATAATCATAACAACCATTGCTACAACAAAAATAACTAATTGAATCAATGGCTCATTTTTTACATTAGTAATTTTCTTAAGAACTTTTTCCATGTTAAATCTCCTTGAAATATCATTTACTTGTATTGAATTTCAACTTCATCATTATAGCAATATTCAAATAATTAAACAAGATTTCAGGATTTTTTATGGTACATATTTATATAAAAATACTTCTAAAATCCATTGTCAAAAAAACATGAATTATATATAATCAATTTGTTCGCTTCTGTGGCGTAGTTGGTAGCGCAACTGATTCGTAATCAGTAGGTCGTCAGTTCGAGTCTGATCAGGAGCTCTCTCCAAGTGGCCTATGTCAGGAAACGGAGGTTTTTATGACATATGACACATTTAAGCAAGAGATTCTTGCTCAATTACAAAATCTAATGGGATCTAATTTCGATATTTCTACCAAAGAAATATTGAAGAATAACAATCTGCGATTGGATGGGCTTATTATGTCCCAATCCGGTCTCAATATCTCCCCTACTATTTATTTAAATTATTATTATGATCTGTATGAACAGAATGTATATGATTTTGATGAGATTGTAAACCAAATTGTCAGCTGCTATGAGCAAAACAAAATGGACAAGGATTTCGACATAGACTCTTTCACGGACTATAATCAGGTGAAAGATCATATTGTATACCGTCTCATTAATCTGAATCAGAATCAGGAATTGTTGGAGCGCATACCTTTCGTACCTTATCTGGATCTGGCTATTATATTCTACTATTCTATTCCGGAAAATGATTTGACCAGCGATTACTTCCACGGTGCCACTGCTTCAATCCAGATTAACAACGAGCATTTGGATATGTGGAATGTAACTGTGAAGGATATATATACCCAAGCCAAGCGCAATACCCACAAGATGTTTCCTGCTGTTGTAAAGCCAATTGCTGAGGTTCTGAAGAAATTTCTCACAGACAATAACTGTGAAATAGACTATGACTCACTGGAACCACTGAAGCTTTTTGTTTTGAGCAACAGCACAAAATGTCACGGTGCCACTGCCTTGTTATACAATAATCAATTACAAAAATGTGCTGATGAGTTAGATCAGGATCTGATAATCATTCCAAGCAGCATACATGAGATATTATATCTCCCTGTATCTGCTGTAGATGACATGGATTATGTCACTCAGATGATTCAAAGTGTAAACGAGTCGGAAGTCAGTGTGGATGAGATTCTCTCTGACCATCCTTATTTATATTCCAGAGAATCACATAAACTGGTCTGCGCATAAGATACAAAAATAAGCTGATACCTCAAAATTAATTGTGGTATCAGCTTATAATATTTTACATAGTCATAGCCAAATCTTTCATTTCTCTGGCATTATCAAGTACTGTCTGAGTAATCTCTGCTCCTCCAAGCATTCTGGCCAATTCCTTCACACTGTCATGATAATCAAGAGCCTGTATAGAAGAAATAGTTGAACCATCCAATACTGATTTTTCAATTAGATAATGTCTGTCTGCCATGGCTGCAATCTGCGGTAAATGTGTAATACATATAACCTGGTGTCCTTTGGATACCATTTTCAGTTTCTCTGAAACAGCCTGAGCTGTTCTTCCACTGATACCGGCATCTATTTCATCAAAAATCAGAGTATCAATATTATCATTTTCCGCCATAACAGTTCTGATTCCCAACATAACTCTGGACATTTCACCACCTGAAGCTATATCTTTCAATGGTTTCAATGCTTCCCCAGGGTTGGTAGAAATCATGAATTCCACATCATCAATACCATCCATGGTATAATCACCAAGTCTGTCGAACTTAGTATCAAACTGCACATCCAGGAAATTCAAATCCTGTAAAGCCTGTTGCAGAAGTTCGGAGAACTTCTTCGCATTTTCCTTGCGGATGACACTTAACTGTAGAGATAATTCCTCCAGTCGCTCCTGGGCTATACGACACTGCTCCTTCAAATTATTGTAATAATCTTCAAAGCTTCGAAGCTTATCTACTCTGGCAACCTTCTCATCTAAGGTCTGCAATATCAACTCGATGGTAGCTCCATATTTGTCCTTTAATCTGTTGATTGTATTGAGTCTACTCTCAATATCTGCGAAGACCTCACCATCGAATTCTGCATCTGACATATAGCTTGCCAATTCACGATTGAAATCTCCCAATAGATTCTCCACTTCAGACAACATCTCCGACAATGATTCAATATCAGAATCATAATTGGAAGCCATCATCAGTTCTCTCACAGCTCTTCCAACCATATCGGAAGCACCGCCTGTGTCAGCAGTATTATTTCTGGCAATGCCCAATGCTTCCATGATTCGCTTGCTGTTGCTCATCTTCTTGTACTTAGCCTCCAGTTCTTCATCCTCTCCAACCTTGAGACTTGCACCCGATATCTCCTCTATTTCATGTTCAAGAAAAGATATCTCTCTCAGTCTTGAGGACTCATCCATGTTGGCTGAGTCAAGTTCCTGCTTCTTCTCCACATATTCCTTGTATGCAGATTTCAATTCATTCTTCAGTTGTCCTATTTCTGCTTTGGCATAATCATCAATTAATTCCAGATGTTTCTTCTTGTGAATCAATGACTGATGCTCCTGCTGACCATAGATATCAATAAAAATTGACCCCACCTGCTTCAATTTATTAGCAGGTACTGTCTCCCCATTTATCTTGGCCACACTTCTTGTCTCGGAAATCCGTCTACTTAGGATAACCTGATCATCGTAGACCGAGACATCCGCCTCCATTAATTCCTGTCGCTGTCTATCACTTGTGACGCGAAATACAGCTTCAACCAAAGCTTCCTGCTCATTGTCCCTGAGCATTTCTTTCGGGGCTTTTCCTCCCAGTGCTAACCCCAGAGCACCTAAAATGATGGACTTACCAGCTCCGGTTTCTCCGGATAAGATATGCAATCCATCGAGAAAGGTGATGTCCTCCTCCTCAATGAGGGCGAGATTTTTGACATGTAAATTCTCCAGCATATTGTTCCTTTCCCTCTTTAAAAAATGGATGTTTCATCAACAACCTTTCTTAATCTTTCCATGACTGCTATTGTATCATCTACGCTACGTATAGCGCACATAATCGTATCATCACCGGCAATACTGCCTACTATCTCCGGCAGCTCCATATGATCTAAAGCTGCAGCTACTGCCATAGCCATACCTGAGACAGTTCTTATAACCAAAGTGTTTTGAGCATTATCCATGGAGATAAAACCATCCTTGAATATTCTGGTATATTTCTCCATGAGATCTTCTTCTGTCTTTCTATAAGCTACATAACGAAGTTTTCCATCACTCATAGCCACCTTGGTCAATTTCATTTCACGAATATCTCTTGAAATTGTAGCCTGAGTTGCAACGAATCCCGCTTTCTCCAACTCCACTGTCAATTCTTCCTGTGTTCCAATTTCCTTCTTCACAATCAGATCTAATATCTTCGCTTGTCTTTCTGATTTCATACCCTTATCCCTTTTATTCTAATTTGCCTGTAATTTGGTTCTTATACGCTCTAAGAAGCTGGCATTAGTCAACCGAATCATCTTGGTTTTCTCCTTTGCTCTGTGAACCAACAATTTCTCTCCCTCAGCCAGAGTCCTGCGATGATTTCCATCAAAGCTCACTTCAGCATACTCTTTCTCTCCGGCTCTTCTGGATTTCACTTCCACCAGCAACTCATCTCCCGGATCAAGCACAATACTTCTTGCATTTAAAGTATGTGGATTGATTGGTGTCAGCAATATAACATTTGTATTAGGATTTACAATAGGACCATTTGCCGACAGATTGTAAGCTGTAGAGCCTGTAGGTGTGGAAAATATTATTCCATCACAATTGTAATCATACAGATAAGCATCATTTACATATACCTTCACATGCATTACCTGAAGTCCATGACTGCTGGCAAGTACAATATCATTTAATGCTTCAACACCATGTTTCTTATGACCATTGGCATCAATGATATGACCGGATAACATCATTCTATCCTCCACTTCATACTCACCTGCCATAAGTCTATCTATAGCATCATATACATTTTCCGAATTCAAATCGCACAGATATCCCAGGTGACCGCAGTTGATTCCAATAAGAGGAATCTTCTGGCCAAAGGTATTCTGGGCAGCTCGAATCAATGTACCGTCTCCACCAATAGTGAGGATACATTCTGTTCCTTCTGGAACATGTAGCTGCTCTCCTTCTGAGTCGTCGTTAGGATTCACGCCATGACCACAGATTCCACCCTTTCCTTCTATATATTTCACAATATCCTGTGTGATTTTCGCATTTTCTGCATCGGCATCTCTTGCCACAATGAAAAATTTCTTCATTATTTGTCCAACGATGAATGTGCAGCTGTAACAACCGCATCCACATCTACCTTTTCCGTATCTACGATGTTGCCAGTTTCATTTGTCTTCTTAATATGAACCAGATATTCTATATTACCTTCCGGTCCTTTGATTGGGGAATATTCCAAATTCAATACATTAAATTTATTCTCCAAAGCAAAATCAATAACCTTGTTAATGACTTCCCTGTGAACTGCAGGATCTCTCACCACACCTTTCTTGCCTACTTTCTCACGGCCTGCTTCAAACTGAGGCTTGATGAGACATACCATCTCTCCACCATCATTTAACAGCTCATATGCTGGCTGCAAAATCTTGGTAAGTGAGATAAATGATACATCCACAGATGCGAAATCCAATTTATCATCTATATCCTCTGGAGTTACATATCTGATATTGGTTTTCTCCATGCATACCACTCTTGGATCCTGGCGTAGCTTCCATGCAAACTGTCCATATCCCACATCAACGGAATATACTTTCGATGCTCCGTTTTGAAGCATGCAATCTGTAAATCCACCAGTCGATGCCCCAATATCCATGCATATCTTGTCTTCCAATGTAATATCAAAATGAGACATGGCCTTCTCAAGCTTTAGGCCGCCTCTGCTTACATACTTTAATGTATTGCCTCTCACTTCAATATCAACTTCTGTATTAAATCCTGTACCCGGCTTATCCTCACGCTGACCATCAACGAAGACATTGCCCTCCATTATCATGGTCTTGGCCTTCTCTCTTGATGGAGCCAATCCGCGATTCACCAGAAGTACATCCAGTCTTTCTTTCATCTAATCCAATTCCTTGTTTCTATCTATATTCCATTCTGCAATCTCGCGAAAATTCTCTTACATACGACTTATTATCTCAGCAGCTACAGACTTGGCATCTATATGAAGCATTTCCTTGAGGATATCCACATTGCCATGCTGTACGAATTCATCCGGGATTGCTACATTCATAATTTCACCCTCATATCCGTTGTCATTGAGGAAAGTGTGAATCTGCTGACCCATACCACCTGTTATAACATTTTCTTCCATTGTAACTATGAGTTTATATTCATTCATATGCTGCAATAGATATTCTGTGTCAAATGGTTTGGCAAATCTGGCATTTACCACTGTAGGATTAATACCAGCTTCCTGTAAAACAGGAAGCATATCCACGCTTGTCTGCACCATACTTCCCAATGCGAAAATCAGTACATCATTTCCTGCAAAAAGCTCTTCACATTTCCCCAGTTCCACAGGAGCTCTGAGTTCATGAAGTCCATCATAAGCCCGTCCCCTTGGATATCTAAGTGCAATCGGTCCATCATAATCGATGGCATACTTCAGCATATCTGATAATTCCCACTTGTTCTTTGGTGCCATAACAACCATATTGGGCATCGAGCTCAAATAAGAAATATCGAAAATACCCTGATGAGTCTCTCCATCACTTCCTACTAGTCCTGCTCTGTCTATGGCGAATACTACCGGCAGATTCTGCATACATACATCAATCATAACCTGATCATAAGCTCTCTGTAAAAATGTAGAATAGACGGCAAACACCGGCTTCATACCTCCAGCTGCCATAGCTGCTGCAAATGTAACTGCATGTTCCTCAGCTATTCCTACATCGAAAAATCTATCCCGGAACATATTTCTAAATCTCTTGAGACCTGTACCCTCAGCCATAGCTGCTGTAATAGCCACAAGTTTCTCATCCCTGTCACCCATCTTGCGCATAACAGTGGAAAATATATCTGTGTAAGATGCATCGCCATGATTACTAGGAATACCTGTTTCAATATCAAAAGGCGCTGTTCCATGAAATCTTGATGGATGCCTCTCAGCAGGCTCGTAGCCATATCCTTTTTTGGTTATTACATGGACAATAACCGGTCCCTGCACCATTGCAGCTTCCTTGAAAATATTTACCATGGCACCAATATTATGTCCATCCACAGGTCCTAAGTACATGATTCCCATTTCCTCGAAAATCATACCTGGAACAAACATCTGCTTAATGGAACTCTTGGTTTTCTTGATGCTGGTTACCAGTTTCTCACCATATATAGGAATCTTTTCCAGGGAATTCTGTACATCTCCTTTGAGGCCTATATAGCCTTCACTGGTACGCATCTTTGCCAGCTGCTGTGACAAACCACCTACATTTTCCGATATAGACATGTTGTTGTCATTTAATACGATAATAAAATTTTTCTTTAAAGTCAGAGCATTATTGAGTCCCTCGAAAGCCATTCCACCAGTCATGGCTCCATCACCTATAACTGAAATTACATGATAATCCTCATGTTGCAACTCTCTGGCCCAAGCCATTCCTATTCCAGCAGAAATAGAATTGGAACTATGCCCTGTATCAAACACATCGCAATCGCTTTCTTCCCTCTTTGGAAATCCACTGATTCCACCGTAAGTACGCAATTTATCAAAACCATCCTTACGGCCTGTGAGAATCTTGTGTGTATAACACTGATGTCCCACATCCCAGATTATCTTGTCCTTTGGCAAATCAAAGGCCAAATGCAATGCAATGGTCAACTCTACCGCTCCAAGATTCGGTGCCAGATGTCCTCCTGTCACAGACAGTTTATCAATAAGAAATTCTCTTATCTCATGAGGCAACACCGATAATTCTTCCCGGGTAAGTTTCTTTACATCATTAACCTGATTTATTTTATCAAGTACCATTGTACAACCTCTATTTATCTCTCATCACTAACCACATAATAAGTTTTTCTAGGAAAATATTCTCGTAAGGGAAGTCTATCAAAATTTTGATAGCATCCTCTGTTAATTTCTCAACATCATCCTTGGCTTTATCCAAGCCTTCAAATACTACATAAGTAGCCTTCTGATTCTTGGCATCACTTCCAACTGTTTTGCCAAGCTTAGCCTCATCTCCAACTACATCCAGGATATCATCCTGAATCTGAAATGCTAATCCAATCTTCTTGGCCATCTGCTCAATCTGATCCACTTCATCCTGGGTTGCTCCACCAAGATATGCTCCTATCATCATAGCAGCTTCTATAAGTGCACCTGTCTTCAACTCATATATGAAATCCAATCTGTTCTTGGAAATTCCATACTGCTTATCAGCTTCAATATCTACAACCTGTCCGCCAATCATACCATAGATACCTGATTTCTTGGCCAATACCTGAAGAGATTTATATACAGCCTTGTTGTCAGGTTCTATATCAAGAGCCTGAAGAGCTGTCTCAAATGCATAATTAAGAAGTCCGTCTCCAGCCAGAATACCAATTGCCTCTCCATATTTAGCATGAGTAGTTGGCTTGCCTCGTCTGAGCATGTCATTGTCCATTGCAGGCAAATCATCATGCACCAGAGAATATGTATGTATCATCTCAATGGCAGCCATAAATGGCTCAATTGCTTTAGAACTTCCACCAAATAATTTATAAGTCTCCAACATAAGAATTGGACGAATTCTCTTACCACCAGCAAGGACACTATAATTCATAGCCTCCATAACAATCTTCTGATAACCATGCTGATCACTTGGTAAATAAGAATAAATAACTCTATCTACCTCTGCTGCTCTATACGATAACTCCTTATTAATTTCCATAACTTTATACCTCCTGAAAATCCACTAAATCTCCCTGCTCATTCAAAGCTTGCACTTTCTTCTCCACAGCATCCATCAAAGAATTACAAGCAGCAATATGTTCCATCCCCGCTTTGTAATATGCGAAAGAATCCTCAATGGATACATTTCTATCCTCAAGCTTGGCAATGAGAGTTTCTATCTCATCCAAATGTTGTTCCATGCTTAGATTATCTGTCTTAACATTTTCCTCTGACATTATCTATCTTCCTTTCTGACACCGGAAACAGTAGCATCAATTCTACCGTCCTTTACGTATATTTCCACGCATTCCCCGGCCTTCACCGCACTTACTGAATTAACCCTCTGTCCAGAAGCATTCAAAGTGACACTGTAGCCTTGTGATAATTTCTTCATAGGAGACAAGCCATCCAACCTGCCTGCCACCAGAGCCAGACGATTTCTCTTCTCAGTTATTATTCTATCAAATGATGCTCTAAGCTCATTTTCCATATTAACCAGTCGCTGACGCTCCTCATTCAATCTGCTCTGAGGACTTAAATATGTCAGATTCTTGCATAAGTTAGCAATTTCCTGTCGCTTCATCTCCATGTGAGAATTCATACCATAAGACAATTGCTCGCGCATATTGCCAATTCTATCCAGCAAAGCATTGTAATCATATACAGCCAACTCAGCTGCTGCTGATGGAGTTGGAGCACTTCTATCAGCTACATAATCGCTGATGGTCACATCGCTACCATGACCTACTGCAGCAATAATAGGAGTCTCGCACTCGAAAATCGCCCTTGCTACTATCTCTTCATTGAAAGCCCACAAATCCTCAATAGAGCCACCACCACGGCCAACTATAATCACATCAAGTCCCATGTCATCCAGTCTGTTAATACCCATACAGATACTTTCAGCCGCACCTTCACCCTGAACCTGAACAGGACATAGAATCAATTGTACATAAGGATTTCTTCTATGAGTAACCTGCATGATATCATGAATAACAGCACCGGTTGAAGCAGTTACTATACCCACCGTCCTGGCATATTTAGGAATAGGCTTCTTGTACATATCATCAAACATTCCAAGTTCTTCAAGTTCCGCTTTCAACTTCAGGAATTTCTGATATAAATCTCCTTCGCCCTGTTTCTCTATAGACCTGGCATAAATCTGATATACACCGCCCCGCTCATATACTTCCACAGAGCCGGTAACTACTACCTTATCGCCGTCTTGCATCCTAAACTGCAATCCTCTCGGCACCTGACTCTTCCACATTACTGCGGATATGGCACTATCCTCATCCTTTAATGTGAAATACACATGTCCCGAACCATGATATTTACAATTAGACACTTCTCCCTTAATGGAAATATTTCCCAGCATAAAATCCTGGGAAAACATGTTTTTGATATATGAATTTATCTGTCCTACTGAATATATATTCTTATTCATTGAATTTTGCCAAAACACCATTTACGAAGCTTGATGATGAATCAGTTCCATATTTCTTGGCCAATTCTACGGCTTCGTTTATTGCTACACCCTTTGGTATATCATCATATCTCATCTCATACAAAGCCAGACGAATAAGTGATAAATCCACCTTACTCATACGAGTTGTCTTCCAATTATCTGTTCTCTCATTAATATCCACATCAAGCTCTTCAATCTTGTCAAATATCTTGAGACATTTCTCAAGAATCTCCTCAGCATCAGGGCCTTCTATCTCATTTTCCTCAATATAAATTTTAGCTTGTTCCTCTAAATCAGCAGCTGTATGAAACTCCTTCTGAAATACTATTTTAAATACTTGTTCTCTAACTTCTCTTCTGGTCATAAGATTACCTTTCATATATATTAATTACATTTTATACTCTTTTGCTCCTAATCTTCCTCTTGCAAAATATGCAAAAAGGAGATGTCAATGACACCCCCTATTATACTCTAATTCATTTTAAAATAAAACAAATATACAGCTTATATCTGATAAATATTCATTATTTTGAATATTATTCATTTGCCACATCAACTGATGCAATCTTCACATCTACGCTTACAACATCAAGTCCTGTCATATTTTCAACAGAAGCCTTAACCTTCTCCTGAATCTGCTGGCAAATGATTGGAATCTCATATCCATAAGAAATATTCACAGCAACTTTGACAGCAATCTTGTCTGACTCATTTGTCACAACCTTAATTCCCTTAGCAAGCTTTGATCCGCCAGCCTTGCTAATCAATTCATTGGTCAAATTACCTACCAGAGAAACTACTCCATCAACTTCTGTAGCAGCAAGTCCTGCAATAATTGCAATTACTTCTTCTCCTATATTTACAATACCATTTTCTTCTTCTTTAATAACGAAATCCTTCTTATCAGCCATTTCACATGCCTCCTAAAAATATTCTAACTGCATTATAACAAAATGCTTGTGCTTATAAAAGATTTTTTTCTATCGTCTATCCTTTGGCAACCAATGTAAATCATAAGGTGTCATCTGATATACATAATAATTCAAGAAATTAGTATACAGCGCATTTGATACTGAACGCCACTGAAGCATTGGCTTCTCATCAACATTATCATCAGGATAATAATTGATTGGCATCTGTATATCCATACCCTTTTCCAAATCTCTCTTATATTCTTTGTCCAGAGTCAATCTATCATACTCAGGATGTCCCATGCAGAATATCTGACTATTGTCTCTAGACATTACAAGAAATATTCCTGCTTCTTCAGACTCTGCTAAAACAATCAGTTCCTTGTTGGCCTTGATTGCCTCCTCATCTGAAGTCGTATGTCTGGAATGTGGTGCCATAAACTCATCGTCAAATCCTCTAACAAGAGGAATCTTGCGATTGTGGACCTTATGATTATACACTCCGAAAATCTTCTGAGACAGAATAGTCTTCTTGATTCCATAGTGATAATACAATCCGGCCTGAGCACCCCAGCACTGATGAAATGTGCAAGTTACATGATCCCTGGTCCATTCCATTATCTCCTTCAACTCGTCCCAATAATCCACTTCCTCAAAATCCATAAGTTCCACTGGCGCACCAGTAATTATGAATCCATCATAGTTATTGTCCTTTATATCTTCGAAATGCTCATAGAACTTATTCAAATGGGACAGAGAAGTATTCTTGGATACATGATTTCTGGTTGTTAAGAATGTAACATTAACCTGTATAGGTGAGTTGGATAATGAGCGCAAAATCTGTAATTCTGTATCCTCCTTGAGGGGCATCAGATTTAGAATGCCTATCTCAATAGGACGAATATCCTGGTGAGTAGCTCTCTCCTCATCCATAACAAATATATTCTCATGTTCTAATATAGCCTTTGCAGGCAAATCACTCTGTGTTCTAATTGGCATATTTTATGTCTCCTTTTCAATCATCGCCAACAATTCTTCTTCTGATATGACAGAAATTCCAAGACTTGTAGCCTTGTCAAGCTTGCTTCCGGCAGCTTCCCCAGCCACCAGATAATCAGTCTTTTTAGAAACTGAACCTGTCACCTTTCCACCATTAGCTTCAATCAAAGCCGCCGCTTCCTTTCTACCTAATGTAGGCAGAGTTCCGGTAATTACCATGGTTAAGCCCTCCAAAGCATTACCTGCTTTCTCATCCTGAAGCTTAGTCATATTTACACCACTGGATTTTAGGCGTTTTAGAATCTCTTTACAAGTATTATCTGTGAAAAATGTCACCAGTGCTTTGGCTGATACATCTCCAATATCATCCACCTGGCGAAGTTCCTCCTCTGAAGCATTGGCAATAGCTTCTATATTTCCAAAATGATTTAACAAAGATTTGGCAGCAGCCTTGCCTATTCCAGGAATTCCAAAACCAGTTAACAATAAATTGGCATCATTGCCCTTAGACTCCTCTATGGCAGCCAAAAGCTTGTCAGTATTCTTCTCTTTGCCAATAATACCCTCGGCTATCAACTCATCTCTATGATTAACCAAATCATAAATATCAGCTATATCAGCAATATATCCTCTTCTAACCAATTCTTCAATATAAACTGTACCAAATCCCATAATATTCATGGCATCTCTACTCACGAAATTGATTATATGTCTCTCAAGCTGAGCCGGACAGGTTGCGGAACTACATTTTATATCAGCAGTATTGGCCTCACGAACAGTAGGCGCTCCGCACACAGGACAAGTTTCAGGAATCTTGTATGTTACAACCCCCTGTGGTCTCTTGTTCTTTACAACCTCTTTAATCTTTGGAATAATCTCTCCTGACTTGTATACCACAATGGTATCACCAATTCCAATATCAAGTTCATCAATGAAATCCTGATTGTGCAATGTGGCTCTAGATACAGTTGTTCCACATAATCTAATAGGTTCAAAAACCGCTGTTGGATTGATTCTACCTGTTCTTCCTACAGATAATTCAACCTGGAGAAGTTTTGTCTCCTTCTCTTCAGGGGGATACTTGTATGCTATATGACCACTGGAATACTTACTTCCTGCGG
This sequence comes from Lachnospiraceae bacterium, assembly GCA_017470985.1. Lineage (GTDB taxonomy): Bacteria > Bacillota > Clostridia > Lachnospirales > Lachnospiraceae > JAILFK01. The sequence continues at coordinate 83,798 of JAFUXA010000006.1, forward strand.
GAAAATCATTTCTATATTCCACCTGATCAATTTTCACAACAGCACCATCAATATCATATGGAAGTTCCCCTCTCATTTCTCCAATCTCATCAATAGTCTGTATGATTTCATCAGCTGTAGAACATAATTTATGATATACAGTTTTAATTCCTGCCTTTTCCAGTATATCCATACCATCGCAATGACTCGAAGTCAACTCATCAGGACCTTGTTGTACATTAAATACAAACATTTTCAATCCGCGCTCTTTAGTAATGCTGGCATCCAACTGGCGCAATGTTCCTGCAGCAAGATTTCGAGGATTCGCAGCAAGTTTGGCATCATTTGCCATCTGCATCTCATTATATCTGTCAAAATCCTCATGGCTCATATACACTTCGCCACGAAGCTGCATAGAATCATATGGCAAATCAACATAGTGACATACATCTTCTACAACCAAGGCATTGGCAGTTACATCCTCTCCAACCAATCCATCACCACGAGTCTCGGCCAGGGTAAGCTTCAGTCTACCATCATTAGTTTTCTCATATCTCAAAGTCATACTAAGACCATCAATTTTGGTTTCAACAGAGAATCTGGCATCAGGGTGCATGGCTTTAACTTTGTCAACCCAGGCAGTCACATCCTCCTTGTTAAATACATCTTCTATTGAAAGCATTGGAACATCATGCTGTATCTTGACTCCTGCCTCTCTCTTAGCAACTCCTCCAATCTTCTGACTTGGAGAATCCGGTGTCACCCATTCAGGATGATCTTTTTCCACTTCTTTCAATTGTATCATTAACTGATCATACTCATAATCGCTTATCTCAGGCTCATCCATGTTATAATATCTGTCCATATGATAATCGATAGTCTCAATCAGTTTTAAATATTCATTGTGTTCCATTTCTCACCTAATATATCATGTAATATTTTGCAATAGATATGCCTATAGAATAATTTACTCTGACTCCTTCAACTTCAAAGCCAATTGTAAATATTCCTCGTCAGTTATCTCGCGATATCCCCCAAGAGGAATACCATCCAACTTCAGATTTACAATTCTGACCCTCTCTAAGTCTTTCACTCTGTAGCCCAGTTCCTGGCACATTCGTCTAATCTGGCGATTCATGCCCTGCATAAGCACAATCTTAAATTCAAATTTTGAAATCTTTTCCACCTGACACGGTCTTGTAATTTTGTCCAAGTCCTTCAGATATACTCCCTTGGACATTTTCTCAACAAATTCATAAGTGATAGGCTTGTTAACGCGAACAATATATTCTTTCTCATGATTGTTCTTGGCTTTGAGGATCTTGTCCATGACCTCACCAATATTTGTCATCAATATCAGACCATGTGAATCCTTGTCCAATCTCCCCACCGGGTACAATCTGGTAGGATAATTAATAAAATCAACAATATTATCCTTTTCGCGCTTCTCGGCTGTACTTACAATTCCAACAGGTTTATTTACCAGAAGCAATACAGGCGATTGCTTGCCGCCTACTTTCACTCCCATAAATGTAATTTCATCCTCCGGCATGATTCGCTGTCCTACCGTAGCTCTTCTTCCATTTATAAGTACATTTCCTGCTTCTATTTGTCTATCAGCTTCTCGTCTGGAACAAATACCAGCCTCGCTGAGATACTTGTTTAATCTTTCTCCATTTTCATTTCCCATTTCATGACCTCCCTATATATAAAGGGCGAAGGCACAAGCCTCCGCCCACATACGCTTTCTTACTTTAAATACTCTGTCTTACAATATCCGGCCTGACCCTTGTAACTTACTTTAGACCAACCATTTCCAGCATCCTCAAGAACTGTAATGGTATCTCCCTTATATGCCATGGCAACCTTCTGTGAACTGCTATCTGGATTTGCTCGTACATTTACCGTATCCGACAGAACTACATCCTTACCAGCAGCTGCATTATCAGTTGTTGTAGTATTTGTTGCAGCTGAAGCATCACTTACATCAACAAAATCAGCACTTACATACGCCTTGGTTCCGTTGAAATCGATTTTAGCCCAACCATTTGCCACACTATATACAGTAACCACATCACCCTTGTTAACCTTGCCAAGAGAATTGCCGTCAGAAGATGCAGCATCTCTTACATGGATGTCTGAAGCATTGATTGTACCCTGCTTTGCATTGGCAGCTTCCTGTGCATCCGCAGCAGCCTGTGCTTCTGCAGCAGCCTGTGCTTCTGCAGCGGCCTTTGCTTCCTCTGCAGCCTTCTGCTCAGCTTCCTGCTTAGCAGCTTCCTCTGCAGCAACCTGCGCCTTATAATCTGTAGCCCACTTTGTAATTGACTGCTGTAAAGTACTATTTACAAATGTGCTAAGCTTCTCATCTGCAAGCATTGCCTCATTACATTCCTGCTGAACCTGTGCCTGAAGTGCAAGTACATCTTCCTGCTGTTCAAATGCTGCAATCAAAGCTGTAATGGAACTATCCATCTGATACTCGCCTGCATTCTGATTATATAATCCATAAGTATTATTGATATACAGGTTACCATTTTCATCTGTCTCAACATAGAAGAAATCCAGTCCGGCAACCGGAGTATCTATGTCATTAAATTTAATCTGCAAATATGCTGATACCAGATAAGCATTCTCATCGATTCCACGCTTAGTATACAATTTAATGTTCTGATATTTTTCAATAAACTGACTGTAGTTCTGAATATAACTCTGCTCAGCTGCCGAAACAGGTGTAGCATATTTCTGTAATGTCTCAACATCTCCTGCAGCATATGCATTGTAATAATTTGTAATCAAATCCAACAACTTCTGGTCTTCGTTTTCTTCATAGGACTGATAAGCTCCAGCCATTGGATTCTTGCTTGAAGCAGAACCGTCTGTTCCCACAGCCAAGATGCACATCATAAGAACGAACACACCAACTGCACCAATATATCTCTTATTCTTTACAAGAAAATTTCTAATTCCATCTATATCAATCTTTTTTATAATCTCTTTTACTTTATCTAACACTAGTCAATCCTCCCAAATCTATGAATATTACCCTCCAAAACAGAAGATAAATAATAATCTTAAAATAAATGTAGACGACTGGATTCGAACCAGCGGTCTTCGGAGTCGGAGTCCGATGCGTTATCCAGCTACGCTACGCCTACATACCCTTCTATATTAGCAAATAGGCATATCAAAGTCAATTTAGAAACCCTTATATTTCAGCCATTTTCAGCCATTTTCCTCATATAATAATCATACATAATTTTGATGAATAATATTCAACACTTTGGCCAAATCATTAGCATCAACCTGTCCTGGCGCACTGGCCTCTCCTATGCATCCAAATGTAATGCACGAACCATAGGCCTCGCCACACATTCTGCTTATTACGCCCAACTTTCCCATAGACATTGCCACGATTGAAGCATCAGAATATTCTACAACAAAATCATTGGTAACATGTAACAGATTCAACACATCAGTCATATCTTTGGGAGTCACTGCAAGTTTTACAATATCAGCATTGCCATTTAACATTTCCTCATAAATCATTGTCAATGTAGATACATCCGGCGTCTCATCAAAATCGTGATGAGATGATATAACCTTGCCACCCATTTCATGAATATTTTTTATAACCTGACTAGGTTTATCAAGCTCGAAGAATTCCACATCAATTAAATCTGCCGCATGCATACCTGCAAGACGTACATAATACTCTCCCAACTTATCATTTTCAATATGAGCATTGCCACCCTGTCCTGCTGTTCTCAAGGTAGCAAGAAGAACTGTATTATTACATAATTCTGCAAGCTCATCCAAAACCATACGCACTTTGTCCAGATTGAGATAATCCTTAAAACAATCAATTCTCCATTCAATCATAGGACATTTTGTATCTATAGCTTTTTTTGCATTTGCAATAACATTATCAATATCATTTCCCATAACAGGAACACATATAACCGGCTTGCTGCCGCTTTTAAATTCTACACCTTTAATCAACATATGCACTGTATCCTCTCCACAATACACGAACTCAAGTCACCGTATAAGTATAAAGCACATTATAATCATTGGCAATAAAGTAAATACGTGAAAAATTGACACAGATATGCTTTTTTACTATTATTTACTATAAAGATTTTTGAGGACAAGGAGATTTAAGAAATGAGTTTTACATATTTGAAACCTATGCCATCACCGGAAGAAATAAAAGATATGCTTCCAATGACATCCAAAATGCAGGCAATCAAGAAGCAGAACGATTCAGAAATTGCCGATATTATAACGGGAAAAGATTCACGAGTTCTAGCAATCATTGGACCCTGTTCAGCTGACAATGAGGATTCAGTAGTTGAATATGTAAGTCGTCTTGCTCCTATTCAAGAAGAGATAAAGGACAGAGTCAAAATTGTACCTCGCATATATACCAATAAACCAAGAACAACAGGTTCCGGTTACAAAGGCATCGCTTCCCAGCCTGATCCAACTCAGTCTCCGGATATGGTAGAAGGCTTGATTACCATGAGAAAGATGCATTTAAAGGCAATATTGGAAAGTGAATTCACTTCAGCAGATGAGATGTTATATCCAGAGAACTGGCCTTATGTGGAAGACATGTTGTCTTATGTAGCAATTGGTGCCAGATCAGTGGAGGATCAGCATCATAGATTGACAGTCAGCGGTTTCGATGTAGCTTCCGGAATGAAGAATCCTACTTCAGGAGATTTCTCCGTAATGCTCAACTCAGTATATGCAGCCCAGCATCCGCACCACTTCACTTACGCCGGATACGAGGTAAGAACAACAGGAAATCCTCTGGCTCATACCATTTTGCGTGGAGCTGTAAGCAAGCATGGCAACAGCACCCAGAATTATCACTATGAAGATTTACTTCGCTTAGCTGATATGTATAACGCCATGGATCTCGTAAATCCTGCATGTATTGTAGATGCCAACCATTCCAACTCTGGCAAGAAATACAAAGAACAAATCAGAATTGTAAGGGAAGTAATGGCCAGTCGCCAGTTCTCAAATGATATCAAAAACCTAGTAAAAGGTGTAATGATTGAAAGTTATTTAGAGGAAGGCTGTCAGCCAATTTCTGAAAACCAGGTATATGGCAAATCCATCACAGACCCTTGTCTCGGATGGGAAGATTCAGTAAATCTCCTATATATGATTGCTGAAATGAATAAGTAATAAATAGAATCATAAATAAGCAAAAACCGGAAGAACGATTATTCTTCCGGTTTAATTTTATAGAGTTATTTATCACCAAGAAGAACCTTGGTCTCATAAGCCAAAATTGCTGCCACAGTCTTGGAATCCTGTATATTGCCTGCATAGATTTCTTGTAAAGCTTCTTCCATGGTCCATGGTTTTACATCTATCACTTCTGCTTCATCCAATTGTTGTTTGCCTGGTTTCAAATTTCTAGCCAGGTATACATCGATTGCTTCATCACAAAAAGCCACGGTGGTTTTCAGAGAAATAAGAAATGTAATATCATCGCTACTGTATCCTGTCTCCTCTGTTAGCTCTCTTGACGCGCTGACAATTGTAGGCTCATCCAGAGAATCTCTGCATCCCGCAGGAACCTCCCAGGTCATTCGATTTAATGCCGGTCTGTACTGATGTACAAGAACTATTCTCCCATCATCCAACACAGGAAGTACACAGGCAGCTCCTGTTCTATGACTTACAAAATCCCACTCCTGTGTATTGCCATCTGGCAACTCCATTGTATCGCTATATACATCCACAATTGAACCTGCATGCACAAGTCTACGGTTAATTCTCTTGACATATTCTTTCTCAGCCATATATTTACCTTTCCTTTACCAATGCTTATATCCAACACACATTATAGTCATCTTCTCGAAAAATGTATAGTTCACAAAAAAAGATAGCCAGTGCAATGCACTGACTATCTAGTGTAATTACTTAGCCACATCTGTAACTCGTGATTCACGAATCACATTAACTTTGATCTGTCCAGGATATTCCATTTCAGCTTCAATACGCTTTGCAATATCCCTAGCCATCAATACCATATCAGCATCGTTGACCTGATCAGGAACTACCATTACTCGGACTTCCCTTCCGGCTTGAATAGCAAAGGACTTTTCAACTCCCTTGAACTCATTAGTAATCTCTTCTAACTGTTGTAATCTGTTTGAATATGCTTCAATTGTCTCTCTACGTGCACCAGGTCTTGCAGCACTAATTGTATCTGCAGCCTGTACAAGGCTTGCTAATAATGTCTCAGGTTCTACATCACCATGATGAGCTTCTACTGCATTAATAACAACACGATTTTCCTTGTATCTCTTACACAATTCAACACCAAGCTGAACGTGCGAACCTTCCATCTCTCTGTCAACTGCCTTACCGATATCATGAAGGAGACCTGCTCTCTTTGCAGTTCTAACATCTTCACCAATTTCAGCAGCCAGTAAGCCAGCTAATTGAGCAACCTCAATAGAGTGCTTCAATACATTCTGACCATAACTTGTACGGAATCTTAACTTACCAAGTAACTTGATAAGTTCTGGATGGATACCATGTACACCAACTTCAAGAGCAGCAGCTTCACCTTCCTCACGAATAAGCTGATCTACTTCCTTCTGAGCCTTCTCAACCATCTCTTCAATTCTGGCTGGATGTATACGTCCATCTACTATAAGTTTCTCCAAAGCAATACGTGCAACTTCACGTCTTACTGGATCAAATGATGATAGGATAACTGCTTCCGGTGTATCATCAATAATTAATTCAACACCTGTCAATGTTTCAAGAGTTCTGATATTTCTTCCCTCTCTACCAATGATTCTACCCTTCATCTCATCGCTAGGAAGCTGTACAACTGAAATTGTTGTCTCAGCTACGTGATCAGCTGCACACTTCTGAATTGCAGTAACCACAATGTCCTTTGCTTTCTTGTTGGCCTCATCTTTTGCTTGTGCTATCGACTCCTTAACCAACTTTGCGGCGTCGACCTTTGCATCTTCTTCAACAGTTTTTAAAAGAAATTCTTTTGCCTGTTCGGAGGTAAGTCCAGAGATTCTCTCTAATTCCTGTACTCGTTGCTCATTTAATTTGGCAACTTCTTCCTTCTCCTTGTTAAGTACCGCTTCCTTTCTAGCAAATTCAGCTTCTCTCTTTTCCAAGGCTTCATTCTTCTTATCAAGATTTTCTTCCTTTTGAGCAATTCTATGCTCATTCTTAGAAATCTCAGAACGACGTTCTCTTATTTCTTTGTCCAATTCATTCTTGGTTCTAAGAGATTCTTCCTTAGCCTCTAAAAGTGCTTCTCGCTTCTTTGTCTCTGCAGTTTTAACAGCTTCATCGATAATCTCGCGAGCCTTATCTTCAGCATTGCCAATTTTAAGTGCAGATGCTTTCTGATAGTTCTTATTTGCAATAAACAAAGATGTAGGAACGGCAACTACAAGTGTAATAATAACTGCTATAATAACTGCTATTAATTGCACAGGAGCACCTCCTTTTATTAAATTTTTACTCTATATACAAAACGAAATAATCTTTTTTGCATATATCATTACAACATAATAAAGTTTAAACTTTATTGTATTCTATGTCAAGCAAGTACACAAAATCTTGGGGCTTAATATGTGCTGCTGTCACACATATATGAATCAGAATTTAATCATATAAATCCAAGTCTCCGCCCTTCATTACCTTACTAATATCAGATGAAGTAAAACCTCTTCCCATGAGAAATCTATACATCTTGGCCCTCTCTTCATAAGTAGCTTCATCAGGATTATAATGACGCTTCTGTAACAGCTTGCGTATAAGTTCACTCTGAGAATTGGTATATTCCTCCTCCATAGATGATTCAATAACATCCTTGGATATTCCCTTCTTCATCAAATCCTGTTTGATTCTATTACGACTTCTGGTGTCCTGATAGAATCTGATATATGACTTTGCCAGTCTCTCATCATCTAAATAATGATATTTATATACATATTCTATGGCAGCATCAATGGCCTCTGTCGGATAACCTGCTGCATGAAGTTTATCCCTCAATTGAGCTTCAGATCTGTCCATCTTCTCAAGAAGAAACATAGCCCTCTTGGTTGCTCTTGGAATATAAATTTCTTCAAGGAGCTGATTATACAGCTCCTCTGTAATCTCCATTCCTTCTTCCAGATTATATGTACGAACTTCCTTGTTATATAGCACAAAATCTGCCCCATTAGAGAGGCAGACTTTCTTTTTTGCTTTTTGTATCTGTTTAATTGATAGTATATAACTATTCTGCATCAGATTCCCCTGTATTATCTACATCGTTTTCCACATCATCCACATTGAAGTAGTGTTCTCTTACCTGTTCTTCAATCTCAGCAAAGATTGCAGGATTCTCCTTCAAGAAGTTCTTAGCATTCTCACGACCCTGTCCAATCTTGTCCCCCTTATATGCATACCATGCACCGGATTTATTAACTATATCTAAGTCTGAAGCAATATCAAGAACATCACCTTCTCTGGAAATACCCTGACCGAACATAATATCAAATTCAGCCTCCTTGAATGGAGGTGCAATCTTGTTCTTTACAACCTTGATTCTGGTTCTATTTCCAATAACCTCACCAGACTGCTTAATAGCCTCAATACGACGCACATCAAGTCTCACTGATGAGTAGAATTTCAATGCACGACCACCAGTTGTTGTCTCAGGATTACCGAACATAATTCCAACTTTTTCTCTCAACTGGTTAATAAAAATAACAATACAGTTAGATTTACTAATTACAGCTGTGAGCTTACGCAATGCCTGTGACATAAGTCTAGCCTGTAATCCTACATGAGAATCACCCATATCTCCATCAATTTCAGCCTTTGGAACCAATGCTGCAACTGAATCCACAATAACAATATCAACGGCGCCTGAGCGAACCATTGTCTCACAAATCTCAAGAGCCTGCTCTCCGTTATCTGGCTGTGAAATATATAAGTTGTCAATATCCACTCCAATGTTCTTAGCATATACAGGATCAAGTGCATGTTCTGCATCAATAAATCCTGCGATTCCTCCCTGCTTCTGAACCTCTGCAACTGCGTGAAGTGCAACTGTTGTCTTACCTGATGATTCAGGTCCATATATCTCTATAATACGTCCCTTTGGTAAACCGCCCTGTCCTAATGCTATATCCAGGCTAAGAGATCCTGTTGGAACTGTCTCCACCTTCATCATGTTGCTGGTATCACCCAGCTTCATAACTGATCCCTTTCCATACTGCTTCTCTATCTGTGAAATTGCCGCATCTAATGCTCTAAGCTTATCTTCATTTGCCATATCCTTACTCCTCTATACCCGAACCTGTGTTCGTTTTTCGTTTGATAATATATTATAACAACCAATTTTAAATGTCAACATTCTTTCGAATATTTGTTCGATTATTTTAACAGAAAAATTTTCTTGAATAAGAATGAAAAAAGACAGCGCGAAAAGCGCTGTCTTCATTATAGATTTCATATGAAAAATATGTCAACCATATTTTACTGGTTCTTATGAAATTTACGAACTGTATTTTACTAATTCTTGGCAAATTCTGTGAGAACCAGATTCTCATTTCTATCAGCAACCATGCCCACACTCCAGCTATTAACAAAGAGAAGCAATGGTCTGTCCTTCAAGTCCTTAACCTTCTTCATATCACTAGTCCCCTGGATTCTATCCAAATCAATCTCCTCAGGATTTCCAATCCAGCGGATATGCTCATAAGGCAGATTCTCCATCTTGATCTGCACATTGTATTCATTTTCCAATCTAAATTTCAATACATCAAACTGAAGCACACCTACAACACCTACGATAATCTCTTCCATACCTGTGTTGTACTCCTGAAAAATCTGGATAGCACCCTCCTGGGCAATCTGATTAATCCCCTTCATAAACTGCTTGCGCTTCATAGTATCTAACTGTATTACTCTGGCGAAATGTTCAGGAGCAAATGTTGGAATTCCCTCAAACTGGAACTTCTCCTTGGCAGATGTAATTGTATCACCAATAGAGTAAATACCAGGATCAAATATACCGATAATGTCACCGGCATAAGCCTCCTCAACCATTTTACGCTCCTCTGCCATCATCTGCTGTGGCTGAGACAATCTCACATTTTTACCACCCTGCACATGATATACATCCATTCCAGCAGTAAACTTGCCAGAACATATTCTCATAAATGCAATTCTATCTCTGTGAGCCTTGTTCATGTTGGCCTGAATCTTGAATACAAAGGCTGAGAAATCCTCAGAGAATGGATCAATCTCTCCCTTGTCTGACTTTCTTGGAAGTGGTGATGTAGTCATCTTCAGGAAATGCTGAAGGAATGTCTCCACACCGAAGTTTGTAAGAGCAGATCCAAAGAATACCGGAGACAACTCTCCTGCATCCACAAGGGACTGATCAAATTCAGCTCCTGCTCCATCAAGGAGCTCAAGCTCATCCTGTAAAATGTCATACTTTTCCTGTCCGATTTCATCTATCAAAGCAGGATCATCAATAGAGATATGAGTCTCAGTTCCTTCCTTGGTCCCCTTCTCTGTATCTGCAAATGTCATTACAAGCTTGGTATTTCTGTCATATACACCCTTGAATTCTTTTCCAGAACCAATTGGCCAGTTAACAGGACAAGTTGGAATGCCAAGTTCATTTTCAATATCATCTAGAAGCTCGAAGGTATCCAAAGCATCTCTATCCATCTTGTTGATAAATGTAAACACAGGAATATGTCTCATGGCACAGACCTTGAACAGCTTTCTGGTCTGAGCCTCCACACCCTTACTTCCGTCAATTACCATAACTGCAGAATCAGCAGCCATCAAAGTACGATATGTATCCTCAGAGAAGTCCTGATGTCCAGGTGTATCCAAAATATTGATGCACATGTTGTCATACTCAAACTGAAGCACAGAAGAAGTAACAGAAATACCTCTTTGCTTCTCAATTTCCATCCAGTCAGAAACCGCATGCTTTGCTGTAGCCTTGCCCTTTACAGAACCAGCCTGATTAATCTGTCCTCCATATAACAAGAACTTCTCAGTCAAAGTAGTTTTTCCCGCATCAGGATGGGAAATAATGGCAAATGTTCTTCTCTTCTCAATCTCTTTTCTAATGTCAGCCATTGTGGGCCCTCCATTTTATCTTTTTTCCAAAAAAAGAGATACGAACGCTCGTATCTCCTTAAATGTCTAATTAAGTTAGGTCCAACTCTTAGTTGTACTTACGCTTTCTAGCAGCCTCAGACTTCTTCTTGCGCTTTACTGATGGCTTCTCATAGTGCTCTCTCTTTCTGATTTCCTGCTGGATACCAGCCTTAGCACAATTTCTCTTAAATCTACGTAATGCGCTATCTAAAGACTCGTTTTCTTTTACTATTACGCTTGACATCGTCTAACCCAACCTCCCTTCGGTTGAAACGTTCGCGTTGATATATTAATCAACACCGCACATTATTATATCATAAATATATTTCTCGTCAATATTATTTTGGAAAATACATCTATGAAATTGTCCAAATTACTATTCCAAAGCATTTTTAACTTTCTTCTTATTCATAATTCGGTCTTCCATATTGGCAAAGGCATGTACTCTTCCCTTGAGGAGAATTCGTCTGCCTTCCTCATTTCTTGTATATACTAAATTGTATTTTCTCAAATATTTCTTCATACAATTGGCAAATACCGCAGCTGATTCTTTATTCTTGGCAAATATTTCCGGAACAACATAGAAGTCGTTCTTTCCCCACAGTATCTTCTTGTTTACAAGGAGATATCTCTGGTTATCAATCTCTCCAAAGAATTCAGTAACACATTTTGCAAACAATGCCTTGTCTCTTCCTGTACCCCCCTTTAAATATGCACCGTGAACTGTAGGTGACTCATCCACAACCTCAACTTTGCAACGTGAATCCTCCAATAAATTTCCTTCCACCAGTGCTTTCAATATCTGCTCAGAGATTGTCTTCAGTCTCCTATATGGTGAAAATGCCATAAATAATCTCGGAACTGCAAAGAATAATTCTGTAGTAGCAGCAACAACCAGCATAACTACCAATGCCACATCAGTATCCATACGATAGGTATAATTAGTAAGCATATACAAAAACATTGAGACTATGAATTCCTTGACACCCTCCTGAAATACTGCAACAGATACTAATCTATCAGGCACAACTGTCTCCTGAACCACCTCCGGTCTATCATATACAGTCAATGCATTATCCCATCTTTCCTTCAACAGATGCCTCTCTCTTGACAATTCAAGCATCTCATTATTGATGTCATTTATTTTAGCTCTGGTAAATGGTGGCTTAATAATAGACATACGGTCGATTCCATTTTCAATAGTATTCATCTCATAATGAAGTCCCAAAAAATGTTCCATTCTGTGTCGCAGCATATCAAAGTCTGCGCTGTAATCTGCCTTTGGTTTAAATCCACCAATCTGGATAACCTTCTCCTCCGGTTTTATACATACCAGATTCCATATATTACCTGTTTTGTTTGGATCATCCTTGAAAACTCTAATAGCTCGGCCTCTCATCTGATTACTCAACATAAATGAACCCACAAAGCTTGCCAGAATCAAGGAATTGATGCAAGGTGAATCCCATCCCTCTCCCAGAAGGGATTTGGTTCCTATTAAAATATTGATATAACCTTCTCTGAAAATATCAGTTACAACAGAAGTTAAAATATGCTGTTTACCTTTCACTGATACAAGTAAGTATTCATCCTCCCTTAGCTGTCCAGCTTTGGTAAATGTCACTTCTACATTATCCCCCAGCAGCTGAACCAATCTAGCTTTGGCAGCTGTAGGTATAATTACAACAGTACCACATAACACTCCAAGAGCCGGTTTAGTCTCATCATTTGCAAATCTCACTCTCAAGTATTCGAAGAAAGGTAAAACTCCCAGCATCGGTGTCTTCTCCGACTCATCTGCTCCAAGCTTTTTCATATATTCCTTGCGAATATAATCTGTGAGAATAACCATTCTCAAATCATTTCCCAGAGCATCATATTCACTCTCAGCAATTGTCACCACGCTGTCAGCTTTGCCCTTTGAGTTAACCATCAGCTTCTCAATGGCAGTACTATTTGACAAAATAACCTTTCGCCTCTCCACAAAGCCATCAGACTTCATATGTTTTACAAGACTCTCAAAATATGTCTCATCACAGGTAAATCTGTCTGTATCATCAAACAATAATTTCTGCAGCAGAATTTCCATCCACTTAGGCTCCATGTCCGGCAATGTCTTCACCCCCAGTAGATTCCTAAGTCTGTCAGGGTAATGAAGACCAGCATTTTGCAAATATATCAGCAGAGATGCCAGATACTTAGGTTCTTCTAACATAGTATCATCGCTCTCTCCACCCTGAATAAAAGTATGAGATAGAATAATTTGTCCAAACTGAGAATCCTTTAGCAGATTTTCAATCATATCATCTCTTCTATCCTCAAAATCTCTGATGGTCTGAAGCTCCTCCTTTGTAGGATAACTAAAATATACATAGTCCTGATGAGGACACAGTGAGCCTTCCTTCACCAGCTCAGGAGTTGTTATCTCCTCATCAATCTCTCCACAGATAGACATATATCTATCCCACATGGCAGGAGTAGAATCATAAGGTGGTGTAGCAGTCAAAGCTATTGTTGTAATATCACCCATAGCTTTCTTGAACTCCTCAAGGGCCTTCCACCACTCACTTCTCAGATGATGACATTCATCCAGACACAAAACCTCAACGCCAATCTTCCTCAACTGTTTTACGAGATCAAAATTCGTAAAATCAACTGTCTCCTCTGACTCATTATCTTCCACAACTTCGTCATCAGTTTCCTCATCAGAGTCCCCCACCTGAAGCTTACCCGCAAACTTGGTCATAGCGCTATGCAGAGCCTGATAAGTTGCAATTGTAATAACAGATGGATTCTTTAAATCCTGAGAAATATAATCCTCTGGCTTCAATCCTTCCATGAGAAATGCTTCCACTATTCTCTGCTCCCATTGCTCTCTAATTACAATGGATGGCGCAAGTATAAGAGTTGGTTTACCAACCCTGCTAATGAGCTCAATTCCCAATGTAGTCTTACCAGATCCAGGGGCTGCCACAATATGTATTTTGCCATCTTCCAGATAGGCATTGGCATTTTCCAGAACACGCTTCTGATAATTTCTCCATGTACCTCTAAATTCTAAAAACTTATTAATTTCTTCCATTTTCCCCACCAAAAAATGCCTCGGACTAAATGTTTTTCAAACTTAGCCACGAGGCATTTGCTTTTATTATATTAATTCCAAGTAAATATTCTATTATAATTGGCCTTCAAGCACAGTTTTTGCCTCAGACAATGCATCAGCAATACCTGCAGGATTCTTACCGCCAGCCTGTGCCATGTTTGGACGACCGCCGCCGCCGCCGCCAACCTTTGGCGCAACAGCCTTGATGAGATTTCCAGCATGAGCTCCAGCAGCAATGGCTCCATCTGTAGCCATAACTACCAGATTAACCTTGCCATCATTTTCTGATGCAAGTACAATTACGCCCTCACCCAGTTTATCCTTCAATGAATCACCGAGATCACGAAGTCCGTTCATATCTACTCCAGGAACTGCAGTTGCAAGAAGATTAACGCCCTTAACCTCTACTACAGCTTCCATTGGATCACCCATAGCATCCTTAGCAGCCTTGGCCTTGAGAGATTCATTTTCTGACTGAAGACCTTTGATTTCTGCCTGCATATGTGCAATCTTTTCTACAAGCTGTGCCGGTGTAGCCTTAGCAGCCTTTGCCGCTTCATTTAACATATTTTCAATATTAGCATAGTAAGCCAATACATTTTCACCTGTAAGAGCTTCTATACGGCGTGTTCCTGCAGCGACACCACTCTCTGAGATAATCTTGAAAGCACCGATGTCAGATGTGTTCTTCACATGAGTACCACCACAGAATTCCTTTGAGAAATCTCCCATTGATACTACACGAACCTTCTCGCCATATTTCTCACCAAAGAGAGCCATAGCTCCGGTTTTTCTAGCCTCATCAACAGTCATAACTTCTGTTACAACAGGAATAGCCTCAGAAATCTTCTCATTTACCATAGCTTCCACCTTGGCAATTTCCTCAGGAGTCATAGCTTCGAAATGAGAGAAGTCAAAACGTGTTCTATCTGCATCCTGAGATGAACCAGCCTGCTCAACATGTGTTCCAAGAACTTCTCTAAGAGCCTTCTGAAGCAAGTGAGTTGCTGAATGGTTCTTGCATGTCTTGCTTCTGTTCTTGGCATCAACGCAAAGCTCAACTTCCTCACCTGAGTTAATGCATCCTTCTGATACATAACCTACATGAGCATATCTATTTCCAACAACCTTTACAGTATCTTCTACAACAAATGTACCATTTGCAGATTTGATAATACCCTTATCGCCCTGCTGACCACCCATAGTAGCATAGAAAGGTGTTGCTGCTACAATAACAGAGCCTGTATCGCCCTCAGCAAGTGTATCAACCACCTCTGTGTTAGATGTGATAAATGCAACTGTATCATTGGCTGTAAGAGAATCATAACCTACAAATTCTGTTGTAAGTGTAGAATCGATTGTATTATATACATCAGCATCTGCGCCCATGTAATTTGTCTCTTTTCTTGCAGCACGAGCCTTCTGTCTCTGCTCTTCCATAGCTGCTTTAAATCCAGCCTCATCATAGCTGAATCCTTTCTCCTCGAGAATTTCAGCTGTCAAATCAATTGGGAATCCGTAAGTATCATAGAGTTTGAAAGCATCTACTCCGGATAACTCCTTCTTACCCTCTTTCTCCAACTTATCTTCCATTCCGCTGAGGATCTCAAGACCTTTATCAATAGTCTTGGCAAACTGCTCTTCTTCCTTTGTAAGAACCTTTAAGATAAAGTCCTTCTTCTCTTCCAATTCTGGATAACCATCCTTGGACTCATCAATTACAACCTGTGCAATCTTGGCAAGGAATGTATCTGTAATTCCCAAAATCTTGCCATGACGAGCAGCACGACGAATGATTCGACGAAGCACATATCCTCTTCCCTCATTAGAAGGCTGAACACCATCTGAAATAAGGAATGTAGATGAACGAATATGATCTGTAATAAGTCTGATAGATACATCATCCATTGCATCCACCTGATATGTCTTGCCTGAAAGCTCACATACCTTATCACGAATAGCCTTCATTGTATCAATATC
>JAFUXA010000007.1 GCA_017470985.1 Lachnospiraceae bacterium
AAGCAGTGGCTTCTATGATTTAGCCACAGCCTACCAGTCTGTGCACGTCAACTATTGAAAGCGCCGTATACCGAACGGTACGTACGGTGCTGTGAGAGGACGGGAGCTAATCACTCCCTTCTACTTGATTTGTAAACGGTAAATCATAAGTACCTCGCTCCATTTGTAAAACCTGTGTAAAATGTTTGTGAATTTTCAGGAAACTACATATCAATTCATGCAATTGCGTGTTATTATGGGTGCTAAGTATATAGAAACTTAGCACCTATTTTTTATGGAGGTATGATTATGAGGGTAAGAATTAAGCATGTAATAACTTATGTGATCTGTATTGCGATTCCGGTTGCAGCTGGTATGATATCAGCTTTTTTCACTAGTAATAATATGATGATTTTTGCTGAGTTGAATAAACCGCCGCTTGCGCCGCCGGCATGGTTGTTTCCGGTTGCCTGGACTATTCTATATATTCTTATGGGTATAGCTTCAGCTCGGGTTGTGCTATCAGGACATGAGAAAACGACACAACTGATAGAATTATATTTTGCTCAACTTGTACTAAACTTTTTGTGGAGCATTATATTTTTTAATTTTTCTATGTATTACTTTGCTGCTATATGGTTGTTTGTAATGTGGCTACTTATTGTGATATTTACTGTTAAATGCAGAAAAGTAGATATGGTAGCATTTTGTTGCTTCATTCCATATGTATTATGGTGCACATTTGCGTTATACTTGAATATAGGAGTTGCGATGTTAAATTAGATATTTTTAGGAGGACAAAACTATGGGAACAAATGCAATGTACAATTTGAGCTATGGTCTTTTTGTTATTACAGCTAATTGCCGAGGCAGGCATAATGGTTGCATTACAAATACTGCTATACAGGTCACATCTGAACCTAATCGCATATCTGTGGCAATTAATAAAGCCAATTATACACACGACATGATTGCTGAAACTGGCATGTTTACAGTATCTGTTATTAGTGAAGACGCTGACTTTGAATTGTTTAAACATTTTGGATTTCAGTCAGGCAGGGACGTGGATAAATTTGCTGATTATAAATATTGTAAGAAAGCTGGAAATGATACCATGATTGTCACTGCAGGAACAAATGCATATATTTCGGCTGCAGTTGAACAGATGGTGGATTTGGGTAGCCATACATTATTTATTGCAGCGGTTACAGAATCAGATGTGTTGTCTGAAGCTACATCAGCGACATATGCTTATTATCAAGAGCATATTAAACCGAAGCCTGAAGCTGTTGGCACAACTCCACAGGGAGAGACCATATGGAGATGCAAAATATGCGGTTATGAATATGTGGGAGAGGAGTTGCCGGATGATTTTATATGTCCGGTGTGCAAACATCCTGCAAGTGATTTTGAAAAGATCGAACCCGTTGATCCGCCTAAGCCGAGTACAACAAATATTTACGCAGGAACTAAGACAGAGAAGAACTTATGGGAGGCATTTGCAGGAGAATCACAGGCTAGAAATAAGTATACTTATTTCGCATCTGTAGCCAAGAAGGCTGGCTATGAGCAGATAGCAGCTATGTTTCTAAAGACTGCTGAAAATGAGAAAGAGCATGCCAAGTTATGGTTCAAGGCTTTGGGTGAATTAGGAACTACAGAGGAGAATCTGGCTCATGCAGCTGAGGGCGAGAATTACGAGTGGACCGATATGTATGAGCGTATGGCGCGGGAAGCTGACGAGGAAGGCTTCCATGATTTGGCAGAACAGTTTAGAGGTGTTGCAGAAATCGAGAAGCACCATGAGGAGAGATACAAGGCACTTCTTCATAATGTAGAAACTATGGAGGTCTTTAAGAAAGCCGGTATTACCATGTGGGAATGCCGTAACTGTGGGCATCTGGTTATGGGAACAGAAGCTCCTGATATATGTCCGGTGTGCAATCATCCGCAGAGTTTCTTTGAGGTACATGCCGAGAATTATTAAAGCAGATTTGCAAGACATATTTTACATAGATTTTACATAATCTTACATTTAGATTTTACATTCGTGGGTTACTATTAGCTTGTAAGACGAATTATTAGTAGACACGAGGTAAAATGAAATGGATATTTTCGATTTTTTGAATTTAATAGGAGGCCTGGCGCTATTCCTGTATGGTATGCACAAGATGGGTGAGAGCCTAACGGAAATGGCTGGCTCCAAGATGCAACAGATTCTTGAGAGACTCACCTCCAATAAATTTGTGGGAGTCTTGCTTGGAATGGCAGTGACAGCAGTGATTCAATCTTCTTCAGCAACTACAGTTATGGTTGTGGGTTTTGTGAATTCCGGTGTTATGAAGCTGTCTCAGGCGGTAGGCATAATTATGGGAGCAAATATTGGCACTACCATTACTTCATGGATTTTATCCATGGCTGGCCTGGAGAGTGACATGCTCTTCATTAAGTTATTAAAGCCTACATCTTTTGCACCAGTTATGGCAGCAATAGGAGTAATCCTTCTTATGACCGCCAGAGAGCAGTCGAAGAAGAAACATGTTGCAGGAATTATGCTTGGCTTTGCCATATTGATGATGGGCATGAACACTATGACAACGGCTGTTTCTGGCCTGGCAGATAATCCTGCTTTTACGGACCTTATGACAGCATTTGACAATCCATTCCTGGGAGTGCTTATGGGAGTGATTCTCACAGCAGCTATTCAGAGCTCATCGGCTTCGGTTGGAATACTTCAGGCTCTCAGTATGACAGGAGTTATTAGCTACTATGCAGCTATACCTATAGTGCTGGGACAGAATATTGGCACCTGTGTCACATCCCTGATTTCATCAGTGGGAACCAGCAGAAATGCCAGACGCACGGCTATGGTACATCTGTATTTCAACATTACAGGGGCAGTCATTTTTATGATGGGATTTTTCCTGTTAAATATTTTCATGGCACCAACTCTGCAGACCATGGCTAATCCGGCAGGAATTGCAGTGATTCATTCAATATTTAACATAGTAACGACAGTTATACTGTTCCCATTTTCAGACAAACTGGTGGCTTGGGCTCATGCAACCATTCCGGATGGGAGAGATTATAAAACCAAAACCTCTATTAGCAAGGGAAGAGCAAGCTAGGGACAAGAAGGAGGCTCATATGGCACTGATTTACATAATTGAAGATGATGCGAGTATCCGGGAGATTGAGACAATAGCTCTGTCCAATGCAGGACATGATGTCAGAGGTTTCTCCTGTGCCAGAGATTTCTACAAAGCGGTGGATAGTGTGATACCGGATTTGTGCATTGTGGATCTGATGCTTCCTGATGAGAGCGGTAATTCTATTGTGAGAAATATTCGCAAGAATCCTTATACTCGCAAGATGCCGGTGGTTATGGTTACGGCCAAAACCGCGGAGATGGATTTCGTGAAGGGAATCGAGGATGGTGCTGATGATTATATCAAGAAACCATTTTCTGTGGTGGAATTAATAACCAGAGTCAAAGCCTTGCTGCGACGAACCTGTGTGGTGGAAGACAAGCAGCTAGTATTAGATGATTTGGTAATCAATAATGAGAAACATGAGGTGACTCTACATGGTGAAACAATTGATTTAACTTACAAGGAATACACCTTGCTTTGCATGTTTCTGACCAATGTAGGCAATGTCTTGACTCGCAGAATGATTATGGACCGGGTGTGGGATACTGATTATCAGGGCGAAACAAGAACAGTGGATATGCATGTGAAGACTTTGAGACAGAAACTTGGAGAATACGGCGACAGAATCCGCACCATTAGAAATGTAGGATATGTGATTGAATGAAGAAAAGAATTAATATGCAGCTGATAAATATTGCGCTTCTTGCAATATTGGTTACAGCAATTGGAACTACAACTTTATATTACAATCTGTTTATAAAGCAGGTGAGAAATGATTTGAAAATCTGCGCAGAAGTCTTGAAGGACTGCAGTTATTTCGATGGACAGCTTCCAACTCAGCTCAAGAATGTCAAGGCTCAGACACAGCTTCGTCTCACTTGGGTTACGGCAGATGGTACAGTACTTTATGACAATGATTATGCCACATCAGAACTGACCAATCATCTGGATAGACCAGAGATTCAGGAGGCATTTGCCACGGGAGAGGGAGAAGCTATTCGCTCATCCGAGACCATGCAGCGAGACACTTATTATTATGCAATTTTGTTAGACAATATTACAGTGCTCCGTGTATCTATGGACGCTCATAGTTTCTGGTCAGTATTTGTATCAGCCCTTCCGATGATAGCATTTATCATTTCAGGAGTACTTCTGATGTGCGTGGCAATTTCATATATATTGACCAGACAGCTTGTTAAGCCTATTGATGACATGGTGGAAAATGTGGAAAATAATGATTTCAAATCTCCATACAAGGAATTGGAACCATTTTCCAGAAAGATTCGTGCACAGCATGCGGATATTCTCTCGGCTGCTAAGATGCGACAGGATTTCAGCGCAAGCATATCCCATGAGCTCAAGACTCCTCTGACAGCAATTTCTGGCTATACAGAGTTGCTGGAGGAAAACATGATTGAGGAGGAGAGACGAGTACATTTTTTAAGAGAGATAAGGAAGAATTCCAACAGACTTTTGGCACTGATAAATGATATTATTAAGTTATCAGAAGTAGATCAGGTGGAGCGGGATTATACATTTGAAAATGTAGATCTTCTAGATGTAATGACAGAGTGCGCAGAGGATTTGCGGATTAGTGCCAAGCAGAGATTTATAGATATATCATTTTCCGGATCAGGCTGTGTCATATGCGGATGCAAGGATTTGCTGAAGGAAATGCTTGAAAACCTGGTGCAGAATGCTATCAGATATAATAATCCCGGAGGCAAGGTCAGTGTCACGGTTCATGAGATAAACGGCAGAGGTGTGTGTGTTGTGGAGGACAATGGAATAGGAATTCCGCTTGCTGATCAGGAGAGAATATTTGAGAGGTTCTACAGAGTGGATAAAAGCCGGTCCAAGGAGACTGGAGGCACAGGTCTAGGCCTGGCGATTGTGAAGCACATTGTAGAACTTCATGATGCAGGAATTGAACTACATAGTGAACCAGGTGTGGGAACCAGGGTGACTGTGAGGTTTTAATATTATGATAATGTATTGAAGGAGGACAAAATTATGTATGAACAGGTGAAACTTAGTTACAATTACGATGGGTTGGAGCCATTTATGGATGCGGAGACAGTGGAGACACATTATGCCAAGCATCATGCAACTTATACTGCCAATCTTAACTCGGCAGCAGAGGCAGCAGGGGTGGCAGACAAGCCTATAGAGAAGCTGTTGGCTGAGCTTGATACAGTTGCTGATGAGGCTCAAAGAACAGCTCTTCGCAACAACGGAGGTGGTTTTTATAATCACAATCTCTTCTTCGAGCAACTTACTCCAGGCGGAGCAACTGAGCCTACAGGCAAGTTAAAAGCTGCTATTGATGAGAAATTTGGCAGCTTTGAGGAATTGAAAGCACAGATGACAGCCTTGGCATTGGGACAGTTCGGCTCAGGCTGGGCATGGCTTTCTAAGGATGCTGCAGGTAAGTTATATGTATCCAAGTCAGCTAATCAGGATAATCCAATATCTCTTGGCACAGGTCATATGCCGATATTTACAATTGATGTATGGGAGCATGCATATTATCTCAAGTACAAGAATCTGCGTGCATCTTATGTGGAGAACCTCTGGAATCTCATTAATTGGGATGTTGTTGGTGAGAGATACGAGGCGTAGCAGTCATAATAGTTAAATGAGAAATCTGAGAAATGACAGGCGCTATTCCTGAATAAAACTGAATATAAAAATGTAAATTTAATCCTTCCTTACCGGACATGGTAATGTCTGGTAAGGAAGGATATTTTTATGCAGGAATTAATCGTGTTATTTACAATTGGACAATAGCCACAACATAGAATAAAATATCATTTGTATAAGTTTGCATATAACTATTTTGTGATAGAAAGAAGAATGATATGACAGATATAGATAATAATAGAGATGATGTGGTATTTCCAAAACGCACATTGGGAGAGCGCATCAATAATTATTACAGACGATATGGTCTTGGTAAGACCATATTGAAAATGGGAACCAAGATACTACATATAAATGTAAATGACAATAGATATGATAAATATGTAAAGAGTCATATGATATCAGAGGATGTATTGGCGAAGCAGCGAGAGATGGTATTTGCATACACCCCTCTTATTAGTGTAGTTATTCCGATGTATCATACACCTCTTGCTTTTTTGCAGGAGTTGATAGAGGCATTTCTTAACCAGACTTATTCTAACTGGGAGCTATGCCTGGCGGATGGCGGAGAGGATGACTCTCTACGACAGTATGTATTGGAATATTCTCATGGAGATTCCAGAGTAGTCTATGGTGTTATAGGTTCTAATGAAGGAATATCATCCAATACCAATGCTGCAATCGCAATGGCAACTGGTGAGTGGATTGGATTTTCAGATCATGACGATTTGGTTACACCGGATGCTTTGTATGAGGTGGTCAAGGCATTGAATGAGAATCCGGAAATAGATAGTGTCTATACTGATGAAGATAAGATAGATATGCTTGGCAAGAAATATTTTGATCCTCATTTCAAACCGGATTTCAATATAGATTTGCTTTGCAGTAATAACTATATTACACATTTCTTCCTGACCAGAAAGGCTGTTATAGATAAGGCGGGCTTATTGAATAGCAAGTTTGACGGTTCACAGGATTATGACATGATTTTCCGATGCGCTGAGAATTCCAGATGTGTGCATCATGTACCGAGGGTATTATATCACTGGAGATGTCATGAGAATTCTACAGCCATGAATCCGGAGAGTAAGATGTATTGTTATGAAGCAGGACGCGGTGCTCTCAAGGCTCATTGGGATAGAATGGGGATTCCTGCTGAGACAGAGATTTTGCCGGATTATGGATACTATAGAACCCGGTATAAATGGCCTGAAAGACCCGTTGTAGATATAGTCATTGCAGATGTAACTGACATAAATGATTTAGAGCAGACTATTGCATCTATTGATTCGAAATCTACATATGATAATTATAATTTCGTGATTGTATCTGGTAAGCATAACCCAGAGGATATTAGAGGAAATATTAAAACAGAGCATAATCTGCAAATTGTGGAATTCAAGTTTGAACGCGATATCAGAGCTGTTGAATCACAGTCGACTTGTTCTGCTGGTGTAGTTGAATCACAGTCTGAGCGTTCTGCCAGACTAGTTTCCATGTATAACCATGGAATTAAGCACTGTGATTCAGAATACATATTATTGCTGGATTCTCAGATGCAACTTGATGAAGCAAGTACCATAAAAGAGATGCTTGATGTATGTATGCGACCGGATGTTGGATGCGTAGGCACAAGAGTATATGATATCAGAGGTATCATGGAACACACTGGAGTTATTCTGGGAAATGATAAGAAACTCAGATATGTATTCAACGGAATTGACAGACGAGATCCAGGTTATTATCATCGTGCTACATCTACAATAGATGTTACCGCTGTTCCAATGCGTGGAATGATGACGAAGAAATCTCTGTGGGATAGTGTGAGTGAATTCAATTCAGATTATTTGACAGAATTTGCTCAGGTGGATTTTGGATTGAAAATTGAGGAATCAGGTAAACTGAATGTATATACACCATACGGTGGCATAATAGATTGTGGTGATAAATGTTGTAAAACTATTGAACCTGATTTAAGTGATAATCAATCTATGGAGCAATATGATAAGCTGACTGCTAAATGGCAGCAGATTTTTGACAGATATGACAAGCATTATAATCCTAATTTCGGAGATAAGGATGCTAATTATACTATAGAATTTTAGGGGTGGAATTCTGTACGATGAAAGAGAAGAAGACTAGAGCGACGCTTGCTACTTCTGGCATAGTTATTATTTTACTGGGGTTATTTTGTAATTCTATGCTTTGGTTGGATGGAGTGGCAGCATGGCACAAGTTGTTTGTGGCATTTATTTGCATTGCAGGATTTGTGGGTATTCCTGCATTGGTTTATCTGAATGAACCTGCGCATAACTTTGTAGATCATCAAATCAGTAAGCTTATGAGGCTCATTAGATGGGTGAGAAACAATTATAGCGGACTTTTATTTGAAATATCTATATATGGTTCGATTGTACTATGCACTTTGCTTCTGGATATATTTATCCTAAGCAAAGCATATGGTGAGACTAATCATTATAGACTTACATTTCTCATAGCAGTAGTTACAGCAGTATATATTTTGATCAGATTATATAAGGTGATTGCGAATCGTGTGGAAATTGTATTTGCTGCAGTGGCTCTTATAATTGGAATAGGTAGCATTATGGCATCTCCGAGATTTACAGCATATACATGGGATGATGATATTCATTATGTTAGAGCGATTTCTCTTGCTAGTGTATTTGATTTTGTGAAATATGATGCAGACAAGGTTATGCTGGAAAATGATGTATATATCACCAATATGGTGTCTGAGAAAACATTTTCTGCAGAATTATTTGATGCAAATAGTGCTTTGCTTGAGGAAGTGTATGATGATCAGCATGCTGCTGTTGCTGATGTATTGAATCGAGATGATAATATAGGTTATGATACAAAACTTGGTACTTATTCAATTGCCTATGTTGCGCCTGCGATTGCTATTATTATTGCCAAAGGTTTGAGACTATCTTATGCTTCGGTTTTTATAGCTGGCAAAATTGGTATTTTGCTGAGTTATATAGGGATAATATATTTCGCAATTAAGAGAGTGAAATCGGGTAAGATGCTTATAGCACTTATTGCTTTATCTCCTACAGCATTTCTTATGGCGACCACATATAGCTATGACTGGTGGGTTACAGCCTGGATTATTGCAGCTTATTCATTTTACATATCTGAATTACAAAATATAGATGAACCTATCGAAATTCACAATTTGTTATTGATGTGGATGTGTATTATAATAGGCATTGTGCCTAAATGGATATATGTTATTTTGGCATTGCCATTTATGTTTATTCCAGCACGGAAGTTTAGCAGTCGTAAGTTGAGATTATCATATTACGGATTGTTTATTGCAGTAGCTATAGTAGGATATGCTATATTAATTCATCCAGCTTTGCATGGTGCAATAGGCCAGGGAGATTTAAGAGGCGGCGGAGATGTTAGCCCGTTTTGGCAGTTATTTGGCATATATGCCAATCCACTTGCATATGCGAAGGTTCTTATGTCAAATATGGCGACATATTTGAATCCGTTAAATTGCACTATGTATTTAAGCGAGTATGCATTTCTGGGACATAGCAATAGTGGTTATATTGTAGCAATATTTATCCTGATAATGGGACTAATAGATGGAAATGCAAATCGATATAGAGGCGCTATTTCGAGAGGCGTCGTGTTGGTATCGATATTTGTGTTGGTATCGGCAATTATGACTATTTTCTATCTGATATATACTCCTGTGGCATCAACTGTGATTAATGGATGTCAGCCGAGATATCTGATACCATGTATTTTGCCTTTTATGTATGCCATAGGTATAGATGGGCTGAAGAAGGTCAAGATTGCGCCAATGGCATTTGTCGGTTTTATGGCTACCATATTGATTTATTCATATGACTTTTGGAATTTATATATTAAATATTTGTAATGATTATTAGTGAAAAGGAGCATTTTACAATGAAAGGAATTATACTTGCCGGAGGTTCCGGTACTAGACTTTATCCATTGACCAAGGCAATCAGTAAGCAGATTATGCCAGTGTATGATAAGCCAATGATTTATTATCCATTGTCTACACTTATGCTTGCTGGAATTAGAGAGGTACTTATTATCTCTACACCTAGAGATTTGCCGGTATTTAAGGAGTTGCTTGGAGATGGAAGCCAGCTTGGAATGGATATTCAGTATGCAATTCAGGAAGCACCAAATGGACTCGCTGAGGCATTTATCATAGGTGAAGAATTTATTGGAAATGATTCTGTGGCCCTTGTTTTGGGAGATAATATTTTCTACGGAATGACATTTTCAAAGATTCTAAAAGAGGCAGCAGCTAGAACTGAGTCAGAACCTGGAGCAACAATCTTCGGCTACTATGTCAAGGATCCAAGAGAGTATGGTGTTGTAGAATTTGATGAAAATGGTATTGCTATTTCTATTGAAGAAAAGCCTGAGAAGCCAAAGAGTAATTATGCAGTACCTGGTTTGTACTTCTATGACAATGATGTAGTGCAGATTGCCAAGACAATTAAGCCAAGTGCAAGAGGTGAGCTTGAGATTACTGCTGTTAACAACGAGTATCTCAACAGAGGAAATCTCCATGTAGAGACTCTTGGACGCGGATTCGCATGGCTTGATACAGGAAATCATGACATGCTTCTCAATGCTGCTAACTTCGTAGCAACATTCCAGAAGAGACAGGGGATGTATGTATCTTGTATTGAGGAGATTGCTTACAAGAGAGGATTCATTGACAAGGAACAGCTTGTGAAACTTGCTCAGCCACTTCTCAAGACAGAGTATGGTCAGTATTTGATTGATGTAAGTGAAGGACTATAAGCGCTTGCGAAAAACCTGGGGATTAAATTGATATATTAGGTCTGCGGTGGATTTTTTATATAGTAAATAATTAAAAAGGAGAGTTTGAAAATGAAAAAATTAATGAAGAAAATGTTACCTATTGTTGCACTTGTCTTTATGGCTTTTGTTGTTTTTCCTGTTAGTAGCAATGCACAAGCCTATGACAATGATTTGCATTTTGTGAATTCGGATGAGCCGGATTGCATAGAGTCTTATTATCTTCTTCAACCGGAGGAGTTAAATAGACCTATTACATTTAGACCTTCGCAATTCACAGCCAAGGATATGTCTGGAATAACATACGAATGGATGTGGGCAACCAGCGAGAATGATGTTCATGAGGTTTCCGGACAGGATTATTTTACATTTACACCAACGCAAACTGTTGCTATTGGAGTAATGATTCAAGATGGCTATGGCAACTCAATCTTTCAGGAGTGGTCAGTGATTCCAGTGTCATATTCAGGCCAGACTGAAGGTATGGTATATATCATTGATGATTGGTATTATCTGAGGAATGGTGTGGTTGACTGGGAATACACAGGAATGGCTAGCAATGAATATGGCTGGTGGTATTTCGAGGATGGCTCCTTGAATTGGACATATACAGGAATGGCCTGCAATGAATACGGTTGGTGGTATTACCGCAATGGTAACCTCGACTGGAACTATACAGGAATGGCCTGCAATGAGTATGGTTGGTGGTATTACCAGAATGGCCGCCTTGATTGGAACTATACAGGAATGGCTAACAACGAATATGGTTGGTGGTATTATCAGAATGGTCGCCTTGATTGGAACTATACAGGAATGGCTAACAACGAATATGGCTGGTGGTATTATCAGAATGGTCGCTTAGATTGGACATATACGGGAATGGCCTGCAATGAGTATGGTTGGTGGTATTATCAAAATGGCCGTTTAGACTGGACATATACAGGATTCGGCTATAACGAATATGGTACATGGCTTTATTATAATGGCCAAATTGCTTGGGGTTTCACAGGTGACTGGAATGGTCATTATGTCGTAAATGGACATGTAGAATCATAGTGCCATCAAAACTAGGAGAATATTATGAAGAAATTTATTAAAAGCGCATTTGCTGGCATGACAATGGCGATAGTTCTTTCATTGCTTCCACAGACTGCGGCAGAGGCGCACTGGACAGAACTTATTGATGGATACTATTATTATGAGCATCCGGAGATAACAATTGATCCTACTTCAATTAGTGTAGATAAGAAGGAAGTCAAGGTTGGCGAACCTGTTATTATCAAAGTGAAAGTTACTAGGGATATAGATACCCCTATAAATGTATCATTTGATGTGCAGTACACTTCTGGAACATCAGCCTCATGGCAGAATAATTGGGGCACTAAGGAGGATGATTCCGATTATTGGTATACCTACTACACACCTCAGTCAGCCGGAGTGTATAGACTTCAGGAAGTTATTGCATTTGATGCTCATAGAAATGCTAAGAGTATAACTGGCTTGCCAATGACTCAGCCGATACATGAGGATGGCGTATATGATGCCGTCAACATGGACAGGGCGACATTTGTTGCATATGATGATACAAACTATGGTACATATACAGGTATGCTAAATATCGATGATAATTGGCGGTATGTTATCAATGGTAAAGTTGATTGGACATATACAGGAATGGCCTGTAATGAGTATGGTTGGTGGTATTACCAGAATGGCCAGCTGGATTGGAATTACACAGGAATGGCCTGCAACGACTACGGCTGGTGGTATTACCGTAATGGTAACCTCGATTGGAACTATACCGGAATGGCTTGCAATGATTACGGCTGGTGGTATTATCAGAATGGCCGCCTAGATTGGAATTACACGGGAATGGCTTGCAATGAGTATGGCTGGTGGTATTATCGCAATGGAAATTTAGATTGGAACTATACCGGAATGGCATGCAATGAGTATGGCTGGTGGTATTATCGCAATGGCAATTTAGATTGGAACTATACCGGAATGGCATGCAATGATTACGGCTGGTGGTATTACCAAAATGGCAATTTAGATTGGAATTACACTGGAATGGCATGCAATGAGTATGGTTGGTGGTATTATCAGAATGGTAGACTAGATTGGACATACACGGGGGTTGGTTTTAATGAATATGGCGGATGGTTTTATTATAATGGTCAGATAGCTTGGGATTACACTGGTTGGTGGGATGGCTTCTATTGTGTAAATGGTCATCTGGCATAGAAATAATTTGATAATTGTATGATTATGACAGGCGGACAAGGCAGATGCGGTTCGCCTGTTTTTTTGATATAATGGCATTGATTTTGTAAAAGAGGGAGTTATGGCTCGAAGTGAACAGAAATAAAACTATTGATATAATAAAAGGCATTGCAATTCTATCCATTATAATAGGTCATAGTAGTTGGACCATAGGAAATGGATTCAATATAGGACCGTTTGTATATTCTTATCATATTATGGCTTTTATGTTTGTGGCGGGCTTTTGCTATAATGCAGAGAAGTATGCTAATAGATTTAGAGAATTTGTTGGAAGCAAACTGCTGTCTGTTATTCCGTTATACTTTGTATATAATTTGGCATTTGTAATATTGCACAATGTATTGTTGCATTATCACATGATAGATGGAGAGCCTTATACATTGGTTTCTATGATTTCATTTATTGCAATGGGACTCTGCATTACAACAAATGAGAATCTTATAGGACCATTTTGGTTTTTGGGAATGTATCTGGTGGCTCAGATTGTATTTGGATTTATAATGGAGATGTCATCCCGGATGAAAGCCAAATATGCGAAGCATATATTTACGGCGGTAGCTACTGTTGCATTAGGTGCTGTCGGTTTATATATCACATGTAATCAAGTGATGCTGCCATATCATGTACAGACATCCTTGCTGGCGATACCATTTATGATGATAGGATATCTTGTAAAGCTTTATTGGGATTATTTGAGAAGATGGTTTAATGTCATTGGGTGCGTAGTATCCGCAATTTTGCTGTATATATTAATACAACAAGGTTTGGCGGGTTCTGATTTGTCTGCAAATATTATCTATAATTACAAGTTGTATTATTTGACAACTTTGATCGGTATATATTTTTGCATATCATTTGCTCGAACTATCGAAAAGATTCCGGCCTTAAATTCCATTATGACATATGCTGGACAGAAGAGCTTTCATTTGATGGCGCTGCATATGACGGCATTTAAAATAGTAGATGGAATATATGGCAGGATGAGAGGGCTTGCTCCTGAAACTTATGGAATATTTCCGCATTCATATGATATTTGGTGGGTGTATTATCTTGTTGGTTTCGGCGGAGTTCTTGGTGTGATTTACTTGGTTGATTGTATCAAGAGAATTATTGCAAAGAAGGTGCGTGTTGAAAATGTTGAAAACTAAGTATGATAAAGGACGAACAAAAATGTCAGCTGCTAAAACCATAGCATTGTTGGCATTGATAGCGGTGGCTGTTATCGCAATAACCATTATAGCAAATGCAAGAAATTCAACATCGCAGGTCGAAGAGATAAATCGCATTATAAATGAAGATTTGACAACTCAGGGTGAAGTGGAAAGAGCAGAGGTTGTTGTGGCATGCCCTGAGAAAGTGGCTGAGAAATATAAATCCACGGGAACTGATAATGTGATTGCATAGGATTATCTTGTGCACGAATCGGATGAGTACCCGGAGGTCATGTCTATCAAAGCTGATATTATTAGAAAGCAGATTGATTATATCTGTACGGAAGCTGTGGATTTGCCAGAGGAGTATATATCGTTGCTTGGCTGTAGTGAGATTGGTGCTACACATAATTATAAGGTGTATAAGGTTTTGAATAACCATTATGCGCCAGTAAGTAATGAGCTGGAAGCGAAACAAATTGCTACTGATACAGGTCTTCAAATCAGAGATATATATGTATCCCTGAGTGGGCAAAATGATGCAGATTCATATGGCAATAGTGAGAATGAACTTAGTACATTTCTTGTGCTGAATGATTTGCATACTCTTATGACAACAGATGATACAACATCTGAATTTGCAACAGATATTTCTGGGCGATTTACAGGAATGTTTAGAACTAATACCGGAATGGCTTCTGAGGATGCATGGCAAAATATTTCCGCGATAATAGATAATTACAAAGCGGATGGCATACTAATGGCAGGAGACATGGTGGATTTTGCGTCGAGTACAAATTATGAATTATTTCAAATGGGATTGAATAAAATTCAGACTCCTATTTTGTACACCAGAGCTGATCATGATGTGAGTGCCTGGTACAATAGTGATGGCTCCTATACTAATGAGGATGCCCAGGTGGCACATAATTCATTTACTTCTGCAGGTGGTAATGTAAGCAATGATGAGATTTTGGTGTGGGAATTCGATGAATATATAATTCTTGGTTGGAATAATTCTTGCTTTCAGATGAATTCTTCTGCGTTGGCTAAAGCTCGGGAGGCATTTGCCAAGAATAAACCGATTATACTTGTGACACATGTTCCTCTTGATGCCGGTGATGATGGCTTATATGAATCTTCTATTTCAGCTTATGACGGAGTTCATGCCAAGCTGTGGGGCGATAGAAATTGTTATTACCAGCCTGATGACATTACCAGACAGTTTATAAATATGTGTTTAGATAAGAACTCGCAGGTTAGAAGTATTATTTGTGGACATTTGCATTATCAATATGATGCTCCGGTGCATGATGATGTAATGGAATATGTGTTGGCTCCTTCTTTTCAGGGGAGCATGTGCCGATTGCATATATTAAAATAGTTTTTTTGTATGTTGTATGAATGGTGAGAATCATTAGGGCGCAAGTATAGAATGCGGTGAATAAGTATATTATGGAACAATAGAAATGAGGATTGGAATGAAACGAGTAATTGAGTGGGTTAAGGTGATTGCGCTGGTTGTTGTGCTGGCGTTTATCGGAGCGGGACTATTATGCTTGATTGAAATGATGCCCGTTCACGGAATAGAGAAAAATCTTAAAGCATCTGCAGATGTATTGGTAGCAGAAGGTCAATATCCTGTAGCTTCATCTAGATATGGTGGGTCTTTAGATAACTGGACTGATGCAGTAATGATATCCGAATGCATATATGATGGAAAAGATAATAGTGCTTGGAATAGAGCAATGTTATCATTGATGCCGGAAACATCATGCGTGGATCCGATAGGCGGACTTGATGCTATAGCTTCAAGTATTTCAAGTACAGGTAAAACAGATGTGAACTATGTATCATATGGTAGATACTGGCATGGATATAAGGTTGTTTTGAAACCATTGTTGTCAATAAAACCATATATGAGTATAAGAAAAGCTAATTTGATAGCTATGATATTGTCGGTATTATTAGTGTGTGTATTGATGGCTTATAGAAAATGCACTGGCATTATAATACCGTATCTATTGACATTTATGTTGCTGATGCCGGAAGCAATATATAAATCAATGCAATATTCAACATGTTTTTATTCAATGCAAATAGGTTTAGTATTGCTCTTGCTTTTTTATAACAAATTTGAAAATGATAAGTATATATTCTTGTTTTCTTTAATTGGAGTGATAACAAATTATGTAGATTTGTTGACTTATCCGCTTGTTCCATTTGCAATAACTTTAATTGCATTTTTATTTATGAGGCGAGGGGCTATCATTGATAATGTGATATGTATTATTAGAGCTGGAGTGGCATGGTCTCTTGGATATGGGGGACTGTGGATTATGAAATGGGTGCTTGCTACAGTAACGACTGGATTTAATGTATTACAAGATGCTGCAACAAATGCGGCAGTTCGTGCTGATGGTGGAGCTGCTTCTCTTTCTGAAGTATTTTGGACGAATTATAATGCATGTTTTGGGAATGAGCTTAGAATTTATATATTGATTTATATTATAATTGCTTTGGGGATTAAGATTTATCATAATCAAGTGAGCTTTAGAGATTATTTTATTTATTTGTTAGTTATGATTATGCCAGTTGTCTGGTACTTTGTGTTTAGGCAACATTCAATTATACACACTTTCTTTACAAATAAGGAGGTGGTTGTGATTGCTATGGCAGCGATGGTGATGTGCACACCATGGATGAAAAAAGAGCGGTTTTAGGAAGACGTATTACAGTGCATATGGTGATAACTATACGGGCTTAGAGATGGCGGAGAAGCTAACTGGTATCTCTACTATAATGGTACTGTAAACAAGAATTATACAGGACTATATTGTGATTCGGTATATGGCTGGTGGGATGGTTACTATTGTGTAAATGGACATCTTGCATAGTAATTGAAAGCAATCGACATATTTGCTAAATGTGTGGTATATTAAGAGAGTGCTTTGTGGCACTCCCTTTTTTAAATTAGGAGTATTTTTTGATAGTGTGATTGGAGAAATATATGAAGAAAAGATTATGTATGTTATTATTGGCAGCCGTTCTTGCTGTACCAAATCTTTTGGCGACTGGTAAAACAACTGCCTATGCTCAGGAAAATGATAAAACCGGATTGGAATCTATGGAGGAAACAGAACTATCCAGACGACAGTTTAATGAATTCATAGATGATAATGAAAAGCCGGCGGCAGATGCATTGGAAAATGGTGCCCAGGTTGTTGAGTCAGGAACTCATAATGTGGTTACATTTACCAAAGTGTCTCATGCAAATGCGGTAAATGGAGTGTATGCTTCATATACAACTGATAAATTGTATCAGACTATGACTAGTGCTCAGAAGAAACTATATGATAGATTGTATACTACTTGTGAGAGCTATCTGATAAGTGATGCTGAGTTATATTATTCGGATTACGTAGGAGGATACTGTACTGCACCTGTACAATATAGTGGTTTAAGCGATAGAGAAGCTGTGGACATATTATTATGCTTCGCATATTCTAATCCGCAATTCTACTATCTGGCTAATGGCTATGTAAGTGGTACTAATTCTAGTGGTAAATATTTCATGTTGCAGTGCTATAGGGAATTTGCCAATGGTAGTACAAGAGCAACATATACTAACAGGGTATTTTCAGAAGCCAGAAAGATTATTGATGCAGCAAATGCTAAGTCTAATATATATGATAAACTGCGTACTGCTGAGGTGATGATTGGTCAGAAGGCAACATATGCAGAACTGGCAAATGGTTGGGATCAGAGCTGTTGTGGAATTCTTTTGAAAAACACTGGAGTGTGTGCTTCTTATTCGGAAACATATGAGTTGATCTGCAATGCGCTTGGCGTTCCGACTATTGCGGTGACAAGTATAGAGCATGAGTGGAATCAGGTATATATAAATGGTGCCTGGTATGTGGTGGATGCTACATGGGATGATAATAATACTTATGGAACTGTGGATGCTGATTATTTCTTGAAGTCATACTCTACTATTAATAACTACTCAAGTGCTGATCGTACTAATCATACTATCGAAACGGATGTGTGGGCTACAGTGAGTGTGCCTGATTGTAGATATGATTTTGTTGAATCAAATAATACATCTTGGGAGCCGGCTCAAACTACATTATATGAAGCTGAGCAATCATCTTTTACAGGTATGGCTTATGTAAATAATACATGGCGTTATCTGGTAAATGGTGTGGTTGATTATAACTATACTGGAATGGCAAATAACGAATATGGCTGGTGGTATTTTGTAAATGGCCAGTTGGATTGGTCATATACTGGTCTTGGTGTGAATCAATATGGTACATGGGTGTACGAGAATGGTAATTTGAATTTTGGTAGAAATGGCATGGTATGTGTGGATGGTACCTGGAGATATGCTGTAAATGGGCAGATAACCAATTATACCGGAATGGCCTGCAACGAATACGGTTGGTGGTATTATCAGAATGGTCTGTTGGATTGGACTTATACCGGAATGGCCTGCAATGACTATGGTTGGTGGTATTATCAGAACGGTAGATTAGATTGGAACTATACCGGAGCTGCATCAAATCAATATGGAGTATGGTATTATATGAATGGCAATATCAACTGGGGCTATTCAGGTATGCTTGAAATCTATGGCAATTGGTGGTACGTGGTAAATGGTCAGTTTATAATGGATTATACCGGAATGGCCTGTAATGAATGGGGCTGGTGGTACTATACCAATGGTAATATTAATTGGAATTATACCGGAATGGCTTGCAACGACTATGGTTGGTGGTATTACCAAAATGGCAGATTAGATTGGAATTATACCGGATTTGGGTATAATCAGTATGGAACATGGCTGTATTACAACGGGCAGATTGCTTGGGGATATACAGGTGATTGGTATGGCCATTGGGTTGAGGGTGGCCAGGTTATGTCATAGATGAATAGTACGGTGTATTTATTGTATTTGTTATTAATATTGAAAACTGAATAAATAATATTGGAGGCGTGAGTCGGATGTTATTATATTTGCTAACATACGGACTTGCGCCTTTTGTATTTATTGTACATATATTTCATCGCTTCATATTACTTTTTGGGCGCTCTTTACTTCAAAAAGCATCAAAAAAATGGTAAAATAACATGATATGTTATGTCTAAATGGAGGTCGTATATTTATATCATGACAAGAGATAATGCAAAATATTGGTATAGAGGTATCAGTAATATTATTATTGTACTTTTGCTGACATTTGAATATTCATGCGCATGGCTGAAGGGAATCAATATATTGATGATTAGGCCATTTGAAAATAAAGGTAATCTTCTCGTATATATTATATATATAGTGTTGAGTATATTGGTTATACGCACATTTGATGGATTTAATATGGGCGTAAATCGTATATCACATATTATCATTTCACAGTGGGTTTCGATGGTAATAGTCAATGGCATTACTTTCTTAGAGAACTTCCTGATGGTAGGTTATTTGAATGAGCTGGGTCATATTCTTATGGCGTATGTGTGGCTGGTAGTGGTTCAGTCTATCACAATTTTGGTGGTAACATATTGCCTTACTAAGCTTTATCGTATGGTATTCCCGCCACTTCGTATGCTGATGGTATATGGAGAGCATGCCAATAATTTGGCCAAGAAGATGAACAGTCGAGCTGATAAATATTTCATCGCAGATAGAATTGCGGACAGTGAATCCATAGAAACAATAGCTGCGACTATGGCAGATTATGATGCTGTTGTATTAAATGACATTGCAAGTGATAAGAAGAATCTGGTTTTGAAAGAATGTTATGACCAGAAGAAGAGAGTATATTTTACACCAAAGATTTCAGACATTCTGGTAAAGAATGCTGATGAGTTGCATCTGTTTGATACACCGCTTTATCTCTGTAGAAATTTAGGACTTACGGCCAGTCAGAAATTTATCAAGAGAGCAGGAGATATATTTATATCTCTAATTGGAATAATAATTACTAGTCCGTTGATGCTTTTTGCCGCTATTGCTATCAAGGCATATGATGGTGGTCCTGCCTTGTATAAGCAGAAGCGTGTGACGATTGATGATAGAGAATTCTATATCATGAAATTCAGAAGCATGATAGTAGATGCGGAAAAGGACGGTAAAGCAAGACTTGCCGGTGAAAATGATGATCGAATTACACCTATTGGTAAATTCATCAGAGCAACCAGAATAGATGAACTGCCACAGTTTTTCAATGTTTTAAAAGGTGATATGTCAATGGTGGGACCGCGTCCTGAAAGACCGGAGATTATAAAACAGTATGTGCAGGAAATTCCAGAGTTTGCCTATAGGACACGAGTGAAAGCTGGACTTACAGGTTATGCTCAGGTTTATGGTAAATATAATACAACCAACTTGGATAAGTTGAAGCTGGATATGATATATGTTGAGCGTGGTTCGATTTTGTTGGATATTAAACTGATTTTGCTTACATTCAAAGTTATTTTTATCAAAGATAGTACAGAAGGACTTGATGAAGGAGAGACAACAGCAACTACAGGTAATGGAAACAAATAGTGGGTGGTTTTTATGAAGATAGACAATAAGCCATTAGTCAGTATAATAATGCCGGCATATAATGCAGAGAGCTTTATTGCAGAGACAATTGATAGTGTTCTTGACCAGACCTATGACAACTGGGAATTGATAATTGTAGATGATAACTCTGATGATCATACAGTATCGGTTGTGGAGGGTTATACGGATTCGAGAATTCTACTTTTGAAAAATGATTCTAACCGAGGTGTGGCACAGACTAGAAATACGGCTATTGCTGAGGCCAAGGGTGAATATGTAGCTTTTATAGATAGCGACGATCTCTGGGAAGTAACCAAGCTGGAGAGACAGCTGGAAGCAGTTGCTGATAATTCATTGGTGCTTTGTTATACATCATATGATTTTATTGCAGAAGACGGCGCTAAAGTATTGAAACCTTATATTGTTCCGGTAACGACAGATTTTGAGCATATGCTTGAAGAAAATGTAATTGGATGTTCCAGTGTATTAGTTAGTAAGTCGGTGCTTGATGCGATAGATGGCCCATTTGACGGGAAGTACTATCATGAGGACTATGCTCTTTGGATGGAACTGCTGAATAGATATAACAATGAACAGGGCTTGGCGGAATTGATGGTTATAGGAGTTTCTGATGTGCTTATGCATCATAGGCAGGTTCATACTGCCAGATCAATTTCTAAAACAAAGGCGGCAAAAGAACGTTGGAGAATATATCGCGATAAGTTGCACATGACTTTGGGCATGAGCGTGAAGTATATGGCTAAATATTTCATTAATGGAGTGAAGAAGTATTCGAAATGAGAGACAAAATCCTTACAATAACTGTTCCATCATATAATGCACAGAAGTATTTGAAGAAGTGTTTGGACAGTTTTAAACAAGACGAGATTATAGATGATATAGAAATTATTATTGTAAATGATGGTTCTACGGATGCTACAGCTGAAATAGCAGAAGCATATGTTGGAGAGTATCCGGATACATATAAATTGATAAATAAGGAAAATGGTGGCCATGGATCAGGCATTAATGCAGGAATCCAAAATGCTACTGGTAAATATTTCAAAGTAGTAGATGCAGATGATTGGGTAAATGAAACAGAGTTTGTTGGCTTTGTTAAAATGCTCCGTGATATTGACAGTGATATTGTCTCATCGGATTTCTTGTGTATTGAGGATGAGACATATAATGAACTGAGACATATTCCTGCAACAGATGATGAGGCTAGATATGGTCATGAGTATGATATGTCTGAAGTTAAGTTAGACAGAGTTGTGAAAATGCATAACCTAACTGTTAAGACTGGGATTTTGAAGGAACATTACAGACCGATAGATGAGCATTGCTTCTATGTGGATGAAGAATATATTACATACCCGATTCCGTATGTGAATACCATTTATTATGACAAGAGAAGCTTGTATATGTATCGACTTGGCAGAGCTGGACAGAGCATGAATTGGGATAGTATGGCTAGAAACAAAGATATGCACCTGAAGGTCTTGAGTCAGCTGATAAAGTTTTATGATGAGATATCTCCTGAGATGTCGGGATATAAATTAGAATATCTAGAACGTTGCATTGGAGATATGATTGATAATCAGTTTCAGATATTTATCATACTTGGAAACAAGGCGGGGATAAGAAATGAAATAAAACAGTGGGACGAGAGCTTAAAGACTAATTATCCACGATTGTATAATGCTACAAGTAAGAAGAGTATTGATTTGATTAGAAAGACTAATTATATGATATTGCCGATTGCAAAATTGGCTCATAAGATTGTGAAAGGCTAGATTATAGAAATGATGCAAGTGGAAAACGAGAGGAGAGAAGGAACTATGAAAAAGTTGCGCAGTATTATGGTGGCATGTCTTGTGCCGGCATTAGCACTGGCGTGCGTACTGGCTTTTAATGTTACATCAGAGGCAAGCGAATCATCAGAAGGATATGACAAGATTGTATGTATTACAACAACAAATTCTGATGGAACAGAAGATGTAATTTATAAGGATATGCCAGATGATAAGGACAGAATTACAGTTTACGAAGCTAAGAAGATGGCAGGAGCTGCCAGTGGCAAAACTGTTACTGAGATCAGATATGGTATCGATGTGTCTCATCATCAGAAGATTATAGATTGGGATGCAGTTAAAGCTGAGGGAATGCAATTTGCTTTTGTTCGTGTTGGTTATAGAAGTGAAACTGCTGAGGGCAAACTTGGTGAAGACGATTATTATAAGAGAAATCTATCTGAAGCTAATCGAGTAGGTGTTCCGGTTGGAGCATATATTTATTCTCAGGCAATTAACCAGCAGGAAGCAAGAGAAGAAGCACAATTTCTTATGCAGCGTGTAAGAGATTACAAAATAAGCCTGCCTCTTGCTATTGATTATGAATCAAGTAATACAATGAAAAATGGAAAACCATATAAGGGTAGACTTCAGGTTTATTATGAGATAGGGGTAGTGAACAAAGAAATTGGAACAGGTAACTGTTGGGCTTTCTGTGATGAGATACAGAAGTCTGGCATGTATACTCCTATGGTTTATGCCAGCAAGTACTGGTTGAATAATTATATTGATGGCAAAGCCTTGGGAGAGCAATTTAGAATATGGGTTGCTCAATATAATTCGAAGAATACATACAATGAGCCATGGGATTTCTGGCAGTATAGTTCCGAGGGACAGATAGCTGGAATCAAAGGTAATGTAGACTGCAATGCATGGTATATCAAAGATGGAATTGTAGATTTCTCATATACTGGTGTTGCTGAAGTAGATACTGATGGCGATGGAGTCAAAGAGCTGAGATATATAAATGGCGGTGGCGTTGATAAAGAATATACCGGTGCAGCTTATAATGGCAATACACTTGTATATTTCAATAATGGAGTAGTAGATACTAATTATACTGGAATGGCTTGTACACCGGATGGAGCATGGTGGTACTTTAATAACGGCAGCAGAGATCCTTACTATACAGGAATGGCATCCAATGCATATGGTTGGTGGTATTTCAATAATGGTATGGTTGATTTCAGCTATACAGGAATGGCTGTAAATGATTATGGCTGGTGGTATTACAAGAATGGAACTATAGATTTCAAATATAATGGTTTAGGTCATAATTCATTAGGATTATGGGTTTATAGAA
This sequence comes from Lachnospiraceae bacterium, assembly GCA_017470985.1. Classification (GTDB taxonomy): domain Bacteria; phylum Bacillota; class Clostridia; order Lachnospirales; family Lachnospiraceae; genus JAILFK01. The sequence goes on from JAFUXA010000007.1 coordinate 23,760, forward strand.
ATGGAAATATCGACTTTAATCTCAATGGCATGGTTGAGGTTGGTGGTACATGGTACTATGCAGATGGTGGTAAGCTGACTGATTATACAGGAATGGCCCAAAATGATTATGGCTGGTGGTACTACAATAATGGAATTCTTGATTTCAATTACAAAGGTATTGGAACGAACAAGTATGGTTCATGGGTTATGAAGAATGGAACGATTGACTACAGTTGTTCGGGAATGATTGAAATTGGTGGTTCTTGGAGATATGCATCAGAAGGCAAGTTAATCAACTATACTGGAATGGCCAACAACAGATTTGGTTGGTGGTACTATCGTGATGGATATCTTGATTTCGGATATACAGGAATGGCATCCAACGAATATGGCTGGTGGTATTACAGAAATGGTAATATCGATTTTGGTTATAACGGAGTAGGTCATAACGAGTATGGTGACTGGTTGTACCAGAATGGTACAATTGCATGGAACCAAAGTGGAATGGTCTTTGTGTCTGGAGACTGGAAATATGCCCAAAATGGACAGCTGATTAAATACACAGGAATGGCATCTAATGAATATGGCTGGTGGTATTACAGAAATGGTAATATCGACTTGGGTTATAACGGAGTAGGTCACAATGACTATGGTGACTGGTTGTATCAAAATGGTACAATTGCCTGGGGCTATAATGGAATGGTTTATACCAATGAAGGCTGGAGATATGCTGTAAATGGTGCAATAACAGCTTACACAGGAATGGCATGCAATGAATACGGATGGTGGTACTACCAAAACGGTCAAATTAATTTTGGTTACACCGGAATGGCATGCAACGAATATGGTTGGTGGTATTATCGAAACGGGCAGTTGGATTGGAATTATACCGGCTTGGGAGTAAATGAATATGGTACCTGGTACTATCAAAATGGAAATATTGATTTTGGCTACAATGGTACAGTAGATATAGATGGTAAGACTTATACTGTTGCTGGCGGTAGAGTGTTGTAGTTTTATGTATAAATTGACAGATATAGTCTGGAGATAGACGGATGATAGAGATAGCAAAGAGCATCATAGTACTTGTGATTATGATGAGCCTGTTTTATATATGGGGCCGAGGAACAACTGAATTATGTGGAATCAAGACAAGAAATGTCGCTCTCATGGAACTGCTTGGATTATGTCTGTTCTTTGTGGTGCAACAAATAGTTGTTCAACCTCTGGTCTTTACTCACAATAGTTTGCATGTGACTGCTATAGTGGATGCTATTGTAGTTATTGTAATTAGCGGCATTTTGGTTTATGTACATACAAGCCGCAGGTCAGTTGCTGGCAAGATATTTTACAAATTAAATTCTGTACAGTTATTATTTGCTGCTGTTGGCATACTGGCTACAATCTGCATGATGATTGTGGCATATAACATGATGTATAGAGGGTATGATACAAGTTATTACATCGGCATAATGAATTCCTTTGTATATGATGGAAAGTTTTGGACTAGAGATGGATTTAGAGGACTTTGGCCAACTGATTTTATTCCTCTTCACTATGCTATTTCCTGCTATTATCCAGTGTGGTCCATAGTGGCATATATTACTGGAATTCCAGTGAGAATATTTGCAATGTTTTCTGTGAAGGGGTTACTGATTGTATTATTTTCCTGCGTATGCTTTTGTTATGGATATGAATTGCTAGGTGATCATATTAAAGAAGGAGAGGACAACAGATGGCTCAATAGATTTAATCTGGGCTTTGCTTTCATAAGTATAACAGCATTGGTATCGCTGTTTTTGAGTGAGGAACATTCTCTTGTTGGAATGATGTACTTAAGAGGTTATGAATCCAAAGGCTATTGCGCAGCTGTTGTATGTCCATTGTGCTTATTGATTCTGATAAAGATATGCAAGAATCCAACGGATGATTCATTATGGAAGATGCTTGCAGTAGTAGCCTGGTCTAGTATGCCCATTGCAATGTCATCTATGGCAATCATTCCATTAGCCATTGGAATTGTGGGCGTTATATTAATGGTAACAGAGAAGCGATTCTGGCCGATTTTTATCAGATGCCTGATTTGCGTGATACCTAATATTGCAATGATGGCATGGTACATGTTGGGAAAATAGTCGGAGGAATATATATGTCATTTATTACAAATTCAGCTATATATAATATGATAACCGGCTATTATTTTCACTCTCATGTGTGGATGATATTGACCTTGTTATCGATTCTATATTTGATAATCAAAGCTGAAAAAGCGGTTAAGACCAAGATTATCCTGGCAATAGTTCTTACAATACTGACTGTGGGAAATGATTTGAGTTATATTATCTTGGTTAGATTTTTCGCAGCGGCGTCATACTATAGATTTTATTGGATGGTGCCATATATATTAATAGTATCCTATACCTTGTGCAGAATCGGTCTGGATATATATTATAGTGAGAGACTGACTCGTAAGAGAAAATGCATCATAGGCGCGGCTCTTGTGCTTATATTTATTATCTCTATCGTGTCTACAGGCTCTCTGTATCTGCAGAAATTAAGAAGTGACAGACCACAAAATGCTTATATGGTAGATGTGGATACCTTAGAATTGCAGGATATAATGAACTCGGAAAGAGAAGCTGGGAATTGTGAGGCTATGATGATAATGGCTACACCATCCACTCTGGCGTTGCAGTATCAGACTGTGGACGCTGGTTCATATATGGCGGTGGATAGAACAACTCTTCTTGATATTAGAGCTATGTCTCCAGATCCTGCCACTTTAGAATGGTACGATGCAGACAGAGTATATCTCATGGGATTGTGTGAAGATGGGATACAATATGATGCTAATCTTATAACAAAGGCAGTGCAGGAGCTGGCCGTGGGGTATATAGTTGTTCACAAGGCATATGAATTGGATAATTATATGTCTCAGTTTAATTATAATTATGTAGGTGAGACCACAAATTATAAGGTCTACAGAACATATTAGTTAGATTTTAAGCCAATAGATAATTGGAGGATATATATGAATAATCAGAAGAAGAGCGTAGCTTTTATAGAGATTATTAGAGAATTAATAGAAAACAGGAAACTAATCAAGACTTTGTCGAGAAATGATTTCAAGGCCAAGTTTGCAGGATCTTTTTTTGGAATCCTGTGGGCCTTTGTTCAGCCTATAGTAACCGTGCTTGTATACTGGTTTGTATTTGACAAAGCTATTAATGTAGGTGGCCAGGTAACCAAGGCTGGTCTTACTGCTCCTTACGTAGTATGGCTCGTGGCAGGTATGGTGCCATGGTTTTACTTTTCTGAAGTGGTAAATCTGGGCAGTAATACATTGATTGAATATGATTATCTGGTGAAGAAGGTTGTGTTCAAAATAAGTACTCTTCCTATAGTGAAGATTATATCAAGCTTGTTTGTTCATATATTCTTCATAGGCTTCATGGTGGTGCTTTATATATTCTATGGTTATGCTCCAACTCTATATATGCTACAGGTATTTTATTATTCATTTGCCATGATAATACTGTGCATAGGAATTATATATGCTACAAGTGCCATTGCAGTTTTCTTTAGAGATTTAACTCAGATTATAAGCATATTTATGCAGGTACTTATGTGGATGACTCCTATAATGTGGAACATGCAGGGCATGGTAGATCAGGGTAGAATCAGTAAGCCAATAGAGGTTTTGCTGAAAATGAATCCCATGTATTATGTCGTTTCAGGATATAGAGATGCTATGTTAAATAATACCTGGTTCTGGGAACGTGGAACTATGAATTTATATTTCTGGGGCGTGACAATAGTGCTGTTTATACTTGGCACAACAATATTTAAGAAATTACAGCCACATTTTGCGGATGTATTATAGAGAGGAATATTCATGAGTGAATATGCTATTAGAGTAAAGAATGTAAGCAAAGTTTATAAATTGTTTGAGGGTAACAAGGATAGAGTTCTTGACGCTCTTAGTTTATCGAAGAAGAAGAGATACAAAGAGCATTATGCTTTGAACAATATGAACTTCGATATAGCCAGAGGCGAGACTGTTGGTATTATTGGAACCAATGGTGCCGGTAAATCTACTATCCTGAAAATCATAACTGGTGTTTTGAGCCCTACAGATGGTGAGGTTGAAATCAATGGTAGAATATCAGCTCTTCTTGAACTTGGTGCTGGATTTAATATGGAATATACCGGTATTGAAAATATTTACCTCAACGGTACCATGATTGGTTTTACCAAAGAAGAGATTGATGAGAGACTGGATGATATATTGGCTTTTGCAGATATTGGCGATTTCGTCTACCAACCGGTGAAGACATATTCCAGTGGTATGTTTGTGCGACTTGCTTTTGCAGTTGCCATCAATATTGATCCGGAGATATTGATAGTTGATGAGGCCTTATCTGTGGGAGATGTATTCTTTCAGGCAAAATGCTATAAGAAATTCGAGGACTTCAAGAAAATGGGTAAGACCATATTATTTGTCAGTCACGATTTGACAAGTATTGCCAGATATTGCGACAAGGTTATCCTGCTTGACCACGGTCGTAAGCTTGATGAAGGAACACCGAAGGAAATGGTGGGCCTGTACAAGAGAATTCTGGCTGGTAAGAATCCATCTGCCCGAGGAGTTATGGTATCTGATGAGTCGGGAGTTGTTTCATCTGATTCTGTGGGAAATGATAGTACAATTGAAGCTCAGAATCAGAGTGGAGATTCGGAAAGAACTGCTAATAATGAAATTTTGTGGAAAACCAACTATGATATCAATCCGAATGTGGATGAGTATGGTAACGGCGAAGCAGAAATAATTGATTTCGCAGTTATGGATGATTTGGGAGACTGCTCCAATAATATTGTAAAAGGTTCTAGCTTTACCATTAAGTCCAAGGTCCGTTTTAATAACGATGTAGTTGATCCGATTTTTACATATACCATCAAGAACATTCACGGAACCGCAATTACTGGTACCAATACAATGTTCGAGAGAGTAAGTGTGGGTACTGCCAAGGCAGGTGAGACCTATGTGGCTAGTTTTGAGCAGGAGATGAACCTCCAGGGTGGGGAGTATTTACTTTCCATTAGTTGCACAGGTTATAAGGAAGGCGAATTGATAGTATATCATCGACTTTATGATGTGATAAATATTACTGTTATTTCAGATAAAAATACTGTGGGATTCTATGATATGAATTCCGTGACTTCTATTGAGAAGGTATAAATGGGAGTGTATCTAATTGATACAGGAAGAAACTGATATGAGAGTTGATTCGACAAATATATTAGAAGATGTACAACAACATAATGAGATAGAATTACAACAAATTGCACGAGAATCCGGGGATTGGGAGAGATTATTTCACCTGTCGGATAATCGTGCCAATGTAGTTCAGTGGCTTGAGGTAGCACCTGAAACTTGCGCATTGGAAATTGGAGCGCAGGCAGGTGCTATTAGTGCTGTTATTGCACCGAAATATGATAGATATGTGGCATTGGACATTGCTGAGGATATGAAACGTGCCTTTGAAGCGAGAAAATCATGCTCCGGTATTGAGTATGTATTGGACAATATATGTAATTATGCAGTCGGCCATCAGGGAGAATTTGATGATATCTATATGATAGGATGTCTGGCTAATGCGCTGGAGTATATCTCTTATGGTTCTGCTGTAAATTATAATCTGACAGATTCTGAAGCTTGTGCAGTAAATGACAATTTAACAGATGCTCAGGATTGCGCAATAAAGCTTATTGAAACTGCTAAATCTATGATGAAACCAAATGGCCGATTGATAATTGCATCAGAAAATAAGCTTGGTATGAAATATTGGGCTGGCTGTCAGGAAGAGAATAATGGTGGCTATTATATCAATATTGAGAATTATCCAAACGGTGAGGTGAGACGCACATTTTCTAAAAAAGAATTAGCATCCATTCTAGAAAAGAGTGACTTGAGAAATTTAGATTGGTATTATCCTTATCCGGACTTGTATTTTGCCAAGAGTATATATTCCGATGAATATTTGCCGCAGCCGGGAGAATTGCTTGATAATATCAACAATTATAATAGAGATAGATATCTCTTCTTTGATGAAGGCAAAGCTTATTCTTCCATTATCAAAGAGGGATTGTATCCGGAATTTGCTAACAGTTTCCTGGTTATAGCCCATAATAATGTTGGCACAGATGCCTCAGTAAGTGATAATGACAAGACTGTGTATGTGAAATATTCCAAAGAGAGAGATAGAAGATTTGCCATTAGAACGGATATAAAGAGGCGTCGTGAAACTGCAAATCATAATGAGATAGAAGCCTTGAATTGTGACAATTGTTATGTGGTGAAAAAGCCGTGCTATCCGCAAGGCGTTGAGCATATTGAGCATGCATATAAATGCTTTGAAAATATGTTTAACGAGTATGAAGCTGCCGGCATGTCGTTGAATAATTGTAAATTGTCAGTAGATGAGCTGCGCTTTGAATATGTGGAGGGAGAGAATTTACAGACCAGAATTGATTCTCTTATAAGAAGAGGAGATGAACAGGCGGCAGAAGAGCTGTTTGATGAATATATCAATAGATGTTTCATGTCTCTTCCTACAGTTGATTTTGTTACAAGTGAAGCATTTGAAGAAGTATATGGCAAGGTTGATCTGGGCACTGATGAAGCAGCATATCTCCAGTCAGATGTGGATATGATATGTTCGAATATATTTATCCAGGGAGATAAATGGCAGGTTATTGACTACGAGTGGTCTATGGACTTTGCTGTTCCAAGAAATTATATTCTCTACAGGGCGTTGTATCTGGCGCATCATCAGATTGCTAGATGTGAATTCCTTGAACTGGACAGACTTATGAAGAAATATGGTATTTCTGAAGATAAGCAAAATATTTTCCAGAGTATGGAAAATCATTTTCAGGAATATGTCAGAGGTCAGTCACTTTCTGATTCAGAGGTTCATAAGCGGATTGGCAAGAAGATATTTACCATAAATGAGTTAAACGAAATGAATTATGAAAATGCTCGTCTGGCTAATGATAATGCAAATATGAGCAAGAGAATTGAGCAATTAATGCGAGAGAGGAGCTTGATAAAAGCTGCTTTGAGTAAGCTTAGAAGATTATGAATATTAAGAAGATAAAGAACAAGATTAAAAACAAGATAAGTTCAAATGAGATTACATATGTCCTTGATGAAGTCTTTGAGGACTATGATGAAGTAGATATTCGAGGATGGGCATATGTTTATCTGGGGGATAATGTCTATGATATTCCCAGATATGAGTTGATGAATATTGACGGTGATCCGGTGAAATGCACCTATGAGACTAGCAGCCGCAAAGATGTAAATCTAATGATATGCGGTGGAACGCAGCCTGATAATAAATTTGGATTTATGATTCGCGTGAAGAATTCTGATATTGAATCCAGATATTCAAATATGACATTGAAATTAATCTATGGCAACAATATTCAAGAGATTGAAATTGATATTGTAGCCGCTGCTGAATCTTATAGAAGATATAAGAGCATTGAGGATATGGAGCGCATGGCTGATAAGCGTCAGGCTCAGGATGATGAATTCTACAAGGCGGTTAGAGGTCGTAAATACTACAACAAGGTTCTAGCCAATAGATTAAATGGAACTGATGTGCCATATATGGCATGGCGCAGATATCAGGAGATTTCAGATGAGGAGAGAATTCGACAGAGCCAGCAGAAGTTTGATTACATGCCATGTATCTCAATATTGGTTCCGGCTTATCGTACACCTAGAGATTTTCTGGTTCAGATGATTGAATCAGTTGTGAATCAGACTTATGCCAATTGGCAGCTTTGCATCGCAGATGCCAGTCTTGATGATTCAATCGTGGATATATTGGAGGATTATCACAAGAGAGATTCCAGGGTTGTATATAAGCTTCTGGAAGAGAACCTGGGTATTTCTGACAATACCAATGCGGCTCTTGATTTGGCTACAGGAGATTTTATTGCTCTGTTGGATCATGATGATTTGTTGGATGAGGATGCCTTGTATGAGGTGGTTAAGTGCATAAATGAGGAGCAGGTGGATGTGGTTTATACTGACGAGGACAAGGTGAATATGACCTTGGATTATTATTTTGAACCACATTATAAGCCTGATTATAATCGTGAACTTCTTATGAGCTGCAATTATATAACACATTTCTTTGTAGTGAAGAGAGATATTGTAGATAGAGTGGGACTCCTTGATAACCGTTTTGATGGATCTCAGGATTTTGAATTTATTCTAAGATGTACAAATCAGGTTGAAAAGGTAGGCCATGTGAGAAAGGTAGTATATCATTGGAGATGTCATCCGGATTCTACAGCAATGAATCCTGAGACCAAGATGTACTGTTATACTGCCGGAGTTGATGGAATTCAAAATACTCTGGATGCAGCCGGAATCAAGGGCGAAGCTTATAGACAGGATTCTTTTGGATGCTATGGAGTCAGATATCCATTAAATGGAAAGCCGAAGATTCTTACTATAGTTGTAAATGGGGATAAATATTTAACAGATTATGAAAATGAGACGGTTGAATATTTGTCAAATATAAATGACGAGACTATCTGGTCAGAGATAATGAAGGCTGAGAAAATTCATGATGCTGACTATGTGTTTATAGTTCAGGGCAATGGCGAGATGACAGGAATGGAAGATCTCATTGCCAATATAGCCAGGGATGATATAGGTATGGTTGGAGCCAAGGTCACTTCTTCAGATGGATTGATTGTGGAAGCTGGCAGAGTTGTATCAAGAAATGCTGGATGCCAGAATGTATGTCTTGGAATGAAGACAGATGATCTGAGATATGACATGAGAACAATTCTACAGCAGGAAGTTATGGCATATGGATTGAATGGTATCATGATACCAATTGAAGCACTGAGGGATTATGTAGAGAATAAATCTCGTGAGGAGACTTTGAATCAGTATATTGAAAATACTGGTGAGAAAATAGTATATGTGCCAATAGCTGAGTATAGAATGAATGATGATTTAAATCAGGTTATGAAAAATTATATAGATATAGCTGAGCCTGTTGGAGAAGACAGATATTATAGCAGTGAATACAGCTTGAGTGGAGATCCATATACATTTTCATGGTAAGTATATTTCTATAAGGAGATTGAGGGATTGTTAAAGAAAATATTTGAGAAACTAAAGATTGGTTTCGAGAAATTAAAGAATAAATATAGTGTGATATATATGATTATTACACTGGTTCTGTCCTTGTTAATAGGGGTTGCAATGATGTGGACTGGACTTCCGGTGGAATATTATCAGCCGAGGGAAGATGATCTGGTAGGAACCATGCAGCTGAATAGTTCAACGGTTACTCATAGTGCGACTGTTGATGATGCCGGTAATGTTGTGCTTGATGGAATTGATTGTTATTTTGAGGTCAATAATATAGCTCATAGTGCTAAGACAGTTGTGCTTAGATTAGCTGAACCTGTTACTGAGATTACATCATTTAGAGTATCTGTAAATTATGGTGATGGATATGTTGATGAGCGCATGGATGAATTGCGTGGAGAGCTTAATGATGTGGAACTTCAGATGACTCAGGAGACAGATGAGGCTGAGTTAGAGAATTTAGAAGACAGACAGATTGAATTAGTAGAAGGTATAAATGATTTAGAAGGTGAGCGTATTGTCACAAGTGTATTTCGTGGCGCTGACTGTGTATGTATAAACATACCATCTGAACAATATACTGACTTGAGAATCCGCCCTGATGGTAATTTACATGTGGCTGCCGTGGAATTTCATTCACAGGATCCAATACTGATTACAGTGCCGTATCCAAAGACTAATCTTAGAGTTCTATGTGGATTGGTTGGCGGTTTTGCTTTATGGCTGATTTTTATACTGCTTGAAATGTTGACAGGTGTTGCCAAAAAGATCGCGGACTTGTTTTCAAGAAACAAGAAATTGTTGCTTCAGGATGTGTTGGCAGTGGTGATTATTGGTGTAGGTGCTGTGCTGATAAATCTTGTGGTTAGCCAAGGTGCATATCCATTTACATATCCGCTGTTTGTGGCTCTTGTGATGGCTACAATTTATGTGGTTGTGAGAAATGTTATCATTCTGGAATTACCTTTGGAGAGAACCGTATTTGCCGTGACGATTCTCATGGGATTGGCAATGATTCTGTGTACGCCATTTGGTTCATACAGTTGGGATGTGGCTATTCATTATGTGAATACTCTCCGTAATTCAGGTTTACATGGAAGTATTGGAACAACTACAAGTGATATATCATTTTTTGAAAGCAGTAATATCGCTTTGGATACATTTAGGAATACCCTGAACTATTTTAATGAGAATGGTAAATATGTGGTATCTTCAACTGATGCTGATTTGGCTATTAATTATTTGCCATCAGGAGTTGCTATAGCTGTTGCCCGTCTTCTTCATTTTAATTATTTCTGGAGATACAATATCGGTCGCATTGTGCAGCTTGTGACATATGCTTTGTGCGGTTATTTTGGTATTAAGAGATTACATAGTGGCAAGATGATTTTCACTACAATATTTTTCTATCCTGTATCAATTTTCCTTGCATCTCATTATTCATATGATTACTGGGTGACAGGTTTTATTATGCTTGGAATGGCATACTTTGTTGGAATATGCCAGGAGCAGGAAGAGTCGGTGAAGTACTCGGATACAATTATTATGTGTCTGGCAATGGCAATAGGCTGTATGCCGAAGAAAATATATGTGCCGGTATTATTATTCCCGCTGCTTATTGCAACTCGCAAAATTAAGGATAAGAAGTGGATATATTATGGTATATGCATAGCAGCTTTGGTATTGGTATTTGCCACATTTTTCATGGAATCCACATCTCAGATTTCCAATGGAGGAGATGTAAGAGGCGGTTCTGCAGTTAATCCATCTGAACAGTTGGCGGGAATGATTGCAAATCCAATAGGATATGCAGGAATACTTATTAATTTTATGATAGGTTATCTGAACCCTTCTGTTACCAAGGTTGGGACTTTCTTCGCTTATTTCCATACAGGAGTAGGCTATACTTTGATTGTGTTGATTCTTGCTATAGTTACACTTACTGACAAGGATGAATGTGACAGAGGCGCATATCCGGTTTTGGCAAGACTGTATTCAGTTCCATTTTTCTTTGGTGAAATAGCGCTTATGGCAACGGCCTTATACATGGCATTTACCCCTGTGGGAAGCCTGGAAATCAATGGCTGTCAGGGCAGATATATGATTCCATTGTTGTATCCGTTATGCTCTATATTGTGCGGCGGTGGAATAAGGATTAAAAAGAATTGGAAGAAATGGTATAATAGTGCCATATTGGCGCTGTTAATTGCCATTATATATATTAATACTTATTACCTTATGGTGGTAAATACTCTATATTGATTAGAAATAGGAGATTTCAATGAATAACATTTTACTTATCATTCCGGCTTATAATGAGTCTGAAAATATTGAGAGGGTTGTGGATAATTTAATAGAGAATTATCCTGAGTATGATTATGTTGTGGTAAATGATGGAAGCACTGACAATACCCGCAAGATTTTACATAATAGAGGATACAATTATCTCGACTTGCCAGTTAATACAGGTTTGGCGGGAGCTTTTCGCTGTGGAGTGAGATATGCCAATGCCAAGGGATATGATTACGCAGTGCAGTTCGATGGAGATGGACAGCATAGAGCTGAATCTGTCAGCAAGATGTATCAGAAAATGGTTGAAACTGATTCCGATATTGTCATTGGATCCAGATTCTGTGAGGTTGGAAAGGACCATAGCGCCCGCATGATTGGTAGTCGTCTTATCTCAACTCTTATTAAAATGAGAACCCATAGAAAGATTAATGATCCGACTTCGGGACTTAGAATGTACAATAAGCGCATGATTAAGCTTATAGGTTATGATATTGCCTACACACCTGAACCTGATACACTGGCTTATCTCATTGGTTGTGGAGCTAAGGTTGAAGAGGTGCAGGTTGATATGGATGAGAGAATGTTCGGTACAAGTTATTTGAACATGTGGAATGCAATTAAATATATGTCAACAGTTATTATGAATATTATTATATTGCAGTGGGTTAGAAAGAAGGAGGAATTATAATGTCCAATATGCTTCGAATTCTGCTTCTTGTTGGAGCGGTTTTAATGCTTATATATACAATCAAATCTATTCGCAAATCCAAGATTCAGATGAAGGATGCTCTGGTCTGGGTGCTGATAGCAGTTCTTATTGCTATATTTGGAATATTTCCTGCAATTCCTTTCTGGGTAGCAGGAATGCTTGGAATTGATTCTGCTGCAAATATGGTATTTCTTATATTTATTGCAATTATGATTTTATGCATATTTGCAATGGCACGAAGAATATCTCTTTTGGAAGATAAGTTGAATACTATGGCGGGAGAGATTGCCATTAGAACCAAGAAAGATGATGGAGAGGAAGAATAAAAATATGGTTGATCATATTTTTGTAATATGTGCTTATAAGGAAAGCCCATATCTTGAAGAGTGCATACAGTCATTGAAGAATCAGACATTGCAGTCAGATATAATTATGATTACATCTACTCCATGTGATTATATAACTGATATGGCAGCAAAGTACAATATTCCATTGTATGAAAATACGGGAGAGGGCGGAATTGCGCAGGATTGGAATTTTGGAGTGTCAAAATGCGATGCACATTATATAACAATTGCTCATCAGGATGATATATACGAGCCTGAGTATGCCAGCAAGATTGTAGATTCAATGAAGAAATCACGCAAACCGTTGATTGCGTTTACCGGTTATGGTGAATTGAGAAACGGGCAGAAATTATATTCTACCCCTTTGATAAATGTTAAGAAGACTATGCTGATACCTATGAAGGTGAAAGCCTTTGCAGGCAGTAAATTTATCAGAAGAAGATGTATATCACTTGGAAATTCTATTTGTTGTCCCGCAGTGACTTATTGTATGGATAATTTGGAAAAACCGGTATTTAGAATTGGATTGAAGAGTAATCTTGACTGGGAGACATGGGAGAGATTGTCCAGAGAAGATGGAGATTTCATCTATATCCAAGAGCCACTGATGTGTCATAGATTACATGAGGAATCAACTACTTCTAAGCTTATAAATGAGAATAAGCGTGGTAATGAGGATCTGGAAATGTTCTATAAATTCTGGCCGAAACCAATTGCTAAGCTCATTAATAGATTGTACTCGAGAGGAGAGTCATATAATGGATAAGATGCCCAAGGCAACCATTATTATACCTGTATATAATGTGGAACAGTATCTGAGAAAATGCATAGATAGTGCTCTGAATCAGACTTATTATAATTGTGAAGTTATATGTGTAAATGATTGCAGCCCCGATGACAGCCAGAAGATTCTGGATGAATATCAGGTGAAGTATCCTGACAGATTCTCTTATATTTTGAACAAAGAAAATATGGGACAGGGAAGAAGCCGAATGGCAGCACTAGAGCAGTCTACAGGTGATTACATATTTTTCTTAGATGGTGATGATTATCTGGCAGAAGATTATGTTGCAACATATATGAGAGAAGTGGAAAACGAGGACTACGATATTGTAGTTGGAGGCTTCACTCGCATAATGCCAGACAAAGAAGTCGTACATGATATTGTAGAAAGCGAGTTTACTCGAGTGTGCTATACAGTTGCATGCTGTAAGATGTATCGCAAAGCATTTATAACTGAACATAATATCGATTTTACGGATAAGCGAATAGGAGAGGATATCTTCTTTATGCTGTCCTTTTATTGCTGTAATGCAAAAACAAAATTTATTCATTACTATGGATATAAATATTTGTTAAATCCGAAATCTACTACAGGTGCTTTGAATTACAATAAGCACTTTGAACGGATTGCTGTTGGTATGTTTTCTGATTTAATGGAGAAGTATCCTGTGTCATCATTGAGTGATGAACAGATTAGATTATTAGAATATGCATATTTATCTACTATGACAGATGCTTTGCTGCACTATGGTCATGGATGTAAACCACAGATTATGAGAGACATGCACGAGTATGTCATGAATGATATGAAAGAGCGTTTCCCGAATATTAGAAGTAATCCATATTTCAAGATGTTTGGTATTTCGGGGCCGTCCTTGGCCAACAGAATTGGTGTGAGTGTTTTCATGGCTTGTATCAAGTTACATTTGGACAAATCATTATGCTTCTTGGCATCGCTGATTTAGGTTTGGAGATTTATGGTTAGTGTAATAATACCCGTATATAACGGCGCAAATTATATAAGACAGACAGTTACAAATATTTTAAATAGTACATATCAAGATCTAGAAGTTATATTAGTTGTGGATGGAAGTCCTGATAATAGTCTGGAGATATGTCAGGAATTATCCAAGGAAGATTCTAGAGTTCATGCTTATTACAAGGAAAATGGTGGAATTCCCCACGCTAGAAATTATGGAATCGAAAGAGCTACAGGAGATTATATATGTGTATGTGATCAGGATGATGTGGTTCAAAATGAGATGTATGAGCGCATGGTGGATAGGATTGACGGTGAGGGCGCAGATATATGTATGTGCAGTACAGGTCAGTTGATAAATGGTGAGATTGTACCATTTGAGACATTTCCTGATTCTACATATGTAGGGGATGAAGTGAGACGCAAGTTGTTATATCCAGTTGTATTTGAAGGATATGATATTCCTGGTTATGAGAGTGTAGAGAATCGTCATCCAAGTATATGGAAGACTTTGATTAGACGCGATTTTTATTTAGAGCATAAGTTGAACTTTCATGCATATGTTAGTTTTGAAGATGATTTATTGATGCTTGTAAATTTACTTGCTGTAGCAGATAAAGTCTGTACAGTAAGTTACAGAGGTTATCTGTGGAATATTAATCTGAATTCTGAGTCCCATGCCAGAAAATATATAGCTGATATGGGATTGAAACAAAGAGGCTGGGTGGATGACATATGCGCCTCTGTGGCGCTGTCGGAAGCGGATGATGAAGTGCAGAAGTATGTGAGACAGGTTACAAACTGCAAGGTGTTCGTTGATGCTATTTTGAATTTGTGCAGCCCATATAGACAGGAGAAGTTTGGCGATATTCGAGATTACTATGAGAAGAACATATATTGCTATGATTTCAAAGAGGCTATGGAGGTGGCTCCATATGCTCAGCGTAAATTCCCGATGCAGAGATATATTTTGAAATCCCTGTCACAAGGTCATACATATAGAAGCTATTTCGTTGCAAGGACTTTGGTATTTATTCTGGATAATGTATTAAAGAGTAAGTTGATGATGAAATTAGACAGTTTGATGAAAGGTAATTAAACGGATGTCAGTTTTGAATTCTATTAGAAATATAATATATAGCCGGATACAGGGACGGAAGTTTAAGCGCGTTGGCGGGCAATTTTTGACCAATGGCAAGGTGTCAATAATCGGTGGAAAATGTGTGGAAGCAGAAGGCAATTTCTATGTTGGAAATGGGTTTCGCATTGAGGCAGTTGAGAAATTCGGTGGCAAGACATTTCATCCAAGTATCAGAATAGGCAAGAATTTTGCGGCGGGAGATTATGTACATATTGGAGCTTTAGATAGCATTACCATAGGAGATGATGTTCTCTTTGGCTCCAAGATATATGTGACAGATCATCAGCATGGTAATACAACATATGTTGATTTATCACAATCTCCTCATGAGAGAATGCTGGTGAGCAAGGGACCTGTTGTCATCGGCAATAAAGTATGGATAGGAGATAATGCTGTCA
This sequence comes from Lachnospiraceae bacterium, assembly GCA_017470985.1. Classification (GTDB taxonomy): domain Bacteria; phylum Bacillota; class Clostridia; order Lachnospirales; family Lachnospiraceae; genus JAILFK01. Next base: position 39,577 of record JAFUXA010000007.1, read on the forward strand.
TAATGGACGGTGTTACAATAGGGGATAGCGCAATTATTGCAGCCAACGCAGTGGTTACGAAAGATGTGCCACCATTTTCTGTTGTTGGCGGAGTTCCTGCCAAAGTTATAAAGCAGGTAGAAGCATAATAGATTAGAGGAATTAGTAGTGATGGATAAAGAACAGAAATCCATAGATGTATCAGTGGTAGTAGCTTCATATTATCCTAGTTGGGAGAAGATGAAGTTCACTCTTGATTCTATATTGATGCAGACTGGAGTGAATATACAGATAATCATTTCCGACGATGGATCTGATGATAATTTGTTTGATGAAATACAGGCTTATATGCAGGAAAATCATTTTGATAATTATAAGCTGGTTGGAGATGACATAAATCACGGTACTGTTATAAATATTTATAATGGAATTTGCGAAGCAAACGGAAGATACTCGAAATTCATAAGTCCTGGTGATGCCTTAAATGGTAAGGACACTCTTGCTAAGTGGCTGAAGGCTCTGGAAGAATCCGGAAAGAGATGGAGCTTCTGTGATGCAGTATATTTTGGAGATGTGAGGGATTTGAAGCCTGTTATAGCCAATGCAAATCCTCAGATTATAGATTGTTATCAAAGAAATGATGCTATAACCTGTCGCTGGAATTATCTGGTATTAAATGATTTGGCTTTAGGGGCTTGTACTTTAGGTCAGACTGATTTGCTAAAGGAATGCCTGTCAGAGATAGTCGGCAAGGTTAAATATGCAGAAGACAATATATACAGATTGATGATGTATAGAAATATAGTACCTATGTATTATGAGCATAACTCAGTATTATATGAGTATGGAACTGGAGTATCAACTTCAGCTAATGATAAGTGGACGAAGCTGTTGCTGGCAGATTCCAATGAGACTGATAAAGTGATGTTTTCTGATGAAAACAGAGATGAATTTCAGGACAAGATATATAGAGCATATGAGAAGAGAAAGGCAGAGTCGAAAATAAGTCAGCTTAATCTTGGAGCAAAAGGTCGTTTGAAAATAATGTTGAAGCGCAACCTCTTCCCGAGAAAGACTCCTTCGAAATTATGAATAAATTAAAACTCTTTTTGGAAAATTTTTTGGTATATGGATTGGGCGGCGTAATCAGTCAGATTGTTCCGCTTATTATGGTACCTATTGTTACCCATATTATGCCCAATACAGATTATTATGGAATTACAGATATGTCCCAGACTATTGTAAGTTTCTGTAGCGCCATTGCACTTATGGGAATGTATGATGCCATGTATCGTATGTTCTTTGAAAAAGAAGAGAGTGAATACAAAAAGACTGTGTGCTCCACTGCATTATTATTTACAATAGCATCATCATTTATAGTCTTTTTGTTGATGATTATATTTAGAGCGCAAATTGCAGGAGCATTTTATAATAATAGAAATCTGGCATATGTGGTATATATTACTGCCATGTCAACTCTTGTGGGAGCCACCAATGGTATTATATCTGCTCCTACTCGAATGGAGAATAAACGCAAGATTTTCCTGATTACCAATACACTTAGTCCGGTATTCTCATATTCTATTGCAATACCTTTGCTTTTGGCAGGACATTATATAATTGCTTTGCCGCTTGCTTATGCATTGTCTGCATTGATTTTGGAAGCATCATTTGCATGTATGAATCATAAGTGGTTTTCCCTTGGATTATTTGATAAGGAACTGCTGAAGAAGATGCTTGTTATTGCCTTGCCTTTAATGCCGAATTTTCTGGTATACTGGTTGTTCAACTCAGCTGACAGGCTTATGATTACACATTTGATAGGTATAGGGGCTTCCGGTGTCTATGCTGTCGGTGCCAAGCTTGGATTGGCAAGCCAGTTAATATATACTGCCTTTGCAGGTGGTTGGCAGTTTTTCGCATTTTCAACTATGAAGGAGGAGAATCAGGTTCAAACCAACTCCAGAATATTTGAATATTTAGGTGGTATTTCCTTTGCTGCAACTATGTTTATATGTGCGTTGGCAGAACCGATTTATGCTTTGTTATTTGACCAGGAATATCATGGTGCATTTATTGTATCTCCATACCTGTTTTTGGCGCCATTACTTCAGATGTTGTTTCAGGTGGCAGCCAACCAGTTTCTTGTTATCAAGAAGACCTGGCCGAATTTATTTATATTGGCTGTAGGTGCTTTGGCAAATATTATTATTAATTATGTGATGATTCCGAAAATTGGAATTGAGGGAGCAGCGTTGGCAACTCTTATTGGATATGCTATGGCAGATATAATCTGCTGTATCGTCTTAATCAAGATGGATTTGATGGTACTGTCAACCAGATTCATGTTGGCAGTGTTGATTACAGGATTTTTGCTTGTTATGTGGAGATTTGTATTTATCCATCATGTCTTTATTACATTGGTAGCAGCAGTGGGATTGAGCCTGATACTGGTAGTTTTATATAGAGATGATGTTATGAGAATAGTGAATGCTTTGATTCATAGAGGAGATAATAAATAACATGAGAATGAGAAGATTAGAGGAGAAAGATGCTCCTTTTATGCTGGAGTGGATGCATGATGAAAGCGTAGTTGAATATTTATCAGCGAATTTTGCAGCCAAGACAATAGATGACTGCAAGGCTTTTATAGAGTCATCATACACGGATACAGATGTAAATATGGCTGTGGTAAATGATGATGATGAGTATATGGGAACTGTCAGTTTGAAACATATACAGGATAAAACAGCAGAATTTGCTATTACATTTCGCAAATGTGCCATGGGCCAGGGATATTCAACTTATGGCATAAAGAAAATCATAGAATATGGACTGGAAGAGTTAGGACTTGAGAGCGTATATTGGTGTGTATCTCCGGATAATGCCAGAGCGGTTCGCTTTTATGACAAAAATGGTTATAATAGAGTAGATTCAGCTATTTTGAATATAGTAGGAGATTATTCACCTGAACAGATTGAATATTTTATATGGTATCAGGTGTGCAAATAAAGCGCGAGAGGATTAGAAAATGCAAGTAGTAAAATATGTATTTCAGCCCCATGGTGATGATAGAGGGCAGTTGGTTGCTTTGGAAGAAATGAAAGATATCCCTTTTGAAATAAAGAGAGTTTATTATATGTATGACACCAAGGAAGGTGTAACCAGAGGTTATCATGCTCATAAGAATTTGGAGCAGATTCTGATTTGCATACATGGCAGTTGCAAGATTCGCCTCAATGATGGAACAGAGACCAAGGTGGTTCCTCTTGAAAAACCATACGAGGGATTGTATGTTGCCAATAATATGTGGAGAGAAATGTTTGACTTCTCTCCTGACGCAGTTCTTATGGTCTTGGCATCAGAATTGTATGATGAATCAGATTATATCAGAGATTATGACGAATTTTTGAAATTCGTAGGAGGTAAATAATTATGAAGGTACCATTTGTTACATTTGGACCTCTTCAGCAGGAATTGGATTCTGAATTAAGAGGTGCATTTGAGAGAGTATATGATAGAAGTTGGTATATAGAAGGCGTAGAGGATGAGGCTTTTGAGAAGGCTTTTGCTAAATATTGTCATACAGATTACTGTGTGGGAGTCGGCAATGGTTTGGATTCTCTTATGCTTGCATTGAAGGCTTTGGGAGTAGGCGAAGGTGACGAGGTTATAGTGCCTTCTAATACTTATATTGCTACAGCCCTGGCTGTAACTTATGTAGGAGCTAAGCCTGTATTTGTTGAGCCTGATATCAATACATTCAATATTGATCCAAATAGAATTGAAGCGGCTGTGACCGAGAAAACCAAGGCTATAATGCCGGTACATCTATATGGTCAGGCTTGTGATATGGATCCGATTATGGAGATCGCCAGAAAACATGGCTTGTATGTGGTAGAAGATTGCGCTCAGGCACATGGTGCTACTTATAAGGGAAGAGTTATTGGTTCCTTTGGTGATGCGGCAGGATTCTCATTCTATCCTGGCAAGAACTTAGGAGCTCTTGGTGATGCAGGTGCTACAACTACCAACAGTAAAGAGCTGGCTGATAAGATTCGTGCTTTGGGAAATTACGGATCTGATTATAAGTACCATCATATATATCAGGGGAATAATTCCAGATTAGATGAGTTGCAGGCAGCATTTTTGGCAGCTAAGCTTCCACATCTTGAAAAGGTAAATGAGAATAGAAGAGCTACTGCAGATAAATATTTATCAGGAATTAATAATCCTGAAGTTATTCTGCCTGTTGTTCCGGATTATGCTGTTCCTGTATGGCATATATTTGGAATCAGATGTAAGAGAAGAGATGAGTTAGAGAAGCATCTAAATGATTTGGGAATAAGCACTAATAAGCATTATCCAATACCTATGCATCTGCAGGGATGCTATTCAGATTTGGGATATAGCGAGGGTGATTTCCCGATTGCAGAAGAGATAAGCAAGACTGAATTAAGTTTGCCGATGTACTATGGTATGACTGATGAAGAGATACAGTATGTTATAGATGGTATCAACAGTTTTAAATAATTAGTTGTGAGCGAAGAGGATAATGAACAATAATAGAAATGCTAGGCAATCAAATATAGAATTGTTGAGAGTACTATGTATGCTTGGTGTAGTAGTTCTTCATTTTAACAATCCTGTAATTGGAGGAGCGATAGACAAAGTTGCTCCTGCATCTATGCATAGACTGGCTCTATGTGTTGCGGAAAGTATAGCTGTATGTGCAGTTGATTTGTTTGTATTAATTACAGGATATTTCTTGTGTAACAGTTCAAAATCCAGAAGTGTAGTGAAGCCGATTAAGCTGTTGGTTCAGGTGATTGTATTTAATGAAGCCTGGTATTTAATCGAAAGCTTTATACAACACCGACCTATTGATATGAAGTATGGCGTGTTTAATTATTTATTTCCGGCATCTTACTTTGCAATTTTGTATGCGGCAGTTTATCTGGTGTCACCGTTGATCAATAGAGCCTTTGATGGTATGCAAGATGCTAATCTTGACAAAGTAGTAGCTTTGCTGGTGATATTATTTTCCATCGAGCCTTATGCAGTGGAGTTATTAGAACATAAGACTGGAATGAGTTTTGTGGGGCTGTCTTTTATAAGCGCTTATGGAAATGGTGATGGATATAATATTGTGAATTTTATCCTCATGTATATTATTGGTCTGTGGATTAGACGGCGGGAAGATTCTATCAAGAAGATTTCAAGCTGGATAATATTTTGGATATGGATTGTTGATGTTGCATTTATTGTATGGATTATTCAATATGACTGGAACTATGCATTGGAATATTTAAGCCCATTTGTAGTTGCGCAGGCGGCACTGTTATTTGTAATATTTAACAGATTGAGTATTCAGAGCAGGATTATCAACAGCCTGGCCAAAGCTACATTTAGCGTATATTTATTAAATGGCTTTATGCTTCATTATATAGATGTGAATAAAATCGTGAATCAAAACATATTGGTTATGATTATAGAAATTGCAATTGTGGCAATTGTGATTTATATCTTGTGTTGGATTCTCGAAATGATTTATTCATTTATTGTAGACAGAGTGATTCTGGGTGGAATTTCCAAGGATGCATTGTCTATAAAATACCATTAGTCGACATCGTGATAGTTTAATGATAGAATAAACAAGGTTTTTAGTTTACAACCTGTATTTTTGGAGGAACAAATAGATATGGCAAAATATGGCAAGATTGAAGTTACTGAAGATTGTAACGGTATTAAAGGTTTAAAGGTAATCGAGCCTTCAGTATTCGGTGATGAGCGCGGTTACTTTATGGAGACATATAATTATAATGATTTCAAGGCAGCAGGCATTGACTGCGAATTTGTACAGGACAATCAGTCTGCTTCCAAGAAGGGCGTGCTTCGTGGATTGCATTTCCAGCTTAATTACCCACAGGATAAGCTTGTGCGCGTAATCAAAGGTGAAGTCTATGATGTGGCAGTTGATTTGCGTGAAGGTTCTGAGACATTTGGTAAATGGTTTGGAATTAAGCTTACAGAGGAGAACAAGAAGCAGTTCTTCATTCCAAAGAATTTCGCACATGGATTCCTTGTGCTTTCTGATTATGCAGAGTTTTGCTACAAGGTTACTGATTTCTATCATCCAAATGATGAGGGTGGATTAATGTACAACGATCCTGATATTGGAGTTGAGTGGCCACTTCCGGAAGGAATGACAGAGGATGATTTGATTTTGTCTGACAAGGACAAGGTGAACTGGAGTTATAAAGAATATTTAGCTGAACATCGTTAGGATTTTCGGGCTGACATAAGTGCAACGGATACTGATTCGATGCATTTGTTGTATGAAATGTTGGATAAGGAATATAAGAAATGAGCAACAATGAGTTGAGAATTCGAATGTATCCCAAACCTAGGGATGTATTTGATATAATTGTCAATTGGTTGACAAAATATAAAGCTTTTGCATGGTTTAAACCTATTTACTATGCTGCCAAAGAATTTTGGCTCTACGCCCTGTTCGGCCTGGGAACCATAATTATAAGTATTGGCTCCTATGACATAATGACAGAAAGCATGGGCATGCCGATTCTGATTGCCAATGCAATCTCCTGGATTGGCGCTACACTTTTTGCTTTTGCAACAAACCGTAAATGGGTATTTACTACTCATGTGAAGGGCGCATGGGCCTTTGTGGTTCAATTGGTAGGATTCAGTGGCGGCCGATTCGTTACTCTTATTATGGAGGAGTGGATACTTCTGTTTTTCGTATATATGAAGGGCTTGCCAAATATGCCTGTGAAATATGTGGCACAGGTATTGGTTATTGCTATCAACTACTTGATTAGCAAGCTGGTAGTATTCAGAAGCAGAACGGCTCCGGTGGATCATGAGAGATTAGAGTCTTAGTTAGGAGAATTATTAGGATGGATAAAATAGCAGTACTTATACCATGCTATAATGAATCTCAGACAATAGAGAAAGTAGTGACAGATTTCAAACGGGCATTGCCTGACGCTGTCGTTTATGTATATGACAATAATTCCACAGATAACACTGCTGAGATTGCAGCGGCAGCAGGTGCTGTTGTTCGACATGAGTATCAGCAGGGCAAGGGAAATGTTATTCGCCGTATGTTTAGAGACATAGATGCCCAGTGCTATCTCATGGTGGATGGTGATGACACATATCCGGCAGAGTTTGCGCCGGAGATGGCAGCTAAGGTCTTGGAGAGAAATGTGGATATGGTTGTGGGAGACAGATTGTCTTCTACTTATTTTGAGGAGAACAAGAGACCATTTCATAACTTCGGAAATTCTCTGGTTCGCTGGTCCATTAATAAATTATTCCACAATGATATCAAGGATATCATGACTGGTTACAGAGCTTTCTCTTATCAGTTTGTGAAGACATTTCCTGTATTATCACAGGGCTTTGAGATTGAGACAGAGATGACAATCCATGCATCTGACAAGAATATGTTCATGGAAAATGTTGTTATAGAATATCGTGACAGACCGGAAGGTTCAGAGTCCAAGCTGAATACATATTCAGACGGTATGAAGGTTTTGCTTACCATTGCAGGGCTTTTTAGAAATTATAAGCCTATGGCTTTCTTTGGAGCTATATCAATTATTTTGATGCTTCTTGGTGTGGTATTTTTGATTCCGGTATTGGTTGAATATGCAAATACCGGTTTGGTTGAGCGATTCCCAACACTTATAGTGTGTGGCTTCGTTTTTCTGACAGCTATTATCTCGTTCTTCTCAGGAATGATTTTACAGACAATAGCTCACAAGAATCGCCAGGACTTCGAAATGGAGTTGCAGCGCGTCGCTCACGACGTCAAGTAATTAGAATATTTATTGTTGTGATAGTTATCTATTATCAGGATCGCTTCCGCTACCTGCTCGCACCAGCGGTACTAAATTTGCTGCGCTTGTGCTTGCTCATTAAGTACCGGGGCTCGCAATGTTCCTGATATATAGATAACTATCACAACAATTCAATTAGTTAATTGCACTTGAAATCCTGACCAACGCAGGGCTGGTAGGTATGCGGAACCAGTATCTATTTACAGGAACGTGGAAAACGCCGGCACTTAACGAAGAAGCGATAGCTTCTGAGTTTAGTATCCGCTGCGTTTTCCCCGTAACGAGAGTGTTCCTGATAATAGATACTGGTTCCACCTACCGGAATAATTGGTTAAATAAACATCGGGGGTATAAGGGGAAGAATTTGAGTGGAGGTTACTTTGAAATGACTAAAGAACAGGCAATGAAAGTGCTTGAGGAGCACAATCAGACACATGTAATGAGAGGTTTCGATGATTTAACATCAAGCCAGCAGGAGACACTTCTCAACCAGATCGCAGATCTGCAGTGGGATGATATAGCTCTTGCAGGAAATCAGACAGAGATTCCACTTGGTGAGATTACACCAATTGAAGGAATGGATGTAGAAGAAATTGATGCCAAGAGAGATGAGTTTGCCAAGATTGGCTATGATGCTATCAAGGAAGGCAAAGTTGCAGCACTTCTTCTTGCAGGTGGTATGGGTACTCGTCTCGGATTTGACAAGCCAAAGGGTGAGTTGAATGTGGGAATTGATAATACTTTATACATTTTCCAGTGCTTAATTAACAATCTCATGGATGTGACAAATGTGGCAGGCAAGACTGTTCCACTTTATATTATGACAAGTGAGAAGAACAATGACGAGACAATCCGCTTCTTCGAGGAGCAGAATTACTTCGGTTATCCTAAGGAGGATGTGGCTTTCTTCGTTCAGGAGATGGCAGCAGCTGTAGATTATGACGGCAAGCTTCTCATGGAAGAGCCAGGTCGTCTTGCAACATCACCAAATGGTAATGGTGGATGGTTCTCATCTCTTCAGAAAGCAGGTCTTTTGGAGGATGTACATAAGCGTGGCGTTGAGTGGATTAATATTTTTGCAGTGGATAATGTGCTTCAGAGAATTTGTGATCCTGCATTTATCGGAGCTACAATCGCCAGCGGCAAGGTCAGCGGAAGCAAGGTTGTCCGCAAGGTTGATCCATATGAGAAGATGGGTGTAATGTGTCTTGAGGATGGCAAGCCATCAGTTGTAGAATATTATGAGCTCAGCGAAGATATGGCAGAAGCTACCAACGCTGATGGAAAACTTACATATGCATACGGGGTTATTCTCAATTACATTTTCCGAGTAGATAAGCTTGAGGAGATTGTGGAGAAGCATTTACCGGTTCATGTGGTGGAGAAAAAGATTCCATATATTACAGCAGAGGGCGAGAATGTTAAGCCTACAGAACCAAATGGTTACAAGTTTGAGACACTTGTTGTTGACATGATTCGTCTCATGGATGATAATCTGCCATTTGAGGTTGTTCGTGAGAAGGAGTTTGCTCCAATCAAAAACTTGCACGGTGTGGACTCACTTGATTCAGCTCGCGAGTTGCTCAAGGCAAATGGTGTGGAATTATAAAAAGATTTATATAGACCCCGGCTTTTTAGTCGGGGTAATTTCAGTATAAAGAGGTTGTTATGGCAGAACCAATATTTTCTATAATAATGTGGACTCATAATACCAATGAAGCATTCTTTCGCGATTGCATGGAAACTCTGGCATCTCAGACTTATGAGGGATGGCAGCTGTATATTATGGACAATAACGGAGCTGGATTTGTTCATCGAATCGCTACAGAATTCTTTCCTGAGGATATCCGAGTACATTATCGAAAACTGAAGACTGACAAAGGTATGGCATATGCTTACAATGTTGGAACACATTTTGTCATGACAAGTCTGGCTGGTGATGACCGGGCCAATGCGTCAAGTGAGTATATGCTCTTTATGAATCAGCATGATCGCTTAAGTCCTGAGGCATTATCGCTCATGGCTTCTGTGGTAAATGGTGTGGAAGATGTGTCTGACTGGCCTGAGATTATCTATACTGATGAGGACGAGATAGAGGGCGTGGATAGAGTTCGCCCGAATTTCAAGACGGGATTTAACAAAGAATTATTGCTGCACAGAGACTATATCGGCGGATTTTTCGTCTTGTCAGTTCAGGCTGCTAGACAGCTTGGAGAGTTTCAGTCCAAGCTGCAGCACGCGGTGACTTATGATTATCTGTTGCGCGCCATGGAGAATCGTATGCGTTTTGCTCATGTGCCGGCTTTGATTTATCATAAGCGTCATGTATATGATGTCAATCTGGAAAATATGTCCCGTAAAGAGCGCCGCAAATATGAGTTGAAAATAAAAAGAGAGTACATGGTTGCAGCCAAGGCTTCCCTTGCCAGACAGGGTATTGACGGAGAGATTACTGAGGGAAGCGATATGTCATACTGGATTATAGATTATAATGGAGTGGATTATGATCATCACAATCGTGATTTTATCTTCCTGAAAAAAGATGGTATCAAGACATATACCAAGGATGCACAGAATATAAAGCGCATGTATGGTTATATAAAGCAGCTGGATGTGGCGGTAGTCGGTGGCAGATTTATAAAGTCTGGATTTGCCATAGAAAATTGTGGCTACATCTACAACAGCGGTGGAATAGCATTTCCTGCATTTTATGACCAGAAATTTTACAGACCTACTTATCAGCAGTTGGCTTCAATTCCAAGAGATGTAAGTATGGTAGATTTTGATTATTGCATGCTGGATGCGAAAATCTATCGCAAGCTGGGCGGCTTTGATGGCAATCTCACTGGCAGGGATTTGATGCTTGATTATTGTATGAGAGCCATTGAGAGAGGCTATAGAGTGGTTGTTGACCCTGCTATTATTGTCAGAGGTGGCAAGCGGGAATTCGATAGCACCAGAGAATCCAGTGCATATTTCCTTGAGAAATGGCAGGATAGACTGATTCCAGAAGATCCATTTTACAATAGAAACCTGCCTATGGGATTAGAGAATTTCAGATTAGATATTGGAGAGTAATAAAGAGGGAGAATTCTATGGCAAAGAAAGAGATTTATAATATCGAATTGCCTTCAGAAAGAGGAAGTAGAACAAGTAGTTCTGGCGGAATGAGAACCAGAGCAAATGGTGGCACAACAAGAAATAGTGGCGCTTCTAGAAGCGGTGTCGGTACAAGAACTGGTGCTTCATCAACTAGAGGTGGCTCATCCCGAGGCGGTTATGCTTCTGGAGCCAGAAACGGCGCTAGTAAGAAGAAAATATCGACTGGCACTTCAAACAGAAGCGGCTATGGCTCGGGGAGCAGAACCGGATCTGCATCATCCAGAAATGGAGCATCTACAAGAACTGGATCTGCATCATCAAGAAGAGGATATGATTCCAGACGAGATTCATCAGAATACAGAAGCAGCACACGAGGCGCCTCACGAACGACTTCCTCTCGTAACAGACATATAGATGAGTACGAGGGGGCTGAGAACTACGAAAGACCTCGTAGAAGTTCTCGTCAGATTGCCAAGGCCAGAAAGAAGCGTAAGCGCAGGAAGATATTATTTATAATCGAAGCAATTGCTCTTATCTTATTGCTTCTATTCCTGTTTGCCTGGTTGAAACTGGGACTTATCAATTGGGATGACCTTAAAAACCTGCGGACCAACAAGTTGGATGATGAGACTGCAGCTTTGCTTGATGGTTATACAACAGTTGCCTTCTTTGGTGTGGATAACCGTTCCGCAGGACATTATGAAGGTGGAAACAGTGATAGTATTATGATTTGTACTATCAACAACGACACCAAGGAAGTGCGAGTGGCATCTGTTTACAGAGATACTGTTCTCGATGTAGACGGCAAGGGAACTTATAAGAAATGTAATTATGCATACAACCATGGTGGCCCTGAGGAAGCAATCAATATGCTGAATCTCAACATGGATTTGGATATACAGAAATATGTGGCGGTAGACTTCTTCGCTCTTGCTGAAGTGATTGATGCCTTTGGTGGAATTGATTTGGATATTACTGAGGATGAGGCATATCATATGAATTCCGGTGGAGATATGTGCTACATTTGGGAGACTGCAACCAGTGCCGGTGTGGAAGTGCCGCCTGATGTAACTCCTGGAACAGGTGTCCATGTAAATGGAGTTCAGGCCGTAGCTTACGCCCGAATCAGAAAGACCTCCGGTGGAGATTTCGCTAGAGCTCAGAGACAGAGAATAGTTCTGGAAAAGGTTGTAGAAAAGGCTCAGCATGCCAACATATTTACATTGAACAAAGTGGCGGATGCAGCTTTTGATGATGTGGGAACCAACTTTACTTTGAATCAGATTCTAAGCCTGGCCAAGTATGTGAAGGATTATCAGCTGGTGGATACAGCAGGCTTCCCATTTTACAAGAACTCAGAGCACAGATTGGAGGGAACATCAGTTGTATGCCCATGTACACTTGAGTCAAATGTGCGTCAGCTTCACGCTTTCTTGTACAATAATCCGGAAGTGAAATTGTCTGATGTTGTTGTAAGTACATCCAAGGACATTGAAAATCTCATGGGATTAGGCGAGGAAGATGCACTGGATTACGGTTATTAATAAAGTGTTGGGAATATTTGCCCAATAATGCTATAATAAGTGGACGTGTAGTTAGATTGACAATTGAAAATGTGTGAATCTGAATGCATGTTGTTGAAGAATTAAATGGTAATATTTGATACATAAAAGCAAAAATCATTGTGATTGGATGAATGGCTTTTATGAAATTAATAGTGATAGAAAGGGAACAAATATGTGTGGAATAGTTGGATATATAGGTAAGTCACAGGCTGCACCTATATTGCTTGATGGACTTTCACGATTGGAATACAGGGGATATGATTCAGCCGGAATTGCAGTATATAATGGCAACGAGCTGGTGGGCAAGAAAGCTATGGGTAAGCTGAAGGCCCTGTCTGAGCTTACTCATGATGGCGAGAATATGCCTGGAACAGTTGGTATTGGGCATACTCGTTGGGCTACCCATGGAGAACCATCTGTAACCAATGCTCATCCTCATTTCAACTCTGATGAGACAATTGCAGTGGTACACAATGGTATCATTGAAAATTATATGAAGATTCGCGAGAAGCTTACAGCCAAGGGTTATGTATTTCAGTCAGAGACTGATACAGAGTGTGTAGCACATTTGCTTGATTATTATTACAATGGCAATCCGCTGGAGGCTATTACCAAGGTTATTCACCGTGTGGAAGGTTCGTATGCTCTTGGAATTATTTTCGCAGAGCATCCGGACAAGGTTTATGCAGTTCGTAAGAACAGTCCGCTTATTGTAGGCGAGAGCGAGACGGGAAGTCTCATTGCATCAGATGTGCCTGCTGTTTTGAAGTACACTCGCGATGTGTATATGATTGAAAATGATGAGATTGCTGAGCTTACAGAAGATGATATTAAGTTCTTTGATGTGGATGGTCAGCCAATTGAGAAGCAGTCTAAGCACATTGATTGGGATGCGGATGCTGCTGAAAAGGGTGGTTATGAATATTTCATGTTGAAGGAAATGTTCGAGCAGCCAAAGACGGTTAGAGATACATTGAATCCTAGAATTGACAAGGATGACAATATATTTATCGAAGAGCTTGGAATGACAGACGAGGAAATCAGGGATATTTCCCGAATTAGAATTGTGGCATGTGGTTCTGCATATCACACTGGTGTAACTTCCAAGTATGTATTTGAAGGAATGGCTCGAATTCCAGTTGAGGTGGATCTGGCATCAGAGTTCAGATACAGAGATCCAATTCTAGATCCAAAGGAATTGGTGATTATCGTATCTCAGTCAGGTGAGACAGCTGATTCCCTTGAGGCATTGAAGTTGGCTCGCGCCAAGGGTAATATCACTCTTGGTATTGTAAATGTAGTTGGATCATCCATTGCCCGTGAAGCTGACAAGGTAATGTACACATGGGCTGGACCTGAAATAGCCGTTGCTACAACCAAGGCTTATACAGCACAGCTTATTGCTGAGTACTTATTGGCAATTAAATTTGCTTATGTTAGAGGTCAGATTACAGCAGATGAGATGCATGAGTATGTAGGTGACTTGAAGAAGTTGCCAGAGCAGATTGAGATGCTTCTTGCAAATCAGACTCGTATTCAGAAGTTTGCTAACAGATATGTTTCTGCCAAGGATGTGTTCTTCATTGGTAGAGGAATTGATTATGCTATTTCTCTTGAGGGCTCATTGAAGTTGAAAGAGATTTCTTACATTCATTCGGAGGCTTATGCAGCCGGAGAATTGAAACATGGTACAATCTCACTTATTGAGGAGGGAACTCTTGTTGCTGCAGTTGTAACACAGAAGGATCTGTATCCGAAGACAATCAGCAACATTCGTGAGGTTACAACTCGCGGAGCATTTGTTCTTGCAGTTACTAATGAGGACAATACAGAGATTGAAAATGTAGCAGATTATGTTATTTACATACCTGAGACTAATCAGTATTTCACAAACTCACTTGCAATTATTCCATTACAGCTATTTGGTTACTATGTATCAGTAGGCAAGGGATTGGATGTGGATAAGCCAAGAAATCTGGCTAAGTCAGTTACAGTAGAGTAAGTTTGGGGCTCGTCACCTTTTGGGGGCGAGCTCATTTTATTAAAAATATTTAACACAGGCATAACAAAATGTGTGCTAAATCATCACATTTCCATCACAAATGAAAATTATATTAGTATCTAGAAAGTATATGAAGGGAGCGCAAAGAGATGGATACTTCAAATAATAACAATAATAATTACAATTATTATTACGACCCAAACGAGAATAAATCAAAGGAAGAAAAGAAGGCTATAAAGCGAGCAAAGCGTGCCCAGAAGCAGGCTCAGAGAAGAGAGAGAAGACAGGGCGAGAGCTTTGGATTCAAGTTGGCCAAGGTGGCATGTGTGGCTGTAGTATTTGGTCTGGTATCAGGTTCAGTATTTGCAGGAACTGAGAGATTTATCCTGAAGGACAGAGGAAATGATTCTTCAACACAGTCAGTAGAAGCTCAGACTATATCTAAGTCCAATTTGCTTGACTCTACTTCAGTTTCAACAGCTACAACAGTTTCTGATGTGTCAGATATTGTAGACAATGTAATGCCTTCTATTGTGGCAGTTACAAATCTGTCTTACACAGAATATAGAAATCTATTTGGCAGAACTGCAACTTATGAGAATGAAGCAGCAGGTTCCGGTATTATCATCAGCCAGGATGACGAGTATATATATATTGCAACCAACAATCATGTTGTTGAAGGTGCTGAGACTCTTACAATTACATTTTGCGATGACGCAGCAGTGCCTGCGACTGTAAAAGGTACAGATGCATCCGTGGATTTGGCAGTAGTTGCGGTAAAGATTTCAGATATTGACTCAGATACAATGAGCAATATTCAGGTGGCTTCTGTTGGCGATTCAGATACATTGAAAGTTGGTGAATCTGCAGTTGTTATTGGAAATGCCTTGGGCTATGGACAGTCCGTAACTACAGGTATCATTTCTGCCACAGAGCGTGATGTTACTCTGCAAAATGAGGACGGAACAACTATTACCAATTCGCTTATACAGACAGATGCGGCAGTTAACCCTGGAAACAGTGGTGGTGCTTTGTTAAATATTAATGGTCAGGTAGTTGGTATTGTATCTGCTAAATATTCAGATACTGCAGTTGAAGGTATGGGATATGCAATTCCTATTACAACTGCCCAGACAATTATTTCAGAACTTATTAATCGTAAAGAGGTGTCAGCTGAGGATGCTTCTTACTTTGGAATAGCAGGTGTAGATATATCTGCTTCCATGTCATCTTACTATAACATTCCTCAGGGCGTATATGTGTCAAAGGTTGCCAGTGGAAGCGGTGCTGAACTTGCTGACATTTCACAGAAGGATGTAATTACCAAGTTCAATGGTAAGTCAGTCAGCTCAATGGAAGAGATTAGTGAGCAGATGAAATATATTCCAGCCGGCACAACTATTTCAGTTACAGTTGCCAAGGCAAATGATGATTATAAAGAGACTGATGTGAAGGTTACACTGAGTAACAAGATGAAATAATTGCTCTCCTCCTTGCTTAAGAAGTGGAACTTACTTATAATATTTACATACAGAAATTTCCAGGGAGGAGACTGAAATGGGAAATAAGAGAATAGTAATTGCTTTGGGACATGAAGCACTTGGAACTACTTTACCTGAACAACAGAAGGCTTTAGAGAAGACTGCCAAGGCAGTAGCAAAATTTATCTTGCAGGATTATCAGGTGGTAATTACACATAGTAACGGGCCACAGGTTAGCACAATTCATGCAGCAATGTCTGAATTTGCCAAGAACCATCCGGAATATTCTGCGACTCCTATGTCAGTTTGCTCTGCAATGAGTCAGGGATTTATCGGATATGATTTGCAGAATGCTATCAGATCTGAACTTATTATGCATGGTATATACAAGACTGTATCTACTATTTTGACACAGGTTACAGTTGACCCATATGATGAAGCATTTTACAAGCCTAGCAAAGTTGTAGGTAGAATTCTTACAGCAGCAGAGGCTGAAGCTGAGGAGCAGAAAGGCAATCACGTGGTTGAAGTAGAAGGTGGTTTCCGTAGAATCGTAGCGACACCTAAGCCAATGGAGATTGTAGAGTTGGATGCTATCAAAGCACTGCTTGATGCAGGTCAGGTTGTAATAGCCTGCGGTGGCGGCGGAATCCCTGTTCTTCCACAGGAGAACAAATTACAGGGCGCCAGTGCTGTGATTGAAAAGGATACAATTGCTGGATGTCTGGCTGACAAGCTTGATGCAGATATGCTTGTTATCTTGACAGGAGCTGATAAGGTGGCATTGAATTATGGCACAGATAATCAGACAAATCTGGATTATATCACAGTGAAACAGGCCAAGGATTATATGGCCCAGGGACAGTTTGAGGCTGGCACAATGCTTCCAAAGATTCAGGCGGCTGTGGAATATATTGGAGATTCAGCAGTGAGAAAGGCTCTGATTACAAAGCTTTCAGCCGACAAGGTTTCTCTCGGTGGCGAGATGGGAACTATGATTGGTAAGTAAGAATTAAGTCTGGAAAGTAAGAACTAAGACTGGTGAGTAAGAATTAAGACTGGTAAGTGAGAATTAAGATTAACAAGTAAGAATTAAGATATAAGTTGATAAGTGTGTGCAAATAGACTTGTTGGCTGTAGTTTTGCTCAAGAAATATGTGGTAGACATATATTTCTTGAGTTTTTTATTTCAGCTGTTTGCATGCATTATGGAGTCAGTGATGACTCGAGCAGGAGTATTTGAACTGCATGAGTTAGAAAATGTGAATTGGAATTGATTAAACAAATACTGGTTTATGCCGGGTAAATATACTAGAATATAGTTTATGAGAGATGTGAAATTTGCGGTGGTAATTCCGGCGTATAATGCCCAGGATTATTTACCAGAAATGTATAAAACTTTATTAGAACAGACATACAAGAATTTCCTTGTGATAACCATTGATGATTGCAGTCAGGATAAGACTGGTGATATTGCAGATGAGTATGTGGAAATATTTCACCAGGCAGGCATTGATATGGTGGCTCACCACAAGACTGTAAACGAAGGCCTAAGTGCTGCGAGAAATACAGGAATTGATATTGCAATTTATGCAGGTAATTGCGATTATATCCTGTTTTTGGATGCTGATGATACAGTATCTGTTGAACTCTTGGCTACACTGGTGGAGAAGATTACTGGTGCAAATGCTGTCCAGGAAAGCGAAATCGATAATCATGATGATTTTATGAGAAATGCTCCTGACATGCTAATTTACGGATTCAGCGAGGATTATTATTCTGAACATGGTGAACTGACATTTTCCAGAGAGATTCACACTGACGAAGCATATTTGACACGTCATAAAAAGAGTGACGAGGCTCAGGTTTTGGATTTTGTGAAGGACAACCGGGCGTATATGACTATGCTGGCAGAATTGGAAGCTAATACAATGCTTGGTTATGCATGGAACAAGGCATATAAGCTGGCATTATTTGACAGGTATAACTTGATTTTTGAGGTGGTGATGCATATCGAGGACATAGTCTTTAATCTGGCTTTCCTGGAGCATGCCACAAGCCTATGTGTGGTTGATGAGATTTTGTATCACTATAGAAATGCCAATCAGGTCAGGTTAACTGCCAAAGTGCTGCCTAATTACATGCGGTTGCAGAAGCGTCGCGTATATGAATTTATGCGATTACAGAATCATGTGGCTGAGGATTCGGCTGGCATGAAGAGGGATTCTGTTGGTGAAGCAGAGATTCCTGAGAGGGTATATCAGGTGGCTGCGGGAGTGTATTTTAGATCATTGGAATCTATGATTGTGAGAGAAATCTCGCAGAAGAAAAACAAAAGAGATATAATAGAGATGGTTGAATCAGAACTTGTTGATGAATTATATACTGTCAACGGCAAGAATCTGTATTTGCTATTGAGGGGACATTTGCCGGAGAGTAAGACGGCTGAATTATTGTATAAGCCTCTGGCTCAGGGAAAAATTAATAAGGCTTACCGAAATGCTTGTATTATTGGCTTTGTTCAGAAGCATTTCTCGGGACTTTATGCAAAATTGAAACAACACAGGTAGAAGGAGAGAATTATGAACGAGAATTACATTACACTTACAATTGGTAAGCAGAAGAACATTGCACTGATTGCCCATGATGGCAAGAAGCAGGAATTGATTAAATGGTGTCAGGATAATGCTGAGATTTTGAATCAGCATTTCTTGTGTGGAACTGGAACAACTGCCCGTATGATTACAGATGGAACAGGACTTCCTGTTCGTGGATATAACAGCGGCCCATTGGGTGGTGACCAGCAGATTGGTGCCAGAATTGTAGAGGGCAAAGTTGATTTTGTAGTATTCTTCTCAGATCCACTTACAGCAGCACCTCATGATCCTGATGTGAAGGCGCTTCTTCGTATAGCTCAGGTTTATGATATTCCAATTGCTATGAACAAGGCTTCCGCTGATTTCATGTTACAGTCGGCGCTTATGGATCAGTTCTATGATCACGAGGTTATCAATTTCAACAAGAACATCGCAGACCGCGCGAAGAATATGGAAAAGTAAAACTGATTGTGGTAGAATAAACCCATGTATGAAACATATAACTTATGACTTTATGGGGAAAGAGGTAATAATATGACAGAATTAGGATTTATTATATTTTTTGCAATATTAATCTTGCTGGTTGTTGTGGTTGCAGTTGTTGTAACAGTTGCTTCTGTCGCTGGTGCATCAGCAGCTATCGCAAATGAGATTAGTGAGGAAAACGACGCGAAATAACAATTAGAATATGCTATTTTGAGATTGAAAGCAGCCCTTGGCGGCTGCTTTTTTTAGGACTTATGGCGCACCGGCTACCAAAAGAGGAAAAAACAAATGAAGACGAAGATAATCATAGCAATGCACAAACCCTATAATGTGCCTACAGAGGAAGTCTATCAACCACTTCATGTGGGAGCTTCTGGCAAGGAGACTATTACTGGCGCCAGAAGAGACGACGAGGGCGAGAATATTTCACAGAAGAATCCTTACTACTGCGAGCTGACAGGTCTGTACTGGGCGTGGAAGAATCTGGATGCGGATGCCATTGGCCTTGTACACTATCGCAGATATTTTGTTAACGAGAATAAGGAGACTCTGTCTTCTAAAGAGGTAGAGAAGCTGATGGATGGCTGCGATGTGGCGGTGCCGGCTAAGAGACGCTATTATATTGAGTCCCTTTATTCTCATTATGCTCATACACTGGATGGAGAGCACCTGGACAAAGCCAGGGAGATAATTTCAAGACAATATCCTGAGTATCTGCATGCCTGTGATGAAGTTTACAAGCGCACCTGGGGATATATGTTCAACATGTGCATTATGAGACGGGAGTATTTGGATGGATATTGCACTTGGCTTTTTGATATCCTGTCACAGCTTGAGAAGGAAATTGGAATTTTAGATGATGCATTTTCTGCCAGATTGTATGGTCGTGTAAGCGAGATCTTATTCGATGTATGGCTTTTGTATAAGCAGGAAAATGATTCTGCAATTCGCGTGACTGAGGTTCGAACCAGACACTTAGAGCATGTGAACTGGCTGAAAAAAGGTGGTGCATTTCTTGTGGCCAAATTCTTCGGAAAGAAGTATAAGAAGAGTTTCTAAATCCTTCGGGAAGAATTGCAAGTAATAAGATAGGTTGGAAAATGTAAATGAAAGTATCGGTTATAACAGCTTTTTACAAAGGCAATAAATATATGCCGTCATATGTGAAGTGCATGCTGGCAAATGCTGCCTATTTGCAGGGGGCAGGCCATGAGCTGGAGGTCATTTTGGTAAATGACAGCCCGGCTGACAAGGTTATGCTGGTAAATGACAGTCAGACCAGGCAACTGATTAAAGTGATCAACCAGTCTCAAAACACGGGAATTCATGGGGCGCGAGTTGCTGGATTGAAACATGCTACCGGCGATTACATAATGTTTCTGGATCAGGATGATTTGCTTGCAGATGATGCTTTGCTTCAACATGTGAATTGCATCCTGGAATGGCAGAACAAGCTGGACGAAATCAACAAGAACATGTCACAGGAATTACAGCAGACAGAGACAATTCAGAAAATGTATAATCCTGTATCTGTATCCAATGCTTCGTTGGAACAGGCTGATGGAAACTCCCTCACATGGTATAGGACTGATTATCATAAGAGACAGATTGGCAATCTACAGACCTATCTGAAAGTTGGAAATCAGATTATATCTCCAGGGCAATGCCTGATTCCACGACAGTTTGTGCCTCGTATATGGACGGAGAGAATCTGTAAGGAAAATGGCTCTGACGATTATTATTTATGGCTTGTAATGTTGGGGCTTCGCCATCATTTCATACTGGTGGATGAGGAACTATATACTCATAAATTTACCGGGGCAAATATTTCTGCAGACACTACCAATACAGATGTGTCTACCTACGAGTTTGTGGATTTTCTGCGAGATACAGATTACCTGTCATCCGGTGATATTAATAAGCTCCTTAGAATGAATAAATACAAGGCAAATTTCAGAGCGTCAAATAAATTCATGAAAATTATTTTGTCCATTTGCAATATGGATATTTTCCTCGCCAATGTATTTTATAAAATCAAAACCAAAACACCGGTTGGGTTCAACAGGTGATAGACCAAAATAATCATAATATGTCAGATGTTAAAACATGAGAAATTCCTTTAAAACAGAAGGAAATAAAACCCGAAGGCTATGCGTTAAATCCTTGTAACGTGTGGCCTTTTTTGATAAAATAAAGAAGATTATAAGGAAAAATATATACTTGCGTTAAGAAGGCGCAAAATCTCATAGAAAATGAGATGGGAAAATTAGATGACAGGAGTTTATCATGAGTAAGGAACTAGCAAAAACTTACGATCCTAGTGGATTAGAGGACAGACTATATAAGAAGTGGGAGGAGAATGGATATTTCCACGCGGAAGTGGACAGAAGCAAGAAACCATTTACAATTGTGATGCCACCTCCAAATATTACAGGACAGCTTCATATGGGACATGCTCTCGACAACACTATGCAGGATATTCTGATTAGATATAAGAGAATGCAGGGTTACAACGCTTTGTGGCAGCCGGGAACAGATCATGCGGCAATTGCTACAGAGGTAAAGGTTATCGAGCATCTCAAGAAACAGGGAATTGACAAGGCTGATTTAGGCAGAGAAGGCTTCCTTGAGAAATGTTGGGACTGGAGAGAAGAATACGGCAATAGAATTATCAATCAGTTGAAGAAGATGGGTTCTTCTGCAGATTGGCAGAGAGAGCGTTTCACAATGGATGAAGGATGCTCTAAGGCTGTTGAAGAAGTATTCGTTAAGCTTTATAACGAGGGATACATCTACAAGGGCAATAGAATTATTAACTGGTGTCCGGTTTGTCAGACTTCTATTTCTGATGCCGAGGTTGTACACGAGGAGCAGGCTGGACATTTCTGGCATATGAAATACGAGATAGTAGGTGAGCCTGGCAGATATGTAGAGTTTGCAACTACTCGTCCAGAGACAATGCTTGGAGATACAGCTGTTGCTGTAAATCCTGATGATGAGAGATATACAGATATTGTTGGCAAGACTGTAATGCTTCCATTTATGAATCGCGAGATTCCGGTTATTGCTGATGAGTATGTAGACAAAGAGTTTGGTACAGGTGTGGTAAAGATTACACCGGCTCATGATCCAAACGATTTCGAGGTTGGTAAGAGACATGACTTGCCAGTTATAAATATTTTAAATGATGATGCTACTATCAATGAAAATGGTGGCGAGTTCGCTGGAATGGATAGATATGAAGCCCGCGATATCATCGTCAAGAAGATGGACGAGATGGGACTTCTGGTAGGCATTGAAGACTACAGCCACAATGTTGGTACACATGACAGATGTAAGACAACAGTTGAGCCAATGGTTAAGCCACAGTGGTTCGTTGCAATGCAAGAGCTTGCAAAGCCTGCCATCGAAGCTATCAAGACTGAGGAATTGCAGTTCGTTCCAAAGAATTATGACAAGACATATTTACATTGGCTTGATAACATCCGCGACTGGTGTATCTCAAGACAGTTGTGGTGGGGACATAGAATTCCTGCATACTATTGCGAGGAATGCGGCGAGACAGTAGTTGCCAGAAGCGACGAGGCTCCAACAGTTTGTCCTAAGTGTGGATGCACACATATGAAGCAGGATGATGATACACTGGATACATGGTTCTCATCAGCGTTGTGGCCATTTTCTACACTTGGCTGGCCGGATAAGACAGAGGATTTGGATTACTTCTATCCTACCAATGTTCTTGTTACAGGTTACGATATCATTTTCTTCTGGGTTGTTAGAATGGTATTTTCCGGATATGCTCACACTGGCAAGAGCCCGTTTAACACAGTATTGATTCACGGACTTGTTCGTGACGATCAGGGCCGCAAGATGAGTAAGTCTCTGGGAAATGGTATTGACCCACTTGAAGTTATTGATAAATATGGTGCTGATGCACTTAGACTTACACTTATTACAGGAAATGCTCCTGGAAATGACATGCGTTTCTATTGGGAGCGTGTGGAAAATAGTAGAAACTTCGCCAACAAGATATGGAATGCTTCTAGATTTATCATGATGAATTTAGACGGCGTGGATGTAACAAAGCCGGCAGATGCTGATTTGAAGCCTGAAGACAGATGGATTCTGTCTCTGGTAAATACTCTTGCCAAGGATGTTACAGAGAACATGGATAAGTTCGAGCTTGGAATCGCAGTTCAGAAGGTTTATGACTTCATCTGGGATGAGTTCTGCGATTGGTATATCGAGATTGTAAAGCCTCGTATGTACAAGAAGGACGAGGATATGGTTTCGGCAAATGCAGCTCTTTGGACATTGAAGACTGTGCTTACCAATGCTTTGAAGCTTCTTCATCCATATATGCCATTTATCACAGAGGAAATCTACTGCACTCTTCATCCGGAAGAGGATTCTATTATGATTTCTGATTGGCCGGTTTATACAGATGCATGGAACTTCGCTGCTGAGGAAGCAATGCTTGCTCATGTGAAGGATTTGATCAAGGGTACAAGAAATATTCGTACAGAAATGGATGTACCACCAAGCCGCAAGGCTAAGCTTCTTATTGCAGCCAAGACAGAAGATGTGGCAGATATATTTGAGCAGATGATTCCAGCTTATATGACTCTGGCAAATGCCAGCGAAGTTGCAGTGGCAGCAGGAGAAAATGCTTCTGAGGAATTGTCAGTTCCAGAGGATGCAGTATCAGTAGTTATTCCGGATGCTGTAGTTTACATGCCTCTTTCTGATTTGGTTGACTTCGAGAAGGAGAAGGAGCGTCTCACTAAGGAGAAGGCTAAGCTTGAAAAGGAACTTGCTCGTTCCAAGGGCATGCTCTCAAATGAGAAGTTCTTGAGCAAAGCTCCTGAAGCAAAGGTTGCTGAAGAGAAAGCCAAACTTGCAAAATACGAGCAGATGATGGCAGAAGTTGAGGCCCGCCTGGCTTCACTGTAGTTGTACTGATTATAGTTCCAGCTTCGAGCTGAGCAAATGTCTCTCAGAGGAACCCTTAGAAGCGACAGCACTTAACGAGCTTTAGCGAGTTTAGTACTGCTTCGCTTCTACGGGAGCGAGAGCGCTTCCGCGAGAGATATATGCTCAGCGATGAAGCGGATATGTGATTACGCTTCTACGGGAGCGAGAGCGCTTCCGAAAGAGATATACCCGTCAAACACGGACTATTATAATTTTTATTCAAATTTATCAAGGAGAGTATAAATATGACAGATACACAGATTAAGGATATTCTCGCTCACAGCGACCACACCCTACTCGCAGTGGACGCAATATGGGCAGATATTAAGCAGATCGCAGACGATGGCATGAAATATGACACAGCATCAATCTGCATCCCGGCATCATTTGTAAAAGATGCCAAGGATTATATCGACAAGGAGCAGGCTGACAGAGCTGAGGCAGATAGATTGAAGGTCTGCACAGTAATTGGTTTCCCAAACGGCTATGATACAACAGCTGCTAAGTGTTTTATGGCAAATGATGCTGTAGACAACGGCGCTTCAGAAGTTGACATGGTTATCAATATCGGTTGGGCCAAAGATGGCAAGTATGATGATATCCTGGATGAGATTAATCAGGTGAAGGCTCACTGTAAAGGTAGACTTCTCAAGGTTATTATTGAGACTTGCAAATTAACAGATGAAGAAATTATCAAGATGTGTGATGTAGTATCTAAGTCAGATGCAGAATATATCAAGACATCAACAGGTTTTGCTGGTGGCGGAGCTACATTTGAGCATGTGGCACTTATGGCAGAACATGTATATAACGACACATTGGTAAAGGCATCCGGCGGAATCTCATCTCTTGAGGATGCTGCTAAATTTATGGAATTGGGTGCTTCCAGATTAGGTACCAGCAAAGTTGTTGGTGCTGTGAAAAAGCTTGCGGGTAACAACTAGTATTTGAAGGTAACATATGATGTAGTGGGGAGAAGACATGGCAGATTTTCAACTTAAACCGTATTCAAAAACTCCAATTGTACATGTAGATCCAAAGGGAATGTTCGCTAATATGACCATTCCTTCTCCTGGTGCGGACGAACAGAAACCGCGTTTTTCTGCAGATGATTTAAAACTTGCCCTTAGCCGAGGTGGTGTGGTTTATGGTATAGATGAGGCTATGGTCAGTGCTTTGGCAGATGATCCAATGTATGATACAGAAGTGATTGTAGCAGCAGGAAAGCCACCTGTGGAAGGTGAAAATGGTTACTACGAATATCATTTCAGTCAGGATTTCTCCAAGAAGCCGACTATTCGACCTGATGGTTCGGCTGACTTTTTGAGTATTAAGCTGATTGAAGTAGTACATGAAGGGGATTTGATTGCTACATATCATCCGGCCGTATTTGGAGAGCCTGGAACATCCGTCAGAGGTGCAGATGTAAAACCAAAACTTGTGAGAGATATGCCTCCTCTGGCTGGACGAGGATTTCATAGAGATGATAATGGTTTGGAGTACTATGCTGATATCGATGGTAAAATAGTTCTGACCAATAATAGAATAACTATTTCACCTGTTTATGAAATAGAACATGATGCAGATATGACTGTAGGAAATATTGAATTCAAGGGTGATGTAATTATTCATGGTGGTGTGAAACATGGGGTAAGAATTCATGCCACAGGTACAGTCACAATTGATGGCCTGGTTGAGAATTGCCAGGTTCATGCAGGCAAGAATCTCTTCATGTTAAGTGGTGTCAAGGGTGGAGAGCGTACAGTCATTCACTCTGATGGAGATATTACGGCAGAGTTTATAGAATATGCATGCATATCTTGCAAAGGAGATTTGCGGGCAGATGTATTATTTAACTGTACAGTTAATTGTGATGGAAGAGTTATTACAACATCAGGTAAACATTCTGCTATTATAGGCGGTTCAGTTAGTGCTGTGGAAGGTGTATCTGCTCTTATTTTGGGAAATAAATTTGGAACTGTCACTCGAGTTACTGTGGGTATGGACCATGAACGTATGCAGGAGATGGCAGGAGTTATCGACAAGATTAGAAATCTGGAGGATAACATTTACAAGATTAAAAAAGGTATTGACGATTTCGACAAGATTGCATCCGAGAAGAATCCGGATTACAAAAACGATCCTAGGCGTATGCAGCTTCTGAGAGTGAAGATTCGTGATGAGGCTGTGGTGTCTCAGGACAGAATTAGACTGGAGGAATTACAGTCTCTGGTTGAGAAGGGACGCAAGGCCACTGTAAAGGTGTATGATACAGTTTACGCCGGAGTAAGTGTCAAAAATACGGATAGAATGGTTACAATGTCTGACTACCAGAAGCATGTGGAATTCGTTAAGACAGAGACCGGAATTAGATTGGATGTTTTGGATGAACCAATACCAGAGGAGTAATACAGATGATAGATTTCGAGGAAGAGTTGAAGAATTTCCAGCCTAGTATGGAAATCAAGGAAGCTGAAAAGGAAATACAAAATAGAGATTTGACAGATATGACTGATATTTTGCGTCAGCTGGCTCAAGCAGGAAATGATCAGTCTCGCAGATGGGAGCAGTAATCCATGGATATGAAATGTTATGTGTGTGGCACCATGGTGGAAAATGAGAAGAATTGTCCATATTGCGGTGCTGACATGGATATATATAGGAAAATATTAATCAACTCAGAGGTCTTATATAATCGAGGCTTGGAACAGGCTCAGGTTAGAGATTTATCTGGTGCAATTCAAACTCTAAATGAATCTTTGCGTTGTAATAAGACCAATACAAATGCTAGAAATTTGTTGGGACTTATATATTTTGAGATTGGTGAGCCGGTAATGGCAATGAGCGAATGGGTTCTAAGCAAAAACATTCAGCCGGATAATCCTCTGGCAGACAAATATCTCGAAGAGCTTCAAAGCGAAGCAGGAGCTCTTGATAAAATCAATCAAACCATCAAAAAATATAATCAGGCCCTGGAATACTGTGAGCAGGGAAGCAGAGATTTGGCAAGTATTCAGTTGCGCAAAGTCCTGGCATTGAATCCGAATTTTGTTGCAGGTCGTCAGCTTCTGGCACTTTTATATATGCAGGATGGCAAATATAATGATGCCCGCAAGGAACTCAATGCAGCTAATAAAGTTGATGTGAGAAATACAATCACACTTCGTTATGCCAGAGAATGTAAAGATCGTCTCAAGGAATTAAATCAGAACAAGAAGAAAAAGAAGAAGGATAGCATCGTATCTTTTCAGGATGGTAATGATACAATTCTTATGTCCCAAAACTCTTTCATGGACATGGTGGAGGGTACTAGAGCCAGTTTTGGTAATGTGCTTGTGGGATTATTTATCGGATTGTTAATATGTTTCTTCCTGGTGGTTCCTACAGTCAAGCAGAGAGCAGTTGAGAAAGCGTCAGAGAATCTGGTGGCTACTAACGAGGAGCTGACAAGCAGTTCTTCTAATGCTTCCACCCTGCAACAGCAGGTGAAGGATTTGCAGGCTCAGCTGGACAAATACACTGGCAAAGGTGATGCTGTTGAATCCTATGAGAAACTTATGGAAGCGAAAGAAGCTTATGATGTGGCAAATATGCAAGGCGCTCAGGAAGCTATCGCAGTGGTAAACAAGGATCTCCTTTCTGACAGAGGCAAGGCTATATATGATCAGGTCTACGAAGGCGCTTATGCTCAGACTTTGCAGGAGACCTATGGCAGTGCTTATACAGCTTATACTACCCAGGATTGGGAAAATGCCATCAATGGATTTAAGCTTTGTACTGCCATTGATGAGGACTACGAGAATGGTTACGCGCTGTTTTATCTGGGCGATGCTTACTATTCAAAATGGAATTTTGATGAGGCAATCAATACATTTAAAAGAGTTATAGAAATTGTGCCTGACTCCGGTGCGGCAAGAAGAGCACAGGAGAAAATTGATGAATATAATAAGTTAAAAGAAAATCAATAATTTATAAAAATGAGTATTAAATAATAAGGCTTAGACAGTCGAGCATTTACTATGGAATGCGTGGTTGTTTAGGCCTTTTATTTTATTAAAATTTTATAGAAATTTAATTGTATTAAATTGAGTTGGAAATTAGAATAATTTGTATCGAGCAATTATGATATAGCAATAAATCACGAATTATTAGTCAGATGTATTGTTGATGGACAGATAATAATATAGAATTATTTGAAACGGAGACTATATCTGATTCGAGAAGGAGAGAGACAAGTGATGAACTGGATTAAGGAACACAAGAAGAGAGTCATAGCCATAGCAGTTGTTATTGTTCTTATTATAATAGGAATATTTAGCTGCACTAGAAGCTCTGGGGATGAGCAGACTCAGCAGACAGTGGCTCAGGTGGAGAAGCGCACATTGATGGAGAGCGTATCTGCTACGGGAAATGTTATGGCTTCAGATGAGTTTGAAGTGAAGTCAAAGGCCAATGGTGTAGAGGTTTTGTCCGTAAATGTAGAAGTGGGAGATATGGTATCTCAGGGACAGATTATCTGTACTATGGATGCCAAGGATTTGCAGGAGAGACTTGACGATACTTTTGAGAATCAAAATAATCAGAACAAGAATGATTCTCAGTCTAGACAGACAGCTGCAGATAATTTGAAGACAGCAGAATCCAATCGCAATGAAAGTCTGCAGGAGATTGCTGACAATGTGGCCAAGGCAGAAAGTGATTACAATTATGCAGTTTCAACCTATGAGACATCCAAGGCCAGTTATGAGACAATCCTGGCTTCTACTGTAGATGCCGAGCATCCTAATGGTGATGAAAATGATGCCAAAGTACTTGCTGCCAAGAATCAGATGATTTCAGATGAGCAGGCAATGAATAATGCCAAGACTCGTTATGATAATCAGGTGAATCGTCGTGCAACAAACGAACAGAGAGTGTGGGATACATACAATACTGCTGTGGACAATTACAATAATACTATTGAGAATCTGGATGGCAGAGAGGACAACTATGGAGATTCCATCAAGGATTTGCAGGAGCAGATTGCTGACTGTACAGTGGTTGCGCCAGTATCTGGCATGATTACATCTCTCAATGTGACTGTAGGAGATAATTTCAATGGCTCTGTTGTGGCTGTTATTGATAATGTGGATGCTCTTGATGTTGTAACTGAAATAGATGAGTATGATATTAACAGAGTGCAGGAAGGTCAGAAGGTTATTATCAAGACCAATGCTACTGGAGATGAGGAACTCAGTGGCGTGGTGAAGAAAGTATCCAAGATTGCCACAGGTGCAACTACATACTCTGATGGAAGTGGAAGCGGTTCAAGCATAAGTGGCGGTGGATTTAGCTTTGATTTGGGAAATATTGCTGATGCTTCTTCTTTTGGAGGTTCATCATCAACTGGCAACAAGGATGTAACTTTTACAGTGAAGATTGCCATGGATAAATTAGATGAGAGACTTAGAATTGGAATGACTGCCAAGCTTAGTATTATTACTCAGGAAAATGAGGATGTAATCTGCGTTCCGTTTAATGCTATTCAGACAGAGGATGATGGCAAGACCTTCTTCGTAAATCAGATAACAGGAACTGATGAGGAGACTGGTGAATATGTTACTAAGAAGGTTAGTATATCCAAGGGTATAGAGAGCGATTACTACACTGAGATTTTAGGCGGTGGCTTCAAGGTGGGTGACGAGATATTGATGCCTGAAGTAGAGCGAGCTAATACTTTGGAGGATATGATTAATCAGTCTAGTTCTATGGGAGGAGTGAAGTAAATGAGTAAGACGATTATCCAGCTTCGAGATATCGTAAAACGATTTTATATCGGCACTCCAAATGAACTTGAGGTACTTCATGGTATATCACTTGATGTACATGAAGGAGAATTCGTATCTATTGTAGGACAGTCCGGTTCCGGCAAATCTACATTGATGAATATCATTGGAGCTTTGGACAGACCTACAGAAGGCAGTTATATCTTAGATGATGTAAATGTAATTGCTGCCAAGGATGCGGAATTATCCAGAATCAGAAACAAGAAGATTGGTTTTGTATTTCAGACTTATAATCTTATTTCCAAAACCAATGCTATAAGAAATGTGGAGATGCCTATGCTCTATGCAGGTATCCCTATGCGTCAGAGAAATGAGCGAGCAAAGGAATTGCTGGAACTGGTTGGTATGTCAGACCGTATGAAACATCTGCCTGAGGAATTGTCAGGAGGTCAGAAGCAGCGTGTGGCAATTGCCAGAGCTATGGCCAATGAGCCTGCTATTATCCTGGCGGAT
Source organism: Lachnospiraceae bacterium (assembly GCA_017470985.1). Classification (GTDB taxonomy): domain Bacteria; phylum Bacillota; class Clostridia; order Lachnospirales; family Lachnospiraceae; genus JAILFK01. Next base: position 69,909 of record JAFUXA010000007.1, read on the forward strand.
GAACCGACGGGAGCTCTTGATTCTGCTACAGGACGAATGGTTATGGATTTATTTCATAAGCTTCATGAGGAGGAGGGCAAGACAATTGTTCTCATTACCCATTCCAATGAGTTGGCAGAGGAGACTCAGAGAATTATTACCATTCGCGACGGCGAGGTAATAGGCGAGAGAGAGGGGGCGAAGTCATGACAATGCTATATGAGAATATCAGACTTGCTCTTTTCAGTCTCAAGGCGAACAAGATGAGATCTCTGCTTACCATGCTTGGAATTATAATTGGTATTGCGTCTGTTATTACTATTATGACAGTTGGAGATTCAGTTACAGCAACAGTTACAGATTCTATGAGTTCTCTTGGAGCCAACAATGTGCAACTTATGTTGGAGCCCGTCAGTGATGAGGAAGAAGAGGAGGACAGTATGTCTTCCATGCTTGGAATATCATTTTCCGGAGGAGATGATGAGAAAGAACCTAGGGAGTCTGATTTAATAACAGCTGATATGTTGGCTCAGTTGAAGGATACTTATCCTGAAGAAATCAAAGCATTTTCCATATCAGAAAGTGTGGGAAGAGGTGAACTTCAGCTGGCAGGGCAGAATTCTAATGTTATGATATCAGGCACATCTTTGGGTTTTTTCATGGCAAATGATATCGAGATGTTAGAAGGAAATTATTTCGCAGAGCAGGACATGGAAAATGGTTCTATGGTAGCTCTGTTGTCAGAGGACGCCCTGGATGATTTGTTTGACGGAGATGCGGAGAAAGCTGTGGGCAGTGAAGTGACCATGGCGGTGGATGATAAATATTATAATCTGGTTATCAGCGGAGTGTACAAAGCCTCGAACGAGGATGATGCTTCCAATGCCAATATGATGATGTTTATGATGGGCAATAATACTACTAATCTCTATGTGCCATTGAAGACTGCTCAGAGAATCAATCATACAAGCGGATATAGCAACCTTATGGCGGTTATTAATCCGGAGAAGGATCCGGAGATTGTCAAGACTCAGATTGAGGGATTCTTTGATAATATTTACCGCAATAATCACAGCTTTCATGTGACAGCAACTACTTATGCTTCACTGGTTTCTATTATGCAAAAGATTATGGATACTATTACTTCTGCCATTGCCTTGATTGGTGGAATCGCTCTGGTGGTAGGTGGAATTGGTGTAATGAATATTATGCTTGTGTCCATTACGGAGAGAACTAGGGAGATCGGAACCAGAAAAGCGCTGGGAGCGCCGAATAGTTCCATTAGAATGCAGTTTATTATTGAATCAATTGTAATATGTATTATTGGCGGAATAATAGGTATATTGATTGGATGCGCCGGTGGAATTGCTTTGGCAAAATATGTTGGAGCTGATGTGGTGCCATCCCTGCGAAGTATATTGATATCTCTTGGATTTTCTATGGCTATTGGTGTATTCTTCGGATACTATCCGGCCAATAAAGCTGCGAAGCTTAATCCAATTGATGCCTTGAGATACGAGTAATCTGTTATAATGGAAGAAAAAAACGGGAAGTGAAGAAAATGTATAGAGAAATATCGAAGCTGATAATGTATGGCAATATGGATAGGGATTGTATTCTCTATCAGGTGGGAGATATATTTCGCAGATTTCATGAGGGAAGTGATTCTGACTCGAAATTAATAGAAGATATCTACACTCAGGTGAAGAGAATACTTGAGGTATCCACAGACTATGGATTTGACAAGAATCTATGGCAGTGTTATCTGGCTTTCTATATGGTAAATGATGAGAACCCATTTTCACTTACATGTGAGAAGGTGGGAGCCAGTGACGGAAGTGTCAATCATTTTGCCAAAAATGATTTTGAGGTATTTAGAAAACTGTTCCATTTTGATTTCTCCGAGTTAGAGAATAAATTGGGCATTGACTGCTTCACATATTTGACAAACTACCATGCTATTGGCAAGCCTGAACTTATGTATAATCAGAATGTATCTGAGAAGATTATTGAGCTTCGGGACAAATTGGACAAGGCAGCAGGCGTTGATGAATTCTTTGATATAGTAACAACATTTTACAGAGAATACGGTGTGGGCATGTTTGGATTGAACAAGGCTTTCCGTTTAAATGATGTAGCTGATGGCAGCGATGTTGAGCTTCATGCAATCAACAACATGGACAAGGTTGTGCTGGATGATTTGATTGGCTATGAGATTCAGAAGAAGAAGCTGGTGGATAATACCAGAGCATTTGTCCAGGGCAAGAAGGCCAACAATGTCTTGCTATATGGTGACAGCGGAACTGGCAAGTCCACAAGTATCAAGGCTATTGTCAATGAATTTTATCCGGATGGATTGAGAATGATTGAGATTTATAAGCATCAGTTCAAGGATCTGTCCAATATTATTGCCAAGATTAAAAATCGAAATTATAAATTTATAATATATATGGATGATTTGTCTTTTGAGGAATTTGAGGTGGAATATAAATTTCTCAAGGCGGTAATCGAGGGCGGTGTTGAGACTCGACCTGATAACATCCTCATATATGCCACTTCCAACAGGCGCCATCTTATTAAGGAAACCTGGAAGGATAGAAATGATGTGGAAGTGCAAAATGGTATGCATCATTCAGATACTATGGAGGAGAAGTTGTCTCTGGTTAATAGATTTGGTGTGACAATCAATTACAGCAAACCTAGTCAGAAGGAATTCTTTAATATCGTAGTAGAACTTGCCCGAAAGCAGGGAATCACAGAGTCCATGTATTCTGATGATGAGCTTCATGCTGAAGCCAATAAGTGGGAATTATCTCATGGTGGAATTAGCGGGCGTACTGCTCAACAATTTGTAAATTATTTGTTGGGAAATATAGAAAAATAATAATACAACAGAGGACACATATTTAAAATAATATGTGTCCTTTTTTTATTTAGGCGCTGAGGCTATGATGTATATGTTACAAGTTAAAATATTATTGGGAGGTGAACCATGGAATATTATCTTGGAATAGATATTGGGGCTTCCAGCGGCCGACATATTCTCTCTTATTTAGAGAATGGCAAAATGAAGCTTGAAGAGATATATAGATTTTACAACGGCAACGACACTGTGGATGGACATCTGGTATGGGATGTTGACAGATTGTACAAGGAGATAATTGCCGGAATCAAAAAGTGTAAAGAGATAGGCAAGATTCCAGTATCCGTGGGAATTGATACATGGGCAGTGGATTATGTGCTTTTGGACGAGTTGGGCAATACCATAGGACCTGTGTATGGATATAGAGATCATAGAACTGATGGCATTGATGAAGAGGTTTATAAAATCATTTCACAGGATAAATTATATGCCAGGACGGGAATTCAGAAGCAGATTTTCAATACCATATATCAGCTTATGGCATTGAAACTTCAGGAGCCGGAGAAACTGGCTGCAGCCAGGGATTTGCTTATGATACCGGATTATTTCAATTATAAATTAACCGGTGTGAAGAAACAGGAATATACCAATGCTTCTACAACTCAGCTTGTAGATGCTGTGACAAATGATTGGGACTATGAGCTTATTGATATGCTAGGATTCCCGAGAGATATATTTGAACCGATTGAAAAGCCTGGTACTGTAGTTGGAAATTTCACAGAAGAGGTTTGTAAGGAAGTGGGATTTGATTGCAAGGTGATTATGCCTGCAACTCATGATACTGGTTCTGCAGTTATGGCTGTTCCTAGTTTGTCAGATGACACCCTCTATATTAGTTCAGGAACCTGGTCTCTCATGGGGACAGAATTGAAGAAGGCAAATTGCTCTGCAGATGCACAGGATAGAAATTTCACCAACGAAGGCGGCTATGATTATCGCTACCGTTTTTTGAAAAATATTATGGGGCTATGGATGATTCAGTCTGTCAGAAAGGAACTCGCTCCGGACATGGATTTCGGAACTATTAGCGATAATGCTTCTAGAGAACTTATCCAGTCGATTGTAGATGCCAATGATGATAGATTTCTATCTCCTGAAAATATGACTGCAGAAGTGCAGGCTGCGTGTCGTGAGACCGGTCAGTTAGTCCCTGAGGGAATTAATCAGGTTGCGGCAGTAATTTATAATTCACTGGCAAAATGTTACGCCAGAACAGTTGAAGAGATACAGAGCGTAACCGGCGTGAACTACGATAGGATTCATATTGTAGGCGGCGGTGCCAATGCGGATTATCTAAATAGAATCACAGCTGAGGCTACAGGCAAAGAAGTCCTTGCAGGACCAACTGAGGCTACAGCAATAGGAAATATTATGTGTCAGATGATTGCTTCAGGCAGATTCAAGAATCTCATGGAAGCCAGAAAATGTGTTATGGAATCATTTGACATAAAGAAGTACTAGACATGCAAAAAAGCATGGATTGAATGAAATAGATACATTAATGAAAATAAAACAGGATTGTGAAACAGGAGGAACAAGATGAAAGTATTAGATGCAGAATTTGTACAGGGATTTATTCGTATGGCCAATGACGGCTGGGAGCAGGGATGGCATGAGAGAAACGGAGGAAATCTCACATATCGTATAAAGGATGAAGAAGTTGAGAGCATTAAGGAGAACTTCAATCCTGGTGAGTGGCAGCCAATTGGAACAACAGTTTCAAATCTTGCAGGTGAGTATTTCCTTACAACAGGAAGCGGTAAATATTTCCGCAATGTTATTTTGGATCCAGAAGATTCTCTTGGAATTGCAGAGATTGATGAAAAGGGTGAAAACTACAGAGTTGTATGGGGATTTGTCAATGGAGGAAGACCTACATCTGAATTCCCAAGTCATCTGATGAATCATGAAGTGAAGAAGTTGGCTACAGGCGGTAAGTACAGAGTAATCTATCATGCTCATACTACCAACATTATCGCTCTTACATTTGTACTTCCACTTTCTGATGAAGTATTTACAAGAGAGTTATGGGAAATGGCAACAGAGTGTCCTGTTGTATTCCCTTCAGGAATCGGCGTAGTTCCATGGATGGTTCCAGGTGGAAGAGATATTGCAGTAGAAACAAGTAAGCTTATGAAGAAATATGATTTGGCTATATGGGCTCATCATGGTATGTTTGCAGCTGGAGAGGATTTCGATCTTACATTTGGACTTATGCATACAGCTGAAAAGTCTGCTGAGATTTTGGTAAAGGTTCTCTCTATGAATCCTCACAAGCTTCAGACAATCACACCTGATGATTTCAGACATTTGGCGAAGGACTTTAATGTTAACCTTCCTGAGGAATTCCTCTACGAGAAGAAGACATTATAGGATATACAGATAAAACTCTGATAATATATACGGGTGGAATCTCATGAAAATGAGGTTCCACCCGTTTTTAGCGTTCTTTGGTTAATTATTTCTATTTAACAATCCCCTCGTATCTTCCGCTTGCTCCACATGGAAGGAACAGTCCGGACTCTGTAACAGGAAGACCGATTTCATCAGCCTCCACACTTCCGGGATACTTCTTGAGTGCTGTGGAAATCATATAGTGCAAAACAGCAGGCTGCAATCCTGTTGTATATGAATTCACCAGATAGAATAGGGGCTCATCTGTCAGAAGCTCCGCTGCAAGAGTGATGAGCTCATATACAGCTTCTTCTAGTTTCCAGATTTCTCCTTTTGGGCCTCTGCCGTAAGAAGGAGGATCCATTATAATTCCATCATAATGATTGCCGCGTCGGATTTCGCGCTCTACGAATTTTTTGCAATCGTCCACCAGCCATCTGATTGGTGCGTCCCCTAAACCTGAAGATACAGCATTTTCTTTAGCCCATGTGACCATGCCTTTGGAAGCATCAACATGAGTTACGCTTGCTCCGGCAGCTGCTGCTGCAAGTGTAGCACCGCCTGTGTATGCAAACAGATTTAGTACTTTGATTTCTCTCTCAGGATTCTGTTTCTTCTTATTATATATAAGAGAAGAAAACCAGTCCCAGTTTGTAGCCTGCTCTGGAAATAATCCAGTGTGCTTGAAGCTGAATGGCTTGAGATTGAATGTAAGCTGACCATTTCCATTTACATAACCTGCATTTCCATCTGAGTGATTTGGTAAATTATAATTAATTGACCACTGCTCTGGCAGGTCAAAGAATTCCCATTCGCCACCGCCTTTTTTGCTTCTATGGTAATGGCCGTTGAGCTTGCGCCATTCTTTACACTCCTTTGGCGTATTCCAGATTACCTGAGGATCCGGTCTCAACAGAGTATATCCGCCCCATCTCTCGAGTTTCTCTCCCTCGCTACAATCTATTACTTCATAATCTTTCCAATTATCTGCAATCCACATATCATGCTCCTTTTTAATATGAAAGTGTTTCTTCTATTATAATATGTATTTCCGCTGCAATGAATATTCCGCAACCGCCTAAGATGCAGCAGAATCTCTCGGCGGCCCTCTCCGGCGCACTAAATGTGACGCCTAAAGAGGACACGCCTGCGTCTACTGCTTCTAAGGCGCTTGCTGTATTAACGTAATAGTAGCTGGGACCTTAGGCAGAATAGACGAAGGGTTCTTCCTCCAAGGCTTACATGTAGTAAGCCGGGAGGGAGACCCTGAGAGATTCTGTTCTGCGTTAGGTACCAGCGGCCGATTAGGCGCTTGCGGAATATCTAATATCGTCAGCTACGCTTGCATAGTATAACAAAAGATTGTAATATTAGGAAGTATTTCACAGAAAAGCAAATTGTACTAAAAAAAATACAATTAAATATTTCAAACTCTTGCAAGTATTGAATTTATAGGGTATACTAACTCTTGCTGTGACATTGATAGCGTTGAAGCGTGAGGTTGCTGCTGATAATCGACCATAGTTATTGGCAGGTTTTCCGTGGAGCGAATGTCAAGTTAGGAAACTGGCGACAAGTCACTGTACCCAATAATGTCTACCACGAGAGTAGAAACACGTGTGTAAATCCGTAGGACACACACGGAGGAGTGTACAGTCACCGCTTGTCGTACAATATTAAGTACGAAGGAGGCGACTTTTTTTATGGCAAGTATTATGAGAATCACACTCAAGGCTTATGATCACGAATTAGTTGATGCATCTGCCAAGAAAATCATCGAGACTGTGAAGAAGGATGGAGCACAGGTGAGCGGACCAGTACCACTTCCAACAAAGAAGGAAGTTGTTACTATCTTAAGAGCCGTACACAAGTACAAAGATTCTAGAGAGCAGTTCGAGCAGAGAACTCATAAGAGACTCATTGATGTTGTTAACCCAACTCAGAAGACAATTGATGCTCTTCAGAGAGTTGATATGCCAGCTGGTGTATTTATCAACATCGCAATGAAAGAGAAGTAGGAAATACTTCAAAACAATTTTGTAAATCCTCGATAGGTTTAATATAGAAGCAACTATATGTTCCACTTATATTACCTGTACTAGGATGATCGGTTCCGCTACTCCGTATATACGGGCATGAAGCGATCCGCTGTAGATTAACAGGAGGTAAGAAAAATGAAGAAAGCTATTTTAGCAACAAAAGTCGGAATGACACAGATCTTCAACGAAGAGGGATCATTGATTCCTGTAACAGTTCTTCAGGCTGGCCCTTGTGCAGTAACACAGGTTAAGACAGTTGAGAATGACGGTTACGAAGCAGTTCAGGTTGGATTCGTTGACAAGAAGGAAAAGGTTGTCAACAAGGATGCAGCTGGAAAGAAGTCTATCAAGCGTAGACATGGAGTAAACAAAGCTGAGAAGGGACACTTCGATAAGGCTGGCGTATCTGGAAAGAGATATGTAAGAGAGTTTAAGTTTGAGAATTGCGCAGATTACAATCTTGGCGATGAAATCAAGGCTGACATTTTTGAAGCTGGTGACAAGATTGATGCTACAGCAATTTCAAAGGGTAAGGGATTCCAGGGTGCTATCAAGAGACTTGGTCAGCACAGAGGACCTATGGCACATGGCTCTAAGTTCCATCGTCATCAGGGTTCTAACGGTTCTTGTTCTACACCAAGTAGAGTATTCAAGGGCAAGGGAATGCCAGGACATATGGGTAGCGTAAAGGTTACTATCCAGAACCTTGAAGTTGTAAAGGTAGATGTAGAGAACAACCTGCTTTTGGTTAAGGGTGCTGTTCCAGGACCTAAGAAGTCTCTCGTTACTATTAAAGAGTCTGTTAAGGCAGGTAAATAATTCGGTAGAAGGAAAGGAGGAGCTTTACGATGGCTAAAGTATCCGTATACAATATGGAAGGCAAGGAAGTTGAGAAGATCGACCTCAACGATGCAGTCTTCGGTGTAGAAGTAAACGAGCATCTCGTTCATCTCGCAGTTGTTCAGCAACTTGCAAATAATCGCCAGGGAACTCAGAAGGCAAAGACACGTTCTGAAGTTAGCGGTGGCGGAAGAAAACCATGGAGACAGAAGGGAACAGGACATGCACGTCAGGGTTCTACAAGATCTCCACAGTGGACAGGCGGCGGAGTCGTATTCGCACCAGTACCAAGAGATTATTCCTTCAAGTTAAACAAGAAGGAGAAGAGAGCAGCTCTTAAGTCTGCATTATCTTCTAAGGTAGCTGAGAACAAGTTCGTTGTTGTTGATGAGCTTAAGTTCGACGGTATCAAGACAAAGGATTTCGCAAAGGTTTTATCTAACCTCAAGGTAGAGAAGGCACTTGTAGTAATCAGCGATAATGATGAGAATGTAGTTAAGTCTGCAAGAAACATCGCTACAGTAAAGACAGCTTCAACAGAGACAATCAATGTGTTCGATATCTTAAAGTACGACACAGTTGTTGTTACAAAGGATGCTGTAAATAAGATTCAGGAGGTGTATGCATAATGGCAAACGTACAATATTATGATGTTATCATCGAGCCTGTAATTACAGAGAAAAGTATGAACGCTATGGCTGAGAAGAAGTATACATTTCTTGTTCATCCAGAAGCTAACAAGACAATGATAAAGGATGCAGTTGAGAGAATGTTCGAAGGCACAAAGGTTGCTTCTGTTAACACTATGAACAATAGCGGCAAAGAGAAGAGACGTGGTAGAACAGTTGGAAAGACTGCTAAGTACAAGAAGGCAATTGTTCAGCTTACAGCTAACAGCAAGGATATCGAGATTTTTGCTGGACTTTAAAATTGCGTAGCAATTTTAAGTTGCGGGATTAAAGCGAAGCGCCGCGACTTCCTTATAAAAAAGAGGAAGCACCGCAACTACCTTATGAAAAGCGCTGATCCGAAAGGATCAAGAATATCTCGAAATAATTATACGTCAGAAAAGACGCGACAATGAAAACGTATTTGAAAGGAGAAAGAAAATGGGAATTAAGACATATAACCCATATACACCTTCCAGAAGAAATATGACTGGTTCAGATTTCTCTGAGATTACAAAAAATACTCCTGAGAAATCACTTACAACTTCTTTAAAGAAGAACGCTGGTCGTAATAATCAGGGTAAGATTACAGTAAGACACCAGGGTGGTGGAAACAGAAGAAAATACAGAATCATCGACTTCAAGAGAAGAAAAGATGATGTACCTGCAAAGGTAATTGGTATCGAGTACGATCCAAACAGAACAGCTAATATCGCACTTATCTGCTACGCAGATGGCGAGAAGGCATACATCCTTGCACCAGAAGGATTGACAGATGGAATGACAGTTATGAACGGAGCTAACGCAGAAATCCGTGTTGGTAACTGCTTACCACTTGAGAATATCCCAGTTGGTACAATGATTCACAATATTGAGATGTACCCAGGTAAGGGCGGACAGTTGGTTCGTTCAGCTGGTAATGCAGCTCAGCTCATGGCTAAGGAAGGTAAGTACGCAACACTTCGTCTTCCATCAGGCGAAATGAGAATGATTCCTTTAAATTGTAGAGCTACAATCGGTGTTATCGGAAATGGTGACCACAACCTTGTTAAGATTGGTAAGGCTGGTCGTAAGCGCCATATGGGTATCCGCCCAACAGTTCGTGGTTCTGTTATGAACCCTAATGACCATCCACATGGTGGTGGTGAAGGTAAGGCTCCAGTTGGACGTCCAGGTCCATGTACACCTTGGGGTAAACCTGCACTTGGTCTTAAGACACGTAAGAAGCACAAGAGTTCTAACAAGCTTATCGTAAGAAGAAGAGACGGTAAGGCTATCAAGTAAGGAGGATATTATGGCACGTTCATTAAAGAAGGGACCATTTGCTGATGAAAGCTTATTAAAGAAGGTTGATGCAATGAACGCATCTGGTGACAAGTCTGTTATCAAGACATGGTCACGCCGTTCAACAATCTTTCCACAGATGGTAGGACATACAATCGCTGTTCATGACGGAAGAAAGCATGTTCCTGTATATGTTACAGAGGATATGGTAGGACATAAGCTCGGTGAGTTCGTAGCTACAAGAACTTACAGAGGTCATGACAAGAACGAAAAGAAATCTAAAGTACGCTAATTTTTGAAAGGAGGTTTCATATCATGGCAAAAGGACATAGATCCCAGGTTAAACGTGAGAGAAACAGTCAAAAAGATACAAGACCTTCAGCAAAGTTATCTTTCGCTAGAATGTCTGTTACAAAGGCTTGCTTCGTATTGGACGCTATTCGCGGAAAGGATGTTCAGACAGCTCTTGCTATCGTAACTTACAATCCTAGATACGCATCAAGCATTGTAGAGAAATTATTAAAGTCAGCTATTGCAAATGCTGAGAATAACTATCCAGATAAGAATTACAGTTTGGAAAACCTTTATGTTGCAGAGTGTTATGCAAACAAGGGACCAACAATGAAGAGAATTAGACCAAGAGCACAGGGTAGAGCTTATAGAATCGAGAAGAGAATGAGCCACATTACAATCGTGCTCGATGAGAGATAGGAGGCAGTCATGGGACAGAAAGTTAATCCTCACGGCTTAAGAGTCGGTGTTATCAAGGATTGGGATTCTAAGTGGTATGCAGAGGACCAGTTCGCTGATTACTTAGTTGAAGATTATAATATCAGAACATTTCTTAAGAAGAAATTATATGCAGCTGGCATTTCAAAGATTGAAATTGAAAGAGCAGCTGGTAGAGTAAAAGTTACTGTTTACACAGCTAAGCCTGGTGTCGTTATCGGTAAGGGTGGAGCTGAAATCGAGAAAGTTAAGTCTGAATTACAGAAGTTGACAACAGAGAAGCTTGTTGTTGATGTTAAGGAAATCAAGAGACCTGACAAGGATGCACAGCTTGTTGCAGAGAACATCGCTCAGCAGCTTGAGAACCGTGTATCATTCCGTAGAGCTATGAAGTCTTGCATGTCAAGAGCTATGAAGTCTGGCATCAAGGGTATCAAGACTAGCTGTTCAGGACGTCTTGGTGGTGCTGATATGGCTCGTACAGAGTTCTACAGCGAAGGTACAATTCCACTTCAGACACTTAGAGCAGATATTGATTATGGATTCGCTGAGGCTGACACAACTTATGGTAAGGTCGGCGTAAAGGTATGGATCTACAAGGGAGAGGTTCTTCCTACAAAGGGTAACAAGGAAGGAGGAGTTCAGTAATGTTAATGCCAAAGAGAGTTAAGCATCGTAAGCAGTTCCGTGGAAAGATGACAGGAAAGGCTACACGAGGCAATAAGATTACATACGGTGAGTATGGTATCGTGGCAACTGAGCCATGCTGGATTCGTTCAAATCAGATCGAGGCAGCCCGTATTGCAATGACACGTTACATCAAGCGTGGTGGTAAAGTTTGGATCAAGATTTTCCCTGATAAGCCAGTTACAGCTAAGCCAGCTGAAACTCGAATGGGTTCTGGTAAGGGAGCTTTAGAGTACTGGGTAGCAGTTGTTAAACCAGGTAGAGTATTATTTGAGATCTCAGGAGTTCAGGAAGACGTTGCTCGTGAAGCTTTACGTCTTGCTACACACAAATTACCTTGCAAGTGCAAGATAGTTTCTCGTGCAGATTTAGAAAGCGAGGTTGCAAATGAAAACTAATACATATGTAGAAGAGTTAAAGAAGGCATCTGTTGCAGATTTAAATGCACAGTTAGTTGAAGCAAAGAAGGAACTTTTTAATTTAAGATTCCAGAATGCAACCAATCAGTTAGAGAATACAGCTAGAATCAAGGAAGTTAGAAGAAACATCGCTAGAATTCAGACTGTAATTACAGAGGCTGAGAAGAATCAGTAAGATTGGAATCGTATAGATTAGAAAGGAGACAATTATCGTGGAAGAAAGAAATCTTAGAAAAACACGTGTAGGTGTTGTTGTAAGCGATAAGATGGACAAGACAATCGTTGTTGCTGTAAAGGACAACGTAAAGCATCCACTTTACAACAAGATCGTTAAGAGAACTTATAAATTAAAGGCTCATGACGAGGCTAATGACGCTCACATTGGTGATACAGTCAAGGTTATGGAGACAAGACCATTGTCTAAGGACAAGAGATGGAGACTTGTTGAAGTCATGGAGAGAGCAAAGTAATAGAAGGAGGCTACAAGCATGGTACAGCAGGAAAGTAGATTAAAGGTTGCTGATAACACAGGTGCTAAGGAAATCCTTGTTATTCGTGTTATGGGCGGTTCTACAAGAAGATATGCTAACATTGGTGACATAATCACTGCTACAGTAAAAGATGCAACACCTGGCGGAGTTGTTAAGAAGGGTGATGTTGTAAAAGCTGTTGTAGTACGTACAAAGAAGGGTGCTCGTCGTAAGGATGGATCTTACATCAAGTTTGATGAGAACGCAGCCGTTATCATCAAAGATGACAAGACTCCAAGAGGAACTCGTATTTTTGGACCTGTAGCTAGAGAGCTTCGTGATAAGCAATTCATGAAAATCGTTTCTCTTGCTCCAGAAGTATTATAGGAGGTAAACGATGGCAACATTGAAGATTAAGAAGGGCGACACAGTAAGAGTTATTGCTGGCGCTGATAAAGATAACGAGGGCAAGGTTATTGCTGTAAATAAGGAGAACCACAGCGTTGTAGTTGAGGGTGTAAACCTTGTTAAGAAGCATACAAAGCCAAGCATGGCAAACCAGGCCGGCGGAATTATTGAGCAGGAAGCTCCAATTGATATTTCAAATGTCGTTTTATTAGTAGATGGACAGCCTACAAAGGTTGGATTCAAGCGTGTTGAAGATCCAGCTAGAGCAGGTAAGACAAAGGCAGTTCGTGTAGCTAAGAAGACTGGCAAGGAAATCGATTAATATCACGAAAGGAGATAAGACCGTTGAGTAGAGTTAAAGATCAATATTTAAACGAAATCGTACCTAAGATGGTAGAGAAGTTCGGTTATAAGAATATTATGGAAGTTCCAAAGCTTGACAAGATCGTAATCAACATGGGTGTTGGTGAAGCTAAGGAAAATGCAAAGGTTTTAGAGGCAGCTATCAAAGACATGGAAGCTATTACAGGTCAGAAGGCTGTTCCTACTAGAGCAAAGAACTCAATCGCTAACTTCAAGTTAAGAGAAGGTATGGCAATTGGATGTAAGACAACTTTGAGAGGCGAGAAGATGTATGACTTCGCTGATCGTCTCATCAACTTAGCACTTCCACGTGTACGTGACTTTAGAGGTGTTAGCGCAGATTCTTTCGATGGAAGAGGAAATTATGCACTTGGTATCAAGGAGCAGATCATCTTCCCTGAGATCGAGTATGACAAGGTTGATAAAGTTAGAGGTATGGATGTAATTTTTGTAACAACAGCTAAGACAGACGAAGAAGCTCGTGAGTTATTGAGATTATTCGGTATGCCTTTTGTAAAGTAATTCAGGAGGATTAACATGGCTAGAAAATCAATGAAGGTAAAGCAGGCACGTAAGCAGAAGTTCTCTACAAGAGAGTATTCAAGATGTAGAATCTGTGGACGTCCACATGCTTATTTAAGAAAATATGGTATCTGCAGAGTTTGCTTCCGTGAGTTAGCATACAAGGGCCAGATTCCAGGAGTGAAGAAAGCTTCTTGGTAAGAGCTAGATTCTTTACATGAGTATTTAGGAGGAAAAACAATCATGACAATGAGTGATCCAATCGCAGATATGCTTACAAGAATTCGTAATGCTAATACTGCTAAACATGATACAGTAGATGTACCAGTTTCAAAGATTAAGCTTGCTATTGCTGATATCCTTGTAGATGAAGGATACATCGCAAAGTATGACATCATTGAGGATGGTAATTTTAAGAGCATGCGCATTACTTTGAAGTATGGCGCTAACAAGAATGAGAAGATCATCACAGGCATCAAGAGAATCTCTAAGCCAGGTCTTCGTATTTATGCAGGTAAGGATGAAATCCCTACAGTTCTTGGTGGACTTGGTATTGCAATCCTTTCTACAAACAAGGGAATCGTTACAGACAAAGAGGCTAGAAAGCTTCAGGTCGGTGGTGAAGTACTTGCCTTTGTTTGGTAGTTTAACTGCAGCTTACTCATAGAAGTAAGCCACAATTAAGTTCCAAAAAGTATAACCTGACCGTATGGTCAGACATACTGTAATAATCAACCCGTCATTGACGGAGTATTTTAAGGAGGTACGGGCATGTCACGTATAGGAAGAATGCCAATCGCAATTCCTGCAGGTGTTACTGTAGAGGTTGCAGAAAATAATCATGTGACTGTTAAAGGTCCAAAGGGAACTCTCGAGAGAACACTTCCATCAGAGATGGATATTAAGGTTGAGGGTGCTGAAGTTATCGTAACAAGACCAAACGATTTGAAGAAGATGAAGTCTCTTCACGGTCTTACAAGAACACTTATTAACAACATGGTAATCGGTGTTACAGAAGGTTACGAGAAGAAGTTAGAGGTTAATGGTGTAGGTTACAGAGTACAGAAGTCTGGAAAGAACTTAACATTACACCTTGGATATTCTCATCCAGTAGACATGGTAGACCCAGAAGGTCTCGAGTCAGTAGTTGATGGTAATGTAATTACAATCAAAGGTATCGATAAAGAAAAAGTTGGACAGTATGCAGCTGAGATCCGTGATAAGAGAAGACCTGAGCCATATAAGGGCAAGGGAATCAAGTACATGGATGAAGTAATCAGACGCAAGGCTGGTAAGACAGGTAAGAAGTAATAAAGGAGTGACGAGAAATGGTTAGTAAGAAATCAAGAGAAGTAATTCGCCAAAATAAGCATAGAAGACTTCGCAACAATATTTCCGGAACAGCAGACAGACCTCGTTTAGCTGTATTCAGAAGCAACAACCATATGTATGCTCAGATTATTGATGATACAGTTGGAAATACATTAGTATCTGCTTCTACACTGGATAAGGACGTTAAGTCTGAATTAGATAAGACAAATAACGTAGCTGCAGCTGAAAAGCTCGGTGAAGTTATTGCAAAGAAGGCTTTAGATAAAGGAATCAACACTGTTGTATTTGACAGAGGAGGATTCATCTATCAGGGTAAGATTAAGGCTTTAGCTGATGCAGCTAGAGAAGCTGGATTAGAATTTTAGGAGGAAATAACACATGAGACATGAAATAATTGATGCATCTCAATTAGAATTAAATGATCAGGTAGTATCAATCAAGCGTGTAACTAAGGTTGTTAAGGGTGGTCGTAACATGCGTTTCGCAGCTTTAGTTGTTGTCGGTGACGGCAATGGTCATGTTGGTGCAGGACTCGGAAAGGCAGCTGAAATCCCTGAGGCAATCCGTAAGGGTAAGGAAGATGCAATGAAGAAGTTGATCACTGTAAAGCTTGATGAGAACAACTCTATCACACATGATATTTATGGTAAGCATACTGGTGCAACTGTATTATTAAAGAAGGCTCCAGAAGGTACTGGAATCATCGCTGGTGGTCCAGCGCGTGCCGTTTGTGAGTTAGCAGGAATTCAGAACATCCGTACTAAGTCATTAGGTTCTTCTAATAAGCAGAACGTAGTACTTGCTACAATTGATGGTTTAAGCCAGTTGAAGTCTCCAGAGGAAGTTGCAAAGCTTCGTGGTAAGACTGTAGAAGAGATTCTCGGTTAAGGAGGAAATGAAAGATGGCAGATAAGAAGTTAAAGATTACACTTGTAAAGTCACCAATCGGTGCAGTACCAAAGAACAAGAAGACAGTTGAGGCTCTTGGTTTAACAAAGCTTAACAAGACTGTTGAAATGCCTGATAATGCTGCAACACGTGGTATGATTCGCAAGGTAGCACATTTAGTAAAAGTAGAAGAAATCTAAGATTAAATAAGGAGGTGTCACAATGGATTTATCTAACTTAAAGCCAGCTGATGGCTCAAAGCACAGTGATAATTTCAGAAGAGGACGTGGACACGGTTCAGGAAATGGTAAGACCGCTGGTAAGGGTCACAAGGGACAGAAGGCTCGTTCAGGAGCTCCAAGACCTGGATTCGAAGGTGGACAGATGCCATTATACAGACGTATTCCTAAGAGAGGATTTACAAACAGAAATTCCAAGAATATCGTTGGAATCAATCTTTCATACCTTGAGAGATTCGACAATGGTGCAACTGTAACAGTTGAGTCACTTGTTGAGGCTGGTATTGTAAAGAATCCTAGAGATGGTGTCAAGATTCTTGGTAACGGTGAGCTTACTAAGAAGTTAGATGTGAAAGTTAATGCTTTCAGTGCAAGCGCTAAGGAGAAGATTGAAGCCCTTGGTGGAACAGCAGAGGTGATTTAATATGTTAGAAACACTCCGCAATGCATTTAAAATAAAAGATTTACGCAAGAGAATTATCTTTACATTTTTGATGCTGGTTGTAGTTAGAATCGGAAGTCAGCTTCCGATTCCTGGAGTGGATCCTGATGTTTTCAAGAACTTGTTCTCAACTACCGGTGATGCAATGAATTTCTTTGATGCAATCACTGGTGGTTCTTTTGAACAAATGTCAGTATTTGCTTTGAATATTACACCGTATATCACTTCTTCAATCATTATGCAACTTCTGACAATTGCATTCCCTAAATTAGAGGAAATGCAGAGAGATGGGGAGAGCGGAAGAAAGAAGATTACTAAGATCACTCGTTATGTTACAGTTGGTCTTGCTCTTACAGAGTCACTTGCTATGGCAATTGGATTTGGTAGAAGCGGATATCTTACAGAGTTCAATGCTTTGTATGTAATTATGACAGTTACATCACTTACAGCAGGTTCTGCAGTATTGATGTGGATTGGTGAGAGAATCACAGAGAAGGGTGTTGGAAATGGTATTTCTATCGTCCTTGTTATAAATATTGTCTCTCGTATTCCAAATGATCTTAAGACTTTATTTGAACAGTTTATCAAAGATAAAACTGTTGCAAAAGGAACTCTTGCAGCTGTAATTATTGCAGCGATTATATGTGCAATTGTGCTTCTTGTAGTTTACTTACAGGCAGCTGAGCGCAAAATACCTGTACAATATGCAAAGAAGATTCAGGGAAGAAAGCAGGTTGGAGGTAATTCATCTGTTATTCCTATGAAAGTTAATACAGCAGGTGTTATTCCTGTAATCTTTGCACAGTCATTGATGCAGACACCAGTTATCATCTGTACTTTGGTTAACTACCAGGGAACTGGATTCTGGGGAAAGGTCTTGAGAGGTCTTTCACAGCAGAACTGGTTTGATACAGACAACTGGATTTACTCAATTGGTGCTATAGTATACTTCTTGCTTATCATTGGATTTGCATACTTCTATACATCAATTACATTTAATCCGCTTGAGATTGCTGAGAACTTAAAGAAGAGCGGCGGTACAATTCCTGGTATCAGATCAGGAAAGCCAACAAGCGACTACTTACAGTCAGTGCTTAATTACATCATTTTCATTGGTGCTGTTGGTTTGTCAATCGTTGCATTCCTTCCAATTATTTTCAGTGGACTATTCAATGCAAGCGTATCATTTGGTGGAACTTCAATCATCATTATTGTGGGAGTTATAATTGAAACTCTGAAGCAGATTGAGTCACAGATGCTTGTTAGAACATACAAGGGATTTTTGAATGACTAATAAATAATAACCTGATGGAGATGCTATAGTTTTATGGCGTCTCCTAAGGTGTTATATAAGGAGGTTTTTACATGAAGATTATCATGTTAGGTGCCCCTGGGGCAGGAAAGGGAACACAGGCTAAGCAGATTGCAGGTAAATACAATATTCCTCATATTTCTACTGGAGATATTTTCCGTGCTAATATCAAAAACGGAACAGACCTTGGAAAGAAGGCAAAGGAATATATGGATCAGGGACTTTTGGTTCCAGATGAGTTAACATGTGATTTGGTCATGGATAGAATTAGCCATGATGATTGTAAAAATGGATTTGTACTTGATGGATTTCCAAGAACAATTCCTCAGGCAGAGGCTCTTGATGCGGCTTTGAATAAAATCGGTCAGACAATGGACTTTGCTATAAATGTAGATGTTCCTGATTCTCATATTGTAAATAGAATGTCAGGAAGACGTGCTTGTCTCGGATGTGGAGCTACATATCATGTGGTTGCAATTCCACCAAAGAAGGAAGGCATCTGTGATATTTGTGGAGCAGAGCTTGTTCTTAGAGATGATGATAAGCCAGAGACAGTTCAGAAGAGACTTGATGTATATCATGAGCAGACACAGCCACTTATCGAGTATTATGATAAGCAGGGCATCTTGAAAACTGTTGATGGAACAATGCAGATGGAAGATGTATTTGCAGGTATTGTCGAAATCCTTGGAGCATAAAATGTCAGTTAGAGGTCAAGCATTCTTAGCAAAATCTAAAGCAGGGCATGATAGAAATCATGTGTATGTAGTTTTAAAATGTGAAGATGACATGGCTTATCTCGTAAATGGAACAACCAGAAAGGTTGATAATCCTAAGAGAAAAAAGTTAATGCATATTCAACCAATTACACATTTGTCTGGAGAAATCACAGAGGTTCTTGAACACGAGACTCTGACAGACGAAGATGTAATCGATGTACTTGAGAGATATCTCGGTCAGTTGAATTAGGAGGAATTAAAATGTCTAAAGCAGACGTAATTGAAGTTGAAGGAACTGTTATTGAAAAACTTCCAAACGCGATGTTTTCAGTAGAGCTTGAAAATGGTCATCAGATCTTGGCTCACATTAGTGGAAAGCTTCGTATGAATTACATTCGTATCTTACCAGGTGATAAGGTTACAATTGAGATGTCACCTTATGATTTATCGAAAGGTAGAATTATCTGGAGAGATAAATAAAAATTTCAAATTAATTGTTGACTTTTCAAATACGTTTCCGTATAATGTTAAACGGACGTTTTTGATAGATTTTGGTGTATTTTATATAAAAATAAGCCAAAATTCCGCAAAAAGAAAGGAGGATTTTCCCGTGAAGGTTAGATCATCAGTTAAACCTATTTGCGAAAAGTGCAAGGTTATCAGAAGAAAGGGAAGCATTCGCATCATTTGCGAAAATCCAAAACACAAGCAGAGACAGGGTTAATCCTGGGAAATTGTTTTACAATTTCAGAGAAAATATTATGTGCGGCTGCAGTCTAGCTATCTATAGACTGTTCATAATATAAGTAGCATTTTGTCATTTTATATGCTACATCAACACTTACATGCAATATGTAGGTGTATTGTGCGTTTAAGCACATGGAGGAAAATAGATTCATACACACATTTCAGGCCGGGAAACCGGAGCTGTATGCTGTTTATTTTTTTCAGTACCTTATAATTTGGATGATGATTCGTCCACAAAGAATATTTTATGGAGGTGTAAACACACATGGCTCGTATCGCAGGTGTAGATTTACCAAGAGAAAAACGTGTTGAGATCGGTTTGACTTACATCTATGGAATCGGTAGAGTAACTTCAAACGAGATTCTCGAAGCAGCAAATGTTGATCCTAGCACACGTGTTAAGGATCTTACAGATGACGAAGTAAAGAAGATTAGTGCTGTCATCGATGAGAAGAATATCCTTGTAGAGGGTGATTTAAGAAGAGATATCGCTCTTAACATCAAGAGACTTCAGGAGATTGGATGCTATCGTGGTATCCGTCATAGAAAGGGACTTCCAGTACGTGGTCAGAAGACAAAGACAAATGCTAGAACACGTAAGGGTCCTAAGAGAACTGTTGCTAATAAGAAGAAATAATTAGGCAGTTTATAGTTGATTTTATAAATTTAGATTTTAAGAAAGTAGGTTAGTTTAGATATGGCTAAGGTTGCAAAGAAAGTAACAAAGAAGCGCGTAAAGAAAAACGTTGAACGTGGCCAGGTGCATATTCAGGCATCTTTTAACAATACAATTGTAACAATTACAGATGCTCAGGGTAACGCTCTTTCATGGGCAAGTGCAGGTGGTCTTGGATTTAGAGGTTCAAGAAAATCTACTCCATATGCTGCTCAGATGGCAGCTGAAACTGCTGCAAAGGCAGCACTCATTCATGGATTAAAGACGGTAGATGTATTCGTAAAGGGACCAGGATCAGGAAGAGAAGCAGCAATCCGTGCAATTAATGCATGTGGTATTGATGTAACAAGTATTACTGATGTTACTCCTGTTCCACATAATGGATGTCGTCCACCAAAGCGTAGAAGAGTTTAATTAGGAGGGATAATCTAAGATGGCAGTTAATAGAACACCTGTCCTTAAGAGATGCCGTTCACTTGGAATGGAACCATCTTATTTAGGATATGATAAAAAATCAAATAGACAATTAAAGAGATCCGGAAGAAAAACATCTGAGTACGGACTCCAGTTGAGAGAAAAGCAGAAGGCTAAGTTCATCTATGGCGTATTAGAGAAGCCTTTCCGTAATTATTATGACGCAGCTGACAGAAAGAAGGGTATGACAGGTGAGAACCTTATGACAATTCTTGAGTCACGTCTTGATAATGTAGTATTCCGTATGGGATTTGCTAGAACACGTAGAGAAGCACGTCAGGTTGTTGATCACAAGATGTTCTTAGTAAACGGTAAGCCTGTAAATGTACCATCATACCTTGTTAAGGCTGGTGATGTAATTGAGGTTCGCGAGAATAAGAAGAGCCTTCAGAGATTTAAGGATATCGTTGAGGTAACAAATGGTAGACTTGTTCCAGATTGGATCGATGTTGACCTTGAGAAGTTACAGGGAACTGTAAAAGAGTTACCTACAAGAGAGCAGATTGACGTTCCAGTTGATGAAATGCTTATCGTCGAGTTGTATTCTAAGTAATATTAGATTGAAATTTTAACTGGTAGACCATAATAAGGAGGAACAACGCAGTGTTCGATTTCGAAAGACCAAATATTGAGACTATAGAAATCTCAGAAGATAAAAAATATGGAAGATTTGTTGTAGAACCTTTGGAGAGAGGTTATGGAACAACACTTGGTAATTCACTTAGAAGAATCATGCTTTCTTCATTACCAGGTACAGCGGTTAGCCAGGTTAAAATCGACGGTGTTCTACATGAGTTCAGTTCAATTCCTGGAGTAAAGGAAGATGTAACTGAAATCATTATGAATATTAAGAATTTAGCACTCCGCAATAACAGTGAGTCAGATGACCCAAAGACAGCTTACATTGAGTTTGAGGGTGAGGGCGTTGTGACTGCAGGTATGATTCAGGTTGATCCTGACATTGAGATCATGAACCCTGATCTTGTCATCGCTCATCTCAACGGCGGTGCTGATAGCAAGCTTTACATGGAGCTTACTATTACAAATGGTCGTGGATATGTAGGAGCTGATAAGAATAAGGCAGAGGATACACCAATTGGTGTTATCGCTGTTGATTCTATCTACACACCAATTGAGCGTGTCAATATTAAAGTTGAAAACACTCGTGTAGGACAGATTACAGACTATGACAAGCTTACATTAGATGTATATACTAATGGAACAACTTATCCAGAAGAGGCAGTAAGTATTGCTGCTAAGGTTTTGGATGAATTGCTCAAGTTATTCATCGGTTTGTCTGATAAAGCTGATACAGTTGCTCCATTTGAAGAGAAGGAACTTGATCAGAAAGAAAAGGGCAATGATATGAGCATTGAAGAGTTAGAATTAACTGTTCGTTCATTCAATTGCTTAAAGAGAGCTAACATCAATACAGTAGGCGAGTTATGCGATAAGACTATTGATGACATGATGAAGGTTCGTAATTTAGGTAAGAAGTCATTAGATGAGATTCTTGCTAAGCTTGAGGAATTAGGTCTTGGCTTGAAGAATATCGAGGACTAATAGACAATTATTAACAGGCTTTCGGTAAGTCCGATGAGCACGAAAACCATAAGATTATAGATAGCAGAACCATTCGACGTGTTTTAGTAAGACCAAAGAGCGTAAGATGCGGCGCGCTATCTACATAGGAGGAAATAAAAATGGCAAAGTATAGAAAATTAAGCAGAACATCTTCACAGCGTAAGGCTTTACTTAGAAACCAGGTTACAAATCTTTTGTACCATGGAAGAATTGTTACAACAGAAGCTAAGGCTAAGGAAGTAGCAAAGATTGCTGAGGGAATTATCGCTCTTGCAGTTAAGGAAAAGGATAACTTCGATGAAGTTACTGTTCAGGCTAAGGTTGCTCGTAAAGATGCAGATGGCAAGAGAGTTAAGGAAGTAGTTGATGGTAAGAAGGTTACTGTATTCGATACAGTTGACAAGACTATCAAGAAGGATCAGCCTTCTAGACTTCATGCAAGAAGAGAGATGCTTAAGGTATTATATCCTGTAAAGACAGCTGGTACATCTAGAAAGGAAATCAAGGAAGTTGATATGCCTAAGATGTTATTCGAGGAGATCGCTCCTAAGTATGCTGATCGCCAGGGTGGTTATACAAGAATCATCAAAGTCGGACCTCGTAAGGGTGACGGCGCTATGGAAGTTGTACTTGAGTTAGTATAATTTCAGATTATAATGGTATTGAAAAGGCCGGTGTCATGTGACGCCGGCTTTTTTGGTGCTTGCGGAAATTAGGTTGCAGCGGAAACATATAAAATAGGTTAGCGGGTGGTGTCGACGGAGATGAGCCGCGTGTACTCGTCCAGCGACGCATGATATTTTGCGCGACTCACCGGAATGATTTCCCCTGAAGTAAGAGTTATATCCTTAGAGTCAAAGCGTTTGATATACAGATAATTTACCAGATAGCCCTTATGGACTCTAATAAATCCATGAGGAGCCAGTTGCTCCTCTAGGGCTTCCATACGAGAATATATCTTGGTAGGCTCATTATCATCATCTGTATATAGAAACTGTATGTTCTTGATACATTCTACGTATTTTAGAGAGGTGGTTCTAATGGAAGTAAAACCTCCTCTTGATTTAAACTGTATTATAGATGAATAATCATTGCTATTTACCACATCACGCACATATCTCTCAATTACATTGTTGATATCTGTCATAAAATTATTCTTTCTCACAAATCCGAATGGATGAATATTGAAAGTGTCAAAAACTCGATCTGTGTTGCTTGAGACAAATATTACCTCAGTGGTATTATTTTTTCTTTTGATTTTCTCACCAAGAGCTACGCCATCCATCTCAGGCATACTTATATCTAAAAAAATGAGATTATAGGAAAAGGTTGTCAGCTGATTAATTAAATCATTCGCTGATAGAAAAGAATCAATTAGCACATCAACACCATTTGATGCGAAAGTTGTTTCTACAGATGCTGTTACAATTGATGCAGCTTGTGGTTCATCATCGCATATAGCGATATGTAATCTTGTTTTCATAATTTAAGAGTGCTCCTTCTTTTGATACATATCCATTAAAATTTCTACACTAAACATACCATCTTTTATATGATACAGGATATTTCCATTATACTTATCAACTACAGACTGTATGATTGCATGACCTTTGCCATGAGCGTCTTTGTTATTCTTGGTGGTTCTCAGACCATTCTCCAGGAACTTAGGAGATTTCCTGGTTTGATTTTTCACCTGGATAAACATATAGTCCTGCTGTGGCTTCATTGTGATATATATGGTTTTGTCATCACATTTCTCAGAGCTTACAGCTTCAATAGCGTTATCAACTAAATTGGTTAGAAGTTTACATAGATCAACTTCTTTGAAGGGGAGTTTAGGTGGAACTGCAAGCTTTAAATCCAAGGTGGCACCAACGCGATGGGCAGTTGTATTTTCCATGTTAAATATTGCATCTAGCACACGATTACCGCAATCAACAGTAGATACAAGGGGTTCTGCAAATGAGCCTAGTAATTCAAAATAATAATTTCTTAAATCATCATATTGCTCATTGTTCAACAGAATTTGCATATATGCATATTGGTTTCTAATATCATGTCGTATTTTGTGCAATTCCAGCAGATTATGATCAGCTATGGTAAGCAGTTGCTTGGTGGAGCTGTTAAGCTGCTTCTCAATTTGAAGATCTAATATTTCATTTTGTTCACGGCATATTTGCCATGCCATTCTATAAGTTACAGTATCAATTATAAAAAGCAAAATCAGTATTATAGACATAAGGATGTATACTGGCATGTTTTGCTTGAAATCATTTATCGGCATAATATGAAGTCTACATATGTCATATACAATTACTGCCGCGGCAGAAGGAATAGCAATACTTAATGTTAATCTGACTGTGTATGGACTGACTTTAAAAGCGGACATCCTGGTCTTGTCAAAAAATACTGCGGCAATAAGAAGAAACAGCGAGGCGGCGATTTTGACATACAGGCTGTTGAAATTAGTTATATATATGGTGAGTAGCATGCCGTAAGTATCACCAATCTGTGTGACTACCATGATGAGAGAATAAACCACGGCGCTGGTCATTATCTTCAAACTCTTTTCATAAGGACAAATAATTGCTGCAAAGCATATGATAGTAATAAGGGGAGTGCACCAAGTGCCTGCTCCTTTTAATATAGGAAAAGATTGTGATGCCTGGTAAAATAAAAAATTGATAATTGAAGATGTCAACATCAGAAGAAGTGTCTCGATTATAAATTCAGGCATCTGGGACAGACTTTTTATATGAGGCTGTAATGCAGTTACAATCAATATGGCCACACATACAATCTGAATAATATATGCGAGATCGACAAAGATTCTTATATAATCAGTTAATTCATTCATACTACCACCCTACCTTTAATTACATTATACGACTAGAATTGTATCATAGTAAAATAAAATTATTTTGCAGTTTGTCACGAAAAATATGCCGTTTGTCATAAAGCTAAATGTAAGTTGTAATGCGGACTTGTCTAAGTGTCACAACCCTATTGAATGCAGGTGTCTAAGCGGATATTATACCTCCATAGAACTGCAAATTATTGCATTATGTAAATGTCAACATCAAAATGTTTAAAAGTTCCAAAGTAAAAATGTAGTTTTTTAATGATCTATTTTTGCTCATCAGCATCTAATAAATCATAATAATCCTTTGTTCTATATGATGGCCCAATCATTTTGATTACATGT
>JAFUXA010000002.1 GCA_017470985.1 Lachnospiraceae bacterium
AAAGACTGATAAGCAGTGGCTTCTATGATTTAGCCACAGCCTACCAGTCTGTGCACGTCAACTATTGAAAGCGCCGTATACCGAACGGTACGTACGGTGCTGTGAGAGGACGGGAGCTAATCACTCCCTTCTACTTGATTGTAATATCTTGTAATTATCTTCTCATAATGAGATTATATATTTATAATATATGTAAGAGGAAAATGTTGGAATATGGATATAATAACATCAACTTCCAATCAGGGAATCAAGAATGTGAAAACCTTGTTGGCAAAGGCTAGAGCAAGGCGTCAGCAGCAGGTTTTTGTTGTGGAAGGACCGAGAATGGTTCTTGAGACTCCGGAGGAATATCTTAGAGAAGTATATATATCGCAATCTTATATTGAGAAGTCTCTGGAATCGATGGATGACCTAGAGATTCGTTTTGGTGATAAGCTTCGCGTGGTAAATGAAAACGTAATGAAGCATATGTCTGACACGGAGACACCTCAGGGAATTTTAGCAGTTGTGACACAGCCTGCCTATGAATTGACAGATTTGATACAAGATGACAATCCGCTGCTTATGGTTTTGGAAAATGTACAGGATCCCGGAAATCTGGGTACGATTTTCAGAACTGCAGAGGGAGCTGGCGTAAATGGCATAATAATGTCCTCAGATACTGTGGACATATTTAATCCTAAAACAGTCAGATCAACCATGGGAAGTTTATATCGCATGCCATTTGTTATATCTGCTGATCTGTCGGATACATTGAAGGAGTTGCAGCAGCAGGGTGTGAAATTCTATGCTGCACATTTGGCCGGTGAGAAATATTATGATGGCTACGATTACACGAGCCCTACAGGTTTTCTAATTGGAAATGAGGGCAATGGTCTCACAGATGAGATTGCCGGGATTGCGGATGAATATGTTAAAATACCAATGGGAGGTAAGTTGGAGTCTTTGAATGCTGCCATGGCAGCAGGAGTGTTGATGTATGAGGCTAATAGACAGAGAAGAATATGAAGATATGGTTTAAACAGTGGAAGAACAATAGATTAGTGGGAGATTATGTAGTTGAAGATTTCAGTGATGAGACCAGAACCCACAAAGTGTTCAATGCTTTAGATGAGGCCTGTCATGAGATGGATGTGGCAAGACCTATATGGCTTGATTCCACAGTGAGAGATTTTAAACAATGTGCCAAAGCGCGATTCGGTGCGGATGCATTTGTTGAAGATATATATTTTGACTATTTGGAGATAGAAGTGTTAGAGGAAGACTAGTATTGACTGATAGACATAAAATACGGGGTGAGATAATGAGTGAGTTAGAGAGTAAGAATTATTTTGATGATTCAATTGAATCATGGAATGCGGTTATGTTGATATACCGCTCAGCTATCAAGGAGATGAATACCAAGATTGAGATACTCAATGAGGAGTTCAAACATGTACATCAGTACAATCCTATCGAGTATGTGAAAACAAGAGTGAAAACTCCTGATAGTATTGTCAAGAAATTGAAGAGATACGGTTATGATGAAACTCTACAGAATATGATGGAGTATTGTAATGATATTGCCGGTGTTAGAATTGTATGTTCATTTACATCGGATATATATCGTCTGGCGGATATGATTGGAAGACAAAATGATGTTACTGTCATATCTGTAAAGGATTATATCAAGAATCCTAAGCCTAGCGGATACAAGAGTTACCATATGATAGTTACTATTCCGGTATTCTTGTCCGATAGGGTTGTAGATACCAAGGTAGAGATACAGATTCGTACCATTGCAATGGATTTCTGGGCAAGTCTGGAGCATAAGATATATTATAAATTTGAAGGTCATGCACCGGAGTATATCAGTCATGATCTGCAGGAATGTTCTAAGATTGTATCAGAACTTGATGAGAGAATGCTTCTGTTAAATGAAGCTATTCAGAAAACCAAAGCAGAACAGGAAGAAGAACAAAATGAGCCACCAGTTTAATTGCTGGTGGCTCTTGTTTAATCTGTTATTAAATTATTCTCCGGCATTTACGCTGTTTTTCCAGTCATTGAATTTCTGCTCAACAGCTTCATATGTGCGCTTTGAAATATCAGGTAACTCACGGCCCCAAGTTTTGGTTGCCTCTTGGAATCCCTTTACAAATGCGTCAAATAATTCGTCAGCCTTGGCTGGATCACCGCCGCTGAGTGCTTTGGCAAATTCTACAATACGATCTGAGGTCTGTTCAACACCCCAATATCCATCCTCTGCGATATCCTTTTTAGCCTGAGCAATTGCTTCCGGTGAAGCTTCGAAATCGCCGCTTGCCAAGATGTGCCAGATGTCATCTGAAGCACCGATGGCCTGACCTTGTCTTGTGATTTCATTTCTTACAATATTGAGAAGCTGAGCTTTGTTAGCTTCTGCATCTGCCTGCATCTGTGCTACAAGTGAAGCACGATCTGCTTTTGACATTTTTGCTGGATTTGCTGCCGGTTTTGATTTTTCATAAACTGCAGCTTCTTCGGAGAATTTAGTTTTGTCAACTGCTTCCTTGGCATCTTCAGCCTTCTTGTTATATTCAGGCTTTGATGTGGTGGAAATAGCAGAAGATATATTGCTTACTAAATTAGTATCCATATGCATCCCTCCCTGGTTAACTGGTGTGGGCTTCCTTGCCCACTACATTGATATAGTATCTTATAACTATATTCGGCATCCTTTCCTACTTTCATTATATAGCATGAGTTTTAAATGTAAATGTATTTTGTTGTTTTTGAGATACAAGAAGTTCTTGATTATGCATGACGTATTTGTTACAATCGTATTGCACTAAAAATAATACAAAGTGCAAAGTGCACAAAAAATACAATTAGGGGAATATGATTTGACTGAACAAAATGCAATTACTTTAAAGGCTTTGGCCAAAATCAATATCGGTTTAGATGTGACTGGAATCCGGGAAGATGGATATCATATGGTCAATATGATTATGCAGACGGTTCATATGTATGATGTAGTAACCGTTGAGAAGGATACAGATGGCGGTATTTCCATGACAACCGATTCGGGTTTCTTACCTACTGATGATTCAAATTTATGTATCAAAGCTGCAAAGCTTATGAAGGAAGCTTATCCACAGGTTCTGGGAGTGAAGATTCATCTTAAGAAGAATATCCCGGTGGCGGCAGGAATGGCCGGCGGAAGTTCAGATGCAGCAGCGGTATTATATGGAATTAATAGAATATATGAGTTGGGACTGTCTATAGAGGAACTTCAGAAGATTGGTGTGAAGATTGGAGCTGATGTGCCATATTGTCTTATGCGTGGAACAGCATTGGCAGCAGGCATTGGTGAAAAACTAACCAGACTTCCGGCTATGATGAGATGTCCTGTGCTTATTGCAAAACCTGCGGTGTCTGTATCTACCAAGGAAGTGTATCAGGCCCTGGATGCAATTGAAAATCCCAAGCATCCTGATATTGATGCCATGATTGAAGATATAGAAAATGGTGACTTGCATGCTTTGGCATCTCACATGGGAAATATTTTGGAGGAAGTGACAATTCCTATGCATCCTGAGATTGCTGACATTAAGAGGGTGATGATGGAAAATGGCGCTGTTATTTCTATGATGAGTGGAAGCGGACCAACAGTATTTGGATTTTTTGATGATAATGATGCGATGATGGAAGCCAAGGAAGCTGTGGAAAAGAGCGGTTTGGCTAAGGTGGTTAGATATACAAGCATTTATAATGTGTAAGCTAATGCATTAAAACGGGAAGTATAAATTTGTAAATGACAAGGAGTAGGATACAAAATGGAAGAATTGAAATTGGATATGGATTCGAGATTGCCACTTAGGGATGTGGTTTATAATACTCTCAGAAATGCTATTTTAAGAGGTGACTTGAAGCCGGGGGATAGACTTATGGAGATGCACTTGGCTAATAAGTTGGGGGTTAGCCGTACTCCGATTCGTGAGGCTATAAGACTTTTAGAGGACGAGGGACTGGCTATTACAGTTCCTAGAAAAGGTGCTCAGGTTGCCAAGATGACAGAGAAAGACTTGAGAGACGTGTTGGAAATAAGAAATGCATTGGATGAGTTGGCAGTTTCTATGGCATGCACCAGAAAGAAGCCTGAGCAGGTTGACAAGCTTCGTGAAGCACTAGAGGCATTTAAGTTTGCTACAAAGAGCAAGGATCCTCGCAAGATTGCGGAGGAGGATGAGAAATTTCATAATGTGATTTATGAGATGGCAGATAATCCTAAGCTTACAAATATTGTTGTTAACTTAAGAGAGCAGATGTATCGATACAGATATGAGTATGTGAAGGATAATGATACATACGAGGACTTGATTTCAGAACATCAGGCTATGATAGATGGTTTTGAGCAAAATGATGTGGATTTGCTGAAAAAGATTATGCATACACATCTTGCAAAACAGGTTGAGGGTGTAAGCGAGGTTATAAAAGAGCAGAACTGAAATGAGACTTTATGTGAGACTTTAATGGGGCTTGTGTGGAAAGAGGTGGTTGTATGGAAAAAAGGGAAGTATCTATCAAAATAAAAACTATACAAAGCACAGATGGACAGAGAGAAATAGTAGGTGGCGAATATCCAGGTACCGCAGAGGTAAATGGTGACCAGATTATTGTTAAATATTCATCTGCTGATGAAAATGGCGAGTGTGAGTATGAGATAATTATGTCTCCGGCGGGATGTGCAGTTGCAACATCTGGAGCTATAGAACGATTGATGAAATATGAGCTGGGTAAGAGGAATGATTGCTCAATGAAAATATTTGCAGGAATTATTCCTATGGAATGCAGTACCAATGAATATGTATACGAGGATAAATGGGATAAGATTGGCAGGGCCAGAGCTAGAATCAATTATGATTTGTTTAGTGGTAAAGAATTATTGTCTCACCAGGTGCTGAATATTATTGTAAAAGCGCGATAGATTTTTTCTATTGTATATGAAATTTATTTGAGAAAAGATGCCAAATTACAAAAAAATGTAAAAAAATTACAAAAAAAGGCAAAAAAATGAAAAATAATTTATGCTCTTTCATTATATAATGCAGTGTATATAAGTCTATAAAAAACTTAGACCGGCATAGGAAGGAGCTTATTATGGAAAAGAATATTAAGAAGCAGGGGGCTAATCTGACTTTTAAGATTATGCTCACATCAATCTTGCCAATTATTTTAATTGGTGTAATGGCATACGTTGCTATGAATCAGGTTAGAGATTATGTGGCTGATTCAATGGTGCGGAAGGTGCTGGTGATTTCATCTCACGATTTGAGTATGGCTTTTAGTGGTGGTTCATCTACCAAGGCACAAGAGAATTCGGATAAGGAATATTCAGATGAAGAGAGAGGAGATGTACTTGGTGACCTTCAGATTTCAATGGATGAAGTAAAGAGTGCTACAGGTGCAGAATATGTATTGTATTATAATGATACAGCTCTTATTAATACATTTGACTCAGATATATCAGAAGTTGAGGGTGTAGGTGCTATAAGTGATGATATGCTGGCCCAATGGCAGACTGGCGAAGAGATTTATCAGACAGAGAAAATTAATGGTGAAACTTACTATACATACCTTAACAGAACAAGTCATAATGACGGATATGATATTTTTATCAAAGCATTTTTCCCTAAGTCAGAGGTAAAGGCTCTGACACAGTATGTGTTGACATATGTTTCCTATGGCTTGATCGGTTTCCTTTTGGTGGCTGTTATAATCAGCTATATTGTATGTAGAAAGATTACCAAGGCTATAGCTTCTGCGGTAAGTAATCTTGACAACGTGGCAGATGGTGATTTGAATGTTAAACTTGATGACAGATTGCTTAACCGTGGGGATGAAGTGGGAAATATTGCCAGATCTGTGCAGACTTTGGTTTCTAATCTGTCTGATACAATTAAGCAGATAAATAAGACAACAGATGCTCTTGGAACATTCTCAGGAGAATTTAAGTACAACTTTGAAAATATTGATTCTTCTATTAGCGATGTAAATTCAGCAGTGGAAGATATTGCAAATGGTGCCACAAGCCAGGCCACAGAGACACAGAGTGTAAGCTTGCAGATGGATGGCATGGGAGAAGCTATTGGAGAAGCTTCAGAAGGAATGGACAGATTGCTTGAGAGCACTAATGAGATGAAGTCCAAGAACGATCTCATGGGCAAGACTTTGAAGCAGCTTATGGAAATCAGTGAGCAGACCAAGGTGTCTATTGATGAGGTCCATGAACAGACAAATGTCACAAACAGTTCGGTAACTGAGATTAGAAATGTTGTAGATTTGATTAGTGATATTGCAAATCAGACTAATTTGCTTTCCCTTAATGCTTCAATTGAAGCTGCCCGTGCTGGTGAGCAGGGTAAAGGATTTGCAGTTGTTGCCGACGAGGTTAGAAATCTTGCTGAGCAGTCAGCTGATTCAGCACAGAAGATTAGCGCTATTGTTGAAGAGTTGATTTCACAGTCAAATGTCAGCGTGGAAACAATGAATAGCGTTCTTGATGAGATTGATAGACAGAATGAGAAATTAGAGATGACTCAGCAGGTATTTAAAGAACTTGGTGATGGTATCGAAGAAGTGGCAGATGGAATCACTCAGTCTTCTGAGCAGATTACACAGCTTAATACTGTGAAGAAGCAGGTTGTAGATGCCTTGTCTTCTCTTGCATCTATTGCTGAGGAAAATGCTGCCTCTACCGAGGAGACATCAGCTACAATGATTCAGTTAGAGACTATTGTAAATGATTGTAATCAAGCCACAAACCAGCTGGTAGAGTTGGCTGATAGCTTACAGCAGAACATCAGCAAATTCGATTTAAAGACTCAGCTTGAGATGATGGATGAGACTCTCGGTCAAGCTGCCACCTCTGCTGATTCTGTTGAGGCGTAATGATTTAATAGAATAGAGTAGAATGGATCAGGCTCTCCACCGGCCATATACGGCTCGAGGCTAAACGCTTAACCTCGCCTTAATATGACCGGAGGAGAGCCTTGCTAGTTTTAACGCAATTAATAGATGAAAAATCATACCGCTAAAAGAAGCAGAGGCTGGCACTGACCTCGAAGGGAGAGCCTTGCTAGTTCTAATGCGATTAAAGGATTGAAAAAGACTTCTCAGCAATCATATAAAGGCGAGGTTAAGCGTTAGCCTCGAGCCGTATATGATTGCTGGGAAGTCTTGATATATTATTAATTGAAAAAACTCCCCATCTACCATATAAAGGCGAGGTCAAGCGTTAGCCTCGAGCCGTATATGGTAGATGGGGAGTTTAAATTAGTTATACCATTATTTGCCAGAATACTCTTTCTGCTTTCGAAGTAACCAAGAACGAAATCCCTTCTTCTTACCTTCTTCTTCTTTCTTAATTTTACCATGCAGGCCACTTACACTTGTAATATAGATGCCGCTTACCTTTGCCTTTACTTCCTTCTTAACTGGAAGATCTTCAAAGATTGCACCGTCAGCGATTAATGTCATAATCTGTGGTCCGACTTTAGCCTTTACTATCGGCAATTTTGCACGTCTTGAATACCATGGCACCTGATCGATCATCTGCTCAGGAAGTCCTGATTCTTTTAATCTGAGATACTTCTTGTCAATTATAAGCATTGATACGTTCTGGGATACTGCAGCCATCTGTTCTGCCTGCTCGTCCTGACGCTTCTGCGCTTTCTTACCAAGGAAGTATAGTGCGATAGTTATTGCCAAAAGTATTGCTGTAACAACTAGTAAAACGATTGTCACTGTAGGAATTGCTAATAACATAATACTTTCTCCTCATATAAAATTGAAACATAAAGCATTTTAACATTTATAAGGATAAAATGCAATAAATGAAGGAGGAAAAACCTAGTAAGAATGGGGCTTTCTCCCTAAAAAATACTTTATATTTATTAATTACTGTGTTATAATCATCCCTAGCAGTTCCTGTTGTCAGGAATGGGAAAATGAAAAATAAAATGTGAAGGAGATATATTATGAAACACATTCAGACATTAAATACAAAGAAACTTCAGAACACAGTTAAAAAAGGTGGATGCGGTGAGTGCCAGACATCTTGCCAGTCAGCTTGCAAGACTTCTTGTACAGTTGGAAATCAGAGCTGTGAGAACAAGAACAACTAATTTATAAAAAAGAGAACAACGTTTCACAATACGACCGTGCGCTTTATAGCGTTCGGTCATTTGTGCGTTTTATAAGGAGGCATATTTTGGTTCATCAATACAAAATGGGAGGCTATAACATAGCCATTGATGTCAACAGTGGAGCAATCCATGTGCTTGATGATATGACTTATGATATGGTTGAGTTGTATGAAAAGAAGAGCCAGGAGGAAATCAAGTCAATTCTAGCAGACAGATATCCGGGACAGGCGGATGAAATAGATGATGCTTGGAATGAGATACAAGAACTTATAGAGGCAGAAGAATTATTTACAACAGATAATTATGAGCCTTATATTACAGACTTTGCCAAGAGACCTACAGTGGTCAAGGCGCTGTGCTTACATATTTCACATGATTGCAATCTGGCTTGCAAGTACTGCTTCGCAGAAGAGGGCGAGTATCATGGTGGTAAGCGTGAGCTTATGAGTTACGAAGTTGGTAAGAAGGCTTTGGATTTCTTAGTGGCTAATTCAGGAAATCGCAGAAATCTTGAGGTTGATTTCTTTGGTGGAGAGCCACTTCTAAACTGGCAGGTAGTGAAGGATTTGGTTGCATATGGTCGCAGCCTTGAGGAAAAGCACAACAAGAACTTCCGATTTACTTTAACTACCAACGGTGTATTAATAAATGATGATGTTATTGAATTTGCCAACAAAGAGATGGCAAATGTAGTCTTGAGTATCGATGGTAGACCGGAGATACATAATCTTATGAGACCTTTTAGAAAAGGTGCTCCAAGTTACGACATTATCGTTCCTAAATTCAAGGAATTTGCAGAGAGCAGAAATCAGGAGAAATACTATGTGCGAGGCACATTTACCAGAAATAATCTGGACTTCTCTAAGGATGTGCTTCATTTGGCAGATTTGGGATTTAAACAGATATCAGTTGAGCCTGTTGTAGCCAAGGAAACAGACGATTATGCAATTCGCGAGGAAGACCTGGATGGATTGTATAAGGAGTATGAGGATTTGGCACAGGAAATGGTTCGTCGTCATGGTACTGATGAGGATTTCAATTTCTTCCACTTTATGATTGATTTGGAAGGTGGTCCTTGTGTAGCCAAGCGTCTCTCAGGATGCGGCTCAGGTACAGAGTATCTGGCAGTTACACCAACTGGAGAATTATATCCATGTCACCAGTTCGTTGGAAACACAGATTTCATTATGGGAAATGTGGACGAAGGTGTTACTAGAACAGATATTATGGATGAATTCAAAAGCTGTAATGTATATGCCAAGGATAAATGTAGAGAATGTTTTGCAAGATTCTACTGTAGTGGTGGATGTGCAGCCAACTCTTATAACTTCCACGGTGATATTCATGATGCTTATGATGTGGGATGTGCGCTTCAGAAGAAGAGAGTGGAGTGTGCTATATATATTAAAGCAGCATTGGCTGCAAAAGAAGGAGAATAGTTATAATGAAACGAATGAAAAAGGGGCAGGGAGTAGCATGGCTTGTAGTTATGCTAGCTGCATTGGTTGGTTTTGGTTACCTGGCTATAAATATTGTGACAGGAACTATTACTAAGAGTGATGGAAACAAGTTAAAGTTGGGCCTTGATTTGGCCGGTGGTGTAAGTATTACTTATGAAGCTGTTGGGGATACTCCTACAGAGGAACAGTTACAGGATACAATTACCAAGATCAAGAGTCGTATTGAAAATGATTTACAGTCAGATACAACTACTACAGAAGCTAGTGTATATGCTGTAGGTGATGACAGAATCACAGTTGAGATTCCTGGTGTTACAGATGCCAATGCAATGTTAGAGCAGCTTGGTACACCTGGTACAATTTATTTCATTGCACAGAACGGATCTGATGGCACACCAAACTATCAGATTAATCAGCAGACTGGTGAATATGAATTAACCAAGGATATCGATGCAATAATTGCAGATGGTTCTATTGTAGTTTCTGGTACACAGATTAAGGGTGCCGAGGGTACATTTTATCAGAATCCAACTACAGGAGCATCTGAGCCTGTAGTTAGTCTTTCATTTACAGATGAGGGAACCAAGGCATTTGCTGAGGCTACAACCAAGGCTGCAGCAGCTAGTGAGTCAATCGGTATCTATTATGATGGAAAGTTTGTAAGTGTTCCTAGAGTAAAGGAAGCTATTACAAATGGTTCAGCACAGATTGATGGTATGAAGGATATTGATGAGGCTAAGAAGCTTGCATCATACATCAGAATTGGTGGACTTGATGTAGAACTTCAGGAATTACAGTCAGAGGTTGTAGGCGCTTCTCTTGGTAGCGATGCGTTAAAGACAAGTCTTATTGCTGCTGGTGTTGGTCTTGCTATTGTAATTGTGTTTATGATTGCAATGTACTGGGGACCTGGAATTGCAGCATCTCTTGCACTTATGATTTATACAGCTCTTATGGTATTTATCCTCTGGGCATTTGATGTAACGCTTACATTGCCAGGTATCGCAGGTATCATTTTATCAATCGGTATGGCTGTAGATGCTAATGCAATTATATTTGCCCGTATCCGAGAGGAGATTGCAGCAGAGAAGAGTGTTGCAGCAGCAATCGATATCGGATTCAAGAAGGCTATGTCAGCCATTGTTGATGGAAATGTGACAACACTTATTGCAGCAGCAGTTCTTGGAATCTTTGGTTCAGGTACTGTCAAAGGTTTTGCTATTACATTGGCAATCGGTGTATTGCTTTCAATGTTTACAGCTTTAATCGTATCCAGACTTCTTATTTATGCTCTGTATGCAGTTGGAATGAGAAATGTTAAGCTTTACGGTAAGGCAAAAGAGCGAAAAACAGTTAACTTCATTGCCAAGAGAAAAGTATTCTTTGTAGTTTCACTTGCATGTATCGTAGTTGGTTTTGCCGCTATGGGAGTGAATGCAGGTAAGGGTATGAAGTCATTGAATTACAGTCTGGAGTTCTTGGGTGGTACTTCAACAACAGTTCAGTTTGACAAGGCATATACACTTGATGAAGCTGAGAAGGAAATCGTTCCTTACATTTCTAAGGTTACAGGTGATAATGATATTCAGACACAGATTGTAGATGATGATAAGCAGATTATCTTCAAGACTCGCTCACTTGATTTGTCAGAGCGTGAAGCTTTGAATAAGACATTTGAAGATAACTTTGGGGTGAAGGAAACCAATATTCAGTCAACAAATATCGGCTCAAGTATCAGTAAAGAGATGAGAAGCGAATCTATGGTTGCCGTAGTAATTGCCGTGCTTTGCATGCTTGTATATATCTGGTTTAGATTCAAGGATATTAGATTTGCAACAAGTGCTATTATCGCTCTTGTGCATGATGTATTAGTAGTTCTTGCACTTTATGCAGTGGCAAGGCTTTCAGTTGGAAGTGCATTTATTGCATGTATGCTTACAGTAGTAGGTTATTCTGTAAATGATACAATTGTAATATTTGACAGAATTCGTGAGAATATGAAGACTCTGAAAAATGGTTCTGCAGAGGCTCTCGAAGATTTGGCAAATACAAGTATTACACAGACACTTTCTCGTACACTTTCAACATCATTTACCACACTTGTAATGGTACTTATGCTTCTTATTCTCGGTGTAACAAGCATCAGAGAATTTGCATTACCACTTCTTGTGGGTATGGCTTGTGGTACATATTCATCTATCTGCATCGCAACAGAGCTTTGGTATATTTTCAAAGTTCGTTTTGCAGGTAAGAAGAATAAGTAATATATAGTAACAAATTAATATTGAAAATAAGGAGGAGACACATGTACACACTAGACGATATCAAGGCAGTTGATCCGGAAATCGCAGACATTATCACAGAGGAATTTGAGCGACAATCAGACCATATCGAACTTATTGCTTCAGAGAACTGGGTTAGCCCAGCTGTAATGTCTACAATGGGATCTATTCTCACCAACAAATACGCTGAAGGCTATCCAGGCAAGAGATATTACGGCGGATGCGAAGTTGTTGATAAGGCTGAAGAGTTAGCTCGAGAGAGAGCAAAAGAACTATTTGGTTGTGAGTATGTCAATGTACAGCCTCATTCAGGAGCTCAGGCAAACATGGCTGTGGAATATGCAGTACTTGAGCCGGGAGATACTGTTATGGGTATGAACCTTGATCACGGCGGACATTTAACACACGGTTCACCAGCTAATTTCTCAGGACACTATTTCAATATAGTGCCATATGGTGTAAATGATGATG
Source organism: Lachnospiraceae bacterium (assembly GCA_017470985.1). Taxonomy (GTDB): domain Bacteria; phylum Bacillota; class Clostridia; order Lachnospirales; family Lachnospiraceae; genus JAILFK01. The sequence goes on from JAFUXA010000002.1 coordinate 12,382, forward strand.
GTGTAATCGATTATGAAAATGTTGCAGCTATCGCAAGAGAATGTAAGCCGAAGTTGATTATCGCCGGTGCCTCTGCATATGCTAGAGCAATTGACTTCAAGAAGTTCAGAGAGATTGCTGATGAGGTTGGAGCAGTGCTTATGGTTGATATGGCTCATATTGCAGGTCTTGTTGCCGCAGGACTTCATGAGAATCCAGTACCATATGCTGATATTGTTACAACAACAACACACAAGACTCTTCGTGGACCAAGAGGCGGTATGATTATGTCTACTGCAGAAGCTAATGAGAAGTATAACTTCAACAAGGCTATTTTCCCAGGAATTCAGGGTGGCCCACTTATGCATGTAGTTGCTGCCAAGGCAGTATGTTTCAAGGAAGCTTTGACTCCAGAATTTAAGGAGTATCAGCAGCAGATTATCAAAAATGCTCAGGCTCTCTGTAAGGGATTGCAAAACCGCGGTGTGAAGATTGTATCAGATGGTACAGACAACCATTTGATGCTTGTGGATCTTACTCCTTTTGATTTAACAGGAAAGGCTGTGGAGAAGCTTTTGGATGAGGCTCATATTACAGCCAACAAGAATACTATTCCAAATGATCCTAAGTCACCATTTGTTACATCTGGTATCCGTCTTGGAACACCTGCTGCAACAAGTAGAGGATTAAAGGAAGATGATATGGATCAGGTGGCAGAAGCAATTGCTACAGTTATTAAAGAAGGCGAAGCCGGAGTAAAGAAGGCACGCGATATTATTGCTGAAATAGTAGCAAAGTATCCACTTAATGGTGCTTTTTAAGGAGTGAATAATTATGATAGATATTAAATTCTTAAGAGAAAATCCTGATGTTGTTAAGGAAAATATTAAGAAGAAATTTCAGGAGCATAAGCTTGGACTTGTAGATGAAGTTATTGAACTTGATGACAAGAGACGTGCTACTCAACAGGAGGCTGATGACCTGAGAGCCAAGATGAATCAGATCTCTAAGCAGATTGGTGCATTGATGGCACAGGGACAGAAGGATGAGGCTGAGAAGGTTAAAGCTGAGGTTGCTGAGATTAAGCAGAGAATCAAAGATTTGGAACCTGTTGAGAAAGAGCTCAACGACAAGGTTACTGAGATAATGATGAAGATTCCAAACATTATTGATCCATCAGTTCCAATCGGACCAGATGACTCATGTAATGTGGAAATTCAGAAGTATGGTGATCCTGTAGTTCCTGATTTTGAGATTCCATATCATACAGAGATTATGGAGAGATTTGATGGAATCGATATGGATGCAGCTGGTAAGGTGGCAGGAAATGGTTTCTACTATCTTATGGGTGATATTGCAAGACTTCATTCAGCAGTTTTGTCTTATGCAAGAGATTTCATGATTGATAGAGGATTTACATATTGCATTCCTCCATATATGATTCGTTCAAATGTTGTTACTGGTGTAATGAGCTTTGAGGAAATGGATGCAATGATGTACAAGATTGAGGGAGAGGATCTCTACCTTATTGGAACATCTGAGCATTCTATGATTGGTAAGTTTATTGATACATTAAATGATGAGGAGAAATTACCTTATACACTTACAAGTTATTCTCCATGCTTCAGAAAAGAGAAGGGTGCTCACGGTATCGAAGAGAGAGGTGTGTATAGAATCCATCAATTCGAGAAGCAGGAAATGATTGTTGTATGTAAGCCTGAGGAAGCTATGCATTGGTATGACCAGTTGTGGCAGAATACAGTAGACTTGTTCAGAAGTCTTGATGTGCCTGTTCGTACACTTGAGTGTTGTTCAGGAGATTTGGCTGATCTGAAGGTTAAGTCTTGTGATGTGGAGGCTTGGTCGCCTAGACAGCAGAAATACTTCGAGGTTGGTTCATGTTCCAACTTGGGAGATGCGCAGGCTCGTAGACTTAAGATCCGCGTGAAGGATAAGGATGGTAACAAGTATTTCGCTAATACATTAAATAATACTGTTGTTGCCCCTCCTCGTATGCTTATTGCATTCCTTGAGAACAATTTAAACGCTGATGGTTCTATTAATATTCCAGAAGTCCTTCGACCTTATATGGGTGGCAAGGAGAAGCTGGTGCCAAAGAATTAATGGCAGCATGATTATATATCGATAAAGTCGAATAACCCTGTATCATATACGGCTCGAGGCTAACGCTTGACCTCGCCTTAATATGATACAGGGTTATTCTCGTAAATGGATATAAATTAATGGTGTCGAATAACTCTTGCATCATATACGGCTCGAGGCTAACGCTTGACCTTGCCTAAGTATGATACAGGGTTATTCTCGTAAATGGATATATATTAATGGTATGAGAATATCGCCCCTTGGCTGCCATACTGAGGCGAGGTTAAGCGTTAGCCTCGAGCCGGTATGGCAGCTAGGGGCGACGAATCTATATTAATAACAGCTTCAAAAGATAGTATCATATATTGAACAAAGAGAGGTTAAAGGAGAACTTTCGGTTTGATTATATATGTTATATAATTGTGAAATAATAATAGATAGGAGATAGATGATATGAAACAACCGGTTATAGGGAAAGATGTATTTATCGCGCCAGATGCAGATGTGCTTGATGATGTGACATTGGGAGATAATGTAAGTATCTGGTATCACGCAGTAGTTCGTGGAGATAGAAATAGCATTGTAATAGGTGATGATTCTAATATTCAGGACAATGCAGTGGTTCATGTATCAACAGTTGATCCTGTTGTAATTGGCAAAGGAGTAACAGTAGGCCATAGCGCTATCATCCATGGCTGTGAAATAGGAGACAATTCTCTTGTGGGAATGGGAGCAATTGTAATGAATGGTGCTAAGGTTGGAACTAATTGTATTATCGGTGCAGGAGCTCTTGTGACAGAGGGTAAGGTCATACCTGATGGCTCGCTGGTAGTTGGAGTGCCTGGCAAAATCATAGGACAGGTTAGTCAGGAGCAAATCGAAGCCAACAAGCGCAATGCTGACTTGTATGTGCAGGAAGGTCATGCAGCTTTATAGTTTTATGTACTGATAGTGATAGATATTCTATTGGCTGTTATAAAATCTATTAATAACTAATGCGAATAATAAAAATGCAAGTATGCTCTCGGAGATTTCTCTGGGAGCTTTTTTTGATTCATAAAACAGAAAGTTTATTATGAAATTATAAATATTTGTAATTGCCTGAAAATAATTGACGCTAAAACCAAGCTGTGCGATAATAAACTTAGATTCGTGAATAGATATTCACAAGGATGAGGTAATATATGTACAAAAAACTTGAACCAGATGCATTGCAAGGCTTGATGGAAGCCGGAATAGACGAATTTGCTGAAAATGGATTGGACAGGGCTGCCATGAATCGCATAGCTAAAAAAGCTGGTTTAAGTGTTGGAGTCATCTATAAGTACTACAAGGATAAGGATGATTTTTTCCTTTCCTGTGTCAAGTATTCTCTTAGATTATTGGAGGAGACTATGACACAGGTTGCTGCAGAAGAATCAGATATGATGACTTGCATCTCTAACCTAATACATACTCTTGTTAGAGAAGCATATAGACATCCGTCTTATTACAAACTCTACAATGAGATTACATCCGGTTCTTGTAAAAAGTATGCCAAGGAATTGGCAGACCAGATAGAGGCATCGACAGCAGGCATATATGAGGAGCTGATTCGTCGCGCCCAGAAGGAGGGGCGTATGGATTTTGCTGGGGATCCGAAGATGACAGCTTTTTTCTTTGATAATCTATTGATGATGCTACAATTTTCTTTTTCATGCGATTATTATAAGCACCGCATGGAGATATTTTGCGGTGAGGAATCATTGAATCAACCGGAAGCGATTGGAGAGGAGATGATTCGCTTTATCGTGCAGACGTTAGGGGGAATGTGAAATGTACGCACTAACTTATGACATCGGCACTACTGGCTTGAAATCATGTCTCTTTTCACTAGAAGACCAGATAAGGCAGGTGGCCGGACATTACGCGACCTACAATCTCTATATACTTGATAATGGAGGCGCGGAACAGGATACAGAGGAATGGTGGGAAGCCATGGAAATCTGTACGCAAAATATTTTGAAGAAGACCGGTATAAGTCCGGATGAGATTCAAGGTATTGCATTTTGCTCTCAGATGCAGGGACTTGTCTTAGTGGATGAAAATGGCAAGGCTCTTAGAAGACCTATGTCTTATATGGATCAGAGAGCGGAAACTGAGATGATGGAAACGGAGAATTTTGGACCAACGGTAGCAGGAGTGAATGCACGTATGCTGGCCAAAAGTTTGCGGATAACTCATGCAGCTTCGACTAGTGTAAAGGACCCTTTATGGAAATATAAATGGGTTCAGAAAAATGAACCTGACATATATGGCAGGATTCATAAGTGGCTGGATGTTAAAGAATATCTTATAGGCAGGATGACAGGTAAATATATTATGACGCCGGATTCCGCTTACGCGACATTTTTGTATGATTCGCGACCTGGCAGAAATTGTTGGAGTAAAGAATTATGTCAAATGTATGGCGTGGACATGAGACATTTACCAGACATTGTTGATTGTGGTCAGGTGGTTGGCCCGCTTCTTGAGGAGCCGGGTGTGAGACTGGGACTTAAACCCGGTACTCCGGTATATGGAAGCGGCGGTGATGCGACACTGATTGGAATTGGTGCAGGATCTACATCCATAGGAGAGACTCATGTGTATTGGGGGACTTCCGGATGGGTTGGCACAGTAATTGATAAGCAGTTGGTTGACTTGGGCAATATGATTGCCGGTATAGTTGGAGCTCAGAATGGTAAATATAATTATTTTGCAGAGATGGAGACAGCCGGTAAATGTTTTGAATGGGTCAAAGACCATCTGGTATTAGATGAGATAAATATTTATCTCCAAAAGACGGATGTGGAGCATTCGGTAGAGGCTAAATATATAAGTCTTTACGACTACATGTCCAGTGAAGTAAATAAGGTTCCTCCTGGTTCCGGTGGTGTGGTTTTTACACCATGGCTTCATGGCAACAGATGTCCTTTTGAAGATCCGTATGCAGCTGGAATGTTTTTTAATATCAGACTTGATACCAAGAAGCGAGAGTTGATTAGAGCTGTTATAGAGGGTATATGCTATCACCTGAGATGGATGCTTGAATGTCAGGATCAAAAGATTAAGACATCCGAGACTATCAGATTTGTAGGTGGAGGTTCCCTGTCAGAGGTTACCAGTCAGATATTGGCAGATATTACAGGACGTAGGATTGAGACCATAAAGCAGGCTAAGGATGTGGGCGCCCTGGGAGCAGCAATGCTTGTTGCCAAGGGTTCAGGATATATGACAAGCTTAGAAAAGGCCAAGGATATGGTTGAAGTGGAGCGAGTCTATGAGCCAAATAAGGATAATCAATTTATCTATGATAGAGCTTATAGGACTTTTAAGCGTCTATATAAAACTAATCGGAAGAACTTCAGGTTGATGAATCGGGAAAAGGAGGATGCAGATGGAAGAAAGAGAAATTCGTAAAGAGGTCACTGAGGTTGGTCGTCAGCTCCTAAAAGACGGACTGGTTGCCAGGACATGGGGCAATGTAAGTGCACGACTTGATAGTCAGCATTTTCTTATAACTCCAAGTGGATTGGACTATATGCAAACTAAGGATGAAGACTTGGCTTTATATAATCCCGCTGATAAGACTTGGACAGGGCCTCACAAACCATCCAGTGAAAAGGGAATACATGCTGCGGCATATGACATTTTTCCAGAGGTCAATTTTGTGATTCATACCCATCAGTCTTATGCATCAGCCATTGGTCTGGCTGGATTCGATTCATTGGATATAAGCGATGAGGAGTCCAAATTGTTAGGTGGTATAGCTCTGGCTGAATATGGATTGCCTGGCACATCAAAGTTGAAAAATGCTGTCACAAGCGCATTTAAAACAGGCGCCCATACAGTATTTATGAAACATCATGGTCTTGTTGTAACAGGTGCAGACAGGCAGGAGGCTTATAAGCGTGCCATGCTTCTTGAAGACATATGCAAGCGTAATTGTAAAGCTCAGGGAACTGAAAATGTACTTGATGATAATACCGCCAATAAAAAGGATGTCATCTTAGATGAGGTCAGAGCCAAGTATCCATTGGCAGATTGGGTAGAGACTCAGGCTACTATTAGCTGGTCAGCCAATAATGACAAGTTATTTGCTCAGCTTGATGATATGGCGCAGATGATTGGTAAGGAAATAATTACTGTGGAGCCTGATCCTGCTGAGATTTCAGTTAGATTTGCTCAAGGCTATAATGCTTTGTTTGTAAAGGGAATGGGAGCGATAGTCTATGGTATGGATGAGGATGATACAGAAGCTCTCGGTATATTGGTAGACAAGGCAGCGGTTTCAGCGCTTCAGACCAAGGCTTATAAAGTTGGAGGCAGATTGGGCTGGTTTGACTGCAAGCTTATGCGATTTGTATATCAGCAGAAGTATTCAAAACAGAAGAACGGATAGATGAGAGGGCGGATTTATGAGAGAGAACAAGAAGTTTACTGAAGCCCTTAGGGTTTTGAAGTTTGTGGGATTTTCTATATCGGCTGGTCTCATTGAGATAATTGCATTTACCCTCTTAGACCAGTTTACACCTTGGAGATATTGGCCTAAGTATCTCATTGCATTGGTTTTGTCAGTGCTTTGGAATTTTACTTTGAACAGGAAGTTTACATTTCAAAGCGCCAACAATGTGCCCAAGGCAATGGCGCTGGTGGCTTTGTTTTACATAGTCTTTACGCCTGTTACTACTTTACTGGGAGATTATCTGGCAGAGACACTTATGTGGAATGAGTATTTGGTAACCGGCTTGAATATGGCACTGAATCTGTCTACAGAATACCTATATGACAGGTTCGTGGTATTTAGAGGTAGTATTGATACCAATGATAGAGCGAAACAAAAAGAATATATAGAAAATGAAGTTAAGAGTGAGAAACAGGAGGTAACAAATGAATAATTGTGGAATTTCAAGATGGGATGATCCAAACGAGATCAATGCAAAGCTTAAGAATCTGACTTCTCAGCCTATTTGGGAAGTAGATGATGACTACTATCAGAATACTATTTTGAAGTATTATGATGAGAAATGTAAGGAGAGCTACGCAGTATTTGAGGAGTCACAGAAGTATATCCCTGGTGGTGTACAGCATAACCTGGCATTTAACAAGCCATTTCCTATGTGTATGTCCAAGGCTGAGGGGGCTTATCTCTATGACAAGGATGGCAACAAGTATATCGACTTCTTGCAGGCTGGTGGCCCTACAATTCTTGGAAGTAATTATGATGTGATCCGTCAAAGGGTTATCGAGCTTCTTAATGAGTGTGGTCCTGTAACAGGTCTTCTTCACGAGTCAGAGATGCTTATTGCCAGAGAGATTAATAAGCATATGCCAAATGTAGAGATGTTTCGTATGCTTGGTTCAGGTACTGAGTCTGTAATGGCATCACTGCGTATTGCCCGTATTGCAACAGGCAATAAGCATATCATCAAAATCGGTGGTGCTTATCATGGTTGGTCTGATCAGATGGTATATGGATTAAAGATTCCTGGAAGCCGTAATCTCTTGGAGTCACATGGTATTCCTGGTTCTTGTTTTGGTAAGACAGATGAGGTTAGACCAAATGATTTGGATATGCTGGAGCGTATGCTTAAGCGCAATCGTTTAAGCGGTGGTACAGCGGCTGTTATTCTTGAGCCTGTTGGACCGGAGAGTGGTACTCGTCCTGTAGCTCATGATTACAATAAGGGTGTAAGAGAACTCTGTGATAAGTATGGTGCTCTTCTTATCTTTGATGAGGTTGTAACAGGATTTAGAGTTGCTATGTCAGGTGCTCAGGGATACTTTGATGTAGTTCCTGATCTGACAATCTTTGGAAAGATTGTAGCTGGTGGTTATCCGGCAGCCGGAGGTGTCGGTGGTAAGAAAGAGTACGCTGGACTTATGGCAGCAGGTCTTGCAACAGGTAAGCACCGCGCATATGTAGGTGGTACATTGTCCGCGAATCCACTTTCATGTATCGCCGGTTACACTGCTATTCAGGAAATTGATAGAACCAATGCCTGTGAAGTTGCAGGTCGTATGGGTGATAGATTGTGTGATGGATTGAAGGAACTTATCGACAGATACGGACTTCCATTTGTAGCATACAATCAGGGCTCAATTGTGCACCTTGAGTGTACAGGAGCTATGAGTTTTGACTTCTCATCTATGTCATTTGCTAAGTCTGCAATTGGACTTCTCAAGCATAAGGATATGATGTATGTCAGAAAAGATTCTATGGAGAGAATGGGTGCTGCTTATATGGCAAATGGTATTGTTACCCTGGCTGGAAGTAGATTGTATACTTCATTGTCAGATACACCTGAAATAATTGATGAGGCACTTAATCGTTTTGAAGAAGTATTTAAACATGTGAAGAAGACAGATAAGGGATTATTATAATATGACTGAGATATCCATGGTTTTATAAGCAGATTCATAAAGATAAGTCTATATTGATTTCTATTTAGTGAGAATTGAGAATTAAACTAAATAAAACTCCCCATCTATCATATTAAGGCGAGGTCAAGCGATAGCCTCGAGCCGTATATGGTAGATGGGGAGTTTAAATTAGCTATAATGAATTAAAAAGCCCAACAATCATATTAAGGCGAGGTCAAGCGATATCTTCGAGGTGTATATGATGAATGGAGTTAATGTCAAATAAAAAGCCCTTCAATCATATTAAGGCGAGGTCAAGCGATATCTTCGAGGTGTATATGATGAATGGAGTTAATGTCAATTAAAAAGCCCTTCAATCATATTAAGGCGAGGTCAAGCGATAGCCTCGAGCCGTATATGATTGATGGGCTTTTTGCGTTAAATTTATTCTGCGTCAATCATCATCCGCAACCACTGCGAGTTATGAATTCTTTCTATTGTTAGCTCTCTTTCTCTCAAGTGGATCGAGAATTCTCTTACGAATTCTAAGAGATTCTGGAGTAACCTCAAGCAACTCATCTGTATCAATGAAGTCGAGAGCCTGCTCAAGTGAGAGGATTCTAGGTGGTACAAGTGTAAGCGCCTCATCAGCAGATGAAGAACGAGTATTTGTCAGATGCTTCTTCTTACATACATTAAGCTCGATGTCTTCTGCTCTTGAGCAGCTACCAATTACCATTCCAGAGTATACCTTCTCGCCAGGTCCGATGAAGAGAGTACCTCTATCCTGAGCTGAGAATAATCCGTAAGTTACAGATTCGCCAGTTTCAAATGCGATAAGTGAACCAAGCTGTCTGTAAGAGATGTCACCCTTGTATGGAGCATATCCATCGAAGATTGTATTGATGATACCATTTCCCTTGGTGTCAGTCATGAACTCTCCACGATATCCAATAAGTCCGCGGGAAGGGATGAGGAATTCAACTCTTGTAAATCCACCAGCGATAGGAGTCATGTTCTGAAGCTCACCCTTACGCATAGATAATTTCTCAATAACAGCACCTGTGAATTCTTCTGGAACATCTACATATGCTCTTTCCATTGGCTCTAATTTATTGCCGTTTTCATCCTCCTTGTAGAGAACTTCTGCTTTGGATACAGCAAACTCGTATCCTTCACGACGCATATTCTCTATGAGAACTGATAAATGTAATTCTCCACGGCCTGATACTTTGAAGCTATCAGGGGAATCTGTATCTTCTACGCGAAGAGATACATCAGTATTTAATTCCTTGAAGAGTCTCTCGCGGATATGGCGAGATGTAACAAACTTACCTTCCTGACCAGCAAATGGACTGTCATTTACAATGAAGTTCATAGAGATTGTTGGCTCAGAAATCTTCTGAAATGGAATAGCTTCCGGATTATCTGTTCCACATACAGTATCACCTACGTGGAGGTCAGAAATACCAGAGATTGCTACGATTGAACCAATGCTGGCTTCTGTAACTTCTACCTTGTTCAAACCATCGTATTCCATAAGCTTAGTGATACGAACCTTCTGCTGTTTATCAGGATCATGATGATTTACAACAACAGCTTCCTGATTGAGTTTGAGGCAACCGTTATCTACTTTACCGATTCCGATTCTACCTACGAATTCATTGTAATCGATTGTAGAAATCAGAAGCTGAGTGTTGGCCTCTGGATCACCTGTTGGAGCAGGGATGTAGTTGATGATTGTCTCGAAGAGAGGCATCATATCCTTTGACTCGTCAGCAAGATCAAGCTTTGCAAAACCTTCCTTAGCAGAAGCGTACACAAATGGGCAATCTAACTGCTCATCAGAAGCATCCAAATCCATGAAGAGCTCTAATACTTCATCAACAACTTCTTCGCATCTTGCCTCTGGTCTATCGATTTTGTTGACACATACAATAACTGGCAAATCTAAGTCCAAAGCTTTCATAAGCACGAACTTAGTCTGTGGCATAGCGCCTTCAAAAGCGTCAACAACTAATACAACACCATCAACCATTTTCAGAACTCGCTCAACCTCACCACCGAAGTCAGCATGTCCTGGAGTATCAATAATATTTATCTTGGTATCTTTGTAATATACTGCTGTATTCTTGGATAAGATAGTGATTCCACGCTCTCTTTCAATATCGTTGGAATCCATTACTCTTTCCTGTACTTCCTGATTGTCTCTAAATACACCTGATTGCTTTAAAAGCTCATCTACCAAAGTAGTTTTACCGTGGTCAACGTGAGCGATGATAGCAATATTTCTTATATCGTCTCTTGATTGAATCATGATATAACCTTTCTTTTTATATATAAAATAATCTCATTTGCACTAACTTACATAGTTTATCAACATTATTTGGAATTTACAATAAAAGAAATTAACCAAAATAACTACTTAATTAATACGAGAAAGGGAAAATGTGAACAATTGTATTTGCTTAAAAACCAAATCTATGCTAATATATCTCAAATTATGTATTCTTGTAGAAAGACATTTAACATTTTAAAGAAATAGTCTATAATAGGCAGTGCCTATGTAGGGAGGACTTGGAATGGAAAAAGGTATTATACAGATTTATTATGGCGAAGGAAGAGGCAAGACCTCTGCTGCTTTGGGCAATGCCATAAAATTTGCAAGCGTAGGCAAGAGTGTATATGTGGTGCAATTCATGAAAGGACAGCTCAACAGCGAATTTCTGAATAGACTTGAGCCGGATATCAAGATTTTCAGATTTGAGAGAAGAGATGAAGGCTTTGATGAATTGAGTGAAGAAGAACGCCAGGAGCAGAGACAGAACATTCAGAATGGATTGATGTTTGCCAAGAAAGCTTTGGTTACAGGCGAGTGTGATGTGCTGGTTTTGGATGAGATTCTAGGTCTTGTGGAGGAAGATATGGCAACAGCAGATCAGTTGGTTGATCTGTTGCAGGCTAAATCACTGTACACAGACATTATTCTTACAGGTAGAAATGCTGTACCAGAGGTATTTGATATAGCTGATAATATTTTAAATATTGTAAATGAGAAATAGGTTTAATGCGGATTAGGAGGACTGATATGTCAATATTCACAGGTTCAGGTGTTGCTATTGTCACACCAATGAAAGACAATTATGAAGTGAATTATGATAAGCTCGAAGAACTTATTAATTTTCATGTTGATAATGGAACTGATTCTATTATTATTGCAGGAACAACAGGCGAGGGCTCTACTCTTTCAATGAAGGAGCACAGAGATGTAATCAAGGCTGCTGTTGAATTTACTAAGCATAGAATTCCAGTTGTTGCTGGAACTGGTTCCAACAATACCAAGACAGCTATCCAGTTGACTAAGGAAGCTGAGGAAGATGGGGCAGATGCTGCTCTTATTGTGACACCATATTACAACAAGGCTACACAGAAAGGTCTTATCAGTCATTATGGTCAGATTGCATCAGAGACCAAGCTGCCAATTATCTTATATAATGTGCCAGGTCGTACAGGTTGCAATTTACTTCCTGAGACAGTTGCTACATTGGTTAAGGAAAATGATAATATCGTAGGTTTGAAGGAAGCAACAGGCAATATGGCTCAGGCTTCCAAGACAATGTATCTCACAGATGGCAATCTTGAATTATATTCAGGTGAGGATGGATTGGTTGTTCCATTGATGTCTATCGGTGCCATTGGTGTAATTTCTGTTATTGCAAATATTGCACCTGCACAGACACATGAAATGTGTGCTGCATATTTATCAGGGGATACTAAGAAGGCTGCAGAGATGCAGTTGAAGTCATTGCCACTTGTGGATGCACTTTTCTCAGAAGTGAATCCAATTCCTGTTAAGAAGGCGCTTAACCTTATGGGAATGAATGTAGGACCACTTCGCTCACCACTTTGTGAGATGGAAGAGGAGCATGCTGCAGTTTTACAGCAGGCAATGAAGGAATTCGGTATTTTATAATTTATAAATGTGTATTTAATGCCATCGAGGATTCATATTTTCGATGGCATTTTTAGAAAGAAGGAGACGAATATGACTAGAGTAATTATGCATGGATGTAACGGACATATGGGTAGAGTTATTACTGAGATTTGTGCTCAGGATAATGACATTGAGATTGTGGCAGGCGTAGATCCTTATACAGGTGTGGAAAATGCTTATCCTGTATTTGCTACAATTGATGAATGTGATGTTGAAGCAGATGCTATAATTGATTTTTCAAACGCCAAGGCAGTGGATGCTTTGATTGACTACAGCGTGAGCAAAAATGTGCCGGTTGTACTCTGCACTACAGGATTATCTGATGAGCAGATTGCCAAGGCAAAGAGTGCAAGTGAGAAGGTTGCTGTTCTTCGTTCGGCAAATATGTCTCTTGGAATTAATACACTTATGGATTTGTTGAAGAAGGCTGCCAAGGTATTTGCACCGGCAGGATTTGATATTGAAATAGTTGAGAAGCATCATAATCAGAAGTTGGATGCTCCATCAGGAACAGCTATTGCTCTTGCAGATTCTATCAATGAAGAGATGGATAATGAATATCATTATATCTACGATAGAAGCACTAAGCGTGAGAAGAGAGATGCCAAGGAAATTGGAATCTCAGCAGTTCGTGGTGGCAATATTGTAGGAGAGCATGAAGTTATTTTCGCAGGATTGGATGAGGTGATTACTTTCCAGCATACTGCTTATTCCAAGTCAGTATTTGCAAAGGGTGCAGTTGAAGCTGCTAAATTCCTCGCTGGAAAATCTGCTGGTATGTATGATATGGCAGATGTCATTGCTGCAAAATAGTTAATAAAAGAGAGTTCTGTAATTAAATACAGAACTCTCTTATTGTATCCGTCAATAAATCTGAATTCACAATATAACTTGAGTGGTCGTGGCCTTCCATTATAATAAGCTTGCTATTGCTTATGTTGGCTGCGATTCTCTTGGTTTCCTTGTCTTTGATCATATCTTTGGAACCTGCCATTATAATGGCGGGAACCTGAATATTTCTCAAATCAGACTCATTAATATTTGGCTCATCCATCATCATTTTGATTATAGGATTAGGATCAAGCTTGTACATTTTCTTGATATCACTTCGAGCGCCAAAGGTTAATCCCTTTGGGGATAGGTTGGCACCACAACTTATGATACCATTTATCAGATCACCTCTTGCCATGGCAACCATCAAAGCGACAATGGCACCATCGGAAAATCCAAGTATATAAGGGTGATCTAAATGCAGGGCCTCTATAAAATTTATTACATCTCCAGCCATATCACTATAATGATACTCCTTGGCGGTGGAACTTCCGCCATGACCTCTTGAGTCTAGAGCATATATCTCATATTCATCTGTAAGAGCGGCAGACAGACTATCAAATATATGATGGTCCTCACCGTTTCCGTGAAGCATAATAACAGGCTTGCCTTCACCGGATTTCTCGTAGAATAGAACCTGCCCATCTAATTGTATAAACATATCATCAACCTCCTTAAGCCGACATTAGAAGTGTAGCATTTATACAGTGAAAATGTCTATGTATTTATGAGTATTTATTGGCTTTTTTCTTTGCCTTAACACTGTAAGTCTGATAAAATATATTCATATTTTATAAAGCCGGGGGGCTTTTACATTAGGGGGTAAAATTATATGAAACTTAAGACTGGGCAGACTATTAGAATAGGATTTGCCTTCCTATCAATTTGTGCATTTTGGCAGATGTACAATGGAATCGTGCCACTGATCCTTAGCAACACATTTCACTTGAATGAGACAATCTCAGGAGTGATTATGGCGTTGGATAATATTCTGGGATTGTTCTTATTACCATTTTTCGGTGGAGTCTCCGACAAGTGTAATAGCAAAATAGGTAGACGTAAACCATTTATTTTGTTTGGTACAATCGCAGCAGTTATTCTGATGATGATGTTGCCACTGATTGATAACAGCTATTATGAGAATCCTACAATGATGAAAGAGATTTTATTCATTGGAATTCTCGGTGCACTTCTTGTGGTTATGGGTACTTACAGAAGTCCTGCAGTTGCTTTGATGCCAGATTGTACACCGAAGCCACTGAGATCTCAGGGCAATGCCATAATTAATTTGATGGGTGCTGTTGGTGGAATTTTATATCTGGCTATTTCATCTGTATTGTACAATTCGAAATCAGCAAGAACACAGGTTGAACATGTAAACTATCTGCTTTTATTTGCAGTTGTTTCAGGAATTATGCTTCTGGCTCTTGTTATTGTAATGACAACAGTTAACGAAGTGAAGATTACTCACGAGATGGCTGAACTTGAGAAGGAGCATCCTGAATGGAACCTGGCACAGGAAGATGAGTCAGGCAATGAGAAACTTCCTGCTGATGTCAAGAGATCACTTCTGTTTATTCTTGCATCTGTTGCATTATGGTTCATTGCTTACAATGCTTTGGAGACCTGGTTTACAACATTTGCAAATCGCGAGTGGGGCATGGCTTTGGGAAATGCTAATATGTGCCTGACAATTGCTACAGGAGGAGCAATTCTCACTTATGTACCATCAGGTGCCCTTTCTGCTAAGATTGGCAGAAAGAAGACAATCCTTACAGGAGTTGCTATGATGACAATATGTTTCCTGGCAGCATTTGTATACTATCTCACATTTGATGGTAGTTTCGGTGGAATGGATACATATCTCTTCTATGTATTGCTATTCATAATTGGTATGGGTTGGGCATTTATCAATGTAAATTCACTTCCAATGGTTATTGAGATGTGTAAAGGTTCAGATGTGGGTAAATTTACAGGTTATTACTATACATTCTCTATGGCAGCGCAGATTGTTACACCTATTCTCTGTGGAGCTTTGATGAGATATGTAGGTTACTGGGTATTCTTCCCTTATGCTGTTATATTTATGGGAGCAGCATTTGTCACAATGCAGTTTGTAAAGCACGGTGATGCCAAGGGTGAGAAGAAGTCATTTATGGAATCTATGGCAGACATGGATGATTAATAAATTAATATTGTAGAAACTAAAATGGGTGTGCCTCTTGCTCACCCATTTTATTATTTGACAAACATTGAAGCAGTCTTATGGGATATGAGATTATTGCATAAATGCAACTGTGCTGATTGCGAGAATGTTTCAAGGAATGTTTTATTACTGTGAAGGGAACAATGGACTGGAAAAAGATGGAGAATTTTAGCATTGATATGATAGCCGGGGAAGATGATTTTCCGGAAATGATGGAAGAGAAAATATTGCCTTGGGCCGGAGCGTATCTTAAGGATGGTTATTTTGAGAGCTTCGATGGCAGGAGAATACATTATGCCAGAGCTATAAATGAAAATGAGAGAGCTACAGTTGTAGTATCACATGGCTTCTGTGAATTTATTCCGAAATATTATGAGGTGCTATATTACTTCTATAATATGGGTTATTCGGTTTTTATGCTGGAATACAGAGGGCATGGATTCTCCCAGAGAGCCACTGAGGCTTTGGAACAGGAACTGGATAAGGTCTATGTGAGAAATTATAGAGAGTATGTGGAGGACCTCCATGGGTTTATGGATCAGGTGGTCTGTAAGGAAAGCCTCACAGGGGAAAATATACTGTTTGCCCATTCCATGGGAGGATGTATAGCTTCCCTCTTTCTTGAGGAATATCCTAAATATTTCAGGAAAGCGATTCTGTCCTCGCCTTTGCATGAGATGAATTTCAGAGGGACATCCTCTCTTGCGGTAAATGCATTATTTATCCTGTCCAAAATATTACATTGGGATATGAAATATGTGCCGGGGCAGCATGGCTTTGATGATGTATACGCTTTTGACCATAGCAGTTGCCTGTCGGAAAACAGATACAAGTATATATTTGGCTGTAGAGAGAAGGAACCAAGATATACCACTTATGGCGGGTGCTATGCCTGGACCAGAGCTTCGGTGGCTGCCACAAAACAGGTTGTGAGAAATGCTTCCAAGATAACCATACCTGTTTTGCTATTTCAGGCAGGACTTGATACAATGGTAGAGGCTAACGGCCAAAATGTATTTGCGGGAAGAGCTTCAAATGTGGAATTAGTCAGATATGATGAGTCCAAACATGAAGTGTTTAATTCTCTGGATTATATTCGCAGAGATTATTACAAAAAAATAATTGATTTTCTTGGTGATATGTAATATATATATCAATAATATTTCAAATAATATAAGAGAGAACTGTTGAAGGCTGGGGGAGACTTACAGCATAGAAAGAGAGATAAATATGGCTACAAAAGATACAGATTTTCGTGAAGTTGTAAATGAAAATGAGACAGAAGAGAATACGGATGTGATTGACGAGAGAGATGCTCAGACAGAGGATGTAAAGGAAGTTGATGATTCATCCAAGGATAACAATGAATTCGAGGATGTATGTTCCATCTGCTATAGACCAGAATCTGTTGCGGGCAAGATGATACATATAACTGACCAGTTGTGCGTATGTACTGATTGTATGCAGAGAACATTTGATACAATGGGAGGCATGGGAATGCCTATGGATTCACTCCTTGGAAATCCTTTTGCAGGAATGAATATGCCTATGCCGACTAATTCTACCCCTGATGATAAGGGTGGCAATCCATCTCCAAAGCTTCCGGGGCAGACTCCGGTAGATGGAGAGGGAACAAAGGATGATAATGTAAATAATGTGGATAATGCCGGCAAAGGTCCTACTATAAGTTTCTTGAACCTGGGTGCTCCTGGTTTTGGACTTGATTCTCTATTTGGAGCCGGAGTGCCACAGTCACAGAAGCTGAAGAAGAAGAAGGAAGAGAAGAAGAAGATTCAACCGGTATTTGATATTAATCATATACCTGCGCCACATAATATCAAAGCGAAGCTTGACGATTATGTAATCGGTCAGGACTATGCCAAGAAGGTTATGTCAGTGGCAGTATATAATCACTATAAGAGAATCGCGGCTGGTGAGAAGGCTGATGATATAGAAATTGAGAAGTCTAATATGCTTATGATTGGACCGACAGGAAGTGGTAAGACTTATTTGGTCAAGACTCTGGCCAGACTTTTGGATGTGCCACTTGCAATTACTGATGCAACTTCTCTTACAGAAGCAGGATACATCGGTGACGATATTGAAAGTGTGGTTTCCAAGCTGCTTGCTGCTGCAGACAATGATGTGGAGAAGGCTGAGAAGGGAATCATTTTCATCGATGAGATAGACAAGCTCGCCAAGAAGAAGAATACTAATCAGCGTGATGTGAGTGGTGAGTCAGTGCAGCAGGGAATGCTTAAGCTTCTAGAAGGTGCTGAGGTAGAGGTACCTGTTGGTGCCAGCAGCAAGAATGCCATGGTTCCTATGACAACTATTGATACTACCAACATACTATTTATCTGTGGCGGTGCTTTCCCGGATTTGGAAAATGTAATTAAGGAGAGATTGAACAAATCATCTTCTATGGGATTCATGGCTGATTTGAAGGATAAATATGATGATGATGAGAATCTGCTTATGAAGGTTACAGTGGAAGATCTGAAGAAGTTCGGTATGATTCCAGAGTTTTTGGGTAGATTGCCTATTATTTTCTCTCTGGAAAGCCTGACTGAGGATATGTTGGTTCAGATTCTCAAGGAGCCAAAGAATGCAATTCTGAAGCAGTATCATAAATTGCTAGAACTGGATGAGGTAGATCTGGAATTTACAGATGGAGCTCTTCTTGCCATTGCCAGAGCGGCAAAGGAGAGGGATTTGGGAGCCAGAGCCCTTCGAGCAATTATTGAGGAATTTATGCTGGATATAATGTATGAGATTCCAAAGGATGAAAACATTGGCAAAGTGGTAATTACTGAGGACTATATTGAGAAAAAGGGTGGACCTCAGATATTGATGAGAGGATAGTCTATTGATCGCATTAGAGATTTTAGATGTGAAAAAGTGCATGTCGGATATGTTAGCAGGGGAAGCCTTTGATGGCTTCCTTTTGCGCGAGGCCAGTATTACTACAGGCAACAATTTCCTTATAGATGGTACCCTGGTGGAAGATTTCTATGATGAAAATGATAGAGCTATCAACCAGATTGATGAAGGATATATGCCGTATAAGTTGGAACGGGGCATATGCTTTGAGATTATCAAGGGTAAGAGAACCCCTCACAGTTTTCGATTTACATTTCTTGCAAGCAAGAGAGAGTATGAAGGTATTCTGGGAGAAATTGCATCACAGGATATTGCTAACATGACTTTGAATATATTATATGCAAATGGCAAGCTGACAGCCACAACAGCAGTTACGCATAGAGGCTTTTCCATGGATAAATCTGCAGAACTTGCCTGGGATAAATGGGTTAGAGATTTCTTTCGACAGTTGGAGATTGCTGTCAGTGATATGATTTAGTAACTATTGGCTTAGCTTTTGGGGGAATGGTAATTATTATGAGCAAGAACAGTAGCAGATGCAGAAGTATGCTGCGGAAAATATTTGCCATAAATCTGATAATTGTATTATTGGGACTAACTGCCTGTGGTATGCCTGAAGCCATTAGGGGTATAAGCGCTGGAATCAGAGACGAACTGGCTGAGGAAGCCCGGGAGGCCAATGCCAATAATAATCGTGATGTGACATCTGTATCTATGGAGTGCTATGGTTACAACCAATTGAATCCGGAAGAGCAGCTTGTATATGATGAGATCGTAGATTGCTTATTAAATCATCTGGACAAGGTGGATGTATCTACTACAGATACAGATGAATTGTACAAGGTTTTCTCCATTGTAATGGCAGATCATGGTGGGATTTTCTGGGTATCAGGCTATCAATACAACACTTATTCTCTGTTTGGACGGGTTACTTCCATTGAATTTGAGCCTAATTATACTTTCAGTCAGCAGGAAGTGCTGCAGCTGCAGCAGCAGATTGACGAGGTGGTATTAGGATGGATGTCAGGAATATCTGTCACAGATAGTGATTATAACAAGGCGAAATATATATTTGAGAAGCTTATTCAAAATGTGGATTATGATTTGAATAGCGAGAATAATCAAAATATTTTAAGTGTGTTTTTGGGGGGCAAAACTGTATGCCAGGGCTATGCCTGCGCTACCCAATATTTATTTAACTACCTGGGAATGAATTCCATGGTTGTCACGGGAGTGGCAGGGAAAGAGGCACATGCCTGGAATCTGATTCAGTTGGATGGACAATACTATTATATGGATACCACCTGGGGGAATTCTAAATATTTAAGCGAGGAAATGTCCAGTGAGAAATATATTAATTATGCATTTATGGCTTGTACTTCAGAGGAGATAAATAGAACTCATGAGCCTCAGATGCAGATAGAACTTCCAGAAGCCACAGCAACTGATAATGATTATTTCCATAGAGAAGGATTGTTCTTCGATACATATGACAAGAATGCTATAGGTGAGACTGTGGCATCAGCCTGGTACAGAGGGGCAGACAGAGTCGCTATCAAGATGGGAAATGATGAGCTATATCAGGAAGTGAAGAAATATATGGTAGAAGATGGGGCCATATTTGATTGGTGCGTAGGCTTGAGAAGCATCAATTATATAGAGAATACTGAGGAGTGTATATTGAATTTTCAATTCTAATCTCCTACTAGACAAGAAGACGGTAATGTATTACTATATATGTAGTAATGAAAACTACATGTTTGGAATTACAAAACTATTACCTTTAGGAGATATTAATATGTACAAGGTTATAATTGATAGTTGTGGAGAACTCACACCTGAGATGAAGGCAAGTGGTAATTTTGTCAATGTGCCACTTACTTTGACAGTGGATGGTGTAGATATTATAGATGATGATACATTTGACCAGGCTGATTTCTTGCGCAAGGTTGAAGCCAGCCCGGCTGGTCCTAAGTCAGCATGCCCTTCTCCGGATGCTTATATGCAGGAGATGGATTGTGAAGCGGAAAATGTATATGTTATTACTTTGTCAGCCCAGCTTAGTGGGTCTTATAACAGTGCATGCCTGGCAAAGGATTTATATTTAGAAGACAATGATGAGAAAAATATTGCTATCATTGATTCTAAGTCAGCTTCCATTGGGCAGACATTGATTGGTGGTAAGATTGCTGAATTTGAGGAAGCTGGAATGAGCTTCACAGAGGTTGTGGAAGCTATTGATAAATATATTGAGAGTCAGCATACTTTCTTCGTGCTAGAGAGTCTTGAGACTTTGAGAAAAGCTGGAAGATTAAGCAATTTGAAGGCTATGATTGCAAGTACATTAAATATTAAGCCTATTATGGGTTCAACTGATATTGGTTCAATTCAGCAGTTGGGTCAGGCACGAGGTATTGTGAAGGCCCTGGATCAGATGGTTAATTGCATGCTTGAAGTTACAGAAAATACAACAGAGAAGACATTGGCAATTTCTCATTGCAACTGTCCTCAGCGTGCTTTACAATTGAAGGAGAAAATTGAGAAAAAGGCTTCCTTCAAGGATATATATATACTGGATACTCATGGAGTGAGTAGTATGTACGCCAATGATGGAGGCATCATAATGGTGGTCTAGTTAAATGAATTATGAAGAGATAATTAATAAAATTCAATCACAGAAACGATTTGGTAAGGCATACGGCAGAGATGTAACTGCTGAGATGATGGATTTGTTAGGACATCCTGAGAAGGATATGAATATAATCCATATTGCCGGAACCAATGGTAAGGGATCAACGGCAGCGTTTGTAAGTTCTATCTTACAGGCTGCCGATTTTGTTGTAGGTCAGTTTACCTCGCCGCACCTGGTGAGATTTACAGAGAGAATCAAGGTGTCTGGCGTGGAGATTGATCAGGAATCTGTTGTAACCTATGCCCAGCAGATTATGGCTTTACCTATGGAAAATGAGCCTACCATGTTTGATATATGTCTGGGAATTGCAATTTTATATTTTAAGGATATGAATTGTGATTTTGTAGTATTAGAAACCGGCCTTGGTGGTGCAAAGGATTCTACAGCAGGATTGTCTGTTGTACCACTGGTATGTGCTTTCACCAATATAGGATTTGATCATACAGCAATACTAGGTGATACTATTGAAGCTATTGCTTCAGAGAAAGCGGGCATATTAAAAAGTGGTACTGAAGCAGTCGTTGGAGTCATGGATACCAGAGCCTCAGAAGTGATAGAAAATGTGGCTTTAAGCATGGGGGTGGAAATTCATTTTGTGGATAACTTGTTGACAAATATTTCAACGTACAAAATAGGCTTAAAGGGCGAGTTTCAAAGGGAAAACGCTGCTTTGGCTACAGGTATTGTGGAAACAGTTTTCAACATAAAAAGTGGATATCTTTTGGATAAGTTTTTTGAGATTTCAAAGAGCAGAAATAATGAGAAATGCACTACAAAATGTAATGGGATCTGCCAGGAGTGTGAAGAGGAGTATAATCCATATTCGGATTTTGTCACATGGAAGGAATATGTGATAAAGACAGGCTTGGCGAGAGCTTATTGGCCAGGAAGGATGGAAATCATTTCTCAAAATCCATTTATTATGGTGGATGGAGCACATAATCCGCAGGGAGTTGAAGCGTTATTCAACTCACTTAAAATCGATTATCCGGATGAGAAATTTACATTTATAACGGCAGTGATGGCAGATAAGGACTATATGGAGATGATGTCTATCATGAAACCTATTGCCAGACGTTTTATTACTGCTACTGTAGATTACAGCAGAAGCAAACAGGGACAGGACTTGGCTGAAGAGTTAAAGGCTATGGGCTGCGAAGCTACATGTAGAGAAGATTTTGCAGATGCATTAAAGCTGGCTATGGAATATAATGAGAAAATAATAATATTTGGATCCTTATATTTTGTGGGAGAGGTATTGGAGCAATATGCCAAAGATTAATAGTAGATATTCTGCTTTGCAGGTGCTGGGATTGCCGCCAAATGCAGATGAAGAGGCTGTAAAAAGTGCATACAAGAAACTGGTGAAGATGTATCATCCGGATTCTCAGGAGGATGGCAGGCTTCATTGGCAGTATTATGATATAGTAGAAGCCTATGAATATCTCCAGTTGCATCCTGTTGAAATGAATGAAACAGGAGGAAATGGCGTTAACATTTCTCAAAGTGAGACTTCAAATGTTGCTCCGGAGATTAAGCCAGTTCGTCCAGCCAAGGTTTTCGGAGGAGGAAATAGCGGTCAAATATCATATGGTCACGACAGATATGCTCAGGAGCGTGAATTTGCCAACTGGTCAAAGCGTCAGAAAAAGGAGAAGAAAGAACGTATAAAAAAGCGTGAATTGGAACTTCAGCAGATGGAACGCCAGAAGATAGAACGGGATGCATTGGCTGAGGCTGCCTATGAGGAGGCAATGCGCAAGATAAATATTATTCGAACAGCCAGAGCTATAGAGAATCTAATGGGACGGGCAATAGATGAAGACAATAAGTAGAATTCATATGATTGGTGAGACTTCATATTATATGCAGAATTTCATGTAATAAGAAAACACTTTATATTTTTAGACAAAAAAAGAACATGTCTTGCGGGCACATGTTCTTTAATAAAAGGGGAGTTATGAAAAAGTTTTGTCTTTCGACATGTTCTATACTACAAGGAAATTGTGACTACTTTTTGAACAAAGGGTAAAAGAAGAATAAACAATTATTAAATAAAAAGGAAAAGAAAAAGATATGTTAATAAAGAAAAAGTCAGCAATACTGATGGCAGCAATGGTTATAAGTACTTCCCTTTTGGTTACAGGTTGTGGCCAGAAGAAGCAGGAAGAATTAAGTCAATATAAGCAGCAGGGCATTGAAGCTATGAATGCGGGAAATTATGAGGATGCTGTAAAAGCATTTGACGAAGCGCTGAAATTACAGGGAACCGGTATAGATGAAGGCACTTTGGATTTGTGCTATTACAAGGCAGCAGCAATGTATAATTCAGGTCAACCTGCGGAAGCTATAGATTTGTATACAGCAATTATTAAATATGATGAGAGTGTAGCTGATCCTTACTATCTGAGAGGAAGTGTGTATCTGAAGGAAGGTGAGGAAGAGAAGATGCTGGCAGATTATGAGCTGGCAATCGAGTTGGCGGAGAACCCTTATGAAATGGCTATTATGATATCTACCAATCTGTCTGCTTCAGGATATGATGCTCAGGGACGCACATTCTTGCAGGAGACTCTTGATATGAAGGGAAAATCTGGAGATGACTATGTAGGTAGAGGTAGAGTATACCTGGCTCTGAAGGAGTATGATAAAGCAGAGACTGAACTTCAGGAAGCTGCTTCGAAGAAGGGAAAAAATGCCAAGATTTATCTGGCTCAGGCTTACGAGATGCAGGGGCAGAAAGATGAAGCGGACAAGATATTATCTGAGTATCTCAAGGATGATAATCCATCCAGCGAGGCTCTTGAGGCTTTGGGCAATATGAAGTTGGAAGGTGGAGATTATGAGTCCGCCTTGAAATACTACCAGTCAGGATTGGGGTGTAAAACTGTTGCCAATGAGCAAAGCCTGCTTAGAGGTGAGATTGCAGCCTATGAATATATGGGTGATTACGATACTGCCAAGGCCAAGATGATAGAGTATCTGGCTAAGTATCCAGGGGATGCCGGGGCTGCTAGAGAAAATACATTTTTACAGACCAGATAGAACGTTAATTTTATCACAAAAATTATTACAAATGCTGATATTGATATTTGGCAATAGCGACGAAAAACCACAAGATATAGTGAATGACAATTGAAAGACACACATTATTTTGATACAATGACTTTACTGATGGCGAATGGACTTGGAGTTTAAATAAACCCTGTATAACAGGGAGGTATATTAATTCCATTGTTGGGGGAAAGGTAGAGTTTTAGACCATGATTAGAGTTATCAAAAGAGATGGAGAAGTAGCGAAATTTGACATGGGCAAGATTAGCGATGCGATCGAGCGCGCTTTTCAGGCTACAGAGATGTCATACACTGGGGAAATTATCGATTTACTTACTTTGAGAGTATCTGCAAATTTCCAGAACAAGATTCAGGATGGCAAGATTAGTGTGGAAGCCATTCAGGATAGTGTGGAAGTTGTCTTGGAGCAGGCCGGTTATACAGATGTGGCCAAAGCTTATATTTTATATCGTAAACAGCGCGAGAAGATGCGTAATATGAAATCCACCATTTTGGATTATAAGGATGTCATCAATAGTTATGTGAAGGTGGAGGACTGGAGAGTAAAAGAGAATTCTACTGTAACATATTCTGTCGGTGGTCTTATTTTGAGTAATTCCGGAGCAGTTACTGCTAATTACTGGCTGTCAGAAATCTATGACGAGGAGATTGCCAATGCTCATAGAAATGCTGATATTCATATTCATGATTTGTCTATGTTAATGGGATATTGTGCTGGTTGGTCCTTGAAGCAACTAATCCAGGAAGGCCTTGGTGGCATTGTTGGAAGAATCACATCGGCACCGGCAGCACATTTATCAGTGTTGTGTAATCAGATGGTGAATTTCCTTGGAATCATGCAGAATGAGTGGGCTGGAGCTCAAGCCTTTTCATCTTTTGATACTTATCTGGCACCATTTGTAAAAGTAGATAATTTGAATTATGACCAGGTGAAGAAATGTATTGAGTCATTTGTATATGGAGTGAATACACCTAGCCGCTGGGGAACCCAGGCACCATTTTCTAATATTACTTTAGATTGGACTGTTCCAAATGATTTGGCAGAACTTCCTGCTATTGTAGGCGGCAAGGAGATGGACTTCAAATACAAGGATTGCAAGAAAGAGATGGACATGGTCAACAAGGCATTTCTTGAAGTTATGATAGAAGGAGATGCTGAGGGTAGAGGATTTCAATATCCTATTCCTACATATTCTATTACAAGAGATTTTGACTGGTCAGATACAGAGAACAACCGTCTCTTATTTGAAATGACAGCCAAATATGGTACTCCATATTTCTCAAATTATATTAATAGTGATATGGAGCCTAGTGATGTCCGTTCAATGTGCTGCAGACTTCGCCTTGATTTGAGAGAGCTTCGCAAGAAGTCAGGAGGATATTTCGGCTCAGGAGAGAGCACTGGTTCTGTGGGAGTTGTTACAATCAATTTACCTAGAATAGCATATCTGGCATCAGATGAAGCTGATTTCTACAAGAGACTTGATCGTATGATGGATATTGCCGCCAGATCTTTGAAGATTAAGCGTGGTGTAATTACAAAACTTCTTGAGGAGGGATTATATCCATATACCAAGAGATATTTAGGAACATTCAACAATCACTTCTCAACCATAGGATTGGTTGGTATGAATGAAGTGGGATTGAATGCAAAATGGCTTGGTGAAGATTTGACGCATGAAAGTACTCAGGAATTTGCCAAGGATGTATTGAATCATATGAGAGACAGACTTTCTGATTATCAGGAAGAATATGGTGATTTATATAATCTTGAGGCGACTCCTGCTGAGTCCACTTCATATAGACTGGCTAAGCATGATGTGGCAAAATTTTCTGATATTAAGACTGCCGGTAAACCAGGTGATGTACCGTTTTATACCAATAGTTCTCATTTGCCGGTTGAATATACATCAGATATTTTCGATGCACTTGATATTCAGGATGAGCTGCAGACCTTATATACATCAGGAACAGTATTCCATGCTTTCCTTGGAGAGAAGTTGGATTCCTGGGATGCGGCAGCCAAATTGGTAAAGACTATAGCAGAGAATTATAAGATTCCATATTATACATTATCTCCTACATATTCTGTATGTAAGGAACATGGCTATATTGCCGGGGAACATTTCACCTGTCCTCATTGCGGTCGCAAGGCAGAGGTGTATAGTAGAATAACCGGATATTACAGACCGGTTCAGAATTGGAATGAAGGTAAGACTCAGGAATATAAGAATAGAAAATTATATGATATCAGTCATTCTATATTGAAGAAGTCAGATAGAATTAAAGCCGCTAAGAAGGTAGAAGCAACAGCTGGCAGTGCTGATGAGTCACAGAATTCATATGATGGGGCAGGCGGCCAATTGAGATATTTGTTTACAACCAAGACTTGCCCTAATTGTGAAATTGCCAAAGAGATACTTGAGGATGAAGACTACATCCTGGTTGATGCGCAGGAAGATGTAGAACTTACTAAGAAATATGGAGTGATGCAGGCTCCAACCCTGGTGGTAGTTAATGGAATTGAAACTACCAAATATGTGAACGCATCAAATATTCAGAGGTATGTTGACGATTTGTTATAAGCCATATCGAATCCTTTCTAACGGGAAAAGCCACTCTTGAGGGGTGGCTTTTTTCGTGGAGCAAAACTTGTTGATTTTGACATCATTTATTGGAGATTTTGGCTGGCAATATTGTGGGTTTGTATATAGATACTGAGTTTGGTCTATGCTATAATAGCCTAGGTCGAAAATTTACAATATTATATGGTATTGACAGGAGAGGCATATGATAAACATTTTAAATGACAAGATTAAAAAGACTGGAGCACCAATTGTAGTTGGACTTGATCCAATGCTTAACTATCTGCCAAAGCATCTGCTTGATGCTGCGATTGCAGAGAAGGGAGAGAGTCTTGAGGCTGTTGCAGATGCTATATTTGCCTATAACAAAGCTATTGTGGATGCAACATATGATTTGATTCCTGCTGTTAAGCCACAGATTGCTATGTACGAACAGTTTGGATTGCCTGGACTTGAGGCTTTCAAGAAAACAGTGGACTATTGTCATGAGAAGGATTTGGTTGTCATTGGAGATGTGAAGCGTGGAGATATTGGTTCTACGTCTGCAGCTTATGCTACTGCTCATTTGGGAAATGTAACTGTTGGTTCACAGACATTTACACCATTTGGGGAGGATTTCGCTACTGTCAATCCTTATTTGGGAAGTGATGGAATCAATCCATTTGTTGATGTATGCAAGAAGGAGCGTAAGGGATTATTTATCCTTGTGAAGACTTCTAATCCATCAAGTGGAGAATTCCAGGATAAATTAATTAAGACAGAGGATGGAAGAGAGATTCCTCTATATGAATATGTAGGAGCTATGGTTGATAAATGGGGCAGCGATTGTATGGGAGATGAGTTCTCTTACATCGGTGCTGTTGTTGGTGCGACTTACCCTGAGATGGGCAAGGTTTTGCGTGATATTATGCCTCATTCATACATTCTTGTTCCAGGCTATGGAGCACAGGGTGGCAAGGGCGCTGATTTGGTAAACTTCTTCAATGAAGATGGTCTTGGAGCTATTGTTAATTCCTCTCGTGGAATTATTGCAGCTTATACCAAGGATGAATACAAGGCGCAGGGTATCACTGACACTAATTTTGCAGACGCTTCTCGTCTTGCAGTTGAGGATATGATTGTAGATATCTCTACTGCGTTAAATAACAGGTAATAACTAGGCATCTAATCATTTGGGTTAGATGCCTAGATTTGCATTATTTAATAAATGGAAGTTGGATTTTGAGAAATGAGTAAGGTAAAAGAAAAAGCAAAAGTATTAAAACAGGAGTGCATTGCTCCTGGTATATATAGTCTGTGGTTGCAGACGACAGCAGCAGATAGTGCCCGAAGAGGTCAGTTCGTATCACTTTATTGTAAAGAGCATAGCAGAGTGTTGCCTAGACCTATTAGTATATGTGAAATTGATAGTGCGAATCATATACTTCGCCTGGTTTACAGAGTGGCTGGAGCTGGCACTGAGGAATTCTCTAAACTTGAAGCTGGAGATGAGGTTGAGCTTATGGGGCCTCTGGGCAATGGCTTTGAGATAGAAGGCAAGATTCCTGTGGTAATCGGTGGAGGAATCGGTGTACCACCTATGTTGCAGCTTGCCAGAGATTTGAAAGAGTCTGGCGCAGATGTGCACTCAGTCATGGGTTATAGAGACAGCAATCTGTTTCTGGAAAATGAATTGAGAGCTACATCTACACTTCATATTGCTACAGATGATGGTTCCATAGGATGTCATGGAACAGTAGTAGATGCATTGAAGGAGGCGGATTTTATTCCTGATGTAATCTATGCCTGCGGACCGAAGCCAATGCTTCGTGCCTTGAAGGAATATGCCATGGAACAGAATATTCGATGCTATATATCTATGGAAGAGAGAATGGCCTGCGGAGTTGGCGCTTGTCTGGGATGCGTATGTCAGACTACAGGAGTGGATGATCATTCCAAGGTTCACAATACCAGAGTATGCAAGGACGGCCCGGTATTTTTGGCACAGGAGGTGGAACTGTAATGGATATTAATACACAGGTAAATCTGGCTGGAGTGGTATTACAGAATCCGGTTATGGAAGCCTCTGGTACCTTTGGTTCAGGAATGGAATACAGTGAATTCGTAGATTTAAATCAGCTGGGAGCTGTGGTTACCAAGGGTGTGGCAAATGTGCCATTGCCTGGAAATCCAACACCTAGAGTGGCAGAAGTTAGAAGTGGTATGCTCAATGCCATTGGATTGCAAAATCCGGGAGTTGAGGTTTTCTGTCAGAGAGATCTGAAGTTTCTGGAGGATTACAACAAGACCAAGGTTGTGGTAAATGTATGTGGAAAGAGCGAGAGGGATTATCTCGATGTGGTTGAGAGACTGGCTGATGAGAAGCGAGTTGATATGCTTGAGATAAATATTTCCTGTCCTAATGTAAAAGAAGGTGGAATTGCTTTCGGTCAGGATCCAAAGGCAGTGGAGACCATTACTTCCAAGGTGAAGGAAGTGGCCAAGCAACCTGTCATTATGAAGCTTAGTCCAAATGTTACAGATATTGCTACAATGGCTCGTGCTGCGGAGGCTGGTGGAGCAGATGTGATTTCCCTTATTAATACTTTGACTGGAATGAAGATTGACGTGGAGAGACAGACATTTGTATTGGCTAATAAGACTGGTGGTATGTCAGGCCCTGCTGTTCATCCAATAGCAGTTCGTATGGTATATCAGGTGGCACAGGCAGTAAATATTCCTATTATCGGAATGGGTGGAATAGAGACAGCAGAGGATGCTATTGAAATGATTCTGGCAGGAGCCAATGCAATATCAGTTGGAACTGCTAATTTCTATAATCCGACAGCAACCATTGATATCAAAAATGGAATTGAAGATTATATGAGACGCCACAGTGTGGCTGATATTAATGACCTGGTAGGAGCGGTTCATTAGTAGCGACGTGGATTTGAAGAATGAATCAGATTATTTTGAGATGAAATGTTGATTAATGAATCAAACTACACAGGGATGCGATGAAGTAAAAGTTATAGATTGTTGAAAAGAGGATGAAGAAAGTGGAAAACAGGGAGGTATCCCTTAGATGCGCTAAGGTGGAAGATGCTGCTAGATTGGTGGAGATTTATAGTAGCTATGTATTAGACACAGCAGTCACCTTTGAGACAGATGTGCCGTCTGTTGCGGAGTTTGAGAGACGAATCAAGGAAGTCCTTGAGATGTATCCATACCTGGTGGCAGAGTTAGATGGTGAGATTGCAGGTTATGCATATGCTCACAGATACAGAGAGAGAGCAGCCTTTGACTGGACAGTTGAGGTTAGCATATATGTGGATGAGAGATTCAAGAAACATGGTATAGGTCGCATGCTTTATACCAAGTTGGAAGAATTATTACAGGCTCAGGGAATTACTAATCTCTATGCCTGTGTGGCAGAGCCAAATGGAGAGGATCCGCATTTGACTATGGCAAGCCCAATATTTCACAAGAAGATGAAATATGACTTGGTAGGACGCCACAATGAAGCAGGATATAAATTTGGCCGTTGGTATAATCTGTTAGTGTTCGAAAAATTTGTAAATGAACACCCAAATGATATGAAACCAATAAAGCCATTTAACCAATTGCAAATTGATTTATAAACTTAGTCTATGATAGACTTAAGAATAATGGAAAGTAGGATTAGGAGGATTATAAAATGGAAGCTTACAAGCAGGAATTTATCGAATTTATGGTGGAAAGCAATGTGTTGAAATTCGGAGATTTCACATTGAAGAGCGGCAGAAAGTCTCCATTTTTTATGAATGCAGGAGCATATGTAACCGGCTCTCAGCTGAAGAGATTGGGAGAGTACTATGCCAAGGCTATACATGACAATTACGGCGACGAGTTTGATGTATTATTTGGACCGGCATACAAGGGTATCCCTCTAGCTGTAGTTACAGCAATTGCTTATAGCGAGCTATACGGCAAGGAAGTGAAGTACTGCTGCGATAGAAAAGAGGTCAAGGACCATGGCGCTGACAAGGGCGGTTTACTTGGAGCTACTCTATCTGACGGTGACAGAGTGGTTATGATTGAAGATGTAACAACATCAGGCAAATCCATGGAAGAGACTGTGCCAAAGGTTAGAAATGCGGCAAATGTAGAAATCGTAGGTCTTATGGTATCACTTAACCGTATGGAAGTAGGTCTTGGTGGCAAGGTTAGTGCTCTTGAAGAGATTAAGGAAAAATATGGATTTGAAGGTCGCGCTATTGTAACAATGGAGGATGTGGTAGAGCATCTGTATAACAATCCTTGTCAGGGTAGAGTCATCATTGATGATGATATGAAAGCGGCTATTGACGCTTATTATGATGAGTATGGTGTAAAATAATATGGCAAGAAATCGTAGAAACAATTTTAGAGAAAAGAAGAAACCTTATGCAACAGAGAGCTTAATAGGAATTGGTGTTGGAGCATTTTCTATGATTCTATTTATAGGATTTGTCTTTTGTGCAGCACTTACTGGTGGAAGCGTAGGTAAGCTTGTGGCTGCATTGTCTGTAATATGTTTTATTGCAGCTATAGTTGCCTTTTTCAAAGCTTATAAAATGAAAGACAATGATAATTTCAGCAAGGCTTTCCGTGTGGCAGGAATAGTAACCCCTGCAGTGGCAGTTGCATGTTGGTTGATTCTATATATTATAGGTATTATTGTCGCTTAATAAGGGTTTATATGGAGATATAGTATGAGAGACATAGATAAAATGGAAGAAATGATAAATGAATATGATGAGAGATATCAATTGATGCTTGATAGAGTTACTGACATTTCTCAGGAAAATATTTTACCTGAACCTTATGGTAGATATTTCGCAGAGGTTGCTACATTCATTCGTGATGTAATGGAAGTATATGAGCAGGCTTCTCAGAGACTTCTGGTAAATGATTGTGATAATAAATGTAAGAAATATCATGATAAATTCTTTGGCAGACTTATGACTGAGAATTATGAGGATTCTTTCCTGAATCCAACTTATTCAGTATCTGTTATGGGCAAGGACATGGGACAGATTATGTCAGCGCTTTATGCGGATATTATGTCTCTGATTTCTGCTGCTTACGAGCAGAGAATGGATTACATCTGTGTATGGAGTGAACTTTTTGTACAGGTTTATGGATGCTTCCTTCAGGAACTAGAGGAGAAAGAGACATTGGAGGAGGAAGATTTCCAGTGGATCTATAAGAATGTAAAAGATGCCATGTACTGGTTCTATCACGATTATACAGAGATATTTGTAGCAGATAATGTGCGTGCTTATATTGATACAGAATATGATTTCATGTATGACATGATTATGTTCTCAGATTTGTCCAACAACAATTACCTGTATAGATACGGTTTACCAATCGGGGTAAATGAAACTGGAATAGCAGATTATCTGAGAAAGTTGCCACAGGAAGAAATTGATGCAATGGCAGCTACATATACCAATGGTTACCGCAAGGGATTTGAGGTGACAGGCAGAGACTTAAGCAAGAAGAAGACGGTGAAAATTGAGGCGCCAGTTGGATTTGAGAGAGTTGTGAGAGCAGCTATTAAGCAGTTTAAGGAAATGGGCCTTCATGCCACATTTAACAGAGAACCATCAAGCTCAATTACAGGAAGAGGAAGCAAGAGAGGCATATATTCTACTTCTGTAAATCCGCAGTTCGATTATGACCATAAGGATGACAAGGCAATCTATTTTGATAAATCCTATGTGGAGAGACGATTAGAAGTTCTCAAAGATGTGTATGAGAAGAATAAGGACAAGGCAGCAGTCTATGGTGGACCTGCAGTAATTGAAGTCTTTGGTCAGGTACCATTTTCACCAAAGTCCAAGGCAGAAAATATAGCATTTACTGATAAGCAGAATTCTTTGAGCGTATATTTCGCATCGGAGGGCGGTCAGATTGTAAATCAGTATATTCCTGGTGAGGAGTACAGCTTTACAATTATTGCCTATCCATTGCCTGAGATTGGTGACAAATTTGAAGAAATATTTGCCAAAACTGTAGAGATAAATAATCTGGATTATGAATTGTATGAGAAGGTGCAGGCCAAGATTATTGATGTGCTGGATCAGGGTGAATATGCCCATGTAACCGGAAGAAATGGAAATCATACAGATATTTATGTGCATTTACATGAGCTTCCAAATCCGGATGAGCAGACAATTTTTGAAAACTGTGTTGCTGATGTAAATATTCCTGTTGGTGAGGTATTTACTTCTCCTGTGTTGGAAGGAACACGAGGTGTCCTTCATGTGAAGCAGGTATATCTCATGGAGTATAACTACAAAGATCTGGAATTTGTATTCGAAGATGGTTGTGTAAAATCATATTCTTGTGCGAACTTTGAAAGTGAAGAGGAAAACAAGAAATACATATTTGATAATATTTTACACAAGCATGAGACACTTCCTATTGGCGAGTTTGCCATAGGAACCAATACAATTGCATATAAGATGGGAAGAGATTTTGAAATTCAGGATAAGCTTCCTATATTGATTGCAGAAAAGACAGGACCTCATTTTGCAGTGGGAGATACATGTTATTCTCATGCGGAGGATGTTGCAGTATACAATCAAAATGGCAAGGAGATTATTGCTAGAGAGAATACATTTTCTCTGAAGCGTCATGAGGATATGTCTCAGGCATATTTCAACTGCCATACTGATATTACTATTCCTTATGATGAGCTGGGGGATATAACAGTTCTTACAGCTGATGGCAGAGAATTGCCAATTATCAAGGATGGTAGATTCGTAGTGCCTGGCACAGAAGTGCTGAATGAGGTATTGGATTAATCCAGGGATTATGATCCCGGTTGATAGAAATTGTGCGCTAAGCCTATTCCCCGAATGAAAACGGGTTATAGATAAATAAAGAATAAAAGGAGACTATCATGGCAAAAGTAGGTATTGTGATGGGCAGCGACTCAGATATGCCAGTAATGGCAAAGGCTGCAGAGATTTTGGAGAAATTTGGTATTGAGTATGAGATGACAATTATCTCAGCACACAGAGAACCGGATGTGTTTTTTGAGTACGCTAAGACAGCAGAGGAGAAGGGCTTTAAGCTTATTATTGCAGGAGCAGGTAAGGCTGCACATCTTCCTGGAATGTGCGCAGCGATTTTTCCAATGCCAGTAATTGGTATTCCAATGAAGACTTCGGATTTAGGCGGAGTTGATTCATTATATTCTATTGTACAGATGCCTACAGGTATTCCTGTTGCAACAGTTGCAATTAATGGTGGAGCAAATGCCGGAATACTTGCAGCCAAGATTTTGGCTACATCGGATGATTCACTTCTTCAGAAGGTGAAGGACTACAGTGTAGAGCTGAAAGAACAGGTAGAGGCCAAG
This sequence comes from Lachnospiraceae bacterium, assembly GCA_017470985.1. Lineage (GTDB taxonomy): Bacteria > Bacillota > Clostridia > Lachnospirales > Lachnospiraceae > JAILFK01. Next base: position 46,489 of record JAFUXA010000002.1, read on the forward strand.
GATGCTAAGTTACAGAAGGAAGGCTATAAAGCATTTCTGTAAATGATAGTTTATCAACATTTATTTATATATTATTGAATATCCAAGGAGGAACAAAATGGATTACAAGAGCGCAGGAGTTGATATTGAAGCAGGTTACGAGTCAGTTGAACTTATGAAGAAGTTCGTCAAGGGAACCATGAGACCAGAAGTACTTGGTGGACTTGGTGGTTTCTCTGGAGCATTTTCTCTTGAAAAGATTAAGGAGATGGATGATCCAGTGCTTCTGTCAGGAACTGATGGATGTGGAACCAAGGTACAACTAGCATATATTATGGATAAGCACGATACAATCGGTATCGATGCAGTTGCTATGTGTGTAAATGATGTAGCATGTGCTGGTGGAGAGCCACTTTTCTTCTTAGATTATATTGCTTGTGGTAAGAACTATCCTGAGAAGATCGCAACAATTGTAAGCGGTGTTGCAGAGGGATGTAAGCAGTCTGGTGCTGCACTTATTGGTGGAGAGACAGCAGAACATCCAGGTCTTATGCCAGAGGAAGAATATGATTTGGCAGGATTCGCTGTAGGTATTGTAGATAGAAAAGATATCATTACCGGAGAAAATTTGAAGGACGGAGATGTACTTATAGGTATGGCAAGTACAGGTGTACATTCTAATGGATTCTCTCTTGTAAGAAAGATTTTCAAGATGGACAAGGCCAGCCTTGACACATATTATGATGAGCTAGGTACAACTCTTGGAGAAGCTCTTATTGCTCCAACCAGAATCTATGTTGGTGCTATGAAGTCTATTAAGGACGCTGGAGTTACTGTAAAAGCTTGTTCTCATATTACAGGTGGCGGTTTCTATGAGAATATTCCACGTATGCTTCCAGAAGGCAAGCATGCAGTTGTAGAGAAGGATTCATATGAGATTCCTCCAATCTTTAAGCTTATGGCTCGTGAGGGAAATGTTGATGAGCAGATGATGTACAACACTTACAACATGGGTCTTGGAATGATTGTTGCAGTTGATCCGGCAGATGTAGACAAGACTATGGAAGCTATCAAGGCAGCAGGTGATACACCTTATGTAGTTGGAAAGATTACTGATGGGGACAAGGGTGTGACTTTAGTTTAATAATTATTATGACGAAGCCAAGGTATTGTAGCAGATGCGACAATGCCCTGGCTTTGGTTGGTTTATTAGAAATAAGAATGGCTTGTAATTATAAGCTTGTAACAAATCATGCTTAACGATGGTTAATTTTAATTAAATGGAAAAGGAAATGAAATGAAGATAGCAGTTTTAGTATCAGGAGGAGGAACAAACCTCCAGGCTATTATTGATAAAATTGCCGATGGAAGTATCTCCAATACAGAGATTGCTCTTGTTATTGCCAATAATGAGGGTGCTTACGCTTTGGAGAGAGCGGCTAAAGCAGGTATTCCTGCGGAGTGTATATCTCCCAAGAATTATGATAGTCGTGATGAGTTCAATGTGGCATTGACTAACAGGCTTGTGGAATCAGGAGTTGATCTGGTGGTTTTGGCAGGTTTTTTGGTAAATATTCCACCTATGATGGTGGAAAAATTCCCAAATAGAATTATTAATATTCATCCATCTCTTATTCCAAGTTTCTGTGGAAAAGGATTCTATGGATTACATGTACACGAGGGTGTGTTGGCGAGAGGTGTCAAGGTGACTGGTGCTACAGTACATTTTGTGGATGATGGAACAGATACAGGCCCAATCATTTTACAGAAGGCTGTAGAAGTAAGACAGGATGATGATCCAAAGAGTTTGCAGCTTCGTGTGATGGAGCAGGCTGAGTGGAACATCTTACCTCAGGCCATTGATATGATTGCCAATGGTAAGGTCTCAGTAGTGGATGGTCGAGTGATAATCGCTTAAGCTATTATTTATGAATTAAAGCGAAATCAGCCGACGCGAGTATCGTTCTAAAGGATTTCATGTAGAAATCCGTAGAATGATACGGGAGGAGGCTGTCAGTAAATTAAAACTAATGGAGGAACAACATGAAGGTATTAGTAGTTGGAAGTGGTGGTAGAGAACATGCGATTTGTACAGCAGTTGCAAAAAGTAAACGTGTAGATAAAATCTACTGCGCCCCAGGCAATGCAGGAATAGCATCTCTTGCAGAATGTGTTGCAATCGGAGCAATGGAATTCGATAAACTGGTAGCATTTGCCAAAGAGAAGGAAATTGATTTCACAATCATCGGAATGGATGATCCTTTGGTAGGTGGAATTGTTGATAGATTTGAAGCTGAAGGCTTGAAGTGCTTCGGACCACGTGAGAATGCAGCTATTTTGGAAGGATCCAAAGCATTTTCCAAGGATTTGATGAAGAAATACAATATCCCAACAGCAGGATATGAGAATTTCACAGACCCTGAGGAGGCTTTGAAGTATTTGGAGACAGCCAAGATGCCAATCGTATTGAAGGCAGACGGCTTGGCACTTGGTAAAGGTGTACTTATCTGTGAGACTCTTGAGGAGGCCAAGGCTGGCGTCAAGGAGATTATGGAGGATAAGAAGTTTGGAACTGCTGGAAACACAATGGTTGTTGAAGAGTTCATGACAGGTCGAGAAGTGTCAGTTCTTTCCTTCGTAGATGGTAAGACAATCAAGATTATGGATTCAGCTCAGGATCACAAGCGTGCCGGAGATGGAGATACTGGACTTAACACTGGTGGTATGGGTAACTTCTCACCAAGTCCATTTTACACACCAGAGGTAGATGAGTTCTGCCAGAAGTACATATTCCAGCCAACAGTTGATGCTATGGCTGCAGAAGGAAGAGAATTCAAAGGAGTAATTTTCTTTGGACTTATGCTCACAGAGGATGGCCCAAAGGTGCTTGAATATAATGCCAGATTTGGTGATCCTGAGGCACAGGTTGTACTTCCAAGACTTGAGAATGACATAATTGATGTAATGGAAGCTTGTGTTGACGGAACTCTTGATCAGATTGATTTGAAGTTTGAAGACAGAGCAACAGTGTGTGTGGTTTTAGCTTCAGACGGATATCCGGTTGCTTATGAGAAGGGCAAGAAGATTACAGGACTTGAGAACTTTGATGGCAAGAAAGATTACTATTGTTTCCATGCTGGAACTAAGTTCGATGTGAATGGAGATATAGTAACAAATGGTGGTAGAGTGTTAGGCGTTACAGCAACAGCTGACACATTGAAGGAAGCTCGAGCAAAGGCATATGAGGCAACTGAGTGGGTGAACTTTGACAATAAGTATATGCGTCACGATATTGGCAAGGCTATCGACGAAGCATAGATTTCATGCAAACATACACACAAGCTGAACTTGTTGTGTATGTTTGTTTTTTATTGCGGAGAGAGGCTGTATAAGTGATGCTAGTGCCTTCCCGGCTACCAAATAGCCTGAAATTAACGAATTTGGTAGCCGGGAAGGGTTGTAACGAAGAGGAAAGAAAGCACCCCGGCTACCAAATAGTCTGAAATTAACGAATTTGGTAGCCGGGAAGGGCTAGAACGAAGAGGAAAGAAAGCAATCCGGCTACCAAATAGCTTGGAATTAATGAATTTGGTAGCCGGGAAGGGCTAGAACGAAGATGAAAGAAAGCAATCCGGCTACCAAATGGCTTGGAATTAATGAATTTGGTAGCCGGGAAGGACTGCAACGAAGAGGAAAGAAAGCAACCCGGCTACCAAATAGCCTGGAATCAACGTATTTGGTAGCCGGGAAGGGCTAGAACGAGAGAAGAAGAAAGCAATCCGGCTACCAAATCAATAAAACAGCTGAATTAGTAAAAGGAGGGGCGGGTGAAATTATGGAAAAAGACAATAATAAGTATTTCACACAAGCTCTCGCTAGATTTGTGAAAGAAGTTGCATCTGATGGCGCCATTCGTCATTTGGCTGATTTGGGTTACACGCCAAAACAGATTCAAAAGAAGCTGGATTATCCCACAAGTTTAGAGCATATTGGTGAAGTGATGTGGGAACATTTTACAAAGCAAGGGATAATAGTCTATGACAATCCTGATGAGAATGCATGCACAGAGGAAGTTCGTTATGTGAAGGAAAATGGAACTTATGGTAGAACTACATTTAGACGCATTGTAGAAAAGATTGAAAGACCAAATCGAGATTATATTCTGGTAGATTTTGGTAAACGCATGTACAAGGATAGAACCGGCTTCGAAAAACAATTGGAAGGCTTGTCAGAGGATGATAGAGATTATGTTTTGGGGCTACCCTGGGAGTTAAAACCTGTGTATCATGTAGCTGACGAACGCATGATGCGTATTGCTGAAATTACTAATAATAAAAGGACATGATGGCAATGTTTTTATGAAACAAAGTGATGATCTCTATAATTACTGACTAACTGGCGAAATGTTGTGAAGCCTGATAATACGGAGGCTATTGTTAAATAGATAATACCAAGGCTGTTTACATTAATGATTCACTATGCTAAACTGATGCAGGTAATAAACTATAAAAAATGAAAGAAAGGAGGGCGTGCTATGAATTGGAAAACAGTTAATATTCATTTGATGAAAGGTTCTATTCGAGTCTATGACGGGGATAGTGCGCCTTTTTTTATGGGATAAATATTATCGCTTATAATGATAAATATTATCACTCATAATATGGTCACTATCTCCTGATTCTAACAAAAATAGAATGAAGGAGATTTTTTTATGCAGAAAATAAATATAAAAACACAAATTAGAAAGTTGTATTGTATTGATAGCTTTGGGGCAATGATGATTGCCGGGGCGTCATGGGTTGCACTTCTTGCAGCCAGAGGTTTTTCCACAATTGAAATTGGATTCTTTGAGAGTATATTTCACATTGTAAGTATGACTTGTGAGATACCTACCGGCGCTATTGCAGATGTATTTGGCCGAAAGAAAACCATGGTAATGGCCCAGATTATGTCCATGTTTTCAGCCTTGATAATGATATTTACAGGTTCATTTTGGACAATTGCTATTGCAATGGCAGTGAGTGCATTGAGTTATAATCTGGCATCGGGAACCCGTGAGGCATTGGCCTATGATAGCATGAAGCTGGCAGGTGTGGAAAATGATTATGAGAAGTTCTCTTCAAGAGACTTCATTATTTATGAGATTTTCAGTTCAATGGCTACGTTGCTTGCCGGTGTAGCTTTGATGTTAGGTTACCGGAAGGCTTACCTGATTGATATCTTAATGGGAGGTATAGCTTTATTATTTGCACTGTCCCTACAGGAAGTTCACGCCAGCGGTCATGAATCCATGTCCGTGAAATCCAGATTCAGGGATGTTGCGCTGGGAAGTGTGAAATTTATCAGAGAGAATCGTAAAGCCAGGCTTATCATTTTATATAATGCCGGTATTGGAGCAGTGGCGGTTTTGATAGGATTTTTCCTTCAGGCGAAGCTTCCTGAAGTAGGACTGCATGCAGTTTTCTTGGGGCCGGCATTATTTGTTATAGGAATTTCAGGGGCAGTAGGAGCCAAGGCAGTTACCATATTTAATAAAATGGGATATAAAATGGTTGGAGGAATATCCCTTGTGGGAGTAATTCTTGCGACAATGTCCGTGTTTACAGGCAATCCATATGTAATGATTGCCGGGGCTTGTCTTGGGTCATTTTCTGATAGCTTTCTGGAAGTTCGATCAGATGTTGTATTAAATAATATGATTCCATCAGGTCAGCGCGCCACACTCATGTCCATAAATTCATTTGCATACTCAGTGGTGATGATTGTGCTGTCGCCATTGTTTGGATGGATTTTTCGATAGGTTAACTATAGAAGTTTTAGATTTTAAAACATTGCATAAATATTTGCCAAAATAATAATTAACCAGGAGGTACATACAAGATGCATTACGAAGAAAAAATAACTTTGAAAAACGGGAGAGAAGCACTTATTAGAAATGCTGCCAGAGAAGATGGCAAGGATGTGCTTGATATATACAATATCACTCATGAAGAGACAGATTTTCTGCTTTCGTATCCAGATGAGAAAGGGTTTGATTTGAGTCAGGAAGAGGAATATTTAGAAGAAAAGGCAGAAAGTGAAAGAGAAGTGGAGCTTATTGCTATTGTTGATGGTAAAGCCGTTGGAATAGCAGGTATATCAGCTATAGGTGATAAATATAAGCTGAAGCATAGAGCTTCATTTGGCATTAGTATTGTGAGAGATTTCTGGGGGCTTGGAATTGGCAAAGCATTATCAAATGCCTGTATAAAATGTGCGTTAGAAGCTGGCTATGAGCAATTGGAATTAGATGTAGTTGGTGAAAATGAAGCCGCATTATCCTTGTATAAGAGTTTGGGCTATGTGGAATTTGGACGAAATCCTAGAGGCTTTAAATCCAGAATAACAGGATATCAGGAACTGATTTACATGATGTTACAGCTGTAGATATAGTAAAAGAGGTGACTTTAGGTCAATATCATCAACTTGATGATATGCCCAAAGGTCACCTCTTTTTGTAAAGAAAAGGAAGGTATATATTATAGAATATTATTCAATGACAACTGGTGTTGGCAACTTGTTGTCTTCATAAGTCCAGTTATCACCGAGAATATCTTTTAGCTTTGTACCGTATAAATCATCTTTTGAATTATAAGCATATGTACCATCTACATTTTCAAAATGATATACAGAATTCAGGTATACAACGCCACTTGTATTATAGCTTGGCATAGAATCCTCTGAGAGAAACATTTTCAACATAGGATTTTCATTTCCTTCAGGAGATTTTGATACAGCAGGACCTACGAGTATTTCATCTCGGCTATAGGTATCATTTATATTAATGCTTCCAAGTACAATTGCGTTTTTAATATCATTTTTCACAATGCCGCTCATGGCGCCAATCATGCCATATACTCCTGTGTTGTAGCTTCCAACCACTCCGCCGGCGTATACAGTTTTGCCATCGCGGATTGATATGTCCACCTGAGAAATATTATCCTCAATGCTATCGTATCTTGCCTGTCCTACTATACCACCAGCATTAATAGAAGATACACCTTTTGCTTTGCTGATGGATACATCTATAGAACCTTTGGCAGTGCAGTTCTTTACTACAGTTGCGGCACCCTGCATTCCGCCAACATATACATCCGTGTGCTGATCTGTCTCTGCAACAGGTTTTGCATCAGAATTTACATCTACTACGATATTCATATCTGTCTGGCAATTATAGGTTTGAGTATAACCTTCGCCGTTAATTCCACCGATATTTATCTCACTTCCGTTTGGAACATTTATGTTGGCTTTGATAGTGCCAGTAGCGCTACAATTTCGGATGACCCCGCCCCAGCAGCCGGCTGTGAGACCTGTGATTCCACAATATACCATATCGTCTTCGGAATTATCCACCTTTAAATCAATAGTGCCGCTGGTGTGGCAGTTTTCTATCAATGTATCATTTCCTAATCCAAAGCCTAGAAGAGGGCATGTGTATACGCTTTTTTTACTGCTTCCGGATATTGTGTAATTTTCAATTGTTACATTTTTGATGGTAGCATTTCCAGCTGCTGCTATTAGAGCAGAACCGTTTTGAGGATTTGTAATATTCAGGCCTGTGATTTTGTGGCCATTTCCGTCAAATGTGCCTCTGAAACCTTCGAACCACCACTGAGGATTAGTCATTTCATATTCCGGCAAATAGGTGCCGATTGGTGTCCAATTATCATACTCTGACAAATCGATATCATCAGTTAGAATATAGTATCCAGAGAGGTCCTCTCTGACTTTATCTAAATCGGATGCTTTGGAAATTTCAACTGGCTTGGCCCATCTAGCATATAAGTCCAGGCTTTCTGTAATAGGCATAGAATCAGGTTCATCATCCTCTGGAGGAGTTGCTCCATATTGTAAATATTTATCACCATACACCCACTCATTTTCGTATTGACCGTCAGAATGTTTTGGCTTTTTTTCAGTGTACCAGCCTGCAAAAGAGTAACCTTCTCTAGATACCTGTGGAATCAGATCTTCTCCAACTACAGCGTCCTTGTCAACGATTACAGGATCCAATTCTTCTGCACCGGAATAATTCTGGTGAAATACAACTGCAACTTTTCCATTTTCAGTCTGCACATCTGCTGCTTTGGTATCTGAGTCAATCAGAGTACATCCACTAAGCAGGCTTGTAGCCATTGTTGCCCCTAGCAACAAGCCCAACATTTTGTTTTTTGTAAAAACCTTGTTCATCACTTTCTCCTTTTGATAAATAATGTATTTACCAAAATATAATAAAAAGCGGTTATGCTTTTTTTGGCAAATGTTTTCATTTTTGTAGTTTTGTTTAAATATTTTTCACCAATATAGACCTGTGGATTTCGTTGATTAAACCTATCTCATAGGATATAATCATGCTAAATATTAGACAGCCATGGAGGAAAGACAGATGAACGCTTATTTTGCAGGAGGATGTTTCTGGTGTGTAACACCTATTTATAAAATGTATGGTGTGGATAAGGTTATATGTGGATATTCAGGTGGCGATGAAGAAAATCCTACCTATGAAGATGTGAAATCCCAAAAGACCGGTCATAGAGAGACTATTAAGCTTGAATATGATCCTGAGAAAGTATCTTATGATAAATTGTTGGATATTTATTTTGCAAATGTTGATCCTTTTGATGGAGAAGGTCAGTTTATAGATAATGGCTTCTCATACACTCTTGCAATTTATTATAATTCGGAAGAGGAAATGAGGCTTGCTCGGGAGAAAATCAATCAACTGGAAGCAAAGTCGCAGCGTCAAGTCCATGTGGAATTGGAACCATTTAAGAACTTCTATGAGGCTGAGGAATATCATCAGGATTATTATTTGAAAAATCCTGAGGCATTTGAAAAAGAACTTATTGAGTCGGGCAGAAAGAAAGCTTAGCCATAACAGCATTCATATATGCTTCAGGACATTTTTTTAGTTTATATTGTGCGGACGTACACAATGTATAATTGCGTTTATAACATGCTCCGGTGAGTCATTACATTCTTCTGAAATCCACTGTTGAATTATGGCATTTACTCCATATAGATAAAATGCAATCCAATATGATTGTTCATCTTTAGGTATATTGAACTTATTCATTATAGGGAGCATGATATATTTTTTTATATTATTAAAATGTAAATCGGTCTGCATGGCAGATGGATTTTTGCTTGCAGCAAAAAAGACTTTTTGATTGTCCTTTACAAATTGTAAATAAGGCATCAGGAAGTCTTTGTTTATAATAATTAATTCATTGGCATCGGCTTGTTGAATTTTTTTCATAAATTCTGTGGCTTCCATCTTATAGTAGTTATACAGTTCTTGATTTAGACCTTCTATGGTCTCGGACAGTAGGTCTTGCATTCCTTCATAGTGTAAATAGAAAGTTGAGCGATTAACACCGGCTTTATCGCACACTTCCTTTACAGTAATAAACTCATAGGCCTTGATTTCCAACAATGAAATCAAGGCCTCGTTCATGAGTTTTGAGGTATGAAAATATTTACTATTCATTTTTTTAGAAGATGTATTATTCTTCTGCATTTTTGATTATTTCCTTTGCCAATTCAGTAATATCAAAAGCATATTTCGCTTTTCTTTTTGATAATATCATATTGTATAGAGGATAGTTAATACTTATACCTATAATTCCAATTAGTCCGATTATTGTTCCTGTTATGATAAATTGGATAGAACCATTACCAATAATGCCCATGCCCAAACATAATCCCACGCCGAGTATCAGAGTCATTATGGATCCCAGAATTATGGAAAAAACAAGAGCGGGTCTCTTTGCTGCTCGATCAAGTTTTTTGAGTGCAGTCAGTTTAGATGCTTCTTTGGGTGCATACTGGCTGGCGATGGATTCTGCATATATTTTATCAGTGTTCATGTTAATCTCCTTACTGTAATTTTTAGTGCTGTGGCATATTTCCACCATCAGTATATAAGTCTAATCTTGTGACCATAAGTTTGCCATCTACGGTTTCAAATTTATTAAACTCTGTAACTGTCATTTTAAATACTGGTGGATTATCCATTCCCTTTGGAATTAAATACATATCATAGATAAGGGCCACGGTATCTTCGCTAACAATAGATTGTAGAATCGGTCCCATTTCCATTGAACAACGATCTCTTTGATCTTTCATGCTGACTCTATAATCAGAGTAAATCTGCTCGCCACCAATTGCATTGATAATAGCATTTGGAGCATATAGGCTGTCTGCGCATTTTAACCAACCTTCATAGTCTGGCTGCCATGTTCCCCACCAATCGTACATCCTTTTTTCCATTTCATCCTGAATAGAAGTGATAGGTTTGGCATCATATTCGTGCATTGCTTTCTCTCTCAATGCCTTTGAATTTTCCATAGTTGCTGTTTCAGTTAATCTCATAATTATTACCTCCAATGTGTTTGTTATGGCTATAGTTTACCTGTTAAATAATGGTGAAAGAACAACATGTTTGGAATAATCTGTTGATTTTTGAAAATATAAAGTAAAACAGGAAAAGGATATATTATTATTTGCAGGATTAATAGAATAGAAATTAACTCTGTTAAAAATGCCTAAAACAAGATAGAATAATTGCAGATAATCTTATTTTATGTTTAATAAAAATAGTGTATAATTCTACGGTTGAGTAAGAAGAGAGATTAGAGAAGAGGAGAGAATCATATGGGTGATTATAGAAGAAAAACCAAGATTGTATGTACACTTGGACCAGCCAGTGAAGGTGAAGAGGTAATGCGTAAGCTTATGCTTGCGGGAATGAATGTTGCTAGATTTAACTTCTCACATGGTGAGCATGATGAGCAGAGAAATAAGTTTAATACATTGAAGAAGCTGAGAGAAGAGTTAAATCTTCCGGTTGCAGCTCTTCTTGATACAAAGGGACCTGAAATCCGTCTTAGAACTTTTGAAAATGAATCTGTAGTTTTGGAGGAAGGTCAGACATTTACACTTACAACAGACCAGGATGTAATTGGCGATGAGACCAAAGTTGCTGTCAGCTATGAGGATTTGACAGAGGATGTACACGCAGGTACACATATCCTTATTGATGACGGTTTGATTGAGATGATTGTTACAGATGTTCATGACAAGGATATCGTATGTAAGGTGTTAAATGGTGGTAAGATTTCCAATAAGAAGGGTGTAAATGTGCCAAATGCAAACCTTTCAATGGAATTTATCAGCCCTAAGGATAAGAAGGATTTGATCTTCGCAGTTCAGGAAGGATTCGATTTCGTTGCTGCATCATTTACAAGAACAGCTGACGATATTATGGCAATCCGCGACGTGTTAAATGAGTACGGCGGAGAGAAGATCAAGATTATTGCCAAGATTGAGAACAATCAGGGTATTGAAAATATTGATGATATCATTGCAGTATCTGATGGTGTAATGGTTGCCCGTGGTGACATGGGTGTAGAAGTTCCTATGGAGGAAGTTCCTGTCATTCAGAAGATGCTTATCAAAAAGGTATATCAGGCTGGTAAGATTGTAATTACTGCAACACAGATGCTTGACTCTATGATGAGCCATCCAAGACCAACCAGAGCTGAGGTTGCCGATGTGGCAAATGCTATTTATGATGGTACTTCAGCAATTATGCTTTCAGGTGAGTCTGCTGCTGGTAAATATCCGGTTGATGCTGTAAAGACAATGGATAGAATTGCCAAGAGAATTGAGCAGGATATTAATTACACTCATAGACTTCAGCAGAGAGAGGATGTTAAGCCAAATATTACAGATGCGGTTTCACATTCTACATGTCTTCTTGCAGCTGACTTGAATGCGACAGCAATTGTTACTGTAACAAAGTCAGGAAGAACAGCTCAGATGATTAATAAATATCGTCCGGCTTCACCTATTATTGCTGGATGTATTGATGAGCAGGTATGGCGCCAGATGGGAATGTGCTGGGGCGTTACACCGATTCTTGTAGAAGAGCAGGATGACGCTGAGAAGTTATTTGACCATGCATTGGAGAGATCCAAGGCAGCTCATCTTGTAAAAGAGGGAGATGTGGCAGTGCTTACAGCTGGAGTTCCAGTTGGAATTTCCGGTACAACAAACCTTATCAAGGCTGTTGAAGTTTAATATTAGAATAAATATGTAATTTGAAATGGATGCTTCCAGTTGATGGGGCATCCTTTTTTGTATGTAAGAAAAGTAGTAAAGACCAGTAAAAGAATTTAAAACCAGTAAAAACTAGTAAAGACCAGTAAAGACTAGTAAAAGAATTTAAAACCAGTAAAAACTAGTAAAGACTAGTAAAAACCAGTAAAAGATGATATGATAAATAATCATATAATAATGTTATTATTTATGGAGGCGCGTATGAAGAAAAATCCATATACATTGCTTTTTGGCAAGGAACCTAAGCAGAACATAAATCGTTTTTCAGAGAGTAGTACTGTGCTGGGGAATTTTACTGATGAAGATTATTCGGAACAATTATATATAGTTACAGGTGTCAGAGGTGCTGGTAAGACGGTATTTATGACAGAAGTGGCAAATAAGTTGAGAGAAAATGAAGATTGGATTGTAATTGAGCTAAATTCTGAGGCAGACTTAATGACCGATTTGGCTTCAAAACTATCCAGTGAGCAAAAACTTGCTGAGATATTTAGAAAGGCAAAGATAAATCTATCTTTCTGGGGATTTGGTCTTGAAGTTGATGGTGCGGCACCAATTACAAATTTAGAAACTGCTATTACCAAAATGCTTGAGAGTATAAGGAAGCAGAATAAGCGAGTGTTAGTTACAATTGATGAGGTTGTTAGTAATAAGTCTATGAGCGAGTTTGCCAGTGCTTTCCAGATTTTTATTAGACAAGAACTGCCAATCTTTCTATTGATGACTGGATTGTATCAAAACATAGAAGAACTTCAGAATAGAAAGAATCTGACATTCTTATTACGAGCACCAAAGATTACATTGAAGCCGTTGAATTTACGTATGATGGCGGAGAGCTATGAAAAGAATCTGGAAGTATCACCAGAGGATGCTAATGAAATGAGTCGATTAACCAAGGGCTATCCTTTTGCATTTCAGGTGTTGGGCTATATGACTTGGGAAAATAAAGGAGACTATAAGAAAGCTTTAAGTGAATTTAGACAACAACTTGAGGATTTGGTATATGACAAAATCTGGTCTGAGTTATCAGAGAATGATAAGGTTGTAGCAACTGCAATTGCAAAGTCAGAAAATGAGAAAGTGTCTGAGATAAGAGAAATATTGAATATTACAAATAACCAGTTTAATCCATATAAGAAACGACTTCTAAAAAAAGGATTGATTACTGATGAATATGGTTATGCCAGATTCACATTACCAATGTTTAAGGAGTATGTGCTGACGGTAAGTGAATCATTATAGATTTTTACTTGAACTGATTTAATTCTGCTTTATATTTATAATCAATTTCAGCTAAATCTTTGATGATCTGTTCCTTGTCGACACCTTCGCTTTCACACAGTTCATCCAAACTGCTATATTTATCTCTCAATGCTGTATTGATTACGCTGAGTAGCATTACTTTATCTTTTGGTAAGTTCATATTTAACCTCTTTCTATTAATATATTTATTTTTAAATTACACCAATATCATCAGGTAGAAACTACTTTAAGCAAAAACATGGAAAACGCCGGCACTTAATGAGCAATTTATTGCGAATTTAGTACCGCTGCGTTTTCCCTGTAGCGCAAGCGTTTTTGCGAAAGTGGTTTCTGCCGGATGATATGGATTGTTCAATCAAAATGATATGGACTGTTCAACTTGATATGGCGTATACCACATTGTTCTACAATAAATACTTTGAAAAACAATGTCAAGGTGTTAGAATTGAAAACGGAAATATACTTTATTTATAAAGGAGTAAAATTTATGTTTGGTTTTGGACAATTGATTGACATCCTTAAAAAGGATCCAAAGAAAATCGTATTCACAGAGGGTACAGATCCTCGTATCCTTGAAGCTTCATCTCGTCTTTTGGCAGGAACATTCCTTAAGCCAATCCTTATTGGAAATGTAGATGAGGTTAAGAAGGCAGCAGAAGAAGCCGGATTTAACATCAACGGTGCTACAATTATCGATCCACTTAACTATGACAAGATGGATGAGATGGTAGAGATGTTCTGCGAGCTTCGTAAGAGCAAAGGTGTAACACCTGAGCAGGCAAGAGAGACATTGAAGGCTGCTAACTACTTCGGAACAATGCTTGTGAAGATGGGTGAGGCAGATTCACTTCTCGGTGGAGCTACTTATTCTACAGCTGATACAGTTCGTCCTGCATTACAGCTTATTAAGACAAAGCCTGGTAACAAGATTGTATCTTCATGCTTTATCATGGTACGTCCTGGTGCTACAGGTGAGAATGAAGTTCTTGCAATGGCTGACTGTGCTATCAATATCAAGCCATCTGAGGATGATTTGGTTGAAATCGCATCTGAGACAGCTGATTGTGCTAAGATCTTCGGTGTTGATCCAAAGATTGCATTCCTTAGCTACTCAACATTTGGTTCTGGAAAGGGCGAGGATGTTGATAAGATGAGAAATGCATGTGAGAAGGCTAAGGCTGCAAGACCTGATCTTGCTATTGATGGTGAGTTACAGTTCGATGCTGCAGTTTCTCCAAGAGTTGCTCGCACTAAGTGTCCAAACTCTGAGGTTGCAGGTTATGCTAACACATTCATTTTCCCTGATATCAACGCAGGAAATATTGGATACAAGATCGCACAGAGACTTGGTAACTTTGAAGCATATGGTCCTATCTTACTTGGACTTAATGCTCCTGTTAATGACCTTTCTCGTGGATGTAACGCTGGTGAAGTATACTCAATGGCTATCATTACAGCAGCACTTGCATAAGACGAAACATTTTATATAATAAAGGAATATCTATAGGAATTAAAAAACTCAGAACCCATTGTGGATTCTGAGTTTTTTCGATATAGAAAATAATCCTGTAAATATGTTTTGCGCTATGACCATCTTTTTTCCTTATAATTCGACTTGAATTCTGATGGAGTTACACCTGTAACAGCTTTGAAGGTTCTTCCAAAATGTGTACATGATGCAAATCCACATTCAGCAGCTATTTCAGTGAAATTGAGGTTATTGTCCATTATTTTCTGCTGGGCATATAGAATTCTGGTTGTATTAATATACTGATTGATAGTTCGGTTGGTATATTTTTTGAATTCGTGACATAGGTAGTATTTGCTTATATAGAAATAATCTGCCAGATCATCTAGTTTAATATCATTCATGTAATTCCTATCAATGTAGTCAATGACCTTTCCAACTAAGGTTTGGGATTCCGGCTTATTCTCCTGAATACCAGATTTGAGCAGAGAAATTACAATAATATTTAACAGAGCCTTCATAGAAGCATTGCGTAAATCGTCCTGATTGTCCTGCTCCATTAGCAGCATGCCCAACATACTATGTATATATTGTCCGACCTTCTTATCTACATGGTATAAGCCGCTTTGGAACTTTAGCTTTTTCAGAACAATGGGATCTTCAATTGATTCAGGTGTAAAATATAATGCAATCCTTTTGAAGTCAGTGTTGGCTTTTTTGGAGTATGAGTGATGCATGATAAATGGTGCAAATAGCATTATATCGCCTGGGTCAGTTTGATATATATCATTTTCCAACATATGAAGTCTCGTTCCTTCTTCCAGGTAATACAATTCAAAATGTGGATGGTAGTGTGACTGATACATGTTGCTATTGTCATATACTCTTTCTGCGGCAATTGCTGCTCCCTGCTGCATTAGCATATTTGCCTTATCAACCATTAGATTACCCCCCTCTATGAATTTATTTGTGAAATGTAAAATAATATTTCTCAAGATATAATCAGAGTATACCACAAGATTTGTTGAAAAACGCATTATTTTACGCAAAATATGTAAAGTCTTGCTGTGGATGATTGGCTAATATTATAGGTGTTGGAGAATTAAATACAATAAGTCACTGTAGGGGGGCGGAAAATGAAGATAGCAAGAAAGATTGAAAGAATTGAAAATATTAACAATGTGGTATCTATTCAGACCAATGCTGTAGAGATTAGAATTTATGGACTGACAGATAATATTCTTAGAATCAGAGCCGGATTTGATGGTGACTTTGCAGAGGAGTCCTATGATCTGACAATGACCGCCTGGGATGACCGAATGGATGAGTATATGTCGGATTACAGAACTCGTGTGAAGCTGCAGAATATAGAGGTTAATTCTGCAGGGGAAAATGTATCAGAAATCAAGACTGGCAACTTCAGAATAGAAGCAATTCATGAACCTTTTATGCTGAAGGTCTATGATATGGATGAAAATCTGTTGCATGAGGATATTCCTGAGAGAGGCTGGTTAAATGATTCCAATAATAGAAGGATTCATACATGCGTCTTGGATGCCAATGATCATTTCTACGGATTCGGCGAGAGAACCGGTGAGCTGGATAAGAGGAATAAATTCATGGCAATGGCGCCGGGAGACACCATGGGATATAACCCGGTTGAGACTGATCCGCTTTATAAGCATATTCCATTTTATATTAAGGTAAATGATAAGACTAAGCAGGCTGTAGGTTATTTCTATCACAATACATATGAATGTGATTTCAATATGGGACGAAGCCATAGCAATTATGTAAAACATCACAGTACCTATAGAACAGATGGTGGAGATATTGATTTATTCCTGATTGCAGGTCCACAGGTCAGAGATGTTGTAAAGCGTTATACGGATTTGACAGGTAAGAGCGCCATGCTTCCAAAAGCAGCATTGGGATACCTAGGCAGTTCGATGTATTATGCCGAACTTCCTGTGGATGCTGACGAAGCAATTTTGGATTTCATTGATACAGCCAGAGAAGAGGACATTCCTATTGATGGTTTCCAATTGTCAAGTGGTTACTGCAATATAGAAACAGAAGAAGGAATGAAGAGATGTACATTTACATGGAATAATAAGAGATTTAAGGATCCGGCTGATTTCTATAATAGAATGACTCAAAAAGGTATTACAGTTTCTTCAAATGTAAAACCTGGAATGCTTCTTTCACATCCTCTCAAGGATGAGATGATAGCTAAGAATTTCTTTGTTAAATCTTCTGAATCAGATGAGCCTGCTGTTGGATTATGGTGGGGTGGAAATGGTCATTATGTTGATTACACAAGTCAGGCCAACAGAGAACAGTGGAAGAAATATTTGCGTGAAAATGTGCTTGATTATGGAACGACCTCAGTGTGGAATGATAATTGTGAGTATGATGGCTTGGCTGACAAAGATGCAAGAGTTTCCTTTGAAGGAAAAGGTGGAACCATTGGACAGATAAAATCGGAAATGGCCAATATCATGTGTCATATTGCAAATGAAGCTGTACAGGAATCCCATCCGAATATGAGACCTTTTGTGGTATGCAGAAGTGGTCATGCAGGTATTCAGAGATACGCCCAGACCTGGGCTGGAGACAATTATACCAGCTGGGAGACATTGAAATATAATATTGCAACAATCCTTGGTATGGGACTTAGCGGTGTGGCAAATCAGGGCTGCGATATAGGTGGTTTCTACGGACCGGCTCCAGAGGAGGAATTGCTTCTTAGATGGATACAAAATGGAATATTCCAGCCTAGATTTTCTATTCATTCTACCAATACTGATAATACAGTTACAGAACCATGGATGTATGAAAACACCAAGGCCAACGTGGCTGATGCTATTAAATTTAGATACAGATTAAGTCCTTATTTATATTCTCTTATGAGAAGGGCAGCAGTGGCTGGACTTCCAATTATGGAGCCTCTTGTAAGTGCATTTCAGGATGATCCTAATGTATATCAGGAGAGTATCAATTTCATGGAAGGGGATTCCCTTTTCGTGGCAAATGTTGTTGATAAGGGCGCTACAACCAAGAAGATATATTTTCCAAAGGGATATAATTTCTACGACTATCACACAAGGGAGAAATATGTAGGCGGCAAGGAGTATGAGATACCGGTTACATTGGAATCCATCCCCATGTATGTGAAAGAAGGTGGAATAATTGTTGAAGCTTCTAATCAGTTGTACAATTTGACTGATGAAGTTGTGACTGGTTTGAATATCATCTGTGCCCCATCACAAAATAGTGGTGTGGAAAATGTATTTGAATTGTATGAGGATGACGGCAAGACTCTCAATTATAAAAAAGGTGAATACAGCCTGACCACAATAACCATGAAATCAGGAGAACAGGTTGAACTTGATTTCAAGACTGAAGGAAAATTTGAAACAGCTGTGGAAAATATGAGCATTGATATGATTCATAAGTCATCGAGTCCTTATTGGGTCACAGTTGATGGGAAGGAGATTCCTCATATTTTACATAAGGCAAAATATGATAAGTCCGTACTTGGCTGGTATTACGACCAGACCCTAAAGAGCGTGCAGATAAAATATCCAAATATCCATAGGGATTACAAGGTTATTGTAAGCTTCGAGCAGTTTGATTTACTTGGAATGTAATATTTTGGACAGACATAGGCATATGGTTTATTTGTTTTAATTAATACTAAATTATGATAGAATGTTTTTGAGAAAAATGGGGAGGAGAAATAATGGAGGGATAAATATGAATAAGGAAAGAAACTTTAAGTATGCAGATGAGAGAGAGCGTGTTAGACGAATTAATAGAGCGCTTTTTATTGGCTTTGCAATGATTTATTTCTGTATTATTGTAGCAGCAACCACTCAGTTGCTTGCTCATAAGGTGAGTTCATTAGCTGGCGGAACTATTATTGTATTGTCCATTGTATTTTTGGCGATAATAGGTTTGTTGTTGAAGTTCAATCCTATGGGCAATAATGCCAGAAATTTGTCAGTTATATTGATGGCTATTACAGTTATATTGGGTTCCATGTTCTTGAATTCAAACTATGTAATGGTATTTGCATGTTTTCCACCTATTGGATATATTGCTTATAATGATTTCAAATTTCAGACCAAGGCATTTTTCATACTTGGAATTGTAGATTCATTGCAGTTCTTCATTCGCTGGCTGATTTTGAAATCACTTACAGATCCTTTGGAAGATGCGCAGACAGTGTTTGCGGTTTTGCTTGTTCTTGTGGCAGCACTGTTTATGGGTAAGATTAATTCTGATTTCCTGAGAGATATAACAGGCAAGCTGAAGGAAGAGCAGAATCAGGTTCAGTCCATGATGAAGGATGTGCTCCATGTGGCAGGCAGGGTTCGTCAGGGAACTACCGATGCAATGAGCGTGGTTAATAAGCTTTCTGATTCAACAGGTACAGTTACAGGAGCAGTTCGTGATATTACAGAATCTACTCAGAATACTGCGGAAAATATTCAGAATCAGACAGTTATGACTCAAAATATTCAACAGTCAATTGATGATATTTTACTTCGTGCTGAGCAGATGGTTTCTATTGCCAAGGATTCTGAGCAGGTAAATGTGAATGGTATGAAGATCATGGATAATCTGAAAGAGCAGGCTAAGATTATTTCAGAGACCAATGCTGATGTATCCATGACTATGGCTCATCTTCAGGAGAAGGCCGAAGAAGTAAAGAGTGTTGTTGGAACTATTTTCGAGATTTCAAGCCAGACAAATCTCCTGGCTTTAAATGCATCTATTGAGTCTGCCCGCGCTGGTGAGGCAGGAAGAGGTTTCGCAGTAGTAGCAGATGAGATTCGTCAGCTTGCTGAGAAGACCAAGGAAGAAACAGAAAATATTGAGCGTGTGTTAGATGAGTTGTCTCAGAATGCTCAGGCGGCAGCCGATGCAGTTTCATCTTCTGTTGATGCTACAAATACAGAGGATGCTCTGATAAATGATGCATCTGACAGCTTCTCAAATATCAGTGAGGATGTTAATAGCTTAACTGGCATGATTGATGAAGTTGATAATATGCTAAATGAATTAGCCCAGGCTAATAATCAGATTGTTGATGCAATCACACAGCTTTCTGCAACGACAGAGGAAGTGACAGCATCATCATCTCAGGCAGAGTCATTGTCAAATGAAAACTTAGAGAATGCAGGCAATGCTCGTACATTCCTCAATGATGTAATGGAAGTATCTGCTGAACTTGATAAGTATACAGCAAATGCTTCAGACATGGTTGATGAAGATGATGAGACTGTTGAGTAATATGAATAAGTTATATATTTCATAAGAATAGGAATTTAAAGAATATCTTAATACTTTGTATTAGGATATTCTTTTTCATTTCGTCTTTGATAATCCAAGGATATAGTCTGAAGAGGTGTTATATGATTTGCAGAGTGTGATAAGATGTCGAATCGGAAGTTCATTTGCTCCGCGTTCATATCTAGCATACATCGTTTGGGATGTTCCTAAAACAGAGGCGACATATTCTTGCGTAAAATCCGAATCTTCACGCAAATCGCGTATTCTTTTTGTATAATCCACAGCTGTCGCCTCCTTTCTACTGCAATATTTATAATTATAATTAGTAAAGTTTTTTAATATTGATATGAAAAAAAGCATATTGACGAAAAGACAGCAGGGATGTATGATTTAAATATAAAGAGGTGCTACCGTAGTTCACGGTTGACCCTAGATATGTGTTATAGAAATAACCGCATTCCTTGGTCAGGGGCGGTTATTTCTTATTTCTTTTGTCGTTTCCGACGAAATATCCCAACTGGAAAATCGCAACTGTATAAGACAGTATTGAAATTAAGTCAAGTATTGTCATTGGCATCCCTCCTTCCATAAAGTCGGAGGGTGAAAAAAGAACCCTCCGCTGGAGGGGACAACCGCTCACCGTGTTGTAACACCTCGCAGGATTACCCTGCATATATAGTATAGCAATGGCAGTATGCACAGCCAAGAACAAATGTTCGATTAGCAAAATGCAGCATTTTTGAACTATAGAAATCGTCTGTGTCAGGTGGCAAGGGTAAGCATATGTATGGTAAAATTTAATGAGTGCTTCAGTACTGTGATATGAGGAGAATTTAATCATGAAGAAGAAACTATTATTTTACCTATTGGTTGGTTGTATGTGTTTGTCTATGGCAGCATGTGGGAAGAAAGTTGAAAAAGATAATTCTGCTACAGTGTCTACAGAGGAATCATCAAGCGATGATAGCACGGTGACAAAAGATGAAGCCGTAAATGATGATAGTGCAGCCACTGCAGAAGAATCATCAAGCAATAACACTGCAGTGATGAGAGATGAATATAGTTTGAAATATGATGCTTGCGTGGCACAAGCTGAAAAAATTGAGCATTCTTTGGAAAATGATGATTTAACTCAGACTGAAATAAACACTAAGTCAATGGAGTTATATGAGCTTTGGGATGGACATTTAAATTATTTATGGGGAGTGTTGAAAGCGTCTCTGACCGAAGATGAGTTTTCAAAACTTGCTACAGAAGAAAAACAGTGGGTTCAGAACAAAGAAGCTGCAATGAATGAGGCAGCAGCAGACTATGAAGGTGGCTCTATCCAGTCTTATATTTATAATTCTAAGGGCACTGAGCTGACCAAGAAGCGCGTAGAAGAGCTACAGGTATATTTGAAATAAGAGGATTGTTTTATTTCTATGCTGCATTTTGAAAAGAGGTTATTATGAGCACATATGTTATAGGTGATATCCACGGATGTATGGATGAGTTTAAGCAAATGCTTGATAATATTCATTTTTCTGATGATGATATTTTGATTCTTACTGGTGATTATATTGATCGAGGAAAACAGAATAAGGAAATGCTTGATTGGCTGCTGAATAAGCCGGAGAATGTTATTGCAATCAAAGGAAATCATGATATTACGTATTGTGCTTATGTAAATATTATGCAAATTGCTGGGGATAAAAGAAATCTTAACAAAAGATATGATAGTCAGTTGGAAACTATGGTACGTTATTCTTGTGCGATTTCATATTTAACCGAAGAGCGGCCGTGGGATTCAATATACTTTGATTATTATAAAACACTGGATATGCTAATTGATGATGAAGGTGTTACTTTTGCGGAGATGCTTGAGTGGAAGGATATGATAGATGCTTATCCTTATTACGTTAAATTGCAAGTAAATGGTAGGGATTATGTTGTTGTTCATGCAAGTTATCGTGAGGATTCAACGAATATGCAGCCTTTTGATTCGATTGAGGAATACTATGTCTATGCAAGAGATGAAGCTTTGGATTGCGGCGTTAAGGGAAAGACGATTGTTGCAGGACACTCTCCTACGATATTTAAGGATTTACCATTCTATAATGATGGAAAAATTTTCAAATATCATAAGAAGAAAGATAATATGTCTTTTTATAACGTGGATTGCGGATGCGTATATCGTGAAAAATATAAGAATGCTAGATTAGCATGCATTAGACTTGAAGATGAAAAAGAGTTTTATGTGTGAAGTTTAATGATTTAGCTAACGAATATTTATTGCAACTTTCATATGAAAAAAGTCAGAATAAGGGAATATGTGTAATGCTTGGGCTGAAATGAATGAGGCAGCAGCAGAGTATGAAGGAGGCTCTATCCAGTCTTATATATAATTCCAATGGTGCTGAGCTGACTAAGAAGCGAAAAACTACGTGCCGGCTACCAAAGGAGTCGAAATAGAATAGAATGGTAGCCGGGATGGGAAATAAAGGAAGCAAAAAGCAGCGAGCCGGCTACCAAAAGAGTCGAAATAGAATAGAATGGTAGCCAGGATGAGGAATAAAGGAAGCGAAAAACTGCATGCCGGCTACCAAAAGAGTGGAATTAGGATAAAATGGTAGCCGGGATGAGGGATAAAGGAAGCAAAAAACTACATGCCGGCTACCAAAAGAGTCAAAATAGAAAGAAATGGTAGCCGGAATGAGAAATAAAGGAAGCAAAAAACTACATGCCGGCTACCAAAAGAGTCGAAGTAGAATAAAATGGTAGCCGGGGAGCAGAATAAAGGGATGAGGAATAATGGAAGCGAAAAAAAGGGAGCAAATAGATGGCTAAATGGTTTGTATATAACAAGTCTGCAGACTTTAAGGGGATAGGCGAGAAATATAATATTGATCAGGTAGTTGCCAGGGTGCTTATCAATAGAGATGTGGCGGAAAATGATATGGCAGAATATCTAAATCCTGCGCCAGAGCACTTGCATGACGGAAGCCAGATGCAGGATATGTCTCAGGGAGTTTCGCTCATAAAAGACTCCATTGATAAGAAAAATAAAATTCGCATAATAGGTGATTATGATGTGGATGGTATCCAGTCTACTTACATCCTCCATCAGGGATTGCTTCGCTTAGGAGCTGATGTTGATTATGCTATTCCTGACAGAGTGGAGGATGGTTATGGAATCAACACATCCATGGTGGACAAGGCTCACAGCGAAGGTGTGGAGACCATTATCACCTGTGACAATGGTATAGCTGCCATGGAGGCTATTGAACTTGCCAAGGAATACAACATGACAGTGGTTATCACAGACCACCATGAGATTCCTTATGAGGATACTGCTGAAGGGCGTAAGTTTATACTGCCTCCGGCAGATGCAGTTATTAATCCTCACAGACAGGATTGTAATTATCCTTTTGAGAAGCTGTGTGGAGCGGCTGTTGCATGGAAATTCATAGAACAGCTGTATATCGCATGTGGACTATCCAAGGATGATGCTTATGTCTTTGTGGAAAATGCTGCCTTTGCTACAGTGTGCGATGTAATGGAATTGGTTGGTGAGAACCGTACTATAGTTAAGCTTGGGTTGGAGCGCCTCAACAATACTCAGAACCTGGGCCTGGATACTTTGATTAAGCGTTGCAAGCTGGAAAATACGAATCTGTCAGCATATCATCTGGGATTTGTATTGGGACCATGCCTTAATGCCAGTGGTAGACTTGATTCGGCTACAGTTGCAATTGAATTGTTGGAATCAACTTCTCCAATAGAGGCTGCCAGACTTGCGGAGAAGCTTCAGAGCCTCAATGAAGAGCGCAAGAATATGACAGAGATGGGAATCAGAATTGCTGAGCAGACCATATTAGATGAGGGTATGGAAAATGATGTGGTTCTGGTGGTATATCTGCCTGATGTTCATGAGAGCGTAGCTGGTATAATTGCCGGTAGAATCAGAGAGCGGTTTGAGCGCCCTGTATTTATTCTGGTTGACGCTGCAGACGAGGATGGTGTCAAAGGTTCCGGCAGATCTCTTGATGGCTATTCAATGTATGACAAGATGTGCGAATGCAGAGACTTACTGGACAAATTTGGCGGTCATCCCAAGGCGGCAGGATTATCTCTCAAGAGGGAAAATGTTGACATACTCAGACAGCGACTCAATGAACAGGCTGGAGTGACTTTGAAGGAGCTGGAGCCGAAGATTCATATAGATGTGCCTATGCCATTTGGATATATTTCTAACAAGCTTATAGAGGACTTGAATCTGTTAGAACCCTTCGGTAATGGAAATTCCAAGCCAATTTTTGCTCAGAAAAATGTGCGAATCCTAAGCCACAAATCCATTGGTAAAACAGGGCAGTACAAGAAACTTGTGTTACAGGATCAGCAGGGATTTAAAATAGATGCTCTGTATTTCGGAGACGCTGATAGATTTGATGAAGTATATGCTGCCAAGGGTGGCTCAATGGATGTGTTATATTATCCTCAGATTAATGAATTCAGAGGTGTCGCAAGCCTGCAAATTGTAGTTACCGATATTGCATAATAGGCTCAAAAACATTAAAATAAGAGACATCGGAGGAGTATCATATGTTTGGGAATAAAAGCATAAAAGAACAACTTCAAAAAGCACAGGAGATGGGAAATCAATCCAAGGAAATGTTGGATCAGGTTTCAGTAGATTCTTCTGATATTCAGGTGGAAATCGACCAGCTCAATATGAGTGCCAGTCGAATGGATCACAGTCTGACCAAGGTGGTTGATTGTACCAAGGAGGCTAGAGATTATCATGAGGAAATCTCTGACAAGCTTGGAGAGATGCAGGATATCACTGGAGATTTAGAGAGCCAGGGGAAGCTGGTGACAGAAGCTTATACTACTCAGGTGAAATTTGTATCGAAGCAGCGGGAACAGCTGACAGGTCTTATTGAAGATGGCAAGAATTACACAAGTCTGTCTAAGTCAGTATCACAACTTTCCAAGAATCAGGAGGAAAGCCTCATTGCTCTTATGGCAGAGATAACAGATATCAGAACTGTGGTAAATAATATTGGAGCCATGGCTCTTGATGCAGCTATTGAAGCAGGGCGTATGGGCGAGACAGGAATTAATTTCGTCAAGGCAGCAGAAAATATTCGTCAGGCCACCAATGATTTTGGTGAGAAGACAGAAGCTCTGCAGATGGAATTGCAGAAATTGCAGAATGTACATCAGGAGAGCGAGCAGGAGATGAACAAATTTATATCTCTTGTAAAAGATAATAATAAAACAGCATCCACATTGTTAAATGCAGCAGAGAAAAATGAAAAGCAGGATAGACCGGATGCCAAGGGGCTGTCAGATTATCTGAATCAATTAATGGAATTGCAAAATGACATTATTGATATAAATACCAATAGCAAGAAGACACAGGAAACCATTCTAGATGAGATGGAAAGTATTGGCGCTTGTTATATGGAACAACAGGATAGTACAACTAGAATTGAAACATCAATCAACCACATGAAACAAGTGCTATCTGACACAGAAAACACAGAGCAGGGGGAATAATTAAAATGGCGACAAAAGAGGAGTATAGTTTTCAGTCAGCAAACAATGTAACAACCATTCATGGTGTTAAATGGACACCGGATACAGAGCCTATTGCAGTAATTCAATTGGTTCACGGAATGGTGGAGTATATCGAGAGATATACAGCTTTTGCAGAATTTCTGGCAAGTAAGGGATTCGTAGTAGTCGGACATGATCATGTAGGACACGGTCATTCTATGAAGAGTATTGATGAAGCAGGTTATATGTATGACAAGCATCCAAGCAATATAATGGTAGAGGACATTTATACCAATTATAAGATGACACAGCCACAGTATAAGGGGCTTCCATATTTTATCCTGGGCCATTCAATGGGCTCATATATGCTTCGTAAATTCTTGTGTGTACATGCCAATGATTTAGATGATTTATCAGGAGCTATTATAATGGGAACAGGTTCAGAGGCAGATGGAGCTATCAAGGCTGGACTTACAGTTATCAATCTGTTATCTAAGTTCAAAGGCGAGAATTATAGAAGTACATTTGTCAGAGATATGACATATGGCGGACCATATAAGCAGTACGATTGTACAGGTGCCAACCCTGAGAATAGCTGGTTATCCAAGAATGTGGGAAATGTTAAAGCTTATTACAAGGATCCTTATTGTACATTTGTATTTCCACTTCATGCTTACAGAGGTTTGGTTGAGTCAACAGGATATGACAACAAGATGGAGAATATCAAGAAGATGAGAAAGTCTCTTCCAATCTTCTTCGTATCAGGAGCTTGTGATCCTGTTGGAAATATGGGCAAAGGTGTTCAGGAAGCTCATGATAAATTCCTTGAAGCTGGAATGGAAGATGTAGAGATTAAGCTCTATCCAAATGACAGACATGAGATTTTAAATGAGTTAGACAGAGATGCAGTCTACAACGACATTTATCAGTGGATGTTATCTAAAATGGTTTAAGAATTATATAATGCCATAAGAAATATTATTAAATAAAATAATAGCCTGCGGGATAGGATAAATAATATTTATCAAATCTCACAGGCTTTATTTTTATACTTTCTGGCTTAGAAATGCCATCAATTTGCGAAGGGGTTTGAAATCGTCCTGGATTTCTTCCACCTTCAGGCGGTTTTCTTCACTGAATCCCACCAGTATTTCATGGTTGGCTTCTGCTAAGTAATCCATAATACCATCAATATCACTCTTTACATTCTTAGGGCATTTGATGTAATGCTTATTGGCAGCAGTAATATGCAGCGTATAAGATATACTGAAATGATGCCATAAGAATTTATGAAGGGTGGAATACTTATAAATCCATATAATCTGATCAATTGGCACAATGGCTATTCCGAAATTGGAAGTCTCAATGAAGTAGTGTTCTGTAATAAACATATCCTCTGTGGCCAGCTGTGGTAGCGTGGCCAGTTCTTCCTCGGCTTGTTTAAGTATCTGAGTTGGATTGCCGTAAGCTCGTAGTCGCTGTACAGGCAATGAGTACTTCGGAAAAGCAATATATATGCCATAGACTACTATGTTTATCATGGCAAATATTCCTGTAAACCAGTATACAAACAGAAACAGCTTGGTTCTGAAATCTGTAGCTGCAGGTTCAGATAACATATAATCTGAAACTGTAGAATGAATTCCCTGGGTGCTCCAATTCAAATCCACTGCCATGGCATTTAAGAGCTGGTCCTGGGATTTTGAATTATGAAGTATTTTCACAGGAAGGGATATGGCATTGATCTGAGATATTCCCTGCTGGCTGGTTTTTGGCGAGAGCAATACGATTACACATTTATCATTTACCATAGTGTAATAATAGTAGCCTTCTGTTCCATACAGCCATTCCTTGGTATAGCCTGTGAAATATAAGTTAGTTAAATCCGCTTTCACATACTTGGTTCTATCCTGATATAAGGACTCCAGCGAGGTGGAATTATCCGAAGTGTCAACATGCTTCGGAGTTGCCATCTGCGGAATAGGTAATATCAAGGTTATTATTACCAGTAACAACAGATATATAATAGGCGATATGATTCTTCGTTTATAGAAACTTTGAATGTTTTTACTTATATAATGTTCTAAGTTCTCAATCATTATTTTAGTATAAGATTTAGAACAAGAATAATCAAGGCGAAAACCCGGTGTCAGTTTGCATTTGCCTAGAAATGTGGTAGTATAGCAAAAGGGAAAAAATGTCTATTGGAGGATGAGATGGCATCATACGAAAGCTTCGCAGAAGTATATGATATGTATATGGATAATGTGGATTATGATAAATGGTGTCATAATTTGGTAGACATACTTGCCAAGTATGATATTACAGAAGGCCTGGTGGCTGATTTGGGATGTGGTACAGGCAAGATGACTCGCGCTCTTAGGGACTCGGGCTTTGATATGATAGGAATTGATAATTCTTATGATATGTTAGGCATAGCCATGGCCCAGGATATGGATGGGATCCTGTATTTGTGTCAGGACATGAGAGAGTTTGAGTTATATGGCACGGTAGCTGCCATTGTAAGTGTGTGTGATTCCATGAATTACATTACTGATTTAGAGGACTTGAAGCAGGTCTTTGCTCTGGCCAATAATTATCTGGATCCAAGAGGTATATTTATATGTGACATGAATACTATATATAAATATGAAACTCTACTGGGAGATAATACATTTGCAGAAAACAGAGATGAGGGAAGCTTCATTTGGGAAAATGATTACGACAATCAGACTCATTTAAACGAGTATGATTTGACTCTGTATATTGCTGATGAAAATGAAGACGGAGAGGAAGTATACAACCGTTTTGAAGAACAGCATATACAGAGAGCATATACTATAGAAGAAATACGAGAAGCTGTGGCAGATGGCGGTATGGAACTGGTGGATATTATTGATGTGGATACAATGGATAAGCCTGTTCCGGAGACTGAGAGAATATATGTCATAGCTAGAGAGGTAGGCAAGTAGAGATTATGTCAGATTATATTGTAAGAGCAACAGCAGCAGATGATGCTATTAGAGCATTTGCTATAAATTCCAAGGATATTGTGCAGACAGCCAGAGATAATCATAATACAAGTCCTATTGCTACAGCTGCATTGGGTAGAATGTTATCAGCTGGTGCCATGATGGGGGTTATGATGAAGGGTGAAGATGATTTGCTTACTCTGCAGGTGTTGGGTAGCGGCCCTATTCATGGAGTTACTGTAACTGCCAATTCCAGAGGCGAGGTAAAAGGTTTCGCCAATGAGACACAGATTGATCTGCCACCAAATGCCCAGGGTAAGCTTAATGTAGGCGGCGCAGTTGGTGTAGGAATACTTAGAGTTATCAAGGACATGGGCTTGAAGGAACCTTATGTGGGAACAGTTCCTATTCAGACAGGTGAGATAGCAGAGGATTTGACATATTATTTTGCATCTAGTGAGCAGGTTCCATCTTCCGTAGGACTTGGAGTCCTTGTAGATGTGGATGGCTCAGTTTTGCAGGCTGGTGGATTTATCATTCAACTTATGCCTTTCGCTTCAGATGAGGTTGTTGAGAAGCTGGAAGCTAACATCAAAGAACTTGATTCAGTTACCAATATGCTCTCGAAGGGTATGACTCCGGAAAATATTTTGGAGACAGTATTAGCAGGTCTTGATGTGAAATTCCTCGAGACAACAGATGCGAAATTTGTATGTGACTGCTCGGCTGAGCGAGTTGAGAGAAGCCTTATAGCTTTAGGGGATGAGGATGTGGCTGATATTATTTCGGACGGTAAGCCAATTGAGATTAAATGTCAGTTCTGTAACAAGGCTTATGAATATACAGTGGAAGAACTTATTGAATTGAGAAATAAAGCTCGTGGCGGGAAGCGCAAGTAGCATTATTTTCAACATATAGATAATCAGTAAATGGAGAAAGCGGAATAGTTTTAGAGGGATTATTATGAGAGACGGATTTATTAAGGTAGCAGCAGTTACACCTGAGATTTGTGTAGCTGATGTAGATGGCAATGTAAATCGAATAAAAGAAAACATGTCTCTGGCGGACAGTGAAAATGTAAAATTGATGGTATTTCCGGAATTATGCATAACAGGATATAGCTGTGGGGATTTATTCTATCAGAGAACTCTTCTGGAGAAAGCTATGTCAGGCCTGAAATCCATTGCAAATGAGAGCGCTAAGTATGATGCAGTTTTCGTTGTGGGCTTGCCTCTGTCACATGGTGGAAAGCTATATAATGTAGCAGCTGTTGTATCTCATGGCGAGGTTTTGGGTCTTGTGCCCAAGACATATTTGCCAAATTACAATGAGTTCTATGAAGCCCGTAGATTTACGCCGGCTCCAAAGGACAAGGTTTTGCTGGATACTTCATTAAATGAACATGATATGTGTATATTTGGCACAGATATTATATTTACATGTGATGCTATTCCTGAGTTTTCTTTTGCAATAGAAATCTGCGAGGACCTATGGACACCTTGCCCGCCTAGTGTGAGACATTGTATAAATGGTGCCAATATAATTGTGAATCTGTCTGCCAGCAATGAACTTGTTGGCAAGAATAGCTATAGAAGAGAGTTGGTAACTACTCAGTCAGCCAGACTGTATTGTGGATATATATATGCAAGTGCCGGTGAGGGTGAATCCACACAGGATGTGGTTTATTCCGGCCACAATATGATTGCGGAAAATGGAATTATGTTAAATGAGTCTGCTCTTTACAGACCAGGCTATATTGTATCAGAGATAGATGTGCAGGCTATTGAAGCTAAGCGCAGAAATATGACAACTTATGATGTGCCTGAATTACATAGTAATTATATCCGTCAGACTTTCAGTTTGAACATGTCAGAGACCAAGGTTACAAGATTTGTAGACAAGGCACCTTTCGTTCCATCTAATCAGACAATCCTTCGCAGACGTTGCGAGGAGATTTTGGATATTCAGTCAGTGGGATTGAAGAAGAGATTGGCTCATACCCATTGTAAGACTGCAGTAGTGGGAATATCTGGAGGTTTGGATTCCACACTGGCCCTTTTGGTTACAACAAGAGCATTTGACATGCTTGGCCTGGACAGAAGAGGCATTATCGCAGTGACAATGCCTGGCTTTGGAACTACTGATAGAACTTACAACAATGCAATTGATATGATTGATAGACTTGGAGTGACTCTCCGTGAGATTTCCATCAAGGATGCAGTGCTTCAACATTTTACAGATATAGGACAGGATCCAGAGGTTCATGATGTGACTTATGAAAATGGTCAGGCTCGTGAGAGAACTCAGATTCTCATGGATATTGCCAACAAGGAAAATGGTATGGTAATTGGTACTGGGGATATGTCCGAATTGGCTCTTGGTTGGGCTACTTATAATGGAGATCATATGTCTATGTATGGAGTTAACTGCTCTGTGCCAAAGACATTGGTTAGATATCTGGTGAGCTATTATGCCAACTTCCAGGCGGATGAGACCCTTAGAGAGGTGTTGCTTGATGTGCTTGATACACCTGTGTCTCCAGAACTTTTGCCACCGAAGGATGGGCAGATCGCTCAGAAGACAGAGGATTTGGTGGGACCATATGAATTACATGATTTCTTCTTATATCATATGATGAGATATGGCTCGAATCCATCCAAGATTTATAGATTAGCTTTGATTGCTTTTGAAAATGATTATGATAGAGAGACTGTTTTGAAATGGTTGAAGACATTTTACAGAAGATTCTTCAGTCAGCAATTCAAGAGATCATGTCTGCCGGACGGACCAAAGGTGGGTACAGTCAGCTTGTCTCCAAGAGGAGATTTGCGTATGCCTTCAGATGCGTTGGCAGATATTTGGTTAAAACAGATTGACACATTGAGCTAAAAAATGTTTCAATGATTTTTATATAAAATTGAAGGGAAGATAGATATGTTTTTTAAGAAAAAACAAGAGATGACTTCAGTTGAAGAGACGCAAGAGGCGATAGAAGCTGCTCTGGATTCATCCAATGATGCATCAGAGCAAGGCTCTAAGAGAAATATCAATTGGAAGAAGATTGGTATTATTGCCGGCAGTGTGGCGGCTGTATGTCTGATAGTATTTGTTGGATTTGGAATATATTTTCAGAGCCATTTCTATTTCAGAAGTACTATTAACGGAACGGACACTTCCGGAGTGAATGTGGCAACTGCTAAAAAGCGTTTGTCTGCTTCAGCTAAGGGCTATGAACTGAAAATTACAGACAAGAAGAAAAATATCAAGACTTTAAGCGCTGAGGATTTAGGTGTTGAGATTGATATTACTGACAAGAAACTCCAGAATATCATGGATAAACAGAATGGTTTCATGTGGGTGAATTATCTGTTTAATCCTAAGGAATATGTGGATGATGCATTGGTTTCATGCAATGAGGACACATTGAACAAGACAGTATTCAGTTTGTATCTGGACTTGACCAAAGAGGTTGTTCCAACAGTCAATGCCAATGTGAAATACAACAAGGGTGAATTTCAGGTTGTAGATGAAGTATATGGTACAGAGATTGTATTTGAAGATTTCAGAGATATGGTGGAGAAGTCTGCTTTAACTTTGGATAAGAGCCTGGATATGACAGCTGATAAATGTTACAAGCAGCCTGAGTACACTGCAGAATCCAAGGAAATCAAATCTCTTATTAAATCTTTGAATTCATATGTGGATACCAAGATTACTTATACAGTAGGTAATGAGAAGGAAGAGATTCCAAAGGATACCATCGGTTCATGGTTGAAGGGTGGAGATGATATGAAGCCTGCATTTAATGATGAGCTTATGGGTGAATTCGTATCTGCTATGGGCAAGAAATATAATACCTATGGTCAGCCAAAGACTCTTAATTCCCAGTATGGTGTTACGGTTACAGTGCCAGGTGGAAATTATGGATGGAAGATTGACAAGGACAAGGAAATTGCTCAGCTGAAGGAAGATTTAGCAAAGGGCAAGGATGTGTCCAGAGATTTCGTATATCAGTATACAGCTGCAAGCCGTGATGGAAATGATTATGGTAATACTTATGTGGAAGTAAACTACACAGCTCAGATGGTATATCTCATCGTAAATGGTAGCTGCGTAATGTCTACTCCTTGTGTTACGGGTAATCCGAACAACGGACATTACACTCCTTGCGGAGCATATAGAATCACATATTGTGAGAAGGATGCAATCCTTAAAGGTGACAACTATAGAACCCATGTAAGTTATTGGATGCCATTTAACGGAGACATCGGATTGCATGATGCTATCTGGCAGAAATCCTTTGGCGGACAGAGATATAAAGAGGGCTTTGGATCCCATGGATGTGTAAATCTGCCATTATCTGCAGCAGGTACAATATTTGCCAATGTGAAGACTGGCTATCCGGTCCTTCTATATGAATTGCCTGGAACTGAGACAGTGGATACATTGACTCAGCAGAATGCTAATAACTGTATTGATGCAATAAATGCTATTGGCCCGGTAACAGCTAACAGTGGTCAGCCAATTGCAGATGCCAGAGCAATGTATGAAGAGCTGACAGATTCTGGCAAGGGACTTGTTACCAATATTCAGGTGCTTATAGATGCAGAATATGCATACAATAATATTCTGGCTCAGATTGCACAGCAGCAGGCGGCTCAACAGGCTGCACAGCAGGCGGCAGAGGAAGCAGCTCGTCAACAGGCACAGCAGCAGGAGCAATCTATCAAGAATCAGATTAGCCAACAGTTAGGACAATAGGCTGAGTTATTATATAATATGGCTAAATGCTGTATGAGAGATAATAATAAGGGATTCGTAGTAACTTATAGATTAGTAGCATACAAGTAATACGAGGTAATTATGAAAAGATGGGAAGCAAATGTTCGCAAGGTTGTACCATATGTACCGGGCGAGCAGCCAAAAGAGACAGACATCATCAAGTTGAATACTAATGAGAATCCATATCCACCATCACCTATGGTTTTGGAAGCATTACAGAATGTGAAATATGAGGATTTGAGACTTTATCCTGATCCTGAGATTAGTCAGCTGGTTCACTCGATAGCAGCTGATAAGGGATTGGACGACAATCAGGTCTTCGTTGGAGTGGGCTCAGATGATGTGTTAGCCATGAGTTTTATGACATTCTTTAATTCCGATAAGCCTGTGTTCTTCCCGGATATTACATATTCATTCTATGATGTGTGGGCAGATTTGTTTCATATAAAATATGAGACCAAGGCATTGAGGGATGATTTTACAATTGATGTAAATGATTATAAAGCGCCAAATGGTGGTATAGTTATTCCTAATCCAAATGCGCCGACAGGTCTGGAGGCTTCAAGCAGCGCAATTGAATCTATTATTGCAGCCAATGAGGATTCTATTGTTATAATTGATGAAGCCTATGTGGATTTTGGCGCCAGATCCGTGGTTTCACTTATTGAGAAGTATGATAATCTGTTGGTTGTACAGACATTTTCCAAATCCCGTTCTATGGCAGGCAGCCGAATTGGATTTGCCATGGGTAATGCCAAGCTGATTAAATATCTAAATGACTGT
This sequence comes from Lachnospiraceae bacterium, assembly GCA_017470985.1. Taxonomy (GTDB): domain Bacteria; phylum Bacillota; class Clostridia; order Lachnospirales; family Lachnospiraceae; genus JAILFK01. The sequence continues at coordinate 80,743 of JAFUXA010000002.1, forward strand.
AAATATTCATTTAATTCATATACAATGGATAGAATCACTATGGCCGTTGGCCAGGCTGCTATAGAAGATGTAGATTATTTCAATTCCACTGTGGCAGATATTATATCTACAAGAGAGTGGGTGAAGGATGAGTTGGATGATTTGGGATTTGTATTCCCTGATTCCTCTGCGAATTTTATTTTCGCATCCCATCCTGATATTGCAGCAGCAGAGATTTTTGAAGAATTGAAGAAGCGTGGTATTTATGTGAGATATTTCAATAAGCCACGAATCGATAATTACCTGAGAATTACAATAGGAACAGATGAGCAGATGGGACAGCTCATTGAAGCACTGAAAGAAATAAGGAGTTTAAAATGTCACGATTAATTAAATACGCAATTATATTTTTTATGTCAATGGTACCGCTTATAGAGCTTAGAGGAGCGATTCCTGTGGCTTATGGATTCAAGGCAGCAGATCCTGGAATCAATTTGTTACTATCTTATATAATCATTGCCATTGGCAATATGATACCTGTTCCAATTATATATTTCTTTGCCAGAAAAGTATTGGAATGGGGGAAGGATAAACCGGTAATCGGTGGATTCTTTACTTTCTGCCTTGAAAAAGGTGAAAAAGGCGGCAAGAAGCTGCAGGAGAAGGCTGGTAAAGGACTCTTCGTAGCATTGATGCTTTTTGTTGGAATTCCAATTCCTGGAACAGGAGCATGGACAGGAACACTTGCAGCATCGATTTTGGATATGGACTTTAAGTCAACAGTTCTTGCTGTTGTTGCTGGAATTGCTATGGCAGGATGTATTATTGGTTTGCTTTGTGCTCTTGGATTGGGTGCATATCTTGGAATAGCTGCATAATTGATGTATGTGATTTGAATAGGAGGGCGAAATGGCAGGACAAGCTTCGAACTGTGATATGTGCAATAATTTCATATATGATGAAGAAGACGAGTGCTATGTATGTGATATGGACTTGGATGAGGATGAGATGTATCGTTTTCTTACAGGGACTTATACAGAGTGCCCTTATTATCAGTCTAATGATGAGTATTTGATAGTTAGACATCAGATGTAGATGGTTATTATATATGATAACTGCAGTATCTATAGGATTTATAGGAAATTAGTCAGAGACCACAAGATGTAGTGGTCTCTTTTTGTGTGAAAAAGTCAAATGATGTAGACATTAACCACTAAATGTTGTATAATGAATACGGATTTTTGGTAAATGTTGACTAGATGTTTGAAGGAGTTTTTTACATGGGTCATACACTAGAAGAACAGCAGAGAGAAATCGAAAACCAACGCAGACAGTTAGAGTTGGATCAGGAGAGTTTCTCGCGAAAAGTTCAATGGGAGACAGAGCGCATTGCGCGCGAGCAACATTTGTTGGACATGAAGGTTCGAATCTTGGAAGAGGAATTACAGAAACTTGCGGCCGACAAGAGGGACTTCGAAAGACAGAAAGCATTTTATGACAGAGTATCACAATATGAATCTCAGCAGGAAGTACGAGAGTCTAATATTGTAAGAGGTGAATTGTTCTTCATTGGAGTGGAGAATAAGACATCATTGCGAAAGCGTTATAAGGATTTGATCAAGATATATCATCCTGATAATAGCGATGGCGACAATGATACTGTTCAGGAAATTAATAATGAATATGAACGCCTCAGAATGGTTATGGAGGCCTAAAATTGAATATTGAATAAATTATTCCCTGTGAGTCATTTAGTGACTTATGGGGGATTTTTTTGTATAATTAAGCCACATTATATGTATGAGGGGAATGATCTTATATGGGTGGAGAATTAAGTAGAAATTTGCTGGTTGTAGATGATAATGATATGAATCGTATGGTCTTTATGGCAGCCCTTGCGGATTTGGATGTTGTAGTAGATGAAGCATCATCCGGTGCGCAATGTATTGATATGGCTTGTGATAAATATTATGACATGATATTTATGGATATTATGATGCCTGAGATGAATGGTATTGAAACATATAACAGGTTGAAAGCCAATTCTGATAATAAATGTATGGAATCACCGGTAGTTGCTCTGACTGCAGATGACAGCATGGATATGCGAAAGCAGATATCTGAGGCCGGATTTGCAGATTTTCTTGGAAAGCCAGTGTTTTTTGATGATATATGTGGTGTTATGAGAAAACATATTCCGGGGATAGATGATATTTTGCCACCTGTGATAAATGAGTCTGAATCTGCCGGGGAGGAATTGGATTTAGAGAATCAGGTTGATGATATAATTCTTCCGGATGTTGATGGTTTTGACTGGAAGCTGGCTGAGACACATTTTCAAAGTCGTAAGGTACTGTGGGAGTTTGTCAGAAACTTTCATAAGACATATAAATCATGGTTGGCAAAGATTGACAGAACATACCGTGACATTGACGAAGGGGATGCAGATTCCATTGATGCATATAGAATAGAGGTGCATGCTTTAAAAAGTAACGCGGCTTTATTTGGCAATATGATGTTATCAGATATGAATAAGCAGTTGGAGGATGCTGCCGGAGCGGGAGATATAGAATTTATTAGAAGTATGCATTCGGTTATGATGGATGCCTGTGACAGATATATGCAGTCTCTGTCTATATATTTTACAGAGGGTGACAAGGAATTGATGACAGACAGAGGATGGATATTTTCTATGTTATCTATGTTGAAAATGGCGTTAGATGAGTTGGATTATGACAAGGCTGATGGAATTATGGAGGATATTATGTCTTATTCTTATGAGGATTCATTGGCCCGGGATATAAATGAATTGGATATTCTGGTTTCTAATCTGGAAAATGCTGCTGCAGTAACTAGAATAGAGGATTTACTGTCACATCTTGAGTGATTTATGAAATGGTATGTGGTAAAATGATTTTACTATATTATTTGTAATAATAAAGGGGATTGAAATGAGTGTAGTATCATTGGCATTGAGTAATTATATAATGGTTGCTGAGCTTTTGGGATTGTGGGGTATGCTGGCATCCAATGTCTTTTTAAATAAAAGAACAATCAAGGTTACTCGTGTTGTGATTATCTTGATATTTGTAGAGGCAATATGTTGGGCTGTGGAGAGGTATACCAGAGAGATTGGATATCTCACTTATACCAGAATTATTCTGGCGCCGACTATTTATTTGCTACATGCCATAATCATGCTTGGAATAATTGAGATGGCAGGTTTTGCTGATAAGCACAGATTTCTATTATATTTGCCGATTCTTATAAGTGCACCTATTTTATATACATCTCAGCAGACACATATTATATATTATTTTAACGAAAATAATTTATATGTGGCGGCAGATAATCTTATGAGATATTATCCATATTTCCTGTTTTTGTTTTATGTTATCGTATTTGTTGGTACTTTTACTATTCGTTATGCTTATTATGGTACATCAGAGAGAAGAAGTATCCTGATAAGTATTATTGCGGCAACCATCGGAGTAATAGCTCATCTGATTTTGGATATAGATGTGGATTACAGTACTTTGTTTGCATCTCTTCTTTTGATTTATTATCTGTCACTTTATGTATTAACAGCCAAGGAAGATACGCTTACACATCTGCTAAATCGTCAATGCTATTATGCTGATATGGAAAAGCGAAAGGATATGATTACAGCGATTGCATCTGTGGATATGAATGATTTGAAGAAAATCAATGATTATCAGGGACATGATGCAGGTGACAAGGCTCTTGCTACAGTTGCAGAATGTTTTATTAGAAATCGTATCAAGAATAAGAGAGTATATCGTGTAGGTGGAGATGAATTTGCAATTTTCTATATGGGACAGAATGAAGAAGAGGTTAAAGCTGATATAGAAAATATGCGTAAATACATTTCTAGAACACCATATGTATGTGCATTTGGTTATGAGATGGTACATGAATCAGATGTGGAAAGAGCGATTATTACAGCTGACAAGAAAATGTATATTAACAAGTCAGTATTGAAGAGAGATAACGAGAAGAAGATAGCTGCCCATAGGGAAGAGACTATTCGCATAATGCATGAGGCCCTTGGCTCAGGTATGTGGGGAATGGAATTCGATGAACATGGAAATATTGATGTTGTAAAATGGAGTAAGGAATTCAGGAAGATGATTGGATATAAGGACGAGAAAGATTTTCCTGATGAGCTTGAGTCCTGGTCTGATCTCTTGCATCCGGATGACAGAGAACGTGTATTGAGAGAATTCTATGATACTATAGCTGATTACAGCGGTAAGAAGAATTATAATGTGGAATATCGTCTGAAGGTGAAAAGCGGAGAGTGGAGATGGTTCCATGCTATAGGAAGGCTGCTTCGTTCCGATGATGGCAAACCTCTCTCATATGTTGGCATGTTTGTTGATATAAGTGACAAGAAAATGGCTTAATGTCATTGATTTCTCACTATTATGCTAATTGACATATTGAACCTGTTCATATAAGATTATTGAGGAAATTTGATATATATACAAACCTTATGATGTGATTCACTTAATAGGGAATCCGGTTAGAGGCCGGAGCAACAGTCATTACTGTAAGAGATTGGGAAATTCAATATACCATTGGATTGGTTCTATGAAAACATATTACTGTCTGGATAGATATATCTGAGAAGGTGAACTTCCCGGTGCATAATAAGATGCACAGTCTACAAGTCAGGAGACCTGTCATAAGGGAGGAATAGCCTTGCTTGGACAATGGAGCAGACGATACCGCGTATTGATTGACCTGTTATATTCTATATTATTCTATGGTTGTAATGATGAATTGAACTAAAGTGGATTTATCAATATATCAGGTTGGATTTTTGCGCTGAAATATAATTTTAAGTATCCTGTTTTGCAATAAGCAAGACGGGATTTTTTTATTAAGTGGAAGATGAATATGCTGGACAAGATTAGAGATTTCATTAGAGAAAAAGGAAATATCAAGAAGCTGATGGTAGGAATTATCATAGTGGTTTCAGCTGTGGTAATTATTGCAAATATTTCTATTGAGCCTGCAAATCAGGCATCGGAAGTATCTGTATCTGCTTCTAGTGTTAAAAGTGATGGAAGCGACAGCTCAAAGGACAAAGGTCAGAATTCGAATTCAGAGGATGAATTGGGACAGGATTCTAATAAGGCCGATGAATCCAAGGCGGGTGAATCTGAAGATAAAACTGATAAATCCAAGGATAAGCAGGATAAATCCAAGAATCAGGATGTACAGCTTCAAACAGATAATCAGGGTAATAAAGCTGCAGAAACAGGAACTGGCAGTGGAAGTAGTCAGTCAACAGAAAATTCAGGCGGGACAGGCTCCCAGCGGAATACTCAATCGAATACAACTATAGCGGAACCAAAGCCCAAGGTGGAGGAGAAGGTTCCAGTCAGTATTAATTGTACAATAACAATTGATTGTTCTTCCATAAGCGGAACAGGAGCTTTGACTGCTGCGGGGAATCCTCAGCTTGAGAGCTATGCTGCCAATCCTACTATTTTATCTGTAAATATGAATGTGTCAGATACCAGCGGTGATGGCAAGGTTGGAGTGGACGAGGCTTTAAAGCAGGCATGTGATGCATATGGCATACAATATGAGTTTAAGAGTTCATCCTATGTCAGTGGAATCAATTATTTATATGAATTTAATGCAGGTCCTAACAGTGGATGGATGTACAATGTAAATACTATCCATCCAAATAGAGGTTGCAATTCATATTACCTGAAAGGCTCGGAAAATGTGTTATGGTACTACGTGATAACTTATTAGAAAAGCGAGGACTGGGATTTATACATCCCGCATGTGCCTTTATATATCTGGTGCTGGCGCTGATTCTCACCATGTGTACCATGAATCCAATGCTTATTATGATGTCTCTTATGGCAGGTATTTCATATGAGATTCATATTATGGGACTTTCTCGATTTAGAAGATACATACCCTGGCTGGTTTTAATATTTATCATAACCACCTTGGGCAATATGGTTATATCTCATAATGGTGCCCATGTACTATTTCGATTAAATGATAATCGTGTAACCCTTGAAGCCGGGCTGTATGGCGCGGTTTTCGGATTGATGTTTGCAGCAGCATTTCTCTGGTGCGATATTACACAACGCATTATTGCCGGAGAGAAAATCACTTACATGTTTGGAAGTATTGCACCGAATATGGGGCTTATTATCTCAATGACCCTTCATTATATTCCAATGCTTCGAAAGAGACTTGAGGTGGTTCATGCTGCTCAGGTATCCATGGGAAGAGGAGATTACAAAAATAGATGGGACAGAGCCAAGCAGTGGGGCAAGGAATTCTCCATAGTAATAAGCTGGTCTTTGGAAAATTCCATCGATACATCCGGAGTTATGTCCACCATGGGGTATGGTACAGGCAAGAGAACTAATTATTCGAATTATAGATTTAAAAGCGCAGATGGGCTGTTTTTATTTATAGCGCTGGCTTTGGCAATTCCTGCTTTTATAGTAGTGTTGTCTGTTAGATTCAAGGTGTATTATTATCCCACTTTTGGAGCTATGTGCTCATGGAAACAGATGGCAGTGGCAAGTGTGGGATATTTGATTTATATGTTTATTCCATTTGTTGCAGAGAAATTCTTTAAGTGGCATTAGCAGTCTATATATTGGAATAATCATTTGTATTTTGACATCAGTGAAATGAGGTTATAGGTGGCTTTAATTAGATTTGAAAATGTTAATTTCACATATCCTGGAGCTGAGAACAAAGCTCTGGACAATATTAATATAGAGATAAATGATGGGGATTTTGTTCTCATCTGTGGACCTAGTGGTTGCGGTAAGACAACTCTTATTAAGCAGTTACTGCCTGAAATATGTCCCTATGGTCATAGAGAAGGTCGAATAGTCTATTATGGTTTGGCCCATAATCCTGATGTATATGATGGCCAGAATAAGGGCTGCGATTTAGATGAGTTATCTCCTAGAGATTTGGCTAGAACATTTGGTTTTGTAGGGCAGAATCCTCAGAATCAGATGGTGACAGATAAGGTGTGGCATGAGCTGGCTTTTGGCATGGAAAATATTGGTACCAGCCAGGAGATTATGGAGCGAAGAATTGCGGAAATTTGTGAATTCTTTGGTATGCAAAGCTGGTTGAACAAGGATGTGGCATCTCTATCTGGTGGTGAGATGCAGATGGTACATCTGGCAGCCGTTATGGTTATGGAACCTAGAGTGCTGATTTTGGATGAGCCGACAGGGCAGCTTGATCCTCTTGCTGCCAGAAATTTCCTGGATATGCTGGCTCGAATTAATCAGGAGTTGGGAACTACCATTATATTGGTGGAGCATCATCTGGAGGAAGCTTATGCAATGGCGGACATGGTTGTTGCCATGGATGAGGCTTCTGTGAAATGTGTAGGAAATCCAAGAGATGTGGCTGGTGAGCTGGGATTTCGAGCTGGTCTTCCGTCAGCTTTGATAATAGCAAAATCAGTGTTGGACGGGGCAGGTGAGAAGATGCCTGTAAATCTCATTGATGATCTGCCATTAAATGTGGCTGAGGGTCAGAAATGGTTGCGGAGATTATTTCATGAGAGGACTTCTCGTAGTACCCATGAAATGGTTGCTCATACTGCAGACAGACAGGATGATGTATCAATAGACCAGATTCAGACATGGGATGTTGTATTGAAGACCCAGGAATTGTGCTTTGCATATGATGAGGGCAAGGCTGTATTACAGGATTGTAGCTTTTCCATTTTCCGAGGGGAGATATTTACTCTACTTGGCGGTAATGGAACAGGAAAGAGCACTTTGTTGAAATTACTGTCAACTACATTAAAGCCTGCTTATGGAACCATTGAAGTTCTAGGCAGGAAGCTGGGAGGATTCAAGGATTCAATTCAGTTAAAACGCAAGGGTGACAAGACTCCTCTGGGATATGAGGGGATGGTATTGTTGCCACAGGATCCTATGGCTTTGTTTACAGAAATAACTGTATGGGATGAGCTGAAGGAGGTTTTGGATGGTTTGCCTTATTCCTTTGATGAAAAGAATGGTTTGATTGCCGGCATGCTTGAACAAATCAGGTTGACCGGTTATGAGAAGAGACATCCTTATGATTTGAGTGGAGGGCAACAGCAGATGCTTGCCATTGGAAAGCTGCTTTTGTTGAAGCCACGAATTATATTAATGGATGAACCTACCAAGGGGCTGGATTATGACCGTAAGATTGCATTGGGACATATGATAGCTGAGCTTGCATCAGAAGGAATCAGTTTTCTCATTGTAAGTCATGATATAGAATTTGCAGCAAGATTTGCCCACAGATGTGGATTGATGCATGATGGTAGAATTGTGGCGGTGGATAGAGCTAAGAGCTTCTTCGCAGGGAACAGCTTCTTCACAACAGCTGCCAATAGAATGGCCAGAAGATATTTTCCGGAGGCCATATTGCCTGAGGAGGTGATTGAGCTTTGCAAAAAAGAACTGGTAGAGTGAAAGCTCGAGAGGTAGTAATGATTGCAATTATGTCTGCTATTACAGTTCTGGGAAATATGCTATCTTTTCCTGTACTTCCAATTCAGGCTGGTACTGGAATGGTAATTATATCAGGAATTGCATTTGGCCCACTGGCTGGAGTGCTTATAGGAATGTTATCCAGATTTATTGTAAATTTCTTTACAGGTCAGGGTGTATGGACCATATGGCAGATGTGCACCTGGGGACTGCTGGGAGCAATCTCTGGAGCAGTATTTTCCAAGATAGATATAGAAGCTCCCAGGTCTAGGGATTTCAAGGTTCTTCTAGGACCTGTCAGTGCTGTGGCTTTCATGGAGGTTGTGGCATATGTGTCTTATCTTCTATGGCCGGGAGGAGAGGAGACTTTCCTGGGATGGAGATTATATATATTTGGATTCATAGGTCTCATTCTTGGGGCGCTGATTCAGAGAAAGAGAATGCCGGCAGATGATATTACTTTGGCAGTATTTACCTTTATGGTGGTATTTATCATATATGGTGGAATTATGAATCTGGGAACTATGTTTATGAGCGTCATGAGCGCCGCAGACATGTCCTGGAATGCTCTGAGAGCTTTGTATGTAACAGGAGCTCCATTTGATTTGTGGCATGCATTTCGTGCTGCAGTATTCGTTTTTATATTTGGCAATAATATGCTTGTTAAACTTGAGCGGGTGAAAATTAAATATGGTTTTTATCGCGTTCACAGATGATGGTGGAAATATATTTTGTAAATATAGAAATCATTCCGCAAGCGTTATGCTTTAGGAATATGGATTAATCAGTATATATTTAAATTTATAATATATAAAACAATAAGAAAGGATGGAAGAAAATGTTTAATCTTAAGACAATTTCTAAAAAGGTTGTTGCCTTTATTGGAGCAACAACAATGGCTGTTACTCTCTTTGCCGGAAATGTATATTCTGGCGCAAGTGTAGTAAATGCAGATGCAAGTGCAGTTGTTGTAAATGTAACATATACTGCGCAATATGATGGTGCCTTCAAAGATGTGAAGGTAAATGTACCTGTATCTTCTGATACAGCAGAAAGCTATGGATATGATGATGCATTGGCATCAGGAACTGGAGTATCAATGCTTGATGTATTAGTTCAGATGCACAAGGATATATTCCCAGAGTATACTGCAGCTAATAAGGATGATTACCTGGCTGTTGGCGCAGGCGGATGGATTACCAATGCTTTCGCCAAGAATGGAAGCGGAGTTAGCTATTATAAAAACGGCGCTTCGGTTTATTCTTTAGATGTAGCTGTTGAGGAAGGGAATGTAGTTGATGCATTCTATTATCAGGATGTAACAGGATATTCAGATGCTTATACAACATTTGGCAATGTGACTTTAGATGGAGGATATCTGTCAGGAGAAATCACAATGGCTGGATATGACAGTAACTGGAATATTGTTCAGTCCCCACTTGCCAATGTAGAACTTGGATGGTTAAATCCTGAGACACTTAAGATTACACCTGCAGGTAGCTGGTCTCCTGTTAAGACAGCTGCAGATGGTACATTCTCAGTTGAGGTTCCAAATACATCAGTAAACTATTTACTTACAGTTGTTGATAATACAGTTGGTACTACACCACTTATCAAAACTCTTTGTGTTGACTATCCTGCAACACCAAAGGTTGTAACTGCTTCTAAGACATTGGATCAGGAGTTGGCAGTATATGCTTTGGCTGGTAAGTATCTGGCAAATAATAATAATAAGAAAATCACATATGGTGATGGTGATTCTAAGGAAGGCTATCTCGTAGGTTTAGGACGTGCTGGATATCCTGTAGCGGATGGTTTATATGCAGGTTATTATGAGAGCGTGAAGACATATCTTGCAGCACATAATAACAGATTTTCATCTCCTACAGAGTGTGCCAAGGTTGTTGGTGCCCTCAATGCAATTGGATATGATCCAACAAATGTAGGTGGCGTAGATATTACTGCCCAGTTAAATGATTCTGAAAATGTATTAGGTGATTTTTCAATTGCTTATATGCTTCTTGCAATTGAGTCAAAGAATTATAATGTGGCTGCAAAAGATGCATATATCAAGACTTTGGTTGATGATGCATATGCTTCTGGCGGCTGGGGATGGAATGGAGTTTCAGCAGATGTTGATACAACAGGTGTTGTATTGGCAGCCCTTGCTCCATATTACAATACTAATTCATCAGTGAAGGCTGTTGTTGACAATGCGGTAGCAGCTCTTTCTAAGATGCAGGCAGCAGATGGCGCTTTCGCTTCAGGAATGGACGAGAATTCCAATACAACAGCAATGGTAGTATTTGGATTATCTGAACTTGGAATCAATGCAGATACAGATGCCAGATTTGTAAAGAATGGTATTTCAGCAGTTGATGCTTTATGTTCATTTGCAGTAGATGGCGGTGGATTTGGATGGACAGATAATGTAGATGTAAATGATTATGCTACTAATCAGTCATATTATGCTCTCGGTTCATATTTCAGAATGAACTCAGAGATGAACAGATTATTTGACATGACTGCAGAGTCTACAATTACAGCATTGGATGGCTCTGTTGCATTAGCTGATCCAGCGGGGGTTCTTCCTGCTTCTTCATTTATTGAGGCTGAAGAGTTGAAATCAGGAGCTGTATATGACAATGCCAAGGCATTGGTAGATGCACAGTATAGCAATGTGTCCAACACAGCTGTATTTGAAATCAATCTTTTCGATGCAGCCCTTAATCAGCTTCATCAGTTAAATGGTAAAGTATATGTAGGTGTTACACTTCCATTTACAGTATCAGCAGGACATAAGCTTGTAGCTTTCCGTGTAGAAGGAAATAATCTCATTCCATGTGATGTGGAATATGATGCAGAGTCCAATGTGGCTATGATTTCAACAGATCACTTCTCTACATTTGTTTTTGCTGAGGTTCCTGAAGAAGCTGTTGTTGCTACACCTGCTCAGACTGTAACTACAATTGCTGCCAAGGCTCCTAAGACAGGAGATGATTATGTATTATGGATCAGCTTGATTTTAGTTGCTATTGGTTGTAGTGTAATCTTAGTTGGTAAGAAGAAACAGAAGTAGTATTATTTATAATCGAGATACAATTTATAAGAAATGTATATAATAAGCCTATGTTTTCTTGACATAGATTTGTTAAATGATTAGGATTAATGTGTGTGGATTTTCCACACACATTTTTTCTGTAGAGATATAAGTGTAAAATATCAATATATTGATTTATAATATCTCATATATGGATTATGAAATTGCAGATGGGAGAATAGATACCATGAAAAAAGTAGAAGATTACGTAAGAACGATTCCGGATTTTCCAGAACCAGGAATTATGTTTAGAGACATAACAACAGTATTGCAGGATGCAGATGGTTTACAGCTTGCAATTGATGAGATGACCAAGCTTCTTGATGGAGTTGACTGTGATGTTATAGCAGGTGCAGAATCCAGAGGATTCATCTTCGGTACAGCTATTGCTTATAATACTCATAAGCCATTTGTACTTGTAAGAAAGGCTGGTAAGTTGCCGGGAGAGACTGTTTCCAAAACATATGATTTGGAATATGGCACAGCTACAATCGAGATGCACAAGGATTCAATTAAGCCGGGACAGAAGGTTGTATTGGTTGATGACTTAATTGCAACTGGTGGTACAATCGAGGCAGCAGCTCAGTTAGTAGAAGAGCTTGGGGGCGAGGTTGTGAAGATTGTATTCCTTATGGAGCTTGAAGGTCTCAAGGGAAGAGAGAGACTTGCCAAGTATGATGTTGCTTCAGTTGTAAAATATCCTGGTAAATAATTGAGGGATTGAGGCTGACCACAGATAATTTAAGATAAAATAAATCAGCATTCACAGGATTTGTGGATGCTGATTTTGCTTATAAATATATTTTTAAAAACTTCTCAATATTATCTTATGGTAACTGTTTCAGGATTTATGTTACTTATTAGAACTAATTAGTTTATCAACGATTCTTGGTACATCACTAAGACCATTTGCCACATCATATAAGAGGGGCTCTAAGTCTGGAGTAGGACCACTTAGATCAGGCACCATTACAGTTATACATCCGGCTGAGGAAGCGGAGCGAATACCATTGGGGGCGTCCTCGAGAGCCAGACAGTTCTCAGGCTTCAGGCCTAATTCCTGGCAGGCATATTGGTATACATCAGGATGTGGTTTGCCTTTTTTTACCATATGAGCGCTGATTACCATGTCAAATGAATCCTGCAGACCTACCTGAGTAAGTCTTGGGATTGCACGGGTCATATCTGTTGCTGTAACTACTGCAGTTTTGAGATTATGAGACTTGAGATAGTCCAATAATTCTGAGACGCCAGGCTTGGCTTCTACTCCCTCTGCTTTGCTGATTTCCAGCATTATTGCAGTTGAGCGTTTATGAATCTCTTCATAAGGCACATCCATGCCGTATCGCGTTTGCCAAAGCTTCAGGGCATCAGTACTGTTTAGACTTCTCTGAAGCAAAGCATCATCCCTGGTGAAATCTGTATATCCGAATTCGTGAAAGGCTTGAGGCCAGGAACGGTTATAATATTTCTCTGTATCTGTTATAGTTCCATCCATATCAAATAAGACTGCTTCTAACATATATATTCTCCTGATTTTGTGTAGTTTTTTGTATGTTGCTTTCTAATAGAAAGCTAACTGTAGTATAATAAATCCATGAAAGATTATGCAATATCATTTTACAAAAACTTCAAATGTCTGGGGGGCGAATGTCCTAGAACATGTTGTCAGGGATGGAAGATTCTAGTGGATGACAAAACCTATAATCGTGTATTCCACTATGATGGTTTAGATTCTTTTTTGCCAGAGATTCAAGAGAGCATGACTACCAGATATTTCTTTAGTCTTACGAGAAAACCGGAACATGTCATGCGTCAAAATTTATCAGGAAAATGTGTCTGTCTGACACCGGATGGATTATGCAAGATGCATAAATTACTTAGATTTAATGTAATGCCTGCAGTATGTATAAATTATCCTAGAAGATCTTATGATCTGGGAAATATTTCTGAAACCACACTGGAACTGGCTTGCCCGGAAGCTGCGCGATTGCTGTTAGAGCACCAGGGGCCCCTTCAGATGGAGGAGATGAAACTGGAGGAACCTTATGAGGTGAACTGGATTATAGGTAACGAGGATGAGGCATTTCTTAAATTTCTTATGGATTTGAGAACAGCTTTGTCTGAGCAGATATATGACAAGCCTGATTTGAATAAGGATATTTTGAATCAGATTTATAAGATGTCATTTGATATACACCATGAATTATTGCGGGATAAATTATCAGAGGCAAATAATATTTTACAGAGCTTTCAGCTTACAGATAAGGAGGCTGCTGATGATGCTATAGATTATATGTTTTATCCTATGGAGATTATGGACAAGGTGATTGCATATAATATATGTCCGCAGGTGACAGATTGTAATCATAAGGATTTGCGGAAGGTGATTCGTTATTATTTCAAATGTTTTGATAAGCTGACAGATTCAGAGGCTAGAGAATTCTATTTGCGAAATTATGATGTAATGAGTCAGGAGATAGAAGGACTGGAAGAGAAATATAAGTCCTATTATATATATTATCTACATGAGATGCTTATGAGTGCTTATGAAGATTATCATATTCTCCGCGTGATACTTCTGGGAAATATGTATATGCAGATATATAGAGTACTGGATATGGTGGCATGGCTTATGGCCAAGGAGCAGGGCAAGAAATATGACATGGCTTCTCAGTCTGAACTGCTGTCTAATCTGGAGAGACGTATGCGTCATAATCTGTCAATTACAGATGGAATAATGGAGAGAATTAGGAAAGAGTTTTTGAACGGAAATGAAAGTTGATGCATTTGATGGAGTTTCATTTGAGTATTAAGAAAACAATAGTTAATTGCGAATTTTAAGACAATTTAACAAAATCTCTCAAAGTGTTTGACAACTTAACGGGCAGATGTTATAGTTTACTTAGAAATAAGGAGAAAGGAGAAAACAAAGAAAGGCGGTACGGACCAATGGGGTAAGTGCTTTCTGACAGAGAGTTATATGTCAGGCCGAATCTAAGGATGGATAACCAGTGATGAATCATACAAAAGGAAATCGGTGGAGTGATTGATGGCAATTATGCATATAAATCACCAACCCAAGATCACTGAAGGAAAACGAAAGACGAGGGTTCGGAGAAGAAAATATAAAAGACGAGGAAGAAAAATTGAATACTGTAACATGTAATTAGGCGTCTGGCGGTTAACATAAGTTGAATCGTTTCAGGCGTCTAATTCTGTATGCAAATATTTACTATTGAAAAATTGGTGGTGATGACCTGGTCGTGGAAAATTGACTGGAATTAACACATGTTATAAAATGTTTTACATCAAGATTATTTGAGAGAATTGGGGATTATAAGTGCTTCATGGAAAAGAAGAAAACCAGAAGAAAATTAAGTAAAAGACAGAAGAAGCAATTATTATTGGAAGTTATAATACTATTTCTGGCAACTGTAGGTGCATTTACCATAATAATTGCAGCCGGATCGAAGATTGCAGATGCTATAGGTCATAAGAAGTACAAGGTGGTGGAAGAGCAACCAGAGCTTGATGTGGAATTATTGCAGATAAATAATTATTCTAGACCGGGAACTGCAATGGATAAGGTGAATAATATAGTAATTCATTATACTGCAAATCCAGGAACATCAGCTATACAGAACAGAGATTATTTCAATGGGTTGGCGGATTCTCATGTGACTTCAGCCAGCAGTCATTTCATTATTGGATTAGATGGCGAGATTGTGCAATGCATACCAACAAATGAGATTGCATATGCAAATTATCCGAGAAATAATGATACAGTTACTATTGAGTGTTGTCATATGGATGACAGTGGTGAATTCAATGATGCCACTTATGAATCACTTATTAAGCTTACAGCTTATCTAATGGGTAAATTCTCCCTGACTACCGATGATGTGGTTAGACATTATGATATTACAGTTGAAGCTGGAATAACTCCAAAGGATTGTCCGAAGTATTTTGTTGACAATGATGACAAGTGGGAGAAATTCAAGGAAGATTTAGAGGATTATATTGATAGATATGGAGTAGTGCAGTCTCAGGAATAGGAGGTAACCTATGGAGGAGAAGACTTATAATAGAATAGCAAAACACATACGCTCATCCAGATATGGTGTGTCAGTGGTGAATTGGCTGGATAAGGTTATAGTGCTGGCTACTGTGGTTATCTATGGCATTATGATTCTGCTTCAGTTTATATATGCTGATTACGATTTGCTATATAAGATTATATTGGTGCCTGCAGTGGGCTTTCTTGTGGTTTCTGCCTGCAGATATATATATAATCAGCCCAGACCTTATGAGATTATGAATATTGATCCAATAATTACCAAGGATACCAAGGGCAAGAGCTTTCCAAGCAGACATGTGTATTCTATATTTGTCATTGCCATGACTGCAATGCAGATTAATATGTTCTTTGGAATTCTGCTTCTGGTTGTAGGTTTTGTGCTTGCAATTTTGAGAGTTATAGGTGGTGTACATTTCACAAGGGATGTATTTGCAGGAGCATTTCTTGGAGTTATAACTGGAGTGATTGGATATTACATATTATTGAGATGAAATGGAGAGACTAGATGAAGAAAAATGTATTCAAACTTGTTGCTATGATTATTAGTATTGCAGGGACGATTTTAGCAATATATTTTGGTGGATATATATTTTTTGTGAAACCGGTTAAATTTCTATATTTAGGAGTTGTAAATAAGACTTTGACAACCAGAGGATTGATCGTAAGCATTGTCAAAATATTCCTGGCATCTACAATAGCAGGGGGGATATGGAGTGTATGCGATATTATAGCCGGTAAGTTCAGAGATGCCGCAGAGAATTTCAGATTCTAATATGGATGAATATTATCATTTGATAATTATAAGGCATTAAACAAAAACTCAATACTTTTATATTTAACAGAAAGTAAACAAAAAACTCAGGATTCATTTCTACTGAAATTAAATCCTGAGTTTTATTTTTAATTAGTTATTGAAAGTCTTAATTCTATTAGAATTACTCATCTACACTGTAGTTAGGAGCTTCCTTGGTAATATGGATATCATGTGGATGTGATTCCTTGAGGGAAGCAGCTGAAATCTTGACAAATTTGCTGCGCTCCTGAAGCTCAGGAATAGTAGGACAACCACAGTATCCCATACCTGATCTGATACCACCAACCATCTGGAAGATTACATCTTCAAGAGAACCAGTGTAAGCTACACGACCTTCTACACCTTCTGGTACAAGCTTCTTGGCACCTTCCTGGAAGTAACGGTCCTTTGAACCATTTTCCATAGCAGCGATAGAACCCATACCTCTGTATACCTTGTATTTACGACCGTGGAACAATTCGAATTCACCTGGAGCTTCATCGCATCCTGCGAACATAGAACCCATCATACATACATTTCCACCGGCAGCCAATGCCTTGGTCATATCACCTGATAATTTAATACCGCCATCAGCGATTACAGGAATACCATATTCCTTGGCAACATTGTATACATCCATAATAGCTGTAACCTGTGGAACACCGATTCCGGCAACCACACGAGTTGTACAGATAGAACCAGGTCCGATACCACATTTAACAGCATCAGCACCAGCCTCAATAAGAGCCTTGGCAGCTTCGCCTGTGGCAATATTTCCTGCAATAACCTGTAAATCAGGATAAGCTGCTTTGATTTTCTTGACAGCTTCAATGATATTCTTTGAATGACCATGTGCTGAATCTACAACGATACAGTCTACATGAGCATTTACCAAAGCTTCTACACGCTCCATCATGTTACCGGTGATACCTACACCAGCACCACAGAGGAGACGACCATGTTCATCCTTGGCAGACAATGGGTACTTAATCTGCTTCTCAATATCCTTGATTGTAATAAGTCCTTTGAGATTTCCTTCCTCATCAACGATTGGTAATTTCTCCTTGCGAGCTTTGGCAAGAATCTGCTTAGCTTCCTCAAGAGTGATTCCAACCTTTGCAGTGATTAAATCTTCCTGGCAAGTCATAGACTCTTTGATTTTCTTGGAATAATCTGTCTCGAATTTTAAATCTCTGTTTGTGATAATACCAATTAATTTAGAACCTTCTGTAATTGGTACACCTGAAATTTTATATTTATGCATGAGATTCTCAGCATCCTGAAGAGTATGCTCAGCGCTGAGTGAAAATGGATCAGTGATAACACCGTTCTCTGAACGTTTTACCTTGTCAACTTCATCTGCCTGTTGCTCGATTGACATATTCTTGTGAATGATTCCGATACCACCCTGACGAGCCATAGCAATTGCCATCTCGTGCTCTGTTACAGTATCCATAGCTGCACTCATCATTGGAATGTTGAGCTTAATCTTCTTAGTTAAATGTGTGCTTAAATCAATCATATTTGGTGTGACCTCTGAATACTGAGGTACCAATAATACATCATCAAATGTAATGCCATCACCAATAATTGTACCCATTTTGTTGTTCCTCTCTTTCTCTAAAAAAATCAAAATATTTTGAAAATAGTTTTCTATTTAGTAAAATATTTTAGCAAAATAAAAATACCTAGTCAACGAATTGAAGGGTTTAAAAATACATACAATTATAAGGGGAAATGGCGGGTTTTATAGGCAAAATCACAAGCCACTTGGGTAATGTTTTAAAGGGCTAAAGCGTACTCTGTTAATTTGTTGTGAAATATGGTATTCTTGTTACTGTATATAATTTGATGTGACATGGGTATTGATAAAATGAGCCTGTGTATAAAGGAAAGGAAGTGGTCATAGACTATGGAATATCGACCGTGTATAGATGTGCACAACGGTAAGGTAAAACAAATTGTGGGTAGCTCACTTGATGATGAGGGAGCCTCCGCACAGGAAAACTTCGTATCAAAAAGAGATGCTGATTTCTTTGCGGAGTTTTATGCCAAGGATGGATTGAGAGGCGGACATGTGATTCTGCTTAATAAGGTGGGAAGCCCATATTATGAGGACACCAAGAGACAGGCTTTGCTTGCTCTGCGGACTTATCCAAATGGTCTGCAGGTTGGAGGTGGCATAAATGCTGACAATGCTCAGGAATTTCTTGATGCAGGTGCCAGCCATGTTATTGTGACTTCATATGTGTTCTCAGATGGCAAAATTAATTATGAGAATCTCCAGAAACTGGTTGATGCTGTTGGCAAGGAGCATGTGGTTCTGGATTTGAGCTGCCGTAGAGTGGAGGATGATTATTTCATTGTCACTGATAGATGGCAGAATATAACTAAGGAACAGATTACCTATGATTTGCTGGATAATCTGGCATCTTATTGCGATGAATTTCTGATTCATGCTGCTGATGTGGAAGGGAAATCAGATGGTATTGAGAGAGACCTGGTGGAATTGCTGGGTGGATGGGGCAAGATTCCAATGACTTATGCAGGAGGAATCAGCACCTATCAGGATATTGAAGATGTGAAAGAGTTGGGACAGGGACATTTGAATATTACAATAGGAACAGCTCTTGATTTATTTGGCGGACCTTTAAATTATGAGACAGTATTGAGTTGCGTTCAGGAGGTATAAATTTGATATTTACAAAGATGCATGGGTGTGGAAATGATTACGTGTATGTAGATTGCACTGAGACACTCATAGACAGAATAGAAGAGACAGCAAGATTTGTAAGTGACAGACATTTTGGAATTGGATCTGATGGATTGATTCTCATTAGAGATTCCAAGGTGGCTGATTTTATGATGGACATGTACAACGCAGATGGCTCTAGAGGCATGATGTGCGGAAATGGTATCCGCAGCGTGGCAAAGTATGTATATGATCACAAGCTGACAGATAAATCAGTTATCACTATCGAGACTTTGTCAGGTATCAAGACATTGGAACTGACTATCCTAGATGATAAGGTTGAGTCAGTGAAGGTGGATATGGGTGAGCCTATATTGGTTCCAGAGGATATTCCGGTTGATCCTACTGTATTGGGATTGGAACCTCATACCAAGGAACCGATTATCGGTCATGATTTTGTAGTTGATGGCAGAAATTATCCTATTACATGTATCTCTATGGGTAATCCTCATTGCGTTACATTTATTGAGGAAAATGTTAGAGACTTTGATTTGGAGACAGTGGGACCTAAGTTTGAAAATCATCCTCTATTCCCAGAGAGGGTAAATACAGAATTTATCAATGTAATAGATGAGTCTCACCTTAGAATGAGAGTCTGGGAGAGAGGCTCAGGAGAGACATTGGCTTGTGGAACAGGAACATGTGCTTCTGTAATGGCTGCTTACTTAAATGGATTCACAACCAACGCGGTGGATGTGGAACTTATGGGAGGACATCTCTTTATAGAATATGATAAAGAGACAAATCATATATTTATGACAGGACCTGCTACAGAGGTATATACTGGAGAAATAAAGCTGCCTTGGGAGTAGGTAGGATTAGTTATTGTTAATAATTAAAGGAAATAATTTGGGAGTATAAATGGGGAAAAGAGTATGGGACCTAAGTATTTGAATGTCTACTTGGAAAAAGACAAGTTTACAGAACAGACTTATGAGAAAGAAATGGCGGAGATTCAGAGGCTTGCTGAAAACTTTGAAAGGACTATTTATCTGGAGCCTAAAAGTGTAGGCTGCTTATTTGAGCAGATGTCTCCTGAGGATTGTATATCTATAACAACATCAGCTGATTTATCATGGCAGCTTATGGGCCTGGGATATGCTGTTATAGGCTTTGAAACAGATGGGGCTGAGATGATGAAGGCTCCTTATATAGTTCTGGATTTGGAAGAGATAGAATATGATGATTTATTGAAAGCATATCAGAGATATCATGATATTCCATGGCACATTCTTGATACAGACAGATGTTTGATCAGGGAATTTGGAATGAGTGATTTGGACCAGTTGGAAGAGATGTATGCTGTGCCGGGGTTTACGGAGTTCATAGAACCTCTTTATGCTCATGAACTGGAAAGAGAGTATGAGCGCAATTACATCGATAATATCTATAAATTCTATGGCTTTGGTATGTGGCTTGTATTCCATAAGGAAAGTGGCAGACTTATTGGCAGAGCCGGAGTGGAATTTAGAGATAATTGCGGGGAAAATGAAGTTGAGCTGGGATATGCTATTTTGCCGGAGTTCAGAGGACAGGGAATTGCTACAGAAATCTGTACAGCTATTATTGATTATGTGCGGGATGAACTGGCAATGAGAAGTATTATCTGCAGGGTAAATGTGGCTAATGATAAATCCCAGAAATTCATTGAGAAGCTTGGGTTTACACTTCGAGAACGGGTTGATGAATTATATACTTATGAGTATTTGTTGTAGTAGTCTGATTTCAATGCAGGCGACATTTAATATTTAACAGTAAAGTGCAAGAGGCATGATTCCTTGTTTGGAGTCATGCCTCTTTTGTGGAAAAGAATTATATTATGGGAAAGTAATAAGCTTTGTGTTTATTTACGCGCAAGTTGATTCTGATTCCTGCGCTTTGAGATTAATATTTTGCTGCACATCTACATCCTCTGACTCTATAGAGCCGGGGTGAGATGATGCAGTATCTAGAGTCAGGCTTCTAAACCATTTAAGAGTTAGAAGAACTGTCACTATAATGGTGAAGAACATTGTAGCTGCATGAGTGAATGCAACTCCATATGCTCCAAAAAACTTGTTCAATATAACTAGCATAGGAAGGTATATGATTCCCTTGTCTAGTAATGAGGTGAAAATTGCATAGCTTGCTTTGCCTGTAGCCTGAAGTGATGACTGGCATAATTGATATATACCGAATACCGGGCCTATAACTACGCCTGCAAGTACGAAAATCTGACCTATGGCAATGACATCTGCATCGTTGATAAATGCAGCTACCAACCTATTCTTGAAAATAAATACAAGGATGGTCAGAACAAGTCCTACACCTATGGTAAATACTCCTGTTGACTTTATGATATATTTCATTCGCGTATAATTCTTGGCACCAAAGTTATATGATATTGCAGGTTGCATTCCCATACATATTGCCATTATAAGCATAGTAATTACCATGTTGACCTTGCCAGCCACACTCTGGGCAGCCAGATAGGTTGAACCATAACTCATCATCATGCGATTGGCGATAATTCCAGATACACTGCTCAGGATTGTTGACACTGTCATAGGCAAGCCCAGGGTGATTACAGGAATCATGATGCCTGTGGTAAAGGCCTGGCGGTTTATTGATGGCAGAAATGCTCTCTTCTTAGTTAAAATCAATGCCACCAGAATTACTGAAGTTAATACATTTCCCAAAACTGTAGCAAAGGCTGCTCCAAATACATCCCAATGAAATACCAAAATGAATAAGGCATCCAGTATAATATTTAGAAATGTTCCGGACAGGGTTGCCATCATTGGAGTGGCACCGTCACCATCTGCTCTTATAATAGAACCGAAGCACTGGCTTAATAGAACCAGAGGAGCAGAGAAACTAAATATTTTGATGTAAGTGATTGTATCTGTCAGAGTCTGTGAGTCAGCTCCCAGCAAAATCGCGATTGTGTCAGAAAAAACGAATACTATTGCAAAGAAGATAAGTCCAATGCACAATCCTCCTGCCAGACAAAAACCGGTTACATTTCTGATTTTGTCTTTGTTGCCTTCACCTAAGGCAATTGATACCGAGGTTGTTCCACCGGTTCCAAACAAAGTGCCGATGCCGGATAGAAT
Organism: Lachnospiraceae bacterium; assembly: GCA_017470985.1. GTDB lineage: Bacteria > Bacillota > Clostridia > Lachnospirales > Lachnospiraceae > JAILFK01. The sequence continues at coordinate 103,065 of JAFUXA010000002.1, forward strand.
GGTAAACAGTGGCATGCCCAATGATATGGCAGATATTTTGTTAGGGTCGCCGGTCTGACCGATGAAATATGTATCTGCCACGTTATAGACAATCATAATTAATATTACAACTATTGTGGGAATAGATAGCTTTACCATCAGTTCCCAGAAAGAACCTTTTTCTAATACAGAATCATTTTTCATGTTGTTTCTCCTCGTAAAAATGTTGAAAAATATAAAATGTAGTTTTATTATGAGATTAGTATAATCCCTAAAATATAGGGCTTCAACCGACAATGTATGGAGAAGTGTAGAAATAATGAATGTAGATAATAATGTGAGATTTAAGGAAACAGAAGAGAGAATTATGAGGGCCTACGGCAATCTGGCCAGAAAGTTGCCTATAAACAAGATAACCGTCAGCGCCATATGTAAGGAGGCTGGAATTCACAGAACAACATTTTACGGACATTTTCAGGATATAATTGAGCTTGGAGATATGGTTGAGATTGAGCAAATAAACCGACTGGTTCATTATTATATAGATTCAGATAATTTTGATTTCCCTGCTATGATTAAGGCCATGTTTCAGTTCTATTATGAGAACAGGGAGGTTATCAGAAGACACCTCTTTCAGACAGCTGATGGTGAAGTGACTGAGAGAATCCGCAAGAACTTCCTGCCCAAGGAGTTGTCTGCAGAATATGCCAGATGCTTTGATTGTCAAAGTGATACGGAGCTGCAGTATCATCAGGTGTTCTTTGAAAATGGTTTTATAAATGTGCTTAAACAGTGGATTCTAACCGGGTGTAAGGAATCTTATGAGGAAATGGCCAGTCTTATAATCAAAATATATGTTACAGCCATGAAACCGGAGGCGAGAGCAGACATTGGAGATGAGTGGCTTTAGTAAATAAAAATCTATTATTCATAATCAGTATGTGGTAGTATTAATACATAGTTTATTAATTGTGAGACAAAACAGAGGTGGGTTATGGCAGAGACAAATATTTTACTTGAGGCTGGTAACAATCAGCTGGAGTTGTTGAAGTTCAAAGTTGGTGGACAATATTATGCAATCAATGTTGCCAAGACAGATGAGAGTATAGATTATATGGAAGTTACACCTGTTCCACTATCTCGACCGGAGATAAAAGGAATATTGGCCATCAGAGATACTTTGGTTACAGTTATTGATTTGAAGAAGGTACTCTTTGATGAGTATACAGAAATAACTCCGAATACAAGTATTGTACTGACGAATTTCAATAAATTGAATCTGGGGTTTGTTGTAGATGAGATAGTAGGAATCAGTAGATTTAGCTGGTTGCATATTCTGAAGCCTGAAGCTACAATTTCCAGCACAGATGAGGGTATTATTACAGGTCTGGTAAAGGATGAGGATCGTATTGTATGTATCCTGGATTTTGAGAAGATAGTAAGTGATATCAATCCTCAATGTGGATTGACCTCATCAGATTTGGATGCATCTGTAATGAAGAATTCCAATAATAGAGAGGATTATAGTCTGTTGGTGGCAGAGGATTCGAAGCTTCTGAATAAGCTTATTGTCAAGTCACTTCTTGACGCTGGATATCAGGTGAAATCAGTATGGAATGGTTCTGAGGCCTGGGATGAAATCACTGCCTGTGAAACACGGGAGGAATTGTTGAAGAAGTATCAACTTCTTATTACAGATATTGAGATGCCGGTTATGGATGGTATAACCCTATCTAGAAATATCAAGAAAAGTGATGAATACAAGTCTCTTCCGATTTGTGTATTCTCAAGTCTGGTAAATGAGATGCTTATTAACAAGGTGAAGGAATTAGAGATTGATGCTATGATTACCAAACCTGAGATTGGAAAACTGGTTGAGAAAATTGATTCCATGCTTGGAATTTCAGTGAGCGGTAAGTAATTAGAGTGCAGATTTTATTGAAAGGTAGATTAAGTTTTTGATCTGCCTTTTTTATTTTTGCAAAATGATAGATATGTCTTGTATAACAAATGTACATTTTACAAGGGATTTTATGGGATTTTTGTCAATGTTACTATGGAGAATATGAGCTATTTTTGATATAATTTAGGAAAAATTTTAGGAGAAGAATATGAGGTCGACAAAAAAAGGTGTTTTTATAGCAGTTATAGTCGTTTTGGTGGTGCTTCTGTTAACACCATTTAACTGGTATAAGAGCTCATCGAGAGCAGTATCAGATGAAAGCAGCCAGGTGGAATTCGAAGTAAGTGAGGGTGCTACTTTAGGTCAGGTTGCTACTGAGTTGGAGAGTGCAGGAATTATTCGAAGCGCGGCAGCAGTAAAGGTATATAACAAGCTGAAGGGTGGTATCATTTTACAGGCTGGCATTTATATGCTGGATAAATCCTGGAATATGCCAACTATTATAGACAATATTTCTGTGGGAAATGCTATGGATTTAAGCGTGAGTCTCACATTCATAGAGGGGACAGGAATTGAGGATTATGCAGATGTTATAGCTGCAAATACTTCCAATAGCAGAGAGGAAGTGCTGGCAGTTATGTCTGATGCAGAGTATATGAGAAGCCTTATAGATAAATACTGGTTTCTGACAGATGATATTTTAGATGAAGATATCTATTATCCTCTTGAAGGCTATCTGATGCCAAATACCTACAAGGTGGCAAATGAAAATGTAGATGTTAAAACCATTGTGGAGATGCTTCTGGATCAGACGGCAACAGTGTTGGAACCATATAAGGAAACTATTGAATCCGGCAGTGCAGGATATACTATTCATGAGATTATGACTCTGGCTTCAATTACAGAGCGAGAGGGCAAGAGCTCAGAGGATAGAGCAGAGATTATTGGTGTCTTCAAGAATCGATTGGCAGCAGGCATGAGCTTAGGTAGCGATGTTACAACTTATTATGCCTTTGGAGTCGATATGGCTACAAGCGATTTAACATATAATCAGCTTCATACAGCCAATCCATATAATACCAGAGGACCTGGGATGGAAGGTAAGCTTCCTGCGGGACCTATTTGCAACCCGTCAGAGGATGCTATTGGTGCGGTGATTAATTATAAAACAACTGATGCCATGTACTTCGTGGCAGATGTTAACGGTAAGGTATATTTCACCAAAACACCAGCAGAACACGAGGCGAAAATAGCAGAACTTAAGGCAGCAGGACTTTGGCATATATATGAATAAGTGGTACAATAAATCAGATAAATTGAGAAAGGAGGCGGACAATGGCTGAATTAACAGAAAAAGAAGTTAGACAACTGGAGAAGAAGTATAATCAGGCAGTGGATAGCGTGGTTGCTACGGAAGATTTCGTGGATCCTCAGGATTTGTATAATGAGCTGATTGCCCGTGTCCGTAAATATCACCCAAGTGATGATATATCTATGATTGAGAAGGCTTACAAGGTGGCACGAGATGCTCATGAGGGGCAGGCTAGAAAGTCAGGTGAGCCTTATATTATCCATCCATTATGTGTGGCTATTATTCTGGCGGATTTGGAGTTGGATAAAGAGACTATTGTGGCAGGACTTCTTCATGATGTAGTAGAAGATACTGTTATGACTACAGAGGAAATCGAGCAGGAATTCAGCAAGGAAGTAGCTCTTTTAGTTGATGGTGTTACTAAACTGGGACAGTTGTCATATGATGCTGACAAGGTGGAAGTACAGGCAGAAAACTTGCGCAAGATGTTTCTGGCTATGGCCAAGGATATAAGAGTTATTCTTATTAAGCTGGCTGATAGACTTCACAACATGCGTACTTTGAAATATATGGCTCCTGAGAAACAGAAGGAGAAGGCCAGAGAGACTATGGAGATTTATGCTCCTCTGGCACAGCGTCTGGGTATTTCCAAAATCAAGATTGAGCTTGATGATCTGTCTCTGAAATATTTGAAGTCAGAGGCTTATTATGATTTGGTTGAGAAGATTGCTCTTCGCCGTCAGGAGCGTGATGACTATGTGCAGAGTCTTGTAGATGAGGTTCGCAAGCATATTGAGGGCGCAGGCATTGATGCGGAGATAGAAGGCAGAGCGAAGCATTTCTTCAGCATTTACAAGAAGATGGTGAACCAGAACAAGACATTGGATCAGATTTATGACCTCTTTGCCATTAGAATTATTGTAAATTCTGTGAAGGACTGCTATGCAGCTTTGGGTGTAATTCATGAGATGTACACGCCGATTCCTGGCAGATTCAAAGATTATATAGCTATGCCAAAGCCTAATATGTACCAGTCACTTCATACTACATTGATTGGACCTACAGGTTCGCCTTTTGAGATACAGATTAGAACCTATGAGATGCATCGTACTTCAGAGTACGGTATCGCAGCTCACTGGAAATACAAGGAGAGTGGAGAGGGTTCAACTCTCAACAAGGAAGAGGAGAAGTTAAGCTGGCTTAGACAGATTCTGGAATGGCAGCAGGACATGTCTGATAACAAGGAATTTATGAGTCTGCTGAAGAGTGACTTGAATCTCTTCTCTGATACAGTATTTTGTTTCACACCTTCAGGAGATGTGAAGAACCTGCCAAATGGTTCCACTCCAATTGATTTTGCTTACAGCATTCATTCAGCTGTAGGTAACAAGATGGTGGGTGCCAAGGTAAATGGTAAACTGGTTCCTATTGATTATGTAATCCAGAATGGTGACAGAATTGATATTATTACTTCTCAGAATTCCAGAGGACCTAGCCGTGATTGGTTAAATATTGCCAAGAGTACTCAGGCCAAGAACAAGATTAATCAGTGGTTTAGAAATGAGTTCAAAGAGGAAAATATAATCAAGGGTAAGGAATTGATGTTATCCTCAGCCAAGGCAAAGGGCATCAATTATGCTGATATTAACAAACCTGAATATCAGGCCAAGGTTGTGAGAAAATATGGCTTCCATAGCTGGAACGATTGCCTGGCAGCAGTTGGACACGGCGGTTTGAAGGAAGGTCAGGTTATTACTCGTATGTACGAGGAATACAAGAAGGATCATCCTATTGTAGTTACTGATGATGATATTTTGGCAGAGAATTCAGGGGCTAACCGTGATGCCAAGGGCGATAATGAGCCAACTATAGACAGAAAGCATAAATCCAAGAATGGAATTACTGTAAATGGCCTATTTGATGTATCTGTGAGATTCTCTAAATGTTGCAGCCCTGTTCCGGGGGATGAGATAGTAGGTTTCGTCACAAGAGGACGAGGTGTATCTATTCATAGAACAGACTGTATTAATATGATTAACCTGCCTGAGATTGATAAGCGCAGACTTATTGAAGCTGAGTGGTCAATTGACGGTGAGGAGAATTCCGGCGGATTATATCTGACAGAGATAAATATTTATGGTAATAACAGAAAAGGTTTGTTGGTGGATATATCTCGAATATTTACAGAGAGTGATATTGATATCAATACAATTAATTCCAAGACCAGCAAGCAGGGTGTTGCTACTATAAATGTAACTTTCAGAGTTCGTACCAAGGATGACTTGAGAGGTCTGGTGGAGAAACTGAGACAGGTTGAAAGTGTAGTTGATGTGGAGAGAACAACAGGATGACAGATAACATAGGATTGATGCATTTTGTGGTAGGCCCTGTGTCTACCAATTGCTATATAGTATATAACAGACAGACTCTTGAAGCTTTTATTGTAGATCCGGGAGCCAACGCATCCGGTCTGGCAGCCAAGATGGATGAGAAGAATCTGAAGCCGGTGGGTATTTTGCTAACTCATGGTCATTTCGATCATGCAGGGGCAGCAGAGGAATTATCAGATAAGTATGATATTCCTATTTATGCTCATGAGGCGGAGGCAGAGACTCTGGATAATCCAAGTATTAATCTGTCTGGAAACATGATGGGGCAGCCTGCCAGATATGAAGTTGATAATTTGCTTCGAGATGAAGAGACCATTAAGCTGGCAGGATTTGATATAAGAGTATTATTTACTCCCGGGCATACACCTGGAGGTTGCTGTTATTATTTGCCATATGAAGATTTGCTTTTTGCAGGAGATACATTATTCTGTGGTTCCGTTGGAAGAACTGATTTCCCAGGCGGTAGTATGAGTCAGCTGGTGGGGGCTATAAGAGATAAGCTTATGGTTCTTCCGGATAATACTGTGGTTTTGACTGGACACGATAGTGATACAACTATTGAGAGAGAAAGGTTATATAATCCGTACTTATGATTTTAGTAAAATTGAATGAGGCGAATTTCGAATACGATATTTACTCCCTTATCAAGGCTTTCTATCCTAGAGAGAATATTATTATTGATGTTGACTTTAAGAAAGAAGCCCTGCCGGAGGAAATATCGTTTCGTCTTGTTATAGAATACAGCGATAACTTAATAAAGTTAATGGAAGTGGATGATGGAGTAGTTGGTGAAAAAAACGGGAATAAATATTCTTACGAGGATACCATTGAGACAGAGTATTCTGATCGAGTGGGCACCAAGAATCAATTGAAATTACTTCTATATAAATATTTATCCAAAAAGACAAGCGCGACTCTGCCTTGGGGAACACTGACTGGAATCCGTCCAACCAAGGTGCCTCTCAAGATGTTGGAGGAGAGATACAGCGGGGAGGAGATTTATGGTTTCATGAGAGATACCTACCAGATATCTCAGACCAAGGCGTCCTTATCCTATGGAATTGCTCGAACTGAGCACGAGCTCCTCATGGATGTATGTGAGAAGATGGGACATCACAAAACACCGAAGGATACAGGTACGGGAGATTTGTGTGAGGATGCTTACAGTCTCTATATTGGGATTCCTTTCTGCCCGAGTACCTGTCTCTATTGCTCATTTACTTCTTATCCTATTTCTATATATAAGGAAATGGCAGATGAGTATGTGGAAGCTCTTCTGAAGGAAATTGATTTTGTAGGTGAGAATTTAGCTGATAAGAAGCTTACTACTATTTATATGGGTGGAGGCACTCCCACAAGCTTAGAACCTCATCAGCTGGAGAAAATATTTAACAGAATAGAAGAGAAGTTAGATATCACCAATGTGCTGGAGTTTACTGTTGAGGCTGGAAGACCAGACAGCATAACAGAGGAGAAACTTCTGGTGCTGCGACGCCATGGAGTGACTCGTATTTCCATTAACCCACAGACTATGAACGACAAGACCTTGAAGCTTATTGGTCGTCATCACACTGTGGCGGATATTAGAAAGAGTTATGAATTGGCCAGAAGTCTGGGCTTCGATGATATTAATATGGATTTGATATTGGGACTTCCTGGTGAGGACGGACCTGATATAGCATATACATTTGCCGAGATAGCCAAGATGAAACCGGACAATCTCACAGTTCACTCCCTGGCCTTGAAGCGTTCGGCCAGACTGAATATACAGTGGAGCGACTATGAGAACATGCTTATGGAAAATTCCGAGGAGTGCATGGAGATGGCTCACAAAACTGCCAAGAAGTTGGGAATGAAACCATATTATCTCTACAGACAGAAGAATATGGCGGGAAATCTGGAAAATATTGGATTTGCTACTCCTGGCAAAGAAGGACTCTATAATATCTTGATTATGGAGGAAAAACAGACTATAATGGCACTTGGCGCTGGAACCTCTTGCAAATATGTATCGGAGGCCGGAGCCACAGTTACTAGAAGTGAAAATGTCAAAGATGTGAAGCTCTATATAGAGCGCATTGATGAGATGATTGATAGAAAAAGAGAAAAACTGGAGGAAATGGGATGGCTTTAAGTAAGAAACCTGTAAATGGTATGAAGGATATTCTGCCAAAGGAAATGGAAATCAGAGATTATGTAACAGGCGTTATCAAAGAGACTTATCGTGAATTTGGATTTACACCTATTGAGACTCCTTGTATGGAAAATATTGCCAACTTGTCCAATAAGCAGGGTGGTGAGAATGAGAAGCTTATTTTCAAGGTGTTGAAAAGAGGCGAAAAGCTTCATCTGGATACAGCCAAGGAAGAGATGGATGTAGTTGATTTCGGTATGCGTTATGATCTGACAGTTCCTCTTTGCAGATTTTATTCAAATAATGTAAATGATTTGCCAAGCCCATTCAAGGCCCTTCAGATTGGAAGTGTGTGGAGAGCTGACAGACCACAGCGTGGTAGATACAGACAGTTTACACAGTGTGATATTGATATTTTGGGCGAGCCAAGTAATATGGCAGAGATTGAATTGATTCTGGCTACAACAACAACTCTTGGCAGACTTGGTTTCAAGAAATTTGAAATCAGAATCAATGAGAGAAGAATCCTCAAGGCTATGGCTTCATATGCCGGATTTGCTCCAGAGGAATATGACAATATATTTATCACACTTGATAAGATGGACAAGATTGGTCTTGATGGAGTCAAGGCTGAGCTTGTGGAAGATGGATATGATGCAGCAGTAGTTGAGAAATATTTGGGACTCTTCGATGCTCTTGAGAATAAGAAGGATGTGGCTGTAGGAGTTGACTACCTTCTTGAAACTCTTGGTGAGCATCTAGATGAGGATATAGCAAATAATCTCAAGGAGATTGCTTTGGCAGTAAATGCTACCAAGGAAGCTGATTTTGAACTTGTATTTGATCCAACACTGGTTCGTGGTATGAGCTATTACACAGGTACAATCTTTGAGATCGCTATTCCAGAGTTCGGCGGAAGCTGCGGTGGCGGCGGACGCTACGATGAAATGATCGGTAAATTCACAGGTCAGAATGTTCCAGCTTGTGGATTCTCCATTGGATTTGAGAGAATCATCCTCCTTCTTATGGAGCAGGGATATGAGATTCCTGAGAGCCCAAAGAAGGTTGCATACTTAGTTGAGAAGAAGTATCCTGCAGATAAGCTGGCTGAGGTAATGCAGCAGGCCAAGGAAGCAAGAAAAGCAGGACAGCAGGTGCTTGTTGTTCGCATGAACAAGAATAAGAAGTTCCAGAAGGAGCAGCTCAATAACCAGGGCTACGCTGAATTTGTGGAATTCTTCAACAATTAGTTGGATTTGATACTTGTCCAGCCTCGTTAAGTGCCTTGCAGAATCTCTTCGAGGCGTGCAATAATCGAAAACTATCCGCACTCTTATCAGCATAATAACTTTGCAGGAACGCTTCCGCTACGTATTCGCACCAGCGGTACTAAATTCGCTGCGCCAGAGCTTGCTCATTAAGTGCCGGGGCTCATAATGTTCCTGCAAATGTTATTAGCTGATTTCGAGTGCTGGTTAAACCAGCCGAGTTTAGTGCTTGTAGACGCAGGCGTGTACTCTCAAGGTTTGCATGTCGCAAACCGTAGAGTGCCGCCGAGAGATTCTGCAATGCACTTAACGAGGCGGACTTAACAATGCTCACATAATTCAAGTTACTTATTAGATGTGAATGTAGTATATTATAGAAGAATATAGTTGAAAGGAAGTCATTGACATGGCAGAGAGTATGAGTGGACTTCACCGCAGTCATAGATGCGCTGAAGTTACAGAAAATGAAATAGGTACAAAGGTTACTTTGATGGGTTGGGTGCAGAAGCGCCGTAACTTAGGAAGCTTGATTTTTATTGACTTGAGAGATAGAAGCGGAATCATGCAGGTTGTATTTGACGAGCCTGTAGCAGGAAGTGAAGCATTTGCCAAGGCAGGTGATGTAAGAAGCGAGTATGTAATCGCAATTACAGGAACTGTTGCCAAGAGAAGTGCAGCTGTAAATGAGAATTTGAAGACAGGTTCAATTGAGGTTATGGCTGACTCCATCAGAGTATTGTCAGAGGCCCAGACTCCTCCATTCCCGATTGAAGCTGGAATTAATACCAAGGAAGAAGTTAGATTGAAGTATAGATATCTGGATTTGCGCAGACCTGATATCCAGAATAATCTTATTCTCAGAAGTAAGGTTACAAGTGCTATCAGAGAGTTCCTTACACAGGAAGGATTCCTTGAGATTGAGACTCCTATTTTACAGAAGTCTACACCTGAGGGAGCTAGAGATTATCTGGTACCTAGCCGTGTTCATCCAGGTAGCTTCTATGCTTTGCCACAGTCACCACAGCTGTTTAAGCAGTTGCTTATGTGCTCCGGTTATGATAGATATTTCCAGGTTGCAAAATGTTTCCGTGATGAGGATTTGCGTGCTGACAGACAGCCTGAGTTTACACAGGTTGATATGGAAATGTCATTCGTAGATGTGGATGATGTACTTGATGTAAATGAGAGATTACTTGCTAAAGTATTTAAGGATGCCATCGGTGTTGATGTAGCTCTTCCAATTCAGAGAATGACATGGCAGGAAGCTATGGACAGATTTGGTTCAGACAAGCCTGATATCAGATTTGGTATGGAACTTACAGATGTATCTGAGGTTGTAAAGAACTGTGGATTTGGAGTATTTACAGGCGCTCTTGAAAATGGTGGTACTGTCCGCGGTATCAATGTAAAAGGCCATGGAGATATGCCTAGAAAGAAGATTGATAAGCTTGTTGATTTCGCCAAGGGATATGGTGCCAAGGGACTTGCTTATGTATGCGTAAATGAGGACGGTACAGTTAAGTCATCATTTGCCAAGTTCATGACAGATGATGAGATGTCAGCTTTGGTTAGTGCTATGAATGGTGAGGCAGGAGATTTACTTCTCTTTGCTGCAGATAGATATAAGACAGTATGCGAAGTACTTGGCGCACTTCGTTGCAATTTGGCCAAGGAATTTGAGATGTATGATCCATCAGAATTTGCTTTCCTTTGGGTTGTGGATTTCCCACAGTTCGAGTGGTCTGATGAGCAGAATAGATTCCTTGCAATGCATCATCCATTTACAATGCCTTACGAGGAAGATTTGGATAAGCTTATTTCTGATCCGGGTGCAGTTAGAGCCAAGGCTTATGATATTGTATTAAATGGTTGTGAACTTGGTGGTGGTAGTATTCGTATCCACCAAAGTGATGTTCAGGAGAAGATGTTTGAGGCTCTTGGATTTACAAATGAGGAAGCTCATGACAGATTTGGATTCCTTTTGGATGCATTCTCTTATGGAGTTCCACCTCATGCTGGACTTGCCTTTGGTTTGGACCGTATGATTATGCTTATGACAGGTGCAGATTCTATTCGTGATGTTATTGCCTTCCCTAAGGTAAAGGATGCCAGCGATTTAATGACAGAGGCTCCTACACCGGTAGATGACAAGCAGCTTGAGGAGTTGGCTCTGAATATTAACATTCCTCAGGAAGACGAATAATTGAATATATAGATATTATCTGTGTCTCGATATGTGATTGTGACACAGGATAATACTGGGAAAAATATACAGATATGACCAATTTAATTTGTGAATTTTTATTTCTGAAAATTCCATGTTGAATTGGTCATTTTTTATACAATATATAGTATACTCATTTATATACGTGGGTTTTTAGGTGGAATTGACAGAATGTGACTGAATTTGATATATTTTGAATGAAACCAAAGTATATAAAATGTTTTGAGGGGCATTTATAATGAGAGTAAATAATTATGAGAGAGGGAAGAGGTATGAAAATTAAGAAGATTGAACTTACACCAGAACAGAAAGAGCATTCAAATCATAGAGGTATATTGATTTATGGACTTACATATTTAGGATTTTTAGGTTCTATGATTATGGCTAACAGTATATCCAAGATTGGAATTGTGGCTATGATAATAGGAATGCTTTGTACCATTATTATGGGCACTAAGTTTGCCAAGGGTGAGAAAACTCATTTGTATATATCTTTAATATTTACAGTGGTTTATTTCTTGACAGTCAGTTCAACGGATGCACATATTTATCCAATAACATTTGTTACTGTCTTTGCATTGATTGTATATCAAAATGTGACTTTGGTTACAGGAGGCGCCATAATTACATATATAATTAGTTTGATACATGTAATTATCCAGGTGCAAGTGAGGGGTGCTACTGTGGCGGATGTTGCAACTGAATCTATCAGTTCAACAATTTTTATGATTTTTGCTATTTACACATCTACCAATATTTATAATTCTACCAAAGAGAATATGGATAATATCAAGAGACAGACTGAGGCTGCTGTGGAAGTTGCAAATCAGGTTTCTGATATTTCTCAACAGATTCTGGTGGAGTTCCATGATATAACCAATGGAATGGATATTATTACTACACAGGCTTCTGAAAACAAGGGAGCTTTGATGGATATTACCAATGCTTCTGAGGTAAATAGTAGTGAGATGACTCATCAGTCTGATTTGACTCAGAATATATATGCTATTATTCAGGAGACTCAGGCCAATGCTGCCAAGGTTCAAGAGGATGCAACAGAGGTGTATGAGGAAGTTGAAGATGGAGCTAGAATGTCAGAGGATATGAGGGTTCAATCTGAAGATGTTACAGCTGGAATCAATGAGACTTATGAGGTTATTTCAAAACTTGTTGCTGAGATTCAAGGGGTATCAAGTATTACAGATACAATTTTGGCTATTTCAGCACAGACTAACCTGTTGGCTTTAAATGCTTCTATTGAAGCAGCAAGAGCAGGTGAAGCTGGTAAAGGTTTTGCTGTTGTTGCTGATGAGATTAGAATTCTTGCTGAGCAGACCAAGAATTCTACAGAGGAAATCACCAATATTATGAATCAGTTGGTTTCAGTTGCAAATCAATCTGTAACTACTTTGGATAGATGCGTTGAGGGTATTAGAATTCAGAGTGAGAAGATTGCCAATGTAAATGATAGTTTTGAAACTACCAAGAATAATGTAGGTGATTTGAAGAAGATGGTTGACGGTATCATAGATGCTGTAGGTGAGATTTCACACAACACTGCCAATATCGTTGATTCGGTTGTAAGTGTGACAGAGACTACTAATCAGGTATCTAAGCTTTCAGGCGATGGTGTAACAGGAGCTGAGAAGATTTATGATACTGTACAGGCATTTAATGAAATAATTGTTAGATTGCAGGAACAGGTAGTGTCATTGAAGGATGCAGTTTCTTAACATTTTATATAATATGATAAAGAAAGAGGCGCTTGGCTTTCTGCCAGGCGCCTTTGTTGTTATTATTTATGGCAATATTATTATCTTGCCAGAATCTCGAGAATCTCTCCGATGTACATTGTGTGCATATTGCCTTCTTCTTTTCCAGAATAGAAGTTTTCCTTTATGGTTGGATCGACAAAGTCCTCTTCACGAAGAGGAGTAGCAGCCAATTTCTTGCATATAATTACGAAGTCAGCTGTGTCAAGAAAAGCTACATCCTTGTGATAGTTTATATCTAATCCAGCTGCAGCAATTTTATCTTCATGTCGTCCGCTTGCCTTGCCTAAGTATTGAAGTGTGGAATGTTTCTTGCCTTCTCCCAGAAAACAAACAGAGAAAGTATCGCTTTTATCCAATAACTCTTTGGTGTATCTGGAATCACGGATATATATTGTGCAGGCATTCTTGCCCCAGATAATACCCAAGCCGCCCCAGCTAGCTGTCATGGCGTTGATTTTGCCATCTGCCTCTGTGACAATTGCGGCCCATTCATTGCTTAATTTGGTGAATGGGTTAAATTCTAATACCTCTATAGGGTATGGTTGAAAATCATGCATATTGTAATACTCCTTATAGATTTTAATTATTTATTCTTCTCTTTGTTTAATTATATTATTGACTGGAGGACTTATCAAGGATAAATAGTCAGATAATTGGCTGTAGAATTTAAACAACACATATATATGTATTTTTATATCTGAAAATATGCTAAAATATAATAGTATTGTTGTGCTAAAATTGAGGGATGCAACATAAGAATCTAAATCATTAATGCTTAACTTTAGGGGGAGGACATAATTTATGGAAAAAAACGCGCGACTGATAGGGGTTATTGCGGCAGGAATAATGTGGGTTTTCTATTGTATCTGCCTGGCAGTGGGACAGTATATTATAGCTGACATTTTGTCACCGCTTTGTGCATTATTTGTTTTCAGCAGCATAATGTCTGTTGCAGTAACAAATGTAAGATATAGGATTCCTATTGTATTTATCGCACTGGGACCTTTGTTTTGGGCTTTTGGAGATTTCGTTTATTTGTTAAATGATTTTGGCTTTGTTGCTGATTCTGAAGTTGTTGCTATTTCGGATCCAATATATCGAGTTACCAGTTATGCTTATGTAATAGGTATGCTGGCTTTTGGTTCTATTCAGTATTCCAGAAAGGATATGCTTAGATTATCAGCGAATACATTTCTGTTTTCTGTTGCTACATTTATCATAAGTGTTGCAACTTTCCAGATGGTTACACATGAAGAACTGACATTTGCAAAATTACATCCGGTTTATATTCTGGCTATTATCATAGCCATGTTTATAATAGTATTCTTTCTTGTTATTATCGCCAACAGGGCGAAGCGGCAGGTATCATTCTATGGACTTATGGTCCTGTCCAGCTTCCTGTTATATGGAGTGTTGGATATTAGATATATGATGATGGATGCAGTTGGTTTGGATGCATCGAGTCTATGTGCGGATGCACTATTCTTGCTGAGTATTATATTGTTGGGATTTGCCTATTCTACAACATCTCTATACAAACTTATATATAAAACAGAGAAAGACATGGTGAAGAGAAGCAATACTGCAGGAAATGTCATGGCAGCTATTGCTTTGATTGTGGGACTGCTATTGTGTATTTCAGGGAATATGCCTCTAAGCCGGTGGTTTCTACTTCTGATTGTTGCTATGGCATATTTTCTTATGACCAAGACGATTCAGTTGAATGAGTTGAATGAGAAACTTATAGAACAAAAGGAAAATGAATTGTCTGAAGTTACAGAGAAACTTAATAATGTATCTCTTTTGGATATGCAGACAGGCTTGAAAAACAGACGGGCCTGGGATCGCTTTGGAGAGGATTATGTTATTAATAATAGAGATAGAAGATTGATTTTATATTCTATAGATGCCAACTTCTTCAAGGTGATAAATAATACTTATGGAGCAAAGGCTGCAGATAAGGTACTTCTTGAAATTGGAAGGAGACTCCTTGAGATAGAAGATGTGGGGATAACAACCTATCGCATTGATGGTGATCAGTTTATGGTAGCCTGCGAAGATGTAATGGGAGATGTAAATGCTGCCAGATTTGCGGATTATCTTATGGATGTGCTTGATAGACCATATGATGTTGGGGACAAGATTATACGAGTGTCCTTCAGTATAGGTGCAGCAATATATCCTGATGATATAGATGAATTCGATAAGCTGCTATCAAGTGTAGAAATTGTGAGAAATACAGTGAATTTGAGGGGAAATAAATCCACCTGCGCTTTCTTTGATTCCAATATTGTACCGAGACTTCAGAGAAATCAGGTGATTGAGAGCAAGCTCTCTGATATGGATTATGATAGTATTTTGAGATTATATTATCAGCCTCAAATATCTACTACAAATGGCGAAGTTATTGGAATGGAAGCATTGCTTCGATGGGAAGATCCGGACTATGGATATATATCACCATCGGAATTTGTGCCAATTGCTGAGACTATGGGAGTGATGCCTGCCATGGGCAGGTGGGTTGCCAAGGAAGCTTTCAAACAAATTGCTGAGTGGAATGAGAAATATGACGGCAAGTATGTCATAGGAATAAATGTATCACCGGCTCAATTACAGGAAGAGAAGTTTATAACTGATTTCATTGAAGATATGAAAGCGTTGAAAGTAAAGCCAGAGTGGATAGATGTAGAGCTTACAGAGGGGATTGCGTTAAATGGCATTGTAAATATTACTGATATAATTGATAAACTGAAAAACCAGGGATTAAGTGTTTCGGTTGATGATTTTGGAACAGGTTATGCTGCTTTTGCCAATATGATTAATTTCAGGTTTAACAGATTGAAGATTGCCAAGGAACTGATTGATCAAATAGTTATCAATAATAATGCTAGGGTTATTGTGGCATCTATTATTGAAATGGCCAAAGGTCTGAAACTTGATGTTATAGCAGAAGGTGTAGAAGAGAAAAGTCAGGCTGATATGCTTACAGAAATGGGATGTACACAGATTCAGGGATTCTATTATGGCAAAGCAATTCCTGCGAAAGATTTCGAGGAACAATGGCTTAAATAGGCTACAAGCCTTGACATGCAAGGAATGCGTTGATATAATGAACAAGATGTAACAATTTTGTAATAAATTTGTTTGGTAATTATTGGAGGAAATTCATGAAAGAGAAGAACATCAAGAACGTCTCTTATGCTATTGCTGCTGGCCTTATGATTGGTAGTACAGGATTTACAGCTATGGCAGCACCTATAGCAGGCGTTGTGGCTATGACATCAACAGATGCTCAGACCGTATCTTCAAGTTCATATACAACTTTATCGGGGGTACAGCTTACTGTTTCCAATATTTTGTCAGATGCTTCTGCACAGGCAAATGGAACAGCAGCAGGAACAAGCGCAAATGGTAATTCGGCAGTTGCCAGTGGACAATCTGAATATGCAAATATAGCAATTGCTCAGGTTAATGATTATGTAAATATTAGAAGTACAGCCAGCGAAGATGGAGAAGTAGTTGGCAAATTATATGATAAATCAGCTGCTACAGTACATTCTACAGAGAACGGCTGGTATAATATCACATCTGGTAATTGTACAGGATATGTAAAATGTGAATATGTAGTTGTAGGTGATGAGGAACTTGCCAAGTCAGTATCTACAAGACTTGCCAAGGTAAAGACTCAGACATTATATGTCAGAGAGGAAGCTACAACAGATTCTAGTATTATTGGAATGGTGCCAGAGGATGATGATTTGGTTGTAACTGATGAGTCAATGGCTTCAACTGGTTGGATACAGGTTTCATATCAGAATGAGACAGGATATGTATCAACAGAATTTGTTACTTTGTCAACACAGTTTGTAACAGCTGAGTCTAAGGAAGAGGAAGCTGCCAGACTTGCAGCAGAGGAAGCAGAGAGAAAGGCAGCGGCAGCTGCAGCAGCTCGCAAGAGAGGCTCAGGATCATCAGGCGGCGGTTCATCTTCTAATTATGTAGCTCCATCTGGTGGAGACGGCGGTTCAGTTGTATCATATGCTTCACAATTTGTTGGTAATCCATATGTATATGGTGGATCAAGTCTTACAAATGGAACTGATTGTTCTGGTTTTGTAATGAGTGTATATTCTGCATACGGTGTAGGCCTTCCACATTCTTCTAGTGCAATGAGAAGTGTAGGATATGGTGTAAGCACAGGTGAGATGCAGGCTGGAGATATTGTATGTTACAGTGGACATGTAGGAATCTACACAGGTAATGGTACTATTGTAAATGCTTTGAATGAGTCAAATGGTATTACATATACAGATGTAAACTACAGCCCAATCTTAGCAGTTAGACGTATTTTCTAATTATAATTGTAAAGTTTTAGCCTTCGACTTTTAGTCGGAGGCTATTTTTTCGCAATTGATAAATTTGAAAAATTTATAACGAAATTATTAAAATTATATAAATTGCACAAAAGTGGGACAAAGTACATAATGATATGGAAACTGTGATGCGTGTGCTTGGTTTTTAACTGGGGAGTTATCCACAATTTTGAGTCGTGAAACCCTTGTGAAACGAGTTGTTAACTAAACTATCCACATTATCCACCAAAAAAATGAATTATTCCACATGTTTTTGGGGGAGAAAGCAAACACTTGTTTTGTGATGTTCTAATAAAAAATGTTACATTTTATCTTTTGTGTTGACATTTTTAATGAGAAACAGCAGTGCAAAATCAACCTAAAGTGACAGACAATTTGCAAATTCTACAAAAATATTACGAAAAAATAACCGAATTATTTAACACACGGCAAAAATAACCAAAAACACAATAGTTTACTCTTCCTTTTTTCGTTATTTTGTATTACAATGTGCAATAGATATGTGTAAAACTAAGTAAAACTACGTTGATGAATTGTGTAAAATGTATAAATAGGAGGAGTACACATGATATCAAACCAGATATTGCAAAATACAATAGACGGATTACACCAGATTTCAAAGATTGAGTTTGCTGTAATGGATAGTGAAGGGGGCGTTCTTGCAACTACGATTTCTGATGCAAAGCAGTATAAGGAGGCAGCAGTATCTTTTGCTATGTCCGAGGCTGAGAGTCAGGTGGTTCCAGGATGTCAATTCTTTAAGGTGTATGACGAACAACAGTTAGAATTTGTTGTTCTTGCCATTGGAGTTGATGAAGAAGAAACTCAGATGGTGGGTAAGATTGCCACATTCCAGATTCAGGAATTGATGGTTGCTTACAAAGAGAGATTTGACAGAGACAACTTTATTAAGAACTTACTTTTAGACAATTTGCTTTTGGTTGACATTTATAATAGAGCCAAGAAGCTTCATATTGATGTGGAAGCCAGAAGAGTTGTTATGATTGTGGAGACTGGTTCTAAGAAAGATGGGGACGAAATCGATAGAATCAGAAGCGTCTTCAGCGGCAAGACAAGAGATTTTGTAACTGCTGTAGATGAGAATAACATCATTGTAGTAAAAGAACTTGCGGAAAATGAAACATTGGCTGATGTTCATAAGATTGCATCAGTTATTTTGGACACATTCAAAGATAGAAG
The DNA here is from genome assembly GCA_017470985.1 of Lachnospiraceae bacterium. Taxonomy (GTDB): domain Bacteria; phylum Bacillota; class Clostridia; order Lachnospirales; family Lachnospiraceae; genus JAILFK01. Next base: position 121,623 of record JAFUXA010000002.1, read on the forward strand.
CAACGAAGTCCGTATTTCATATGGTACAGTTGTAAAAGAGATCAAGGAAGTATCCCGTTCCTATAAGGAAGCAGGACTTGCTTTGGATGTAGGCAAGATATTTATTGAAGAGAGAAATATTATTGCTTACTCAGAGCTTGGAATTGGTCGTTTGATTTATCAGCTTCCAATACCTCTTTGTCGTATGTTTATCAAAGAAATATTTGATGGTAAATCATTAGAAGATTTCGATGAGGAGACTTTGGTTACAATCAATAAATTCTTTGAGAACAGTTTGAACGTGTCAGAGACATCTAGACAGTTGTATATTCATAGAAATACTTTGGTTTATCGTCTTGATAAGCTGGAGAAGACAACTGGACTTGATTTGAGAGTTTTCGAGGATGCTATTACATTCAAGATCGCTCTTATGGTTGTCAAGTATATGAAATATATGGAGAATCAGGAATTTTAGTTAGTTGTAAAGGATTGATAATATGATTAAGCTTGAACATGTAAGCAAGTTATACCAGGAAGGTGTACCTGCATTAGATGATGTAAGCATAAATATTGAAAAAGGCGAGTTCGTCTTTATTATGGGAAAGAGTGGTTCTGGAAAATCCACTTTGATTAAACTTCTGTTAAAGGAGTTGACTCCTACAGAAGGTGAAATATATATATCAGGTAAGAAATTATCGAAGATTAATCACAAGGCTATTCCAAATTTTCGAAGAAATATTGGCGTAGTATTCCAGAATTTTAGATTGCTTCAGGATAGAAATGTATATGAGAATGTTGCATTTGCCATGAAGGTTGTAGAAGCTCCAACAAGGGAAATCAAAAAGAGAGTTCCTTTGATGCTTTCTTTGGTGAATCTGGCTGCCAAGTACAAATCTCTTCCTAGACAATTGTCAGGTGGAGAGCAGCAGAGGGTTGCTATTGCGAGAGCTTTGGTAAATGAACCGGAGATTCTATTGGCAGATGAACCTACTGGAAATCTGGATGATACCAATGCTTGGGAGATTATGAGGCTCCTGGAAGAAATCAATGAGCGTGGAACAACTGTAGTAGTTGTAACTCATAATGCAGAGATTGTCAGAAAGATGAATAAGCGTGTCATCTACATAAAGCGCGGACAGGTCGTAGGCGACGGAAAGTGGGGTGACATCAGTGAGATTTAGTACAATAACATATAATATTGGCCAGGGTTTCAAAAATATTTGGCGAAATAAACTTTTCTCTTTGGCATCCATTGCGACAATGACAGCTTGTATTTTCCTATTGGGACTGTTCTATTCCATAGGTGCTAACTTTAGTGAGATGGTTCATACTGCTGAGGAGGGTGTTGCTGTAACAGTATTTTTCGATGCAGGAATAACTCAGGAACAGATTGATAATATAGGAAATGAAATCAAGAAGCGTGGCGAGGTCCGAGATGTGAAATTTGTTTCTGCTGAGGAAGCATGGGATAGCTTTAAGGTGGAATACTTCAAGGGTAGAGAAGAGTTGGCAGAGGGCTTTGTAAATGATAATCCACTTGCTAATCAGGCAAATTATGAGATATATCTCAATGATGTATCTATGCAATCTTCTCTGGTGACTTATTTAGAATCCTTGGACGGTGTTCGCCAGGTTAATCAGTCAGAGGTAGTAGCTGAGACTTTATCAGATGTTAATAAACTTATAAGCCTGATATTTGTAAGTTTTATTATTATATTGATTGCGATTGCTATTTTCCTTATTAGCAATACAATTACAACAGGTATTGCAGTTAGAAAAGAAGAGATTGCTATTATGAAACTTATCGGTGCCAAGGACAGTTTCGTTAGAGCGCCATTTATAGTAGAGGGAATTGCAATTGGGTTAATCGGATCCATTATCCCACTGGTGATACTTCTGTTTATGTACAAGTCGGTAATGGTATATGTAACTGAGAAATTTATATTCCTTACAAATTTCCTTACATTTATTCCTGTACATGAGATATTTGAAGTTTTGGTTCCTTTAGCTTTGATTCTAGGAATCGGAATTGGTTATATAGGAAGTAGAATGACTTTGAAGAAGCATTTGAAGGTATAATAGATTTAGATAAATAATTCCCCTGGCAGATGCTAGGGGAATAATTTTGTTTTAGGAAGGTTTGACAATGTACGATAAGAAAACATATAGAAAAGGTGTGTTAAAGGGAGTATTAATTACAACTCTGGTTTTTCTTCTGATATTTTGCGGAATTGGAATATTTTATATAAGAAGTTTTGGTAATTCAGGAATTGCCGGGGTTAGCCTAAGCAAGCTGAAATATATGGAAGAAATAATCAACAGATATTATTATAAAGATGTGACAGAAGCAGATGAGGCCACAGGTATATACAAGGGATTGATGGCTTCTCTGGACGATAAATATGCTGATTATTATAATCGGGAAGAGTATGAGAAGCTTATGGAAGAATTAGGCGGAAGCTTTGGCGGAATCGGTGCTACTTTAAGCAAGGATGCTGACACTGGGAATGTGGTAATAAAGAGTATCTATGAAGGCTCCCCGGCTGAGAAAGTTGGATTGAAGGCTGGAGATATACTGCTGGCTGCTGACGGAGTCAATGCAGTGGATTGCGAGACTTTAGATGAATTTGTATCCAATGTACGTGGTGAAGTTGGAACCGAAGTGAAGCTTCTATACAGCAGAGATGGAGTGGAAGCTACAGTTAATGTAGTTAGGGATAATATTGAAATCAAGAGCATCCGATATGAGATGCTTGAAGGAGATATAGGCTATGTCTATATAGCTGATTTCTCGGAAAATACAGCAGCTCAGTTCAAAGCTGCCATGGAAGACTTACAGTCCCAGGGAATGAAGGGGGTAATATTTGATTTGAGAACCAATGGCGGTGGCCTTCTTGATTCTGTAACTGAGATATTGGATTATCTACTGCCTGAGGGAACTACAGTATATATTGAGGATAAGGATGGCCAGAAGCAGGTGTTTGAATCTGATGCCGAGCATTTCGTAGATTTGCCAATGACAGTGTTGACTTCAGAGTATACTGCCAGTGCTTCAGAAATATTTGCAGGAGCTATTAGAGATTACAATTATGGTACACTGATTGGAACCAAGACATTTGGTAAGGGAATTGTGCAGTCTACTATAACTCTGCCAGATGGAAGTGCCATGAAACTTACAACTGCCAGATATTTCACACCGAAGGGTGAGTGTATCCATGAGGTGGGAATTGAACCTGATATAAATCTGGAATATGAATTTATGGGCAAAGCCGATGAGGAATATGATGAATTGCTGGATAATCAGGTTTTAAAGGCTATAGAAGTGCTGAGAAATGATATAAGTAATAAGTGATAAATATTTAAAACAATAATTATCTTGAGTGATTAATAATAGGTAATAAATAAAAAGTAGAGAAAGAGGTACTGATTTGATTGTAGAATTAGATGGATTTAAAAACAGGGTTCAGGCTTTGGAACAACCTATGCAGGAAGTGAAAGAGTCGTTGGATTTAAATAATAAGTCTAATCGTATACAAGAGCTGGAACGAGAGATGGAAGCCCCGGATTTCTGGAATGATGCTGCAATATCAACTGCCAAAATGAAGGAACTGAAAAGCCTCAAGGATGATGTTGAAATGTATGCCAGATTGGAGGAAGTCTATGATGAGGCATTGGAATACATATCCCTTGCAGAGGAGGAAGATGACGAAGATTTGGTTCCGGAGATAGAGGAACTATTATTGGAGCTGGAAAATGATTTTGAAGATCTTCGCATGAAGACTCTGCTTTCAGAGGAGTATGATGCCAACAATGCTATTGTAACTCTTCATTCCGGCGCTGGCGGAACTGAGGCTTGCGATTGGGTATCTATGCTTTATCGTATGTATACCCGATGGGTAACTGCCAAGGGATATACCCTTGAGGAGCTGGACTATCTGGAGGGTGACGAGGCTGGTATTAAGTCTGTAACTTTCCAGGTAAATGGAGAGAATGCATATGGATATCTCAAGTCTGAAAAGGGTGTTCATCGTCTGGTTAGAATCAGCCCTTTCAATGCGGCTGGTAAGCGCCAGACTTCCTTTGCATCCTGTGATGTTATGCCGGAGCTGGATGATAATATAGATATTGTGGTAAATGATGAAGACATTCGAATTGACACATATCGTTCCAGCGGTGCAGGTGGACAGCATATTAATAAGACATCTTCAGCTATCCGTATTACTCATTTCCCAACTGGAATTGTGGTTCAGTGTCAGAATGAGAGATCTCAGCATCAGAACAAGGACAAAGCTATGCAGATGCTGAAATCCAAATTGTATCTGTTGGAGATGGAGAAACAGCAGCGAGAAGCTCAGGGAATTCGTGGTGAAGTGACAGATATTGGTTGGGGTAATCAGATTCGTTCTTATGTCCTTCAGCCTTATAAGATGGTAAAGGACCTGCGAACTGGGGAGGAAAGCGGCAATGTGGATGCTGTATTGGATGGTGCAATTTCCCCATTTATGAATGCGTATTTGAAATGGTGTTCCCTCGGTTGTCCTGACAGACATACAGCTGATGCAGAGTAGTATAGAGAATATTTACTAAATCCTCACTGCTAGAAACAATATATATGATCAAATCAGCTAAAAATACAAAATGTAGAGTATATTAACTTGCTATAGGTAGTCTTGTTATGTTATATTATCTTTCGAGTACAGACAATTGTTTTTGATAGACAAACACTCGGAGGGGATATGGCAGAGAAGACTACCTATTATGTTTTGAAGGAAAAGGCTGTTCCGGAGGTTCTTCTGAAAGTAGTGGAAGCTAAGAGATTGCTTGAATCTGGAAAATGCGATTCGGTACAGGAAGTCACTGAGCGCGTGGGCATAAGTAGAAGCTCCTTCTATAAATATAAGGATGATATTAATCCTTTCTATAAAAATGATAAGGGAAAGACAATTACATTGCTGGTTCAGCTTGATGATGAGCCGGGAATATTATCAGAGGTATTACAGAATATTGCCCATTATCATGGTAATATTTTGACCATTCATCAGACCATTCCTGTAAATGGTATTGCTTCACTTACACTCAGTGTGGATGTGTTGCCGACTACAGGGGATATTGATGAGATGTTGGAATCAACAGAGCGAATTAGCGGAATTCATTTCGTGAAAATATTATCTAAGGAGTAGAAGTATATGAAAGTAGCAATTATGGGATATGGAACAATCGGTTCCGGAGTAGCAGAAGTATTGGAAGTTAACAAAGATGTAATTGCCAAGCGTGTGGGAGAACCACTTGAGTTGAAGTATGTGCTGGACTTGAGAGATTTTGAAGGTGATCCTATTGCAGACAAGATAGTACATGACTACAAGACTATTGTTGAGGATCCAGAAGTTGATATTGTTGTTGAGACAATGGGAGGTGTGGAGCCTGCATATACATTTGTCAAGGCTATGCTTGAGGCAGGCAAGAATGTGGCAACTTCCAACAAGGCGCTTGTGGCTGACAAAGGTGCAGATCTTATTGCAACAGCCAAGGCCAACAATGTAAACTTTATGTTTGAAGCTTCAGTAGGTGGTGGAATTCCGATCATCAGAGCTATTCAGGAGTGTCTGACTGGTGATGTTGTTGAGGAGATTGCAGGTATTGTAAATGGTACTACCAACTACATGATGACAGAAATGAGCGAGAAGGGCTCAGATTTTGATGATGTATTAAAGGATGCTCAGGACAAGGGATACGCTGAGAAAGATCCTACAGCTGATATTGAGGGACATGACGCTTGCCGTAAGATTGCTATTTTGACATCTTTGGTTGCAGGAAGACATGTAGATTACAATGATATTCCAACAGAGGGAATATCTCATATTACAGCTACAGATATTAAGTATGCCAAGGCTATGGGAAGAGCTATTAAGCTTCTTGCAACAAGCAAGGAAGTTGGTGATACATATGTGGCTAGAGTTGCTCCATTCTTATTGGATCCATCTCATCCACTTTACAATGTAAATGGTGTATTCAATGCTGTATTTGTACATGGAAATATGCTTGGCGATGGAATGTTCTACGGTTCAGGTGCTGGTAAACTTCCTACAGCAAGTGCTGTTGTTGGCGATGTTGTAAGAATGGCTAAGCATGTGAATATGAATATCAAGATTGAGTGGCATCATGATAAGTTGGAATTGGCAGATGCTTCTTTGATGGAGAATAGATTTTTTGTTAGAACAACATCTGACAAGGCCGCAATTGAAGCCGCATTTGGACAGGTTGATTATGTGGATGCCGGCATATCAGGCGAAACCGGATTTGTTACTTCATCAATGAAGGAATGTGAGTATGAGGTTAAGTCTGCTGATATTGATGTGATTCAGATGATCAGATTAAAATAAAAATAATTTGATAGAGTATAAGATGTTTTAAATGACCCTGGCTTTGGAAGTTTTGGTCAAAAAAACACAACAATTATTCAACCATCGGAGTGATAATATACATGACTCCGGTGGTTTTTCTTGTGCGCCTAGCGGCGCACGTTTCTAACGGGTTAAAGTCCCGAATCCGCCCGGTAGTGGGAAGGATATAGCCGAAGGCAAGGGTGTCCATCGCGAGGTGGAATCTAAAGGAAGCTGGATGTGGGG
>JAFUXA010000008.1 GCA_017470985.1 Lachnospiraceae bacterium
CTTCTGCTCTAACTCTTCATAATTGCCATGTCCATCACCGTTAAACTGTGTAAATACATTGTTCCATACTTCCATGAAACGATCACATTCGCAGCCAACCTTACAGTCAGGACTTCCACAACCATATTTCTCACCACGGTCATAATAAATCTCAGAACAAGGACCACAAGGGCCGGCACCATGCTCCCAGAAATTATCGCACTCACCTGTCTCAGGATCACGATAAAATCTTGTGATTCTATCAGCATCAATACCAATCTTCTTGTTCCAGATTTCAAAAGCCTCATCATCCTCACCATAGATTGATGGGTATAATCTGTCTGGATCAAGTTCCAAAACCTTGGTCAAATATTCCCATGACCATGAAATAGCTTCCTCTTTAAAATAATCTCCAAAAGAGAAATTTCCAAGCATTTCAAAAAATGTAAGATGACGAGCTGTCTTTCCTACATTTTCAATATCACCAGTACGTACACACTTCTGACATGTTGTAACTCTTGTCTTTGGTGGTACCTCCTGTCCTGTGAAATATGGCTTAAGTGGAGCCATACCAGCATTAATAAGCAAGAGACTGTTGTCATTATGAGGAACCAATGAAAAGCTCTTCATCGCCAAATGATCCTTGCTCTCAAAAAATTCTAGATAACTTCTTCGTAAATCATTTACGCCAAATGTCTTCAACTTAATTCTCTCCTCCATTCTTGGCGTTCTTATTTTGACGCAGCTTTTTTCCAACGAAAAATCCAGCTACAGCAATTGCAACCATAATTACAAATAATAACAAATATGATAGAAATTCATTAAATACTACAACCATCACTTTGCCTCCTTTTCTTTGCATTACATTATATTATAGAAAATTATATTTTCACGGTCAATATCTATGACCTTATTTACTACATTTACAAGCCTTGGATTTCTCTTTAACTTAGGAATCAGATCCCATTGCTGCCACATATGCATCGGGAAGACCAAATCCACATCAATATTTTCCAGAAAATATTCCATTCCAAAAGCATATCCATCTTCCACTCTGCCATCTAATACTACAAATGCAATATCGATATGCTTGTTCTTCAGACGATTTATCTCTTTCTTGTATGCCTTGCCAATGAGATTACCATAGAGTTCTCTGTCATCCCCAGCATTCCACCAGTTCAAGTCTCCAGCATGGAATATATTTAACCCATCAACATTTACCAGAAAAGCAACTCCGGCATCAGTGGATCTCATTGTATCAATTTGTAAATCATCCACATGATAGGTATTTACATCTTTTACCCAGTGAATATTGGATTTTATAGCAGGATCTATACCATTTCTCACAAGATAATTTCTCCCCAGGCGTATATCCTTGGATAAAATGAATGTTATATTCGGATGAATATCCTGTAGTTTCAGCACCTCAACCGAGAAATGGTCCTTATGAGAATGGCTGGCAAATACATATAATTTCTTGTCCGATGGTAATTCCGGTAATTTCCCGTGAAAGTTCATATTTTCCACAGCCTCACCCGGAAAATAATCAAATAGTAATAAATGATTATCTGTCTCAACCATAAATGAACTGTGATGAATAAATGTTACATTTAACATATTGTACCTCTACATCTGTCCGTCTATTCTGCGAATAATAGAATTAGCCTTCGCATATATTTCTTTTGGATCAAATCCTATATTATAGACACCTCTCTCATATAAGATTTTGCCATCAACCATTGTCATGGCAACATTTTGCTTGCTTCCACTGTATACAATATTTTTCAGAATATGATTCTCAGGCTGCATATTAGGCTGCTGTAAATCAATCATAATAATATCAGCCTTTTTACCAACTGCAAGTCGGTCGCAGTCCTCAATACCCATAGCTCTGGCGCCACCGGCTGTAGCTGCCAGAAGTACATTCTCAGCATCCACAACTGCAGCATCATTTTCACGAAGCTTAGCAAGACCTGTCATAAGAAACATCTCTCTAAACATATCCAGGCAGTTATTACTTGCAGGGCCATCTGTACCTAAAGCCAATGGAATTCCTTCATCTAAATATCTCTTAATAGGGGCAATTCCACTTGCAAGCTTGGTATTTGAACCCGGATTGGTAACAGCATATAAGCCGCGCTTCTTGAATATCTCAAAGTCCTCATCAGACATATGAACCACATGGTAGCCACCGCCACCATATTCATACATTCCAAGTGAATCAGTGAGCGCTGTTGGAGTCATACCCCATCTGTCTATGCACTCTTTCACTTCCAGAGCTGTCTCAGAATTATGAGTATATACCGGAGATTTATATTTCTGAGCAAGGCCAGCAATCCCCTCCATCAGTTCCTTGGAAGTAGTATACTCAGCATGGAATCCTATTATATAGGAAACGAGATCATCCATCTCTGTAGTTCTCAGGTAATCCTCTTCCACTCTCTCCAAGGATTCGCTGAAGTTATTCAAACCAGATGTAAATACTGATCTAAATCCCACATCAACTGCCGCCTTGGCATTCATTCCCTGATAGAAATACATATCGAAGTTGGATGTAATACCACTTGTGAGATATTCCATCACTCCCAAGATGTATAACCAGTAGGATTCCTCCTCTTGAAGCTTAGCCTCCCTAGGAAAAATAGACTCATTTAACCAGCGCTGCAATGGCAGATCATCAGCATAGCTTCTCAAGAATGTCATTGGTGTATGAGTATGAGCGTTCTTGAAACCTGGCATAAGCAGATTGCCGTAGCAATCCTTCTCAATGTCCCAGACAATTATCTCATCACCTGTGCAGACATTAGACACATCGCTTCCGTCGCCTAAATAGATGATTTCGTTGCCCTTAACCCAGAGCTCTCCAGCGATTATGTCAAATTTATCATTTTCATCAAGCGTCAATATTTTCGCATTGTAAAATCTTGTATTCATAGTTTCTCCTACATTTATTTAATCGATATAGTCCACGCTCTTGTCAACCACTCGAAGGATACATATGACTTTTCAAGGAACATTATGAGCCCCGGCACTTAATGAGCAAGCCTATGCGCAGCGAATTTAGTACCGCTGGTGCGAATACGTAGCGGAAGCGTTCCTGAAAAGTTATATGTGTCCGAGAGTGGATATAACATATTAAACCTCAGCATCGATAGCTTTGATTGCCTCCTTAACGAGTGCAGTGAATTTGGCTGAAACTGACTTACCAGCCTCGATAACCTCTTCCTCTGTAAGAGGATGTGGTGAAATACCAGCTGCAAGATTGGATACACATGTAATTCCCACAATCTTCATTCCCATGTGATTTGCAGCAATTGCCTCACATGCAGTAGACATTCCAGCTGCATCTGCTCCAAGAGTTCTAGCCATATTAATTTCCTGTGGTGTCTCATAATTTGGTCCAGGGAATTGAATATATACTCCCTCTTTCAAATCAATATTCAACTTAGCAGCTGACTTCTTTACAATAAATTGCAAATCTTCATCATATACATGAGACATATCAGGAAATCTATTTCCCAATTCAGATATATTAGTTCCTCGAAGTGGTGATGGAACAAATGTAGCAATCTGACCTGTAATAAGCATCAAATCTCCCGCTTTAAATCCCTGCTTGATACCTCCGGCAGCATTTGTCAAAAACATAACCTCTGCTCCCATAAGTTTCATCAGACGAATAGGCAATACAACATCGGTCATATCATAGCCCTCGTAATAATGGATGCGTCCCTGCATTGCAACAACCGGCACACCTTCCACATATCCAAACACAAATCTGCCTACATGTCCAGGTGCAGTAGAAACCGGGAATCCTTCTATATCCTTGTAGTCAAGTGTCTGTACAATTTCCATCTCAGATGCGAAATCTCCCAGACCTGATCCCAATACCAAAGCAACTTTTGGTTGAAAATCAATTCTCTTCTTTACGCTTTCATAACACCCCATTAATTTATCGTATACCGGATTCATTTTTATACCTCCCTGTTATTCAAAAACTTACTAGCTATAGTATAACATTTATCAAGCATGGTTAGTTACTAATTCTTCAGGAATCTCCTTCAATTAGTTCATCACTTTTTATCGACGCATTTTTCTCAAGCTGCATAATATATGCCATCATCCTAATCAAATATTCCGGTGGGGCACTTATCCCCTGTTCCCACTGCTGAAGAGTTCTCACCGGAATTCCAAATTTTGCAGAGAATTTACTTTGCGATAATCCCGTGCTCTTTCTCAATTCCTTTATCTTATCTGAAATATCCATATCATCACCTCCGTCTTCCTATTTATACTTTATTTAGAAGTTTATCAAGCAGTGTTTCGAGTTTGTCAAACTTAGAACTTCTTTTTACAAGATTACGATTTTTATCAGGATGATTAACAACCATATCATAAACTTTATTTGCACGATTTTCGATTATGTCAACATGTTTTCTACACCACTTAATTTGCTTTTGCATGAGTTGCTTTGCAGCTTTGTCAGCTGGCTTATCATCATCTCTAATCACCAGATCTACTTTTTATATATCGTGCTTCAATCGGAACCATATTATTGATATTGAGAATTCCGATTAGCTTAAATTGACCATTTTCATCTCTTCGCTCTTCATCAAATACTTTGATAAAATCCACTTGGCTCTTCTTATTCTTGAATTTATCCTTGGGCGATGTAAATGGTATACAATACTTCCGATTATTCATAAGAACCACCACCCCTACAAACGGCCGGCTTTGCTTTCCTCGTTGAGGAGAAATAGACATCACATTATCATCTGCATTTGACAAATCTCTTATATATTTCAAATCAATATAATATAAATCCAACTTTTTCATAATAATCCCCCAAAACAAAAGGCTACATCAGAAGATGCAGCCTTAAATATTCCTTCTTTGCCGGTAGGGTTCCCGTCTCTTATCGTTCCCATTTATTTTATATGGTAGGGTTCCCATCTGATAAAGTTCCCACTTATTTTATATGGTAGGGCTCCCATCTGATAAAGTTCCCATTTTGCTTGGCAAGGAAACCAATCACATCGTTTAGATGTAATTAGATGATATACTGCACGACATAAAAAGTCAAGATATACACCTATTGATCTTCAAATATTTACATTTTACCAAAATATCTTTTGCAAATGCACTCTATACTTTATTAAAGTATAGAGCTTACTATATACTTTGTCAACGTACAATTAATCATTTTTCATTTTAGAAATAAAAAAGTCCTGAATAGAGTTAAAAATTCATTCACTCTATTCAAGACGCAAAATTCTATCAATAATCAGTATATGAACGAATCACATAATCCTCAAAAAGAGGAAGTGTAATCCGTAAATATCCATATTCACTGCCATCCAACAACATTTTCTTTATCATGCGATCTCGATACGGTGTATATTGATTATTGTTTACTCCCATTATTTCCTTTATCTCTTTTACTTTCCCTGTCTTAGATTTCGCTACAGCATATAACAAATTACGATCTCCCCGTGAAAGTTCTGACCATATCTTTTCATATACATACTCTTCCAAATACTGTCTATATTCTGAAACAGCTTTGCGATAGTCATTTTCATGGCGAAAAGTAAAATATCCTAATACCTGAAAAGCGAATGAATATCCTTTCGTGAGCTTTGCCATCTCTTCCGCATCATCTCCAGATATTGATAAGTTAGACATATAGTTTTCAACCATAGCCCCTTTATTTAACGCACGCATTCGAATTTCAGGAGCACGATATAAAAATGTAAGGTTTTTCTCATTACGTAAATCATTAATATTTTCATATAATCCAGTCATCAGTAAATATATTGGATAATCTTCTCTTAATAAAATCTGAAAAACACTTACAAATTCCTTCATATAATCATTAGAGACAACTTCATCAATACAAATTAATAACTTTTTATTATGTTTTTTTAAAACCTTTAACGCCTCGCTAATTAATACTCGCGGACTGGTAACTTCTGTTTTGCCATTAAACTGAAATCCGAATCCGGCAACCGTAACGCCCAATCCTTGTTTAAACAATTTTGTAAATCGATTCTCTTGTGTCAAAGATTCTGCCATAGATGTCAGTAAATCTTGACTTGTACTTAATTCCAAGACCTCCCAGCCATCATGCTCTTTTAACTTGTTTGCAACTTCAGTCATAAATACAGTTTTTCCACAACCTCGTACACCTGTAATCATATATATCTGCTGCGTTGCAGGTTCGTTTAAGAAAGCATCCATTACTTCCTGCGTTTCAACAGGTCTAGGAATGCTTTGAATAGGCTGTTTACCAAAAACAAGTGTATATGGATTATTCTTTGCCATTTCTAACCTCCTCACATCACAAATTAATTTTCTTTTATCACTTTTATTTCTTTTTATCACTTTTTATCACTTTTGTAAAGTTTTATCACTTTTTATTACTTTTTATCACTTTACAAATGAAAACAAAAAGTCCGAAATAGAGTTGAAAATTCATTCACTCTATTCCGGACGCACTCGGGACTTAACCTTTTAGAAAACGATCATTGCGCGAATGAGGGCGGATCTGATTGTACCAGACATATGCATATTCGCTGATTTCATAATCCAAGTCCTCGACGGTATCATACCAGTGTTGGCATACCGCTTCCCCTTAAGAATATTGTAGTAATGTTCCATAGGCGCCTTGTCATAGGGAGTACTCGCACGGCTCATGCTTTACGTGATACTCCATAAGGAACAAAAGCGAGTGAATTCTAAAAAGGCAATTGCCCCCCCTGATCTGAATGAAGAATCAGGTTTGTGGAATCGTGATTTTGGAAAGATGAATGTTCTTTCTTTTCCAAAAACCTTCATAAATCGATATGCCTCTAATACTCCTGTCTACATGGCTCTCCGCTGCGAAGTTGATCACAGCATCCGGTTTCTCATCCTCGAAGAGAGCGAATACACCATCTCGGTCGCATATGTCCAGCTTGCAGAATCGGAAATTATGATTGTCCATGACGGGGGTGAGTGTGGAAAGATTGCTGGCATAGGTTAGCTTATCGATGCACATAACCCGGTCATCGGGATACTCAGCCAAATAATAGTGTATGAAATTTCCGCCGATAAACCCGGCTCCACCTGTTACAAATAATGTCATGTTAATACCGTCCCTTTCCTTCTGCAACAGAAAGCAGATGCTCGCCGTATGGAGATTTCCCATAGAGTTTAGCTGATTCTAAGAGTTTGGCTGAATCAATCCACCCATTGATAAACGCAATTTCCTCTGGCGCAGAGATGGTGATCCCCTACCGGGATTCGATTGTTTCCACAAAATTTGCAGCCTGAAACAGGCTAGTCATCGTACCTGTATCTAACCAAGCAAATCCGCGGCCAAGGAGCTTGACATCAAGAAGAGAGTCCTTCAGATACATCTCATTCAGTGTGCTTATCTCCAGTTCATCACGAGTGGAAGGCTTGACTTGGTTTGCACGAGTAGCGACACCAGAGGGATAGAAATAGAGTCCGGTAACAGCATAATTGCTCTCCGGCTCTTTCGGCTTCTCCTCAATACTTGTTGCCCGTCCATCCTCGTCAAAAGCGACCACGCCGAACCTCTCTGGGTCTGTAACGTAGGAACCGAAGACAGTAGCTCTGCCGTTCTCCTCCGCATCCACAACTGCCTCCTGCAGCAGCCTTCTGAATCCATTACTATAGAAAATGTTATCACCAAGTACCATAGCGCTGGCGTCATCACCGATGAATTCTTCGCCTAGGATGAATGCCTGGGCAAGGCCATCCGGGCTCGATTGTACACAGTATGATAATTCCACACCGAACTGACTGCCATCACCCAGTAGCTCCTCGAACCGAGGGAGATCTGTCGGCGTAGAGATAATAGGAATCTCTCTAATCCCCGCAAGCATAAGCGTACTGAGCGGGTAATAAATCATCGGCTTATCGTATACAGGCAGCAGTTGCTTGTTACCATTGTTGGCGGATAAAGCCTGGTACCGGCACCTCCGGCGAGAATTATGCCTTTCATCTTCTACTACTCCCATTTAACACTATATTTATGAATCTCTACTTTTAAGTGCCATAAATAAACGCATTATTTTAGCTCTTTTGATAATAATTAAAAGAATACCAATAATTATGACAATATATCGAATTATAAAATAATCATAAATCAAAGCAATGCTCAATGATAACACTACTATCGCAATGCTCAAAAATATGAAACGCCGTGTCTCAAGACAATAACTGCCATTTGTCTTATCTTTTATCAAATAATATGTATACGCAAAATGTGCAACAGTAAAAATTGTATAACATATCAACGTGGTATATGCAGCCGCTATATATCCAAAATACTTAATTCCAAAGTAATTTAGAACAATATTCAAAGCAGCGCCGCTCATGGAAACATACATAGTAAATTTATTTTTATCATAATAAAACTCGATATTCGCATATACCGTATACGCAAATGTAAAAAAAGTGCTCACAGCAACAGGAGGAATAACAAAGCGTGCCTCATAATACTTTCGATCTGCCAGAATCATCATAATCTCTGGAGCAAAAGCAACAAACATCAGTATACACACTGCAATAAAAACAAAGATTCCAAATAATGTATCATCTATCTTCTTCAGTTTTCCTTTCTCAAGTTGACCATATTGCCATGGAACTAATGCTGAATTAATACTTTGTGTTAATATCTTTATCATTAGTCCAGCGTTATATGCAACGCCGTAGAGGCCTGCCGCTGCCATCCCCACCATTTTTTGAATCATTATTCTGTCAAACTGATCAAGAATATACAATGAGATATAGTGGAGAAGCAAGGGCAGATTAAATGTTATGGCGAATACAGCGTACTCTTTTTTAAACCACGTAGACGATTTTCTTCTATTATATGCAAATAGAATTATTCCAAACAAAGAGTTAACAATCACACATGAGAGAATTCTTGCATACCCTTTTTCTTCAGAATAATAGACCATTATCACTCCAATAATAGCGTTCAGAAACGCCATCAACAGAGTGACCCAAACTACAGGTTTATATATGTATTCATACCTTTTTCTAATAGTCCAAAAATCTACTGAAGGGAAAAAGATTAATTCCGCAAAAATAGAAACCATAATAAATGTGGGTAACTCAATAAACGCATTAACTGGTTTTCGTATTATGAAATAAGCAAAAAGCAAAATCAATGCGAGACATGCTGTAATCGTTTGCATTGTAGAAGTATATCCATCGCGGTCATATGGATACTTACTCATGCCTTTATTAAAAACAGCAAAAGGAAGCCTTAATGTAGTAAATATCATAAAAATCTGAAGCCATGAATTATAGATATTGTACTGTCCATACTGCACTGTTGTCATCATTCTTGTAAAGATTGGAGTAGTAATAAGCGCCAGACATCTTTGCAGTGCGTTACAAAACACAAACCATATCGTTGCTTTTGCAGCAATTGGCAATGCTTTGTATTTCTCTGAAAGCTTCCTCACCATTAACGTCATCATATAATACCTCTTAAGGATCAATCATCCATAAGTCACCTAATACATAGTCCATAGCAGCCGGAGTTATTTCTTCAAATCCAGCCCCATTTGTAAATGTTAATTCACCAAAATAAATTCTGCCGTCAACATTATATAAATCGACCCTTACATGTTTAAACCCTTCAGATAGTGTTTCCGCAATTTCAACCATTTTATCAAAGTTTTCGGGCATATCTATGGATGAAGCAGAATTACCATAATGAAACTGATTCCAATTTTGTAAATTCCAATTCAAATCATATACATTCCTTTTATGATTCGAATATCTCCCAATATCAACCCAACAATAGTAAGGTCTACCATTAAAGCAAAGAAATTTATAGTCCTTTAAATCCCCATCATCAGTAGAAATGTATTTTTCCGCAATAATAAGTGGTTTAATTGAGGAATAGTGCATTTCGCACGCATATGTTGCATAATCCGTCGCCAAAGAAGTAACAATTATTCGTTTAAGGCGCAATCGATCTGCAGGACTCATTTGATTTTTATTTCGTATAACAACAACATCGCTTGACCCATGGTTTGTTTTCATAACAAACTGATTAGGAAGCGTGTTGAAATTGATTTCTGAGTACTTTTCCCATGTTCCGATAATAGGTATCAAATACTCGCCGCCTATTTTACTTTCTACCCATTTACGAACTCTATATTTATCTGTCAGTTCACTCTTTAACGGATATAAATTAAATATTTTCTCCCATTGCATTTTTTCCGTATATGATCTTAAACTACTCCAATTTAATGCACGTCCTTGCCTTTGCTTATACATTTCAGAATCAATATTAGCTACCTCTTCCTGAGACAATTTCGCAAATCTTTCATTCCTAATCTTAACTTTAAATAATCTATATGGCATAAAAGCATAACTAATCATCTCATATAGTAATGAGTTTCTTCTAATTAGTTCTTTAATCATATCAAAACCTCTTTGGATAGTTAATTTGTCTATATTTCAGTCTTTTCTGCCCGCTTTCTTAACAATGCGTTTTGCTTTTACAAGTATATCTATGGCAAACACTTTCGCTTTAAAGAATTTTTCTAATAATTCAGTATTTTTATGTTTCTTCTCAGCGAAAAATTGATCTCTTTTATTTCTATTATATGTATTCTCTCTGCTACGATAGATATATGAATAATAATCCGAATCTACTTCTTCTACATGTATTCCTTCCAAATGTTTAAAACAATCCAATCCTTTTTGTGTATTACAAATAACCAACCCAACACCTGGCTCATTAGCATACTCTTTTTTATATTTTTCAATATACCAAAAATCGCCCAGCGTTATATCTGCAATGTGGTTACTTGTTGAATACTTACAATGATAACAGCTACGCCTTAAAAATGTATTTTGGAAATAATTATATAAGTACCAATCATGCATCTGATCTTTGTTGTATACATCACCATTACTAAAAGCAACGTTGAACCTAGCATTCCATCCATTTCCCTTTGGTCTAAAATCAACTAGTACAACTTCTCGTCCTTTAGATATAAAATCAAGATGCTTTTTGTACATCTTCTGAGACGGAACTCCATGACATAAAACATCAATTGTAATCAAGTTCTTATAATCACATCCTAAATAAGCGTATAACGCTGCAATCTGACATGGCGTACCAGAGAAAATAACTTTATTTCCCTTTTGAAGTTCAGATTTTGCCTCATACAGACTATTTGTTATTTGAGAAATTACATACTTTGACTTCCTTAGTCTTGAATAATGATTGCTATTACACCTTATATGTACAACTGACTTCCAGTCATTTGAAAAAGCAGCGCCAAAAACATACGTATTCTTATCGCACAGCGAATCTATTATAGAAGAAAAAATGCCTCCTGATGAACTGCATAATCTAATATTATCTTGTCTCCACGCACAGAATCCAACAGGTGTAAAACATTTGTTTGATTCAAAATCGTGTTTAATATGGCATTTCTCAATGCATTTTCCGCAACCAATACATTTATTTTCATCAATTGTTGGAAACATAAAATCTTCCGTATCTGGAGATAATGTAATACATTTACATGGACATGCTAAACTGCAGGCTCCACACCCTGTACAATTCTCTTTTAAATCATTAATTGATATGACAATATTCATGACAACACCTATGCAGTCAAACAGTTAAGTTATCAGCTAAAAATCGCAATGATTCTTCTTTTCTTTTGTTGTGATTATCAATAGCGTTAATAAAACAAGGATTATTATTAATGCGTATATCTGTATATGGATAATCAACTAATCGATCCAGAATAGCTAAATCATTCAACAAATCATATAGTCTGCTATCTTTACAATTAATTCTAAAAGACACAAATTTTTTCTGAAAGAGAAAGGAGAAGACAGTACCATGAAACGAAGAGGTCAAGACGATTTCTGCATTATCAATCAACCAAACGAATTCCTCAGGCCCAACGTCCCAGAGTATAGTATCACCAAATCGTGGAAGTCTAACATTTGTTGCTATGTTAACCACATCTAAACCAGTTTCTTTCTTTATATATTCAACAGTGTGTATTATTTCTTGATTAACATGAAGGAAATAACACAAAATATACTTATGTCCGACTAATCTACTATACTCTATTTCAATTGTTCTCCACTCTTGGACATTTAATAGTAGAGTAGGATCCAGGACAACCTTTCCGTTATATCCCAGTTCGTGCAATATCGGTATACCGCTCTTTTCTCGAATTGAAATATCATCAAGATTCAACAAGAGGGTAGAAATCGGATTAAAATAATTTGAGTCAAGGTAATTATTGCCGAAAGAAGCCGCATATGATATTTTTTTTGCGTTTTTTTCTCCAAAATCTAGGAAATAAACCGGTGAAAAAAGTATACTTGGATTCCACACTTGATCACTTCCCACAATATACGTATCAAATCTTGGAGGATTCTTTCTAAAATCATCCAAGCAAATATATGGGTCAGTTAATGAAAAATACCTGTCTCTAAAACTCTGAAACTTAAAAGATCCTCTCTTAATCTCATTATAGTGTTTGATGCTCAATATATTTGTTTTAATATCTTGTATTGAATCAATCTTCTTCAATACTTGATATGTTTCATTGCCAATTGCTCCATTATAGTTGATAATTCTTGCTTCGCACCCAAGTTTTTCTACAGCAGTCTTTAGTGCAAATGCTTGTAGCACAGCGCCAAAATTCTTAGACATCTTTGTAATAATACCTACGCTTTTAAAGATCATTGCACTATAGCCTCCTAAGCCACTATCATCTGCAAAAATAATTAACCATTGCAAATGACATAATCGAAATAAAATAAAATGCAATATATTCTGGATCATAAAGTGGATTTCCGGCAAATCCATATGACAATAAATATGTTTGTGTCAAAAACGAAAAACAAATTGCAACTTTATAGATATGTTCATTACCTGAATGAACACATTTTTGCAATAATACTCTGGTCTTGTTCCATATTATTATCATTAGTGCAATAACTGCGCTTCCAATAGGAATACCTAATTCCGCTAATAGTTGTATGTAAATATTGTGGCAATTAAATCTAGCGCCACTTTCTGTTATATAATTCTCCCATCCTACTCCTAGCATAGGATATTTCTTTATTAATTCAATTCCCAGATTCCAATAATAATATCTGCCATTACCGATGTCCCCGGATTCCATCAGTGTAATGAGTCTCGACACAGTTGGGAATAGTTCTGAAAAATACGACTCTATTAATGGTATACCAATCGAATATACTAAAAACGCAGCTATTGAAACTCCAAATAGTATTTTAAATCGTTTCCCAAGATTTGACGCTGCAAAAAAGCAAAAAATCATTACCGAAAAAAATGAAAAAACAAGAGCAGCTCTTTTCCCTGACAAGAGAATTGCACTGACAGAAATCAATAATAACGCAACGTGAAGAAAATTTCTTTTTTTGTTTTCTACAGAATCAACATATATGTTTGCGAATAACACACTAAATCCAAGCATGATATAGCAACACACGATTGCCACCTGAGTAGTTAATCCAGAATTATATCCGGTCGCTTTTAAGAAGATAAACTTTTCTTGGTATAGTTCAGGAAACAGCGGTCGTGCAAAACTGTAAAATTGGTCGGGTCTTAGTGCTTGAATAATAACTGTCAGTGAATAGAACAGACCAATAATGACAAGTATCTTGTATAGAGTTTGTGCCCATTTATCAGTTTTAGAAATCATCAAGCAACATGCCATTGCAAATATATATTCAAGCAATATGCTTAACATCTGATTTCCTCGCGTTAGCATACAAATTATTATTATCCCATATAACAAGAAAACCGAAAAGTTCGACGGGAGTATCTTTGATACTTTCCCGTTTATTAATACAAAGCTAAACATCATTAGGAGAATTCCCACGATGTACAATGCTGGAACTTTAATAATCCCCCTAGTCAACGCCTGAAAAATGCAATACGTAAAAGGATATATCAGCCCTATAGCTAACGCAAAATGCATTATTGTATATAAAGATATATATATTTTGTGTTTCATTATCTCACCTATATCTACAGTATTTATCTTTTAATTCTCGAATACATACCACTCATCACAATGCAGCAATAATACAATCTGTGTTTAATGAGCCATAGTTTAATCCTTGCATTGAAATCAAACTCATCCGGTATATAGTTCTTTAAAGCCCTATAATACTCATTTTCTTTTACATACTTTTTTAAGTCTGCCTCTTTTTCAATAATCGATTTTTTATTTTTCCTATGCAGGATGTCCAGTCCCAAATACTCATTCAACAATTTACACATCACCGTATTTATCTGTTTATTATTCATACAGGAATGCTTATTGTTGAAAGCTCGTATTTCACGGCCGACATTTGAAAGATAAATGCCAATTTTGGAATTGTAATTATTTACAATGGATTCTTCATTTCTGATATAGCAATATCCTTCCAGAGCAACAAAATCTACCGATGGACATCTCTCCAAACAATACATCATGAAGACTCTGTCCTGCATTTTTCGCAATGATGGTAGAAATCGTAAATTATACTGTAATAGAAAATCCTTTCTAAATACTTTACCCCAGGGCGATCCAATACAATAACCATCATATGGTTCATTTTGACTGGCAATATTGTATACAAGTTCATTCGTATCCTTAATGCGAATGCCGGCACTTTTTGCCTCAATATCTTCTGTTGTAAAAGAATCATCTCTCCTATATTTAAAAAAACAAATATCAAACTTGTTATTCTTGGCATATTTTGCAACAGAAAATACTACATCAATCTGAACAATATCATCAGAATCCACAAAGCAAATATAATTACCATGCGCTTTCTCTATTCCAAGGTTTCTAGCAACCGATACGCCTTGATTCTCTTGATGATAGATATATACATTATTATCAATGTTCGCGAATTTGTCACATATTTCCGATGCCCCATTTGTTGAACCATCGTCAACTACGATTATTTCTATTGCATCATTTTTTTTATCCACAACACTTCTTAATGATGCATAAAGCAATTCGCCTTTGATATTGTACACAGGAACAACAATTGTCAAAAAAATATCTTTCTGATTCATCTGTATCATCCTCAGTTTCTTGCTCTGTTTAGAAGTTTTCTGGTTTTTTCTATTAGGATATAATCGATATACTTGTCTTTACCATTTTGAACATAAAACACATCATTATCTATTTTGCGTTTCATTACCATTGTAACCCATCGGGGAACGTATGAAATGTTACTAAGAAATTCACATGCTTCATATGTCGATTTTGCCATATTCATTTCGTCCGATGATACGTTCTCTCCTGTATCTATATGCTTATACAGCTTATTAGTAACATATGTGAACTTTCTCCTTTGGCATAGCATTAATATCCACAATGCAAGGTCATCAGCTCCATTAATTGTAAGAGGGTTATTGGTCCATTCAATGGGTATAGATTCTTTTTTTATCAAACAATGTCCTGGAGATAATATCCTGTTCTCTAAATAAGCATATAAGAAAAGATTACTCACAAGTTTCTGCTTTTTCTCGCTTAGATATATTGGTTTATTACCCTTTGGTCGTATCAATTCACCATTAGCTACACATACATCATGTTCTTTGATATTAGAGTAAGTGTCCAATAAAAACATATCAGATATTTCATCATCTTGGTCAAGCATAAGAACATAATTCCCTTGCGCCTCTTGCAATCCTCTAATTCTAGCCCCCTGGATACCAACGTTATTTTTATAGTTTAGGATTCTTAATGTGTAATTCAAACTGTCTTTTGGTTCTTTAACTCTAACCCACGGGCTGTCGTTAACAATCAAAAGCTCTACCACTATATCGGTTCCAAGTTGCTCTACATTATTATTCACCATAGATACAATTCTATCTATGTAACAGTTTCCATTATAAAAAGGAATAATAACTGATATATCCACCATTAAAAACTTCTTTCTAAGATTGTTTGTAATTCAAGTGCTGCAATCTTAATATTAAATACACTGTTTCTCTTCTCTTCAGCTTTCTGAATACGCTCAACTCTTCGCGTCAGTTCAATAGCGTCAACCCATTCTTCTTCATTCCATCCATTTACATAAACAACATTTTTGGTGAATTTTGCTTCTCTCGTAATTGTGTCGGCAACTACACATGGCAAGTCTGCCATTTGAGCCTCAACCATCGTCACAGGAAGGCCTTCAAATCTTGAAGGCATAACTAAAACATCAACAGCACTTAGTATCGAGGGTACATCTCCTCTTAACCCTGTAAAAATAACAGAATCTTCTAGAACAAGAGCTTTGACTTGATTATGAAGTTGGCTTTTAAGTTCCCCATCTCCAACTATTACAAGCATAGAGTCCGGATTCTTTCGATGATATGTAGCAAATGTCTTAATTAAATAATCTTGGTTTTTTTGATAAGACAATCTGCCAACATTTGCAAGAACGAATTTATCTTTTAGTCCTAACTCGCTTCTTATGGAATCTCTCTCTTCTTTGTCGAATAAATAGTTTTCAACATCTACCCCATTATATATTGTCTTATATTTTTCTGACTCTGTATTCTGTTTTCCGAACATCCATTCTCCAGCAACTCTAGAACAAGCAAGGAACATTTTTGTATTTGAACACACATACGGCTTACATATTTTATGTAACAGAACTTTAATAGTTCTCCTTACATTGTTTGTATCATCTATCTGTGTGCAATGTGAATGCACAAATATATCCCTAATTCCGGCTCTCTTTGCCGCATAAATATAAGCTGCTGCTATATATGCAGAATCAGAGTTGATGTGAATTGTCTCGTATTTATTATCTCTGATAGTATCCGTTACCCATTTTATTGTGCCCATCATGCTTTTTTTGTGGTCGCATGTGAACATAATACCACCTTTATTTCTAATCGCATTCTGATATTGTTCTTCAGGCAGTCCACTCTGCATTAGATAATCATATATAACAACGTTAGAGTCAAACTCCTGGCCCCATTTATATACAATTGTCGCAACTCCAGCTTTACCTATATTAGCTGCCCCTGTAACTAAAACTCGTTTCGTCATATTCCTCAGCCCCTGTATTTCGGGAAGAATCCTGGGTTTCCAATCATTTTTCGATTACTTAAAAGTTCATCATATTTCGATTGGTCGAAAACTTTCTTTCCAATGTAGAAATTGTTCAAGTCACCCTTGTAAAAAGATCTTTTGAACTTGAAAAGATTATCCTCCCCGGAACCTACTCCACCACCCATATAAAATGTTCTATATCCATTTTGGCATCCCCATAATGCGGCTTGGTACAGTAGCAAATTTGTTGGTGCTAATGAGCTAAACTCTCGCAGAGAACCTGATAAGTGATAATTCATGTATCCATTTGCAGTCAGCATAATACTTGCTGCTATAATCTGGTCATCTTTTTCTGCCCAAAACACCTGTGCATTCTGCGGTAGATCTTGAAGAATCGACCTATAAAACTCTGATCCAAAGTAGTAGTAATCATCCGCTTCGTCTTTGTCCATAGTTTCGTTGTATATTACACGGAATTTCTCATATATCTTTGGGAAACGACCATTGTAAATATTAACTCCATTCTTCATAGCTTTACGGATCATATTTCGGTTCTTGCTTGTTATGTTACTCCAAATCGTCTCAGGTGTTGAAAGATCCATATGAACAACTTCGCCAAGTTCTATCACATCGTAGAATGACCTGCTTACTTCGTGGTTTTTTATCATGGGATGGAAACGAACAAACTCAGAAATAATTCCATTCCTTTCAGCCCAGGCACTATATGCTTTGAACAGTTTTTCTGTATTCTCTCCTTCTATGATCCATCCGCCATATCCGTAAGGTGTGGCAAAATCAAAATATTTTTCTTTCTCTATTTTCCCTTTAAAACGTTCATCTTGCGCAACATCGCGCTTCATGACTACATTTATTCCACGTATGTCATCATCGTTATAGAAAAATAAAATGGGCTCTCCATCACCGTGAATCCGAAATGCTTTCACATATCCACTTAACCAGTATATGTCATATTCTTCAAAGGAACGAACAACGGTATCCCACTGCTCGGATTGTTCCAATGTATAGACTGTAAGTACCATCACACTTCCTCCATAAACATCCGTATCGTTTCCACTATTCGGCACATATCTTCTTCTGAATATCTTTGATCACAAACAAGACTAAGCTCATTATTATATAGAAAAGCTGTTCTCTTATCCAACTTGTGGTATTTACACACAGGCCAATGAATTGGACAGTAAATCTCATTTTTCACTAAATACTTCCTCAATTCGTCTCGTCTACCATCTGGTACAATAATAGGAACAAACATAGGAGTATCCGATGTTGCCATTTCCCGGAAGATAAGCCAATCAGGAAATGCCTGCTTTATAATCTGTGCGTTTTTTCTTCTCTGTGTTTTAATATATTCAGCATCAAGATCTAGTGCCAAGGCTATATCTCTGTCCGCTGCGGGTCCAATACCCACACGCTCCAAGCTATCCTCGGCCTCCTCAAATAATTCTAAATAGCCTTTATCAACTACTCCCCAGCCGTGAATGAAACTGTTTTTTTGTTGCATCGCTTTTTCTCGAAGAACGGCAAACCCATAATCATCTCCGTTTTGCATCGGAAGACTATGCCCGTCATTTGTCCATACATATCCGCCAGTCCAAACACCACACCATTTACGTAAAGATCCAAAATAATAATCAGCGTCATTATATGACGTTGAGAATATACTGTGGGTCACATCACGTAAAACAACACCATGGTACTTCTCAGTTATTTCACTACTCAATGTATATCCAAAGTAATCCATCAAGAATAGCACATCGCAATCCAGACGTTCTTCCTGAACCAAACCATCCATCCAATAAACAGGATAGAACTCGACTTCAAGACCAGAGTCGACAAAAGGACGAATCATACTTTCGCAGCACCAAGATGGCATAGCGACAGTATGACAGCCTTGCAATTCTACTATGATTGACTTTAAGGCACTACGACCTGATAAATACCATTGAACTGATTCCGGGAAGAAACCATGACCACACTTTTTTATAGGCACATCCCAAAACTCGCCACCAATTTCTCTCATTACAACTAAAATCTCCAATCAAACAAGCAGTCCATGTTTGATATATCGAAAACGGGCATCCCCAATGCTTCCTTTATTTCTTCTCGTTCTTTGAAACTGTTATCAAGGAAGATACTACCATCTATATCCTTAATTACATCTCTCTTGTTCTCGTTCCATTTCAATTCAATTATTTCATCAAAGAGTCCGCCTGATATAGAAAGTCTCTTGAAGCTATCCTGTAAATCTTCATGAAATGTATCTTTATGTCTTGTAATCAAAGAGAGTTTAATTCCTTTATATTTACACTCATAAAGATATGCAATTACATAGGGATTTACTGCCATACCTTCTCTTGTAGTTATCGTATCATCATAATCAACATAGACATGCTTGTATTCTAAAGCTATCTTATACCTATCAATATATGTTTTATCGCACTCTACTACATAATCATTCTGAATTACTTTCGCTGGCAATCCTGAGAAGTCGCACATAGCCAATAGTGGCAAATTTACACCTTTTCCCTTGCTAATAGCGAAAGACCCCGCAAACCTTGTACATATTTCAAGCAATTTAAGTTTATCATTCCTGTCTCGCTTCAGTTGTAGATACCAATAGCCTCTGAATTTGATCTTACTGTTAATAGAATGCACAATCTCATCGAATTCTGACGTCAGTTCAATGTTATGCCCACGTGCTGTAATGCCGTTCATAAGCCTGGTTCTTACTCTAGGATTACAGAAAATAACATTCCCATCTTTATCTGTAAAACAATCAACCGTATATTCTTCTCCTGGAAGGTATTCACATAGCACATAGTCTTCAAGATTATCTATTTCTGATATTTGCTCTTTACTCTTGATTACTGCGGCGCCTTTAGATCCCTGCCCACTATCAGGTTTGATGAAAATAGGAAAATCCTCTATCTCGTTTATTAGTTCGGACTTATATGTTACTGGGACGTATTTTTCGCCTTCAAGAGCTTGGTATGTAAGACTTTTATATCGGCACAGTTTTGTTGTCTCATATGGCGAACACACAACCACTATTGAAAGCTCTTCTTCTCTCTCCTTCAGAAACATTGCCGCCGTTTCATCAGTAGGGATTACAAATTCAATCTTTCTATCTTTTATCAACCTCTTAAACTCAACCCAAAACTCAGGTGCAATAATATATGGCAAATCATCCACTACATCATCACATACCATTTCAGCATGATTCGGATAGCTGCCACCAGCAATCACATGAAAACGTGGATTATTTTTTAAGCAGTCAATTATCTGTATTGCAGGATATGTTGCACTTGGAAAAATCAACACATTCTTTTTTGCCATCACGTGTCTCCTTTACTACTTCTCTCAACATCCAAAGGTTGATAGACGACCCCATCATGAACTATTTTGCTAGCAGTCTCTATATTTTCTCTTTTAAATACAACCATTACAGTATCAAATAGGATCTTTAGATCAGTCAAAAAAGAAATGTGTTCAACATACCACAAATCCATTTTGAACTTATCTTCCCAAGTCACATAATTTCTTCCATGTACTTGAGCATACCCCGTCAAACCTGGTCTAACATCATGCCTATGGTGTTCTTCTTCTGTGTAGTATTGTAAATAGCTGACCAAGAGTGGTCTCGGTCCAATTATGGACAGCTGCCCTATCAGAATATTGAACAATTCAGGAAGTTCATCAAGACTGGTTGACCGAAGGAACTTGCCGTATGGTATTAACCTATCTTCGTCTGGTAGAAGATTGCCTTTATCATCACGCTCATTGGTCATGGTTCTGAATTTTATAAGCTTGAAGATATTTTCATGCCACCCCGGTCTTTCCTGTGTAAAGAACGGATTTCCCTTCATCTTTATGGCACCAATGATCGTAAGTATCACAAACAAAGGAGATAGGAAAACAATCGCCAATAGAGAAAGGAGAAAATCAACCCATCGTTTTACGAATTTCGCATACATTCTCTATCTCACCTAAAACACCTATGAATAATATCAATCACTACGTCCTGCTGCTCCGGAGTCATCTTGTTATCACTCGGAAGACAGAGTCCGCGCCTAAAAACATCAGCCCCAACATCAACGGAACTGCCTGAAATATAAGCGTTTGTGCGGCCTCTGCCGTTCCCCTCGATTGTCACGAACGGGTTCGTTCGGTATATAGGCTGCATATGCATGGGCTTCCAAATTGGCCGCCCCTCAGCATTGAAAGCACTCAGCCCACCTAGTATCTCTCCCGGACATGACTTTCCCGGTTCTGTAGCC
This sequence comes from Lachnospiraceae bacterium, assembly GCA_017470985.1. Classification (GTDB taxonomy): domain Bacteria; phylum Bacillota; class Clostridia; order Lachnospirales; family Lachnospiraceae; genus JAILFK01. The sequence continues at coordinate 21,365 of JAFUXA010000008.1, forward strand.
CATAGCTCATCCTTCTCCCCGCGAACTGTTTGACACATTGCAGCCTCATCAATTATGCAACAACTTAGCCAATAGTTCGGCTCACTGTTCTCGAAATCAACCGGATTCATACTGACTGGGAGATCTTTCAGTCCATCTCGATATCTCATCCAGATAGCCTTCTTCTGCTCTTTATGATTCTCGGCATACGGAAGCTGGCCACGGACGATTCCCGCAATGATGTTGCTCATGCGGTAGTTATAGCCCATCTCCTCATGCTGATACCAAGGCGCATCCTCGCGGCTTTGCGTACTCCACTTCCGAACTTTGTTTGCCCACTCCTGATCGTCTGTAAGTAGCATCCCACCGCTACTGCCCGTGACCAGTTTGTTACCGTTCCAAGATAGAATGCTTACATCCCCAAAACAACCGGTCTGTATGCCCTTGTATGTAGCGCAAAAGGACTCCGCAGCGTCCTCTACAATGAGAGCATTGTGGAAATCTGCAATAGCACGAATCTCATCAATCTTTCCTGGAGTGCCGTACAAATGCGCGACCACAATGAGCCTGACATCTGGATAAATCTCGAATGCTTTCTCCAACGCTTCCGGATCCATGTTCCAAGTATCGTATTCGGTATCAATAAATACCGGCTCGCCGCCTTCGTAACAAATCGGATTGTCGGTTGCGTCGAACGTCATATCGCTGGCGAATACTTTGTGGCCTTCAAGGGTTCCATGTCCGACTTTGGGCTGACCGTAAAGTTTTTCTCCACAGAGTTTAATAGCAAGGTGTAACGCAGCTGTTCCAGCAGAAAGCGCAACAGCATATTTACGTCCAACCTTCTCTGCGGTCATCCTCTCTACTTCATTTATGTTTGCGCCAACCGTGCTCACCCAGTTAGTCTGAATTGCTTCATCAACCCACCTCTGCTCATCGCCGTGCATGGTCGGACTCGAAAGCCAAATTTTGTTTTTGAATCGTTCTATACCTTTGAATCTTAGGTCATTTATAAAGTCGTACATGTCTTGCTCCTCTTGTTTCCGTTTGGTCTATATGCATTTTCAATACATTGATAGCTATTTCACACTAATCTCTCATGAAGAGATCTCGCGTATAGACCTTTTCCTTTACGTCTGCTAATTCGTTACTAAATCTGTTGGCAATAATTGCATCACTCTTCATCTTGAATTCTTCAATATTTCCCACTACTTCCGAACCGAAAAAAGTGCTGTCATCTTCGAGTGTCGGCTCATAGATAATAACGATTGCACCTTTTGCTTTTATCCGCTTCATTACTCCTTGAATCGAGCTTTGTCTGAAGTTATCTGAATTGCTCTTCATCGTCAGACGGTAGACACCAATAACGACTTGTTTTTCTTTCTTGCTGTCATACACAGAGCTTCCTGTGTAATACCCAGCCATCTCCAGAACCCTATCAGCAATAAAGTCTTTTCTTGTCCTATTGCTTTCAACAATTGCAGACATCATGTTTTGCGGAACATCGCCATAATTTGCAAGGAGCTGTTTTGTATCTTTGGGTAAGCAATATCCCCCATAGCCAAAGGAGGGATTATTATAGAAGTCTCCGATTCTGGGGTCGAGGCTAACTCCGCGAATGATATCCGCAGTATTCAAGCCCTTCATTTCAGCATACGTATCAAGTTCATTAAAATAACTGACGCGGAGCGCCAAATATGTATTAGCAAACAGCTTTACCGCCTCAGCTTCAGTTAGTCCCATAGTGAGAACTTCAATATTATTCTTCTCAGCACCCTGGACTAATAGTCGTGCAAACTGCTCTGCCTTATCTCTTGTCTCTGAATCACAGCCAACAATGATTCTACTCGGATACAAATTGTCATAGAGAGCCTTACTCTCCCGCAAAAACTCCGGGCTGAAGATGATGCGATTGGTATTAAACTGCTTTCTTACCCGTTCTGTGTAACCAACCGGAATCGTTGATTTAACTACCATCATCGCGGAATCACTACATCTCAACACTTGCTCAATGACGCTCTCCACTGCGCTGGTATCGAAAAAGTTCTTATGCGGATCATAATTTGTAGGTGCTGCGATAATCACAAAATCGGCAGAAGTATATGCAGAATCACCATTAGTGGTAGCTTTTAATTTGAGTTTTCTTTCTTCATGTTCAGCAAGATATTTTTCTATGTATTCATCTTGTATAGGTGAGCGCCATTCATTTATAAGGTTCACCTTTTCCGGTACAATATCCACAGCGGTCACATCGTTGTGCTGAGATAAAAGCACAGCGAGTGAAAGGCCAACATATCCTGTTCCAGCTACGGCAATTTTCATTTTCTGAATTATCCTCTTTTCTCAAAGTGTGGTGGTCGTCATCTCCCTTTGACCATCAAATATGTGCTTTATGCTTATTCTCAGAATACATCGTTATGAGGCCCTGTTCTTCGGAATATCAAATGTTGGTCTTCCTTCCGATACACCAATACCACAATGAATTGCAGCAGATGCAGTTGCAGTATATGTGTAAGCAGGAACAATCACCTCATCCCCCTCACCGATACCACATATCCTGAAATTTAATTCCTCCGATGCAGTCGCTGAATTCAGACATACAACTTTAGAGGTATGGCAATACTCTGCCAATCTTCTTTCTAATTCTTTTGTTCTTGGTCCAGTAGTAATCCATCCTGATTTTAAAGCACTAATCACTTCACCTATTTCCATATCAGAAATATCAGGTGGACTAAACGGAATAATCTTTTTATTATCCATAATCAATTAATCTATAATCCTTCTTATTAAACGGATTTAAATTACACGCACAAAAAAACACATGGCTTCGCCATCACCGCAGAACTTAGTCCCGGTGTGACAAAACCATGTGTCCAGTGCAACTGTATCGGCAGCATAAACAACTCGATACATTTTCCCTTCTTAATCTATGTATTTATATGCTCTGCATCAAATACTTCTCTTACAATAAATAAACCAGCTTAAAAACTGGTTTTCTGTCAGTTTCACAACCGACTTTAATACTCTACCATTTTACATGAGTGAGTTCAACTGTATATTAAATCTTTTTTCACTAAAAATATCATATTAACCATTATATTTTTTGTGAATATTTTTTATACATTATCATTTACTCAATACTACAGAATCTATGTTCATCTCTACATTGGTGTCATTTCCAAATATAGTCATTGTAACTACAATAGTCTTTTTCCTCGGGTTAATTTTCACCACTTCAAGAGGTGTCTCACCGCATATTCCGGTGGTATTTATCACATAGTCCCCCACCTTAAAACCATACAGTTCATCATCAGCCACTTCTTCCTTGCGATTCGCATTTATATCTCTCCATGCTTTCCAATCCCAGATATTATCCGGCCGCAAATCATTATGCATCTGCCAGCTTCCATCTGCTGCAACTTGCTTATCAATAGCTGTAGATAATTCTTTCTTAGCATTTTCTATCCATTCAATTTTGGGATCCACATCCATCCACAATCCAAATTTAATCGTGCGTATTTCACCCATCATCTCAAGTTCTACTATTGCCCTTCTATGGGGTACATCCATCTTAATAATATTATTTCTAAAATACTCCAATGGACCTATGATATTTTTTATTTTTCTATTTTTATTTATCTCCACATAACTGACTCTAAGTATACCACCAGAAAGAATCGTATTCAGGAACTCTTCTTCCTCAGAATATATAGGCGTCAAAAAATCACCTTTATCTCCATCCATACTAAGCACAGATGTCATCTTAGGCAATTCTTTTAACTTAACATATACTGCATTAATATTATCTGTCTCTACGAACACATATCCAGGGAACAGTTTCTTGACATTAATATGCCCTATACCATCCTTGCGCCACACATCCTCATATAGAGGTACAAAACAACGTTCAAACAGACTTTGATCAACATAAGTATTTATCCACGTACACACATCATGCTCAGAGCCGGAATAGGTTTGTATTACATACCACATACTCTTTCCCTATTCTTATTGTTCAACTTCAACCCCTGCTTGTCCCATAGCCGAATCGCCTATTGTAGGTACCTGTCCACCTACAGGTTGCTCCGCAGGCGGATCTACAGCAGGTTGTTCTACAGGCACTTGTTCTACCACGGGAGCTTGTTCCACAGGAGCTTGCTCTGCAGCAGGTTCGCTGTTTGCATTATTGTTGTTATTACTATTTGTTGTCTTTCTACTATTATTCTGTTTATTCGCTTGTTCTTGAGCTTTTTGCGCTTCAGCAAGAGCTTTTAACTCTTCCTCAGTAGGCTGATGTATTGCTTCTCCACCTTGCAATTCTTTTCTTACTGACAAAACTCTGCCCACAGAATTATCAATTAAATTCATATCGATTGAGCCTGAATTTACAGCAGATACAATAGCATCAAACCCAGTCAGATAATTTCCAGAAAAATACAATACATTCATACCTGCATTCACAGCGGATACTGCCACATTTCCCATATCGGCTCCGTTTGCTTCAAGACCGCTCAAATCAGAAGTCATCAATAAACCCGTATATCCCATCTCGTCTCTAAGCTTACTTGTGGAAACTGCAGACATAGATACAGGTGTCACACTATCACCTGTTATGCTCTCAGCAATGGAATTAGTCACCATCACAGCCTGTGCAGATGCAACTGCTTTTGCAAAACCGGTTCTATAATTTGTAAGCACCTCATCATCATTTGTTATCTGATCCGGCACAAATGGTACAATGGCAAGTTTATTCGCATCACTATATGTCTTGACTGCATCTGAAATTATATTCATATAGCCATCAGCATCCTGATCTATTACAGGAGCTAAAATGACACTATTTACTCCCGTCTCAGTCAGATATTCAACTGTAGTTACATCGCCATTATCGGCATTAGATGCATCTACCACAGCAAGCACCTGATATCCATCGTTATATGTCATAAGCCTACCAATATTATCCTTGGTATCTTCTTTCCCAATCAGATTTGTTTTATCCAATAAAAGTCCTGCGACAGGCATAGCTTCAAGAGAAGTTTGAGTAGTTGAACCAGCCACAATAACTTCTGGCGTTCCAGTAAGCACAGATGGTGTAACAAGGAACATTGTTGCAACCTTTTGCTCAATTGACATCTCTGCCATTTTAGCTTCAATATCCTCATCAAAGGTCATCCTTCCCTCTTTATACACATCACTTATATTTGTATTTACTGCATTGATATCATTATTTACTTCATTTGACTCTATTGTCTGTTCCTTAAATATAGCTCTTCCAACGCCAAAAACCATTCCAATTACAACGGTAACAATCAGAACAACAACCTCAATGACAATAAGCCAACTATTATTACTTCTATGTCTCATTGTTCCTCCCCACTAAATTCCTTGATTTTCCACTGGTGGTTCCACCTCATCGTAGAATATATCTATAATCATCTTGTATAACTCTTCACTATCCACGTTATACTCCTCGAAGTTTTCTCCATCTGTCATTTCTCCCGGCAAACTATACATCTCACCACTATAGGTGTAATCCTTTATCTCCAATATAAAATCTGCTATTGTCATATTCGTCACTGTATAATCAGAGATTTCATCATATATTTTGGATGCATCTGAAGCACTCATACTTGTCGTCTTCACTTTATTGATCATAGCCTCAACATATTGCTTCTGTCTCTCAAGACGACGTGTAGCACTATTGAACTCATCAACATCACGAGATCTAATATATACATAAGCCTCTTTACCGGATAATGTCTTTGTTTCTCCCTGTGTCAGACTCACACCTTTAGATGAATCTTTTAATGTATCCATTACCTCTACTTCTACTCCACCCAGAGCATCATTTAACACTGAGATACCATCCATATTCATAGCCAAATATCCGCTTATAGGTATGTCAAATAATAATTTCTCAACAGCATCTACTGTGTAATCTGCACTTATTCTCTTACCATCACCATAAGTATGAGCCAGACATATCTGCTCATTAGAATTTCTAACAAACTGATTATTGATATCATAGATTCCAATATCAGTCATGGTATTTCTATTTATTGCAATAGCACTTAAAGTATCATGCTTTTTATCCTGCACAAGCAAAAATAGTACGTCAGCCTGACCTGCATTTCCACCAACTGCGTTTTCCTCTACAGTTCCGGTTCTATCAATTCCCATAAACAGATAACTCTTGATGTTGGTGTTATATTTATAATATTTACCATCATAAGAAATGACACCTTCCTGCCATTTCTCCTGTGTAGCATCAGCCTGCTTTGCAAGAGTCTCAGGCTCATCATGTTTGATAAGTTTCGCCCCAATCAGGACAACCACAATTATCACAATCAGTATTCCTATTACTGCAATCAATCCAATATTCGATTTTATTCCATCTTCTTTATTGACTTTATTCATTAAAATAATCTCCCGGATAGACTTTCTCTCATATACATATACGACTGTATCATCTACATATATAAAAGAAAGTACGGGCGGCGTTTTCACGCCGCTTATACCTTCTTGGCAATGCTAGAATTAAACAGAAATTATGCAATCTTCTTTCTATTTAAAACTACAATACCTGCTGCAGAAATCAGCATTACAGCAATTGCTGTCATTGCTCCTGCTTCACTTGTCTTTGGTGATGTAGCAGTTGTTGTTGCAGCAGCTGCAGAGTTAACAAGAACTACTGCAAATGGTGAGTAAGAAGATGTTGTAAACTTTACAGAACCATCTCCTGCTGTTGCACCAAGAACTTCTGGAGCCTTTGTCATATCTCCACCTACCCAGTGAAGAACCTTAACTGTATCTCCAGACTTAATTCCTGTTACAGCAACCTCAACTTCACCAGCTGTTGTTCCAGCAAGATCAAATACAGATACAACTGTTGCTGTCTTAGAACCAACAAGTGCCTCTAACTTATCAGCTGTTGTAGCTGTAGTGATTGAAGCAGCAACTTCACCAGAAACATCACTAAGAGTTGTTCCTTCTGGAGCTGACTTCAATGTAGCCTTTACTGGGCTAGCTGCGAAAGCTGTTGTTGTCATAGCGAAGCATAATACTAATGCTGCTACTACAGATGCCAACTTTTTCATTGTTACGATATCCTCCTTTCCCTATTATTTTTTGAGCTAATGCTCATATATCTAAATAGTCTTAAAAGCTATGGATTATTTCACATCCACAAGCTTTGCAACTATCAGATAACGTGTAGAATTAGAACTTGTACAAGTAGACAATGTAAGCAATTTATCATCGGACGACACCTTCATATCGGTGTCAACAATTCCTTGACTTTCCTTTACATCGTCGATATAATCCTGTACTTCTGATGAATTTGAAAAATTATACTTTACCATCAGATGTTCATCTGAGAAATCTACCGCAGCAAAAATCTCATACTCAAATATATGGTCAGGAGTATATATATTGATAGTTTTATGATTATCAAAATACTCTTGTTCTCTATAGTTTTTCAGGCATCCAAATGCCTCAAGATTCTTCATATTATGTCCATAAATTATTGTGTTCGAATCTTCAAAAGTAGTTGTATTGATTTTCTGAGTAAATAACGAACCAGAAAATCCTTTCACCTTGTTATACAAATGATCCAAGTAATACTCGTCATACAACTCATTGGACTCCATATTCTGCAATATAGGCGCATCAACTTCTGTACCATCTATCTTGACCCATGCATATATATCTGGATTTATTTTCTGTAACTCATCGAAATCAACTGGAATTTCATTCTTTTGTGGTTTTTCTTCAACCACATTATGAACTAATGCATCATTATCTTCTTTTTCCTTTTCTTTTTTACCGTTCATGTAAAAAAGAACTCCGATTGCACATATCAGAATCACTTCTAAAATCACTATTGTAAATGCAGTTCTTTTGTTTATTTTCTTCATTACTTATCAGCCTCTTTTTCATGTCCATAATTGCCGTAATAGCTTCCATAATAATTGCCATAATAGCTTCCATAATATTTACCATAATGGCTCTGCTTAGCCTGAACCTTATTTAGCACAGCCCCTAGTATATGAATGTCAGCTATCTCTAACTGTCTCTTTACATTTTTAATCGCTCTTGCTCCAGCCTCACCTTGTGCGACCACAATTATTGCACCATCACAATTTTTGCCTACAATAGCAGCATCAATTGCAGCTCCAATAGGAGCAGTATCAACCAAAACATAATCAAATGTATCTCTTGCTGCACTAATCATTTGCTCAAAATAATCCTTTTCAAGCATTTCTGTAGGATTAGGTGTACTTCTACCCGCAAAAACCATGAAGAGCCCTTTGATATTTGTATGATATATAACGTCTTCTAACTTAGTCTGACCACTGAGATAATGTGATAATCCAACTATCTCATATCCATCTACTATTTTGGCTCTAAGACGCCCTGCAAGAACCGACTTACGCATATCCGTATCAATAATTAATACCTTCTTGCCCAACTCAGCCAAGGATCTTCCCAAATCCATAACCACTGTGGACTTACCTTCATTAGGCTGTGCACTGGTAAACATAATAGTTTTGATGTCATCACCGCAGAACTGTATATTTGTTCGCAAAGCTCTAAGTGATTCTTTCATGGTATATGATTGTTCTTTAATTGCACCCAGCTTTATCTTCTGCATTTATGACACCTCTCTTTTCAAAAAAGTATTCTTAAATCTTTTTTTATTTTCATTTGATTTGGATTTATCGCCATCATCTTCTGTCTCATCAAGAGGTAAAGTTCCAAGCACATGAATACCAATATTCTCTTCCAACTCATCCGGAGACATGATAGTATCATTCAACAGATATCCAACTACAACAATTACTGATGCCAATACAAATCCAAGTAATGCTCCTACTGCAGTATTCTTGCCTATACTTGGGCTAACAGGAGACTCTTCCACATAACCCTGTTGTATAATAGTCGGGGGATCCTGATCCATTTTCTGTGAAATATATGCAGCAGAAACCTCAGCTATTTCATCAGCCATAATTTTGGCATTCTCTGCATTAGAATCTTTTACTGTAATTTTCATAATGCGGGAATTTGATGGATTCTCCAGGCTCACTCTGCCATAAAGTTCCTTATAGTCCATATCCAATCCCAGATTATTGATAACTTGATCTAATACAGGTCTACCACTTATTACTTCCATATAATCACTTGTCAAATTTGTACCTACCTGTAAATCTGTAATGCTTGTTATAGATGTGCTTTTACTTAACACATATAATTCTGCAGTCGATGCATACATTGGCACTATCAATAGTTTTGAATAAACAAATGCAATAACTGCAACAATAAGCGTTGAGGCCAATATCATTCTGATGTGTTCCATTAATACGAAGAACAACTCTTTTAAGTCAATCTCTATTTCCTCATTACTTGTCTTATTTGTTTCCATAAGATGTCTATATCTCCTTTGTAAATTACTCAATTAGCGATAGCATGATAAGTAGGAACGACTCCTTCCACTATTGCTCTGATATTTCCAATTTCATTTTTGCTGGCCGCATCAAGCTTCTTTAGTTCTTGTGCAAAAAGTTCATCATTCATTTCAATAGGCATTGCAATATATATCAAGTCATTAGCTGTCTTTGTCATGCCTTCTTCATTCATCAGAATCTCTTCATACATCTTTTCTCCTGGTCTAAGTCCGGTATAAACAATCTTGATATCTTTATCAGGTACATATCCTGACAGACGAATTAACTTTCTAGCCATATCATCTATCTTTACCGGCTTTCCCATATCAAGAACAAATATCTCTCCTCCACAAGCATATATTCCAGCTTGAATAACAAGAGCTACAGCTTCTGGAATGGTCATAAAGAATCTAGTCATATTTGGATCAGTAACCGTAACTGGTCCCCCCTCTTCAATCTGCTTTTTAAACAGTGGCACTACACTTCCATTACTTCCTAGTACATTTCCAAATCTAACAGCTGCGTAACTTGTATTAGGATATTTTCTATCACACATCTGTATAATCATTTCACACATACGTTTTGATGCGCCCATAATATTGGTTGGATTCACAGCCTTGTCTGTAGAAATCAATATGAACTTCTCTACGCCGTAACGCGCAGCTGCCTCTGTCACTTTTAATGTGCCTATAACATTATTTTTGATAGCTTCATTAGGAGAACTCTCCATTAATGGCACATGCTTATGTGCAGCAGCATGAAATACTACATTTGGACGATACTTTTCCATAATGTAATTGACCCTGCTTGTGTTTCTAACAGAACCAATTAATGTTACTAAATCAAGCTCCGGCATATGGCGTTTTAATTCTTGTTCAATTTCATAGGCATTATTTTCATAAATATCAAAAATAATAAGTCGTTTAGGGTTTTCTTTGGCAACTTGTCTGCAAAGTTCACTTCCAATAGAACCGCCACCACCTGTAACAAGAACAACCTTCCCATTTATAAAATCATGAATTCCTTTGTTATCGACAATAACCTGGTCTCTTCCTAATAAATCTTCAATGGCAACTGTACGCAATTTTTTCAAATCTACTTTTCCATTGACAAGCTCATACATTGAAGGTACAAGCTCCAATCTACAGTCCGTAGAATTACATATTTCTAATATTTCTTTCTTATCCTGCGACGGTGCATTCGGTATGGCATATATAATATTCGTAACATGAAATCTCTCAACAGCATCCACAATATCATGTCGACCGCCCACAATCTCTACACCATCAATATATCTGCCCCATTTAAATCTATTATCATCAATAGCACACACTATACGCCCACTAATGTGACCGCCCATGACAACTTCATTTATTACAGCTCTTCCAACAGATCCAGCTCCAACAATCATGTATTTATTCTCAGTTTCATTATTGAATCTGTTTTCAATTTTTTTCTTTGATATGCGCAAAAATCGATATCCAAACCTAACAATAACAACACCACAGAACGCTAAAAACCATCCCATGACCCAATAAGATGACGGCATAGATTGATACCAAAAAAGAATAAATAAAGTATTTGGTATCCAACATACTATCATTGCCATTATGATTCGTTGCAATTCAACCACACTAACAAATCGCCATATACTTCGATACAATTTGAAATATCTATAAATGAAAATATAAGATAAAGACAGTGGGATAATCATAGTTTTATACCCCTGCAAATAATCATTTGGGATATTGCTAAATCTAAAATCAAATCTTATATATATTGCCGCGAAAAAGGAAAGTATTAAGACGAAAAAATCACACATTGCAACCAAACGAATGCGATTATTCATTTGAACATCCTCTTTAATATCTTTAATAAAACATTTTTTTACATCAATCATTTCCCAAAAAGCTCCTCAAGAAATTCCCCTCAAAATATTCAACGCATTCTCAGAACATACTTCCCTTGCATACTTTTCTCCCGATCGCTCTGCAACAATCTTATATGCCTTAGAAATCTCAGGTCTCCTATGAATCACGTCATGAGAGTCTGTTGACACAAAATGTATAAATCTATTATCGAGTACATACTTGACAAAATTTTTTATAATCCGATCAGCAGGCTTTGCTATAGTATCTGCGTTCATCTGCAGATAAATCCCCTTATTATATAATTCTCTTACCCTGTCAGGTTTCGAGACAAGACAGTTATATCTCTCTATGTGAGCTACAATTGGTATAAACCCTCTATTAACCAATTCCTGTAACCCACTAGTCATATCACTAAAATGCGCCTGAGTAGAAAATTCGACCAAAAGATAATCTGTATCATCTATTGGGATAATAAGCTTAGAATAATCTTCAATTATTTCATGGCTAAAATATAATTCGCAGCCTAAATATACTTCCAAATCTTTATAGTTTTTTTCAACTTCGACTTTTGTAGATTTATATGCTTCCATCACATCTTCAATTGGTCTAGATAACCATGGTCTTCTCACATGTGGAGTAAATACAATATTGCGAATACCATCTTTATAGGCTATATCCAGCATATTCTTAGTAGTTTCAATATCTTGAGAGCCATCATCCAGTCCCGGTAAAATATGACAATGTATATCTACAAATCCTATATCATCACAATTATGATTATTAAGTTTATCTTGTTCTCTCTTGTTTAAAAAAAACATAACTCACCAACTAGATTTCAAATCATCAAATCTATTAATTCTCCTACTACAAGCGCGCCTCATAAGCGCTACGTCTATTATAGCAATACTTTAGTATTAATGCAACATTAAGCAATACAAAAGTATTTATTAATTTAGACTAAAACAGCGTAAAATCATTGAAGTGAATAAGTTTTAACATACTTTTTTATTATTATTTTTATCTAAGGAGGTTATATTTATGTTTGGGGAAAGAATTTCAATACTTAGAAAAGCCAAAGGAATAAGCCAGGTTCAATTAGCAAACAAAATAGGCGTATCAAAACAATCTGTAAGCAATTGGGAAAATAATAACATTATGCCATCTGTAGACATGGTAATCACTTTAGCAGATTTTTTCGGTTGCACAAGCGATTATTTACTTGAACTGAATGAAAACAAAATGGTTATAGAAACTACCAATCTCACTGCCTCTCAGGCAGCTCATATTAAAAACATCGTAGATGACTTTGTTTCATTGAATCAAAAACTAAAGGAACAATAGAAAACACAAATATTTATCAACTTATAGACACAGAGATATAATAGTAAAAAAGCATAACACAAAACAAAAAGGCACCTCCAATTGGAGATGCCTCTTCTATTTCAATATTATATTTTCCAAGATAATACTGATTACTCAGCTCTAGCCATAGCCTCTTCGAAGTCCTTAGTTCCTTCAAATACGTTGTTAGAGTAAGGATTCTTGCCCATCTTGATAGAACGAGTAATGATAACTGTGATGCAAAGTACGTTTGCAACTACTGCAAGAATAGCTACAACACCCTGAGCAACAGGATCAGCTGTGATTCCCAATGACTGGATAGCCTGGTTAGCAGCCTCTGTCTTACCCTGTCCAGCATTGTAGATTTCGATAGCCTTGCTGTACAACTGCATTGTTGTAACACCAGCCTCTGTAGCGCCACCGTATACACGTGGAAGTGCAGCTGGTACCCAGTCTAACTGGAATAATGGTAATACCTGAGCGAACATGCACCAGATTGCAAGTGTGTTAGCACGGTTCTGGATCCAAGCACCCTTGTTCCAGAAAGCATTTGCAAATGTTGGAGCAAGAAGCAAAGCAACACCGCAGTACCATGTATGTGTAGGAAGGTTGAGGTATGTATATTCAAAGTTCCAAACATCATATGCTACGATGAACCATACTGTCATATCAGGCCAAAGCATATCTGCCTTGTTCTTGTCTGCTGATGTATAAAGCTTGATACATCCTGTCATACAGAAGATGTTGATCATACCAGCAACAAAGTTGAGAAGGTTCCACCAACCACCGTAGATGAATACACCTTCGTTTGAAGCCCACCAAGCACCTGAGAAATCACCTGTGATTCCGTAAGCTGCGAATGCAGACTCAAGATCTGATACGTTAGCGATCATAATATTTGCTGCAACGATGAACCATGGCCACCATTTGAACCATTCCTTCTTACCAAGTCCCTCTTTGTACTTGATCATCATGAAACCTACGCATCCGATATCAGCTGCGTAAAGCTTGAAGTAATGGAACCATCCATCCATGTATGCAACTGTCCAGTTGTCCTTACCACCAAATGCTCCACAATGAGCAGCGATAAAGTAAACTGTAAGAATAGCAGGGATAATTACGAAAATAAGCATTCCGCCTGCTTTTGTACGGCGTCCGATTTCGTTAAGGATAATTAATCCAGCGAATACGAGCACCCAACCAATAAGAGTAGTTACTGTAGAACTACCATAGAGTTGAAACAACATATTATTTTCCTCCCTTAATAAATTAATTATACGTTGTTTAGGGAACAAAACATCCCCTTGTAAACAAGTATATTTTAGCACTTTGTTAATAAATAATCAATAAATATAAAATTATTTTTAGAATTACACAGGAAGCCCTTTATTTCTCATGTGTTTCATACTCATCTGTCAGGTCTATTTCAACCCTTCCAGAAAATTTTTCTATTATTCCGAAATCAAACTATCTTCTATTTTAATTCTCCAGAATCTTGAAATTATTCTTACCAGTATTCTTCACATCATATAAAGCCTCATCAGCCTTGGCAAACATTGCTTCATATTCACCTTCAAGACCATTTACACCACTCTCCATATCTCTCATAGCAATACCGATACTACATGAATATGGTTGTGTACCATCTGGTGCTCGTAAACTTCTGGTCTTTTCCAATATGTATTCCGCCTTGGCCTCAACTTCACCTATTCCCATTTTCTTGAAGAAAATAAAGAACTCATCTCCGCCAATTCTTCCAGCAATGTCTGATGTACCAGACGCGTTTTTCAGAATCTTTGCAAAGTTCTTCAGAGCCACATCTCCTGCAGGATGTCCGTAATTATCATTTACCGCCTTGAAATTATCAAAGTCCAAAATCACAGCAACGCTTGAAGATTCAGGATGCTTTCTCAGGTACTCCTTGCAGAGGAACTCCGTTGAAGCTCTGTTATAAATTCCTGTTAACCCATCAAACATTCCAGTTCTCTTAATAGTCTGCTTCGACTCATTCTCTCTAATCTTGTGCATATATAAAATCTTGGCCACATATATAGACAAAACCCAAAGCATCGCACAAGAACATAAATCAACCGTGAACACTCCCAATGACTTAAATGCAAAGGAAGCCACAAGATAAACTACAATTTCCACCGCCTGAAGAATCACTGATGTACTGTATGTATAAGTGAAAGCAGCCAGAAATGCTACAGAAATCGGCGCAAAATAAACTGCCGGCTGATCAAATTCAATAGGAAATATACTCATCACTCCTGCGAAAGTCATAGCATAAAGCTGAAAGCCTATACAACAGGACTGAACTTCCAATCTGGATCTGGTCTTCTTACCATATCTAATTAAGATAAAAATAAATACTGGAATATGAATGACTGTAGCCCCTGCATATAACTGCGTCACATGCCATTCCTTAAACAAAGTCATGGATGCAACCCAGTACAGCATTACAACTACCAAATAGAAAATATTTAATCCAACCAAAGTGTTTTGATTACCTTTGGCAACACTCTCATCATTGTCTAATAGATATCTGATACTTCCCTCTTGTATCTTCTTTCCATCTGTTAATAAAATCATAATAACCCCTTATTCTTCCAAAATTCCTATTTATAACTTAGGCATCATAAGTGCCTTCTTCAAACATCTAAAAACCACTTCTGACAAATCTCCGCAGTCCTCCCCATCTGCATGTACAACCATGGGTTTGTCAAATGTAATTTTAAACCATTCTAAATTAACAATATAAAAGCCGTTAATATCTTCATGCTTTGCTGCCAAAAGTTTTGGAAATTTAAACAAGCATACTATTTTCGGCATATCCGCAGCAAGGCAAAGTGATAATTTACCATCTCTGGCATCAGCATGTGGAGCCATCGGAACACCCCCGCCCTCACAAGGGAAATTCATAGCCGCACCAAATATTATCTTGCGAAGCGTCAGTTCCCGTCCATCAGGAAATGTAATTGTACCTTCCACAAAAGGTGCAGTAAATAGATTCTTCACTGTCAAAAGTCCATAAGTAGCACTTCCCAATTTAAATTTATTGAGAAATGTCTTCAACTTTGAAGTCAAAGCCTCACGGCAAACCGCCGCATCAATCCCAGCTCCGGCACTAATTGCAAATCTACGACTTCCGCCAGCCCATTCTACAAGACCTATATCATAAGCCTCAACAGATTCGCTCTTCAATATTCTATCAAGAATCTCAACCGGTTCTCCAGTCATTTGCAATCCTCTGGCGAAATCATTTGCCGACCCCAGAGGAATATGTCCAAACACAACTTTGGATAAATCCTTGATACCATTTAGCACTTCATTTACAGTGCCATCGCCACCACATACAACCAGATTAATCAGCTCCCCTGATGCTGTAAGTTCCTCAGCTATAGTTGTAGCATGATGTACATACTGTGTGATAAATGCTTCATAATCAATATTTAATTCCCGCAATCTACTCTCCAATTCAGACCACTGAGCTGCTGCTCCTCCTGTCTTGGAATGAGTATTAACAATAAAATAAAACTTCTTATCCATCATTCTACCCCACTACAATAAATATACCACAACTAAACGGCTTTTTGTAAAGGTATTTGTTTGAAATAATACCCTAATCGTGATAACATTTTCATATATTATTCAAGGGAGTTTATATGAACAGCAATTTTATCAATAAAGAAATATTTATCAAAAAAACCAAGCACGATATCGTCAGATCCATCTCAACCATAAAATGGATTTTTCTTTCTATTATAATAGGTGTAATCGTAGGATTTGTAAGTGGCAGTTTTGGATACCTGCTTCAACTGGTAACCAACTTCAGATTGCAGAATCAATATATGCTCTACTTCCTGCCTCTGGGTTCGCTATTCATTGTCATATTATATAAATTAATAATGAAGAAGAAAGATCCCGGAACTAATCTGGTATTATCAGCGATTCATTCTAATGATGAGATTCCTCTTAGAATGGCGCCACTCATATATATATCTACTATAATAACCCACGCTGTAGGTGGTTCAGCAGGTAGAGAAGGAGCCGCTCTTCAATTAGGTGGAAGTATAGGCAATGCCATTGGCAAGACCTTCAATCTCCATTCCAAGGAAGACCGTCACATTATGATAATGTGCGGTATGGCCGCAGCTTTTTCCGCATTATTTGGAACACCAATTGCTGCAGCAATATTTGCCATGGAGGTTGTATCCGTTGGAATCATGCACTATGCAGCTTTACTTCCATGTGCAGTTTCCGCTCTCATTGCAAGAGCCATTGCATCAAATATTTTCGGAATTTCAGCTATGTCTTTTTCTCTGAAAAATATTCCTGCATTTGATTTGAAAAGTGCTGTAATTGTATCAATCTTCGCAGGTTGTTGTGGATTAGTAAGTATATTCTTCTGCATATGCCTACAGCAGACAGCTAGACTGTATCAGTGGTTATTTAAAAATGTATATGTAAGAGCCGTCATTGGCGGATGTGTCATTTTGCTATTGACCCTATTAGTTGGAAATCAAAATTACAACGGAACAGGAACTGCCATGATTGCAGCCTGTGTAAAAGGCA
Organism: Lachnospiraceae bacterium; assembly: GCA_017470985.1. Taxonomy (GTDB): domain Bacteria; phylum Bacillota; class Clostridia; order Lachnospirales; family Lachnospiraceae; genus JAILFK01. The sequence continues at coordinate 38,574 of JAFUXA010000008.1, forward strand.
ATATTTACTCTATAGAATTCCTTTTGAAAATAATATTTACCGCATTAACCCTAGCCTGCGGTTTCAAAGGAGGAGAAATAGTTCCAACATTTTATATAGGTGCCGCTTTCGGATGTATGTGCGGAAACCTCATTGGATTCTCACCTAGCATGTGTGCCGCCATTGGAATGGGCGCCATGTTCTGTGGAGTAACCAACTGCCCTATTACTTCTCTTCTGATATGCTGTGAATTATTTGGATTGGATGGTTTTCCATTCTACCTGTTAGCCATAGGAGTCAGCTACACTGTCTCAGGTTACTACGGCTTATACAGCAGCCAGAAGATTGTTTACTCAAAATATAAATCCAACTTCATCAACAAGAAAGTTCAATAACAATGATTTAATTCAAACTACGCATTAAAAGCAACATAATCATTTATATATTCAATTCATAAAAGCAAAAAGCTGACTGTCAGAATTCCTTAATAAAATATATCAGGGTATTCCAGACACTCAGCTTTTTTATTTTACAATCAACTATTTAATTATTATCAAGCCAGTCTACTGTCCAAAAATTTCCAGCATGTCAGACTACTCTTCCACAGCCTCCATGAAATACAATCTGCCAGAATAATCAGGGAAGAATCTCACATCCCCATCATATCCTGTTCCAACAAAGGAATGATGTAATCTCACTCCCTCATTCATAATTGCACTGCCATAGCATACATAATCTTCTACTTCACCAGGCATCTTCACAAACTTGGCAATAAGATTCTGCATTACAGAACCCGGCTTAACATGGAATGGTGCAGCTGTATTTATCAAATCCCCAAATAATTTCACATTGTATTCTGTCTTAATATTTGTGAAATGATATTTCATATCAGGATCTAATCCCTTGGCTCTAAAACAAGCATACATTTCATTTGGCATAACTTCCTTCTGAACCAGCATACCGATAGCCTGTTTCTTGTCCTTGGATACCACATTCCACATTACATGGTTGCCATATTCCACTCTGTAGAAATCACCAAACTGCCATGTCTTGCGGTATTTCTTATACAGTTCAATCTGAGCCTTGATTTCCTTCAACTCGTCCTTGGACAAATCACAGAGGTTAGTCTCATAACCCAACACCCCAAAGGATGCCACTGCGAATCTGGTTGCAAGTGGTGTAGAACGAAGTGTCTGATGATTTGGACAAGATGACACATGCGCTGTAACTGTATTCAACGGATAACCATAACTATATCCATTCTGAATTGACAGACGGCTAATGGCATCAGTATTATCACTACCCCAGATTTGAGGGAAATAGCATAATGCACCCAAGTCAAATCTGTTACCACCTGAAGCGCATCCCTCAAAGAGAATGTGCGGGAACTTCTCTGTCAAATTCTTAGCAAGCTTGTACACTCCCATTATATATCTATGAGAGAGTTCTCCCTGTCTATCCTTTGGCAAATACTGTGAATAATAATCAGAGAAGATTCTGTTCATATCCCATTTTACATAGGCAATATTAGCACTTCCTAAAATATTAACCATAGACTCAGTAATATAATCTACAACCTCTGGATTAGCAAAATCCAGGATTCTCTGGTTTCTACCTTCTGAATGATGACATCCTGGAATTTCAATGCTCCACTCTGGATGTGCGCGATATAAATCACTGTCCACATTTACCATCTCAGGCTCAATCCAGATACCGAAATCCAAACCTAATTTATTAATTTTGCGGCAAAGTCCGTCAACTCCACCTGGTAATTTCTTCTTATTTGGGGTCCAGTCGCCTAATGCTCTCTTGTCATCATGTCGCTCTCCGAACCAGCCGTCATCCATAACGAACAACTCTACGCCTACATCCTTACCCATCTTCGCCAGCTTTACCAAACTGCTCTCAGATATATTGAAGTAAGAGGCCTCCCAACTATTTAAAAGAAGCGGTCTCTCCTTATCTTTCCACTCACCGCGTACAATATGTTCCTTGACGAAATCATGCATATGTCTGCTCATACCGTCATGTCCATCATGGGAATAAGTCATAATTGCCTCTGGTGCTTCAAAGCTCTCACCTGGAGCAATTGTGAATTCAAATCCCTGAGGATTAATACCTGTCACAATACGAGTCTTGTCATAAGCATTGACCTCTACTGCCTCGTAATGGTTACCGCTGTATACCAGATTGAATCCGTAGCAATCACCATACTCTGCAGATGTATTGGCATCACTTACCATGATAAATGGATTGCTTCTGTTTGATGAACTACCTGTGTAAGATGAATTTACAAACTTACCAATATTTACAGTAGTATCATACTTCTGCATCTCCTTCACCCATCCACCATGGAAGGATGAAACTACAAGACCAGCCTTGTTCAAATCAAGCTGAGCGCTCATAAGTCGGCGCAACTTAACTTCCTTATCACTTGTATTGAAGAACTTGGCATCTCTTGCGATAACATCTGTATCAGCAAATACATAATAATTCAAGCGAAGTGTGTATCCATTATTCTTGTCCTTCAGTTCTACTCGAAGAGTCTCCACCTCATTGGCATTATCATAAGAACTTGGCAGAGTCTCAAGAGCCTCCTTACCAGCCAATTTCTCAGCGCTTTCAAATACAAAATCTGTTGTAGTACTACCATCTGCTGCTACAACTTCAACAAAAGGTTCTCTGATATCCCCCTTGCCGTATCCTGACATTTCTAAGCACATATCCTCCAGAGTAAACTCTGCATGATCTGCATCATATGCAATAGAATTACCCGGCTGGAATTTATGCTTCTCAACCAAAGACTCAGGATCTGCTATATTAATTTTCGACCCATAATACAGATGCTCTAAATGACCAGTTTCCATTACGCGAAAAGCATAAGTTGTATTGTTGGTATTTAGCACATACAAATTGTCTCTTATCTCGATCATGTTGTCTCCTTTCTTATATTTACACTCACAAATAAAATTATATTATAAATGCATATATTATGTAACATAGTTTTCATTCATATTATTTGCAAATACTACTATGTTTTGTCTCATTTACAAAAGCTCATTTTCGCAAATAATAAAGCAAAGAGGAGCCGGCATGCCAGTCGACCCCTCCCTGTTTTTTCGTCTCTATATAAATTCCTGAGCACTCCCACATAAAGTTTATTTTATACCATCACTTTGCCGCGACAGTTATTAAGCATTTGCCTTCTTTGACTCTAACTCTTTGGTGATGTCATCAATCTTCTCATCTGTCAGGATATACTTCTTTTTAAACCAGAAGAAAGCGAACAATAAGCAAGCGATTGGAATCAAAGTCATAACAAAACGAATTCCCATCTTTGAAGCAGCTGGTACATTCAATGAAAGATCCATTGCCTGCTCTGCCTCTGAAGCAGCCTTATCGCTAAGTTTAAATACCTGAAGAGCCACACTTGTAACCATGATAGCAATTCCAGAAGCAGCCTTTACTACGAATGTCTGCATAGAGAAGATAACTGACTCATCTCTGTGTCCATTCTTTAACTCACCATAATCTACAGTATTTGCAAGGAATACAGTAATAACTACGTTATTTACACCTGCTACAGCCATGATGATAACACCTGGTACTAAGAAAGGTGGCAATGCATTAATACCAAATGTAGCTAATACCAAAAGAATAATATATCCAATTACAGAAGCTACGATTCCGTATGTAAAGATCTTGATATTATTCAACTTCAATACATTTCTCAAAACAGGGTACAATACCATCATTGACAGAATCTGCACTCCGCCACCAACCATGTTGAAGATTGTATAGTTACTGTTCCAAGCAACTCCACCCAAATCATACTTAAAGAAGTAGATAACAAGGTTTGAAGTTACATACAAAGCAGTATTTATCAATACGATTGTGATAACAACTGTCATAGCCTGATCATTTGAAATCAATGACTTGAACATCTCACCAACTGAAGGTGATTCCATATCAACAGATGACTTCTCTTTTACAGTCATACATGTGATTACAATGAATACAATAAATAATACGGCAACACCGATTGCTACATATTTGAAACCGATTCTCTCGATCTCATATGCGCCTGCATTAGCAGCAGCAAATTTTGTACCGAGAGCATATACAATCTTCACAGTGAAGATTGAAACCAAAGCAGAACCAACACCTGCACAAGAACGAGCCAGTGTTGTAAGTCCTTCTCTTTCTTTTCCACCCTCTGTAAATGCTGGAATCATTGACCAATATGGAATATCCATCATTGTGTAAGTAACACCCCAGAGGATGTATGTTACAGCTGCATAAACGCCAATTCCATTAGCATCTAATGTAGGTGGCGCCATGAACATTGCAACCAGAATAACAGCATTTGTAATAGTACCAATTAATAACCAAGGTCTGAATTTACCCCATCTTGTCTTGGTCTTTGCAACAATCGCACCCATAATAGGATCATTAAACGCATCAAAGATACGCGCTACCATGGAAATAATACCGATAACAATCGCGCTTGCCCCCATGATGTCCTGGAAATAATAGAATACATAACTTGCAGAAAGCATGTATACCATATCTTTTCCTACAGCTCCCAAGCCATACCCAAGCTTTGCAGAACCATTCAATTTCATTTTCTCTTCCATTTTAGTAAAACTCCTCTCTTACTTGTCTTTCAACCCCATAGCCAGCTCTACAACCTTGTACGCTCCATTGTAAAGTCCAACCGAATTGTTTGTATTGATATTTTCACACATTTCATTCAACAGATCTGTCTGCATAAACATGTCGATCATCTGAATTACATGTGGTATATCCCTGCACTCTAATGTTCCATCACCAACTTCTGCAGAGTGAATAGCGCCCCACATCTCATGTTTTCCAACTCTAGGAATGAAGAGTTTTGGAACAGGATAAAATGCTAACTCAGAAGGCTTTGTTGCAAGAACATCAGCACTTCTCATAAGCAGATTTGTAATATATACTGCCTCGAAAATATTCTCATGATAGAATCCGTGAATTCCCTCAACATCTCCTGTAAGAGCATCCTCTGCAAATTTGCTAGAAGCCTCAAACTCGTTGAAATGTTCTGTAGATAATCCCTTCATCTCTGGGATTTGTTCTGTCAAATAATCCCATACGCCCTTATAATCACCAACATTTACATACAAAGCAGCTTTACCAGCTTTGATCGAAGGAATGAGGTGCTTGATGATAGCCTCGAAAATCTCTCTCTGAGCTCCTGCTCCACCGATTGTAAGCAAGAATCTCATTGGCTTGCCATCTGCTTTTCTTGCAATACGAGCATCGCAGTCAGCCTTGATATTAGATACAAGCTCATGATCAATATAATGACCTGTGTATACCAAATCATCTGCAGGCATTGGTTTACATACCTTATCCTTATTCATACCATTTAAGATTCTATATCCCATGTAAGCATTCTTACACTGGATTGTATGTACACTTCCCTCTGAGAAATGTAATGCCATTGGCCAATTGTCCGGAATGGCATTTACTACATATTTCATACCTGCATGAATAGCAGCCTGGGCCGGCCATACATGTGTACCGATTACAGGAATATCCTTTGGTACATTCTTGTATACAGTAGCCATAAGTTCTGCATTCTTCTGATCAGCAGAGTTATATGATAAAGCTCTGAAACCTTCATAGTTCATCCACTCCCAGAACTTATTGAACAATGGATTCTTCGACAATCTAGATCCAAGAGAATACAAATCGTTCTGTGCACTAATAATCTTGGTACATGTTGTCTGAGGATATCCATTTAAATCCATCCAATATGGTGTATATCCCATAGACTTAGCAGCAGATGCCATAGCCATTGAAATTCTATAATGACCGAATCCCATACGGATATTTCCTACGATAATACCCTTCTCTGTGTCAAATGGAACTTCACTCTCGCCATCCTGAAGTAAGATGTCATATACTCCAAGAGAATCACCGATTCTGTCATTCTTCTTCACAATTGTGTTGTAGCTGACATCAGAATCATCACCGAATTTCTTGGCATATTTCTTCTTAGACTTCACTGCCTTGTTGTAATCCTTATCACTGATTACATTGCCAAATATAACCTTTGACTTGTCTTGCATATTAATTATTCCTCCCTTATTAATATATATAAACATCTATATATCAAAGCTATGCATATAACTTCTTACTAGATAATTTATTGCAACTTATTTGTTCAAAATGCCATCAACCATAATTGATACCAGTTCATCAAGAGCATCTGCATATTCAATACCCATTTTATCTAACTCATCAGACATGAGCATTCTCTCAACTGCAGCCTCAAATGTAATCTGGAACACTCTGAAATCTATCTCTCGTACAATACCGGCTTTAACGCCCTCTTGAAATAAAGAAATAGTAGTATCCCAATCACTCTCTATTCTCTTTTGGACAATAGCATAAATCTCTGGATATTTATTTCTTAAAGCATAAGCTTCATTAAAGTTAAACTCTCTATATCCATCTGGAAGAACGCCGAGAATCATTCTAATCTTCTGTTCTAGAGATAAAGAATCATTATTTAATATCTCATTTTCACTTTCTTTAACTCTATCAAATAGATAATCTGCCATAGCCATAAGCAATGACTTCTTATCTCTAAACGCTATATAAATTGTCTTCTTGCTCATTCCTAATTCATGAGCAACATCATCCATTGTAAATTTAACACCTTTTCTCTTAACAACCTCGATTGCGCCGAGCAATACTTTCTCCCTCATTTTCACATCTCCCAATATACTTATTTAAAACCAAAGTTTCTTGCAAACCACAGATATAGATAGCTTGCGGAAACCAAGAAACTAAATTTGGTTTTACCGTTTCCTATATTGTAACATTCCCCTTTGCCTGTAACAACACTACATATCTCACAAAAAAGCCACTCTTCTTTTGTATATTTTTTCAAAGGCTTAATTTTTGGATATCTTGAACAATATATATTTCATAAATGTTACCTGGAAGTTACCTTTTCGGTGTTTGTATAGTAATATTGCATAATTGCAGCGTCTATGAATTGTGCAATATTACAACACCCTCTTTCATAGTCCTTGTTCACTTTTCCGCAAAAACCTACGATTTTTGTATTATTTGCACAATTTTACATAAATGTTTTTGTTGACATTGTCAGTGACAGGGTGTATAGTAAGGTCATCAAAGGAAAGGAGTACAAGAAAATGTTTGATGATTCACTTTACGAGTTGTATGTAAACTATGATCGTTATGTACGCAAGCAGGAAGCTAAAAACGAAAAGCCAGTTTCTTTTCTGAAGTACGCTTTCGGTAACTACTAAGATTCATAGCAGAAACAACCGGTCTTATAATAAGACCACAAAACAGGTAACAATATTAATTAATTATAAATAACTTTATGGAGGTAACAATTATGGAATTCACAAATTCAATTGGTATGGTAGTAGCAGATTATGAGAGATATGTAAGAACACAGGAATCAGCTGGTAAGGAAGCAGTTTCATTCTTCAAGTTTGCTTTAGGTCAGTTCTAGTTCTTGTCACATAATTTGGTGCAAGGGTTGCAGATGTACTGCTCCCTTTTCAAGAGGCCCGGAGAAATCCGAGGCTTATTTTTTTACTCAAAAACCATCTCTTCTCTCCCCCACTCCCCGCTATCATCTAGATATATTTACATAAAAAGAACTGTCAGATCTCATATATTACCATCTGACAGTCCCTTATACACATCTTACTATGTTTCTTTATACAATTATTTTCTAAATTATAAAATCTCAATGCAGTTTCAAGATACTCTGAATTGCTAATTATAAAGCAGCAATAAATCTTCTAAATTCAGCCAATCCTTCTTCTGTACATTTAAATACTCCTGCATCTTCCAATACTTTGCAGAATACTTTACCAACTTCCTGCTGAAGCACTTCCTCAATATTAGTTGCATCGATAGTCTTGCCAGCAGCCTTGTACTCAGCCATGAATTCATCAACCCAGTTCGCATGTTTTTCAAGAGTCTCATTTGCTCTTATATCTTCACCTTTTACAATAGCATCAGCCAGCTCTTCAAGTTCGCCCTTTAATCTAGCTGGCAACACTGCAAGCCCCATTACTTCAATAAGTCCAATATTTTCCTTCTTGATATGATGAAGCTTCTCATGTGGATGATATACTCCCAGAGGATGTTCCTCTGTTGTAATATTATTTCTCAAAGCCAAATCAAGCTCGAACAAATCTCCTCTTCTTCTGGCAATTGGAGTGATAGTATTATGTGGTTCACCATCTGTCTCAGCATAGACAAATGCATCCTCATCGGTATATCCTCTCCAGGTCTGCAAGATATGATCGGCTAAATCAATAATTCTCTTCTCATCCTTGCACTGCAATCTTATTACTGATAGAGGCCATTTTACAATACCAGCCTTCACATCCTCATAACCTTTTACAGTGAATTTTTCAATTATAGGAGCCTTTTCCATGGCAAATGTATAATGACCGCCCTGGAAATGATCATGACTCAAAATTGAACCACCAACAATTGGAAGATCTGCATTGGACCCCAGAAAATAATGTGGGAAAAGCTTAATAAAATCAAACAATTTAATAAAAGTAGCTTTCTCCACTTTCATTGGAACATGCTGCCCATTAAATACAATACAATGCTCATTGTAATATACATATGGAGAATACTGGAATCCCCACTTGCAATCATTTATTGTAATAGGAATAATTCTATGATTTTCTCTTGCAGGATGATTCACTCTTCCAGCATAACCTTCATTTTCCATACAGAGCAGGCATTTAGGATAAGACGACTGCTTCGCATTCTTGGCAGCTGCAATAGCCTTTGGATCCTTTTCCGGCTTTGACAGATTAATAGTAATATCAAGTGTGCCATAATCTGTATCTACAGTCCACTTCTTATCTTTCTTCACTCTGTAAGTTCTGATATAATCACTATTTCTGCTGAGATTAAAGAAATAATCTGTGGCATCCTGTGGAGATTTCTCATACTCCTCCCAGAAAGTCTTCTGTACTGTAGCAGGTCTTGGGCAGAGACAATTCATAAGTCTTGTGTCAAATAAATCTCTATATACTACACTATCCTCAATCAATCCCTTGGCAACAGCCTCATCCAACAGATCTGCAAGAACATCCTCCAATATTATATTTGACATATCACAGTCCGGATCTGTATATTCATCCTCCTGCATTACATCCAATACCAGATTGGTCACATATGCTCTCTCGCACTCCTCAGTAAGGCCAGTATCGATACCATACTGTACCAACTTCTTAATACTTTCCTGTAACATTCTTATTCCCTCACTAATTCTTCATATAATATAAACCAAAAACTATATTAGCACAAAATAGTTTCCATGCAAAATCATTTTCGCTTAATAAACAGGCAATAACGATTTTATTACAGATTATTCATCTCCAAATACTATATTTAAGCATTGTAAATATTCTTTGTAGGCCTTCACCTGTGATAAATCCGACAGGATATCTGCTATACTTCTGTAATACCATTCCTGCATTACAGGATCACTTTGGTTAAATGCTGCCCACATATCCTCTCCCCTTGTATCATATGTGGATACCGACATTCTCATATTGGAAAGCTTATCTCCCAAAGCAATAACCTTGGCTTCCATACGCACATTTTTCAAATGCGCAATAGCATTTTCCTTACGAATCTTCCATGACTCCTTTGAGGACATATATCTCATTTTGTCCTCACTCTCATCATTTACCAGATCTGCCACTGCCACGCTGAATTCATCTGCCAAATCATCATATACATAAGAAGTATCTTCTATTACATCATGCAATAGGGCTGCCGCAATACAATCATCAGGTTTTAAATCTATCTGAACTTCCTTAGCATCCATAATCCTGGCTACGATTCCGCCAACCTCTAGAGGGTGAATTATATATGGCAGATTGGTACCCTTTCTCACCTGATTTCTATGCGCCATGACAGCAAAGAGAATCGCCCTATCCACCTCGTCACTGTTATGTCTGTTGAGAATATATAATATATCCTCACTATCAGGTCTTATTCTACAGAATCTCTGACCATTCTCATCCACGCCTATAAATTCATCAATAACCTTCTTATCATATCGCATCACATTTCTCCTTACGCAAAAGCCGACATAGGCACCCCCATATCGGCTTCAAATCTTATACAGTCTTACCCTTTGCTACATATACAGGAAATGATTCTGTTCCAGCCAATTGCTTATTATCACCAATAGTCACATTCTTGTCAGTTATAACATAACTAACCTCTGCTCCCGGCCTTACAACTGTATCCTGCATTATAATAGCATTTTTCACCTTGGCACCCTTGCCAACTTTAACACCTCTGAATAATACTGAGTTCTCCACCTGACCTTCTATTACACATCCATCTGCAGCCAACACATTATCAACCCGGCAACCTCTTACATATCTGGTTGGTGCGTCATCTCTTACCTTGGTGCGCATTGGGCTCTTGCCAAACAACTCATCAAGATTTTTCTCATCAAGTAGTCTCATATTCTCTTCGAAATAATCCTTCATGCTCATAATACGAGCTTCATATCCAGTATATTCATACGCTTGAATATCATATTTGTCCAGGTTATTAGCGAATACATCTCTCTCAAAATGCAAAAATCCGCTTCTGTAAGCCTCAGTTACTTCCTCAATCAGAAGTTCTCTCTCCATAACATATATATTCATGGAAACATTCTTTTCTGTCTTACTTGCTTCAGGATTAATCTTAAATCCCTTAACCTTGGTTCCATCCAAGTCCATTGTGAAGAAATTCTCATGATTCTCTACAATAGCCTGGGCATCTGTAACCTGAACCTTGCCTTTTTTGTAGACAATAGTAACATCGGCATTCTGCTCCATATGGAATCTGATTACATCTTTGAAATCCACATTAGATACAATATTGGAATCAGAAATAACAACATACTTCTCTTTCTGATCCTTCAAAAAATTCAAAATTGTATTTATAGCTTCCACACGTCCGCTATAAATGCTTGTTCCTCTATTAGCAAATGGAGGAATAATATTTAATCCGCCATATTTGCGAGTCAAATCCCACTCTCTACCATTTCCCAGGTGATCAAGAAGCGATAAATAGTTTTCTCTTACCACAAGAGACACATTATCTATACCACCATTTACCATTCCTGATAAGATGAAATCAATGAGACGATATCTGGCAGCAAAAGGCAATGAAGCCATTGACCTTCTGGCTGTCAACTCCGGTACAGAAGAATCATATGTGTTGGTAAATATTATGCCGAGGGCATCTGAATTTGATGAAATCATATTTTAGTCCCCTCCTTTACATCACATTCTACCATTGCATCCGGACCAACAATTGCTCCGGCTCCAATTCTAAGATTTGATCCGATGGTTGCAACTCCACCTGTCTGACCTTTCTCTGGCATAAGTCCTACTTCAGCACCTGCACCGATTACAACATTTTCCGCAACTATACAATGGGATACAACTGCGCCCTTACCTATTTTGGCGCCCCCCATTATAACTGCATCCTGAATTACTGCTCCAGCTTCTACGCTTACTCCCGAAAATAATATAGAATGCTTTACTGTACCATGTATTCTACAACCATCCGTAACCAGAGAATCCTCTACTGTAGCCTCAGCATCAATTCTATGGCCAGGCTTTCCTGAATTACGACTGTATATTTTCCAGTTCTCATCGAAAATATTTAACCCACTTCCATCCGGATCCAACACTTCCATGTTAGCCTCCCACAGAGAAGAAATAGTTCCCACATCCTTCCAATATCCTGAGAAATTGTAAGCATACATCTTTCTTCCGTCCCGAAGCATATTTGGAATAATATTATTTCCAAAATCATTTTCCGAATTAGGATCAGCTTCATCCTCCTCCAGATATTTCTTCAATACATCCCAATTAAATATATAAATTCCCATAGATGCCAAATTGGACTTTGGCTCCTTAGGCTTCTCCTGAAACTCTGTAATCTTGGCATTCTCATCTGTAACCATAAGGCCAAATCGAGAAGCCTCCTCCCATGGAACTTCCATAACCGCAACAGAGAATTCCGCTCCCTTCTCCTTATGGAAATTCAGAAAATCATTGTAATCCTGTTTACAGATTTGATCTCCGGACAATATAATTACATACTCCGGCTCATACCTCTCAATAAAAGGTATGTTCTGATAAATGGCATTGGCAGTGCCTTTGTACCAATCAGATCCTTCCGCCTTCTGATACGGAGGTAACACATGAACACCTCCATAGAGTCTATCCAAATCCCATGGTTGTCCATTTCCAATATATTCATTTAATACCAAAGGCTGATATTGTGTAAGAATTCCTACAGTGTCAATTCCTGAATTAACACAATTAGACAGTGGAAAATCAATAATACGATACTTCCCACCAAATGGAACAGCTGGTTTAGCCAGATTTTTTGTAAGTGCATAAAGTCGCGAGCCTTGTCCACCAGCAAGCAACATAGCAATCATTTCTTTTGCCATCCTCAATATTCCCCCTATAATTTATAATATAAATTATATAGAATATGATATACAATATCAAGGTAAGCACCACTATATTTAGATAATTCTCAAGGACTCTAATCCCTGCTCTCAATCACTAAAAGCGTACCATCTCCAACGGAGATTTCAGCTTCTCTATCTACAATTTCATTGCTGACACCAAGAGTATTCCCACCCTCCAAAGTAGCATCCTCCAGATTATAATACATACCTGTAACAGTTACATGATGACAACTTCCACCTACAGGAAATATAGATACATATTTTCCAAACTGCTTCTTTTTGGTAATCTTACAACTACCATTTCTTAGCATACGAATTCTATTATATGTATCTATGATAAATACATCTCTTCCATGACTGTCAGCCTGTCTCAAAAGTTCAATATTGCCATAGGTGTGATCCAGTCTCTTACCGGTGGCTCCCAATATATAAATCTCGCCTTCTGTCTTCTGAAAAGCCAGTTTAAGAGCCGCCTCTGTATCAGTGTCATCCTTCACAGGATTCAATGTAATTATCTCAGTATCATTATATGTACCATATATGACATCCATCATATCCCGCTCTGACTGGGAAAGAGAATCAAAATCACCGATTATATAGCTAGGTTCTATTTGCAATTTCTCGCAAACTTTTATTCCAGCATCAACTGCTATGCACACATCTTCAGCGCACATATTATCTGATAAATATTTCTTTGCGAAATCATAATCTACATTTCCACCTGCTATAATATAAGTCTTCATATAAACCCCCGGTCTACTTCATATGTGACAGGAAAGCCTCCACATTATCTGCTGAATCTCCTTTGAATACAGCGCTTCCAGCTACAATAATATTAGCTCCCGCCTCAATCACTCTATCGATGTTCTCAATTGTGACACCACCATCAATTTCGATGTCAGTCTTATAATTCTTGTTGTCAATCAAATCTCTGAGAGCTGATATCTTGTCCAAAGTGTAAGGTATCAACTTCTGTCCTCCAAATCCTGGATTAACTGACATTACAAGTACCATATCCACCATTGGTAACACATGCTCAATCATGGAAATCGGTGTTGCAGGATTGATAGCCACTCCAGCCATGACACCTAAGTCCTTGATGTAATTAATAGTTCGATCCAGATGAGTACAAGCTTCAGCATGAACTGTTATAATATCCGCCCCTGCTTTCACGAAATCCTCAATAAATCTGTCAGGATCAACAATCATAAGATGACAATCCATAATTGCATCAGTATATTTTCTAAGGGATGACACCACCGGTGCTCCAATTGTAATATTCGGTGTAAACTGTCCATCCATCACATCAATGTGAATGTATTGAGCTCCTGCTTCCTCCACGCAAGCAATCTCCTCTGCTAACTTACCATAGTCAGCTGCCAAAATAGATGGCGATAAACAATATTTCATAGTTTCTCCTCTTATGTCGCTTATTATATTTATAATTATTATATTTATAATTACTCTAATCAGCTCCTGAGATTATATCTTTGCTAGAACGCTTTCGTTACGGGGCTAACGCAGCAGTACTAAATTCGCCTGAAGGCTCATTAAGTGCTGGCGTTATCCACGTTCCTGCAAAGATACAATTCTCGGGAGCTGATATAACATACATTTAATACTTAATATTTAATATTTGCGTCTACTGGCGATTTCCTCGTAGAGCAACTTATAATTATCGTATCGCTCCTGAGATATTTCGCCTCTAGCAAGGGCATCCTTCACCCCGCACTTAGGCTCGTTGATATGTACGCAGCCCAGGAATTTACATTCATTGGCATATTTATCAAACTCAGGATAACAATCCTTCAAATCTTCCTTCTCGAATTCAGGGATGTACATGGATGAAAAACCTGGAGTATCCACAATAAATGTATCATCTCCTAAATATATCAGCTGGGAATGTCTGGTAGTATGCTTGCCTCTGCCAATCTTCTCACTGACTGAACCGGTTTCCATTACAACATCCCCCTTGAGGCAGTTTATCAATGTGGATTTGCCTACGCCTGAAGGACCAGCAACTGTAGTAATTTTACCCTGAAGGAGTTCTCGAATCTCTCCAACCCCATCATCTTCACCAACATCCTCACCTTTTTTCGCTGCTGTAAAATGTACCTCATAACCAGCATTGCCATAAATCTCTGCCAATTCACTCTGCCATTTAGCATCGGATAAATCCATCTTATTGAAGCATATATGCACAGGCACATTCTGATATTCCATCATTACCAGAAATCTATCCAATAAATTCAAATTAGGTTCCGGAGAAGCTGTAGCAAATATTACCAAAGCCTGATCCACATTGGCCACTGCAGGTCTTACAATAGAATTTTTGCGAGGAAGAATCTTCTCCACATTTCCAAGTTTCTTCTTCTCGTCCAACACGGCAATTTCCACTGAGTCACCTACGAGTGGTTTGATTCCGGCTTTGCGAAATGCACCCTTGGCCTTACATTCGTAGACTCCACTGCCATTTACATATACATAATAAAATCCTGCTATACCTTTGATTATAGTTCCTGTCATTTCTCTCCCTAGATACTATTTATCACCAACATTAGTATTATCTGCATCTGATATTTCTGAATACATTTTTTTGATTTTTGTTCTATACAGCTCTTCATATACATCTACTTGATGATTATCAACATAATCATAGTAATCATAATCATTATCCTTATCAATAATCAAATCATCCATAGTAAGTATTTTTAATCGATTTACATCGTCATTAGAATCACATTGCTTTTTCACTGCTTTAGAAAATATCTCAATAAACCCTGTATTATCACCAGTATTAAAGCTACATTTACTTGCCTCCAACATTTGATTATGAGTTGTACATGATAAATCAAAATCATATCCACATTTTAAGCATATTAATCTTGCAAATTCTCTTTGTGTACGACCATTTCCTTCTCTAAAAGGATGAAGAGCATTTAAATCGCCATAATTATCAGCAAAAGTTTTAATAAAAAGATCAAAATCATCTTTTGCATCATAGCATTGAGGATAGTATTTTTTAAATACAGATTGTGCATATTCATTAATGCAAGAAACTAAACAAAATAGATTTCCTTTTCCAATTTCAACTGTGCGTTCTTTACCTGCCCAATCATATATATCTTGAAAAATATACTTATGAATATTTTTTAGATGATTAAAATCAAAACTACCTTCTATCGGATCATTCTGTAGTTCATTTAATCTAATAGATGTTAATTCTACTTCAGCTGTAAATAAATCGTCCTTATCTCTAATATTCAATTTATTTACAAGAACGTCTGAATCAGGATAACAATATCTAGAATCTGGCATATTTTCTAATTACCTCCTGGCGCAACTCCTCTGAAGTCTTTTCACCTTTAGAAACCTTAATCATTTCTTTCACAAAATCTTTACTCAGATACATGTTTTCTATAGCCATAGTTGAGATAACATTTTTAATTTCTCGATTCTCTTTTGTATTTTCTACTATCATAATTCAATCTCCATACCGCAAAATACCCACCATAATGTTCTATATAATATATGATAGACTCCACCGTGCGTATAGTCAAATAAAAAATACCTATCACCAGTTTCTCTCAGATGATAGGTATTTATAATAATTATTCTCTAGTTAAAGAAGCTGTTTCTGTTCTTCCATCGCTATACTGTATAGTAACTGTATTTGTAGCAACATGACTTACCTGAATAGGTGTCCCACCTGTTTGAACCTCAACATCATGTATTTTAACACCGTTTGCATCCAATATTGTGGCTGTCTGAGCTTCTGTTGTTCCCTCTGGTAATGATAAAGTAACTGTTCCACTATAGTATACCGGCTTAGCTCCATCACTTACTACAAAATCAACAGACGTTCCGGAATCAACTGTCTTACCTGATGAGTAGCCCTGGCTGATTACTCTGCCTGCAGCCACATTATCGCTGTAAGATCTGGTTACATTTCCTACCTTCAGACCAGCTGATGCAAGTGCATTATTGGCCTCTGCTTCTGTCATTCCTGTAATACTAGGAACCTGTACTGACTGAATACCAGCACTGATTACAACAGTGATTGTATCTCCCTTGCCAGCCTTGCCAGTCGGAGAATAGCTAATTACCTGTCCCTCAGGCTTATCTGCCGAGTACTCATAACTTCTGCTGAACTTAAATCCCGCATCCTCAAGTGTAGCCTTGGCAGACTGCTCTGTCATTCCTGTTACATCAGGAACTTCAATATCTTCCTCAGACTCACCCTTGCTAACCTTGATCTTCACCTTGTTATCAGATGATACCATCTGTCCCTTTGGAATAGACTGGCTGATAACCTTATCCTTCTCTACTTCATCGCTTGACTCATATATAATCTCGTAAGCACTCTCAGGAATCTCAGCCTTCTTCAATGCAGCCTTGGCATCCTTTTCCGTCATACCAACTACATCTATCATCTCATAGCTTGCAACCTGTTCCTGTCCGTCCTTCTTATCTGTTCCTGATCCGAACACTCCGAAGAATGAACCAACAAAATATACAACCAAAGCCAATATAATACCGGCTGCCGCGAAAATCATAATTGTGATAGCCTTGTCAATCTTTGGATTAACAGGACCATCGTCATCATCTTCCTCCTCATCCAGCAAATCATCAGCCTCCAAGGCATCTCCCTTATCTTCATTCATAAGTTCATCCTTGATTTTCTGCTGTTCCTCTGGGGAGAGAATCTTGGTCTTCTCTGCTTCTTCTACATCAACTATTGTAACAAAGTCCTCATTTGGACTTACTAAAGCCTTCTTCAGATCCAGAAGTAAATCTTCCATAGAAGCATATCTTCTATCAGGGCTCTTCATTGTTGCCTTTAAGATAATCTTCTCTATACTAATTGGAAGCTCTGGTGCATAAGCTGAAGGGGTAACCATCTCTTCCTGCAGATGCTTCAAAGCAATATTTACTGTAGAATCACCATCAAATGGCACACGTCCAGTAACCATCTCATACATTACAATACCAAGAGAATAGATATCACTCTTGAAATCTACAAAACCATTTCTAGCCTGCTCAGGTGATACATAATGTACTGAACCCATTACATCAGCATGAATTGTATTGCTTGATGTAGCTCTGGCAATACCGAAGTCAGTAACCTTTACCTTGCCTTCTGTAGAAATAATAATATTCTGTGGCTTGATATCTCTATGGATAATGCCCTTGTTATGAGCTGCCTCAATACCACGGCCCACCTGAATAGCAATACTGATTGCTTCCTTGAAATTCAACTGACCCTTCTTCTCAATATAAGTTTTGAGAGTGATACCTTCCACATATTCCATTACGATGTAGTACTCACCATTCTCGCTACCTACATCATAGATATTTACAATATTTGGATGCTCCAAACCAGCAGCAGACTGTGCCTCTGTTCTGAATTTTGTAACAAAGTTCATGTCCTCTGCAAATTCCTGCTTCAAAACCTTGATAGCAACTTCTCTACCCAGGATATGATCCTTGGCTTTGAATACATCTGACATTCCACCGGTACCAATTTTATCTAAAATTTCATATCTATCTGCTACATAATTGCCTACTTCTAACATATATACACCTCATCTATCTATAAGGATCAACTAAGATCACAGTAATATTATCCATTCCACCATTTGCATTGGCTCTTGTTACTAATTCTTCTACCCTCTTATCCAATGCAACATCTCTAGTTATTATCTCCGCAATATCGTCTTCATCCACCATTGTAGTAAGTCCATCACTACATAGTAGTATTAAATCATTTGCTTTCAAATCCTCCTCAAAGAAATCCACTCTCACCTGAGGCTCTGCCCCAACAGCTCTTGTAATGAAATTTCTCTTAGGATGGTCCTTGGCCAGATTTCTAGAAAGTTGTCCATTATTGACCATCTCTTCTACAATTGAATGATCCACAGTTATCTGTTCTAACTTTCTATCTCGGCATAGATACAGTCTACTGTCTCCTACATTGGCCACAGTCAACTGGTCATTCTCTATAGTTGCTGCCACAACTGTTGTTCCCATTCCAGCCTTATCTATGTCTTGTGTAGCTTTGCCATACACGGCAGCATTTGCAGTTGTAATTGCTTGATTTAAAACCTGAACAGGCCCCGACCCATTTGCATTTGATGCGACAATCTTTATTTGGTCCAAAGCATATGTCGATGCATATTCACCGGCATTATGCCCTCCCATACCATCAGCAACCACATATAGATTTGGCAAGATACCAATTCTATCATCTGTTGCATAGACTGCATCCTGATTTTTAGAGCGGGCCAGTCCAGTATCCGTCATGAATGCATAACTCATGATTAGTCACCTTTCTGCTCTTTAGAAATATGTTTTCTTCTAAGCTGTCCACAGGCTCCGTCAATATCCCGGCCCATTTCCCTTCTAATAGTAACATTTATTCCATATTTTTCAAGTTTATTTTTAAATGCGTGCACTGCCTCATTGGAGGATTGCACATAATTTCTCTCCTTTATCGGATTCACAGGAATCAGATTCACATGGCAATTAATTCCCTTTATCAACTCTGCCAATTCAGCTGCATCTGTATCGCTGTCATTGACTCCAGCCACCAGACTGTACTCAAAAGTTATTCGTCTACCTGTCTCTTTAAAATAATATCTGCAGGCATCCACCGCCTCATTAATATCATATTTATTGGCCACTGGCATAAGCTCTAATCTCTTGGCCTGATTTGGCGCATGAAGAGAAAGTGCCAGAGTTATTTGAAAATGATAAGATGCCAACTCCTTCATCTTTGGCACAATACCACAGGTAGATACTGTAATATTTCTCTGACTTAAGTTGGCTCCTCTCTCATCAGACAGAAGTTTGATAAATGTAACTATATTATCAAAGTTGTCCATAGGTTCCCCTGTGCCCATTACAACCACATTGGAAACCTTCTCGCCTGTATCTCTCTCAATAGAATAAATCTGATCCAATATCTCTGCAGGAGTGAGATTTCTCTCTAAGCCATCAAGAGTGGAAGCACAGAATCTACATCCCATACGGCATCCCACCTGTGAAGATACACATACCGAATTACCATGCTTATATCTCATAAGCACACTCTCCACCACATTGCCATCAGACAAAGCAAACAGATACTTTCTGGTTCCATCCTCCTTGGAAATCTGACAATCCACTTGAGTCAAAGATGTATATATACAATTCTCCTGAAGCTTATGTCTCATATCCTTGGAGAGATTGGTCATATCATCAATAGATGCCACCTTGTGGACATGCATCCATTGGAAAAGCTGCTTTCCTCGAAAAGGCTTCTCTCCTATAGATGTCATATATTCAATTACATCATCATATTCCATAGATTTAATATCTATCATTATCTCTTATGCTCTTTCCATCAGTGCAAAGAAGAAACCATCCTGTTCACCCTTCTTTGGTAGAATCTGGCTCTCACTGATTAATTTAAAATCTGTATTATTTTTCAAAAACCATTTCACATTTTCCTGGTTCTCAATTCTGCCTATTGTACATGTGGAATATATTATTCTGCCACCGTGTTTTACATATCTAGAAGCATTATATAATATCTGTCTCTGAAGTTCAGAAAGTTCTCTCAACTGCTCCATTGACATATGATATTTTATATCAGGCTTGCCTGCTATAACGCCAAGTCCGGAACATGGCGCATCACATATAACCAAATCCGCAGTCTCCACAGCATTTTCATCCAAAACTGTTCCATCCCAGACGATTGCATCTATATTCTGCAGGCCGGACTTGGCAATATTTTCCTCCATAAGCTCAACCTTGTAATCAGACACATCTCTGGCCTGCACATGTCCAGTACCTGACATAAGCTCTGCCACATGGAGACTCTTACCTCCGGGAGCCGCGCATACATCAATTACATTGCTGTCAGGTTTCACCTGCGATATATAACCTATCATCATAGAGCTAACATCCTGTACATAGAATTTACCATCGGCAAATTCATCAATAGCCATAAGATAATCATAATCTGATATATAATAGGCTCTATCCATAATCTGAGACTGTCCATCAATGACAATCTCTACCGGTTCAACTGCTATGCCCTGACTTTCAAGAGACTCCTTCAACTCTTCCATGGTTATCAAATCAGTGTTTACTCGAATGCAAGTCTTCTTCTCTGCCAGTAAGGCCTCAAGTACAGCCTCCACAGTACCCCCATCAAACTGTTCCTGCCAATAATCTATAATCCACTGAGGCATAGAATATTTCACACTCAATCCCTCATAAGATATATCCTTCTTGCTTCTTGAAATATTGCGAAGTATTCCATTTACAAAACCAGACAGACCACCTAAGCCTCTCTTCTTCACAAGCTTCACTGCCTCATTACAGATTGCAGAATCAGGCACGCCGTCCATATATAGAATCTGGTAGGTGCTGAATCTAAGCACTGTTCTAATCAGAGGCTTCATCTTGCGAACCTTGGGCTTCTTAACAAAGGAATCAATAACATAATCCAACTGAATCAGTCTCTCCACTGTACCCTCTGAAACTCGTGTAATAAACGCTCTCTGCTGCTTATCCAAATATTGATATTTCATCAATGCAGCAGACAAAACAAGGTGAGTATACCCACCTTGTTCTAAAATCTCATCCAATATATCAAGTATTATTTCTCTCTGGTTTGGTTCTGCCAAATCTATATCTCCTATCCCAAGACAGTATGAATCTCTATTCCATGTCCTCTCAGAAAATCTCCAACTGCCATTCTCTTCTTGCCTTCCAACTGCACTTCCTGCATAAGCAATATGTCTCCATTACATTTCACAGCAATGGTATCCTTACCTGTCCAAATCACTTCACCAGGATTGCTTCCTTCTATATCAGCAATTTCTATTCCAGCTACATCTGCCATATCTTCATAGGAAGAAACAGCTGCCTTCCACACTTTCAAAGTCTTACCATTTAATCTGGTATATGCACTAGGCCACGGATTTAATCCTCTGATCAATCGCTCAAGTTCTACAGCAGTCTTCTCAAAGTCCATAGCGCCCATAGACTTCTTGATCATACCCACATGAGTGGCCTCATCCTCATTCTGTGATATAGCATTGACAGTTCCAGCATCAAGTCCCTCTATTGTCTTGACACACAACTTGCCGCCTACAATTGCCAGTCTGTCAAATAGACTTCCGCCTGTCTCATCAGCTGCCAATTCAACTTCTTCCTTCAGAAGCATGTCGCCATCATCAAGTCCCACTCCCATCTGCATGGTTGTAACTCCGCTGAACTTATCTCCATTTATGACAGCCCACTGAATTGGAGCTGCGCCTCTGTATTTAGGTAACAGGGAAGCATGTACATTGACACATCCCAATCGTGGCATATCCAAAATAGCCTTGGGCAATATCTGACCAAATGCAGCTACTACAAACACATCTGCCTCATATCCACGCAAATATTCTATTGCTTCCTCTTCCTTGATTTTCACAGGCTGATATACTGGCAAATCATGTTCTAATGCCCATACCTTCACATCAGGAAATTGCATTTCCTTTCCACGACCTCTAGGCTTGTCCGGCTGAGTTACCACAAGGACAATCTCGTGACCCGCCTCATATATAGCTTCCAAAGTACTCACTGCAAAATCAGGAGTTCCCATAAATACTACTTTCATATATTACTCTTCCTCGTCTGCATATTTCACATCATAGAGAGGTCCCTCAACCTTCTCTGTGTACATATGTCCGTCCAAATGCTCAATCTCATGTACCAATGCTCTGGCAAGAAGCTCCTCACCTTCGATAATATACTCATTCATCTCCTCGTCATAAGCCTTGACCTTGACATAATTAGGTCTTGTCACATCTCCGGCTTTACCTGGAATTGACAAGCAACCTTCCTGTCCTGTCTGCTCACCGGAAGTCTCAAGAATCTCCGGATTAACAAGTACGATTGGTCCGTCTCCCACATCAATTACAGCAATTCTCTTCAATACTCCAACCTGAGGTGCTGCAAGTCCAACTCCATCAGCATCGTACATTGTCTCAATCATATCATCAATAAGTTCCAATGTTCTGTCATTCATTTCTTTTACAGGACGACATACCTTTGTCAAAACCTCATCACCCTGTATTCTAATCTCTCTAAGTGCCATATTTCTCTCCATTCCTATAAACTATTTATGTATTTCCACTCAAGACTCCCACTCAAGTCCATTACGCAATACAATTCAAATCATTTAGAAACCACTCATTGGATCAAAATCAAACCATGTGGCTGTATCTGCATATTCCCTGGAATCCAGCAGATATTTCTCCACCTCATCCTTATAACATATAAGCTTCTCGTAGTCTCTCTCCTTGATATATATAACCTTGCGGTATATATCATTTAACCGGGCAATGCCAGCATCACTTGGGCCCATACATCTTATTCTGTCAAATGTTTTATTAAGCAGGGCTACGATAGCCTCTGCGCGTCCCCTGGCATGAGACTCATTTTCTGATGTAACTAAAATCAGAAGCATATGCGCTGCCGGTGGATAATCCATCAGCTTCCTGTAAGCAATCTCCTGATTGTAGAAACTCTCATAATCCTGATTAGCTGCAGCAACTACACTATAATTGTCTGGTTGGTAAGTCTGTATAATAACATTTCCCGGCTTATGCCCTCTCCCGGCCCTGCCTGCCGCCTGGGTTATAAGCTGAAATGTTCTCTCAGCACAGTGGAAGTCAGATGCATTCAAAGACATATCTGCCGCCAGAATTCCCACCAGAGTAACTTCCGGAAAATCATGTCCCTTTACAATCATCTGGGTTCCAATCAATATATCAGCCTCATGATTGGCAAAGGATTTCAATATATCCTCATGTCCATGTTTTCCTCTGGTAGTATCCATATCCATACGCATAACTCTGGCAGATGGATATTGAGCCTTCACAATCTCCTCCACCTTCTGGGTTCCCGCCTTGAAGCCACCGATATATTTAGAGCCACACTCCGGACACACCTTAGGATTTGCTGTCTCATATCCACAATAGTGACATTTCAACTTATTGCCTCCGTGGAGACTTAATGATACATCACAATGAGGACATTTTATCACATGGCCACAGGCCCTACAAGAAATGAAGCCCATAAGCCCGCGTCTGTTGAGAAAGAGCATAACCTGTTCCTTCTTATTGAGACGATCCTCAATAGCCAGCTGTAACTTGCGACTCAAAATGGAACGATTACCTGACATAAGTTCATCTCTCAAATCCACAATGTCACACTGAGGCATTGGTCTGTCCATAACTCTGTTTTCTAATTTCAATAATTTATACTCGCCTGTCTGAGCTCTCATGAAACTCTCTACAGAAGGAGTAGCAGAGCCTAAAACTACTGTGGCATTATTCATAGCTGCTCTTGCAATGGCTGTCTCCCTGGCATGATATCTGGGAGCCACCTCACTCTTATAAGAACTCTCATGCTCCTCGTCGATTATTATAATACCTAAATTTGTAAAAGGTGTGAAAAGGGCACTTCGAGGCCCTACCATTATAGATACATCCCCTGACTTCGCTCTCTCAAACTGATCAAATCTCTCTGCAAGTGTCATTCTGGAATTAATAATGGATACCTGGTCTCCAAACCTTTTATGAAATCTGTTTACAGTCTGATAAGTCAGAGCAATTTCTGGAATGAGCACAATGGCGCTCTTACCTCTATTTAAAGTCTCCTCCAGAAGCTTCATATATACTTCTGTCTTACCGCTACCTGTAACTCCATACAATAGATAAGTATTATTGGTATTGCCTGAATTCCAATCATTTATCACCCTATCACAGGCATTTGCCTGATCTGAGTTTAATATCACATCCCCTTCATTAGTATGGGACACTCTAATTGGATTTCTATATGTTCTCTCGCTGGAAATTTCTATCCAGCCCTTATCTGCGAAATCACGAATTATACTGCTGGATATTCCCATATCTCCTACAATATAATCCCAAGGTATTTCTTTTGCATCCATGAGAGCCTTCAATAATCGTTCTTTATATATACTATGTCTGGCTCTTGAAAGCATCTCATTATATTCAATCTGTGCCATTTCGTCATCAAGCTTAAGTACTACTGTCTTCTTCTCCTTGATGCTCTGCTTCTTCTTAATGGGAATAACAGTCTTTAGCGCCTGATTCATGGTGGAACCATAATTGCGTTTCATCCAGGCAGCCAATTCTATCAATTGAGATTCAATGGCAATACTATCCTTGGCAATACCTGATATAGGCTTAATCTTGTCTACATCAAGCTTCGGTTCCTCACTGATATCCACCACGAATCCCTTGATCTGTCTGCCGCCTTTTCCAAAGGGAATAATAACCTGAGAACCAGGGTGCACCTTGTCCATCAGATTCTCAGGTATTAAATATTGAAAAGTCTTATCCAGTTTTTCTAACGATATGTCAATTACAATATCCGCAAATTTCATTTACGCTTCCCAGCCCTCGGCTTTTAATTCCTCAACAACCTCAGCTACCAAGACTCTCTCATCCATAGGATACTTCTTGCCCTTGATTTCCTGGTAGTCCTCATGACCTTTTCCAGCAAGTACGATAATATCCTTTTCCATAGCATGCTTGATAGCATATTTGATAGCTTCTCTTCTGTCTACAATTTCTACATACTCACCTGTAGTCTTGGCAATTCCAGTCTTGATGTCATCAATAATAGCCTGTGGCTCCTCAAATCTAGGATTGTCAGATGTAATAATTGTAAGGTCAGCAAATCTACCTGACACCTCACCCATCTCATATCTTCTAAGCTTAGATCTGTTACCACCACAGCCAAAGAGACAGATAAGTCTGCCCGGTCTGTAATCCTTCATTGTAGTAAGGAGGCTCTCCAGACTCATGGCATTGTGAGCATAATCAATCATCAATGTAAATCTGTCACTTACATGAATCATCTCAATACGTCCCTTTACCTTGGCATTCTTCAAAGCTGGAGCCATATCCTCAAGTGACACATTGTAGTAATGGCAGATTGCAATAGCTGTCAGTGAATTATATACGCTAAACTTTCCAGGTACATCAACTTCAACCTCACCATTTACCGCACCGCTTACATCATACTGTACGCCCAGATATCCTGGCTTGTGAACCAAAGTTACATTGTCTGCTCTAAGGTCTGCATTTTCTGCAAAACCATAGCTCATAAGCTGACATGTATGACCTTCTATAATATTGGCAAGATGTGGATCATCAGCATTTACAATACCCATCTTACATTTCTTAAATAATCTGGACTTACACTCCATGTAATCCTCAAATGACTCATGCTCATTTGGTCCAATATGATCCGGCTCAATATTGGTAAATATACCTACATCAAAAGTAAAGCCATCTACTCTGTGCATCATAAGTCCCTGAGATGACACTTCCATAACTACATGTGTACATCCAGCATCAAGCATTCTCTTGAAATATTCCTGAATAGTATATGACTCAGGAGTAGTATTGGCAGCTGGAATTCTCTCCTCACCAATAATAGCTTCAATTGTTCCAATCAAACCAACCTTGTAACCTACTCCCTCCAATATAGATTTCACCATATAAGTAGTTGTAGTCTTACCCTTGGTTCCTGTAATACCGATAACCTGAAGTTTGTCAGCAGGATAGTCAAAATATGCTGCAGACAGATATGCCTGTGCCTCTCTGGTATCATTTACCTTTACAATAACAGGATTCAAAGCCCTGGCATCATCTGATAATTCCACATCATCCTGAATAACCAATACCTTGGCGCCCTTTTCAACCACTTCACTTGCAGCACTGTGGCCGTCAAAGGATGCTCCCTTGATACAGATATATAAGCAACCCTCTTCAACCTTTCTGCTGTCACTTGTCAAACTTGTGATTTCTCCACTTAATTCCCCTTGTTTTAACTCATAGTCAAGTTTTTCAAATAATTGTTTTACGTCTTTCATTTTTATCCCTCTATATTTTCATTTATATTTTACACATGTTATTTATCTGTTAAATAATCTAGCCCAGGCGAGAGAATTATGTCTTCTCAAGAACGTGGATAACGCCAGCACTTAATGAGCCGCTAGGCGAATTTAGTACTGCTGCGTTAGCCCCGTAGCGAAAGCGCTCTTGAGAAGATATAATCTTTCGAGCAGGCTACCATAATTCAATCATTTAGTCGATTTAGCCTGCGAGAGAGAATTATGTCTTCGCAAGAACGTGGATAACGCCAGCACTTAATGAGCCGCTAGGCGAATTTAGTACTGCTGCGTTAGCCCCGTAGCGCGAGCGTTCTTAAGAAGACATAATCTCTCGAGCAGGCCACTTCACTCATTTCTTTTGAATACATGAACCCCTGCCTATGATATGCAAGACAGGGGTTAATATTAGCAGCCATATTTCTCTTCACAATATTTACAACGATATACTTCATTCTCTTCATCAGTGAGAATAAATATCTGATCTAATTCCTGCTCAATTGATGTAATACATCTAGGATTCTTGCAGGCAATTACATTCTTGATTTGCTTAGGTAATTGCAGAACCTTCTTGTCTACAATCTCATCATGCTGAATTACATTTACTGTAATATTGTGATCTATATATCCCAGAATATCCAAATCAATTGCATCAATAGGACACTCTACCTTGATAATGTCCTTGGTACCCATCTTCTTGCTTGCCACATTCATGATAATAGCAACAGTACCATCAAATTGATTCAGCTTCAAATCGTGATAGATTTGCATGCTCTCTCCAGCTTTAATATGGTCTAAAACAAATCCCTCATGGATTCCACTAATATTTAACATACTCCCACCTCCAACAATGTAAGTATAAGTGCCATTCGTATATAGACTCCATTCTGTGCCTGTTTGAAGTAGGCAGCTCTTGGGTCCTCGTCCACCTCAACTGAAATCTCGTTAACACGAGGCAATGGGTGAAGCACCATCATATCGTCTTTGGCCAGAAGCATCTTCTCATTTGTCAAAATATAGAAGTCCTTCATTCTCAGGTAATCTTCCTCATTGAAGAATCTCTCCTTCTGAACTCTTGTCATATACAAGATATCCAAATCAGGCATGGCATCCTCAAGTCTCTCAATCTCCACATACTCGATACCATTTTTCTCCAACACATCCTCTCGAATGTACTCAGGAACTCGCAGTTCTTCAGGGCTGATAAGGACGAATTTAATATTTGGATATCTAACCAATGCATTGATTAGAGAATGAACTGTTCTACCAAATTTCAAATCTCCACATAAGCCAATTGTCATATTACCTATCTCGCCCTTCAGTGAACGAATGGTATATAAATCTGTAAGTGTCTGAGTTGGATGTTGATGACCACCATCACCGGCATTGATAACCGGAATAGATGAATGAAGAGATGCCACGAGTGGAGCACCTTCCTTTGGATGTCTCATGGCACATATATCTGCATAGCAGGATATTACACGAATTGTATCAGATACGCTCTCACCTTTAGCAGCTGAGCTACTATCGGCACTAGAAAAACCGAGAACTGAACCTCCCAAATTTAACATTGCGGCTTCAAAGCTAAGTCTCGTTCTCGTACTTGGCTCATAAAAACAAGTCGCCATTTTCTTTCCATTGCAGCTCTGGGAATACTTCTGAGGGTTCCCCTGAATGTCGTCTGCTAAGTCCATAAGTTGCTCTAATTCCCCTGTAGTAAAGTCCAGAGGGCTCATAAGATGACGCATATCTTAACCTCCTATATCGCTAATCGCTCTTAGCAATAATGATATAATAATTAGAGGTTATTTTCAAGGTAATGAGGTCAAAACACAGGTACTAAATTTTGCACAAAAACAAAAAAATGGAGGCTAGAATCTTAAGCCTCCACAACAACATAAATTGCAAAATAAATTTAACAAAATCATACTGATACACCACTGGTTCACGCCTGCATATGGCCTCTCATATGCCATACCTCTGGTCTCATACCACATATTACCCATTTCCAGATGCTGCTGAAATTGTCTATATCTGAAATTACCTGGCTGAATTGCCACAGCCTGGTTGATATATTCCTTGGCATGAACTAAATCTCCAATGCCCTCTGAAGCTATAGCCATGTAATAATACCACTCAGCTCCTCTATCTCTTACATCTATAGAATTCAGCACATTGATAGCTTCTCTGAAATGTCTACTGTTAATATAATTAGCAGCAGCTCTCATCTCATTGGACTCGTTGGCAAATCCACCATAACCTCCACCGGAGTTACCATAGCTACCGTAACTATTACTACTGCCATATCCAAAGCTGGCGCCCTGCTGTCTCTCCTTCATAATGGCATCATAAGCCTGTTGCACTTCCTTGAATCGTTCCTCCGCCTGAGCCTTGTTAGGATTATTAATATTGGCATCAGGATGATATTTTCTACTGAGGTTTCTATAAGCTTTCTTTATCTCGTCCTCAGAAGCATTTCTATCCACTCCTAATACTTTATAAGGATCATTCACTTCTAGTACTCCTTGCTTTCTTTTCTTTCAAATGTAAATATTCATATCTGGTCCACACGCCAGAATATAATATATTTCTCAAAATCTCTGCATGTAATAAAATAGGCATTCTCTCAAATGACTTAGCGCACTCAGACATAAGACTTGTGAGATTGCTCTTCATACATGTCTCAAAATTCCTGCAATCCTCATCAACCATATTTAGCAGTGGATTGTAAGAACCATTCTTGTCATCTCTGGACATATCTTCATAGGCATCCATAATATAGATAAATTTACCCATATAGAATCCCATAGTCTCCAGGTCCTTGGACCATACATCCTGCTTCCAGTTGAAAATAACTGACAAGACCTCTCCTGTATATCCGGCAACTAAATCTAAATTGGTCTCATTAGCCTTCTCTGCCTCTGACAGTTTTCTAATATATTCTTCTATAGCTTTAGTCTGTCGAGGATATTTCACACATATGCGATTATAATCCTTTTGCAAAGCTCTGGCCATAGCTCCTTTTATCTTGCTGCCATCGTCATTATAATCATCCTTGAGACTGTGATAACTCAAAGCCACATCCATTGCCGCAGCATATTCTGTTGCCTCGTTTACATAAGCCATCTTCTTCTTGGTTGGATGAATAGGACATAAGAATTTCTCCTCTCTATTCTCCAGCTCATACAGTCCTGTCAATAATATTGTAAGAAAAGTCATATCATAATTGAGAAGCATCTGTCCCTTGACTCCTGCTTCCACCTTCAACTGTCGACACAATCCACAATAAAAGGCCTGATATGTCTTGTCATCTGTCTCATTCAGTTCTTTTCTATTGGCATTAATATATCCAAACATCTATTGCTCTATACCCTCTATCTTGTAATTAGCTTCTCTTAATAAATTCAGTCCTGCACTTAGGACAGGTTATTGCTATCTTACCTCTGCCCCTTGGCACTCTAACTTTCTGTTTGCACTCAGGACATGTGAAATATTTATATACCTTACGCTGGTTGAATCTGGCTATCATAGATTTAATCTTGCTTCGAATGCCAGCAGTAGCACGCATATATTGCTGATTCTCATAATATCTCTTGGAAATATTTCTAGACATAATCCTAAAGTAAGAATAACCAAGACAAAACATTGCTACCAAATATACAATTCCATTGTTGGTAAATAATGTGACAACCAAAAAGGCCATGGATAATCCTAAAAAGAATTTTGATAAATTATCTACTCCGTTTCTTCCAATTAGTAATCTTGATAATCTCTCTCTAAATGTCATATAATCATCTCCAATTCAAGCTTTATTTCTTGATAGAGATAACTCTATCATTTTAAAATCATAAGTCAATAAGGTAAGAAATGATTTAATAAAGATTTAAGAATCTATTAATATTTGCCCCTATAAAATAATCATAAATATAAAAAAAGAAGCAAGACGATGAGCCGGGTTATGTCATTGAGTAATCATCTATCTAGGACGGCTGTCACCAGTCGCCTCAAGCGACCAACCTGAAACTAGCGGGCCACATACGTTTCGTTTCGGTCTTGCTTCGGATGGGGTTTACACAGCCTTCCCTGTTACCAGAGAAGCGGTGGTCTCTTACACCGCCATTCCACCCTTACCATGGCAAGCCATGGCGGTTTCTTTTCTATTGCACTTTCCTTGGGGTCACCCCCACCGGACGTTATCCGGCATCCTGCCCTGTGAAGCCCGGACTTTCCTCTCCTGCGGCCTTGCGGCACATGCAGCAGCGATTACCTGTCTTACTTCTATTTCTATTAAATTTTCAATTCGCGTTCTCTGCGCTCAACTGCGTTATTCTAACACAGACATTTTATTAAAACAAGTCTTGCTTACACCAGCTGTATTTGCCTTGAACATATACAACATAGCTGACAATATTATACTACTTTACACATTGAAGCAACTTCCACCTATGAATTCTCGAATCAGAGAATTGTTACAGATATCATCTGTTGGTACATTGAGGAAATAATCAAGCATCTTCAACAGACGCTTAGCCTCAATATATTCCGGACAATCCTTTGGTATTGCAAAAAGTTGTGGCTGAGCATAAGTCTTGAGAGCTGCCATCTCATATATTAAAGCTGAGTTGAACATCTCATCTGCTTCCTCCTGGAATGGGAAGATATATTTCTCCTCACCTCGTCTTACAGAATCCCACATAGCGATAGTCTCTCTGGCCGATGTGGCTCTGGTTCTTGAATCACGGACAATTCTGCGAATCAATCTGCCATCTGATGTAGGCAATGGATTATGCTCATCAATTGACAGCTGTGTCAGCGCGCTAATGTAGATTTTGAATTTGTTCTCCTTTGGAAGAGAATGGGACATGCGCTCATTCAAACCATGTATTCCTTCTATTACCAGAATATCATTGTCACCTAATTGCATCCAATGGTCTCTGTACTCTCTCATACCTGTCTTGAAATTGAAGGTAGGAAGCAACACTCTCTCACCCTTTAAGAGCTTCATCATATCCTCATTAAACTGAGCGATATCCAATCCATCAATGGTCTCAAAATCCTTCTGACCAAACTCATCAAGGGGCACCTGATCTCTGTTGAGATAATAATCATCCAACGGAACCGGATGAGGATTTACACCTAATGCATTGAGCTGTGCTGACAATCTATGGGAAAATGTTGTCTTTCCTGAGGAAGATGGACCGGCAATCATTACAAACTTCTTGTTAGGATCAGATGCAATCTTCTCTGCCAAGGCACCTATTCTACGCTCCATAAATGCTTCCTGGCTTAGAATAATATCTCTGGTCTTTCCAGCGCATATCGCATCATTTAATGCTCCAACAGTCGGAATATCCATACTCTGACTCCACTCATCTGAAGTTTTCAACACATTGAACAACTTCACTGCAGGATCAAAATCTGCAACCTGAGTACTATCCTTGTCAGCCAATTGCAATACAAATCCATCTCCGAATTTATGTAACTTAAAGACTCCAAGCATACCTGTAGATGGAGCCATATATCCATAATAATAATCCTCATACCCGTCCAGATTATATATATTGATATTGGAGCTTGTACGATATTTCAGAAGTCTGCTTTTATCTTCCAATCCTCTCGATGCAAAGGATTTTACTGCTGCATCTGTCTTCATGGTAAGCTTGTTAATGCTTAAATCCTTGTCAATAAGTTCCCTCATTTTGTCATCAAGCTTCTGAAGAAAAGATTCTGGAATATCCTCCATACCATCAATCTTACAGAAATAACCTGGTCCCAGAGAATACTTGACCAAAATATCCATAGACTCCTCTGGATACAATTCCTTGAGAGCGTGCTGCATAAGCAATACCACACTTCTTCTGTAAGCTCTCTTGCCATTCTTGGTAGCTACTGTCACAAAGTCAATCATGCCGTCCTCTGTAACAGGATTATTCAACTCACGAAGTTTGTGATTATAAACCGCCAGAATAATCTGATCCTTGTAATCCTTTTGATAATCCTTTGCTATATCTTTGATTTCTGTTCCCACTGGAACTGAAACATCCTGGCCATCCACTTTGATAATTACATTTTCTGCCATAACATGTCTCCCCCTTTTTTAGTCAATCCAAAACGGTTCTTTAAAACCTTCTGCCTCCACCTGTAATTTAGGTAAATCCCTATCTATTAATTCCATTATATATTTAATGAAAATATGTTCAAGACCGTAATGTCCCGCATCTATAATAACCAGATTTCTGGCCACAGCATCTATTCCACTATGATGATCAATATCTCCTGTCACATATACTTCAGCACCTGCTTCAAGAGCTAAATCAATATCACTCTTACCAGAGCCAGGGCAACAAGCCACTTTTGAAACTATAGCCTCACCACTACCAAATATTTTCACATGGGACAGTCCGAAATTTTCCTTGATAGAATCTGCAAATTCTCTAACTGTAACAGGCTTTATGCTACCCACAAAACCGATACCTCTAATGGCACCTTCCTGGCAGTCTGTTGACTCCAGTGGAGCTTCCACAGATACATCCATCTTACGGGCTACAATCTCACCCATTTTAGCCACATCAAAATTCGTATGCATGGCATAACAGGCTATACCATTTTGAATAAGCTTCATTATTCTAGAACCCACAAAATTATCTGCCACCACAGAATTTATGGAACCAAATATCATCGGATGATGACTTACAATCATATCTGCTCCTGATATAATAGCATGTTCAATAACTTCATCTGTCACATCCAAAGCTACATAAATCTTATGCACATCTGCAGTTTTGTCTCCAACCAGCAATCCCACATTATCCCAATCCATAGCCAAAGCTGCCGGTATATCTCTTTCAAAATAATCAATTATATCCTGTACTTTCATATTCACCCCGCATACTTACCATTTCTCACATCTTCCAAAAGAGCCAGCTCTTCCTTAATTTCCTGAACTCTATCATGATTTTGTGAGTCATGAAGTTTATCCAATACATTTTCCAATTTATGCTTCTCATTTTCCAGATAGTCCATAAATACTGGGGACATATCTCTCACCAAAATCGGTCCATAACGATACTCAGCCGTTTCTAATGAAGCCTCTCCTGGAACAGCTCTCATCATAGGATAATATTTGCCGTCCTCGAAAACTATATCTTCCGCTGTAATAATATAGCCGTCTGCATATAAATCACGGCGAAACTCCTCCAGATTAGACTGGGGCTGTAGAACCAATTCATCAGCTTCATCTACCACAGCTGCGCCCTGGCGCAGGATTCTGGTCATAAGAGGTCCACCCATTCCAGCAATTAGAATCACATCAACCTCACCTGGAATGAACTTCTGTAAGCCATCTGATAATCTGGTTTCAATTCTATCTGACATACCCATTCTGGTAATATTTTCCTCTGCCCGCTTAATAGGACCTGCATTTACATCGGCTGCTATGGCTCGGCTAACCACACCTCTGTCCACCATAGTAATTGACATATAACCATGGTCACAACCAATATCACCTAATGTATTATGAGGCGTTATCAGTCTTGATAACGCCTCCATTCTATTTGACAATAAATTCATATTACTCTAAGTAATCCTTTAACTTTCTACTGCGACTTGGATGACGAAGCTTGCGCAATGCCTTGGCCTCGATCTGACGGATACGCTCACGAGTTACATTGAATTCTTTTCCAACTTCCTCAAGTGTACGAGAACGACCATCCTCAATTCCAAATCTCAAAATCAACACTTTCTTCTCTCTCTCAGTAAGAGTATCAAGGACCTCTCCAATCTGCTCACGGAGCAATGTGTAAGTAGCAGCATCAACTGGAACAGGTACATTATCATCCTGAATGAAATCACCAAGATGTGAATCTTCCTCCTCACCAATTGGAGTCTCAAGAGATACAGGTTCCTGCGAAATCTTCAGAATCTCTCTAACTCGCTCAACAGGAATATCCATCTCCTCAGCGATTTCCTCTGGGGTAGGCTCACGACCTAACTCCTGGAGTAACTGACGAGACACTCTGATAAGCTTGTTGATTGTCTCAACCATATGTACAGGGATACGAATTGTACGAGCCTGATCTGCAATAGCTCTTGTAATAGCCTGACGAATCCACCATGTAGCATATGTAGAGAACTTATATCCCTTGCGGTAGTCGAACTTCTCAACAGCCTTGATAAGACCTAAGTTACCCTCCTGAATCAAATCAAGGAATAACATACCACGGCCTACATATCTCTTGGCAATACTTACAACCAGACGCAAGTTAGCCTCTGCAATTCTCTTCTTGGCTTCCTGATCACCAAGCTCCATTCTCTTGGCAAGTTCGATTTCCTCTTCAGCTGTAAGAAGTGGAACCTTACCGATTTCCTTTAAGTACATACGAACTGGATCATCTGTACTGATTCCATCAGGAGCAGACAAATCGATTTTGTCCATCTCGATCTCGTCCTCATCATCCAGGTCGATATCCTCCTCGTCTCCCTCCTCGCGGATAAGAGTGATGTTATTCTTATCGAGTTCCTCAAGAATTCTATGGAACTGTTCAGCACTTGGCTTGATTCCCTTAAATACCTCTGCTATATCACGGTACTCTAAGGTGTTGCTCTTCTTCTTGGCTTCCTCAATAAGCTCTGAGAGATTCTTCTCAAACTCATCTACCATTCCACCTGTCTTAACCTTGGCAATTCCACCCAGCAATTCAATTGTGTCATCATCCATCATTGAATCTTCATCAACGAAATGATCAATGTCGGAATCCTCGTCCATTGCTTCATCAAGAAGTGCTTCTTCATCCATGAGATCTTCTACATCAGGTTCTGCTTCGTCCATATCGAACTCATCAGCTTCTTCTACAGCTTCCTCATTCAACTCCAAATCCTTCTCCTCAACTACTTCCTCTTTCTTCTTTCTTGGCATAGTTTTATTTCCTTTCTCTAATTATTATTGAATGTATCTTTACTAAACTGTTAATTAACAAAGGTCATACTGAAATTCATCCTTGATAATTCCTGTATCATTTTCTTGCTCTTTATAATCTCATTGAGAGCATTCACATCATTAGCATCCATATTCTTACGTCTCTGTTCCAGACTGTTTTCCTTGATTCTAACAATGGTTTCCTTGATTGCTTTCTCCCAATCACGGGTATCTTCGATACCTGATACATTGGTATTAAATATTTCCGCCACCTGGCTCTGTTCATCATTTTCAGAAAACATTGTGACAATCTTGGCCGGATTGGCCATGCCACTTTCCTGGAATTGTTCAAACAAGACCTTGGCAACCTCAGCATATATACCCTCTGTGAAATCTTCCGGAGCTATATAATCCTTTATCATCTGATAAAGTTCCGGCCTTTCCACCAGCCAGGTCAGCATCAGTCTCTGGGAGGTCTTCATTCCCTCCTCCTTGGATGCCTTCTTCTGTATTCCAGATTTCAATTTAGTTCTAGGCTCCACCTCATCAGCATTTACCTTGGTTCCCATCCCCTGACGGACACCAATATTATTTACCATCTGGCGGAGGTTCTCGAAGCCCACATTATATTTGGAAGCAACCGCTTCTATATAATTATTTCTCTCAATCTCCTCAGGAAATTCTACAATTCTCGAAGCAACCTTCTTGTAAAATGCAGTTTTGGATTCAGGGTCCGACATATCAAAATCCACCTCGTCCATCTGCACAGTATACATGAAACTGTTCTGAGCATTATCAATTCGTTTCTGATATTCCTCAGCTCCCAGATTTTTGATAAACTCATCCGGATCCTTGTAAGGATTCATATCAATAACCTTGCAGGTAATGCCCGCGGCTCTCAGAATCGGTATAGCTCTAAGGGCAGCCTTGCGACCAGCTCCATCACTGTCATAACTCAGATATACATCCTTGCCGAACCTCTTGATCAGATTGGCATGACCGCTGGTAAGTGCAGTTCCAAGAGATGCAACTGCATTATCAAATCCAGCCTGATGCAAAGCTATTACATCCATATAACCCTCACAGAGAATAAACTTATCTGCTCTGGTTCTTCTAGCCAGATGCAAGCCATAGAGATTTCTACTCTTGTCAAATATATCTGTCTCAGGAGAATTGAGATATTTCGGTTCTCCCTCTCCCAACACTCTGCCTCCAAAGGCTATAACCTTGCTGTTGGCATCCAATATGGGAAACATGGCGCGGTTCCAGAATTTATCATATCCGCCCTTCACTTCATCTATGGTTACAAGTCCGCTATCCTTGAGAATATCATCTGTATATCCCTTGGACCGCAGATATTTATACAAATCATTACTGTATTTATCGGAATAACCTAATCCAAACTTCTGCATGGTCTCCGGAGACAATTTTCTGTCCTCAAAATATTTCAAAGCAATAGCTCCATGATCTGTATGAAGCATCTTGTAGAAATATGTGGCAGCCTCCTTGTTAATCTCCAGCAACTTATCTCGTTTGGCACTTCTAGCTTTCTGCTGAGAAGTCATCTCAGTCTCAGGAAGTTGAATTCCTGACCTGTCAGCCAACTCTTGCATAGCCTCCGTGAAAGTCATATTTTCGTATTCCTGGAGAAATGTAAATACATTGCCTCCTTTACCACATCCGAAACAATAGTACATCTGCTTAGAAGGTGTTACGGAAAATGAACCCGTCTTCTCATTATGAAAGGGACATAAACCAAAATAGCTGGACCCTTTTTTTGTCAAATGAACATATTGACCGATAACATCTACAATGTCATTTCTTGAACGAACTTCCTCGATGATATCGTCAGAATAATATGGCATAATCTAGTCCTCCACTATCATCCATGACATAGGCATAAATACTTCGTTGAATTTATTGATAGCATATTGATCTGTCATACCCGCAATGTAATCACAGACCACTCTATCAACATCCTCATGACCCTGCTCTATCATGTTGATATATTGTGCCGGCAGTAGTTCTACTCTATCCAGGTAGTAATTATATAATTCTGTCAGCATGCGCTGAGCTTTAACTTCCTCTCCCTTGGCGTACGGATTGGTATAAAGATTCTCAAACATGAACTCTCGCAAGTCATACATTGCCTGATTCATTTCCTCAGACATCATAACCGGTTCCAAATCATTTCTGCACTCCGCATCCATTATTTTCATATTGTTTAAGCTACAGCTTATAACATCATGAATGAGATTATCCAATCTGTCATCAGATGTCATTCCTATAGCTTTTCTTATCTCAAGAGGTATATCCTCCTCACACAAAATCTGTGCTCTGATTGCATCATCTATATCATGATTTATATAAGCAATCTTGTCAGACAATCTTACAACCTTGCCTTCCGGTGTTGCCGGGTTGGTCTTGGTCTGATGATTTCTGATACCATCTCTCACTTCCCATGTGAGATTCAGGCCCTCTCCATCTTTTTCCAGCTTTTCAACAATTCTCACACTCTGCTCACTATGAATAAATCCTGTGGAACACAAACCATTTAATGTTCTCTCTCCACAATGGCCAAAAGGTGTATGACCTAAATCGTGACCGAGAGCAATAGCTTCCACCAAATCCTCATTCAGTCGCAAAGCCTTGGCAATAGTTCTGGCATTCTGTGACACCTCTAAAGTATGAGATAATCTGGTTCTGTAATGGTCTCCTTTGGGAGCCAGAAAAACCTGTGTTTTATTTTTTAATCGACGAAAAGCTTTGCTATGCAATATTCTATCTCTGTCTCTCTGAAACAGCGGTCTGATATCACATTGTGGCTCATCTTTTTGTCTACCTCTGGAATTTTCATTTAATGTAGCATATGGACTGAGAGTTGCTCTCTCCATATCCTCAATAGTTTCGCGAATTGTCATGAAATCCCCCTTGTTCAAAAACAACGAAAACATACAAAAAAGCCTCTATAATATTTATTACAGAAGCTTTCTTGATTTCCTTTTTTTATTTTTAAATTTTCAAAATATTTTACAAAAAATCTCTACTAGATTCTTGTAAGAGCAAATCTCAATACATTTGCCGCAGTTCTCTGAAGTTCTCCTCTTGTAAGGCCTTCTGGCTTACCAATAGTCTCCAGCATTTTGTCATCATACATATATTCCTTTTGAGAGAATTTCATATTACCAGGCATGTACACATCAACCTGGGCACGAACTCTGTAGGCATTGTCCTTCACGCCAGGGAACTCAGGCATCTCAGCCCTTCTCATCCACCAGTCTGTCATTACATTGCCCTTGTATCCCCACTCTTTTCTAAGAACTGTAGTTACAAGTTCATAATTGTAATGGCTCCATACACCATTGACCTTATTATAACTTGTCATAACATTTTCCGGATCACTCTCCTTGATGCAATACTCGAAGTTCTTGAGATAAATCTCCCTGAGAGCTCTCATGGATACTCTTGAATCATTATGAGTTCTGTTATACTCCTGATTGTTACATGCAA
This sequence comes from Lachnospiraceae bacterium, assembly GCA_017470985.1. GTDB lineage: Bacteria > Bacillota > Clostridia > Lachnospirales > Lachnospiraceae > JAILFK01. The sequence goes on from JAFUXA010000008.1 coordinate 77,511, forward strand.
AATGTTTTGGACAGGCAGATATTCCACCCTTCTGCAAACCTCTGACTGTTGCAGCTGCAGTTCTACCTGACAACATTGGGTCCTCTGAATAATACTCAAAATTTCTACCGCAAAGTGGATTTCTATGAATATTCAATCCAGGTGCCAGATTTACATCTATCTCATAATGCACACCCTCATTTCCAATGAGCACAAAGGTCTCCTCCACAAGTTTAGAATTCCATGCACAGGCAATGGCTGTTCCACAAGGAAGAAGTGTAGTATATCTCTTCAATCTAAGTCCTGCAGGGCCATCAGCTGTTACAAGGGGCGGAATTCCCTTCTGACGCAACTCCTCTGTAATTCCTCCAAATACACCAGCATTTCCCGGAGTACCAAGATCTGAATCCATCATACCTACACCATGAGATATATCTGATAAATCCTTATCTGTAAGCTGAGCTATAAACTCCTCTAATGTATTGTGGCCTTCCTTCACATCCACAAGCTTGATACCCTTGTCGCCGGTTTGTGGAATATCAGTTGGCAAGTCAGATAAAACAGCCTCACGAAGTCCTGTATTAGCCACTACAACCTTGTCCTGCTTGTACATAGTAGTCTTTGAATCCTGACCTTTCAATACAGCAAAGCTGCTCTTAGGAGACATAACCTTATTACATTTCTCCACACACTTAGTCTCTGATAATTCATACTCATACTGACACTTATTATCTCTGCAGCTATTTCCTATTAGGTAAGAATATTTACCAGCTTCAAGTACATAGGAATCAATATATCCAGTCACACCTGAGTCATCATAAGATGTAATATCATGATCTAATACTTCAATTGCAAGTTTAGTCTCCTGGCCCGGAGCAATAACATCTGTCTTGGCATATGCACCAAGTACAATAGCAGGTTTATTTAATTTACCATCAGGAGCGCTGACATAAATCTGAACCACTTCTTTACCAGCATATTTACCGGTATTTTGTACTATGATATCAAATACAAAGCCATCATCTGAAGCATTTCTGTTTACAGAGTCTGTAATTATGTTAAATGTTGTATAACTCAAACCATAACCAAATGGATATTTCACCTTGTCCTTGGCAAAGGTTTCAAAATATCTGTAACCTACATAGATATCCTCATAATAATTATTGAAGTCCTTACCACCAAAATATGGTGCTGAAGGATAATCCTCATAGTTATTGGCAATAGTATCTGAAAGCTTACCACTAGGATTTACCTTACCACTCAATACATCTGCCAAAGCATTGGCATTTTCCTGCCCCAACTGCCAGGCGTAGATAATTCCTTCGAAATTATAATTATCTACAAAGGACATATCTACAATATTTCCACAATCCATTACAAGAACTACATGCTCAAATTCATTGCAGACTTTTCTGAGCATGTCATGCTCTTCATCAGTGAGATAATAACTACCCTTCTCCAGCTTGTTCTCTCTGTCTTCACCGGCAGCTCTACCTATAATAACCAATGCCATGTCACTGTTCTTTCTGGCATTTCTCACCTGCTCAGTGGTGATTGGCATCTCCTCATGAAAATATGGCCAATGTCCCCAGAACCCATGCATAGCTTCATTATCAGGATTCTCACACCAGCTGTCATATATATTTTTCAAATCCTTGTTGTATCTGATTCCAGCCCCATCAAATCCCTCAAATAGAGATACTGAATATGGAGCATGTACATCTCCACCTGAACCATAGCCTACATAAAACCAATCATGCTGAATGCGGCCAAACACTGATACACATCTATCCTCAGTAATAGGCAATATATTATTATCATTTTTCAGAAGGACAATTCCTTCCTCAGCCAACTTTCTAAGTTGTTCAGGCATTCCAGGTGTAATATACTTCTCACCCTCTGCCTGGTTTTCATCTTGAGCCACAGAATTAATCATCTTGTTAATTCTCTCGGCAAACCATCTCTCTACTTTCTTCTGTATCTTTGTCTTACGCGCCATTTGTTATCTCCTTCTATAAGTTCATTCCATCGTTACATAGTAACCAAGAAGCCTTTTATAATCTTATAATTATCTGACATTTTTTGCATTTTTATGAAACCTAACTATTTTTTCATAAAAGCTCCCAACACATTTACATTTGCAGCCATAGTCTTGATTTCATCTAAATGGCTTGACATATACTTCTCAAGTTCTACCACCTCTATTGCCGCAAAACCGTCATTGGATGTTATCTTACAATCAGGAATTCTCCCCTCTGCATTTCTCACACCATCTGAGAAAGTGACATATGCTATCTTTTTGCCTGCCTTATCCCTGCAAATTGAAGACACAGACATATTCAACTCTCCTGTATTTTCTGCCATAGCAACCCTCCAACTACAACATAATTTTCTGTAACATATTTCTATAATACACAAAAAGTTGCCCGAGATGGGCAACTTTTGATTTTTTTGTAAATATTGTAGAAATATTTAGTTTTTCATTATCATTTTTCACAAAAGAATTATGCATCTTTAAAAACGCCACGAAATGCATACTCTGACAATGGCTTTCTATAAAGCAATCTGGCGATACTATATTCTAACAAACCACCGAGAATAATAATCACATATCCTGCCGCTGCTATCATTGGGAAATTTATAAATCCCACAGCAATCTCACCATTTTCATTCATGAAAAGATTCATCATCAAGAATTGGCTGCCAAATACCATTGCCATCATCAAAATGAATCCTAGCCAATAATATTTGAAGCAAACTGCAACAAATATAAATGTAGCCACCATGAACGTTAAGATCATGGTCAGAGTCCCAACATATACATCCTCTTTCTCCGGATGCAAATGTATAAGTACAGACTTCTCAACCAGCAAAAATGTGTAGATGACCATATAGAAAACTGTACTTGTGATAACTGGAATAGTAAGCTGCAACTTTCTCTGCATTGGTGAGCTTGCCACATAAGTTGACACATCCATGGAGATAATCATCTGGTAAGCAAACATTCCCAAAATCATGAAATAGAATCCGCCAATTACATTACCACCTCCGGATACCACTTCAACCGCAACACCGATGGCCATAAAGATCAGAATCATAATCAAATTTAATTTTATCTTATATCCATATTTCAACAGTTTAAATCCTGTAATCAAATCCTTTATCATAATTAATCCTCCTTCTCTACTTCATCATAGAAAGACATCTGTAATTTCTTATTCATATGAAGAATAGATATAATAGCCTCCACCACAAGCAACGCTACTGTAGCTACAATAACTGCAATAAGTGCAGGTGTATTAATATCAGAGCCTTGCCACATAAATAATAATACTATCAATGCATCAAATCCCAATGTCACAAAGCTGTTCAATGTATATACTGTCTGAGCCATACTTATATATCTATCAATATTTATCAATAAAATCTGCATAAATACAAATACCAGATACAGCTCAAATACTATGAGTAATATATTCTTCGTACCAATCCATGGCACAAGAAGCTGATTTAATATAGTATCCTTCTGCAAATATATAAAGTGAAGATCGTAAGCTAACAGCATGAAAACAGCAGGTCTTATAAATCTGGTGAAATAATCCACATGGAGAGCGTCCTTCATTACAACCATTCCCTCAAATGATGTCTTGAGATAATCCATACCCATGTTGTTTTTCTGATAAATATTTCCCAGACTGAAATAATCCGTCATACCATCAACCACCATATATATGAAATAACATATAATAAATGAAGGTGTGCTTTCAAAAACAAATGACAGCAATAAACTAGCCACAGCAAATCCAACCGGTATGAAGATATTGGCAACAACAATATAGGTTGTATTAAATAATGTAAAATAGTTTCTAAACTTCTTCATACCCGGCTCCTATCTCATTACAAGCTTTGTGTTCTTCTTCATTACAGCTACACTTATCTGATATAGGGATGGCGTCTCCTCAACCACATCCATACCTGCCAACTTGTCCAGATCCTCTGCCAGACATACACCTTCGAAACCGTATGAGTTAGTAGAGACTGTATATAATATATCCTTGGCTTTATCAGCATCCTCACGCTCTCCCTTTACCAGAATATATTTCTCCTTCAAATCTTCTACGAAGCCTTCCTCAACAACAGTTCCATGCTCCATAATGATGGCATAATCAGTAATATTTTCCATATCAGAAATATTATGTGTAGAGAAAAATACTGACTTCTGTCCATTTCCTTCCTCAATATACTCACTGATCATCTGACATAATTTATCTCTCATCAATGGATCAAGTGGTGAAGCCGGCTCATCAAGGAGCAATATGTCTGTATCTCTTGCAAATACACCTGATAACATAAGCTTCATCTTGTTACCATCTGACAGATTAGAATTCTTCTTCTTTCTATTCTCACCATTTATTGACAGAGCCAGCTCTGTGCAAAGCTGGTTGAACTTCTCTGAGGAGAAGCTTGGGAACAGAAGCTTACTAATCTGCTCTACATCACCAATAGTCCACTGTGGTAAATAATATTTACCAGGACCTGTATAACCGATTTTATCCTTTACCTCTGGATTAAACTCTCTGTCCTTGTCTGTATATTTATCAAAGTATAATAGATTTCCTTTGTAATCCATTCTGATACCTGAGAGAATGTTCAAAAGTGTTGTCTTACCTGCACCATTCTCACCAATAAGTGCTGTTGCATATCCCTGTGGAATTTTTAACTCAGGAATATTTAACTCAAACTTTTTAAACTTCTTATAAATCTTCTCTCCCTTGATTGCGCTTGTCACTTCCATTTTCTATACCTCCGCAAATAGAATTTTTTATATTTTTCTTTTCAACCCACTTATTTTTTCTTTTTATTCCCCTGTTAGAACTTCAGCTATCTTCCATTTCAAGAAGCGCATCCATCATATCCTTAAGTTCATCAGAACTAATTCCAGCCACCCGGGCAGATTGAATCGCTTCTGAAAGGGAAGCTTCCACTTTGCGTAAATGCTGTTCCTGCAGCATCTCACTATCCTGCGCATTTACATAGAAGCCCTTGCCCTGAACTGCTGTAACCAGTCCAACCTGTTCCAGTTGCTCGTATGCTTTCTTGGTTGTTATGACACTAATTTTCAATTCCATAGCCAGGGATCTGATAGATGGTAAATAATCACCCTCCCTATATTTGCCTGCCAATATGTCAGCCTTAAAGCTATCAGCAATTTGTTGATATATTGGCACACCTGAATTTTGTAATAGTTTCATTGTGCACCTCCGTCTCATAACTGTGTATATGTTATATATACACCTATTACAGATGCGTGTCAACAGTTTTTCTCAAAAAAATTTTTTTGGTTAAAAAAATCTGCACACGGACCGCCACCCTCGGCGAGCCATGTACAGATTATTAATAATTATCATTCAATTAAACCCGGTATCTGTCACTCAATCCAAAACCAGTATCTGTATATAAGCTGAACAAATATCAGACATTAGAGTTTCTCGAACTTCTCTGTATTATCTACTAACTGGCGTGTAACCTCACTATTTCTATCCATAGCATCTGTCACACCCTGCATCTCATTTACAATCTCACTTGAATTTTCAGCTGACATTGTAATTGCATCTGAACTTTCATTTACGGTTGCTGTAATATCCTGAACTGCATTTTCCATTTCAGTCATAATAGCATTTAAGCTCTCTGCCTTCTCTGTAAATGAATCAAGCATTTGATTGATTGTATCCGCTGTATCTTCATACTTATCACCTGTATTTGCGAATTCATCATAATCTGCCAATACAGTTGTATTGATGAAATTCAACACTTCCATTGCATTATCAGACAATGTCTGTACTGCTGCTGTCACTTCCTGACTGATCTTCTGAATATTGCCGGCAGTATCACGGCTGTTAGCTGCAAGTGAAGAAATCTCATCAGCAACAACGGCAAATCCCTTTCCTGCTTCACCTGCACGGGCAGCCTCAATTGATGCATTGAGGGCAAGGAGATTTGTCTGTGATGCAATATCCAAGATATCATTGGTCAGATCATTAATCTGTGATACCTTCTCACTGTCTTTGACTGACTTCTCAAGAACAACTGACAATTCCTGCATCTTAGCACCTGTTGTCTCTTTTTTATCATTTGCAGTATTTTTAATATCATTGGCATCCTGCTTGATTTCACGAGCCTTTACAACTCCGGCCTCAGCTTCTGTCTGAATACCGTTTGCCGCATTCTGCACGTCTGCAAGCTTGTCATTCATATTGGCAGCTGTAGTTGCAACATTATCCATTGAAGCTGCAAGCTCTTCCAAGGCTGCTGAAGTATTGGTTACATTTTCATTGGCATGAGATATTTTCTGATGAATCTCATTTGTCGAACCTGTCAAAATCTCAGTACCGTCTTTTACATCCTTCATAGTATGCTGCAAAGCTTCAATCAGAGAATTGATGCCGTTTTTGATAGTCATAATTTCTGACTCAGTCTTGGTTGACACTCTGAATGTCAGGTCACCATGACCTTCATTAATACCATTTACCACACCATCAATTTCATTTGCCATAGAATTTATAGTTTTATTTACTCTGAAATATGTAAGAACAAAATTCACAACAACCGAACCGAGCAAAATCAATGTAATAATAAGTGCCTGCATCACAGCTGTATTGGTAGCTTTGTCCATGTCTCGCTCCATCATCGTATTGCATTCCTGCAATTTCAGATTGTATGCTCTTGATGTCTTTGACAAGGCACTTGCCACATCCACGTACTGACCTGACATGATGTTCCAATAATTCTGACCATTATTATCAACAGCATCATCCATAATCTGAGCAACCACCTCATAGTAAGCTCTGTAAGCTTTCTTGTATGCATCGTACTCAGTTGTATCCATCTTCGAAGACTCATGGAATTTATCCAAAGCCGCAAAACAAGCCTCAGTTGTATTATTCTGCTGATTGATTGTCTTCTTAATCTCTGACAATGAGCCGGAACCGCCACCAAGCAATACCGCCTGAGAATTAGCCAAGGCTGTCTTCATTGAAGAAATCTGCACCTCAGTAATAGAACGCCAGTTAATGGCCTGTACATTCTGTCCTTCCATTTCCACAGCCTGCTCAGACAATCTGATCATGCTGGATCTAAGAAGTACAATAGACATTATTCCAATCAATATGATGATTATATTTACCACCAAAGTCTGGAAAATCAAACTCTTTATCACATTCACATTAGAACGTGATGTCTTTACCTTTTTCTTTTTTGACTCGTTCATAACCATTTATATAACCTTTCTTTTTTATCTGTCCTATGAGCTATTTCTTAATCTGTCTTCCACTCTATTATTTGCGCGCTAAAAGACATCGCAACTATTATTACATAATTGACGCAAAAAAATAGTGCACTTTTCATCACAAAAAGTGCACTTTCCGTACTAACGTGTAAGGTCCTTGACCCACTTATATTTTCTAAAATGATACATGGTCCATGGTATTTTGCCCACCTCATCCAGACAAGTACAGGCATATACCAGAAATACCGGCCAATGAAATACAAAAGTTCCAAGAGCTGCCAGTGGCACAGCCAGGCACCACATGGATACAGCAAGAGAATACATGTCAAATAATGTATCTCCTCCGGCACTAAATATTCCATTTATTGTAATAGTATTGACCGAACGGCCAATCATATAAAATGCCATTATTATCATCATACCTCTGAGATAATAATTAGCCCCAGGAGATAAATCAACAAAATGCAATAACACCGGTGTCAATGCCAGCATTATAATCGTGGATACAATTCCAATAAGAAATGAAATCTTCATAAGTCTGATTCCAGCTTCCTTGCCGGCATCAAGCCTTCCGGCTCCAAGTTCATTTCCAACTAAAATACCACCACCCATGGCGATACCATCACACATACAGCATACCAGGTCTCGAACTACAGCTGCAATGGAATTAGCTGCTGTGGCATCCTGTCCCATATGTCCCATAAAGGCAGTATAACTTGAAAAGCCCACTCCCCAGAACATGCATGCTCCCAGTATGGGCCACATACATTTTCTAAAATCCAGCACCAGCAATCTATTATGTTTGAAAATCCTGCCCAAATCCAGAGACAGGTATCCCTCTTTGTGAGAAATAATAATAGTAACAACTATCTCAAAACTTCTTGCTATAAAAGTAGAAAGTGCTGCTCCCCGAACTCCCAATCTCGGGAATCCCAAGAGCCCAAATATAAATATAGCATTTAGGCATATATCTATAACTACAGTCACACTGCTGATAATAGCTGACGTGTTCACATGATTGGTCACCTTCATCATGGCCAGATAGCACTGTGAGATACCGGTCATAAGATAAGTCCAACCTGCTATACGCAAGTATTCACATCCCAGCTGAATCAACACTTCATCATTGGTAAACACCTGCATCAAAGTCCCGGGAACACAGACGCACGCTCCTGCAAATATAATTGCAACTACCACATTCCATCTAATTGCTATGGCAAATATATCTTTTAATGTATCTCTATCGCCCTTACCGAAGTACTGGGCACCTAAAATCTCAACAGTAGCAACATTGGCACTTATTAATAGATTCTGAATAAACTGTATCTGTGTCGCCAAAGACACTGCTGACATAGCATTCTGCTCCAAACTCCCCAGCATAAATGCATCTGCTGCAGCAACAGCTGCAAGCATCAATGTCTGAAAGGCTATAGGCACAGTTAACCTCATTAATTTATTATAAAACTCTCTCTTCGTCATTATATATTCCAGCTATATCTATAGGATATCAGCCAGTTCAAGTATAAGTCTCTCACTCTTATCCCAACCCAGACATGGATCAGTAATAGATTTACCATATATACCATCGCCTATTGATTGGCATCCATCCTCTATGTAGCTCTCAATCATGAGACCTTTCACAATATTATTAATGTCCTTAGACATATGCATACTATGAATTACATCCTCTGCAATTCTAATCTGCTCCATGTACATTTTACCAGAATTAGAATGATTGCAATCCACAATAACTGCAGGATTTACAAGGTTGGTCTCCTCGTAAGCATCAATAAGTCCCTGCAAATCCTCATAATGATAATTAGCATGACTTCTGCCATACTTATCCACATATCCGCGCAAAATCGCATGGCTAAGTGGATTTCCCTTGGTGGAAACCTCCCAGCCTCTGTATACAAACTTCTGCTTATGCTGAGCAGCAACAATGGAATTCATCATTACAGATACATCTCCACCTGTAGGATTCTTCATTCCAACAGGAATTCCTACGCCACTGGCTACAATTCTATGCTGCTGATCCTCCACTGATCTGGCACCGATAGCCACATAAGATAGCAGATCTGATAAATATCTATGGTTCTCCGGATATAACATCTCCTCAGCACAGGTAAATCCAGTCTCCTCAGCCACATGAGTATGCATCTGACGAATAGCAATAATGCCTTCAAGCAAGTCCTCATCACCTTCCGGATCAGGCTGATGAAGCATGCCCTTGTATCCTGTCCCCTTAGTTCTAGGTTTATTGGTATATACTCGAGGTATGATAAATATCTTGTCCTTCACCTTCTCCTGAACCTTGGCAAGTCTTGTCATATAATCCAAAACTGCAGGTTCATTGTCAGCAGAACAAGGTCCTATAATCAATAAAAATCTATCATCCTTACCTGTAAATATATCTCTAATTATCTCATCTCTCTCATTCTTGATTACTGCAATCTCAGGCTTTAAAGGGAACTGTTCCTTAATCTCCTGAGGTGTAGGTAATTGTCTAATGAAATTCATCTCCATATCCATGTCTTGTCATCCTCCTGTAATTATATATTCAAAGCTTCGCATAATCTCTTATAATGCAGGAAGCCCTCTGTGTCATATAGTTTTGTTATCTCCTCAAAAGAAGCCAGACGCACATCAATAGCTTCATCCTTCTGTAGAGTCACATCATCAAGTGTAAAATCAAGTTTCAATCTATATATATCTACAAAATAATTGTCACCACGCTCTAAGTCTTCATTGAAATATGAATATATCATATTGGATTCGCAATCAGTTACATCAAGACCTGTCTCCTCACGAACTTCTCTGCACACAGCCTGAAAACTATCTTCTCCAGATACTGAGCCACCACCTGGAATCTCCCATTCCCCTGCAGCCCATTTCTTATCCATGGCTCTTTTGGTTATAAGAAATCGTCCTTCATAATCTTCCACCAGAGCCAGCACATACATCATATACTGTCCCTTCTTCAAAGGCTCTTTTCTCGGAAGTATGAGGCCTGTCTTTTCTTTATTCTCATTATAAATGTCAATCATTTCACTCATATAAATTTCCACCCTCACTCAATGCCATGGCACTATGCCTAGCTGTTATTTCACTTAAATGTCAAATATTTACAAAAAATGCGCTTATCAAAGTATACCTTTGATAAACGCATTTTTCAACCCTTTAATACTTTAAACCAACAAATTATTTTAAATATCAATTTTTAACCCTTATATCTGTCAATGCAACCTGGTCTCCGGTTAATGATACATATACATGGTCAGTTTCCTCTTTGATATGAGTTATATTCTTGATTGATATTCCATGATTATCTGTAATAGTAGTAATCTTATTTCCTTTTCTTCTAAATGTAACTACAGTATCGAAGCCATTTTTACTGAAGTTCTTCCACTCATCCCAGCCTTTGAAAGCAGATTCCTTCTTCATGGAAATCTTGTTGGTAGAATGTTCTCCTTCCTCCCAGGCTTCACCATCAAATCGAATTAAAGCATACTCCTTATAACCATCACCCATTGGCATTGCATCATTAGAATAAAACAGATTAATAAATGGACAGTGCCATACCAATCTGGCTGTAGGTAAACTCATTGCATGGAAATATATCTCCATTCCATCTGTTACTTCCACACCTTGGGTTGCATCTGTTCGATAACCATCAATCTGAATATTTGGCAAGTCACCCTGCATTCTATTAATATAGCTTACCTCATCTGCAATTCTAGGAATTGTATCTTCATCAATTTCAGCTTCACTGTGCTCTATTTGCACCTTGTCAATATAACAATGCTCACCTGTAAATGCTACATAAGCAAATCTGGAATTATCCGGCAAAGCTACTATAACTTTCATGGTTTCATATTCGCACAGAAGTCTAAGCATTACATGGTCTTTGTATTTACATGCCTGAAGTTCAAATTCAATGGAATCTCCTCTGTCAAATACATCTTTTTCCGATTCCTTACCTTCAACTTCATTTACTATACTCTTGAGATTTCGCGCTCCTGAACATATAGCATGTCCGTCAAACCACATTTCTGCATACTCGAAATAATTGAGATTATCAATCTCTCTTAAAGTGGTATGCACTCTGCCATCCAGTGAATCAAATAATACCAAAGCCGGCATTGTAATATCCTCTGCCCGCTTCTTCTTGGGACTACATCTAAATTTAATACTTACCGGGGTGCTGGTAATAACTGTTCCTTCTGAAATAGAATCTCTATAATCACAGCAGTCTATCTCTGTTTTCTCATTAAATTCTGTAACTTCAACTTTCTCCTGCATCTGATATTCACTATCCAAATCAATCATGTGAACCATCAGCTTGGTATATTCAGGATCAAATTGAGTTCCCATTCCTTTTACAAATTCTTCACGAACCTTCTGCTGAGGAATAGGATCTCTATAGCTTCGCTGAGATGTCATTGTATCATAGGCATCTGCGACAGCAATTATACGGGCAAGCTCAGGAATATCTTCTCCTGAAAGCCCCTCAGGATAACCAGTTCCATCATATCTCTCATGATGATACATAGCTCCTTCTGCCAGAAATGGAAATTCTGTAATGCTGGATAAGATATCTCTTCCAATTGTAGGATACTGCTTCAAAATAGCATATTCTTCATCATCTAGAGATTTATCTTTGCTTAATATACTATCAGGAATTGCAATCTTACCTACCTCATGAAGCAAAGCAGCATAATATATATTTCTACATTCCTCCTTGGACTTTCCAGCCATTTCCGCCAGAGTCTTGGCGTATTTGCCCACTCGTACAGAATGGCCCTTGGTGTATTTATCCTTGGCATCAATTGCACTAACAAAGGCTGTAGCAGTCTGCTCAAACAGTCTGTATAAGCTTTCCTGATCCTCTTTCAAATGTCCAATCTTGATTTTATTGGCTTTCTCAAGGGCTTCATTGGCATCTATCAATGCAAATATATAGATAATAATTATAACTATAGCAAGAGTAATATTGGTCAGAGAGAGTCCATATGTAAATACCTGAACAATACTCGCACTCAGCGGAAGTACTACAAAGGCAAATAGAGACACTCTCAAATTTGTATGTATCTTCTTGGTATATTTGGCATCTGCAGTAAGCAATATAAGAAATATAAGCGTAGGAACGATATAGCAGATAACAAATCCCGGCCCTCTCTGATATCGATTCTGATCATCAAAGGTATAATACCAACCGGTAAACTGAGAGAAAATCAGTAGCAGTATGCCAAAAGCAGACAAATATCTATTGAAAACCAATCTCTTTGGAGCTGATAAAAATCCTCCCTCATTTGTAATGAGATCAATGAGATATTCATTAAACAAATATTGCACTAAAATAGAAAATGCATAAACGGAGAAATTCGCTATTCGCACCAATATATATGCCACATTTGATGTAGAGCCCCTAAAAATATATGCCGTACGATCAAACTCCAACAGAAATGCAACAGCTAGAGACATGGCAATCATGATTATTTTGCGCTTTCTGCTCATGTTATTACTAATGCCAATAGAAATTGCAATAATAGTACATACTGCAACCAGACAAATCATTATATTTAATTGATATTCTCTCATAAATACAAACATAAAGCTACATCTCCCACTACTTATTCTTTATAAAAAAGTTTTCCAATTCTAATAATAATTTATTTCTCTCTATACTCTTTAAGAAATATCCCTGGGGATTCAAAGACATTACCCCCATTACACTTTCCTTGTCTCCTTTACCTGTTAGAAACATTACAGGAATGGATGCAGTCTCAGCATCATTTCTAAGCATCTCCAAGACCTGAGGTCCTGATGTCACAGGCATCTCGTAATCTAAGAGAATCAAATCCGCTTTATTTCTTCCAAGCCACTTAATAGCCTGTAATCCTGAGTTTGCCATTGCGACTTTATAATCACCCTTTAGCCAGCCTCTAACCAGATTAAGATATGACGGATCATCATCAACCACCAGAATAGTCTTCTTCATGGCGCCTGATTTCACCAGGGAAACCAACTCATTTACGGCAGATACATATTCATCATTGTCCATTGGTCTGGTAAATGACTTATGAATCAAATCTCCAGGAACATGATCAAATATGTACTGATTTTCCTCGCGACTGCCAATTGTAATCATCTTCTTGTCTTCATCGGCCATTTTGTCTACGAGATAATGTATAATTCCCTCTGGAATCTGATTTCCCTCGTCCATATACAAAGTAACCATATCAACGCCAGGCCAATGAGATGATATTTCATTTACATCCCATGTTACAAAATCAGAATCATATCCTGCGTCATCCAACTTCTTTCTCATTGCACGAATCAAGAATGACTCCTTCTTTCCTAAAATCATTACCTTACTATTATTCATGTCTAACCTCTTAATTCCCTCACAATTTCTTCCATTTTATCCCAGTCAAACTGCTTTAAAAGTTTTGATAGTTCTTCAACTTTCTTATCATCCCCGGATGGAAGTTTATATTCACTAATCTGCTCCAAAATCATTTCAACAGAGTCATAATCCATCATAGGAATCACCTCGCTCAAGGCCTCATATGCATCCTCAAGCTCCTCTTTAGAAATCATTTCCTTATTATTGTCATCCTTTTGATTATACTCTGCAATCCTCTTTAGCAATTCCTTATATTGGAAATATTTCTCAAACATCTCTGGAGTATGCTCTTGAATGAAAGCAATATTTTCCTTGTTGCCGGCATTTTCTAACTCCTCACAGAGTTTTGATAAACTCAAATCTCCAATTATGCGAGCAGATGATTTCAAGGCATGTACTTTGACTGTATATAATGTAATATCTCCCTCATCATAAGCCTTTTTAATAACATCGGCATTGCCGTCAATAGTGTCCACGAAGAGTTGCAATGAGAAAATATATGAGTCAATTCCGCCGGCATTCTTGATTCCCTCATCAACAGATATACTATCGATATCATATATCCATTTTAAGCTCTCTGGAATCTCTGTAAGTCCCTCCACATAATCAGCAGGATCTGCCTTCATCATTATCTCTTCAGGAATATGGCGCATTATGGTCTTCTCAAGAGTTCTACTATCAATAGGCTTGGCAAGATATCCATTAAATCCATGTGATACATAGAAATCCTCTCCCGCAGTAGCATTGGCTGTCAAAGCATAAACCGGCAAATCAGGATAGTTCTCTCTGATATGTTTGCAGGTTTCCACACCATCCATTCCCGGCATCATATGATCCAGAAGTACGATGTTAAATGATCCATATCTCAGTTTCTCAAGACACTCCTCACCGCTGGTAGCTGTTGTAATAAACATCTTGGTTGACTTCAACAGAGATTTTATAACTGATAGGTTCATTGGATTATCATCAACAATTAATATTTCAGCATCCGGTGCAACAAATTGTGGTACATAAGGACCAATGGCCTCATTAATTCTATCATCGAACTCACCAATAGGAGTTTTGTCTACGGCCTTCTGAATCACTGTCAGTATAAAATCTGAACCCTGGCCATATACACTTTCGCAGGTCAGTTTGCCTGATAAAATATCTGCAAATTGAGCTGATATATTCAATCCAAGTCCAGTACCCTGTATCGCACTGTTCTTCTCCTCATCCATTCTCTCATAGGCGGTAAACAGTTTATCAATATCCTCCTCCTTCACTCCCATTCCAGTATCACGGACGGTAAATTTCAAATGATATTCATCACCCTCAATTTCCTCTACAGAAGCCATAAGAGTAACAGTGCCTGCCGTTGTATACTTCACAGCATTGGTCAATAGATTCAGTACTATCTGCTTGATTTTGCCAACATCTCCATAAAATCTCATTGGCATAATCTCATCAACTTTTACCTCAAAAATCAAATCCTTCTGGGCTGCTCTGCCTCGAATCATAGAACATATGCCTCTTAACATATCTTCCATATCATATTCCTGCTCAACCAGGTGCATCTTACCTGATTCAATTTTGGACATGTCCAAAACATCATTTATCATACCAAGCAAAGACTCTGTTGCATTTTTGATATCGGAAGCATAGTTAATAATCGACAGGAAATATCCTTTTGGAACATCCGTAGGATTCTCACGGAGAATCATCTCATTCATACCCATGATGGTATTGATTGGTGTACGAATCTCATGAGACATATTGGCAAGGAATCGGGTCTTGGCAGTATTTGCTCTCTCAGCTTCCTCCTTGGCCTCTCTAATCTCCTGATATTGTCTGCTTACAATTGTGCCATTCATAATTCGCCATACCAAAAAACCGGTTCCAAGAGCGATTATTGCAACAAGCATAGCACGCACAGCCATAATCTCGAAAAACTTTGGCTTTTTAATAACTGTAAATTCCACATCCTGACTCACTTCCTCAGTAGCCGGATTCAACACCTGTATATGCAATGTATAATTTCCATGCTTCAATTCTGTAAATTCCATTGCATCCAAATCTCTCTGCTGTGATATAACGCCACCATCGTCATATCCTTCAAAGAACATTTTCACTGTAGGATTGGACATTGAGAAATCCAGTACAGCCGGGTAGAAATATATACGCTTGGCATCCGATGGAATGATATATTCTCCATTTTCATCCGGATATACCACATCTCCATCACAGTAGATATATTTGAGATCAACCTTTATTTCATTATCCTGATTGAAATAATTATTAATATTTACCTTATTAACTCCAGCGCGGCTGGATACATACAGATTTCCCACCTCATCCAGATAACTGTACGCATTTCCTGTAGGCACGCTGTTCATACCATTTGCCGTATTATACAATCTGTAATCAAATGGCTCACCAGACAGCATCTTCTCAGCATTTACGCAGAATATTCCATAGGAAGACAGAACCCACAAATTATCGCTATTATCATAATAGATATCGAAATTGTTATTATATGGAAAGTGGTCTACAGTATGTAAACTTCCATCCTTCATATACTGAATCGAATTGGAAGTAACAATCCAATATACCCCTCTGGCTTCATCTTTTTTAATACGCAATATAACATCGCTGGTCAGGCCATCATCTCTTGTGACCTTCTCCACCTTGTCTCCGGAAACGATATACAAACCATCGCCATCAGATCCAACCAGTGCAGATCCATCATCGCCTTCTTCTATGGTCAGTATAACCGTATTGTCCAAGCCGTCCTTCTCTCCAATATTTTTGACAATCTGATGATTTTTGATAAATGATAAACCACCATTGGTTCCTACAATAATATAACCATCAGATGTCTCATTTATACATCTGGTCTGATTATCAATCAAACCATTTTCCTCAGTATATTTCACTATCTGCCCATCACTTGTCAGACATACCAATCCCATATCATTGGTATAAGTACTCACCCACATATCCCCTGATTTATCAAGCAATATACATCTGATACGGGTTTCACCAATATAATCTGTAAGCTCATTAGGCACCAGATTTCCCTGCTCATCAATACAATACAGTCCCTTATCTGTTCCCACATATAACAGGTCATCCCTCATACAGGTTGCATTTACCACATCATTTATGCCAGACTTGGCTGTCACATTTTCAAAATTATTGGTGGCAATTTTCATTACCCCCTGTCTGGTGGAAGCCAACCATAGATTTCCCTGATAATCTGCTGTCAGCATCTCAATAGAGCTGTCCATAGGAAGATTTTCTATTGCAACATATTTATCATTTTCATCCAGATAGCCAACTACAGAATCACTATTAATCCATACTCTGCCACATTGCTGGGTTATCCATGCAATACCGCTGGCAGGAGCTACAGATATAGCTTTCAATTCATCTATTGAAGAACCAAATGTACCATAGTAGACCACATCTGTATCCGTTCCGAAATATAACATTCCAAGATTATTCTCATCAGGATAGATGGCTGTAATATTACTAAAACCAAGTTCACTGGCCTTGTAATACTCTGATATTCTACAATCTCTGATGGAAAATACATCTCCATCCCTGGTATTGCCATATACAACACCATCCTCATCTGCCCGCAATTGAATAATATACTGATTTTTTATTCTATAATCATCCAGTGTGTATACACTGCCATTTACATCCATATATGCCACGCCGCCTGTGGTGCCTATATACACATTGCCCTTGTTGTCCTCTGCAAATGCACGAACTGTAGATGATGGCAAGCCGTCCTTATAAGTAATATGTACATTCTCATCATTACTATCAATATAAACCACACCATTATCATTGGTACCGAACCACATTCTGTTCTTCTTATCCTGATAAATGGTTTTACCACTTGTAATTCCGGTAGAGGAGTTTAGTCTGTCAAATGTCACTCCATCATAAACCATGACACCAGCATATCCACCAATCCATATGTAACCATTCTTGGATGCATATATATAATTAGCATCAGATGTAGGCAATCCGGATTCCGCATTATATAATGTAGCTGAATATCCCACATTGTTAATCTGACCTGTAACAGCATATCCTCCACCCGAAGTTAATTTCTCTGCATCAGTATCAACATCATCATTTCCATGAATTCCGGCATAGGCCACGCTACAGGATAATGTGAAAATCAAAGCCATAACAGATGCGGCTATTTTAAGTTTTATCTTTCTCCCCGTTTTAATCATTTTCATTTCCTCCAGCTTACATGCCCTGATACTTTATTAGAACCTGTCTAACCTCCGGCAAGGCAGCCATAAATGCATTGATACATTTTGGATCAAACTGTGTTCCTGAACCTTCTTCTAATATTTGCAAAGCCTTCTCCAAAGGAAAAGCCGGCTTATATACTCTAGGAGAAGTAAGAGCGTCAAATACATCCGCCACTGCCATAATTCTGGCTGATAATGGAATAACTTCTCCATGTAATCCTTCAGGGTAGCCCTTGCCATCCCATCTCTCATGATGATAAGCAGCCATGTTTCTGGCTTCTTTCAAATAGTTTTCACCTTTTACAGTTACGATAGCCTTTTCCATAATTTCCTTACCGTAGACTGTATGCATTTTCATAATTTCATACTCTTCATCAGTTAATTTACCCGGCTTATTCAAAATAGTATCGGATATATTAATCTTTCCTACATCATGAAGAGGGGCAGACATTACCAGGTCTGACATATATTTTGGAGTCAGCTTCTCCAGATAATATCCGTTTCGTTTCAAACTCTCAGCTATAATCTTCACATATTCTGCAGTCTTTTGAACATGAGCTCCTGTGTCAGAGTCTCTGTTTTCTACCATATCTGCCATAGTGATAATCAGACCATTTTGCATCTTGGCTGTGGAATCAGCAAAGTAGTTAATATCCCGGACCTGATTAGCTGTCTCAACTGCCATCTTACAGATTGATTTGTACAGAGTCTCTATCTCATCCCCCGTCTTAATCTCATAAGTACGAAGTTCTTTCACAGCATTATCCAACTCTTCCTGCTCATCTTTTCCATTCATGAAACCATTGGTCCAATTAACAATAGTATTAATTGGATATACCAGGTTATTCTTGGCATAAGATGTACTAAATGCAATAATCAAAATCAAAAAGCCTGAGAAAATCAGCAGGATTTTGATTATATACTGAGCAGCAAATAATGATAGGAATGACACAGATGCATCTGCACCTACATAACATACTGTCTTGCCAGTCTCATCATGAACCGGTGCATATGCTGTAACAATCCATCCGGATATATCATTGGACTCTATAGGTTCAATTGACTCTCCATTCCATAAGTCCTCCAGATAATCTCCAAAGGCTTCCTCGAATTCTATTCGCTCGCCAAATTCATAAGCAGGCTCGTCTGAACTTTCCAAATCCATTACAGCATAACAGGCATCCCTTCCTATTTTGATTACATATAAATATTTAATATCAGCCTCTGCATCTCTTAAGCCATACATAAATTCCTTGGCCTCAAGATAACCATCTGCATTAACACCATATTGTACGAATTTATTTATGTCATACTTCTCCAATGTCTCAGCAGCAAAGTTGGCAGTTCTCTGAGCACTGTCTATATAGGACTGCTTCTCCAAACCGAAATATTGCATCATACCTGTTGTAGATATAATAGCTGTAATTGCAATTGCAGTTAATATAACCAGGGATGTGGTCTTCTGATTGATAGACTTAACTCCCATTTCCTTTTCCATATTAAATGCATTGATTTCCTCACTGGTCAGAGGCTTCTGCTTCCAGGCAGTATTATTTAAAGCATTATATGTGTCAGCTGGAACAAATCTCATGAAACCGCGAACTGCAAGAACTGATAAGCCCTTATCAACTATATTTAATCCAATATTTGCAATAATTCCGCCTATTATAACCGGAATGCCTGTGGACATATTGATAATCTCTGCCGTATCCTTAATGTCCTTAAACTGAAAATCCCCAAGGAGAATTACCTGGAAAATAATTCCCAGAATTCCTGTCATAACAGAAATTGCTGCAATATATACCATTAATGCGACACGGGTTTTCTTACAGATTTTCTCTCTGACATACACATATGTTATGCAGGCTATCAACACATTTATAATCATATAATACAGAGCTGATGAATGATTGATCACTGCACACAACAAATTCGTAATAACAGCTACAGTAACACCCGGTAACAATCCGCATATACTTGTTGCTGCAATTGTACCAACGCAATCCAGATATAATGGAATCTCCATTCTGTCCAATATAGTTGTAAGAAATACATTTATAAAAATGCATACTAATACCACTATCCTATTGACATTCATACAGTACTTTTGATTTTTGATTTTATCTTTGTCTAAGGCTAATATCTTCAAAATCAAACTCCTCCAAACGCAAAAAATACCAAAAGCGACCCTTAAAAGAATTCGTCACTTTTGGTATAAATAATTCATCATAATGCGTCTCATAACTTATCCCCCCTGATATATAAATATCATTATAAATACTCATTAAGTACTTCCATTCTATCATATTTATAATATCAAACAACAAAAATGTACGTAAAAAAAATTCATATTTTTCTTGACCCGGTGGCAACCACCGGGTTTATATTATATGCCGTTGAAAATGTTTGCATAAATAAAGGAGTATAAAATGAAATCAAAACAGTTTTTTTCTTTTAAGAAAAACAGTGTAAAAACAAAGCTTATAGCTATTATGCTTTTGATTGCAGCTGTTCCACTTATTGTATCAGTGGTTATTAGCTATGTATCATCTACAAGCAAAGCCAAAGCTGATGCACAGAAATCTCTTTCAACAGAGACCAATATGCTTCAATCACAATTCAATGAGACTATTCTCAACACAGAAACTGCGTTGAAGTCATTTGCCGCATCACCTAGCACTATTAATTTCATCAAAAACGGGGATGCCGCTTCAGCTGCTGAATTAAAGCAGGTTATGGCCCGTGTCAACGGATGTTTTTCAGATGAAAATGTAATCGTTCTTTCAAACATAAACGGAATGATGATTTTAAGAAGTGATGACAATAAATTTATTGACATCTCAGATCGTGAATATTTTAAAAAAGCTGCTTCTGGTGAGGTTAATGTATCCGAAATTGTAGTAAGTGCTTCTTCAGGAGACAGAAACCTCTGCGTGGCTGTTCCTGTATATGACACAGATGACAAGACTGTAATTGGTGTAGTTCATAGAAGTTATAACTTAAACAACTTCCATACAATGCTTGCTGAAAATGCAGAGGAAGCATTCATTGTTGATCCAACAGGCATCCTTGCTGCTCACTCAGACTATGAGATCAAAGCAGATGATGAGCCAACTGATTACAGCAAGTCACCTTATATGACATCTGATTTAGATAATGATGTATATATAAGTACTGTTACAGGTTCACCAACTTATGTTGCTTACTTCAAAGATCCACTTTCTAATTACACAATCTGCAATGCTGTAGCAGTATCAGAGATAACTTCTCAGGCAAGAAAAAGCGCCTATACTGTGGTTATTGTAGGCATCATTATGCTTGCTGTGGTTATGGTAATTTCAGTGGAAATGGCCAATAGTTTTACTAAGCCTATCCTTGAAGTTGACAATACATTATCTGCTTTGGCAGAAGGTCGTTTCATTAACATTTTGAAATATAATGATAGAAATGACGAGTTTGGTGATATGATTCGAAACTCTAACTCAGTTATTAATAAATTGAGTGATATCATCGGTCATATCAAGGCTTCTTCATCAACAGTAAGTGATTCATCAGATGAATTATCATCTATGGCTACACAGATTGCTGCTACAACAGAGACTGTTGCTGAGGCTGTTCAGGATATTGCAGCAGGTGCTTCAGATCAGGCTGAATCAGTACAGAAGTCTGCTGAAAATACTGGTCATATCACTGATGCTATTGAAAATGTACAGGATTCTACCAATGATTTAAGTGATCTGGCTTCACGTATGAAGGATGCTTCCGAGGAATCTAGTTCTACACTCTTTGCATTCCAGGAATCTAGCAAGGCTATGACAGACAAGATCACAGAGATTACAGCCAAGATTTCTGCTACTCAGGATGCTGTTGCAGATATCAACGAGCGTGTAGTTGGTATTTCAGGCATCGCTGCTCAGACCAACCTCCTCTCTCTCAATGCTTCTATTGAGGCCGCAAGAGCAGGTGATGCAGGTCGTGGATTCGCAGTTGTTGCTGAGGAAATCAGAAAGCTTGCTGATGATTCAGAAGCTTTGGCTCAGGAAATCAAAGAAGTTATGACTACTCTGTTAAATGAATCTTCTGAAGCTGTTGAGGCAGCCAATGAGATTATCGAAAGCAATAACGAGCAGCAACAGTCATTGGCTGAGACACTTTCAGCTGTACAAGGCATGTTAACAGATATTGAAGAGACAGTATCATCTGTAGCTTCTATCTCTCAGGAGACAGATCGTTGCGTAGCATCAAATCACGAGGTATCAGATGCCATGAGTTCACTCTCTGCTATCTCTGAGGAAAATGCTGCTGCTACTGAAACAACAGGTGCATCAGTAGAGGAATTATCTGCTACTGTCACATCTCTTGCAGAGTCAGCAAACGACTTAAAGAACATAGCTGTTAAGTTAAATGAAGAAATGGAATTCTTCCAGTAAAAAATAGACCATATGGTGATGCCATATGGTCTATTTACATTATTCCTATATAGTTTTATATACATATATATATTGATGAAGTGTCTGTTCCTTGTCGAAAAATCTAGACATAAGAAGCACATATGTCTCCTCAGATGCAGCAGGATACTTTTCACTTATATCTCTTTCAAAGTCCTCAATCAGTTTCTTTGTAACAGGTACTCTGCCGCTTAAATCCCATACAGTTCCAACTACATCAGTTTCAGGCAAAGTAATTCCACATTTTATTCCAAGATAATCTGCATACTTCTTCTCTGTTGCAAATCCCAAGCCCTCCAAAGGGTTTTCTCCTGTGTAGTCCTCTCTCATTATCCATGTTGTAGAGAAAAAGAATGATTCATCAAATACCTGTTTCATAGCTGTATACAATTTCTCATTTGAACTATTGGTATAAGGTACATAAAACATCTCATTCATATGTCCTTCTATAACCTCATTCATTTTATCTCTGACTTGTCTTAAATATTTCAAATCAAATGAGACCTTGTTATCAAGCATTCTATAACGAATCAATTGATCAGTAAAATACTCATGCTGTTTCTCCAGAGAATCCAGAACTTCCATATAATCCGTTTCATACAACGCTTTTTTTATCTGATTCAGGCTATAATCGGCCTTACGAAACTTCAATGCGTCAACCAGCACTCCTACATCCCAATATCCATATTCTCTATATCCGTTTTGAGGATTGATCTCTGGATGAATCAAACCAACATTCTCATAATGTCTCAAGGTCTCACGACCAATATTAAATATTTCACATATTTCCTTGGTAGAATAGCCCCTACTCATAAATCACTCCAGAAATTAATATTTATACTTATAAATATATACTATTACAAAGCTTCATCAATGGCACGAGCCAACTGATCTGCGCAGGAAGTTCCTCTTCCCCTACAATCATTTCCTCGTAAAATTTCTGCCGCTTCTTTTGCATCACGACCTTCTAATAATCTACCAATAGCCTTGAGATTTCCATCACATCCATTAGTAAATTTCAAATCGTGAATCTTGCCCTCATCATCCAAATCAAAACTAATTGCTACAGAACATACGCCCTGTGGTCTGTAATTTATATGCTGCATAATTATCTCTCCAATCTAATATTTTATGATTATATAATAATCAAATTCAATAGCAATTAGTATAACCATGTTCGCCCGAACTTTCAAGAATCGCAGCACAAATTTAATAAAGATTTTATAATATGTCTATGGTCTCACCTGCCAATGCTTTATTGATACTTCTAACTGCACAGAATTTACCGCACATACTACATGTATCACTATGATCATCTTCCGGTAATCTGCTATCACGAATAGCTTTGGCTGTAACCGGATCAAGTGCTTCTTTATATTGAGCATCCCAATCAAGTTTTCTTCTGGCATCTGCCATTCTGTCATCCCTATCTCTGGCTCCCGGAATTCCTTTTGCAATATCTGCTGCATGAGCTGCAATTTTGGAAGCAATAATACCATTTCTCACATCATCTACATTTGGCAATGCCAGATGCTCTGCAGGAGTAACATAACATAGAAATGCTGCACCATTCATAGCTGCAATCGCACCACCGATTGCTCCTGTAATATGATCATATCCCGGTGCAATATCAGTAACCAAAGGTCCTAATACATAAAATGGAGCGCCATGGCATATAGTCTCCTGGATTTTCATATTGGCTGCAATCTGATCAAGTGGTACATGCCCAGGGCCTTCAACCATTACCTGCACATCTCGCTCCCAGGCTCTTTCTGTAAGTTCTCCCAATCTAAGCAATTCACCGATTTGTGTTGCATCTGTTGCATCTGCAAGACATCCTGGTCTACATGCATCCCCCAGACTTATTGTCACATCATGTTCTCTACATATTTCAACAATCTCATCATAATATTCATAGAAAGGATTTTCCTCACCTGTCATAGCCATCCATGCAAATACCAGGGAGCCTCCTCGGCTAACCAGATTCATCTTGCGCTTTCCAGCTTTTACTTCCTCAATAGTCTTCTGTGTAATTCCACAATGCAATGTAACAAAATCCACGCCGTCCTCCGCATGAAGTCTGACTACATCAACGAAATCTCTAGCCGTAAGTTCTCCCAGATCTCTCTGATAATGTATAACTGCATCATACACAGGAACAGTTCCAACCATTGCCGGACATTCTCTACATAATTTCTGTCTGAAAGGCTGGGTATTGCCATGGCTGGATAAATCCATTATAGCCTCTGCGCCTAAATCCACAGCGCTAAGCACCTTCTGCATCTCAATATCGTAGTCCTTGCAGTCACGGCTCACACCTAGATTCACATTTATCTTGGTAGTAAGTTTACTTCCTACAGCATGAGGAACCAGGCCTTTATGAGCAGGATTGGCTGGAATAACTGCTATTCCCTTTGCTATCTGAGTTCTCAATTCCTCTGGTGATATATTTTCCTCTGCGGCACATATTTCCATTTCCGGTGTAATAATATTCTTTCTTGCCGCTTCCATTTGTGTTTTGTAATTTCTAATTGCCATCTTCTCTTCTCTCCTTAATATTTTAATCAATATACTTTCCATGTAAATCAAAGCCATGATTCAGCGGGCCATTACCCTGTCCTATATCAAGCCCGGCTCTCAATGCTTCTTCCACATATTGTTTTGCCAATCTGACACTATTTGACATATCCATTCCTTTGGCCAGATTTGATGCAATAGCGGAGGACAAAGTGCATCCTGTTCCATGGTTATTAGCACTATCAATAATCTCACCCTGCAATACCATCACTCCCTCTGATGTAACCAGAATATCTGTACCTTTATCTGCACTTCGATGACCGCCTTTCAACAATACACTTCCTCTAATATTGTCAAATATTAATCGTGCCATCTCCACATAATCACTTTGACTATTCAGTTCATGCAGATTCATATCTGAGGGCGCAATACCAATTTTCTCCAGGAGATATATGGCTTCGGGGATATTTGGAGTAATTAAGTCCGCACAACAAAGAAGCTTCTCCCACAGAATTTCTATACAATCCTCTGGCAGAAGCTTTGCTCCACTTGTGGCAATCATAACAGGATCAATAACAATGTTTGAAGCCTCATATTTCCTCAGCAATTCTGCCAGTATTTCTATCTGCTCCATAGATGCTATCATCCCTATTTTCACTGCATCCGGGCAGATATCTTCATAGACCGCCATAACTTCATCGCGAAATACATCCGGTCCAACCTCTTGAATTGATTTGACGCCCAGCGTATTCTGCGCAGTTATAGCTGTAATGACAGAAGAAGCATACACTCCATGTGCCATCATAGTCTTGATATCTGCTTGAATGCCGGCGCCTCCACTGGAATCTGATCCAGCGATTGTAAGTACTTTTTTCATAAAACAGTTACCCTTTTCTATCCCGACAGAAAGTGGTGCCCCCAGCCTGCCGGTTACTTTCGCTTTGTTAAATAATCATCTCACCTATCAAACTACTGCTGTTTTACAGCTCAAGAAGTTTGAAGCATTGCCTTCATTTTGTCCAAGGCCTTGGTCTTGATTAATACAGCTATGAAAAATGCTGCTATTATTGTTCCACCAATTGTGCTGATTAAAAATGGAATAACATATCCAAAGACAGCACTTGTCTTGCCCATGATAAATGTTGCAACAGGATAAGCAATCAATCCGCCTATCAATCCTGTTCCCACTATCTCAGCCAGGTATGTAGGAATAAGCTTCTTGGTTGCTCGATACATAAGACCGCAACACAAAGCACCCACCATAGATCCCGGGAAGGCCAGAAGTGTTCCTGTTCCCATTAGATTTCTAATAAGAGATGTGATAAATGCTACTGCCACTCCCCAGAATGGTCCAAGTATTACAGCAGATAATACATTTACCATATGCTGAATAGGGAAGCATTTTGATGCTCCAATGGGAATTGAAAAAGTTGATAAAATAACTGCTATAGCAACAAACATTGCTGCTACACATAATTTAAGAATTGCATTGTGTTTCATTTTGTCCTCCTTCTAAAAACATAGCGCTTTTCTTATAAAGTATTTGTGAGGCCTTACAAATATCAGCTTGAGCAAAAATTCCTGATATGACAGCAACTCCTGCAATACCGCTCCCGGCAAGGTCTACTATATTATGAGAGTCGATTCCGCCAATGGCACACACAGGTATGTCCACCTCGGCTGTAATCGCCTGATATTCCTTCAAATCTATAGGTCGGGCATCTGTCTTGGTTTCAGAACCAAATGCAGCTCCTACCCCCAAGTAATCTGCCCCCTGTCTTTGTGCTTCAATCGCTTCTCTTACATTATGGGCTGTGGCGCCAATAATATAATCATTTCCCAATATATCTCTGGCATATTGAACAGCCATATCATCCTGTCCAACATGAACTCCATCTGCGCCAATTTCTCTCACCAGTTCAACCCGGTCATTTATGATAAATGGTATTCCTGCATACTTTGCAATCTTTGCCAGAATCTTACCCTGCTTTACAAACTCATCATCATCTATATTCTTGTCCCTGTATTGAAGCATTGTTATTCCACCGCTAATCGCCTCAACCACAGCATCCTCTAATGTGTTATATGTGTCAGATTTGCCAATTAAATCCCTATCTGTAATTGCATATAATTGCAGGCTTTCTCTCAAATCCTCTCCGCATGCAAAACCGTCAGATATTACATCTGCCAAATAAGTCCTGAAGCTTCCTGATCCTTTCTTTCTATGTTGATTCATTCTGTACAAAGCAATTTCAGCTGCCTCATTATAGCTGTTCAACGCATCAACACAGCAATCAAATCTGTCATCATCCTCATCACAACTTCCTAATGCAGCAGCAATCAAAGCTGATAGTGTGCAACCGCAACCAGTCATTCTGGACTGCCAGACAGTACCATTTTCCAGAACTTCATATTTTCCATCTCCCAATATATAATCTCTTTCACCAGTTGCCATAATTACCAGATGATTGTCTCTTGCAAATAATTCAATATCATCATCACTTACAGCAATTGAATCAGGAAAACTACCGTTAGTTCTAATTAGTTCTTCAATTTCTAATCTGTTACCTCTTACAGAAGTTACAGCTCCGGTTGATATAATATCTCTAACCAGATTCTGCCTGTATTGTGATACACCAATTCCCACAGGATCCAATACAACTGGTATATTCATAGCTTTCGCCTTCTTCACTGCCAGCAGAATACCATCATTTTTATCATCATTTGGCATACCTATATTGACCATGAGACAATCACACAGACCGGTTATATCTTCAACTTCTGCTGTATCATATCCACATATCGGCTTACCACCTGCTGCAATAACAAAATTTGCAGAATCATTTATGGCCACTGCGTTGGTTATTATATGCACCAGTGGTTTATGTTTTCTTATTCTTTTAAATAAATCTGCCATTTACACACTCCTGTATTCCTCATAAAAACAAATTAAATTTCTTTTTATGGAAAATGCATAAAATTACAAAAAAAAACGGAATCCTATTGGATTCCGCGATTTGTCATACATATCTATAATTAATATAAAATCTAGTATATACAAACAGACAATTAATAGTATTAATACTATTATTCCCTACGTTGGCATTATCCAAATCAGGTTTTAAGGTCGTACTCTCGGTACCTCTCAGCCTTTTACAGCTCCCTTCGTCTATTCAATTAAGCCTCAATCATAGTAGCACTGCATATTTTAATTGTCAATATAATCTCAGATACATTCAATCATTGATTATGCTCAGTATTATCCTCATCAATCACATGAGGTTCTATATTGCGCCTTCTCTCCTTGGAAGCATTCTGTAAGAAATGCATCTTGCCTCCAGGGGCCATATCTTTGTCCACAACCATAGAGTATAAATTCTTTTGCCTGCGCTCCTGCTTCGGTGAAAGCTCATTTTTCAACTGTTCAAGTTGCACACCTATTCTCTTTGCACAATCCGGGCAATATTTTCCTTTTAAAATCATACTGCCGCATCTCAGGCAGGTAAGCTTAATGCTGGAATCAGGAGTTATTTCTATTCGCTCCTCCCGAAGCCAGGTTGTCACCTGTTGATGGGTTACGCCAAATACCTCCCGCAACTTGCCTTCAGTAGCTCCAGGATAATCCCATAGATAATCCTTGACCTGACGGAGCAACCCCGCTTCCTTCTCTCTGCATTCAGGACAATTCTTGTACATGTCCAGATAGTCATCAAATATTCTATTACAATTCGCACAGTTTTTTACCATAGGCAACAACCTCTCTAGTTTCCATTATAAAACTGATGGTGTGTTACCACAAGTGTACTGATGTATTATCTCAGGAATTCGACTAACTTATCCTCCATATATGGAGTCCACCATTTCTGATATCCTGCCTGTGTTGGATGAATTGAATCTGCCATGTATAGGCTTCTCTCTTCGTCAGAGATATTGTTGAAATCATCATCGCTGTACATATCGATTATATTCACATCCCATTTATCAGCTATGTCATACAACAATTTCACCATCTGGGCATATCTGTCACTGTTATATCTGCTGTTTGTGTAAAATATTACAGGACAATCCCAACGATCTCTGGCATAAGCAATGGTATATTCAATTGCACCGGCCACTGTGTGAGTGTCAAAATCATCCATATCCTGTGAATCTGAAACCTGACCTAAGCCCTTCTTTTGAGTTGCATCATTGGTAGACAGTTGACATATGAAGAGATCCGCCTCAGTATCCTTGATTTTTTTCAATCTGCTGATATATGAATCCGGCAAATCATCTACAAGCGTTGTACCAGAGACTGCCTCCTTGGTCATCTCGCAATCGTTTTTCTTTGAAATATAATCTGCAAAAGATATCCCCTTCGATGCTGCACCATATGTAACCGATGAACCTAAGAATACAATTTTCTTACCCTTCAACTCATCCACTGGATCAACCTGTTGATTGTCCGGAGAATAAGAAATGTCATTTCCCGGCATCTTAGATGTCCTCACATCATGAAGTTTGGCAAATGGTCCCCAACTCCACTGATAGCCGCAGAAGGCAATCCACAATATCAATACCACTGCGATACTGATTAATACTGTAATTATTTTTGTGCTTTTTTTCATTTTCATGATTTACACTCCTAACTCCACTTTTTCATTTATTATGAAGATAGCACACATGCCTTAATATCACTTCCAGATTTGTTATTTTTTTTGCAAATATGTGTGGTGACTAAAAAGAAGAAGCCTATTTTTAGACTTCTTCTTACAACTTAATTACTATAAAATTTACTCTATTATCTGTTATCAACCTTTTCTGGATACATATCATGATTAGCCATTCTATTAAATGCTACTTCTTCCCACTTAGTGCCAGGCTTACCATAATTGCAATATGGGTCAATGGAGATTCCTCCTCTTGGAGTGAACTTGCCCCACACTTCAATATACTTCGGATCCATCAATTTGATCAGATCCTTCATAATAATATTTACACAATCCTCATGGAAATCACCATGATTTCTGAAGCTGAACAGATACAACTTCAATGATTTAGATTCCACCATCTTCTCACCTGGAACATATGAAATAATAATATTTGCAAAATCAGGCTGACCTGTAATAGGACACAGAGATGTAAACTCTGGGCAATTAAATTTTACAAAATAATCGTTGTCAGGATGCTTATTGATAAATGTCTGAAGCATCTCCGGTGCGTAATTGTCTGGATACTTATTATTCTTATTACCTAACAGGGTAAGTGTACCCTCATCTTTTCTATCTGCCATTTGCTAATTCCTCTCTTCTTATACAAGTTTATCTAATACTCTATCTAACTAGAAGCTACATCTAGTAACTGTTGTTTTCTATTTAATCCTCGTATGGAATTGGATCTGTTGTTCCATTGAGACGAAAGGCTTCCTGTCTGTCAATACAGGTTCCACATCTACCGCAGGCCTTGTCATGTCCCTCGTAGCAACTCCATGTCAACTCATAAGGCACACCAAGCTCTAAACCAATCTTTACCACTCCAGCCTTGTTTAAATTGATAAATGGCGCTTCAATCTGAAGCTGTCTGCCACTGCCTTCATAGATTGCTGTATTCATTGCTGTATTGAAACTCTCTGAACAATCCGGATAAGCATTGCCTGCAGCATCATCTGCATGAGCACCATAATATATCTTAGAGCACCCCTTTGACAGTGCAATGGCGCTGGCACTTGATAGGAACAGACCATTTCTGAAAGGCACATATGTACTTACAGGCTTGCCATCAGTCTTCTCAAGCTGTGATGCATAATCCTCCTCAGGGATTTCCTCATCAGAATGTTCTAACAGAGAACAGTCACTAAACTGAAACATGGTAGATAAATCCAGCGTGATATGCTCTACCTTGTAGTAATCACAAACTGCATCAGCTGCCTCTATCTCCTTCTTATGGCGCTGTCCGTAGAAGATGGACAGTCCGACAACATTTTCACTTCCATACTCTTTTACTGCCATTGCCAGGCATGTGGTACTATCAATACCGCCACTTATTAATACTAATGCTTTCATTTCCTATATGATTCAGTCACCCATATGGCAACTGGATATACTCCTTTCTGAGTTATTAATTCAAGTCAAAATACTATTCTATATCAAGAACTGAAATTTGCTCAAAGCTTGACTAATTCAGGCTTTTTAACCAGTCTACAAGCTAACTACTTCAGACGCTGAAGCAAGGCTGAATCTGTCTTGAATCTGCCTCTGAGAGTCTGAGTATGAGTCTTGGCCCCGGCATTTTTGATACCTCTAGCTGTCATACACGAATGACTTGCCTCAATAAATACAGCCACATCCTCCGAGCCGGTAACCATCTGCAGAATCTCTGCAATATCATTTCCTATACGTTCCTGCAACTGCAATCTCTTGGCAGCCATATCTGCAATACGGGCAATCTTGCTCAAACCAATAACCTTACCATTTGGTATGTATGCCACCGACACCTTCATATCATACATCAATGCCAAATGATGCTCACAATAACTGAACACCTCTATATCTTTTACAAATACCAGATCCTGATTATTCTCATCATAATAATCCTCCTCAAATGTCTTGTTAAACATCTGAGCAATCTCAGCATTGGTATAATTCATTCCCTCAAATACTTCCTCGTACATGCGAGCCACACGATCAGGTGTGTCCTTCAATCCTTCTCTGTCCGGATCATCTCCAAGGGCAATGAGTATCTCTCTAATACTTTTCTTTATTCTCTCTGAATCAATAGCCACTTTTTTTGCTCCTTTCTCTATACGCCTCGCTTATTCGGATCCCAAATAAATTTATGAAGCTGCAACTGCAAGCGAATATCATTTCGTCTATGTTCTATTAAATAATCCACCATGTCCGCAGGCTCAATCCTTCCAAACACAGGACTGATAAGCACTGTACATTTCTCTGATAAATGATTGTCATCAACCACCTGACATACTCTATCAAGCTCAGCCACATCTGAGCAGACAAATTTCACTGTATCCTTCTCTGTTAAATATTGGAAATTGGATACTAGCATCCTATCTTCCATACCAGACCCCGCCAATTTGTAATCCAGGGTAAATGCCGGCGCATTTTCTATATCAACAAAAGGCTTAATATCTATACTGCCATTGGTTTCAATCTCAAGGCTAATATCATTTTCCAAAGCAAACTGTTGTAACAAGTCATACACATGAGGAGCCATTAATGGCTCACCACCTGTGAGAGTCACCCTCTTCACTCCGGTGGATCTCACATACTCCACAAGCTCATCTGCTGTCATTTCATCTGCTGGAGCATCAGAAGTGCATGCCCATCTGGTATCACAGTAACTGCAATTGAGATTACATCCACGAAGTCTGATAAATACTGCCAATTCTCCGGCGTGTTGACCTTCACCATTTATACTGACAAATTTCTCTACCACATTATATACTGCCATTTTTCTAATCCTCACTGTAGCTTGCGCAATTATTTGGCGTCTCATAGACAATGGCCTCAGCAACATTGAATCCATAGTCATTGAACTTGTCATAGAAATATCTGGCAAAATTCTCTGCTGTCGGACGGAAGTCCACCACACGCATAAGGAAGCCTTCCTCCTGAAGTGCTTCCACAGTTGCTGGTTTCAAAGTATCAGCTTCATATATAAATGTATGATCGAAATAATCTGTCTCAATTTTTAATGCACTCTTTAAATCTCCAAAATCTACAACCATGCCTCGCTGCTGGCTTTCAGTCTGTAGACTCTCAGCTTTGATTCGCAAAACCACCTTCCATCTGTGACCATGTAAGTTAGAACATTTTCCCACATATCCAGATAGAAAATGAGCTCCGTCAAACTCCGCTTCTGCTGTTAAATAATACATTGAATATCCTCCATGAATCAGGACCAGACACGCATAAATAGAAAATGGCTGTATTAAAAAATACAGCCAGAAAAAACATCTCAATAAATGCTAGTCCTGGTTTTGTTTAGGGACAGGATGGTACAAACGAACTGTCCTATTTAATTATGTCTTAACGACCTATGTATAATACTCCTATTTTCAGGAAATTTCAAGCATAGAAGAAGAAGCCCTCTACAGGCTTCTCCTTCTATTAAAATATGAACCGTC
This sequence comes from Lachnospiraceae bacterium, assembly GCA_017470985.1. Classification (GTDB taxonomy): domain Bacteria; phylum Bacillota; class Clostridia; order Lachnospirales; family Lachnospiraceae; genus JAILFK01. The sequence goes on from JAFUXA010000008.1 coordinate 110,530, forward strand.
TCATATAAGCTCATTTTATTGGAAGAATGACATCTCCTCATCAAGTTCCTTGGCGATATCATTCAGTCCGCTGGCCTTGGTTGACAAGTCTTCCATGGTACCATTTAAATCCTCCATGGACAATCTGGTAGATTCTGAGCTGGCTGCATTTTCCTCAGAAATAGCAGACAGTGATGTAACAGTATCGGAAATGGTACTGCATGCAGCCTCCGATTTATTTACACTATTTACAATATCTTTGGTAAGCTCAACTGACTTATCAATATCATCAATAAGCACATCAACCTGCTCTATGGTTCTATGAATTGTGGAGCGCTGATTATTAATTGCCTCCTGCACAATTCCTGCCTCATGCATTGTCTTGCTGGAATCAGCAGACAATCCCTTCATGGCTTCCTGAATATTATTTGCCGCATCTGCAGACTGATCAGCCAACTGTCTTATCTCCTCAGCAACAACTGCAAATCCCTTACCAGCTTCTCCCGCACGGGCAGCCTCAATGGATGCATTTAATGACAGAAGGTTGGTCTGGGCTGCTATGTCATCAATAAATGATACTGCCTCGCTGATTGTATTGACAGCAGTATTGGTATTTCCAATCATATCAACAATAACCTCTATTGCTTCAATGCTTTCACGGGTAGAATTTCTCAACTCATTTAATTTATCCTGACTGGCTGTAGAATTCTGTTGCATTGAATCAGCTAATTCCTGCATCTGATGTGTATTATCAGAAATAAGCTGAATAGCATCATTGATATCATTTATGCCTTCAACAGCATTTTGCAGAGATTCTGCCTGACTGGTAGCTCCGGATGCAACCTGAGAAACAGATGTTGTTACATTCTGAGCAGTCTCTGATATACTCTGAACGGTACTATATAAATACTCTGCAGAATTATCTACCTCTACAGATGAATCTCTAGCATTGCTAATTACACTTCTGACTCGCTCAGCCATATCATATATAGCCACGGACATCTCGCCAATTTCATCCGGTCGTTTTCGCACTTTCTCACTTAGAGATATGCTCAAATCACCTGATGCCATCTGTCTAACAGCACTTACACTTTCCTGTATTGCCTTGATAATCTGCATCACATAAAATACAGCAATGACAGTACCAAGTATTACAAATACTCCTGCAACTGTAACCATCAACTTGATTCGATTATTAATATATGTAGTAATCTGAATTTTCTTCTTTCCTACAAAAGCCATGCCATAAACATCACCTTCGTCATCCACCAGAGGCTCATAAGCAACATAATACTTCTCACCGTTTATAACAACATTCTGAGCCTGGTAACTCTCCTTGTTTTTTAACACAGCTTCAATTATTGCATCCCCGGCCTTGGTTCCAACCACACCTTCAATACTTGATCTAGCTCTGGTATCACCTTCGAAATATGTATAATCATAGCCAGTCTTTTCATTCATATCAGATTCCAATTCATCCAGCGAAGTATCACTGCCTCTGGTATACTCCAAAACCATGGCATAGGATTTACATGCCGCTGCCACACCTGTCTCAACTTCCTCTTCCATACCTCTTCTCAGGTTAAAAACACCGATTAATGTTGCTGCAGATCCCACAAGAATTAATGACAGCATAACCATACCTGTCAGAATAACACGCAGCGACACCCTAGACTTATCCTGTTTTTTCATATATCCCTACTCCCTTCTAATACAAAAAACTACATATCCCCCACTGCTAATGAATCAAGCTTATTTTGTGGCTATTTTCACTTTCCCATACCACATATAGATTTGTCGCACAATTTAAGACATTTTCGTTAATTATATCACAAAAAGAGTAATTCATACAATATTTTCTGTACATTGCACTTGGATTAGAAGTTCGCAAAAATAATTTGGATGCAGAAGTAAAGATATCTGTTGCAGCAATAATCAAAGATACTTTTCATGATTTCTTTCAAAAATTTAAAGACTCGTTCCTTAAGTATTTAAGCGAAAACATCAGGAAGATGTATTGGAGGCGATTAAAGATATGCCGATGCGCTTTCAGTAGAAACTATTCCTCTGTAAATAACTCTCGAAATTCTTTGCGTCCCGGAACCCAGGCCTTCTCATATATATGAGTGAAATGGTTCTTCACCGTCTGCTCAGAAATTCCAAACATATATGCTATTCTCCTGTTAGAAAAGCCAGACACTTTGAGATATCCCAGTTCAAGTTCTCTCTTTGTAAAACCAAATTTTCTAGCTACAACAAGATATTTTTCTTTCGTTATTTCTGAATTATTCATCTGCAAAATCCATTCCTTGTTGAACTCTTAATTATTCGTCTTCAAAATCCATTTCCCTATTCATCTCACGCTCTGCATTTAGATGAAGCGGCAGTAATAACATTTCAATAATTACTGCATAGAACGCTGACAGAAAGCAAACTGCCAAATTAGGACCTATAAGAGAAGCATCACTAGCACCACTGACTCCTCCCAATACAACAATTCCACTTATAATTAGCGTAAACAGTGCACCGAGTACAACCAGTTTCTGAGCAGTAGAAACAGCTCCCAAAATATTCTTTAATTCTAACAGAGAATAGTGCTTAGTTCCAACTGAGAATGCTTTGATGAAATCCTTCCATGCACCCATAATTATTAGTCCAGGAATCAAAATCACTAAGATCAAAATAATTGATGGTATATCAAGGTACCATGCTATATTTCCTCCACAAACGAATATAGTAAACAAAAATGCTACTACTAGTAAAAGAATCTCTCCCAGAATTACCAATTTAATATTTTTCATATTAATCAATCTCCTTCCAGTTATCTAAAGCCTATGATAATTATAATTTGCCGGCTTTCAGTTATAACTTGCATAATGCTCTTTATTTTGCATAATGCTTTTTATTTCTATAATTACTTTACCACCATCAGCGCTAGTTGAATATAGTACCTTTTTTGAGGGATATATGAAACATGGCAACCAGCCTAAGGTTTAAGCCACCTTGCAAAAAACGGAATAGAGTAGGAGGCGGTGACTAACCGCCGTCCTCTCACAGCACCGTACGTACCGTTCGGTATACGGCGCTTTCAATAGTTGACATGCACAGACTGATAGGCTGTGGCTAAATCATAGAAGCCACTGTTTATCAGTCTTTCTTTTGACATTGCTCTTTTTACGGTTGTTAGATTTGCATTGAACCAATGTCCTCTGCGACTGTTAGCCGCCATGTGCGCATAGTATTCTGGAATTCCCATTTTGATAAGATTCCTCATCTTGGTTTTGGGTTTCTTCCATTGTTTCCATATACACATACGAATTCTGTGATAGAGCCATCCATTGATGTCATCTATGTTGTTCTTCATGCTTGCTATGCCGTAATAGTTAAGCCAACCTCTCGCATATACCTTGATTTTCTCAAGACTAGGCTTGATGGACTGCACAGACTTACGGGAAGATAAATCTTTCAGCTTGGACTTAAACTTCTTCCATGACTTTGGATGAACTCGGACATATACGCCACTTCCGTTCCTTCCCAATGCAAAGCCAAGGAATTTAAAATTTCGGATAGCAAACACGCTGACAGTACGACTTTTCTCTCGGTTGACTGTTAACTTCAGTTTCTCTTCGAGATATCTCGTACTGCTCTCCAAGAGCCTTTCTGATGCCCTCTTACTTTTCGCGAGGAGAACGATGTCGTCTGCATATCTTATGCAGGGTACGCCTCTCTTCAGAAACTCTTGGTCAAACTCATTGAGGTAGACGTTCGCAAGTAGAGGTGATAAATTCCCACCTTGCGGTGAACCTTCCTCTGTGTCAATGACCACTCCGTTTTCCATTACCCCGCTTTTCAGATAGCGCTTTATGAGCTGTACTACACGTTCATCCTTCACATTCTTTCTGAGAAGATTGATAAGAATTTCGTGATTTAAGGTGTCGAAATATTTTGATAAGTCCAAGACTACTGCAAAGGTGTAACCTTGTTCTGCGTATTCTTTTACCTTCTGTATAGCATCCTTTGCGCTTCTGTTTGGGCGATAGCCGTAGCTTCCGTCTGCAAACAATGGTTCATAGATTGGCACTAACTGTTGAGTTATTGCCTGTTGGAGTGTTCGGTCTATCACGGTAGGTATGCCAAGCTTACGCACACCTCCATCTGGTTTTGGAATCTCAACTCGCCTGA
>JAFUXA010000009.1 GCA_017470985.1 Lachnospiraceae bacterium
ATCATATCTATTGATGCGATAAGGATTTCTTTTAGTTGATTATTCATAACTTATTTTCCTTTCTGTCAAACTAACTGCAACACTAAATTCTTTGTCAGAGTAACTGCAACGGGAGTGTTGCAGTTACCTTGTAAATTTATCTCATATAAATATTTAAAAAAATTTATGTGAAAATGTTGACAATCATTTTAATATAGATTATAGTATGCAACATAAAAGCAATGGCGCTTTGATTCGAAGTAATCAAAGCGCCTTTTTTTACGACAAAGGCGTCGGATAGTTTATAAGACTTCCGGCGCCTTTATTTTTATTTTGGGAAGGAGTCTACAGTATGTGTTCGATAATGGGTGTGTCGAAGAGACACATAAGCCTGAAGGCCTTTGAAGAAGGTTTTTCTCGAACTGTTTCAAGAGGTCCTGATATGCAGCGGGTCATTGAAGTGTCTGATTCAGTTTTAGGCTTTCAGAGATTAGCGATTATGGGTTTGGATGAAAGTGGCATGCAACCCTTTGAGCTGGATGGAAATTACGTAGTATGTAATGGAGAGTTATATGGTTTTAGATCCCAAAAGGAGGAATTGATTTCTAAGGGATATAAATTCTACAGCGATTCAGATTGTGAAATCATATTGCCAATGTACAAGGAATATGGAACAGAAATGTTTGCAAAGCTGGATGCAGAATTTGCTCTTATTATATACGACAAGGAAATAGATGATTTGATAGCAGCCAGAGATCCAATTGGTATCAGACCTTTGTTCTATGGATATGATGAGCAGCAATCTATAATGTTTGCCTCTGAAGCCAAGAATCTGGTTGGGTTATGTGACAGGATTTATCCTTTTCCACCGGGACATTATTACAAGGATGGACAATTTATATCATACAAGGATGTGGCAGCAAGACAGATATATAGTCAGGATGATTTGGAAACAGCTTGTATACGGATTCATGATTTGCTGGTGGCTGGAGTTGAGAAGAGACTGGATGCAGATGCACCTGTTGGTTTTCTATTATCCGGCGGTTTAGATTCATCTCTTGTATGTGCCATTTCTCAGAAACTTATGAATAAGCAAATTAGGACATTTGCCATAGGAATGAATGAGGATGCCATTGATTTGAAATACGCCAGAGAGGTTGCAGATTATCTTGGAAGCGACCACAAGGAGATTATCATTGATAAAGATCTGGTCTTAAGCAGCCTGGAGGAAGTAATCGCAGCACTTGGAACATATGATATAACAACTATTCGTGCTTCCATGGGTATGTATCTAATCTGTAAGGGAATCAAGAAGGTAAGCCCTGATATAAGAGTTCTTCTTACCGGAGAGATATCAGATGAAATATTTGGATATAAATATACTGATTTCGCACCTGATGCAGAAGAGTTTCAGAAGGAAGCAGAGAAGAGACTTAGAGAGTTATATATGTATGATGTGCTTAGGGCAGACAGATGTATATCAGTAAATTCCATGGAAGCCAGAGTTCCATTTGGAGATTTGGCTTTCGTAGATTATGTCATGAGTATTAATCCGGAATTGAAAATGAATAAGTACAACAAAGGTAAGTATCTACTCAGACATGCATTTGAGAAGGGAGATTACCTTCCACATGATATTTTGTTCAGAGAGAAGGCAGCATTCTCAGATGCGGTAGGACATTCCATGGTGGATTACCTCAAGGAATACGCAGCAAGCATATATACAGATGCAGATGTGGCAGAGGCTTCAGAGAAATATGATTTTGCAACACCATTTACTGCTGAATCACTTCTGTATAGAGAAATATTTGAGAAATATTATCCGGGACAGGCCCGGATGGTGGTTGACTTCTGGATGCCAAATAAAAATTGGGAAAACTGTGATGTGGATGATCCAAGCGCCCGAGTCTTGAAGAACTATGGAGCCAGCGGAGAATAGCAAAATAAAACAAAAAGAAAAGGAGACCAAGATTATGACAATGAATGTAACTGAATTATTTGGAAGCAAAGTATTTAATGACAAGGTTATGAAAGAAAGACTTCCAAAGGAGACTTACAAAGCTCTGAAGAAGACAATTGAAGATGGCGCTGAATTGGAATTGGAAGTTGCCAAGGTTGTGGCACATGCCATGAAAGATTGGGCTATTGAGCATGGAGCAACACATTTTACACATTGGTTCCAGCCAATGACAGGTGTGACAGCTGAGAAGCACGATTCATTTATACAGCCAGAAGAGGGCGGCAAAGTAATTATGGCTTTCTCTGGTAAGGAACTTGTAAAGGGTGAGCCGGATGCATCATCATTTCCATCTGGTGGTTTGAGAGCAACTTTTGAAGCAAGAGGATATACAGCATGGGATCCAACATCTTATGCATTTATCAAGGATGACACACTTTGCATTCCTACGGCATTCTGTTCTTACTCAGGAGAGGCCCTTGACAAGAAGACACCACTTCTTCGTTCTATGCAGGCCCTTGATAAGCAGGCAGTGAGAATTTTGAAGCTCTTCGGAAATGAAGAAGTAAGTAGAGTAATTACAACAGTAGGTCCAGAGCAGGAGTACTTCCTTATTGATTCTGAGATGTACGATGCCAGACCTGATTTGATTTATACAGGCAGAACATTATTTGGAGCTAAGCCTCCAAAGGGTCAGGAATTAGATGACCATTACTTTGGTACAATCAAGCCAAGAGTATCTGCTTTTATGAAAGAGTTAGACGAGGAGTTGTGGAAGCTGGGTGTGCTTGCCAAGACAAAGCACAACGAGGTTGCACCTGCGCAGCATGAATTGGCACCAGTTTTCTCAACCACTAATATAGCAACAGATCACAACCAGCTCACAATGGAGATGATGAAGACTGTTGCAGCAAGACATGGTATGACATGTCTCTTACATGAGAAACCTTTTGCAGGTGTAAATGGTTCTGGTAAACACAACAACTGGTCTATATCAACGGATACCGGAGTGAACCTGTTGGAGCCGGGTAAAACTCCTTCCCAAAACGCTCAGTTCCTGTTGTTCCTTACAGCAGTAATCAAGGCTGTGGACGATTATCAGGAATTACTCCGTGTGTCTGTTGCTAGTGCAGGAAATGATCATAGACTTGGAGCTAATGAGGCACCTCCTGCAATCATCTCAATGTTCTTGGGGGATGAGCTTGAGGCCATTGTAGAGTCCATTATTGATGGTACAGACTATGTGGACAAAAAGAAACAGCTTATGTCTATTGGTGCTACTGTATTGCCACCAATTTCACAGGATACAACAGATAGAAATAGAACATCTCCATTTGCCTTTACTGGAAACAAGTTCGAGTTTAGATCTCTAGGTTCTGCTGCTTCTATCTCTGGTCCAAATATTGTATTGAATACAATCGTGGCAGAGGCACTTGATTTATTTGCAGAAGAATTAGAGGGAGCCAAGGACTTCGACAAGGCATTAAATGATTTGGTTAAGAGAGAGTTAACTGCTCACAAGAGAATCATATTTAACGGAAATGGATATTCTGCTGAATGGGTTGAGGAAGCTAAGAAGAGAGGCTTGGCAAATCTCGTATCTACAGTGGATGCGCTTCCAAGCTTCGTATCTCAGAAGTCAATCGATGTATTTACCAAGCATAAGGTATTTACAGAGGGCGAGTTAATGAGCCGTTATGAGATTGAGTTGGAGAAATATGCCAAGGTAATTGATATTGAGGCACTTACATTTGACTCAATGGTGAAGAAAGATATCATGGCAGCTGCAACAGACTATGAGGCATTCCTTGCAAATGCTATTAATGCCAAAACTGCTGTAGGAGTTCCAGTGGCAAATACAGTTGAGAAGAAGAGACTTCAGAGAGCTGCACAGCTTACAGAATCAATGGATTCAGGTCTTGAGAAGCTTGAGGCTGATATTGAAAAGGCAAAAGAGATTGAAAATACATATGAGTTGGCTAAGTTCCATCATGATGTGATTTTCGCAGATATGAATGAGCTTCGTCAGGTTGTAGATGAACTTGAAACAGTAATTCCAGGTGATATCTGGCCATATCCTACATATGGTGAAATCTTATACAGCGTAAAATAATTATAAGATATAAATATTTGAAGTATATTGTGGCACAAAGGGGTGTCTTCCGGAAACGGGAGATGCCCCTTTTAAAATGGAAGATCATATATTTTCCATTGCATATATAAAACAAACAAGGAGGACTGTGAAATGACAGAACAGATTATGGAAGCAATCAATTCCGAAGTATATGGCGTATGGTTTCTAATCGGTGCCGCCTTTGTATTTTGGATGCAGGCAGGATTTACAATGTGTGAGGCTGGTTTTACCAGATCCAAGAATGCGGGCAATATTATTATGAAGAACCTTATGGATTTCTGTATTGGTACAGTAATGTGGTTTATATGCGGCGCGTCTTTAATGTTGGGAGAGAATATTTTAAATGGATTCGTTGGAGGATTCACATTTGATGTATTTACAGATTATGCAAACTTCGACTATTCAGCATTTGTATTTAACCTGGTATTCTGTGCAACAACAGCAACTATTGTATCAGGATCAATGGCAGAGCGTACTAAGTTCTCAAGCTATTGTATTTATTCAGCAATTATTTCAGCTATCATTTATCCAATTGAAGCTCATTGGACATGGGGCGGTGGATTCTTAGCTGACTGGGGATTCCACGATTATGCTGGTTCAACATGTATCCACATGGTAGGTGGTATATGTGCACTTATTGGTGCATCAATCCTTGGACCTCGTATCGGTAAGTTCGTAAAGGATAAGAATGGCAAGGTTATCAAGGTAAATGCCTTCCCAGGACACAATTTGGTGGCAGCAGCTCTTGGTGTATTTATCCTTTGGTTAGGATGGTACGGATTTAATGGAGCAGCAGCAACAGATATTGATACTCTTGGTTCAGTATTTCTTACAACAACAGTGGCTCCTGCAGTTGCAACAGTAACTTGTATGATTGTAACCTGGGTGAAATATGGTAAGCCTGATGTGGCTATGTGCTTAAATGCTGCCTTGGCAGGTCTTGTAGCAATTACTGCCCCTTGTGATGTCACAGACTGCTTGGGAGCTGCAATCATTGGATTGGTAGCAGGAGTTCTGGTTATTGTAGGTGTATGGTTTACAGATTATGTAGTACATGTAGATGACCCAGTTGGTGCTGTTGCAGTACATATGTTTAACGGTATCTGGGGTACAATTGCAGTTGGATTATTTGCTACTGAGACAGCACCGGGATTTGCACTCGCAGGAATTGAAGAAGGCCTATTCTATGGCGGTGGATTTTTACAGCTTGGAAAACAGCTTGGAGGAATTGCAGTAACAGCAGCATGGACAGTTGTTCTTGCAACTATTGCTTTTGGAGTAATCAAGAAGACAATTGGACTTAGAGTTTCAGAAGAAGAAGAGATTATAGGTCTTGATCAGATGGAACATGGACTTCTCTCAGCTTATGCCGGATTTGAAGTTGTAGATGATTCATTTGGTATTGCTTATGATGAAAATGATGATGTAAGCCAGGTTACAGGCGATGTACCAGAGGTGAAGGCTGTACCGGTTATGGTAGGAAACACAGTGCCTGAGGGCAGACCAAAGATGACCAAGGTAGAGATTCTATGCAAAGAGAGAAACTTGGAGAAGTTGAAAAATGCTCTTATGAAACTTGGAATCACAGGTATGACAGTATCCCATGTTATGGGATGTGGTGTACAGAAGGGAACTCCTGAATACTATCGTGGAGTTGCTGTGGAAGCATCACTTCTTCCAAAGATTCGTGTGGATGTAGTTGTCTGTGCAGTTCCTGTAAAGGATGTAATAGAAACTGTGAAGAAGGTTCTCTACACTGGACACATCGGAGATGGCAAAATCTTCGTATATGATGTGGAGAGAGTTGTAAAGGTTAGAACAGGAGAAGAAAATTTTGCAGCCCTTCAGGATGTGGAATAAATAATTAAAACTACTATGATGCAGTAATTGAATGTCATAATAAGATTTTAGTATTCAATTTTAAGGTCATGGTATATAATGAAAAATAATTTTAGAACCAATGGACCGGGCAGAAACTATGCCCGGCCTTTGGCGTGAAAGGATGTAAAATGGTAAAAATAAACGATAATTATACAAAACTCCCTGGATCATATCTTTTTTCAGATATAGCCAAAAGAATTGCCCGCTATTCAGAGGCTAATCCTGACAAGAAGATTATAAGACTTGGAATCGGAGATGTAACTCAACCTCTTAGTAGTTCAATTATAGATGCTTTGCATAAATCTGTAGATGAGATGGCAGATGCAGATACATTTCGCGGATATGCACCTGACCTGGGCTATGAATTCTTAAGAAATGCTATTGCAGAAAATGATTATAAATCCAGAGGATGTGATATCTCACCAGATGAAATCTTTGTATCTGATGGTGCGAAATGTGATTGCGCAAATATTCAGGAAATATTTGCCACAGACAATGTAGTTGCTGTATGTGACCCGGTATATCCTGTATATGTGGATTCCAATGTGATGGCAGGTAGAGCCGGCGAGTATGATGCCAATAAGGGCTTGTTTGATAAGATTGTATATATGCCATGTCTGGAGGAAAATGGATTTGCTCCTCAGCTTCCACAAAAACAGGCCGATCTGATTTATCTGTGTTTTCCAAACAATCCTACAGGAGCTGTTATTACCAAGGATGAGTTGCAGAAATGGGTTGATTATGCCAATGAGACTGGCAGTGTGATAATCTATGATGCAGCTTATGAGGCATATATTCAGACCGAGGGAATTCCGCACAGCATCTATGAGTGCGAAGGAGCCAAGACCTGTGCTATTGAGTTACATTCATTTTCCAAGAATGCTGGATTTACAGGAGTGAGACTTGGATATACAGTAATCCCTCATGAGTTGGTAAGAGATGGAGTGGAGCTTCATTCTCTCTGGGCTAGACGCCATAGCACAAAGTACAATGGTGCCCCTTATATTATTCAAAGAGCCGGCGAGGCAGTATACTCTGCAGAAGGACAGAAGGAAATCAAGGAGTTGATTGCTTATTATATGAGAAATGCTTCTTATATTCTTGAGGGATTAAAGGAAGCAGGATACAGCGTCTCTGGTGGAGTGGATGCACCTTATATCTGGTTGAAGACTCCAGAGGGTATGTCCAGCTGGGATTTCTTCGATTATCTGTTGGAAAATGCTAATGTAGTAGGAACTCCAGGTTCTGGATTTGGTCCTCATGGAGAAGGTTATTTCAGACTGACAGCATTTGGAAGTTATGAAAATACTGTAGAGGCAGTGGATAGAATCAAGAAGTTAGCAGACAGATAATTTGCATTTACTATAAATATAAGCATAAGATTTTATTGTGGTAATATAGAAAAATATAATTGACTTTTGTCTGTAATAGTAATATACTTTCTACATGTTTTAGAAAGCAAGGGCGCTTCAACTATGGTTGAAGTGCCCACTTTTTTTAGAAATATTGCGACAAAGGCGTCGGATTAGGTTGGTGAGAAGCCAGCCTTCTTCGGCGCCTCTTTTTTATGTCACAGGAGATACATGGCGCAGGTAAGTGCGGATATGTATCAGTTATAACCACAAATATTTATTGAGAGGGAAGGAAATAAGTAAATGGTTAAGTACGTATTTGTAACAGGTGGAGTAGTATCAGGATTAGGAAAGGGAATTACAGCCGCATCTCTGGGCAGATTGCTGAAGGCAAGAGGATATCATGTGACTATGCAGAAGTTTGATCCATATATCAATGTGGATCCGGGCACCATGAATCCTATACAGCACGGAGAGGTTTTCGTAACTGACGACGGAACAGAGACGGATCTGGACTTAGGTCATTACGAGAGATTTATCAATGAGAGTCTGGATAGGAATTCCAATGTGACTACAGGAAAGATTTATTCGGCTGTGTTGAGCAAGGAGCGACATGGTGATTATGGCGGAGGAACAGTACAGGTTATTCCCCATATAACCAATGAAATCAAAGATAGATTCTATAAAGCAAAATCAGAGAATGAGGAGACAATCTCAATTATAGAAATCGGTGGAACTGTTGGAGATATAGAGAGTCAGCCATTCTTAGAGGCTATAAGACAGTTTCAGACTGAGGTTGGCAGGGAGAATGCCATTGTGATTGAGGTTACTCTGATTCCATATCTCAAGGCTTCAGGAGAAATGAAAACCAAGCCGACTCAGATGAGCGTGAAGGAATTACAACGAATGGGAATATGGCCTGACATATTGGTATGTAGATCGGATTATCCGGTGGATGATGATATGCGTGCCAAGATAGCACTGTTTTGTAATCTGGACAAGAGCCATGTGTTACAGAATTTGGATGCACCATCACTTTATGAGGTGCCACTGATGATGGAGGAGGAGAACCTGGCCAAGGCTGTATGTGAATGTCTCCATATTGATTGCCCAGAACCGGATTTAACTGAGTGGAATGTCATGGTGGAGAATCTCCATAACTCTCACAAGGATGTAACCATTGGTCTGGTTGGTAAGTATGTAGCACTTCATGATGCTTATTTGTCAGTGGTTGAGGCTCTGCATCACGGTGGAATCGCCGAGAGAGCCAAGGTCAACATAAGATGGATTGATTCGGAGGAGATAACTCCTGATACGGTGGAACAGTATCTGCATGATGTGGATGGAATTATTGTACCGGGAGGTTTCGGAACCAGAGGAATAGAGGGCATGATATGCGCCATTAATTATGTGAGAGAGAGACGCATCCCATTTCTTGGAATATGTCTGGGAATGCAGTTATCCATAATTGAGTTTGCAAGAAATGTATTGAATCTGCCTGACGCATCAAGCGTGGAATTCGATGAGAACACAGCTAATCCTGTCATTCATCTAATGCCAAGCCAGGAGGGCGTGACAGACTTAGGCGGCACCCTTAGACTTGGAGCTTATCCATGTAAATTGGCAGAGGATAGTCTGGCTTATAAATTGTATGGCAAGGATGAAATATCAGAGAGACACAGACATAGATATGAAGTAAACAACGATTACAGACAGATGCTTGAATCAAAAGGGATGAAGTTGTCAGGCATTTCTCCGGATAATCGAATAGTAGAAATGGTTGAACTTACTGATCACCCATTTTATATAGCGACACAGGCGCATCCGGAATTTAAGTCAAGACCGGATGTGGCACATCCACTTTTTAGAGGATTAGTAAAAGCAGCGTTAGAGTACCAGTCCAAGGAGGAATAAAATGAATCAGGAAAACTATCATAATCAGCAGCAGGGGTTGTATAACAAGGAATTTGAACATGACAATTGTGGTATTGGTGCAGTTGTAAATATTAAGGGAATCAAGAGTCATCAGATTGTGGATGACGCTTTGAAAATAGTAGAAAACTTAGAGCATAGAGCTGGTAAGGATGCTCTTGGCGAGACAGGAGACGGTGTTGGAATTCTGACACAGATTCCACATAAATTCTTTGCCAGAATCTGTAAAGAAGAAAATATAGCTATAGGTGGAGAAAGAGAATACGGTGTTGGTATGTTCTTCTTCCCACAGGACGAGCTGAAGAAGCGTCAGGCTATGAAAATGTTTGAAGTAATTGTTGAGAAGGAAGGCCTCACATTTCTTGGATTCAGAAAAGTATTAACTTATCCCAAGGTATTAGGACAGAAGGCCATAGATTCAATGCCTGAGATATATCAGGGATTTATTGCAAGACCAGCTTCTGCCAAGACTGATTTGGAGTTTGACCGTAAGCTTTATATTATTCGACGAGTATTTGAACAGAGCAGTGACAAGACATATGTGCCTTCGCTGTCATGTAGAACTATTGTATACAAGGGTATGTTTCTGGTGGGACAGCTTCGCACCTTCTTCGCGGATTTGCAGGATGAGGATTTCGAGTCTGCCATCGCCATGGTTCACTCTCGATTCTCAACCAATACCAATCCTAGTTGGGAGAGAGCTCATCCAAACCGTATGCTGGTTCACAATGGTGAGATCAACACTATCAAGGGAAATGCTGACAAGATGCTGGCCAGAGAGGAGACATTGCATACAGATGCATTTAGCTCAGAGGATATGACCAGATTACTTCCAGCAATCTCACAGTCAGGTTCTGATTCGGCAATGCTTGATAATACATTGGAATTTCTTACAATGTCAGGAATGGATTTGCCATTGGCTGCAAGTATTTTGATTCCTGAGCCATGGGCTCATAATGATACCATTTCACAGGAGGAGAGAGACTTCTATCAGTACTATGCAACTATGATGGAGCCATGGGATGGACCTGCTTCAATCCTCTTTTCAGATGGAGATGTAATGGGTGCAATTCTTGATAGAAATGGATTGCGTCCTTCAAGATATTATGTGACTGATGATGATAGATTGATTCTGTCTTCTGAGGTAGGTGTTCTTGAGATTGATGAGAGTCATATCCTCACCAAGGAGAGATTACATCCTGGTAAAATGTTGCTGGTGGATACTGTGGCAGGCCGAATTGTATCAGACACAGATCTGAAGCAGAAGTATGCAGCCAAGGAGCCATATGGTGAGTGGCTTGACAGTAATCTGATTAAGCTGAAGGATCTGTCTATTCCAAATATCAAGACTCCGGCATATAGCGACGAGGAATTGCATAGATTGCTGAAATCCTTTGGATATACTTATGAGGAGTATATGGAGGAGATTGAAAATATGGCCCTTAACGGCAGCGAGCTTATAGGTGCCATGGGAGTTGATACACCCCTTGCAGTTTTGTCGAAGCAGTATCATCCTTTATTTGATTATTTCAAGCAGCTGTTTGCACAGGTTACAAACCCACCAATTGACTCTATCCGTGAGAAGATTGTCACTGCTACAACTGTATATCTGGGCAAGAATGGAAATCTCTTGGAGGAGAAGGCAGAGAACTGTAATGTGTTAAAGATTGAAAATCCAATTCTGTCTGATTTGGATTTAATCAAGATCTGCTCTATGGATAAGCCGGGATTTAAGGTATCCAAGGTGTCTATTCTCTACTACAAGAGCACTCCTATTGAGAGAGTTTTGGAACAGCTTTTTGTGGCCGTAGACAAGGCTTATGAGAAGGGTGCCAATATATTAGTACTTTCAGATAGAGGAGTGGATGAAAATCATGTGGCATTGCCATCATTGCTGGCAGTGGCAGCAGTTCATAAGCATCTGGTTCAGACCAAGAAATGTACTTCTATGTCATTGATTTTAGAGTCAGGTGAGCCTAGAGCAGTTCATCATTTTGCAACTCTCTTGGGATTTGGTGCATCTGCTGTTAATCCATATTTGGCTCATGCTTCAATTGCAAAGCTTTGTAACAGCGGACTTATGGACAAGGATTATTATCCATCAGCAACAGCTTATGACAAGGCAGTGATTTCAGGAATCGTAAAGATTGCATCCAAGATGGGTATATCTACAATTCAGTCTTACCAGGGTTCGAAAATGTTTGAGGCTATAGGAATATCCCAGGATGTTATTGATAGATATTTTACAGGAATAGTAAGCCCTATTGGTGGAATCACTTTGGAAGACATTGCGCAGGCTACTGACAGACAGCATTCCAAGGCATTTGATCCGCTTGGATTGGGAAGTGATCTGGCTATTTCATCAGTTGGTAAGCACAAGATGAGAGCCCAGGGCGAGACTCATAGATATAATCCACAGACTATTCATATGCTCCAGAAATCTACAAGAGATGGAAGCTATGAGGAGTTCAAGCAATATACTGCAATGGTGGATAAGGAGGAGACAGGTTATCTGAGAAGTCTCATGGACTTCAATTATCCAAAGCAGGGAATTGCTATTGATGAAGTTGAGAGTGTGGAAAATATTGTTCGTAGATTCAAGACTGGTGCCATGTCTTATGGTTCTATCTCAGAGGAAGCTCATGAGGCCCTGGCCATTGCCATGAACCGTCTCCATGGTAAATCCAACTCCGGAGAAGGTGGAGAGAGCGATGAGAGAATAGAGTCTGCAGGAACAGATAATGATAGAAGCTCAGCTATCAAGCAGGTAGCATCAGGTAGATTTGGAGTTACCAGTAAGTACTTGGTATCAGCCAAGGAAATACAGATTAAGATGGCACAGGGTGCCAAGCCTGGAGAGGGAGGACATCTGCCGGCCAAGAAGGTATATCCATGGATTGCCAAGACCAGACATTCCACTCCTGGTGTGAGCCTTATCTCACCTCCACCTCACCATGATATCTATTCAATTGAGGATTTGGCTCAGCTTATATATGATTTGAAAAACGCCAACAAGAACGCCAGAATCTCTGTGAAATTGGTATCAGAAGCCGGAGTTGGAACTATAGCTGCCGGCGTTGCCAAGGCCGGAGCACAGGTAGTGCTTATCTCTGGTTATGATGGAGGAACAGGTGCTGCACCGCTTTCATCTATTCATAATGCAGGTCTGCCATGGGAGCTTGGTCTTGCAGAGACACATCAGACTCTTATGCAAAATGGTTTGAGACAGCGTGTTGTTGTTGAGACTGACGGAAAGCTTATGAGCGGTAGAGATGTGGCTATAGCAGCAATTCTGGGTGCTGAGGAATTCGGTTTTGCAACTGCACCTCTTGTGACATTGGGATGTGTCATGATGAGAGTCTGCAACCTGGATACATGTCCTATGGGTGTGGCTACACAGAATCCTGAGCTTCGCAAGAAGTTCATTGGCAAACCTGAGTATGTGGAGAATTTCATGAAATTTATTGCTCAGGAGCTTAGAGAATATATGGCTGCTCTTGGAGTGCATACAATAGATGAACTTGTAGGAAGAACAGACCTTCTGAAGAAGAAGGAAGATTTAAGCGGTGCTGCTTCCAAGATAGATTTAGGTGCAATTCTAGCAGCTAATCCTGATGAAGCCAACACATTTGACGAGACTAAAGTATATGACTTTGAGCTTGAGAAGACTATAGATGAGAGAGTTCTGTTGAAGGACAGAGATATTGCTGCTGCTGTAAGAGATGGCAGAAAGGCCAAGAAGAATGTGCATATCATTAATACAGACCGAAGCTTCGGTACTCTTCTTGGAGCTGATATTACAAGAAATCATAAGGATGGAATGAAGGAAGATACAATCGTATTGAATTGTACAGGTGCGGCTGGTCAATCCTTTGGAGCATTTATCCCATCAGGTCTTACATTGAAATTGGAAGGCGATGCCAATGATTACTTTGGTAAAGGTCTCTCAGGTGGAAAGCTTATTGTAAGAGCTCCTGAAAATGCCGGATATGAGGCAGAGGACAATATTATTGCTGGAAATGTAACTCTATATGGAGCTACATCAGGCGAGTGCTATATTGCTGGTAAGGCAGGCGAGCGATTCTCTGTAAGAAATTCAGGAGCATACGCAGTAGTTGAAGGCGTAGGCGAACATGGATGTGAGTATATGACAGGTGGCCGTGTTGTTGTAATTGGTGAGACAGGCAAAAACTTCGCAGCAGGTATGTCAGGCGGAGTGGCTTATGTATATGACAAGAATAGTCAGTTATATAGAAACCTGAACAAGGAACTTGTTCTTATGGAGAAGGTGGAGAATAAAACTGACTGTGAAGAATTGAAGACAATGCTCAAGAAACATTTGAAATACACCGGTTCGAAGAAGGCCAAGAAGATATTGGATGATTATGAAAATGAGTTGCAGTATTTCAAGAAGATTATTCCTGAGGATTACAAGCGCCTTGTGACTTCTACAACTAAGTATGAAGAGCAGGGAATGAGTCGTGAGGATGCACAGATTGAAGCATTCTATGAGTGCGTAGGAAAGTAGGAGGTGCGCTAATATGGGAAAGACAACTGGATTTATGGAATATAAGCGCATGGATGGCGCTGTAGTTAAGCCGGAGGATCGTATACAGAACTTTGAGGAATTTCATCTGAGATTAAGTCAGGAGGATCAGCAGATTCAGGGAGCCAGATGTATGAGCTGTGGTGTGCCATTTTGCCAGGCAGGTGCTATGATTGCCGGAATGGCAAGTGGATGTCCTCTTCATAACCTTGTTCCGGAAACTAATGACCTGGTATATAGAGGAAAATGGGAGGCTGCATATAATCGCCTGTCCAAGACTCATGGACTACCGGAGTTCACATCTCATGTATGTCCTGCATTATGTGAAAATGCTTGTACTTGTGGACTGAATACTGAACCGGTATCCACCAAGGAAAATGAGAAGGCTATTATAGAATATGCCTATGAGCATGGTCTGGTAAATGAAGTGGCTCCAAAGATTAGAACAGGCAAGACTGTTGCGGTTATTGGAAGTGGCCCTTCAGGATTGGCTACTGCACAGCTCCTCAACAGAAGAGGACACAAAGTGACTGTATTTGAGAGAAGTGACAGAGTGGGTGGTTTGCTGAGATATGGCATTCCAAATATGAAGCTTGATAAGAGAATAATTGATAGAAGAATTGATCTCATGGAGAAAGCCGGTATTGAATTCAGATGCAATATTAATGTGGGCGTAGATATAACAGGAGATGAATTGCTTAAGGAATATGACAGAGTAGTCTTGTGTTGTGGAGCGTCAAATCCTAGAGATATCAATGTGACAGGAAGAGATGCCAAGGGAATATATTTTGCAGTGGATTTTCTGAAGGAAGTATCCAAGAAACTTATGGATTTAAATTATGATTCCGCTGCTCTTATGAATTCTACTGATTTCAGCTTCAAGTCCCTCAAGGGCAAGAAGGTTATAGTAGTAGGTGGTGGTGACACAGGAAATGATTGTGTGGGAACCAGCATTAGATTGGGAGCTGAGAGCGTAGTGCAGTTGGAAATGATGCCAAAGCCTCTTGAAACTCGAGCAGAATCAAATCCATGGCCAGAGTGGCCAAAGGTCTTGAAGACTGATTATGGCCAGGAGGAAGCTATATATAAATTTGGTTCAGATCCACGAGTATATCAGACTACTATCACAGAATACATCAAGGATAAGAAGGGCAATTTAAAGGCAGTTAAGTTGGTATCACTAGAGTCCAAGAGAGATGAGAAGACCGGCAGAATGATAATGGCCCCTGTTGCCGGAAGTGAGCGAGAGGTAAAGGCAGATATTGTATTAATTGCTGCAGGATTTTTGGGCTCAGAGGGTTATGTTCGAGATACTTTTAAGGTAGAATGTAACGAGAGAACAAATGTAATGACTCGTAAGGATTATGACACAACCAGAGATAGAGTATTTGTTGCAGGAGATATGCATAGAGGACAGTCTCTGGTAGTGTGGGCGATTGCAGAAGGTCGCGGCTGCGCAAGAGCAGTAGATGAGTCTCTTATGGGCTATTCAAATTTATAGTAATCATTAGATGTAATGGTTTTTCATGGGAAGGAGAACAACAAATGAGAAGTAAGATGGATATTATGAATTTAATTGACGAGGAGGATGTTGAATTCATTCGTCTGCAGTTCACAGACATTTTGGGTAATTTGAAAAATATTGCTATCACTCCAAATCAGTTGGAGCGTGAGTCGGGGGATATGTATCCATTCAAGGCAGGAGCCCTGTTTGGAGATGATTTTAATTATCCCGGTGTGTTGTATCTGCATCCAGATTATGAGACATTTGAGATTCTGCCATGGAGACCACAGCAGGAAAAAGTTGCAAAGCTTGTGTGCGATGTATGTGGCAAGAATGGAGAAAATATAGAGCTCAGCCCTCGTAAGATTTTGAAAAATGTATTGCAGGAAGCTGAGAAGGAAGGTTATTCATTTATGGTAAATCCAGAGTGTGAATTCTTCCTGTTCCACACAGATGAGGATGGACTTCCTACAGCGAAATCTCATGACAGAGCTGGATATATGGATGTGGGTCCTGTGGATTTTGGCGAGAATGCCAGAAGAGAAATTGTACTTATGCTGGAGAAGATGGACTTCAATGTATTGTCATCTCATCATGAGAATGCACCTGCTCAGCATGAAGTTGATTTCTCAGAGAGAGAGGCGCTAAATGCAGCAGATGCCATTCAGACATTTAGATTTGCAGTCAGATCTGTAGCCAAGAGATTTGGACTCTATGCCACATTTATGCCAAAGCCAAAGTCTGGAGATGCGGGCTCCGGTATGCATACCAACTTTGTAATGATGAAGGATGGGAAAAATATTTTTAGAGCAGAAGATGGTCACATTTCACAGATTGCATATGAATTCGTGGCAGGTGTTTTGAAGCATGCTCATGCCTTAAGTGCTATTTCAAATCCGACTGTTAATTCATACAAGAGACTATTGGGTGGTTTCGGTGCTCCAACTACAGTGGGCTGGTCATTAGAAGATGATAGAGCCATGATATCAATTGATGAAAGCTTCGGTGATGTGAAGGTGAAGATTCGCACACCTGATGGTTCAAGTAATCCATATTTGCTTATTGCAGGAGTTGTTGCTGCCGGAATTGATGGTATTAGAAATCATATGGATGCAGGAGCAGATCTTCAGGAGGTTGATTCGAATAATCTCTTGCCGGAAGATTTGGGACAGGCTATAGAAGCATTTACTGCAGATGAATGTATGAGACAGACTTACGGACAGGAATTTGTAGATATATATACAGATGTGAAGAGACAGGAGTGGCAGGAATATGTCAGAGCTGTGTCAGAATGGGAACTAGATAGATATTTGGAGAGAATATAGTGGAGGCCTAAGATGGGTAGTATTATTATCTCATTGCCCAAATTAGAGAAGGCCATCTCTCTTAGAGATTTAATAAAATCATGTGGCTTGTGGGAGGATATAATTATATGTCACCATGGAGCAGAGATTTTGAATATGGTTGATAATCAAGACATAGGTCTCATTATATGTGTGAGAAAGCTTCGCGATATGGGATATGAAGAGTTGGTAAATTATCTCCCAAGGAGAGTGAAGGTTATTTTGCTAACCAGAGAATCTCAAGAAGTTCCTTTTGCGGAAAATGTAAGCCATCTTGTTATGCCATTTAGAAAGGATGAATTGATAAATGCAATTCAAAATGTCCTGCCTTATAAGTCCAAAGAGAAGAAGAAAAGATTTAGAACTCCTCAGGAGCAGCAGATGATAGATGATGCCAAGGCATATATTATGGAGCAGATGAATATGACTGAGCCAGATGCATTTCGTTATATTCAGAAGATTAGTATGGATACCAGGCAGAGTTTTGTGGAGGTTGCCCGTAGGATTCTAGAAGAAAATGGCTGATTTGGGTTTGTTTATAGAAACTGAATTGGTACCAGAAAATATAGAAGAAAATAAAAGGATATAAAATAAGAGGATTCATCTATTGGTTAGGTGAATCCTCTTGTTGTTAATTAATATTAATTCGGATACTGTACTTTGGTTCATTGGGCTTATTTTGTCCTCCAACGTATTTTCCTGCGTTTGATCCTTTCGTATCCTTCCAGTATATATCCACATGAGGTTTTGCGGCATTGGGATAAATCGCAATCATAACAACCGCATTTGTGTAATCATCAGTGGACGAGTAAGCGCCGCGATCATTCCCCATCGTATAACTCGTCCCTCCGTCTGTTTTCGTTCCTTTTCCGTAACACAGTTTTTTAGCTTCATTTGAATTCGACTTGTAAGGAAGAAATTCTCCTGCAGACGGATCATAAATACCGAAGGCGTTGTCTCCTTCTGCGCCGCCATTATTCCACAAAAGTCCTACGGACGATGCCGTGTCTTTCGTCACTCCTGCGTAATATAATTCGACAGCTGCGGAAGCCGCCTGACGCATTGTGGCAATATCATAAGCCTCTCGTGATTTTTCTAGTTGTTTATTAAAAATCGGAATGGCAACTGCTACAAGCACTGCGATAATCGCAACTACGATTAGAAGCTCTGCCATTGTAAATCCGTTTTTCTTAGTAATTTTATCTTTCATTTCTTTTCCCCGACCTATGTTTTTCTTATATATATAAGGTAATACCACCATAGATTTATGTCAAATTTTTTGATGAAATAGATTTAGAAGGACTAAATAATATGATGAAATAGTAGCTTAATCCTCATATATTATATCGGAATTATTTATGAATATGTTATACTGATGAGAAAGTGGGAGATTTACAGGAGGTATGTGGTCAATGAAGAAATGGATTGAGAAACTGGATCAGAAATATTTGAAAATATGTCTATACGCAGCTATGACTGTACTTATAACTGTGGGTCTTGGAGCTTTGATTTTTAGTACAGGAGGATTCTGGTTGAAACTATGGACCATTATAACTGCTGTGCTTAAACCAATTATTATTGGTGGAATAATCAGCTATTTATTTTCACCTGTTGTGAATAAGTTGGAGGGATTATTTAACAGAAAAAAGAAGCATAAGTGGTCCAGAGGGCTTAGCGTGCTTCTGACTTTTATAATGGTACTTGTGGTCGTTGCCCTTGTTATATTGCTGATTGTGGCGACAGTTTATAGAAATGTGGA
Organism: Lachnospiraceae bacterium; assembly: GCA_017470985.1. Lineage (GTDB taxonomy): Bacteria > Bacillota > Clostridia > Lachnospirales > Lachnospiraceae > JAILFK01. The sequence goes on from JAFUXA010000009.1 coordinate 18,388, forward strand.
ATCCATCAATATAGAATCTATCAAGAATCTGGCGTATACATTGCAAAACGAATATCAGACAATCTGGAATTATTTCTACGATAAGATACGATCATTGAATATACAGTCTGCTAATTGGGGACATGTAATTTCTATTGTGACAGATATAGTGAAGAGCTTCATGTCTGGATTGATTTTTGGTGTGATTTTTGCGATTTATTTTATGATGGATGGCAAGAGAATTTCAACCTATTGGGAGCGGGTATTTAGAGTGACCATAGGCAAGAAGAATGAGGACAGATGTAAGCAATTTATAGCAGATGCGGATAGAGCATTCTCAGGATATATCAGAGGGCAGTTTGTAGATGCCATGATAATAGGTGTGCTGTCTACAATTGCATTGCTTATAGGCGGAGTGCCAAGTGCTATATTGGTAGGGCTCTTTGTGGCTATTGGCAATCTGATTCCTTATGTGGGACCTATTGTGGGATATTTCATGGTGATTATTGTATGTATTCCGTCTGCATCATTTGACAAGATGCTGGTGGGAATTATTATCCTGACGGTTCTGATGTTTATTGACGGCAATATTATCAATCCGAAGCTCCTGTCCAATGCTGTTTCTGTGCATCCACTGCTGGTAGTTGCAGCCCTGATTGCTGGTGGAGCAATCGGTGGAATTGTGGGTATGATTGTGGCAGTGCCTACTGCAGCCCTGATTAAATTGCAATTTGATCGATATATTGACAAGGCGGAAAAGGAGCAGGGGAAACATATAGAATAGTATCGGGAATACTATTCTATAGTTCGCTTTCGAAGAAGGTAATCAATGCATCTACATTTAAGTCAGAGTGCTCCACTTCTCTGGAATATAGATATATGATGGAATTTAAGTCCTTGCAATGGTTGGCATAGTAAAGCATCATAAGCCAACGGGTGGATTGAACTGCAATCATTGCGCGGGCGTAAATCTGACCATCATATACTGCACCACAGAAGTATGTATATAGTAATGATTCAAATATTTTCTGGAAAATAAATTCTGTATTGGAGTCAGGGAACATGGCGGATTTACATATTTGTGTATCATTGGAATTGCGCTTCCAATATTTTTGCGCAGAGATAATGGAATCTCGCCATGATTCTTCCAGTACTTCCATATTGATTAATACATCCATTGATTTGATGGAGTAATCTAATGTGCTCTTAATATTGTCGCTATTAGAATAAGCAACTGATGATATGCTATCCATCTCGAAGATGTCTCCCTGGTCATAACATTCCTGCAGCGCTAACGCCATAGAAGCAGTTTGATTTAGTCGCTCCCAGAGAGGCCGGTTGTTGTTTTTGGCGATATGAAGCATTTTGTCTCTTGCAAAATTTAACTTGTCAAAAAGTATGAAGTCATAATCTTCGAATTCATCCGGATCATCTAGGAGGTCATCTTCATTTTCAATAATATCAAATCTATAGGAAGGCTCCATAAGCATCCTTACAAATTCAGGGCATGCCAGAGATAGAGAGTATTCCCGTATATCCTGAAATTCTTCTACATGTCTTGGAAACACTTTACAGGTATAACAAAGTGATTCTTCTCCGAGAGAGGAGTGCAAATCGCATAGACCATTATCATTTAACATAGCGCAGCGAGAATTGTTTTGCAGAAAACATTGCTCTGTGAAGTTGATGGATTCTAGCAGCCGCTGTCCAAAATGACCGGACTCATTCTGGTATCGATCAATACTATCGTCATCTATCATTATTTGCCATCCCTCGCAGCAGGATTTAGGACATTTGTCTGCTATACATTTGAAGGCATCATAGCCGGATTGCTTTCTGTGAATCATTTTATTACTCCTGAGTTATTAAGATGGGAATAGTATAGTATAGAGCAGTGGAATTGGCAATCGGGCTACCACAGAGGCGGAAAATGAGCGATTTGGTAGCTGGAGCTAGAATGATGAATCATATAGCAGTTCTTATGAATACTGGATGTCGTATATATTTGACAAAAAGAAAATAAAATGTTACTTTTAAGCTGATATAGATCATTTGCAAGAGGAGAATAGATATGGAGAAGATGTTTTTTATTATAATATTATTAGTGATGGTTTTAGTGATAGGACTGTTTGTAGCTATAGAAGCGAAATATAATGAGACACGATATGATGAAATGCAGGAATTAGCCAGAGGCCGTGGATTTAAAATGGGATACACATGTATGACATTTGTTTTGGTTGGATATATTTTCTATGATTATATTGCCCCTCGAAGTGCTATTAGATTGGATACGCCGTGTTTTGCACTGCTTGTAGTAATGATGGGATATGTGGTTTCTGAAGTTTATTGCGCTGCAAAGAATGCATATTCTCCGCTGGGACATAGCTCAAAATTAATGGCTATTACAGATTTATTATTATGTGCGTGCTCTTTATTTAACTTTTTTATATCTTTATTGGATCAGTCGGATTATATTGTAGATGGAGTTTTGGTATTTAAAGAGATATATGTGCAACTTTCCTTGGGGATTGCATTTGGTTTAACAGGTATTATGCTGCTTATAAGATTGTTAATGAACAAAAGAGAGCAGGAGGATTAATAGTGAAAAACTTAAAAATGAAATCTGCTCGCGCAGCAAAGGATTTATCACAGGAGCAATTGGCAAATATTTGTGATGTTTCCAGGCAAACTATAAATGCTATTGAAAAAGGTGATTATAATCCGTCAATAAAATTGTGCATTGCAATTTGCCGGGCATTGGATAAGACTTTGGATGAATTGTTTTGGGAAGATATAGGAGACATGTAAAATCTACAGATTTGAGAGAAATGATCTGCTATATTTATTTCCGTTTAGTAAATCCATAAACCGCTAATACTCCAGTATAGATGGTTACGCTGTATGTACTGAATCTTTCAAAAACTCCAAAATACTCCTTTGGTGCATTCTGGCTTCCAACCACCCCGAAAAACATAGATGCAAGTGTGACTATCGACATAATTCCAAGCAACCAATATTTTTCCTTGAAGCTGCCAATCGAAATCATAATTAAAGAAATAATAGACAATAACACAACCAGTATCGTCAGTATATAAACGTGGATGAAAGACTGTGCCGAACCATCATATCCGCTACCAGTAAGTGGGAAGAGCGAATACCCTATAGCTGAAATACCTTGCATTATTGAAAAAAGATATATTCCGATTCTCAGACTTTTTCTTTTATTTCTCATCAGAATAGGAAGACAGGCGCAGCATATACATGTGAATATCTTATATATGGTTACATATCCACTTGCAATTACAAATGACGGCGCATCAGTTGCGGTCAGATCACTTACAGCCTGTTCCATCCAGTGATACCCCGGATAATTTGCCCCGCCGATAATATCGTGTAAAAAGTAAAATGGTATCGCCAGGATCCCACATATCAAAGTTAAGACCCACATTTGGTTTTTGGTTTGATTGTTTTCCATAGTTATTTCTCCTACTCCCCGTATATTTTGCAAAATTCATTAATATAGCCTTGAAGCATATTATTTTCAGTTACTGTATCGGAATGAATGAGATCACATTCGTAATCTATGATTGAATGAATAGCCATTGCAAAGGAAAATGCTGCAGCATCAATATTCTCAAAATGAGCTTTACCTTTGATCTGCAATGCGTAGAAAAGCATTTTTGTAGCATTGATCATGGTTCTTGTTTCTGTAACCATAATCTCTGCAGCAGATTTATTGATTGCTCTCTCTGACATGATGATTTTATAAAACATAAGCATCTGCGGCTCCATACACATTTTTCTATAGGATTCAACAGTTTCCGCTAGGATTTCACACATAGACCGATTGTCTATTAGGCTGTCTACATCAAAAGAATCCATACCAATATTTTTCTTGGAACTATCCCGGAGATAGTGATACATCGCTTCAATAATCTCATCCTTGGATGAAAAATGATTATATAAGGAGGCTTTGGTGATACCAACTTTGTTTGCTATCTGTTGCATAGATACTGCCCCTAAACCCTTTTCCGATGCAAGTTCCATTAAAGCAGATACAATTTCCTTTTTTCTATCCATTTTCAAATTCCAACCTTTCGGTAGCATAATACTACCAATCGGTAATATGTGTCAAGTTTGTAGTTACTTTATCATTTCCAACGTTTTTCTTATACTATTTCGAATTGTGTATTCCGTGATGGATGCGCATTCGGTATAATGAGAGAAATGATAATTAAATTTAGGGAGGGTTTTATGGGAACAGTATCTACAGTATCAATGATTGGAATGGGTGTGACGTTTTTGATTGCTATTGGTTTACCAATAGGACTGCTGATTTATGCGCGGACGAAATTGGGAGCAAATATTATTTGGGCAGGAATTGGCGCAGTAACATTTATAGTATTTGCTCTTCTTCTTGAACAGATTTTGCATACCATAGTATTTGGCTTATTTGGCGAAACGATGAACGGAAATACTTTTATTAAAGCAATCTATGGAGGTCTTGCAGCAGGAGTCTTTGAAGAGGTTGGCCGTTTCATTTCTATGAATCTATTTAAGAAGAAAAATCTCTCAAAGCAAAATGCATTTATGTATGGTGTTGGACATGGTGGTATCGAGGCCATAATCATAGTTGGACTTACCAGCATTTCTAATCTGGCTACATCTGTTATGATTAATACGGGAGTGCTTGAAACATCCCTTTCAGTGCTTGATGAACAGACCAGGGAAGCTACATTAAATCAGGTTTCATTATTATGGACATCTCACCCGTCTATATTTTACCTGGGTGGTGTGGAAAGAGTTTTTGCAATTGCATTGCAGGTTTGTCTGTCATATATAGTTTATAGAGCAGTCAAGGATGGAAAAATTCAATTACTGTTTTTGGCAATCGGCTTACATGCATTTGTTGATTTTGTGACAGTTTTGGTAAATGCATTTGCTCCAGCTATAGTGGTGGAGCTTGTGCTTATAGTAATTGTTGCAATAATAGCACCACTTGTTTATAAAAAATATTCTGACGAGGAGTAGAAAAATGCATTTGAATATTTCACTGGATAAAATTAGAGAAAAGGCTTGCAAAGATGCTGATTTTAAAGCAAGAATTTTGGATGCTTACCTGGGACAAAAATCTATTGTGGATTTCTGCAGGGAGTGCAATAAGGCAGGAATTGAAATATATCCAATGGATATAGCGGATGCTGATGAGAGCGTCTATGCCGCTATGAGAAGAAGTACAAATGGCGGCGGTGAGAATTCTCCACATTTATCATGGGAAGAAAATATAATAGAAGAATTTGTGAAAGAGTTGCAGTAATAAAGAAGAGTATTTGGTGGCAATGTAATGATTATAAACACAGGGATGCGCACGGATATTCCGGCGTTTTATTCAGAATGGTTATTAAACAGAATACGAGAAGGTTATGTGCTTGTACGTAATCCTTATAATCCATTTCAGGTGACAAAATATAGTCTGTCACCGGAGGTGGTAGATCTGATTTCTTTTTGTACGAAGAATCCGGCACCAATGCTACCACGCATGGATATTTTAAAACCATATGGACAGTACTGGTTTGTGACAATTACACCTTATGGGCGAGATATTGAACCGAATGTTCCTGAAAAGCAAAAGGTGATGGAAGATTTTAAGATGCTATCAGATACAGTAGGTGTTGATAGCGTTGGTTGGCGTTATGATCCAATATTTGTTGATGGAGAACATTCTGTAGAGTGGCACATTGGAGAGTTTGAACAGATGGCCAAGAATCTTGCGGGATATACAAGGACTTGCGTAATTAGTTTTATCGATATATATAAGAAGGTGGAACGCAATTTTCCAGAAGCCAGAGAAGTATATAATAGTGATAGGTTAACTCTGGGGAAAGCGTTTATTGATATTGCGAAGAAGTATGATATAACAATTCGGCCGTGTGCAGAAGGAAATGACCTTGAACCATACGGGGCAGATTGCAGTGGTTGTATGACGGTAAAGACCTTTGAAACAGCGCTGCATGCAAAACTTGATGTCCCGAAGAGAAGTAAGAATCAACGTAACGGGGAATGTGCCTGCCTACTGGGGACGGATATTGGAGCTTATGATACCTGTGGGCATCTATGCAGATATTGTTATGCAAATACAAATCCTGAACTTGTAAAAGAAAATATGAAAATACATGATCCGAAGTCACCATTTCTTTTGGGACATGGCACGCCGGAAGATATTATCCATGTGGCAAAACAGCAAAGCTGGATTAATCAACAGATTTCTATGTTTGATTTGAATTTGGTGTGAAATATTGAAAGTATGAAGGTAAATGTTTATTTGACATATCCTGCTTCGATAGCTTGTGTGATTTTCAATGCCCAATAAATGTAGAACACATTCAGGCGCTCTATATCCGATTTGAAGGCTCTGGTAAGTTGGATTTTATGAAGATGAAGTTCACTTTATCTTAGGGAGTCTGCAAGAATTGCGAGGGTTTTATTATTACGGAGGAATTACTATGATTTATATTACCGGAGATACGCATGCCGGCTTTAAACATAGATTTAATATGGATAATTTCCCTGAACAAAGGGAAATGACTAAGGATGATTATGTGATTATTTGCGGTGATTTTGGTGGGAACAGGAACTTGCGAATGAAGAAGAGATGGAAGAAGGCAGAAACAACTTGCGAAAGCATGATTATACTGTGGATTTTATTATTACACATTGTTGTTCTAGTAGTACGCAGCTGTTATTGGGAGGCGCTATGTATAAGCCGGATAGAGAGACGGATTATTTGGAGTTTATAAAAAACAATGTGAACTATAAAAAGTGGTTCTTTGGACACTACCACGATAATAGAAATATATTAGATAAAGAGATTTTAATCTATGAACAAATGATTCGAATCTCATAAAAAGTGATGACTATACTAAATCCGAAGCTTGTGGAGGGAATGACTTGATTAATTATCATAAAACAACGGAAGATGAAAAATATGAAATATGTGGATGGAAATATGAAGGTGAATACGCTATTTATAATACATCGACATATGAAGAGCAGCTGAAAGACAAGCGCGGATTTGCTAATCCAATTAACAATTATTATACAGTGTTTGATGGAAAACAGTTGGTTGGCTTTTTTAACTTGATTGATGAAGAGACAGAAGTTTTCTTTGGGATTGGTGTGGCTCCAGATTGCTGCAATAAAGGTTATGGGCGAGAAATATGTGAGGAAGCGCTTGAATTATCTCGTGAATTATATCCCGGTAAGACGATTTATCTTGAAGTTAGAACATGGAATTTAAGAGCTGTTAAATGTTATGAGAAGGCGGGTTTTAGCATCGATGGAGAACCAATTAAACAAACGACTTCTATAGGTGAAGGTGTGTTCTATCGTATGGTGGCGCATTGATTTCAGAAAAATGATCCCATCGTGACCACAAGTTGAATAAGAGTGATTTAAAGATAACTTTTGGTCCGCATCCCCGGGGAAAATGCGCCCCTTACTCCGTACCCAAAGGATCAAAAGGAGGAAGAATTATGACTAGAGTAAATGAAATGATCGAGTTGACATTTGAAGGAGTAGAGCCAGCTGGCTCGCATGTGGCAGTTAATGTGAAAGCTGTTTTTACAAAGGGAGATTTTAGTAAGGAAGTGCTTGGCTTTTATGCGGGAAATGGCACATACAAAGTTAGATTTTTAGCTGAGGAAGCAGGGCGATATACATATCAGGTTAGCGGCTTGGTATCAGGTCAAGGCACAATTGATGTGGAGGAGGCAGATGAGAAGCATCATGGTATTGTCAGACCTGATGGTACAAAGTTGCGCCATGCGGATGGTACATATATCACAACTTTTGGTACAACAGTGTATGCATTGGCACACCAGACAGATGAACTTACAGAGGAAACATTCAAGTCGTTAGAGTGTGGCGCATTTAATAAAATTAGAATTTGCCTTTTCCCAAAACATTATGCATACAACAAAAATGATCACAGATATTTCCCATTCTATTATGATGAAAATGGTCAGAACATAGAGTTCACTGATAACTTGGGTGAAAAAAGAAGTGTAAAACCAATCGATACAAATCACCCTTGCTTTGAATTCTGGGATGAGTTCGAGGGCAAACTGAATAGACTTTTTGATATGGGTATCCAGGTGGATTTGATTTTGTTTCATCCATATGACAGATGGGGGCATAGCTATATGAGTCAGGAAGCAAATCTCACATATTTGGATTTTGCCATCCGTAGATTGGCAGCCTTTCCAAATATTTGGTGGTCAATGGCTAACGAGTATGACTTATTCTTCAACTGGAAGATTGAGCAATGGCACGAAGTGGATGAGTTTATTGGTAAAAATGATCCATATGGTCATATGCTTTCAAATCACAATTGTTTTCCACTCTATGATTTTGAACGTGATGCAATCACCCATGTATCAATTCAAAATAGAGCTATGAACAGGGTGAAAGAATTACAGGCAAAATATAATAAACCAGTATGCTATGATGAGTGCGCTTATGAGGGAAATTTAAAGGAAACATGGGGCTCAATCTCAGCTAAGGAGATGGTTAATCGTTTCTGGAAGGTTACAGTAACAGGTGGATTCTGTACTCACGGTGAAGTATTACTAGATGATGATATCGAGACATCAGAGCAGCAGGATAATGCAGTTCTTTGGTGGGCAAAGGGTGGTAAGCTCAAAGGTCAGAGTCCGGAGCGAATTAAGTTTTTACGAGAAGTGGTTGAGTCCTTACCTGGACCAATTGAAGGAGATGTGGTTGGTCTCGGAAGAATGCTCGCAATGTCAGATCAGGAACGCGAGATGTCATTAAAATACACACCAGAAAGCATGCGCGGATTCATAGAAACTATTGGCAGAATGGATGCATCTGAGATACTATATCATATAATACCATCATTTGAATATGCAGGTCATTGTGGTGAGAATGTATTTATTTTCTATCTTGGAACAGATTGTTGTGCAAGATATATGCCACAGCTGCCACAGGGTAAGACATTTACCATAGAGGTAGTTGATGCTTGGAATATGACAAGAAGTCAGACAGCAACTGGAGTGAAGATGGGAGATGAAATCAGACTCCCAGGCCATGAATATATTGCTGTAATTGCTACAGCTGAAAACTAGAATTCCATTCGTGTTTTATTCATCTGCTACGGCAGATTATGTCATTTCTTTTAGAAAGCCAATAATGGCAAGGCTTTGCGGGCATGTGAGATGAAAAAATAACACAAAAATAACACTCTTGCGGGAATGAAAGAGGAACATGAGAAACTAAAACTGCAGGGTGGGAAATGGAACTTTAAGACAATGGAATCGGGGATGTGATATAAGGAGAGGATCAGTGAGAGCTGGTCCTTTTTCGATGTAGCTAATTATTTTAATATCGAGTATATAATCAGGGATGGGAAAGAATATTATTAAGGTTAGTAATATTAAAGTATATTTGATGGTAGATATTAGAATTTTGAACTATAAGTCCAATGCATTTGGTTGACTTTAGATTACGATAGAGTTAGGTGATATTTTATGCATACATGCTAATACGAAAAATATGTTATGTATGACAATTATGTTGAAAAAAACACGTAAATATGTTATTAATAACAATATGGGAATTCTCAAATGAAAATATGTCATAGAAGACATAAATATAATTATTTTGCAAAAATTATGTTATACTTAACATAAAGAAAGGGCGTCGTAATGAATAACGAAGATATGAAAGCTATATTTGAACAGATTGATAATTTAAAGAAACCTGATAAGAAATCAGGAGAGGTAGAAATAAAAATGCCAAATGACACATTAAGTGAGGTGCTAAAAGGAGTGTCAGAGGAGATACAAAGGGTACTGGATGAGAATAATTATACGCAAGAAGATTTGTGCCGTATTACAAATATGTCTCAATCAAACATTAGTAAAATACAAAATGGGAAAGTGGTTCCAAGGATTGAGACATTGCAGAAAATAGCAGTCGCTACACATACAAAGCTCGTAATTAGCTTTGAAAGTATGGAAGGAGATGAGTAAGAATGGCAAGTATCAAATTAATTGAGATTAATGGGCTTAGAGGAATTAAAAAGCTTACAGTTTCTGATTTATCAAAAATAAATCTCATAGTCGGAGATAACAATAGCGGTAAAACTACGTTTTTAGAGGCAATCCAGCTACTGTTTGCTGAATCACAATTAAGCTCTGTTAAAAATGTTATAAATCAGAGAACCGTTCTTAATCTTCATGATAATAGTTTTTATACTTCATTTATAAAAATGTTCAATGTGGAGCAGGATAATAAACTATTAGATTTTGATATCTATGCAGAAAGCAATAAGGGGCAGATTGTATTTGAAATGAAAGGGCGTGAAAAGGTTGTATCTGGAGATGATGCACTTCAAATATCTACTATGTCATCACGTCAAAAGGCAACATATAAAAAATCATCAGCAATTCTTCCAGAAACAGTGAAGGTGTTTTCGGGAAGTATTATTAGTCAAAATGGTAAAAAGCCAATAGAGAAAGAGATACAGTTTACATCTTTGGATACTACGGTTACAGGACCTGTTATCAAAAAAAAGGTTTACTATATACCTTCTTTTGGACATTTGAGATTTGATTTGTTGCAGAATATTGTTGATAACCCTGAATATAAAAAATTAGCTATTAGTATTTTGAAACAGTTTGATGATTCTATTGTAGATATCTGTTATACAAAGGCAGATGATGGTTCATTTCTTGAATCTGTTATTACGGAGAACGGAGTTATTATGCCTTTCTCTGTTTATGGTGATGGTATTAAGAAAATACTTTATATTATGAATAAATTATTTGAAGCATCAGATTCAATTTTATTGATTGATGAAATAGAGACAGGATTACACAAGAAATATTATGAATCATTATTTCCTGTAGTATTTGCACTGGCAAAAAAACTGAATGTGCAACTGTTTATTGCAACACATAGCATGGAAGCTATTGATGCAATTCTAAAGTATGGTGAATATGAAGAAAAAACAAATGACAATGATCCTATTAAGGTTATTACATTAAAGAAAGTAAATACAGAAAACGGGAAAGGAAGCAATGTAGTTGCCCGAAATGTAACAGGAAAATATGTATATGAAAACCGAAAAGCATTTGAATTTGAGGTGCGCCTATGATGACAGAAGTAATGCTTGTAGAAGGCGTAACAGATATCCAGCTCATTAGTTATTATTTACAAAATGTATATGGCTGGAAGTATGAAAAAAATAACAATTTAGGAATTGTTCCGTTAGATGAACATGATCACATAGAAAGTTTGTCTAAAGGTGAAAATCAACTTGTATTATGTGGAGTAGGTGGAAATGGGCGGTTTGCACATTTTGTAGAACAGCACCGCATTAGCAGCATGATAGTAGAGCGAGATATAACTTCATTAATGGTCGTTACAGATAGGGACGAAGATTCCATTGGGAAAGTAGCACGTAGAATAAGGGGTTCATTAGAAGGAATTACTATACAAGTAGGAGATTGGGCAGAAAATAAAATAACTGATTCATTTGGACAGGAAAAATGTATGAATACATATCTGCTAATAATTCCTGCAGAAAAGGCTGGAGCATTAGAGAACGTAATAATAGATGCATTAAAAGATATTCCTGAAGAAACAGCGTTGATAGAGGAGGTAATTCAGTTTATTGAGTCTTTAAAGGCTGAAATTGTTCCAGAGTTAGTGCAAACAAATAAAGCTGACAAAGCCAAAGTTGGTACATTTTTTAGCGTGCGAGATCCGAAAAATGCTATGAGATCTTTTGGAGCATTTATCGCTAAAATTGATTGGGCGAAGTCAGAATCGTTAAAAGATTTATTTCTACCATTTAAGAGTTTGGGAGAAGAAAAAGAATGCAATACACAAGCCTGAAATCATATAAATTGAAAAAGGGAAAATTTATATCTCCGTGGAACGAACTTGCATATTACGTGTAATCCTTTGGACAAAAAACAAAGATTATCTTAGGAATTGCAACATATTCATATAAGCGATTGGAAGAAGCAGAAATGCATAACTTATATAATTCTATTTCTGGACGCTCCACAGTAAGAGCTATGATAGAGAATTACATAATGCTGAAATATTTGTCTATAAAAGAAAGTGAAAAAGAAAATATATGGGATGATTATGAACAATATGGAATAGGACAATATTGTATTAGCGTTCAAAAAGAATAGTTTGGAAGGGTGAAAGAATGTTTCCTGTAATTTATTTAAAAGAAACCGGAATAAATCTTCGTAGAATCATGGATAAGCGTGGCATTACTGCCAAAGATATTCAAGAGTATTTGAATCTTGCTAGCGTGCAGAGTGTATATAACTGGTGCAACGGAATCAATATGCCAACAATCGACAATTTGTATGCACTGAGTCAGTTGTTCCAATTACCGATAGATGCAATTGTGCGAGGAAATAGAAAAGATATTGTTCCTGAGCCAATTATTATGGATGCAAGAGAACGAAGATTATGGATGTATTATAGAAAAATAAGAGAACTAGCTGTTGCTTAAAATTAAAGCACAACTTTAATGACAGGACGTATGACCTCCTACAAAATAGACTTAAGTCATTTTGTGGGAGGTTTATTTTTGTGCAGATAGCAAATATTTTTTAGGAGGCGATAAAGGATGATTTTTTATACTAGTGATTTACATTTAGGACATGCCAATGTAATTAGATTCGATAAGCGACCTTTCGCTGATGTTGAGGAAATGGACCAATATATTATTACTCGATGGAACAATCGAGTATCAGAAGATGATACCGTTTATATCTTGGGAGATATCTGTCATAGAAATAGTCGCGATTCCTCATGGTATTTGAAGCAGCTTAAGGGGCACAAAATTCTTATTCTAGGGAATCATGATAATCCTATTTTGAAGAATAAAAGGGCATGTAGTTGCTTTGATAAAGTGGACAAAATGATGCAGGTGGTTGATGAAAAGAGGCAGATTACTCTGTGTCATTATCCTATCGTGGAATGGAATGCTTATTTTCATGGTTCATGGCATATCTATGGTCACATTCATAACAAGAAAGAAGAAACGTTTAAGATTATGAGTAAAAAAGAACATGCGCTCAACGCTGGCTGCATGATAAATAATTATGTGCCTGTTACGTTTGATGAATTAGTTGAAAACAATATGCTTTTTAAAGCTAATGATAACTTGGGGAGGGATTAGTAAATGGCAAGAGAAATCAGTAGAATAGAACCAATGCTTGAGGATATAGAAGAGTTTGCACATAGAAAATCAGATTATCAGTAAGTTTTGAAAACTAGAAAGTGATGGATTGGAATGAGAAGAAGCAAAAGCTATGAAGTAAGAAATCCAATGAATATATGGAATAAATATGATTTTGTCATGTCGGGCCTTGGAAAGAAAAGTAAAACCTTGGCGAATATAAAACACTTTTTCAAATGCGTAAAGTGGAGTAAACAGCGTATTACAAGGGGCTACTGTGATTACGATGTTTGGGAGATGTTTTCTTTTCTTCAGACGATTATTCCGGATATGCTACAAACGCTGAAAGATACAAGAATGGGATCGCCAGGATATCTAGGAGAGAATTATACCAATGAAAATGGAATTCTTGTAAATGATACCTGCCATGAGGAGTGGAATTGCATTTTAGACAAAATGATATTTTTATGGCGAGAAGCTGATGAAAATACCTGCTCACAAAAGAATCCGTATGATGAAGAGCATTCCAAAGCAATGGATGAATTTACAGAACGATTTGGATTGTTAGGAAATAAACTTCAAACTGAGAAAGAATTAGAAGAAAATAGAAAACGCGGTGGTGGAGGAACAATTCATTTTATGGATGAGTTGCCTGAGTATAAAGAAATTTCCGATAAATATCGCGAAGAAGAAGAGCGTCTGGAAGAATATAGAAGAACTTGTAAGGATGAAGCTATAGATATGCTTAAACAATACTTCTATGACCTGTGGGATTGAGATATTAGAAAATATTTATATTACAATAATCACCTTTACATAAAAGCGCATAGATGCTAAAGTTGTCTACGGATGGTATTCGATAGAGACACGAAAAAGAAGTACTATTAGGACCATAGTTACTTTGGTACTGATGGGGGCATTTCTGGCAATCGTGTATTTTGTCATCGGAAGGCCCATGGTGTCGTACCCATAACAGTGGACACGGAGGAAAAATCGCCTCAAACCTGCATAAATACTGAGGTATAAATCGAACATTTTTATACCGATTTTTATACCTTTTGCTTACAAAAATACGCAAAATTATGCCAATATATGCCATGTAATCAAGATTCAAGCTCTACATAAAAGCATCGGTAAAGCCTGTAAATACAGCATTTATAAGGAATTTAATACTATGATAAAGGTACTTTTCATCTGCCACGGCAATATCTGCCGATCACCAATGGCGGAATTTATTTTAAAAGATATGGTGAAGAAAAAAGGAGTGCAGGATCAATTTGAGATTCAGTCGGCGGCGACTACCACCGATGAGATCTGGAATGGAGTTGGAAATCCTATTTACCCTCCAGCCAGGAAATGTTTGGAAAAGCATGGCGTAGAATATTCTGACCAGAAGAGAGCCAGACTTCTAACAGCGGCCGATTATGAGAGATACGATTATCTGATAGGCATGGATTCTGAGAACAGATATGATATGCGTAGGATTTTAGGCGACGATCCAGAAGGGAAGGTGTCTCTCCTTTTGGATGCAACAGAGAGTCCTCGCGATGTGGCAGATCCTTGGTTTACAAGAGATTTCGAGGCTACATATCGAGATGTTGTAGAAGGGTGTGAAGCGTTGCTGGCAAATATTTTGTAAAATATTTTGCATAATGCTATTGCAAACTTTAAGGAAAAAGGTTAATATCGTTTAAAACTAAACTAAATCTTCAGGGCAGGGTGAAATTCCCTACCGGCGGTATAGCCCGCGAGCCGAAAGGCATGATCCGGTGAGATTCCGGGGCCGACAGTAAAGTCTGGATGGGAGAAGATACATATGGTAGAGTCTAATTCTCTATCATAGATATATATTATGATTTTTGAACCATCACAGGATGCCCTTAGGCTTTCTGTGGTGGTTTTTTTGTTAGGAGTGAGTGTAATGAAAGAAGAGTATATGTTAAGGGCAATTGAGTTGGCCAAACGAGGCGCGGGATGGACGAGTCCTAATCCTCTGGTGGGAGCTGTGATTGTGAAAAATGACAGAATTATAGGAGAGGGTTGGCATCATCGATACGGGCAATTTCATGCGGAGCGAGACGCTCTATCCAAGGCCACAGAAGACCCGGCTGGTGCGACTATGTATGTCACATTGGAACCCTGTTGCCATCATGGCAAGCAGCCACCATGTACTGAAGCATTGATTGAGGCGGGAATCTCAGAAGTGGTAATTGGGTCCAGAGATCCTAATCCCAAGGTATCTGGTGGTGGAGTTAGAGCTCTTCGTGAGGCAGGCATAGATGTGATTATGGATTTTATGCGGGATGAGTGTGATGCGATAAATGATATATTTTTTCACTACATTACAACTGCTACGCCATTTATCACAATGAAATATGCCATGACTGCTGATGGTCATATCGCCACTGAGACGGGTAAGTCCAGGTGGATCAGCGGAGAAGCATCCAGGGAGGAAGTGCATAGAATGCGCCATCGTCACATGGCAATCATGGCAGGCATTGGAACGGTTATGGCGGACGATCCTCTTCTCAACACCCGAGTATTGGTAAGAGGCTTTGAGGATGAAACTCATATGGTAAATGGCAGGAATCCGATCCGAATAATTCTTGATGACAACTTGAGGATTCCTATGGAAAGTCGTCTGGTACAGACTGCGGAGACTCAACCTGTCATTGTGGTTGCTTCCTCAGAATCAATAGAAGAGGAGGGCCATCCATTATATATCAAGAAGAAACAGCTTGAAGCCCGGGGACTTCAGATTATGCATATCCCCAAGGATGCCGCTACAGGTCATATTGATTTGAATTTATTGATGACAGAATTAGGACGGCAAAATATAGATAGCATCTTATTGGAAGGTGGAGCAGCGGTAAATGCTTCTGCCATCAAGGCTGGAATTGTCTCTGAGATAGATGCTTTCATAGCTCCTAAATTATTTGGAGGCGGCCCGAGTCCTATTGCATCCCTTGCCATTGACGAACCGTCCCAATCTCCTCTTTTGGAAATGAAACAATGCAATATTGTAGGAGATGATTTGCTGGTTCGATACAGAGTGGTAAATGATACAAATTCACGGAAAGGAGGCTGCTAATGTTTACAGGAATAGTAGAGGAGAAAGGCATATTGCTTGAGAAACAAATTCATGGCATCAGCGGTACCCTGCGTATTGGAGCCTCCAAGGTTTTGGAAGGGACTCAAATTGGTGATTCGATAGCAGTAAATGGAGTGTGCCTGACAGTCACCTCTCTTGGCGATGGATTTTTCACAGCTGATGTAATGGCTGAGACCATGCGCAGGTCATCTATGGGCACATACATGCCAGGGGCTCATATCAATCTGGAGCGGGCAATGATTGCCAATGGTAGATTTGGCGGGCACATAGTCAGTGGTCACATTGACGGAACCGGCGAGATTTCTTCCATTATCACTGAAGAAAATGCCACCATCATTGGAATACGGACAGATCGGAAAATTTTGGATTTGATTGTGGAGAAAGGTTCGATTGCCATTGATGGCATCAGCCTCACCGTTGCCTCGGTATCCAAGGAGGATTTCACAGTGTCTATAATCCCTCACACCGGGGACGCAACCATCCTATCTGAGAGAAAAGTTGGGGATAAGGTTAATCTGGAAAATGATTTGGTAGGCAAATATGTGCAGAAGCTTCTGGGTCTGGTCAATGAGCCTGAGCAAAATACTTCTGAGTCAGCCCTTTCCATGGATATGCTGGAACAGCTGGGCTTTTAGCACATACTCAATTTCTTGAAGTAGATAATATTTTTTACAAATATAAATCATAAGTTTTGCGAAATATAAATCTTAGGAGGACATATGGAAAGAGAATATAAATATGCAACAATACCGGAAGCTTTAGAAGCTTTACGGGCAGGGAAAATGATTATGGTGACAGACGATCCGGACAGAGAAAATGAAGGAGATTTAATCTGTGCCGCCGAGTTCGCCACTAAGGAAAATATTAATTTCATGGCAACTTATGCTAAAGGATTGATCTGTACCCCTATGAGTCAGGAGTTGGCTGATAGTCTGGGGCTGAATCCTATGGTAGATAGAAATACTGATAACCATGAGACAGCATTTACCGTATCAGTAGATCATATAGATACTACAACAGGAATATCTGCTGAGGAGAGAGGCTTTACCATGCAGCGCTTGGCAGATTCTGATTCTGCACCGGGGGATTTTAGAAGACCTGGACATGTATTTCCTCTTATTGCGCGCAAAGGTGGTGTGTTGGTTCGAGAAGGTCATACAGAAGCCACAGTGGATCTCATGCGTCTGGCAGGACTGAAACCTTGCGGAGTATGCTGTGAGATAATGCGCGAAGACGGTACCATGATGAGAACCAATGAGCTTCAGCAGATGGCTGATGAGTTTGGACTCATATTTATTACAATAGAAGACTTAAAAGACTACTGTCGAATTCATGGGCGACATGTACATCAGGAGGCTGCTGCCCACATGCCAACCGCCCATGGAGACTTCAGAATGTATGGTTATATAAATGATATCACCGGTGAGCATCATGTGGCTTTGGTGAAAGGCGATATTGGAAATGGTGATGATGTATTATGCAGAGTTCACTCAGAATGTCTGACAGGAGATGCCTTTGGTTCTCTCAGATGTGACTGCGGTTTACAGCTTCAGAATTCTATGGAGATGGTGCAGCAGGAAGGTCGAGGAATTATTTTATACATGCGACAGGAGGGCCGCGGAATAGGTCTCATCAACAAGATCAAAGCATATGAATTGCAGGAGCAGGGATTTGATACAGTGGAGGCCAATGTGAAGCTGGGATTTGCACCTGACCTTCGTGAGTACTGGGTTGGTGCTCAGATTTTGCGAGATCTGGGTGTTAAGTCCTTGAGATTGCTTACCAACAATCCTGACAAGATATATGGACTGAGTGATTTCGGTATAGATATCACAGAGAGAGTGCCAATTGAAATTGAGCCATCGGAATATGATGTTAAATATTTGCAAACCAAGCAGGACAAAATGGGACACATTTTCAAGAAAATCAAAATCGGCTAGAGATAAATATTTAATAAAGATACAAGCTAAATAAAAATGCCTATTAAAAAATGTAAATTAAATAAATAGATATAAATAAAGGAGTAAATCATGAAAAATTATAATTTGGTAGAAGGAAAAGTTGTAGCAGATGAGAAGATGAAGGTGGCTATTGTAGCTTCCAGATTCAATGAGATTATTGTCAATAAACTCTTAGGAGGAGCAGTTGATGGTCTGGTAAGACACGGAGTGCTTGATGATAATATTACAGTAGCCTGGGTGCCGGGAGCATTTGAGATTCCTCTGGCTGCGCAGAAGTTTGCCGAGTCTGGAAAATATGATGCCGTAATTTGTGTGGGTGCAGTTATCCGAGGTCAGACATCCCACTATGATTATGTATGCAACGAGGTTAGCAAGGGCATAGCACAGGTTTCTCTAAACAGCAAGGTTCCAGTTCTCTTTGGAATTGTCACTACAGAAAATATTGAGCAGGCTATCGCCAGAGCAGGAAGCAAGGCTGGTAACAAAGGCTATGATTGCGCCCTTTCTGCCATTGAGATGGTTAACCTGTTGCACCAGATTCAATAAGTGCATTAATTATAATATGCCAGTCCGCTGCAGTAGCGGACTGGTGCATTTTAAACCAGTCCTCTGTCACGGAGGGCTTTATTCATTGCATTTAACACAGCCTTTTTGTTGCCAGACCACTGGGGTTCTACCAGCAATGATTTTGGACCGTCTCCTGTGATACGGTGCAGGATGATATTTTCCGGCAACAGCTCTATGCAGTTGCACACCAGATCTATATATTCATCCTGGGTGTATATGTGAAATGGATTTTCATCATAATAACTATACAAATCTGTGCCTCGTAGTATATGAAGCAGTTGCAGCTTGATGCCGAACATTATGGATGTATCGCATGGGGCGAGACTGGATACATATTTTACACTTTCATATATATCTGCATTGCTCTCCCCAGGCAATCCCAGTATCAGATGGGTTATGACTCCGATTTTTCGTTCAAGAAGTGCTTCCACAGCAGATTTATAGACAGGTAATTCATAACCTCTTCGCATCCATATTGCGCTGCCTTCGTGGATGCTTTGCAGTCCTAACTCCACCCAGACTGGTTTGATCCGGTTGAGTTCTTCTAATAGATCCAGTACATCACTTGGCAGACAATCCGGTCTGGTTGCAATGGACAGGATTACAACATCAGGATGGGATATGGCTTCGGTAAATATTTTCCGCAAATATTCTACAGAACCATAAGTGTTGGTATAGGCTTGAAAATATGCGATAAATTTACGGCATTTAGGCGCTTTGGCCTGGATTCGTTCTTTGGCGGATTCGATTTGTTCGGTGATGGACATGGATGCCGGTGTGGCAAAATCTCCTGAGCCTCCGGCGCTACAGAAGATACATCCTCTAGTGTCCAGTTTTCCATCCCGATTAGGACAGGTCATTCCACCATTTATGGAGAGGCGATATACCTTCTCACCAAACTCATTTTTCAGATAATCATTTATCATAAGATGTCGCATAAATTCACTCCCGATTTACTGTAGGTAATTAACATGGATTTAATTCTATAAGAAATACATAAAAAAGGCAAAAATAACGGATTTTACACAAGAAAAATCTTTTATATTGCCATGTCATATTGTATAATTTTCGTAGTTGTAATGAGGCTTGATATGATGTGTTGAGGGGCATATTAGGTATTCAGTACGAACAATGAGATGGGGAGACATTATAATAATTAGGGGGTATAGTCATGTCGTACATGGAAATCTTGAGGAAGAAAAACAAAGTGCTGGCTGTTACGCTGGCCATCTGTATTATTTTGCGTTGTGTTGTCAACGCATTTTTCGTAGGAATCGCGCAAGTCATTCCAATGGGGATTGGAGGACTTATCTTCACAGGAATATTATATTTCCTGTCATCCAAAATCAATCCGGTAGTTATGTCATATATGATGGTAGGACTTATGTCTGTTATAAGCATTTTGCTTATGAATGCATTTCCATGTACTACCAATTATCTGATGTTCTTTTTGACAATTTTCTTCATTGTAATTTATGAAGATATAAGACCAATCGTGTTACAGTCAGCTATCAGTGGAGTATGTATGATTTATTTCTATTATAAATATACTGATAAGCTTGCTGAGACCTGGACACCAGATGCTATGGCAATGTGCGTGGTATATATTGTCAGTGGAATGCTGGTTTATATTTCTCTCTGTAGAATGACAAGAGCTCAGTTCAAGGATATGAAGAGAACTCAGAAGGAAAGTGAGAAGGCCAGAAAGCAGGCTGAGAAGCTTCTGGGTGAAATTGCTAAGTCAGTGGGAGTTCTTGATACTACAAGCGGTAAGATCAATGAGAATATTACAGTTACAAGTGATATTTCTAATCAGATTGCTACAGCTTCAGAGGACATTTCCAAGAAGACTCTCTCTGAAGTGGAAGATATTGAAGCTATTAAATCCATGGTGCAAAATGGTGTATCTCAGATTCAGGCTATGGCTACAAGTTCCAATGATATGGCTACAGCCTCAGGGGAGACCAATAATCAGGTGCAGCAGGGTGGATTGCTGGTAAATAATCTGGCTGGTCAGATGTCAGAACTTAATTTGAGAATGGAATCAGTAGCCCATGCTATCTCTTCTCTGGCTGAGCAGAATAATAATATTGCAGAAATTTTGGAGACAGTAAATCAGATTACTTCTCAGACCAATCTCTTGTCTTTAAATGCATCTATTGAAGCTGCAAGAGCAGGAGAGCACGGCAGAGGCTTCGCAGTTGTTGCAACAGAGATTCGTCAGCTGTCAGATGATACTGCATCATTTACTGATCAGATCAATGAAATACTCCAGGGTATAGCAAAGCAGACTCAGGATGTGCAGAAAGAAATAGAGAAGAGCAGACAATCTGTACAGGAATGTGCCAACAATGCTGATGAGGTCAATAATTCCTTCCAGCTTATTGCGGAAAATGCTTCTATGGTTCTGTGTCAGGCCAATGCTATTAAGCGTGACTCAGGTGAGTTGGAAAGCCTTATGAACAAGACCTTGGATAATGTTAACAATATTAATGATAATGTTGAATCCACATCTGCAGCAATGGAAGAGATATCTTCAAGCATTATGGATCTGCATGGCAACATCGGCTCCGTTGTAGAGGGATATCAGGATATTAATGATATAACAGCTTCCTTGGTTGAGGCTTCATCTCCGGATAAGGAAGAGACTGACGAGGAGACAAAGCGTCGCCGTGGAATCAAGGCTTTGATTCGAGAAGAAATGTAATACTACATATAAAGGCAATAAAATATGCGGAAGTTTAGTGATACTTATGATTATGTCAGAAGTATAAGCTGGACTTCCGCTTTTTTGTATTTTGAGGGGCTGTTTCCATATTTTGAGGGGCTGTTTCCGTATTTTGAGGGGGCGTTCCCATAAATGAAAATGCGCCGATAAAGGTGACGTCATACAATTGACTTTGCCGCTTTAAAGTGCTATAGTGTAAAAAGATTTTTACTAGGAGGAAGTATATTGTATGAAGAAGAAAATAATTGCAATGGCTATGCTGATGACATTGGCCCTTACCAGCTTTGCAGCTTGTGGTAAGTCTGGAGCAGAGACAAATCCGGACGCCAAGTACAAAGTAGGCGTATGTCAGTTGGTTCAGCATGCAGCTCTTGATGCTGCTACAGAGGGATTTACAGCAGCACTAAAGGACGAGCTTGGGGATGAAGTCACAGTTGAAGTGCAGAACGCTTCAGGTGATTCAGCTACTTGTGCTACAATCTGTAACACATTTGTGTCAGAGGGCGTAGATCTTATTATGGGAAATGCTACACCTGCACTTGTATCTGCATCACAGGCTACAGCTACAATTCCAATTGTAGGTACATCTATTACAGATTATGCTACAGCTCTTGATATTTCAGACTGGAATGGCAAGACAGGCATCAATGTAACAGGAGCATCTGATTTGGCTCCACTTGATAAGCAGGCAGAACTTCTGAAAGAGCTCTTCCCTGATGTTAAGAAGGTGGGGATTGTATATTGTACAGCAGAGGCTAATTCAAAGTATCAGTCTACAGAGATTACCAAGACATTGAAGTCTATGGGTTATGAAGTGACAGAATTCACTTTCTCTGATTCTAATGATATTCAGAGCGTAGTGACCAATGCTTGCTCAAACAGTGATGTATTATATATCCCTACAGATAATCAGGCTGCTGCAGCTACAGAGACAATCAACAATGTAGCATTGGCTGCAAAGGTTCCAATCATCTGTGGTGAGGAAGGCATCTGCGAAGGATGTGGTGTGGCAACACTTTCAATCAGCTACTATGACATGGGATACAACGCAGGCAAGATGGCTGCCAAGATTTTGAAGGAGGGTACTGATCCTTCTACAATGGATATTCAGTATTCAAGCGAGTTTACCAAGAAGTACAATGCAGAGATTTGCAAGGAACTTGGTATTACACCTCCAGAAGGATATGTAGCTATTGAGCCAAGCGAGGAGTAGAATATCTTATAAAAATAATATACAAACATTCAACCGGATGCGCTATACGTGTCCGGTTAGATTTATTTTAAGGTGGTAAATATTATGGACATTTCAGCATTATTTGCAGCTTTGCCGGGAGATGTGGCGCAGGGCATTATATGGGGAATAATGGCATTGGGAGTTTTCTTCACATTTAGAATATTGGATTTTGCGGATTTGACAGTTGACGGTTCCTTTGCAACAGGAGGAGCTGTTGCTGCAATGCTTATAACCAATGGTTATGCAGTTCCTGTGGCTTTGATTGCTGCTACATGTTGTGGAACATTGGCGGGAATAGTTACAGGATTGCTTCATACCAAACTTGGAATTCCTGGAATTCTTGCAAGTAT
The DNA here is from genome assembly GCA_017470985.1 of Lachnospiraceae bacterium. Lineage (GTDB taxonomy): Bacteria > Bacillota > Clostridia > Lachnospirales > Lachnospiraceae > JAILFK01. Next base: position 41,553 of record JAFUXA010000009.1, read on the forward strand.
TTTGACTCAGATTTCTCTGTATTCTATCAACTTAAATATTATGCAGGGCATGGCCAATGTGGCAATCAATGGTAACAAGTACAAGCTCATAGTATCTCTTCGATACATTCCACAGGCTATATTGGTTTCTTCACTATTTGCCCTTGCAATTGTTGCAGCAGCTTACTGGTATTTCGGTACTGAGCAGGGAAGCGCAATCCGTGCAACAGGAAGTAATCCTAATATGAGCAAGGCTCAGGGAATCAATATCAATGCTATGACAGTTCTCACACTTGGAATTTCCAATGGTATTGTAGCTCTTGCAGGAGCTCTTGTGGCTCAGTATCAGGGCTTCGCAGATATCAACATGGGAAGAGGAGCAATTGTAATTGGACTTGCAGCTGTTATTATCGGTGAAGTGTTAGGACATGCAATCTTTGGCAAGAGAATGAATTTCGCTGTGAAGATGATCTGTGTAGTTTTAGGTGGCGTTGTCTACTATATCGTAATTGGTATTGTATTGTGGTTGCGCATGCCGACAAATGATTTGAAATTATTTACAGCAATAATTGTTGCTATATTCCTGGCAGTTCCTTATCTCAAGGGCAAGGCAAATAATTCCTTTAGAAAAGCAGCACGCAGAGGAGGGGCAAGATAATGATGTTACAGGCAAATAATATACACAAGACATTTAACGCAGGAACAATTAACGAGAAGGTGGCCTTAAACGGTGCTACTTTGGAGCTTAATGAGGGCGAATTCGTCACAGTTATCGGTGGAAATGGTGCTGGTAAATCAACCTTCCTCAATGCAATCGCAGGAGTGTGGCCGGTGGATGGCGGTTCTATTGTCATTGACGGCGAAGATGTAACCGGCCTCAATGAGTACAAGCGAGCTAAGTATCTCGGCAGAGTGTTCCAGGATCCTATGAATGGAACTGCAGCTGATATGGAAATTATTGAAAACCTGGCTTTAGCAGCAAGACGCGGACAGAAGCGTGGCCTTGGATGGGGAATCACCAAGCAGGAGAAAGAACAGTATCATGAGCTTCTAAAAGAGTTGGATCTGGGATTGGAGGACAGAATGACAACCAAGGTTGGATTGTTGTCCGGCGGACAGCGCCAGGCGCTTACACTTCTCATGGCAACTTTGCAGAAACCCAAGGTATTACTTCTTGATGAGCATACAGCAGCTCTCGATCCCAAAACTGCAGCTACAGTTTTGGAAGCAACTGATAGAATTGTTACAGAGCACAACCTGACAACGATGATGGTTACTCACAATATGCGTGATGCAATTGCTCACGGTAACAGACTTATTATGATGAACGAGGGCAAGGTCATTTTAAATATTGCCGGGGAAGAGAAGAAGAATCTTACAATAGAAGATTTGCTTCATAAATTCGAGGAAGTTTCCGGTACAGAATTTACCAATGACAAGGCTATTTTATCGAAATAGACAAGTGTATAAAATATTTATAAAATTATTCAGAAAAATATATTAAACCTATCCCGCGCCCTTGCTTTTGAAAAGTCAGTAAAATATAATAGGTGGGAGCGAAAGGAGTACGGGAGGTACAGATGGACAATAGATATTCAGGACCTGGAAATAATAATTCCGGTGACAATAAAGATAATAACAACGGCAACAACAGAAGACAGCCGTTTATGGTATTTATAGTATTGGCATTGATCGCTATGTTTTTGACAAGTTTGTTCTATAGCGGAGCAGGGTCAAATACATCCCAGTCAATGACATACTCAGAATTTCTGAACCTGGTTGAGAAGGATCAGGTTGAGAAGGTGGTTTTTGACGGTGATCAGATTAATATTAAATTAATCAAGGATACTACTTATAAAGGTAAAGAAGAAGCTAGTACAATGGCTGAACTTTATAAGCAAAATACCGGTCAGTCAATGAAGACTACCTATTATACAGCTTATCTAAGAGATGATGGGGCCAGACTTATCAGCCTATTACTGGAGCACAATGTCAAGATTGACGGAGAGATTTCAAATTCTACTTCAGTAATCATTTACAATGTGCTATCAATGATTATTCCATTGGTATTACTTTGGATATTCTTCTCATTTATAATGCGTAGAATGGGTGGCGGCGCCATGGGTGTGGGCAAATCCAATGCCAAGGTATATGTGGAGAAGTCTACAGGAGTGACATTTGCTGATGTTGCTGGACAGGATGAGGCCAAGGAGTCTCTTCAGGAAGTAGTAGATTTCCTTCATAATCCACAGAAATATACAGCTATCGGTGCGAAATTGCCAAAGGGAGCTCTCCTTGTTGGACCTCCAGGAACTGGTAAGACACTTCTTGCCAAGGCAGTTGCCGGTGAAGCTGGTGTACCATTTTTCTCACTTGCAGGCTCTGATTTTGTAGAGATGTTTGTAGGTGTAGGTGCATCGAGAGTTAGAGATTTGTTTAAGGAAGCACAGAAGGCTGCTCCATGTATTATTTTCATAGATGAGATTGATGCCATTGGAAAGAGTCGTGATTCCAGATATGGTGGAGGTAATGACGAGCGTGAACAGACATTGAATCAGTTGCTGGCTGAGATGGATGGTTTCGACAGCTCCAAGGGATTGCTTATTCTTGCAGCTACCAACAGACCGGAAGTATTGGACAAGGCTCTTCTTCGTCCAGGTCGATTTGATCGTAGAATTATTGTAGACAGACCTGATCAGAAAGGTCGTCTTGAGACTTTGAGAGTTCATGCCAAGGATGTATCAATGGATGAAACTGTTGATTTGGAAGCATTGGCATTGGCGTCAGCTGGATTGGTTGGTTCTGATTTGGCCAATATTATAAATGAAGCTGCAATTATTGCTGTGAAGCATAATCGTCAGTTTGTAAATCAGGAAGATTTGTTTGAGGCTTTTGAGCTTGTGGCTGTAGGTGGTAAAGAGAAGAAAGACCGTGCTATGAGTGAGAAGGAGAGACATATTGTATCTTATCACGAAGTCGGTCACGCTCTGGTATCTGCATTGCAGAAGAATACCGAGCCGGTTCAGAAGATTACAATCGTACCTCGTACAATGGGTGCCTTGGGATATACACTTCAGACTCCTGAGGAGGAGAAGTTCCTTGAGACCAAGGATGAACTTCTGGCCAAGATTACTACATTTATGGGTGGTCGTGCCGCTGAGGATATTGTATTTGATTCACCTACAAGTGGTGCTTCAAATGATATTGAAAATGCTACAAGCATTGCCAGAAATATGGTTACCCGTTTCGGTATGTCAGAGAAATTCGGCATGATGGGACTTGCTACAGTTGAGAGTCAGTATTTGGAAGGCAGAGCTTCTATGACTTGTGGTGACCAGACTGCTGCTGAAGTTGACAAGGAAGTATATGCTATTGTCTCTGATTGTTATGCCAAGGCCAAGGCTATGCTTGAGGAGAATCGTGATGTGCTGGATCAGATTTCCGATTACTTATATGAGCATGAGACAATAACTGGTAAGGAATTCATGAAAATCTTCAATCGTCTGAAAGGTATTGAGGACGAGGAAGAAGAAAATCAGGATCCTGATGAATTATTTGAACAGGAAGATTAATATATGGAGTTTGACATTCAGGCAGAGCTTGCCAAGGTTCCATCATCTCCCGGTGTCTATATTATGCACAATAGCAAGGACGCTATAATCTATGTTGGCAAGGCCAAGAGTCTGACCAACAGATTGCATCAATATTTTCAACCTAGTCATGATGAGGGAATCAAGAAAGCTCAGATGGTGAAGCAAATTGCATATTTTGAGTACATAGTATGTGATTCGGAGTTGGAAGCTCTTGTATTGGAATGTAATCTAATCAAGGAGCATCGCCCGAAATATAATACTATGCTTCGAGATGACAAGACTTATCCTTACATTAAAGTAACCCTAGGGGAACATTTCCCTAGGGTTTTATTTGCTAGACAATTAAAGAAGGATAAGTCCAGATACTTCGGCCCATTTACCAGCGCAGGTGCGGTAAAGGATACCATTGAATTGGTCCAGAAGTTGTATCATCTCAGAACATGCTCTCAGAAATTCCCGGAGAGTTTCGGCAAGAAGAGACCTTGTCTGAATTATCATATGGGACTTTGTCCGGGTGTATGTACAGGCAAAGTGTCCGAGGAAGAGTATATGACACATATTAATGAGGCTATAGATTTTCTGGAAGGACATTACCAGCCGGTGGTGAAGGACTTGGAGGCCAAGATGGGCAAGGCTTCTGCAGAACTTGATTTTGAGAAGGCGGCGGAGTATAGAGACTTGTTGCACAGTGTGAAATCCTGCCTCCAGAAGCAGAAGATTACAAGTACAGCCGAGAGCGATGACAGAGATATAATTGCTCTTGCTGTGGAAAATGATGATGCAGTCATACAGGTATTCTTCATAAGAAATGGTAAGCTGATTGGCCGGGAACATTTCTTCATGAATGTACGAGTTGAGGAAGGTGAGGCTGATATTGTCAGTCGTTTTATACAACAGTTTTATGCTGGGACACCATTTGTTCCCAAGGAGATTTTCCTGCAATATGAATTGGAAGATGCAGATGCCTTGGAGAAATGGTTGGGAGAGAAACGAGGCCAGAGAGTATACATCAAGGTGCCGGTCCGTGGCCAGAAGAATAAGCTGGTGGAGATGGCTGAGAAGAATGCCCGACTTGTACTTGATCAGGACAAGGAGAGAATCAAGAAGGAACAGGGCCGTACCATTGGGGCTGTGAAGGAGATAAGTAAGCTGTTGGGGCTTCCTCATATTGATAGAATGGAAGCTTATGATATATCCAATATCAATGGTTATCAGACTGTAGGGTCCATGATTGTATTTGTCCAGGGTAGACCGCTAAAGAGCGATTATCGTAAGTTTAAGCTGAAAACTGTGACAGGGCCGGATGACTATGGCTCAATGCGAGAGGTTTTGACCAGAAGATTCACCCATGGCATGGAAGAGATGGAACAGTTGGATGCCAAGGGCTTGGATGCATCTACAGGAAGTTTCACCAGATTCCCTGATGTGATTATGATGGATGGTGGACGAGGTCAGGTTAATATATGTGAAGAAGTCTTGCAGGAATTGGGATTGGATATTCCTGTGTGCGGTATGGTGAAGGACGACCATCATAGAACTAGAGGCTTATATTTCCACAATGAGGAGATACCTATTGATAAGCATTCAGAAGGCTTCCATCTCATTACACGAATGCAGGATGAGGCCCATCGATTTGCCATTGAATATCATAGAAGCCTCAGAAGCAAAGGTCAGACCAGAAGCTTTCTGGATGATATAGAAGGAATAGGCCCGGCTAGAAGAAAGGCTTTGATGAAGAGATTCGCTAGTGCAGATGAGATGGCATCAGCTTCTTTAGAAGAATTAGAAAATATAGATTCTATGAATGCAGCATCAGCCCAGGCAGTATATAATTATTTTCATGGAAAATCAGAAGAAACAGTTTAGTCTAAGTGTAATATCCATTGTGGATTTTATACATAACCGGACTGTTTTTTCTCTATTTTTGGTATTTTAGGCAAATTGACTTTTATTTTATAAGCCCTAAAATATATGTTATGTGGTGCAAATTGCGCGTGGGGATAAGCGCCTGATATACGGGTGTTTAAATAAAAAAATAATTGGAGGGTATTATGGAACAGACAGAAGGCGTTAAGTTATCATTTTTGGCCAAGAAACTTGGTCTGGTAAATTTTACCGAAGAGATGGATTTGGACGAACATGTAGTTCATCTGGCAGATGTTAACAGACCTGCTCTGCAGCTTCATGGATTCTATGAACATTTTGAGGAGAATAGAATTCAGATTATCGGTATGGTAGAGCATGCCTACCTTGGAAGTAAAACCAAGGAGGAGAGAGCGGTAATATTTGACAAGCTCTTAAGCTATGACATCCCATGTCTTATTATATGCAGAGATTTCCGTCCGGAAGACACATTGATGGAGAGCGCTCGAAGATACAATGTACCGGTTCTTGGAACAGATAGAGGCACCTCTGAATTTATGTCAGAGTTGATATTTGAGTTGAATAATGAGCTGGCTCCATGCACTACAATACATGGAGTGTTGGTAGATGTATATGGTGAAGGACTTCTCATCACAGGTGAGAGCGGAATCGGAAAGAGCGAGGCGGCCCTTGAGCTTATTAAGCGTGGTCACAGACTTGTAGCAGATGATGTTGTAGAAATCAGAAAGACAAGCAGCCAGACTCTTATGGGACAGGCTCCAAAGATTACCAAGCATCTCATAGAGCTTCGTGGTATTGGAATCATCGATGTGAAGAGTTTGTTCGGTGTTGAATGTGTAAAGGAACGCCAGAAGATAGATTTTGTTATTAAATTGGAAGATTGGCGCAAGGAGGCTGATTACGACAGACTGGGCTTGAACGAAGAATATATGGAGATTCTGGGCCAGAAGGTTGTATGTCATTCCCTTCCAATCAGACCGGGTAGAAATCTGGCTGTTATTTGCGAGACTGCAGCTGTTAACCATAGACAGAAGAAGATGGGATACAATGCCGCTGAGGAGTTGTATCGTAGAGTGCAGAACAATATTGATTCAGGAAATATGAATTAATATATAGATGACAAATATGCTGATGACAAATATAGATAAATGGCATAGATGACTAAAATAATGAACTGGAGGATAAGTTAATGGAAAGAGAAAACGCATGGAACAAGTACGAAGACAAGACAGAAGTCTTCGAATTTGCAGAAGGATATAGAAAATTTATTTCAGAGAATAAGACAGAGCGCGAGTGCGCAAGCTTCTTTGAAGAGCAGGCAATCAAGGCTGGATTCAAGGATTTGAAGGAAGTTATCAAATCTGGCAAGGCTATCAAAGCCGGAGACAGACTTTATGCAATTAATAAAGGCAAGGAAGTGGCACTTTTTGTAATCGGTAAGAAGCCACTTTGCGAGGGACTTAGAATTCTCGGAGCTCATATCGATTCACCTCGTATGGATTTGAAGCAGAATCCACTTTACGAAGATACAGACATGGCTTTGCTTGACACACATTATTATGGTGGTGTGAAGAAATATCAGTGGGTTACACTTCCACTTGCTCTTCACGGTGTGGTTGCCAAGAAGAATGGAGAAGTTATCAAGGTAAATGTAGGTGATGAAGCTGGAGATCCTGTATTTGGTGTTAGCGATTTGCTTATTCATTTATCAGAAGAGCAGCTTCAGAAGAAGGGCTCAAAAGTTGTGGAAGGTGAAGACTTAAATGTATTAGTTGGTAGCATTCCGGTTAAGAAGGATGAGAAGGAAGAAGTAAAGGAATTGGTTAAGGCCAATATTGTGAATATCCTTCAGGAGAAATATGGAATTGAGGAGGAGGACTTCCTTTCAGCAGAAATCGAAGTTGTTCCTGCTGGTGAAGCTAGAGACTACGGCTTCGATAGATCAATGATCATGGGATATGGCCATGATGACAGAGTGTGCGCTTACCCTTCATATGAGGCTATTGCTGCAATGAAGGATGTGGATTATACAAGCGTATGTCTTCTTGTTGACAAGGAGGAAATCGGTTCTGTTGGTGCCACAGGTATGCAGTCTTCATTCTTTGAGGATATGGTTGCAGAGCTTTGTGCTCTTGAGGGAAATGATAGTAGCGTATACCTGAGAAGAGTTCTCTCTCATTCCAAGGTGTTATCTTCTGATGTAAGTGCTGCCTTCGATCCAAATTACCCAAGTGTATTTGAGAAGAAGAATGCTGCTTACTTCGGTAGAGGTGTTGTATACAACAAATATACTGGAGCTCGTGGTAAGTCTGGATCTAATGATGCAGGCGCAGAGTATGTGGCATGGGTTCGAAAGGTTATGGATGATGCAGAAGTTGCATTCCAGACAGCAGAACTTGGCAAGGTAGATGCTGGTGGCGGCGGAACAATCGCTTACATCTTGGCTAACCTTAATATGGAAGTAATCGACAGTGGTGTGGCTGTATTAAATATGCACGCTCCATGGGAGATTATCAGCAAGGTTGACTTGTACGAAGCATTTAGAGCGTACAAGGCCTTCCTTACAGCAGAACAATAAAAACGAGGATTGGTTACATGGATAGCTGGATTGAAGATTTGAAAAAACATTTTGCCCAATTGCATATGATGGAAAATGAGCCTATGTGCAAGCATACAACTTTTCGAATAGGCGGTCCTGCTGATTTATATGTGGAACCGACTATTGAGGAAGTGGGAGATGTCATTTGCTATTGTGTGGAAAATGGTATTCCTCTTACTATTTTAGGAAATGGCAGTAATGTCTTGGTAAGTGATGATGGTATCCGCGGGGTGGTAATATCCCTGGGTAATCAGATGTCCGATATCAAAGTTGAAGGAAATAAGATTTTCGTCGAGGCAGGCGCAATGCTTGCCAAGGTGGCAAATGAAGCTGCAGCCCACAGCTTAAGCGGCATGGAATTTGCAGCAGGCATCCCTGGAACCATAGGCGGTGCGATGATTATGAATGCAGGTGCTTATGGCGGAGAGATGAAGGATATAGTGAAATCAGTAACCGTAGTCAACTATGATGGTGACATGGAAGTGTGGAATGCTGATGAGTTGGATCTGTCTTACAGACATAGCCGCATGATGGATGAGGATGTAATTGTTCTCAGCGCTGTATTTGAATTGGAACCTGGCGATGAATCTGAAATCAGAGCCAAGATGGCAGATTTCAGAGGCCGTAGACAGGATAAACAGCCACTGGAATTTCCTAGTGCGGGAAGTACATTCAAGAGACCGGAAGGATATTTCGCCGGGAAACTTATAATGGATGCAGGCCTGGCTGGATATACAGTAGGAGGCGCTCAGGTATCTGAGAAGCATTGCGGATTCGTTATAAACCGGGGCTCTGCAACAGCTGCTGATGTGTGTCAGCTGATGGATGATGTTGCCCATAAGGTGCAGGATAAATTTAATGTCACTTTGGAACCTGAAGTTCGTAAAATTGGAGATTTCAAATGAAGATATTGATTTTGACAGGTATGTCGGGTGCCGGTAAGAGCACTGCGTTCAAAATGTTAGAAGATATTGGATATTATTGCGTTGATAATTTGCCGGTGCAACTTCTCAAGAGCTTTATTGATTTGAGCGATAATGGCACCGGAGATCAACAAAAGGTTGCTGTAGGGCTTGATGTCCGTAACGACTCTCTTCAGTTGTTGAAGGATATCTTGCCGGAACTTCGAGATGACGGCAAGAAGTATTCTATTCTATTTCTGGATGCGGAGGATGAGGTTCTTGTAAAGAGATACAAGGAGACCAGAAGAAATCATCCTTTATCTGGAACAGAACGCATACAGGCAGGTATTGAGAAAGAACGAGCTGAGATTAAGTTCCTGAAGGAACAGGCAGATTTTATTATCGATACCACTCACTTACTTACAAGAGAATTGAAGGAAGAATTACAGAAGATATTTGTGGAGCAGGAGGATTTCAAGAACCTCTTCGTCACAGTTATGTCTTTTGGATTTAAATATGGCATTCCATCAGATGCTGATCTGGTATTTGATGTTAGATTTCTGCCAAATCCATACTATGTTCATGAACTTCGCCCGAAGACGGGAAATGATGTGGAGATTCAGCAGTTCGTCATGAAAAATGATGAGGCACATGAGTTTCTGAACAAGCTGGAAGATATGATTAAATTCCTCATTCCAAATTATATAAAAGAGGGCAAGAATCAACTGGTAATTGCCATTGGATGTACTGGCGGTAAACATCGCTCAGTTACTCTTGCCAATGCAATATATGAGAGACTCTCTGATGATGATTCTATTGGCATCAAAATAGAACACAGAGATATTGCAAAGGATGCTTCGCGAGGAAAGTAATATGTCCTTTTCTCAGGAAGTGAAAAATGAGCTGGTTGATCACATTGATAATGGCAGACATTGCCAGATTGCAGAGCTTTGTGGCCTTATAAGCTTCGGCGGAAAAGTGGCACAAAATGATGCAGGCTCTGTAATAGAATTTCAATGCGATTATCCTAAAATGCAAAAAAAGTACTTTACTTTATCCAACAAAGCTAATATCATAGGGGGCGATGGCCTTGAATTTTTCCCTGAGACCCCTGATACATTGGAACAGGTAAAGGGAATTATAGTACAACAGACTTGTTGCAAGCGGGCATATTTACGAGGAGCATTTCTCATGGCCGGCTCAATTAGTGATCCTAACAAGGGATATCACTTTGAGGTGGTTTGTAAATCAGAGAAGCAGGCTCAGCAGATACAGTATATAATGACATCTATGGATTTGGATGCCAAAATCGTAAATAGGCAGAAGCATTATGTGGTTTATTTAAAAGAAGGGGAGCAGATTGTATCTGCCCTTGGATTTATGGGAGCCACCAAAGCATTGATGGACTTGGAAAATATTAGAATTCTCAAGGAAATGCGCAATACTGTAAACAGACGAGTGAATTGTGAGGCGGCAAATATTACCAAGACGGTAAATGCAGCTGTGAAGCAGATTCAGGATATAAAACTTATTGATGAAATGAAAGGTCTGTCTGCGCTTCCAGAGAATTTAAGGGATATTGCAATTATTAGATTGGAAAATCCGGATGCTTCATTGAAGGACTTAGGCGAAATGATGACACCGCCTATTGGTAAATCAGGCGTGAATCATCGTTTGAGAAAAATTAGTGAAATAGCAGATAAGCTTAGATAGCTTTTCAATAGAAGAAACAGTCAAACAAGATGCTTTTTGACAGGAGGGCAAAATGAAGAAAGAAGTTACAATTACAATGAAAGACACTATGGAGGCAACACCTATTGCTCAGTTAGTGAGCGTGGCAAATCAGTATAGCAGCCAGATTTATCTTGAGATGGATTCTGCCAGAGTCAACGCTAAGAGCATTATGGGAATGATGAGTATGGTGTTCTCTACAGGTTCTGTTGTAACAATTGATGCAGAAGGTGATGATGAGGCTACAGCAATTGTTGCTATCGAGGAGTTCCTTACTGCATAATAGGTAGATTTACGAAGGCTGGAATATGAGCAAGAAACTTTTATTTATTTTTAATTCTCATTCGGGAAAAGGCAAAATAAGAAATAATTTAGTTGAAATAATAGATATATTCGTCAAAGCGGGATATGAGACCACAGTCTATACAACTCAAAGTCAGGGCGATGCAGTGAATAAGGCTTGTGAGGAAGCAGGTAATTATGACCGTATTGTATGTAGTGGCGGAGATGGAACCTTGGATGAGGTTGTTACAGGTGTGATGAAATCAGATTTCGAAGTGCCTGTCGGATATATTCCTGCTGGAAGCACCAATGATTTTGGTAATTCTCTGGGCATTGATAAGGATATGATTCATGCAGCAGATATTGCGGCAAATGGTTATAAATTTCCTTGTGATATTGGAAAATTTAATGAGGATTATTTCGTATATGTAGCAGCATTTGGCATATTTACGGAAGTATCCTATGCTACAGACCAGGGATTGAAAAATATGCTTGGACATACTGCATATATTTTAGAGGGAGCCAAGCAACTTTGGGATATACCTTCATACCGTATGCAGGTGGAATATGATGGTAATGTATTATATGACGAGTTTATATATGGTATGATTACAAACTCTATGTCAGTGGGTGGATTCAAAGGAATCATCCCAGGCAACATCAGTTTAAATGATGGTAAGTTTGAAGTTACGCTGATTCGTATGCCCAAAAATCCAATTGAGTTAAATGATATATTGGCATTTCTTACAGGAATGTCCAAGGACTCTACAATGGTATACTCTTTCCAGACAGACCATATAAAGCTTACCAGCAACGAAGTTGTGCCATGGACTTTGGATGGAGAATTTGGTGGAGAACACCAGATTGTAAGACTGGATAATTGTAAGCAAGCGTTGGATATAATTGTCGAAGATAAAACAGAGACGAACTAATAGTAAAGTTTCCATACAAAATGGGTAAAAATAGCCTATTTTGTATGGAATTTTTTAGTTGAATGGATTCTGTAATTAGAATATAATGTTTTCAGAGTGTTTTATTGAAGAAATGGAGGATATAAATATGTTAGTTTCTGCAAAAGAAATGTTGGATAAGGCTAAGGCTGGACATTATGCAGTAGGTCAGTTCAACATCAATAATTTAGAGTGGACAAAGGCTATTCTTTCTACAGCACAGGAATTGAATTCACCTGTTATTCTTGGTGTATCTGAAGGTGCTGGAAAGTATATGACAGGCTACAAGACAGTAGCTGGAATGGTAAAGGCTATGATCGAGGAGTTGAATATCACAGTTCCTGTAGCTCTTCACTTGGATCATGGTAGCTACGAAGGATGTCTCAAGTGTGTTGAGGCAGGATTCTCTTCTATTATGTTTGATGGTTCACACTATCCAATCGAGGAGAATATCGAGAAGACTAAGGAATTGGTAGCTCTTGCTCACAAGAACGGAATGTCTATCGAGGCTGAGGTTGGTTCTATCGGTGGAGAAGAAGATGGTGTTATCGGTAAGGGTGAGTGCGCTGACCCTAACGAGTGCAAGGCAATCGCTGATCTTGGCGTTGATATGCTTGCAGCTGGTATTGGTAACATTCACGGTAAGTACCCAGAGAACTGGGAAGGACTTTCATTCGAGACATTGGATGCAGTTCAGCAGCTTACAGGTGCAATGCCATTAGTACTTCACGGTGGTACAGGTATTCCTGAGGATCAGATCAAGAAGGCTATCTCTCTTGGAGTATCTAAAATTAATGTTAATACAGAGTGTCAGTTATCATTTGCTGACGCAACTAGAAAATATATCGAAGCTGGTAAGGATTTAGAAGGTAAGGGATTTGACCCTAGAAAGCTTCTTGCTCCTGGTACAGAGGCTATTAAGGCTACTGTAAAAGAGAAGATGGAATTATTCGGTTCTGTTGGACAGGCTTAATTTATATTACTTGCATATAAAGCTGAGTGGGGCTATGCCCCATTCAGCTATTTAAATAATAGGCAATTGTTTTAAATTTCCTATTATATTTAATAAAAATTGAAAGGACAAACAAATGGAACAGAACTATTTCAACGTTGCTGATATTTTTGGCGAGAATGTGTTTAATGATTCAGTAATGAGGGAGCGTCTTCCAAAGAAGACATATCAGAAGTTAAAGGAGACAATTCGTGATGGTAAAGAATTGGATTTGGAAACTGCTGATGTTATCGCACATGAGATGAAGGAGTGGGCTATCGAAAAAGGTGCTACACATTATAGCCACTGGTTTCAACCACTTACAGGTGTTACTGCAGAGAAACACGATTCGTTTATATCTGCTCCAATGAGCAATGGCAAAGTGCTTATGAGTTTCTCAGGAAAGGAATTGATCAAGGGTGAACCTGATGCATCTTCTTTCCCATCAGGAGGACTTAGAGCTACATTCGAAGCTAGAGGCTATACAGCATGGGATTGTACATCTCCGGCATTTGTCAGACAGGATGCAGCTGGAGCTACACTTTGCATACCAACAGCGTTTTGCTCATATAGAGGAGAGGCATTGGACCAGAAGACTCCATTACTTCGCTCTATGGAAGCAATCTCAGAGCAGTCAGTTCGACTGGTAAGATTGTTTGGTGATGAGACAACTACTAGAGTATTACCTTCAGTAGGTGTAGAGCAGGAATATTTCTTGATTGATAGAGATAAATATCTTGAGCGCAAGGATTTGATTTATACAGGCCGTACATTGTTTGGAGCTATGCCACCAAAGGGCCAGGAGATGGATGACCATTATTTCGGTGCAATCCCTGAGCGTATTGAGGCATATATGCGTGATGTAAATATTGAGTTGTGGAAACTTGGTGTATCTGCCAAGACTCAGCACAATGAGGTTGCACCTGCGCAGCATGAATTGGCTCCTATTTACGCTGAGTGTAATGTGGCTGTAGATCACAATCAGTTGATTATGGAGACTTTGAAGAAGGTTGCTGTAAGACACAATTTGCATTGTCTTCTTCATGAGAAGCCTTTCGACGGTGTAAATGGTTCTGGTAAGCATGATAACTGGTCATTGGTTACAGATACAGGACACAATCTGTTGGACCCTGGCAAGACCTTACATGAGAACTTACAGTTCCAGCTTGTTATTGCATGTATACTTGAAGCTGTAGATGAGCATGCTGATTTGCTTAGAGAATCTGCAGCAGATATTGGAAATGATCACAGACTTGGAGCTGACGAAGCGCCACCAGCTATTATTTCTGTATTCCTTGGAGCTCAGCTTCAGGATGTGGTTGATCAGCTTATCAAGGATGGTGAGGCTACAAGCTCAATTAAGAGTACCAAGATGAAGACTGGTGTTGCTACATTGCCAGACTTCACCAAGGATGCTACTGATAGAAATAGAACATCTCCATTTGCCTTCACAGGTAATAAATTTGAATTTAGAATGGTTGGTTCTCAGGATTCTGTTGGAGAGCCAAATGTAGTTCTTAATACAATTGTGGCAGAGGCATTTAAGAAGGCTTGTGACACATTGGAAGGTGCTGAGGATTTCGAGGCTGCTGTAAATGAATATGTAGCCAAGACATTGAAGGATCATGAGCGTATTATCTTCAATGGTAATGGATATTCTCAGGAATGGGTAGAGGAAGCTGAGAGAAGAGGCTTGCCAAATATTAAGTCTATGGTTGAGTCTATCAGCGCTCTTACAACTGATAAGTCTATTAAGCTCTTTGAGGAGTTCGGAGTATTTACAAGAGACGAGCTTCAGTCCAGAGCAGAGATTGAGTATGTACAGTATGCCAAGGAAATCAATATTGAGGCTCGTACAATGATTGATTTGACAGTTAAGCAGATGATTCCTTCAATCATCGCATATGCTACTGAGCTTGGTAATTCAATTAATACAATCAGAAGTGCCTGTGATGTGGCAGATGTTAGCACACAGCAGGATATGCTTATTGAGGTTTCAAATCTTTTGAAGGAGGCTAAGCAGGCATTGCTTAAGTTGCAGGAGGTTACAGCACATGCTGCGACAATTGAGGATAGCAAGGAGAAGGCTTTCTACTGCTATGAAAATGTAACTGTGGCTATGGATGCAGTTAGAGCTCCTATTGATAAGTTGGAGATGATTGTAGACAAAGAATACTGGCCAATGCCATCATATGGTGATTTGATCTTCGAAGTGTAGTAATACATAGAGATAATTTATAAAGTCTATAAAAAAGAAATCCATCCAGATAATTTATCTGGATGGATTTTTCTTGTGTAATTTAATCTTTTATTTAAGTGATGAATTATTTATTCATTAGGGGACTGTGTTCCAGTCTCTGTGGATGTACTGCCTTCACCTGCATTTTCAGGTGTTGTATTAGTTGGTACTTTATCAATTATTGATATAGAACCGGATGACTGATTGCTAGGAGCAACAGGCATGGTTGTATGTGTAGTACATCTCTGACTCAGGAATTCCGGTGTCAGCATGAATGGTCCTTCTTCTGTCTCTGTTGAACCACCTACCAGGAATACTGATGAGGTGACATATGGACAGTACTCTGTTGATATTAGACCTGTCTCATTACATATATTTACACGAACATGGTGATCGCATTGCTCAGTAGGTTCTGTGCCTTTTGCGAAGTATTCTTCGTAGATTGTAGAACCTCTTGGATCACAATCACATACACCTTCTACAGGCAACTTGCCGGATTCTCTACATACAGCTACCTTTACTATATCAGCGCAACCAGGGAAGCTGGCAGGCTCTAGGTTCTCATGAACTCTAAGCATTATAGCTCTCCATAAATTCTTGGCATAAGCTGTATATGTCTGTTCTGAATTATCATCATATCCACCCCATACTCCACATGTATAATAAGGAGTATATGCTACAAATACTGTATCACGGTTCTTGGTTGTGGTACCGGTCTTTCCGGCAACAGACATTCCAGGGATTCCAGCTCCGGCACCTGTACCGGAAGCAATTACATCTTCCATTGCATTGGTAAGCAACCATGCTGTGGACTCTTTTAATACTTCCTTTGATGTATTATCTGTTGTTGATAGTATTACATTTCCCTGATGATCCAACACTTCTGTATATAATACAGGCTTATTGTAATCACCCTTGTTGGCAATAGTAGCATATGCTGCTGTAAGCTCGATGTTGGTAACACCATTTGTAATACCACCTAAGCATAAGGACTGGTTGTTATCGCCGCTTTCCAATGTGCTTATTCCCAGAGCCTGAGCATATTCAAAACCTAATCCTGTACCAATAGCTGTCAGGTTTTTAACTGTTACAACATTTCGAGACATTCTGATTGCCTCACGAATATTCAGGAAACCTCTGTATACATTATCGTAGTTATTAAGAGGTGTTCCGTTGGCATATGTCATAGGAGCATCGTCCTGTACACTTGCTAGCGTCATGCCACCTGCATCAAGAGCAGCTGTATAACAAGCAATAACCTTGAAGCAAGAACCTGGCTGACGGGTTATATCCACAGCTCTGTTTAGCGTACGACTGCCAGTCTTGTCACCACGTCCGCCTACAAGAGCAACTACATGACCTGTTGACTGATCCATAATTGTAGCTGCAGCCTGTGGCTGTATAGTGAACTGCAAAGTCTCTCCGCCTTCTGCGATAGTATCGCCTTCCTGCATGATTTCCTTTTTGTAGGCTTCAATAGCTTCGCGACATTCTTCCTCGCTTTTGAAATTAATGTCGTAGTTAGGATTGCTTGCCAGATAGTAGTTCATCATTGTTGCTTCACTGTAGTTCTCTGTAGAACCATCTGATTTCTTTACGGTCAGACGGTATGAGAATGAAGTTAATGTATGATCATCATAATTGGCATTATTATTTAACTCCTCCTCGGCGATTTTCTGAATGGCTGAATCCTGTGTGGATTTAATGGTCAATCCACCACTGTACAACATCTTGTTGGCTTCGCCTTCTGAGTAACCCTCTTCAATGAGATCGTTATATACCTCGTCTGTGAGAGCATCTACAAAATATGATGTAGATGAGTTGGCAACAGCATCATCATTTACCACCTGAATACGAGCATATACATCATCAGACAGAGCTGCTTCGTATTGGCTTTTGGTTATGAAATCCAGATCCAACATCTTTTTCAAGACACGTTTGCGTCTTTCGGCGTTCTTGTCCGGGTTGGTAATTGGATTGTATTTGGTAGGGTTCTGAGTGATACCTGCAATTGTGGCTGCTTCTGACAGAGTAAGTTCTGAAGCAGATTTGTTGAAATATCTCTCGCTGGCTGCCTCAATTCCCAGGGTATTCTGACCTAGGTTAATTGAGTTCAAATAGTTTTCTAAGATTACATCTTTGGAAGTAACCTTTTCCAATTGAACAGCTAAGTACTGTTCCTGAATCTTTCTGTTGATTCGGTCTTCAAAGCTGTTTTCCGAAGTCCAGGTTGTGAAGTAATTATTCTTCAGCAACTGCTGTGTGATAGTGGAAGCACCCTGTAGGGATTCGCCACCACTGGTAATGCCAGTGAACACAGCTCTTATAATACCTCTTACATCAATTCCGTTGTGATCGTAGAAACGCTCATCCTCAATTGCAACAAATGCATGCTGAGCATCAACTGGAATCTGGTCCAAAGTTACATATGAACGGTTGGAACCGGATGCTGCAAGTGTTTCTATCTCATTTCCGTCCTTATCTAATATGGTTGTTAAATAACCGGAAGGAGTTATATTTACTTCAGAGATATCAGGACACCTTTTTATTAGATTCGAAGCATATAAGCCCACAGCCAAAATTCCAATGGCTACAACACAAAGCGCAACTACTAATGCGGCCTTGAGCATAGTGATGGCATGTCTGTTGGTCTGCTTCCTACGTTTGGAGGCAAGCTTATCGCTTTCCTGTTTAACCTTCTTTTTGCCGTAATTCATATAGTTCTCCTTTGTTTACACAAATTCACTTTATTATATCAGAAAATTACTTTATAATAAAGAACAAACTAGGTTGAGAGGGTGCCATGGAAGACAGGTATATAGTATATAAAGACGGCGTTGGAGAGATAACTGAAAAGAAATCCCGCTTTATTGCATCAGTAAAATCAGTGAAGTCTCAGGAGGAGGCTTTGGAATTTATAGAGGGCAAGAAGAAGGAGTACTGGGATGCCAGACATAATTGCTTCGCCTATATTATAGGAAATGAAAACGGGATTATGAGATGCAGTGACGATGGTGAACCTGCTCAGACTGCGGGACGACCAATGCTTGATGTGCTCATTAACAAGGGTGTGTACAATGTGGTTGTGGTAGTCACCAGATATTTCGGCGGTGTCCTTCTTGGTACCGGCGGATTGGTTAGAGCATATCAGGGTGCTACCATTGCCGGGCTGGATAATTGTATTCTTATGAAGGAGTGTCAGGGCTATCAGGTACAGATTACTACAGATTATAATGGCTATGGCAAGATTGAGTACATTCTCAGAGAGAGAAATATACCAATGGGGCAGGTGGAATATCTGGACAATGTGAAGATAAGCCTGGTTATCCCGGAAGACCAGATCGGATTTGTGGAGGCCGAAATTGCTGATAAAACAAGTGGTTCGGCAACTTTTGATAAGGGTGATTTGGTAGAATACGGACTTGATGGCGAGGATGTAATTCTTCTATAAAAACCTTGTAGAAAACCTGTGAGAAATGATTTGCAAAAACCTGCAAAAACTTTTTAAAAAAGTGCTTGATTTTTTGTGTGGCTTTCTATATAATATCTTTTGTTGACCGAACAACACATTAATGGCCCATCGCCAAATGGTAAGGCAACGGACTCTGACTCCGTCATTTCAAGGTTCGAATCCTTGTGGGCCAGCTAAGGAATCTCAGATGAGATTCCTTTTTTTGTTCTATAGTAAAAATCTGTGGTTGTGATAATCTTTTTTTATTTCCACATAATTATGTATCATGTTAAAATGTATGCCATAGGGGAAGAAGGCAGGTAGATATGTATACATTTAAAAGTAGAGTGAGATTTAGCGAGTGCGATTCCGAAGGCAGATTGACAGTTATTGGATTGATTAACTATTTACAGGATTGCTGCACCATGCAGGCTGAGGATTTAGATATTGGTATTTCATATTTGAAAGAGCAGGACCTGGGATGGTTCCTTACAAACTGGGATATATGCATTAAGGAGATGCCTTTTATAGGTGAGGAAATATATGTGAGCACCTGGCCTTATAAATTTGCCGGATTTATCGGAAGCAGAAATTTCAAGGTGGAAAATGCCCAGGGTGAATTGTTGGCATATGCTGATTCTCT
The DNA here is from genome assembly GCA_017470985.1 of Lachnospiraceae bacterium. Taxonomy (GTDB): domain Bacteria; phylum Bacillota; class Clostridia; order Lachnospirales; family Lachnospiraceae; genus JAILFK01. The sequence continues at coordinate 60,797 of JAFUXA010000009.1, forward strand.
GTGGGTTCTTATGAATCTCAAGAAGCAGGCGCCAAATAGATTACCTGAGCTTATGAAGGAACGATATACTACAGATCCAGCCTTGGAGACCAACGACATGAAGCGCAAGCTTCAGCCTACCGGTTCTGATAAGGTGGCCTTGGAATTCAAGGTGGATAAGATGTACTTAGATACCAACTTCCATATGAATAACAGTTATTATGTACAGGGAGCCATGGAAGCAGCAGGAGCCAAGAAGTTTAGAGAGATTGTTGTAGAATACAAGAAATCAGCCCAGTATCAGGATTATGTGAAATGTGTTGTAGGCGACATAGATGGTGGCACACAGGTTGATATGATAAGTGATGCCGGTGACATATATGCTATAGTGCAATTTAAGAATTAGTTGATAATTCCTTATAAAGTATAAGGGTTATGATATATATTTATAATAGAAAGAACGAGGACGGATAGACATGATGAAATTAGGCGAAATTCAGACATTAAAAGTAGCAAAGAAGGTAGACTTTGGAGTGTATCTTGTGGAAAATTCAGGGGATGATAAGACAGTGCTTCTGCCAAAGAAACAGGTACCGGCAGGAGTCTCTATAGGAGATTCAATATCAGTTTTTCTATACAAGGATTCTGATGATAGATTGATTGCCACAACTACAATTCCTAAATTGACTATGGGTCAATGCGGTGTACTTCAGGTGAAGGAGATTTCCAAGATTGGTGCATTTCTTGACTGGGGCCTGGAGAAGGATTTGTTCCTGCCTTACAAGGAGATGTCAAGACGAGTAAATGAGGGAGACGAGATATTAGTTCGTCTCTATATCGATAAGAGTGAGAGACTCTGCGCCAGCACCAAGCATATATATCCATTGTTGGAGAGCAAATCTCCATACAAGGTGGGAGATGAAGTTGAAGGACGCATATATGAGTTTGGACATGATTTTGGTACTTTTGTAGCTGTAGATGATAAATATTCCGCCATGATTCCAAAGCATGAGGATACTTCTAATTATCATTTGGGAGATATTCTGTCTATGGAAGTAACTGGAATCAAGGCTGATGGCAAGTTGGATGTATCTCTGAGAAGCAAGGCTTATATCCAGATGGACGCTGATGCAGAGCACGTGATGGAGATAATAGATTCCTACGCAGGTGTTCTTCCATTTACGGAGAAGGCAACTCCTGAGATTATATTTAGAGAGACCGGACTTTCCAAGGCGGCATTTAAGAGAGCAGTAGGCAGATTGTATAAAGAGCGCAGAATTACTATTAATGATGGAAAGATTCGCAAAAATTAGCTAGAATAAATATGTTATAAATCAAAAGACTCAAATTATTTCAATATTGTAGTTTGAGTAGGAAGTGAGGAAGAAATGAAAAACGTAATTAAAACAGACAAGGCACCGGCAGCAATCGGACCATACTCACAGGCTATTGAGGTAAATGGTATGGTATATACATCCGGAGTTATTCCGGTTGATCCTGCTACAGGTAATATTCCAGAGGGTTCAGTTGCTCAGGCTGATCAGGCTTTTAAAAATATGTCAAATCTTTTGGAAGCTGCAGGTACAAGCATGGCAAATGTTGTAAAGACTACAGTATTTATCAAGGAAATGAATGATTTTGCTGCAATCAATGAAGTATATGCAAAATATTTTCCAGAGCCATATCCAAGTAGAAGCTGCGTGGAAGTGGCTCGTCTTCCAAAGGATGTAATGCTTGAAATTGAGGTTATTGCTACAAAGTAATAACTGAATATTGATTAGAGATATATTGATGGACATAAAAATAGCGTAGCAGTATGGGGGGCTGCTACGCTATTGGTCCAACTATAGGATGTCGTGTCGAGAAAAGCTCGACTCTAGGTATTTATATGGTTAGGTCGATATTTCGACCGATGGAAGGGTTCACCAGAGTTTCAAGCGAAGGCGATGGTGCTGAATTAATAATCTCAGCCATTCCCTGACTCTGCATCCTCTGGGTATCAAGTGCCTGGTCAAGTACCGCTACTCCAACGTTTTGTAATGTTTGAGCTTGACTCATATTCATAGATAGTCTTGCGATATCCATAGCCTAATCCTCCTTTCCTCTGATTACATTGTAATTATGACACGGAGATTAGGACAAAACAAGGACAATAATTTATAAAAATGTTTTTAAATATTATTTCTTAAAATACATTTGACAAACGGGGGAAAATAGATTATATTGTACACAACTTAATTGTGTGCAATGTCTTATTTGAGTTTTTAGGAGGCGATATATATGTATGATGTAACAATAGTTGGAAGCGGTCCTGCTGGAATGGCAGCAGCAATTTATGCAAAGAGAGCAATGCTTGATACATTGGTAGTTGACAAGACATCTGTCAGTGGTGGTCAGATTTTAAATACTTATGAGGTGGACAATTATCCGGGACTTCCAGAGGTTACAGGAATGGATCTTGGTCAGAAGTTCAAGGATCATGCTGTAAAGCTGGGAGCAGAATTTACTAGAAATACAATTACTTCCATTGAGGATAAGGGTGAATACAAGATTCTCCATGGTAAGAAAGGCGATATTGAAACCAAGACAGTTATCCTGGCTATGGGAGCTAGCAATCGTAGACTTGGAGTTCCTGGTGAGGATGAGTTGGTTGGAATGGGCGTATCATACTGCGCTACCTGTGACGGTGCATTCTACAAGGACAAGGTTGTAGTTGTTGTCGGTGGTGGAGATGTGGCACTTGAGGATGCTATCTATCTGGCAAGAGGATGCAGCAAAGTATATCTGGTACATAGAAGAGATGAGTTCAGAGGCGCCAAGGTTTTGGCTGATGAAGTGAGAAATACAGCCAACATTGAGTTGGTTCTTGACTCTGTAGTAGATAGAATTGTAGGAACCAATGGCGTAGAGTCAGTTGAAGTATCCAATGTGAAGACTGGCGAGAAGAGAACTCTTGATGTACAGGGTGCATTTATTGCAGTTGGTACACTTCCTCAGACTGATAAGATTGAGGGACTTCCTGATATGGATGAGAGAGGTTATATTATTGCTGGTGAAGATGGAGTTACAAGCATACCTGGTATATTTGTAGCAGGAGATTGTAGAACCAAGCAGTTGCGTCAGGTTGTGACTGCAGCATCTGATGGAGCAAATTGTGTTGTTTCAGCAGAGAGATATCTGTAGAAAATATAATATATGAATGTGTACAAGGGCGCGGTCTCTATTGAGGCTGACGCCCTTTTTTGCTATAATTCAACTTGAATAATTATGTATAAATTTGGAGGGGAATATGTTCGGAAACGAAAAATTAAAGAAATTGGTTACAAACCTATGCTATCTATTGGAATTAATAGCTGCTATTTTCGTATTGGCAGGAATCATTATTTCCATAATTGGTTTGGTACCATGTATTGGAGAATACTGGAATAACAGGGCAGAGACAACTGCTTTTATAGATTTCTTGGAGCAGGTGCTTTTTGTTGTAATCGGAGTGGAATTCTTGAAAATGTTGTGTCGTCCAAATTCGGATAACATTTTGGAGACACTTATATTCCTTGTTGCCAGACATATGATAGTAGTTACAAGTACTACTCCAATGGATGATTTAATATCTACAATCTCTATTGTTCTGTTGTGTATCATGAGAAGATATCTCAAGGTCGCTAAGGACAAGGAGAAGCGCCATGAGTTAGATGGCAAGAATATGAAGGAAAGTATCAAGACTATTATTGGTGGTTGAGTGTAATATGAAGCAGGAATTGTTGCAAGAACTACGACAAATTACTCCTGAAGAACAGATGTATCTGGATGGTGCGGGATCTGTTGATGAAGGTATATATATGGAGCCTAAGTCCAATGTGGTTGACTACAAGAAGCTCATAACCAGTGGCAAGGTTATTGATGTGCGTACTCATACCCGATTTGTACATTTTCCGGAGCATACACATAATTATGTGGAGCTGATTTATATGTGCAGTGGTTCCACTAAGCATATAATAAATGGCAATGAGATTGTGTTGAAACAGGGTGAATTATTATTTCTCAATCAGAATGCTATCCAGGAGATAATGCCGGCAGGAGAAGATGATATTGGAGTGAATCTCATAATCCTGCCAAGCTTCTTCGACTATGCACTTACAATGTTAGGTAATGAAGATAATCTTATTCGAGATTTTATAATAGATTGCCTCAAGAGCAAGGACAATAATATAAGTTATCTGCATTTTAGAGTATCAGATGTATTGCCTGTTCAGAATTTGATGGAAAATCTTATCTGGACAATTCATAATAAACAGAATAATAAGCGCAGTATCAATCAGGCTACAATGGGATTGTTGCTATTACAGCTTATGAATTATACAGAATATGTGGATGTGGGTAAGGATAACAGTGGCCAGGAACTTGTTATGTCTGTCTACAAATATGTGGAGGAGAATTACAGGGATGGGACCTTTACTGATTTGGCGGAGCAGTTGCATTATGATCTCCATTGGCTCAGCAAGACCATCAAGCAATTGACTGGCAAGAATTATACGGAATTGCTGCAGGAGAAGAGGATGCGTCAGGCTGCTTATCTGCTTAGAACCTCCAAGCTTACAGTTGCGGACATTGCAACAGCAGTTGGATATGAAAATATCAGTTATTTTCATAGATTATTTCAGAAAACCTATGGGACTTCGCCTAGAAATTATAGGTTAGATTATTCTACAGAATCAGAGGATTTATAAATGAGAGAGATAGTGACAGAAATACTATCAGGAGAGAACCTTAGAGCAAATTTAAGTACTTTAAGAGCACATTTGAAAAGTAAAGAAGTGACAGATCATCATGAGTGGATTGATATGTTACACCAGTGGGGCACAGAGGAAAATGATTTGATAGATGCTATTATTAAATCATTGGAAAATGTTGATCCCAAAACCAGAAAAAATGCTGCATTGTTGCTTGGAGATTACAACGAAATATTTGGCGCTGGAGATGATGCGGCCGGTAGAATATGGGCGACTTACAAGACTGACGATACACGATTTGTCAAGGCATCTTATATCAAGGCTTTATCACATTTTGATTGCAGTTTATATATGGATGAGCTGAAGGCGGAGCTGGACAAACTTCATTCCATGGAAATGGGAGCGGAGGAAGTGAAGCATGTGAGAGAACTCAGAGCGGAGATATCCAAGCTTCTAGAGAATTGTCAGTCCCCTAGAGAGGTGAAGCCTATACAGCCTATCAAGAAGAAACATGTAATAGTTGTGGAGGCTGAGGATTATATCAGCAAAAACATTGCCAAGTATATAGCAGAGACTTTGGGTGAGAAGACCGGTCTGATTTCCAGAGGGGTGAAAACTTCCACAGACAGGGTTATGACTATTGCGAAACTGCCGTATTATAGAGAGATATGGTTCCTTATTAGATTTAAAACAGGCAAATCCAATCAGCTGGATCAGTTGGCTGAATCCCTGTGGGATTCGGAACTTATGCCTCTTCTTCAGGAAGCATATGGCAAGGCTGATGAATATACATTTAAAATAGAAAATACTGATGATTTGCTTTCCAAGAATGCCAAGATGATAGGAATGGCCATTGAGGAGGAGAGCAAATATAAGCTGAAGAATGTAATAACTAATCCTGATATATATATTAAGTTATATAAGAAGAAGGATGGTGGATATGCAGTTTACGGTAGATTGCCGGGACTTGGGGCAGATAGATTTGAATATATGCATGAGAATCTGCCTACATCCATGTCACCGGTGGTGGCGGCACAGATGGCGGAGCTTATCAGGCCATACACCTCAGAGGGGGCACAGATAATTGATCCTTTCTGTGGAACTTCAGCTTTGCTTCTTGCTAGAACAATGGGCAAGAAACCGAAATATGTATATGGTATAGATAAATATGGCCAGGCCATTGATATTGCCAGGGAAAATGCCGCGGCAGCAGGGGCTGATATATATTTTATAAACAGGGATTTCTTCGATTTTACAACAGATTATATGATGGATGAAATCATAACTGAATTTCCGAGAATGGAGAATCAGGATAGAAATGAAGTGGATGAATTCTACAGAAATTTCTTCAAGAAAGCCATAGAGATAACAGACGCGGGGGCTATGTTATTCCTGTTGACTCAGGAGGAGAATCTAATCAAGAAGCAGGTTAGACTGAATGCCGGCCTGGAGTTGGTTAGACAGATTCCTATGAGGGGACACGATCAGATATATATTTTGAAAAGGCGAGGGTAGTTATGTTTGTTGAAGAGGAAATAGTTGAACTTCAAAAATTGCAGGACGCATTTTGTAAAGTGGGTCATGTATATAGCGTATTAGTGGATACAACATTGCAGACTATTACCAAATTCTCTGGTGGCGTTGAAGCTGAGAGATATATTGACGATTTGATGGACTTAGATGCTAAGCGTTCTTTTCTTTCTCAGTTTTCTGATGTGGATGGGGAAAATGTGATTGCTTATGTTACAGCTGCCAAATACCTCATGGTGCGTGGTGTGGCTCTTCGAGATGGCAATTCCAGATTAAAGGGTGTATGGATTATATATGCTATTGACATGGATAAACTTACAGAAGATGATATGGCACCTGGTTTTATGGAATGTATCAATGAGGCACAGCTGGATGCCACTGTTGGTTTGGTGGAAAATGTTGCCGCTCAATTGTACCGTGAGAACATGGACAAAACCAGACTTTTAGATCAGCTGGAGATGAGTCATCTCAACGAGGTGCATAATGCCTCAAGACTTCAGAAGAGCGAGGTTATGACAGAGATTCTGAAGGAGATGGAGGCAGAGGATTCATTTGCCAAAATAGCTGAGCAGATATTGGAAAGCGCCGGTATGTATCTGGAAGTGTCGGAGTGTGCGCTTCTGAAAGTGGAAGCTGATGATGATCATGTGGATATGTTATGTGAATGGTCTGATACTGAAGAACATGGATGGATTAGAGATTTTGGTGTGAAGACCAAGGCTGATTTTCCATTTATGACGGGCAGACCTTATACTATTTCCGGCGATACTATGATACCTGAGAACTTTGCTGATTATTTCAAGGAAAATGCTCTTGCAGCCGGTATATATCTGCCTATTACTTTAGGGGATAAGCTGGCTATGTATATAATGTTCCAGATGTGTGGCAAGGCCAGAAAGTGGACCGTTGATGAATTGACATTTGCCAATGATGTGAAGAGAGTTATACAGATGACTCTCACCAAGCATGTGACCAAGAATTCTCTGGCTAGTTCGTATAATGCTTTGGAGCAGATTTTGGAACATATAGGTTGCGCAGTTTCTGTATATGATTTGGATAAGCATTGCGTATTATATTCCAATGAGAATTATGAGGGCTTGCGCATAACTGAGCAGGATAGAATAGAACTTGTGGATGATCTCATGCATCCGGAGAGGGATTCGGAAGGTGGTCATGAATTCTATGCTAAGCAGAGTGAGAAATGGCTTGAGATAAGTTTCTCTTATATCAATTGGGTGGATGGCCGAAAGGTGTGTCTGGCTACCATTTATGATTTGACAAGAACCAAGCAATATCAGAAAGAGATTGAGAAACGCGCCGGTGAGGATTACCTGACTGGTCTCTATAACAGATTGAGATGTGAAGAAGACCTGGAGAAGATGATTCATGCAACTGTTCGATCTGTAGATGAGAGCGCTTTGCTATATATTGATTTGGATGATTTCGATCATATCAACGATGCTATCGGACATCAGAATGGTGATTTGCTTCTCAAGAGTGTGGCAGAAGCATTGAATCACATTGAAGGTGTGGCTGGTCACTGTTATAGAATCGGTGGAGACGAGTTCGTGGTTTTGGTATCCAACAGAAACTTCGGTCGTCTGGAAAATATTATAGATAATATTAAAAATGTATTTGCCAAGCCATGGTATCTAGGTGGCAAGGATTACTACTGTACCATGAGTATGGGCGTGGTTATTATGCCAAAGGATGGTGTTACTGTAGATACATTGATGCAAAGGGCAGATATTGCTCTGCACTGGGCCAAGAATCAGGGCAAGAACAGAGTGGAATATTATAACAGCAATCAGGCTTCAAATACCAGCGAGAGACTGGATTTGGAGAGAGCTATGAGATCTGCTGTGGAAGATGGTTGCAAAGAATTTGAGGTATATTATCAGCCTCTTATGGATATTACCAATGATGGGGAGAGATGTTGTGGAGCTGAGGCTTTGCTTCGCTGGAATTCTAAGAGTCTGGGTATGGTTATGCCGGATAAATTCATTCCGCTGGCAGAGTATCTGGGCCTGATAAATGAAATTGGTTCCCATGTGCTTCATGAGGCAGCGGCGAGATGTAAGTACTGGAATGATTTCGGCCATCCTGAGTACAAGGTAAATGTAAATCTGTCTGTGGTGCAGTTGGTTCAGACTGATATTGTGGATGTGGTTAGAAAGACTCTGGAGGAGACTAATATCAAACCTTCTAATCTGACTTTGGAAGTAACTGAGAGTCTGGCTGTCAATGATATGGACAAGATGCAGCAGGTCCTGGGTGAAATCAAAGCTCTGGGGGTACATGTGGCTCTGGATGATTTCGGTACAGGCTACTCTTCTTTGAATCATATACGCAGTATGCCGATTGATGTTATCAAAATTGATAAATGCTTCGTAGGTGATATTGGTGAGGATAGCTTCGCAGATGCCTTTGTTACTTCTGTATCTCAGTTGGCGGATGCCCTTGACTTGAATGTGGTTGTAGAGGGAGTGGAATTGGAAGAGCAGAAAGAAGTTCTTGATGAGATGAATGTTGATATGCTCCAGGGATTCTTCTTTGATAAACCATTGACTCAGGAAGAGTTTGAAAGTAAATATTTGATTTAGGATGAGATAATGAGAGTACTGGTATTAAGTGATAATCATAGAATTACTTCAACTATATACAAGGTGATTGACAAGGTTCAGCCTGTTATGATTTACCATTTGGGAGATAGTGAGGGAAGCGTGATGGAGATTGCTGAGCGCACACATTTGCCTATACATGCGGTGGCTGGTAATTGTGATTTCGGCAGAGAAGCTCTACCCAAGAGCCTGGTTGTCAGCCTTGGTAACAGACAGATATTGCTGACTCATGGACATCTCTATGGGGTGAAATCCGGATATGAGAGATTGGTATATGAGGCCAGGGAGAGAGGCTGTGACACGGTTATCTATGGTCATACCCATGTTCCGGAGATAGAGGAAGTGGATGGAATTACAGTTATGAATCCTGGAAGTATCGAGCTGCCAAAGCAGTTTGATATGATGCAATCATTTGGAATAATCAATGTGGATGATAAAGGAAACTGTGAGTTTGCAATTAGATATTGGGACGATGGAGAAATCCTATGGCGTCCATATAGAGATTGATTATAAAGCAAAAAAATAAAACTGAGAGAAATATTTCTCTCAGTTTTTTAGTGCAGGAAATGGGACTTGAACCCACACGATATTGCTACCACTAGCACCTGAAGCTAGCGCGTCTGCCAATTCCGCCATTCCTGCGCGCAAATAGTATTTTATAGTTTCTCACTTCATAAGTCAAGAGATTCCGCACTTCATTGTGGCAATTTGATAGCCATTGGTTGAAAGAGGCATAGTGTTGCCCAGTTTGATAATGGAACCTGTGGAAGGATCAATTATAATTACATAGATATTGAAATTGCCCTTGGTATATTCTCTGAGATTCAAATCTGCTGTAAGAGAAACCGGTTTGTTAGGATACCAGGATGAAGTGCTGGTGTCCAATGGGATTTTAATGAGCTCTTCTGTATCTACATTTTTCAGAACCAGACTCACCTCGAAATTATGTAAAGTGTTGGCGAAGCCTGTGTTTTCAAATTCAACATTTAACTTGCCTTGATCGTCTCTTAATGGGTCAAAGGACAAACTGGTGGAATTGACTACAAATCGATAACCCAGATGAGCGGTGATATAATCGTAACCGGTTACACCTGAGAAGGCATCCTCTCCTCTGTAGGATACATTTTTCCACTGGTTAAGTACACTGGCATTTTCATCGGCGCTGAGATATGACACATGATATCCCTGCAGGGTGGTAATGGCAGTTGATAAATCATAGAGGTTGGAATCATTTCCCACAGCACCACCAATTGGAGCCCAGGTGCTTATTGCGGCAAGGCCGTCAAGGCTGGCCTGACTATTGTCGGAGGTGATATTGTACTGCGAGATTCCTAATCTGAAAGGCATGCTGTTTATGTTTTGCTTCTGTAATGGATTGTCAGAAGTCAGACTGGTAGGCATGCGCTTTATATTATTTACCTTCATATACATGTTAGGATCAGTGACAGACAGGTAGGTATTATATTCCAGCAAGGAACCTATATATTTGGTTAAATCGATAATATTTTCCTCGGTATTATACATAGAGCCCTGATATAAGCCGTTGTTTCCAATAAATGCTCCCTGCAGGGAGTAAATGAGTGGAGCATACTCTGAAATAATTGGTGTCAGTTGCTCCATGTGGAGATATACTTTGGAAATATCCATAGGCTCTGCTAAAGTACCTATTGCTGAGCTGCCATAATTGATTCTCAGGATAATCTGCTTGCCGGAATTGGACCAGGCAGATAGAATTGCCTTGAGCTCAGAGGCTGCGTGGGGAGTAATATCAATATTGGCATAAGCATTGATATTTACATCCAGCAGACATAGTTGAGTAGCATTATCTAAAGCCTGGGCAGCTTCTATAAGAGAAGTGTCGATGGTACTATCCTCTTTGATTGTATAGCTGTATGTGTGATACCAGCCGCAGTAAGGATTGTTCAAGGAATCGCTGGATAAGCTTAGACTGGTTGGGGCGTACTCCACCTGTAATAATCGGTCTTTTATAAGGTAGATGCCCAATATACTTATTGTTGTTAAAAATATAATTAGTCCCACAATGAATCTCAAAGTGGTATGTTTTTTCTTTTGTTTAGCCATAAATATATAATAGCAAAAAAAGTGCAAAATGGCTTTCATTTTTTTGCACATAAGCGGTGTAATAATGATATAATATAACTTACCTATGCGATGAGCAGTAGGAGGGGCATGATTATCAATAGAATTTGGAAGATATTGATATTTTGTATAATAGAAAGTTTACGGGGATTATGGATAAAAGAGGTTATTTTAGGAAGATATGCAATTCTTTAATTGGCATAGTTATAAGCCTGATTTTTGTTATAGGCATGATGTATCTCATGTATCAGAACCAGGAGACTGTAATCGAGCATCATTTGCAAGATGACTGGTTGGTTTCTGTGAATGGTGAAGCTTATAGAGAGGTAAATGATTTGCCATCTACAATTTATAAGGGCTTGAAGAAAGGTGATAGGGTTACTATCAAAAACACTTTGCCTGCATATTGTAGAGAGCGCCAGACTATGGTTATATTGGAATATCTGTCTGCGGTAAATGTACATGTGGATGGGAAACTGATATATAGCTATGGCGACAGGATTATCAGAGAAGGCGGGATGGTTGGAAGCGGATATCATTTTGTAAATATTCCACCTCGCAGTAACGGCCAGGTTATCACTATTAAATTTGTATGTGGTGAGGATGATGCATTTACAAATATCATCGAACCGGTCATTATACAAACTGGATATTCTCATGTGCATTATGCAAATGGACGATTCTACGCTACTGCTATATGTATGTTTCTGACAGTGCTGGGAATTGTACTTATGATTTTAAGTGCGGCTACTATTAGAATCAGTAGAATAATGCTTAGACTGATATATATTGGAACATTTAGTTTCCTTATAGGTATATGGTCTATGTGTAATATGAAAATATTACAGATATTCCAGATGAATATGGCTGTGGTGACAACCTTGGAATATCTGACTCTGTATCTGGCACCTATTCCATTTATGATGCTGATTATGGAAATGTGTCGTGAGGAAAAGAGCTGGAGATATTATATAATGCGTTCAGTTGTATTGCTCCTTTCTACATTTGCTGTGATTTCAACTATTCTGCATTACATGGATGTGGTTCATTTCCCAAAGAGTCTGCCATATTTCCACATGTTTGGAGCTTTGTCTCTGGTGGTTGTTGTTGCTGTTGGAATTGGAGGCAGACGTCAGAGAAGCAATTCGGATCGTATGTTAATCGCAGGAGTGATGGTGCTGGTAGCGGCCATAGGATATGATTTGGCACGATTTAATATACAGAAATATCTGGCTCAGGACAATGAGTTCCTCTCATTTAGTGTGATTCCATATGGAGCATTGGTATTTATAATCTTCTTGATTTTGAGTTATGCCTTCTATGCTTATGACATGTTGGTATCCAAAGCGGAGAAGGATTGGCTTACATACAGAGCCTACACAGATCAGTTGTGTGGAATCAATAATAGAGCCAAGAGTACAGAGGATTTTGCTGCCTTGGATGCTTCTGAGGGCAAGATTGTATATGAACTTATTAATATTGATTTGAATGGTTTGAAACGAGTGAATGATACTCTGGGCCATGAGCAGGGAGATATACTGCTGAAAGAATTTGCTGATATTTTGAAAAAAGCCTTTGATGGTGTTGGAGATGTATATAGAATGGGCGGCGATGAATTTCTTGTCATTGTCTATGAAAATAATTTCAAGCATGTGAGTCATGCTCTTGAGACAATGGAGGCCATGGAGAAGAAGAAATCCGTTGAATACCCATTTGTTATTGAAGCTTCTTATGGAATAGCAAAAAGTAATGAACCTGGTTTGGATATGGCCAGTAAGGTATATGCAGAGGCTGATTCCAGAATGTACGAAATGAAAATGGCCATTAAGCGCCGTAGAAGATTGGGATAATGCATCAGTAATTTGATGCATTATCATTTAACCAAGTTGTAATTTGTTCCAGACCTTCGTCGGAGAAATCGAAGAGCTCGTAAGTCATCTGGCTTGCGTCGGTTTTATCGTAGGCGAAAGGTCCGGGCCAAATTGCAACTTTTAATTTTGTTATAGCATCATCACCTTCTCCGGTGACATCTTTGACAATGCGGTATCGCATATTTCCCAAACTGCCGGTGAAGGCAGATTTCTTATAGAATTCTAATGACAAAATATCTTTTTTAATTAGCATAATCTTCCCTCGTATTTCTTAGAAATAATATATCTATTTTCGCACAAAATAAGATAATAATAAATACACTTATGATATAATAATTCAGTGGGTTGTAAAGACCGGTGCAAATAAAATCAGGGGCGTCCGGCAGGATTTGCAATCTGCGTTTGGAGGGTATATGAGAGAGACAAAGAAGAGACTGGCATTATTTATGATAATCGCCATGGCACTTGCTTTGACAGTGCCAAATAAAATGACAGTAAATGCAGCAGAAACTACTACGGGTTCAAACTGGATGGCGGGAGTAGATGGTGAGAAGACACTTAGCAACATCACTATTCCCGGAACTCACGATTCATGTACACAGCATGTACCACTGGGATTTATATTTCAGTGTCAAAATGAGGATATATCTACCCAGCTTGAAGACGGTTGTAGATATTTAGATATCAGAGCAGCTATATCGGAAAAGGATAATGAGCCGGCTTTGGTTATGGTTCATAATTTTGCAAAATGCAAGAAGGGACCGTGGCCATGGTCAAAGAAGTTGTATTTAAACGAGGTGGTGGATGATGTCTATGCATTTCTTGAGCAGAATCCTACAGAGACAGTTATCTTCAATGTGAAAGCAGAAAATGGCGATGATGATATCTCGACACTTCAGCAGTTGCTCTATGAAAAGATTGATGAGAATGGAGATAAATGGTATACAGCAAATGAAATTCCTACATTAAATCAGGTTCGAGGCAAGATAGTGTTGGCTACAAGATTCGAAGACAAAATCGGAGTTGGCGAGTCTCGCAGAGGTTTAAACTTCGCATGGGAAGGTCAGGGCGGCAAGGATATAGTGGAAGAACCTGCTGCGGTATCGGCGATAAATGATAATGCTAATTTGTGGGTTCAGGACAGATATAAGTATTCAACAGAGGATAAGATTAACGCTGTTGTGGAGGTACTTGAAAATTGTCAGGCGAATGAGAATACATTTTCCGTCAATTTCACTTCCACTTCCGGAACAAAATATGCAGGTCGTCCGAAGAAGTATGCGGGTGAAATTAACAGATATTTAAAAGAATATGACTGGCAGCAGGATGCCAACTATGGAATTGTTGTTGTAGATTTCATGGATGCGGACCTGGCCGGATGTATATATAGTACTAATTAAGAGATTTTACGAGGTGAGAAAATGCCACAATCAAGACCAATGCCGGGAGAATTATACCGACATTTCAAAAACAAGATGTATCAGATAGTTGCAGTAGCAACTCACTCGGAGACAAGAGAACCATATGTAGTATATCAGGCTTTGTATGGGGATTTTAGAACATATATCAGACCTTATGATATGTTTATCAGCGAGGTGGATCATGTGAAATATCCTGAGATTCAGCAGAAATACAGATTTGAGCTGGTGGGAAGTCACGCTGTAGTGGAGCGGGAATTGGCTGATTCTCAGGCTGAATTGGCAAGCGCTGTGAGAGATGAGCCTGCAATGGAAGCGGCGGATGCTGCAAGATGTGAATCGGCAGCAGAATCTGCAAGTGTTATAGAAACTGAGAATAGCACTTCGGAAAATGATTTGGTTAATCCGAAATTCTTGGATTTTCTGGATGCTGACAGCTATGACCGTAAGTATGATATTTACGCATCCATGGTTGATGAATTAGACGACCATCTGATAAATCAGATGGCTGCATCTATTGATGAAATTATAGAAGATGGACCTCTCCATGTACGAATTGAGAGTTTGCGTAGAAGTATTAAGACCAAAGCAAAATATGAATTGCACCGTAGATAATTATTGGTGCAATGCCATATTTACATTATGATAAGCTTTGTTGTAGGTGACTTCTTCACCGAACCATTCAGGAGGTGTGAAGTTGTTGGCGGCTTCCTCGGAGTCGAATTCAACTTCTGCCATAACAAGTGGTTTCATATATCCATGGAATACATCTAATTCCACAGTGTGAGAACCTAGAGGTATCATGTATCTGGTTTTGGAGATGATATGTCCATCAGCTTTTTTTAAGAGATGATTATAAGCTGATTGTGTAAGAGGCATTTCTTCCTCCTGGCGTACCATCATTCCTTTGGATTTGTAGGTGAGAATATATTTATCATCTGACTTACGAATTCGTACAACAGGTTCCTCGCACAGATAGGCTTGTTCAATTTCCTTAGAAGGATATTGGTTTAAGTTTTGTGGAATCTCTCTTATGAGATATTTGCGTTCTATTTCCATAGATGTCTCCTTGAATTGGTTTGTTTGAATTATCTAGTATTATTTATCATATGAATATATGAGATGATATCATTCATATGGTTTGAGTATAAAATATAAATTATTATTTAACAAGTTGGGAAAATGGAGGAATGGTATGAGCAAAATTGGTATTTGTATGGCTGATGGCTGCGAGGAAATTGAAGGCTTAACAGTAGTGGACTTGCTTCGAAGAGCGAAATTAAATATTGATATGATTTCTATTACAGGTTCGAGGGAAGTATGCGGCTCTCATAATATTAAATTTCAGTGTGATGCCAAAATAGAAGATGTGAATTGGGATGATTATGATGGGATTGTCCTTCCGGGAGGAATACCTGGAACGCCAAATCTTGAGGCCAATGAGATTGTGACTGATACTGTAAAGAAATTCGTGGAGGAAGGAAAGCTTGTGGCTGCAATTTGTGCGGCCCCAAGTATATTCGGACACTTAGGAATTCTAGAAGGCAAGAATGCCACATCTTATCCTGGTTTTGAAGATGAAATGAAAGGGTGCCATTATCAGATTGATGCTGTGGTTGTGGATGAAAATATTATTACAAGCCGTGGCATGGGAACAGCTATAGATTTTGGTTTGGCATTAATTGAATATTTAACAGATAAGGCGGCGGCAGATGTAATGGCTGACAAGATTGTATACAGAAAGTAATATTTGCCTAGAATCCCTTGATTTATAATGGTTTCACGGGGTAAATTGCCTTGATATTTGAAAATCCCTGTGATATAATCTCATAATGACTGCACTAGAATAAGGAGGAAAAATAATCATAATGAGTGTTAAAGTTGAAACATTAGAGAATAATATGGCTAAATTGACTGTTGAAGTGCCAGCAGCTGAATTAGATAAGGCATTAGATACAGCATATAATAGACAGAAGAAGAGTATTTCATTACCAGGTTTCCGTAAGGGCAAGGTTCCTAGAGCAATGGTAGAGAAGATGTACGGAGCAGAAGTATTCTACGAGGATGCTGCCAACATTTTGTTACAGCAGACATATCCAGAAGCTTATGACGAGAGTGGACTTGATATTGTATCACAGCCTACAATCGATGTAGTACAGCTTGAGAAGGGTAAGGACTTCATCTACACAGCAGAAGTTGCTCTTAAGCCAGAAGTTAAGCTTGGTAAATACAAGGGTGTATCTGTAACAAAGGCAGACACAAAGGTTACAGCTACAGAAGTAAAGGCAGAGGCTGATAAGGAAAGAGAAGCTTCGGCTCGTAAAGTTAAAGTTGAGAAGGCTTTGAAGAACGGCGATACAGCAGTTATCGATTTCGTTGGTTCTATTGATGGCGTTGAATTCGAAGGTGGCGCTGGCGAGGATTACCCACTTGAGCTTGGTTCTGGATCATTTATCCCAGGATTTGAAGATCAGTTAGTAGGTAAGAAGGTTGGCGATGAAGTTGATGTAAATGTTACATTCCCAGCTGAGTACCAGGCAGCAGAGCTTGCTGGTAAGGACGCTTTATTCAAGGTTACAATCAAGGATGCTACTAGAAAAGAGCTTCCAAAGCTTGATGAGGCATTCGCTGAGGACAAGGGCTTTGATTCAGTAGAAGATTACAAGGCTGATTTAAAGAAGAAGCTTGAGGAGCGCAAGGCAGAAGAAGGCCGTCGTCTCCAGGAAGATGAAGCAATGGAGAAGGTTATCGAGGATGCTAAGATGGATATCCCAGAGGCTATGATCGATAATCAGGTAAATTCAATGCTTAATGATATGTCAAATCAGTTAATGCAGTCTGGTCTTTCAATGGAGCAGTACATGCAGTTCACTGGAATGACAATGGATAAGTTCAAAGAGCAGGTTCGTCCTGATGCTATCAAGAGAATCCAGGGTTCTCTCGTATTAGAGGCAATCGTAAAGGCTGAGAATATTGAAGCTAGCGATGCTGATGTTGATGCTGAGATCGAGAAGATGGCAGCAGCTTACGGTATGGATGTAGAGCAGCTTAAGAAGACTGTATCTGATTCAGATAGAGAGAATATCAAGGCTGATCTTGCTTCACAGAAGGCTCTTGACTTCGTTATGGAAAATGCTAAGCAGACAGCAAAGAAGTCTACAGCAAAGAAGGCTGAGGCTGCTGATGGCGAAGAGAAGGCTGAGAAGAAGACAACAAAGAAGTCTACAACAAAGAAGGCTGACGATGAGAAGCCTGCAAAGAAGACAACAACAAAGAAGGCAACAAAGAAAGAAGTGGAATAATATATGGCAACAATACCTTATGTCATCGAGCAAAACAGTAGAGGTGAGCGTTCATACGACATCTACTCTAGATTATTAAAAGATAGAATTATCTTCCTCGGGGAAGAAGTTAATGAGACAACAGCTAGTCTTGTAGTTGCTCAGATGCTTTTCCTTGAGTCAGAGGATCCAAATAAGGATATACATCTGTATATTAACTCGCCAGGTGGTATGGTAACAGCTGGTATGGCAATCTATGACACAATGCAGTACATCAAATGTGATGTATCTACAATCTGTATTGGAATGGCAGCATCTATGGGTGCTTTCCTCCTTGCAGGTGGTGCTAAAGGCAAGAGATTCGCTCTTCCAAATGCAGAGGTTATGATTCACCAGCCATCAGGTGGTGCCAAGGGACAGGCTACTGAGATTCAGATAGCTGCAGAAAATATTTTGAAGACCAAGAAGAAGTTAAATGAAATCTTGGCTGAAAATACTGGCAAGCCTGTAGAGCAGGTGGCACAGGATACAGAGAGAGATCATTGGCTCTCAGCTGAAGAAGCTCTTGAGTATGGTCTTGTTGATGGTATTATTACAAAAAAAGAATAATTTTATAACTTAGAGGGTACCCCGAATGGGATACCCTCAAAGTGCATTTATAAAAGTCGATAAAACTCCATTTTCCAGGGAAGTGTGGAGTCCGACTTGAATAAATCTAGAAGAGAGTGAGATTTAATATGGCAGGAAGAAATAGTGAAGATAAAATCAGATGTTCCTTCTGTGGTAAATCACAGCAGCAGGTTCGAAAGCTTATTGCAGGACCTAATGGAGCATTTATCTGTGATGAATGTATTGATATATGTTCAGAGATAATTGAAGAAGAGTTAATGGATTTTGATGCCCCAGAAGATGATGCTATGGCATCAGCTGATATTAACCTGACTAGCCCTATGGAAATGAAGCAATTCCTTGATGATTATGTAATTGGTCAGGATGAGGCCAAGAAGGTATTGTCTGTAGCAGTATATAATCACTACAAGAGAATTACCAAGGGTAAGGACTTGGATGTTGAATTGCAGAAATCCAATGTGCTTATGCTTGGACCTACAGGTAGTGGTAAGACTTTGCTTGCCCAGACTTTGGCTAGAAATTTAGGTGTACCATTTGCTATTGCAGATGCTACAACTCTTACAGAGGCCGGATATGTAGGTGAAGATGTGGAAAATATTCTCCTGAAGCTCATTCAGGCTGCTGACTATGATGTTGCAGCTGCTGAGCGTGGAATTATCTACATAGATGAGATTGATAAGATTACCAAGAAATCTGAGAATGTATCAATCACTAGAGACGTATCTGGTGAGGGTGTACAGCAGGCTCTTCTGAAAATCATCGAGGGAACAGTTGCCAATGTACCACCACAGGGTGGACGCAAGCATCCTAATCAGGAGACTATTCCTATTGATACCAAGAATATTCTGTTTATCTGCGGTGGAGCATTTGAGGGAATCGACAAGATCATTTCTTCCAGATTAGATACCAAGGGTATCGGTTTCAATGCAGAGGTAAAAGCTAAGAATGAGGACGAATTATCTGAGCTTCTCAAGCAGGCATTGCCACAGGATTTCATCAAGTATGGTCTTATTCCTGAGTTTGTAGGACGTGTGCCTATTAATGTATCTCTTGAGGAATTAGATGAGGAAGCAATGGTTCGTATTCTTACAGAGCCAAAGAACAGCCTTGTAAAGCAGTACAAAGCATTGTTTGATCTTGATGATGTAGAACTTGATTTCGACAAGGATGCTCTTGTTGAGATTGCCAAGAAGTCTATTGAGAGAAAGACAGGAGCAAGAGGACTTCGTGCCATCATGGAAAATGTTATGATGGATTACATGTATACTGTTCCTTCTGACAATAATATCAAGAAACTTGTTGTTACCAAGGAAATGGTTGACAACAATTTAAGACTCGAGGACAAGAAGAAGGATGTCTTGGCCTTAGAGGATAAGAAAAAGGAAAAAAGCGCATAATGGTTATCAAAAATGTTGAATTAGAAACTGTATGTGGAGTAACAAGTACACTTCCGGACAATCAATTGCCGGAAGTGGCTTTTGCTGGAAAATCCAATGTAGGAAAATCATCTCTCATCAATGCCTTGATGATGAGAAAATCCCTTGCAAGAACTTCAGCTCAGCCTGGTAAGACACAGACTATCAATTTCTACAATATCAATAAAGAGATTTATCTGGTGGATTTACCTGGATATGGCTATGCCAAAGCTTCTGAGAAGGAGAAGGAAGCTTGGGGGCGCATGATAGAGAATTATTTGAATACATCTGAGAAGTTGCGTGCAGTATTTCTACTGGTGGATATTAGACATAAACCTTCTGCCAATGACAAGCAGATGTTTGAGTGGATGAAATATGTAGGTTATGATCCTATAGTCATTGCAACCAAGCTTGATAAGATCAAGAGAAGTCAGAAGGATAAGCAGATCAAATTGATTCGAGAAGGACTAGAGGCTGATAAAGATACTATCATAGTACCTTTTTCTGCTGAAACAAAACAGGGACGCGATATTATTTGGGATTTTATGGATCAGGTGATTGAGAATGAAGAAGAATAATACAGGAATATTTGTGGGTATTTTGCTGATAGTCATTACATTGGTGTCTTTCAGCAGTACCTTTTTTATTTATAAAAGAGGAATTGATGGGCGAAGTACGCAGTCTCAGAATTCAGAGGCTCAGGACACTATCAAAATAGTCACATCATTTTATCCAATGTATATAGCAACTATGAATGTAATTGATGGTATAGAAGGTGTGGAGCTTGAGAGTTTAAGCGAGCCTCAGACAGGTTGCCTCCATGATTATGTGCTTCAGCCGGAGGACATGAAGCATTTATCCAATGCTGATTTACTTATTGTAAATGGTGGTGGTATAGAGTCGTTTATTCAAGAGGTGGCTGAGACTTATCCTGACCTGGTTATAATACAGGCCTGCAAGGGAATAGAACTTCTGGCAGATGGTGATGAGGAAAATGCTCATGCATGGATGGATGTATCCCTCTATGAAAAGCAGGTGGCAAATATTGCAGCAGGTTTGGCTGATTATGACAGTGCACATGCTGATAAATATATGTCCAATGCATCTGCATATGAGAAGAGATTACAGCCTTTGGCTGATAGAATGGCAAGCCTGCAGCAGAAATATGCTGGGGAAAATATTATTATTTTCCATGAAGCATATGACTATGTGGCGGACGCACTTGGAATGGAAGTGGCATTTGTTATGGATTTGGATGAGGAAAGACAGATAAGTGCAGGTGAGCAGAAAGAAGTATTGTCTGCTATCAGTGAAAATGATGTGAAGCTCGTGCTTGCAGACGAGACCTATGGCAAGAAGATGGGCGATGTGGTTGATGCGGATTCAGCTGCAACAACAATATATATTGATCCTCTTACAAGAGGAGAATATTACAAGGACTCTTATATTGAGCATATGAATGAGAATATTGATATTCTTGAGAGAGCCTTGGCTGATGTATATGGCAAATAGTTTATGGAGGGCGTATGCGTAAAATATCAAAACCATGTGGTTTTCATTGCGTGAAAATTAAAGATATAGGCGTAAGTTTTGGTGATCAGGTTATATTGGAAAATATTAATCTGCACATTCATTGTGGCCAGTTACTTGCAATTATTGGAAGAAATGGTGCCGGTAAATCTACATTGATCAAAGCTATCCTTGATGATATTCCTCACACAGGAACAGTGGAATTCAAGGATGTGGAAGATGGCAAAATTCAGAAGATTAAGATAGGCTATGTGCCACAGACTTTGAATATAGAAGAGAATTCTCCTATGGATGTATATGATCTGATTTGTTCATTTAGATTCGGTCATCCAATATTTATGAAGAGCAAGAAAATATATGCTGAAATCAAGGAAGCTCTTGAGGAATTTGAAGCCGGTGATTTAATCGACAAACAGGTGGGTAGATTATCCGGTGGTGAGTTACAGCGTGTACTTCTATCCATGGCAGTGATGGATAATCCAAATCTGTTGTTGCTGGATGAACCTGTATCAGGAATTGATAAGAATGGTATGGACTTATTCTATGAGAAGATGGAATACCTCAAGCATAATTATGATATGTCCATAGTAGTGGTAAGTCACGACCTGGATTATGTGGCTAAATATGCTGATCAGGTGGTACTTATAGACAAGGAAGTGATGGCAGAGGGCACTGTGAAGGAAGTGTACAATTCGCCTGAGTTTAAAAATGTATTTGGAAATACCCAGTTTGACATTTCTACTTCTTCCAATTCGACTCATATCTATGATGTGGACTCAGCAAAGCGTCATGTGCATAGACGAGTGGTTGAGGAAGAGCAGACTCCTTTTGAAGCAGGCTATAAGGGTAGAAAGGAGCAGGAATAATGGCAGGATATTTTTCAGAGATTTTCAGATACGATTTCATGATAAGAGCATTTGTTGCCATCTTGGTAATCACTCCATTGTTTGGAATGCTTGGTACCATGATTGTGCACCGCAAGATGGCATATTTCTCAGATGCTTTGGGACACTCGGCTTTGACAGGAATTGCAATTGGTGTGGTATGCGGCATAGCAGATACCAGTTTATCCATGGTTATTTTTGCTGTGGTATTTGCTTTCCTACTGAACCAGATTAATAGAAAACGACTTGTAGCAACGGATACATTGATATCTGTATTTGCCAGCTGTTCAACAGCAATTGGTCTTGCTATATTGTCTTTCGGTGGTAATTTCAGCAAGTATTCAGCTCTTCTGGTTGGAGATATATTGAGTATCACATCCAGAGAGATTATATATCTGATGGTAATATTTGTAGGTACACTTGTTTTCTGGTTTTTGGCTATTAATAAGTTGAATGCCATAAGTGTAAATCCAACATTGGCCAAGAGCACCAACATATCAGTGAGAGTGATCGAGGATGTATTTGCAATAATTATAGCTTTGGTAGTTACATTGTCCATTAAATGGATTGGTATATTGCTTATAAATGCACTGTTGATTTTGCCGGCGGCATCTGCCAGAAATATTTCTATGAATATGAGGGAATATCATGGATATGCAATTATATTCAGTGTATTTTCAGGGGTGATTGGTCTGGTTATGTCATATTTCAATAATGTGGCAACGGGACCTATGATTGTAATAATTGCATCTGTAATATATTTTGCAACATATATATACGGGCGCAAGCGTAGATAAACAGGAGAGGAAATATATGTCTGTGGAGATTAGAATCTTGGAAAGTGCACAGGGTAAATGCGCCGAGACTAGGGTATTGGAATCATTTGACCATAATACCTGGCAGGGTTTCTTTGACAGACATAATGTGCCTGTTAATTACATGTGCGGCAGAGCAGGAATCTGTGGCAAATGCAAGATTCATTTCCTTCAGGGTGCGCCGGAAGCTACAGAGGAAGAAGAGGATTATTTCACAGAGGAAGAACTGGCTGACGGATACCGACTGGCCTGTATGTGCGGTACGGGACATGATTCTGCATCAGATGCGGATATGAAAAATATATCTGATGCAGCTGCGGAAAATGTTGCTGATGTGATAATTGAGCTGGTTCCATACCCTGGATATTTCTCAGCAGCAAAGAAGCAGGATGATAATTCGGAAATAGCTGCAGTGGCAGTGGATTTGGGAACAACAACAGTTGCGCTGGCTTATTTGAATTCTCAGGGTGAGATTCTATCTCAGCGGAAATTATCAAATCCCAATTGTAGATATGGTGCTGATGTAATCAGTCGAATGAGTTCTTACAATAGTATGAACGCAGAAGTAGATTCTGAGAATCCATTGAATGATTTGACATTGCAGCTTCAGGATTTCATCTTTGAAAATATTGGGAAATCCGTCCCGGTTGTAATATCTGGAAATACAGTTATGTGTCATATGCTACTGGGGCTTGATTGTGATAAGCTGGCTGTTGCTCCATTTACACCTCAGACATTGGAATACAATCAGCTATCAGAGATATATATTGTGCCGGGTGCATCTGCTTTCATAGGTGGAGATATACTATCAGGACTATATAGCCTGGATGCCACAAACTGGCAGGATACATCTCTATTTATAGATTTGGGAACCAATGGAGAGATGGTTCTGTATCATCATGGAAAATATTTCTCCACATCTGCATCTGCAGGCCCTGCCATGGAGGGTGTCAACATAAGTTGTGGAATGCCCAGTGTGGATGGTGCCATTTACAATATTATGATGGTTGGCAACAGAAGTGTGGTGAAGACCATATCAGGAATTCCTGCTGAAGGAATATGCGGTAGCGGTTTGATAGATGCCATATACTGCCTGCGCCAGAATAAGATTATAGATGAAAATGGAGTATTTACAGATTCATATCGGGACGATGGATATGTATTTGACACTCCTAATTCGGACCAAGTTATTAGACTGACACAGGATGATATTAGAGAGTTTCTGCTGGACAAGGCTGCTATTGCAACTGCATGGCAGATGCTTATGGAATATGCTTCCATAGGTGTGGAAGATTTGGCTAGAGTATATATTGCCGGTAGTTTTGGCAATAATATAGATGTGAATAAAGCAAGAGCAATAGGGCTGTTGCCTGATGTGGGAAATATACAAACTGTGGGAAATACTTCTCTTCAGGGGGCTGTTAAAATAGCAAATGATATAATTGGCATGAAAAATCATAGTAAATGTGATAATATGCGAAATGAAATAGATAAAAAATTGATTTCCTGGGCAGAGAAAATAGTAAATGTTGTCCTTCCGGATGACAATGAATTCCAGGAAGTATTTGTATCAAATATTAGATTATAATATTGATAGATGGTTATAAGGGTTTGAACATTTTAGGAGTGAAGCTATGGATACAAGAGAGATTTTAGAGCAACTTCAAAATGGGGATATAAGTATAGAAGAGGCAGAGAGATATCTGCGAAGACAGCCTTATGAGGATATGGGATTTGCCCATTTAGATATGCATCGCAAGGTTAGAACAGGTTATGCTGAGGTTGTTTTCTGTCAAGGGAAGCCGGATGAATATCTGGTGGAAATATTTAAGAAAATTTATGAAGCAGAGGGGGAAGTATTAGGGACTCGTGGTAGTGAGCAGCAGTTTGAACTGTTAAAAAAAGAATTACCTGATGTGGAATATGATCAAGTGTCTCGTATTTTAAAAATTGAGAGTAAAGATAAAAATCGTAAGGGAAGTATTTCTATCTGTACAGGGGGAACAGCTGATATTCCTGTGGCTGAGGAAGCTGCCCAGACAGCAGAATTCTTTGGCTGCAATGTGAAACGATTCTATGATATTGGTGTGTGCGGTATTCATAGAGTGCTGCATAACATTGAAGATATCAATGATTCAAATTGTATAATTGCTGCCGCCGGCATGGAGGGAGCACTGGTTAGTGTCCTGGGAGGATTGGTAGATAAACCTATTATTGCTGTACCTACCAGCGTGGGATACGGTGTCAGTGATGGCGGAAAGGCTGCTTTGTATGCTATGCTTTCATCCTGTGCCAACGGTATATCTGTGGTAAATATTGACAATGGATATGGGGCTGCATATGTTGCTACAGAGATTAATCGCCTGGTGGAAGGATAGATGATATTTAAAATATTTTTCTGACACGAGGGAAGGTTTCATATAGAGAGTTACGGTTAATAGATATGAGTAAAAAATTATATATAGAATGTGAGAGCGGAATCAGTGGTGATATGGCAGTGGCTGCCCTCCTTGACTTGGGGGCGGATGCGAATAAGCTTCAGGAGACACTGGCAAGTTTTCACATAGATGAAGAATTTGATATTAAAATATCATCAGTTATAAAGTCGGGGCTTAAGACTACAGATTTTGATGTGATACTGCCGAAGGAGTGTGATAATCACGATCATGATATGAATTACCTTTATGGTCATTTATCTCATGAGGATTCGGATATAGCTTCTCATGAGCATTTAGATATAGCCTCTCATGAGGACTCAGATATAACTTTTCATGAGCATCAAAGCACTCATCAGTATGAGAATCATGGGCACCATCACGGGCGTGGTCCTGTAGAGATTGGAAATATTTTCCAGAATTCTAGTATGACAGATGGAGCCAAGGAAGTGGCACTAAGCATACTTGATATAATAACTGATGCAGAGGCTACAGTTCATGGAGTGCCCCGTGATCAGGTGCACTTCCATGAGGTGGGAGCAATTGATTCCATAATAGATATAGCAAGCTTCGCTATATGCTATGATGATATATGTCATAGATATGATATTGTAGATACTATAGTAAGTCCTTTGGCAGAGGGACATGGCACAGTCAGATGTCAGCATGGTATATTGCCGGTTCCGGTTCCGGCTGTTACTGAGATTGTGCGAACTCATGGTATATTATTTCACAAGATAAATGTGGAAGGTGAACTGGTTACACCAACAGGAGCTGCCATTGCTGCGGCAGTAAGTGGCAGTGACGATTTGCCTGATAAATATAAAATATGTCATACTGGATTAGGGGCAGGCAAAAGGGAGTATAACACTCCCGGATTTGTCAGAATGATGATACTAGAGGAGAGATAAATAATGACATCACATAACGAGGAGTATAAAGAGATTACACATACACATGATGGCGTGACACATACACACATGGTGAAAGAACATTCACATCACGGCCATTATCATTCACCTGAGGTGAAGAAGAAGGAGCTGGCTAGAATTTCCAAAGCAATTGGACATTTGCAGCATGTGAAGCTCATGATAGAAAATGATGAGGACTGCTCAGATGTATTGATGCAATTGGCAGCAGTTCGATCAGCAATTAACAGTTTAGGTAAAGAGATAATAAATGAGCATGTGGAACATTGTATTTCCCATGCTATAGAGGATGGAGATACACAGGCTCTTGAAGATTTCAAGGGAGCTATCAAGAAGTTCGTGTAGTCTGTCCGGTGCACTTTGCTTTGTATTTTTACAAATATCTGAAGCAAAGTATTTAGGTGAAATTATATAAATGAGAAAAAAAGATTTAGCCGTAGAGGTTATTGAGAGATTAAAAAAAGAATATCCGGAAACCACCTGTACACTGGAATATGATGAGGCATGGAAATTGCTTGTCAGTGTAAGACTGGCTGCCCAATGTACAGATGCCAGGGTAAATGTGGTTGTACAGGATTTATATGCTGTGTATCCAACACTAGAGGATTTGGCGTCGGCCCCTGTGGATAAGATAGAAGAAATTGTCAGACCTTGTGGATTAGGCAAGAGCAAAGCCAGAGATATATCTGCATGTATGATTATGTTAAGAGATGTATACGGTGGTCATGTTCCGGATAATATGAAGGACTTATTGAAGCTTCCAGGAGTGGGACGCAAGAGTGCTAATCTCATAATGGGTGATATATATAAGCAACCTGCAATTGTGACAGATACACATTGTATACGCCTGTCTAATCGAATTGGCCTGGTGAATAATGAGAAGGATCCTAAGAAGGTGGAGATGGCATTGTGGAAAATAATACCTCCGGAAGAGAGCAATCAGTTCTGTCATCGCATGGTGGATCATGGTAGAGAAGTATGTACTGCCAGAACAACGCCGTATTGTGACAGATGTTGTCTGGAGGATATCTGTAAGAAGAGGATATAAGTAAAGTATTTATTATTGAGGAGGTATGAGTTATGGCGTCAAAGGTATATTTTATCAAAGATGTTACTGCAGATTCGGTAGTGAAAATGTATGATGAGTTGGGAATTTCATTGCCGGGGAATGTAGCAGTGAAGGTTCATTCCGGTGAAGAAGGTAATCAGAATTATCTGAAGCCTGAATTTTGGAAGCCTATGGTGGAACATGTAAATGGTACTGTAGTTGAATGTAATACTGCTTATGAGGGCGAGAGAAATTACACTGACAAGCATGTGAAATTATTGAAGCGTCATGGATGGAGTGATTACTTTGATGTGGATTTGATGGATGCAGAGGGACCGGATATTGAGATCCCGGTTGCCAATGGTACTCATCTCAAGACTGATATTATGGGCAAGAATTTCTTGAATTATGATTCTATGTTGGTGCTGTCTCATTTCAAGGGACATCCAATGGGAGGCTTCGGCGGAGCATTGAAGCAGTTATCTATTGGTTGTGCTTCCTGTGCCGGAAAAGTACAGATTCATTCTGCCGGGAAATATAGAGATGCCAAGGATCAGGGAGTGGTATGGACAGACCTTCCTGAGCAGGATGCATTTCTTGAGAGTATGGCAGAAGCTGCTTCTGCAGTTGTAGATCATTTCGGTGAAAATATTGCATTTATTAATGTAATGGCCAATATGTCTGTGGATTGTGACTGCTGTGCCATAGCTGAGGATCCTTGCCTCAAGGATATTGGTATTCTGGCTAGTTTGGATCCTGTTGCCATTGACAGGGCCTGCCTTGATTTGGTTTATGCTTCTAAGGATGAAGGTAGAGAACATTTCTTAGAGAGAGTTACATCAAGAAATGGTGAGCACACTGTTGATGTGGCAGCTAAACTTGGAGTCGGAAGCTTGGAATACGAACTTATTGAGTTATAGGTAATTGCCGGCGGCGAAGCTTGGCGTTGGAAGCTTGAAATATGAACTTATTGAGTTATAAGAAATTACCGCCAGCGAAGCTATGAATGAGAGAATATAGATTACAATTTAAACTCCCTGGATTATAAAATGACAGGGAGTTTTTTGTGTGAAAATCTTGCCCCAAATTCCTTGAATCGGTATAATATTTTTTGCTGATTCATAAATTTAATTACTGGATATATATAAATAAATTGCGGGAGGATTTAATAAATGAACAAAAAAGAAGTCGCTGAGTTAAAGCGTAGATTTAAAAAAGAAGGTTGTTCTATTCAGAGAATGGCCGGATGTTATGTGGATGGTGAAAAGCATAAGTTATGCTCATTTACACAGACATTTCTCAACCTTGAGGATGAGGAATTCTATAAATATCTGGATGTTGCCAAGAAAGCTCTGTCAGGAACTTTGGGCAACAACTTGATAAATCTGGAATTTCCTATTATTGAGGAAGAAATAGGTGGACGCCAGCAGATTCTCATGGCTCTTCGGGCCAGCAAATTACAGGATGAAGGTTTACTTGACGCTTTCTATGATCACATTATCGATACATATG
Organism: Lachnospiraceae bacterium; assembly: GCA_017470985.1. Lineage (GTDB taxonomy): Bacteria > Bacillota > Clostridia > Lachnospirales > Lachnospiraceae > JAILFK01. The sequence goes on from JAFUXA010000009.1 coordinate 89,525, forward strand.
ATTTCGTAGGCAACTACCTCATTACCATCTACTATGATGTATATGATATTCCAATGAAGGGAACTGACGAACTGGCCATGGATGAGTCAGACGAAGTATATGAATATATACTGGTCTGCATCAATCCTGTAACTCTGTCCAAAGCAGCTTTGGGTTATCTGGAGGACAAGAATACTATTGGCGCCAGAATCCGTGACTGGGTTGTAGGTGTTACTGATACAGCATTTATCTTCCCTGCTTTCAACGAGAGAAGCACAGATATCCATTCTACATTGGTATATACCAAGAATGCCAAGGAGCCTCATGAAGAGTTCTGGGAAAATGGTCTCGGATGCAAGACAGTTCAAACAGCTACTCAGAAGAAGGATGCTTTTGAAAATATGGTCGTACAGGCTATGGGCCCTGACAATGAGGATACCAAAGATACAGTATTGGATGTGCAGCAAAACTTAAACGACTATATAGAAATCGAGAAGGAAAAGGTAGAAAAGGACGCGCCTATATTCATCGATGGTGAAGTGGTGGAAGAACTCCTGACTGAAGCCGGAATTCCTGAGCAGAAGGCTGAGCGTATCAAGGAAAACTTCGATAATTTCTTCGAGGATAATCTTCCGGATGCCAATGACTTGTTGGATTCAAGAGCCTTGAAGAACAACGAGATAAGAGTTGAGAAGAAGCAACTTCAGGAGAAGGTTGTAGAACTTACAAACCAATTAGAGGAAGCAGGTATCATTCAAAAGGACGGATCTTCAACAGATATTATTATCAAGGTTGATCCTGAAAAGGTGTCAGAAGTTACAAAGCAATTTGTTGATGGTAGACAATGCATTGTCATTCCTGTTTCAGATGCTGATTCAGCAAGAGTAAATGGGGAAGAAATTGAATAGATTCTTAAATTGGAATTTTATAATTACCAAATAGGATAAATATTAGATGGAGGCTTGATTCCTCCATCTTTTTTTGTTGATTTTACAAGCGATTAGAGTTAAAATATTGCAGTATAATTTTAATATTTTATATTAAGGAATTTGACTTATTTTAAGGAAGTCAAAATTGGAGGACATTATGATTAACGTAAGAGATTTATTTCATGGCTACAAGGATATGGATGGCCAGACAGTTACAATCGGTGGCTGGGTGAGAAGTATCCGCGATTCAAAAACTTTTGGATTCATGGTAGTAAATGACGGTACTTTCTTCGAACCGGTACAGGTCGTTTACAATGATGAGTTAAATAATTTCGCAGCTATAAATAAATTGAACGTTGGGGCTGCTGTCGTAGTTACAGGTGAGGTAAAGGTTACACCAGATATGAAGCAGCCGTTTGAGATACATGCAGCAGAAGTTGTAGTTGAGGGAGAGTCAACTCCTGATTATCCACTTCAGAAGAAGAGACATTCTATGGAATATTTGAGAACAATCTCTCATCTTCGTCCTAGAACCAATACTTTTGAGGCGGTATTTAGAGTTAGATCACTGTGTGCATATGCTATCCATAAATTCTTCCAGGAGAGAGACTTCGTATATGTACATACACCACTTATCACAAGCAGTGATGCTGAGGGTGCTGGAGAGATGTTCCAGGTTACTACAATGGATCTGAAGAATGTACCACAGGTAGACGGCAAGGTAGACTATAGTCAGGATTTCTTTGGCAAGTCTACAAATCTTACAGTGTCAGGTCAGTTAAATGGTGAGACATTTGCACAGGCATTCAAGAATATCTATACATTTGGACCTACATTTAGAGCAGAGAATTCTAATACAACTCGTCATGCAGCAGAGTTCTGGATGATTGAGCCTGAGATTTCATTTGCAGATCTTGAGGATGATATGATTCTGGCTGAGAGCATGCTTAAATATGTCATTAATTATGTGTTAGAACATGCACCTGAGGAGATGAATTTCTTCAATTCATTTATCGACAAGGGCTTGATTGAGAGATTGCAGCATGTTGCAAATTCTGATTTTGGCCGCATCACATATACAGATGCAATTGCAGAGCTTGAGAAGCACAATGATGAATTCGATTACAAAGTATATTGGGGATGTGATCTTCAGACAGAACATGAGAGATATCTCACAGAGCAGATTTTCAAGAGACCGGTATTTGTTACAGATTATCCAAAGGAAATCAAAGCGTTCTACATGAAGCTGAACGAGGATGGCAAGACAGTTGCAGCAATGGATTGTCTGGTTCCGGGAATCGGAGAAATCATCGGTGGAAGCCAGAGAGAGGATGACTACGAAGTATTGCGTAAGCGTATGGCTGAGTGTGGTCTGAAGGAAGAAGATTATGGATTCTATCTGGATTTGAGAAAATACGGAAGCTCAAGACATGCCGGATTCGGTCTTGGATTTGAGAGATGTGTAATGTATCTCACAGGTATGGGTAATATCCGTGATGTAATCCCATTCCCAAGAACAGTAGGAAATTGTGAATTATAAGATTACTACAAGTGGTGATGTGCAAATTTGTGCATTACCACTTGATGTTTTTTTATTTTCTTGATGACTTTAGCTCGGTAAAGGTGTAAAATGGTATTGTGTTATTGATAGAAAATGATTATTATATTTTATCGGGCGTAAATTATATTACTTGAATTTATAGAAGGGCAAATAAGATGAGTAAAATATATATTCCGGAGGATTATACCCCGGTTCTTAGTCTGAAACAGACAGAGATTGCGATAAAGAAAGTAAAGGATTTCTTTCAGAGACAGCTTATGGCTGAGTTGAACTTACATAGAGTGTCAGCTCCACTTTTTGTAACACCTGAGTCGGGTTTAAATGATAACTTAAATGGTGTTGAGAGACCGGTAAGTTTCGGTATCAAGGAATTAGATGATAAGGAAGTTGAGATTGTACATTCCCTTGCAAAATGGAAGAGAATGGCTCTTGGCAGATATGGCTTTGATGTTGGAGAAGGTCTCTATACAGATATGAATGCTATCCGTAGAGATGAGGATACTGATAATATCCATTCTATATATGTAGATCAGTGGGACTGGGAGAAGATAATCAAGAAGTCGGATAGAACAGATGAGACTCTTGAGGAGACAGTCAAGGCTGTATATGACGCACTTCGTATTACAGAGAAGTATGTGTCCAATGAATATGAGTATGTGAAATGTATCTTGCCTGAGCAGATATATTTTATAACATCCCAGGAGTTGGAGGATATGTATCCTGATTTGACACCAAAGGAGAGAGAATATAACATCTGTAAATTACATGGTGCTGTATTTATCAAGCAGATTGGTGATAAGTTGAAATCAGGTGAGAAGCATGACGGAAGAGCTCCTGATTATGATGACTGGAAATTAAATGGTGATATATTAGTATATTATCCGGTATTAGATATTGCTTTGGAATTGTCATCTATGGGAATTCGCGTGGATGAGGATTCATTGGTGGAGCAGTTGGATAAGGCAGGTTGCCCTGAGAGAGCAAAGTTACCATTCCAGTCTGATATTATTAATAAAAAGCTGCCATATACCATTGGTGGTGGTATCGGTCAGTCCAGAATATGTATGTTCTTCCTTAGAAAATGTCACATTGGTGAGGTACAGGTTTCAAGCTGGCCTCAGGAAGATGTGGATTACGCAAGAACTAAGGGTGTAATAATATTATAAAATTAGGAGTGTATAAATGAGTAAGAAGATTGAAAGTCCAGAGATGGATAGACTTATGGAGGGCATTTTATGCCTGAAGAGTAAGGAGGAGGCGTATCAGTTCTTTGAGGATTTATGTACAATAAATGAGATGGAGAGCTTATGCCAGAGATTTGAAGTTGCTGGAATGCTTCGTCAGGATGAGACTTACCAGGAGATTGTAGAAAAAACTGGCGCTTCAACAGCTACCATCAGCAGAGTGAAAAGAGCATTGAACTATGGTACTGATGGATACGACTTGATAATCAATAGACTTGAAGAAAACGACTAATACTATATTAACGATATGAGGCTTGAGGAATGAAAAAGCAAAAAAGAGTAGTTCGTAATGAACTACTCTTTTTGCGTACTTATTTATCTTTCTTTTCTTTTTTCTTATCATCATCATTGTCATGCTTTTTCTTGGACATATCAATGAATTCTTCTATCATCATTTTCTTGATATATACATCGAAGCCCAGCATACATATGAAAGTGAAGTTCTCCAACATTTCCTGATCTTCTTCTGGCGCATCTGTGAACATGCCACGACTGTCATTGAACTTTTTGATCATATCTTTTACCAGAATTCTGGCTTCAGTACTTTCCAATTCAACCATCTTGGAATAGATGTCATAGAAGGAGATGTTGGAATCTGTTCCGAAGTAGTTGTCCTTCAGTGGCTCTAATATTTCTCCCACATCAGATATACTCATGAAGTTCTTGAAATAATATATGAATATCAACATGAGCACATGATCTCTGGAATACTTCTTCTTCTCAGGCGGTGGCAAGATGTGATTCTTGGCATAGTTGTTGATCATGGTCTTGGTCAGCGTCTTGTCCTCAGGGTTTCTCTTGGTGGACTCAAGTTGTGAGTCGATAAATGTTGTCACCTGATCCACATACAAATCAATATTTGGAATATCCTCCGGATGGACATAATCTAATTCTGAAAAATGTTTTAGCATCTCATTTAATAATTGTCTTGATTCTGATTTCATGGTTACGCCTCGTTGTTTATTAAATCATTTGCTTGAAAATAGCTTATAGATACATTATATAGTTTTAAAAACCACATGACAAGAATTTGAGTTTATATCTCATCTTATGCATACGGCATGATGTGAGAGGAGAATGTGTTTATAAAATATGAAAACAATATCATGTAATTCTTATGCAGGATGCACCTTGGTGTATGATGTGGAAAATGTTAAAATGGAATGTGCTTAGCGTAAACGAGAAATACATGAATAAATCATTAGTAATAGATAAGGAAATAGTAAATGGGAATATATGATTCATTAAATCTGGAACAAAAAAAGGGCGTGGAGACAGTAGAGGGTCCGGTGCTTATACTTGCAGGAGCGGGAAGTGGTAAGACCAGAGTGTTGACTCACAGAGTGGCACATTTGATTCATGATTTGGGTGTTAGTCCATTTAACATTATGGCGATTACATTTACCAACAAGGCTGCCGGCGAGATGAAGGAGAGAATTGATAATCTGGTAGGTATGGGCTCAGAGGGAATCTGGGTGGCAACATTTCACTCAAGCTGCGTGAGAATGTTGCGTAGATTTGCAGATAGAATTGGATATGACACCAACTTTGCTATCTATGATACTGATGATTCCAAGGCTTTGATGAAGGAAGTATGTAAATATTGCAATGTGGATACTAAGCAGTATAAAGAACGCACATTTCTCAATGAGATTTCTTCTGCTAAGAATGAACTTATAAATGAAGAAATGTATGCGTCCCAGAATTCTGCTGATTTCCGCAAGGAGATATTTATAAGAGTGTACCGCGAATACCAGGCCAGACTTCGTGCCAACAATGCCATGGATTTTGATGACTTGATTATGAAGACTGTGGAACTTCTGAAATATCAGACAGATGTGCTGAAGTTTTATCAGGACAGATTCCATTATATTATGGTAGACGAGTATCAGGATACCAATACTGCTCAGTTTGAGCTGGTTCGTCTCCTGGCTTCAGGTCGACAGAATCTCTGCGTGGTTGGTGATGATGATCAGTCCATCTATAAATTTAGAGGAGCAAATATTTATAATATTTTAAATTTTGAAAAACATTTTCCGGACGCTACTGTAATTAAGCTGGAGCAGAATTACAGATCTACTGGAAATATTTTAAATGCTGCCAACAGTGTTATTGCCAATAATGTGGGCCGCAAGGAGAAGAAACTCTGGACTGAAAATGATGAGGGAGACAAGGTTCACTTCGAGATGTTGGAGTCAGCCTATGAGGAGGCAGACTATATCGTCCGTGATATTGTGCGCCAAAACAGAAATGGCAAATATGGCTTTGGTGACAGTGCTATTTTATATAGAACCAATGCTCAGTCTCGTATCCTGGAAGAGAAATTTATCTTCGAGGGCGTGCCATACAAGATTGTAGGTGGAGTGAACTTCTATGCCAGAAAAGAAATCAAGGATCTGTTGTCATATATGAAAACAGTCAATAATTCCAGAGATGATTTGGCTGTGCAGCGTATTATAAATGTACCAAAGCGTGGAATTGGTCAGACTTCTATTTCAAGAGCGATGGATTTCGCTATCAATAATGACCTGGATCTGTTTGAAGCCTTAGAGCATACTGATAGAATTCCAAATCTTGGAAGAGCTTCCTCAAAGATTGAGCCATTTGTGGAATTGATACATGAATTGCGCCAGATTAGTGCCAATGAAGGTGTATTGGCTTTGATAAATGCGATTATAGAAAAGACTGGTTATGTGGAAGAGCTGAAAGCGGAGAAGACCGAGGAAGCGGATGCCAGAATAGAAAATATTAACGAGCTTATCTCCAAGGTTGTGGATTATGAGCAAAATGCTGAGGAGCCTACATTAAATGGATTCCTGGAGGATGTGGCACTTGTGGCTGATATTGATTCCCTGGATGAGTCAGTGCCACAGGTTGTGATGATGACACTTCATGCGGCCAAGGGATTGGAGTTCCCAAATGTATATTTATCAGGAATGGAAGATGGATTATTCCCAAGCTTTATGAGTATAACCGGAGATGAAAGTGAGATTGAGGAAGAGCGTAGACTTTGCTATGTGGGAATCACTCGTGCCATGAAGCGACTGACAATGACTGGAGCCAAGACTCGTATGGTTCGCGGAGAGACACATTATTCTTCTATTTCCCGATTTGTGAAAGAGATTCCAAATGATTATCTGGAGGGAAACACATGGGAGCCTAAGCCTAGAAATTATATGGATGCTCCTGTAGATGCAGCTCCAAAGAAGTCGATGAAGGGAGCGCCTCTTGCAGCTCAGACATACAAGAAGCAAAGCTTCGGAACCAAGATTGCCAAGAACGATTTAGATTATACTGTAGGTGACCGAGTACGACATATGAGGTTTGGTGAAGGTGAAGTTGTGGACATTAATGAAGGCGGCCGTGATTATGAAGTGACTGTTGAATTTGATACGGCAGGTCGCAAGAAAATGTTTGCATCATTTGCCAAGTTACAGAAGCTATAACTATGTAATAATTGATTTGGCAACTGGCAAAATCATGAGAAAAAATCTGTGTAATGGGTAGAATAAGAAATTAGCTAATGTTATAATTGTCAGTAGATGATGAGTCTGTGATGTCTGAGATATATACATCATAGATGTTGGTGAGGGTGTATATAAGTGCTGGACAGAGAAGATTTATATGAGTTAGTAGACTTGTCAAAGTTGGCAATAAGAACAAAGAAATCATATGAAGAGGTGAAGACTATGGGAGACAAGAAATTTAGTATTAAGGGTTTAGTTATTTTCGCAGCTGTGATAGCGGCTATTGGTGGAGTGGTTTATGCCATTTATAATTATTTCAAGAAGGATTATGACGACGAGTTCATGGATGACTTCGATGATTTCGATGAAGATGATGATGAAATTTTTGATGAAGATTTAGATTCATAGATTACTTGGCCCGGCATAATTGATATGCACGGGCTGATTTTTTATATACTAAAATATAATAGATATTAGATAAGGAATAGAAAACGTGAAAAAAGGTCAATTAGTAGAAGGCGTTGTAACTCGAGTAGATTTTCCAAATAAGGGAATCGTAATGACAGATGAGGGAGATAGACTTACTGTCAAAAATGTAATAGAGGGGCAACGCATTTCTTGTATAGTGAAGAAAACTAGAAAAGACAAAGCTCAGGGACTGTTCAGAGAACTTATAGAGAAGTCTCCGCTGGAGATGGATGAGGCGGCTTGCCCTCACAGTGGTATCTGTGGAGGGTGTGCATATCAGACACTGGATTATGAGACTCAGCTTCAGATTAAGGATGGCCAGATGCGCAGAATCTTTGAAAATGTTATTCCTGACTTCGATAATCTCTTCGAGGGAGTAATTGCCAGTCCTGTACAGAGTCATTATAGAAATAAGATGGAGTTTTCTTTCGGAGATGCAATGAAAGATGGACCGCTTGAACTGGGCATGCACAAGCGTGGCAGTTTCTATGATATTGTCACTGTGTCGGATTGTCAGATTATTGATGATGATATGCGCAAAGTTCTTCAGGCAACTTTGGAATATTTCTCAGAGAGAAATATAACTTATTTCCACAAGATGAGACACGAGGGATATCTGAGACATCTCTTGGTCCGCAAGGCTGTGAAAACTGGTGAGATGATAGTTGATCTGGTTACAAGCTCTGGCGTAAGCGCTAGAAAGCTTTCAGATAATCCGGGACCAGATGGAGAGGCTGTGTGGGAAAATGTAACTGGTATAGATGAAGCAGAACTACTCAATGGTTGGCGAGATGCTCTTATGGAATTGAAATATGAGGGTAAGCTTGTTGGAGTGCTTCATACAACCAATGATAGAGACGGAGATGTGGTTGAGGACCAGGGTACAGAAGTACTGTATGGCCAGTCTTATTTCTTCGAGGAATTGTTGGGATTGAAATTTAAGATAACTCCATTTTCATTTTTTCAGACTAATTCGCTTGGAGCAGAAGTTCTCTATAGTAAAGCGAGAGACTATATAAGTCAGTCTCTGGATGGAGATTTGGATAAGTTAAATGGCAAGGTGCTGTTTGATTTGTATTCTGGAACAGGAACCATCGCGCAAATTATGGCGCCTGTTGCTGACAAGGTTGTTGGCGTGGAGATAGTAGAGGAAGCTGTTGAAGCTGCTAAAATCAATGCTATGGAAAATGGTTTGGATAATTGTGAGTTTCTGGCTGGAGATGTACTCAAGGTAATTGATGATATCCAGGAGAAACCTGATTATATTATTCTCGATCCACCGCGTGATGGTATTAATCCAAAGGCTTTGAAGAAGATCATAGATTACGGCGTGGAAAATATGGTCTACATCTCATGCAAGCCTACAAGTTTAGCGAGAGATTTGGAGATGCTGCAGGAGTGCGGCTATGTTGTGAAGAAAATCTCCTGCGTCGACATGTTCCCAGGAACCGTTCATTGTGAGACTGTGTGTTTATTATCCAAACAAATATTACAATGAAATGATGTGGCCAAATAGATTTGCCGACTGCATTTCTTTGGATGAAGCAATAAAAATGATGGAGAAATAGCTTATGAGAACAAAACATGTTGTTGTATTTTGTTGACAGCTTTGTAACTATTGTAATAAACTATCATTATTGAGAAAGGAGGTGCTTCATTATGATGATAACTAGAATGAATATTTTATCTGAATATCTCATGAAGACCTCGGTGATTTTTGTTTAATTTATTATGATTAGATGCCGTGGACTTTTGCCACGGCTTTTTTTATTGAAAAAGAGTCATGGCTTTCGTAGATATTCATACAAGCTCGAAGAAATCAGTTAACTAGAATTTTTATGGAGGAAAACTATGATTAGTTTGAAGGTAATTAACGAGGACAATTTTGTAGATGCATTTAATCTCAAGTTAGCTAAAGGTCAAGAGGAGTATGTTTCTCATCCGATACGGAGTCTAGCGCAGGCTTATGTATATAGGAATCAATGTCAACCCTTTGGAATATATGCTGACGAAAAGATGGTTGGGTATGTCATGGTGATATATGATTATGATGTACCTGAGTATGATATTTGGCATATGATGATTGATGAATCACAACAAGGCAAAGGGTATGGTAGAGCTGCGCTTAACCAAATTATTGAATATATAAAAGCAAAACCATTCGGTGATTCTAGCAGAATTGCACTAACCTGTAATAAAAATAATTATGTAGCCAAAGCGCTATATGAAAATATTGGTTTTTTGTCTACGGGAGTTGAGGATGAAGATGAAATTGAACTTGTTATGAATGTATAATAATCATTAGAAACTATGGGCGCACTCGTGCTTTACTAGATAGTAGGTATGGGTGCGCTTTTGTCATGTAATTAAAGATTGTATCATTTCACAATCCAGGTTCAGAGATGAAATCAGAAAAGAGAATGTGCCAAAAAAGCAAGTTGACATTGATGCGGCGCAGAATTACAATAGTGTCAGAAAGCGAGGTGGCACGAGATGAAGATTACAACTCTTGATGAAGCCCTTAAGAGAATAAAGGAATTAGAAAAAGAGGTTGCTGAGCTTAAGGCGGAAAATGAAAAGCTTCGAAAGCGTAACTTCGGTGGTCGAAAAAAACATGATGAAGCTTGGATGGCAGCATACAATGATTTCATGTTGAAGTATGAGAATGGCATGACTCTTATGGAGATTGTGGCAGAGGGGGATGTCAGCAGAAGAACAGCTTATCGTTATCTGGCATATTATAAAGAACTGCAGAAAAATGTAGAAGATCCAAAAAGTGTTCAGAAATGAACATTTTAGATTTTACTCGCGCTATACGCCATATGCATTTACAGAGCAAAGCGTATATATGCAGATGAAACTGATTTTGATTCATTACCGGATCCTGATGTCTATCTTCAAAAAAGATATATATATGAATGTTATATAAGTGAACAGCAAGTGAGGTATCACTCATGATTATCAGCGAAAGAATTATAAAGGTTAAAAGTTATAAATTGTGACTATAGATATGAACTACAATAGGAAGAATACGGGAGGTTTTTATGGATGAAATAGTTACTATTACAGATACGGTCGGTTTGTCTAATCAGATGATTGATCTTTCGAAGATAATATACACTATTCGAGGAAAGCAGGTAATGCTTGATAGTGATTTGGCAATATTATATGGCTACGAGGTAAAGAGACTTAACGAACAGGTAAAAAATAATATAAATCGATTTCCTGAAGATTTTATGTTCCAAATGACTAAAGAAGAAGTGAAAGATTTGCGGTCGAAATTTTCGACCGCAAATATAAATCCAAAAAGCAGATCGCTTCCACATGCTTTTACAGAGCAAGGAATATATATGTTGGCGACTGTATTAAATGGTGAAATAGCAGAGAAACAAAGCATATTTATCATGAGGGCATTTCGGGAAATGCGACATTTTATTATGAATAATGAGAGAATGTTCGAAAGGATAAATAGCATTGAATTAAAACAGTTGGAATATCAAAAAGAGTCAGAAGAAAAGTTTAATAAAATATTCGATTACATAGCAGATCATAAAGAAGTCAATCAAAAGATTTTCTTTGATGGTCAAATATATGATGCCTTCAGTCTACTCACAGATATTGTAGGGCAAGCTAAAAGAGAAATTGTTTTGATTGATGGGTACATTGATGTGATTACACTAAATATTCTGGCAAAGAAAAATGTAGGAATTGATGTCTTCGCATATACTCTCCCTAGCGCAAGGATATCTTCGCAGGATATTAATAATTTCAATGCACAGTATCCTACATTAACAATTAAGAAGACTATAGCTTTTCATGATCGGTTTTTGATTATAGATGGCGTGGAAGGCTATCATATCGGAGTTTCTTTGAAGGATGCAGGGAAAAAGTGCTTTGGGGTTAATAAGATAGAGGGTATGGATGTTGTTAAGGATATTATGAAAAAAGCACAACAGACAGGTACGTAACATAGAAGGGCTGTACACGACAAAAAACCCATTTCTTCTATGAGAATAATACTATGGTAAAGGAAAAATGTTAATCCAATATTCGAATAAAGGGGGCATGTCTTATGTTTTCTCATCCGCGTGCGATTCGAGACCGTGTGCCTCTTAAGTAGATAAAGAGTAGCGTGTTGACACTAATAATCAAAATGATTATACTCGAAACTAATTATTATAGAAGAAAGCATATATCCTCATCAGACTACATTAGTTTGATGGGGCTTTCTTTATAAAATGAATTTGGAGGATATGTTATGGAACTAGTAAGAGTGCAGGATTCAGATTATCAAAAAACATATGAGCTTTATATGTCTTTTCCGGAAAATGAAAATGGGTATATAAATAATGTATATGGGTATACATATGAGCAGTTTCTGGAATGGATTGAAATGAAGAGAAACTGGTCATTGGGTAAGGACCTTCCGGATGGATTTGTTCCTGATACTACATATGTCTTGGTTGATGAAGATAATTATATAGGGGTATTCAACCTGAGACATTGTCTCAATGATTTTTTAAGAGAAGGACCTGGTCATATTGGCTATTGCATTTCAAAAAAATATCGAGGAAAAGGGTATGCAACAAAAGGACTTGAACTTACACTGACAAAGGCTAGACAGATGTGTATTCATGAGATTTATATGTCGGTAAACAAGGATAATCCAGCAAGCCTTCGCGTGCAGATAAAAAACGGCGCGTATATCCATCATGAAAATGAGAAAGAGTATTTTACAAGAATAAATGAAACTGAATAGTCGGTGTGGTAATTCGGGACAAAGTATTTTATAATGTTTCCTATCTTGTAGTAAAAACTTGAACATATAGGAGGGGGAAATGGGAACAGTTTTTAATTATTTACAGGGGATGGATGATATGGCAGTTATCATCCGATTAATATTTGCCACAGTCTGTGGTAGTTTAATAGGATGGGAACGAGTTGTGCGCAGGCACAGTGCTGGAATCCGTACTTTTGCTCTTGTAAGTTTAGGCTCGGCAGTGGCAGCAGTTTTGAATCTGTATCTGGCTGGTCTGGATGGAATGAGCGCAGATGTTAGTAGAATACCTGCAGGTGTTGTAAGTGGAATTGGTTTTCTCGGTGCTGGTACGATTATTGTAACAGGCCGAAACCAGATCAAGGGGCTTACAACAGCGGCATCTCTATGGGTTGCATCTTGTATGGGAATGGCTTTTGGAGCAGGATATATGTCTGTAGGAGTATCCTGTTTTCTGCTTGTGATGGTAGCCAATCTTATTCTGATGAAATTATCTCAGAAGGTTGAGGAAAACAGTCGATATGTCAGTCTGTATATAGAAGTGGAAGAGACTGTTGGAGTCAAGAAGATAAAGAAGAAGTTATCACAGTTGGGTTATAGTATAACCAGCATGAACAAGACCAAGGACAAGACTTTGTCCAGCTCAGATGCGGCGCTTATGATTGAAGTGGATTTCGGTGAGAAACATTCACATACAGGACTTCTGGAAGAACTTAATAATCTCGAGTATGTAAATTATGTAGAAGAAATATAATATATGAAACTTACATTGATGATACAATCTCGAATCAGCAAATCATATTGAGGAAAAAACTATGAATATCAATCAGATTAAATATGTACTTACAGTAGCGAATTCTCCATCAATGAGAGAGGCGGCGACAAAGTTGTATGTATCGCAACCTGCTTTGTCCGCTAGTATTTCAGAACTGGAAAATGAGCTGGGAATAATGATATTTGAAAGAACTAACAAAGGTATAACACTCACTGATGAAGGTAGAGAGTTTGTAAGTTATGCCAAGAAAGCTGTGGGACAGTATGAGATTTTAGAGAACAGATATCTGTCAAAGGACAGCGATAAGGAACATTTCTCAGTATCAACACAGCATTATACATTTTCAATTGACGCATTTACAGAGGTTGTAAATCAATTTGATTTGGATAAATATGTATTTTCCATTCATGAGACCAAGACCAGAAATGTGCTTGAAGATGTGAGAACAATGAAAAGCGAGATTGGTATAATATCTTTTTCCGAAGCTAATGAGGATGTGCTGAAAAAGATTATAAAGGAATATCATCTGGAATTTGTGCCTCTGATGAAACGCGAGGCGTATGCTTATGTCTGGGAAGGACATGAGTTTGCTGACAGGGATGAGATATCTCTTGAAGAATTACAAGATTATCCATGTGTACTTTTCGACCAGAGTGATGACAGTAATTTCTATCTGACAGAGGAAGCTATGTCGGATTATGATTTTGAGAAAATAATAAAATCTGATGATCGTGCCACATCAATGGAATTAATCGCAAAACTGGATGGATATTCCATAGGAAGTGGAATGCTTTCGGCTGACGATGTAATATTAAAAGGTATGGTAGGTATTAAGCTAAAGGAAGAAGACACACTGACCATAGGATATATCACAAGAAAAGGAAATGCTTTGTCTACTTACGGCAAGGCCTATGTTGCGGAATTATTGAAATATAAAGAACTTTAATTTATGAAGTAAAAGAACAATTAAATAGGGTTTTACATTAGAGAAATGAAAGCCTCTTTTCCATGTTTTGGGAAAGAGGTTTTTTGTGATTTTAAGTGATAAGCAATGATTATCGCAAACGATAAAGATAATTGAATTTTCAAGAGTGTACGGGAATGATATTATTTCTTTAACAAAAAACACAGCGCTGAAATATTTATAAAAAACAAAACTTTATCGGAATAAAAAAAGAAGAAAAGGAGATTTATAAAATGAGTGATTACAGATTTGAAACATTACAGTTACACGTAGGCCAGGAAGAAGCAGATCCAACAACAGATTCAAGAGCTGTTCCTATTTACCAGACAACATCATATGTGTTCCACAATAGTGAGCATGCAGCAGCAAGATTTAATTTATCAGATGCAGGAAATGTATATGGCAGACTTACAAACTCTACACAGGATGTATTGGAGAAGAGAGTAGCAGCACTTGAAGGTGGTACAGCAGCACTTGCAGTTTCTTCTGGAGCAGCAGCTATTTCATATACAATTGAAGCACTTGCAGCAAATGGCGGACATATCGTAGCACAGAAGACAATCTATGGAGGAAGTTATAATCTTCTGGAAAATACACTTCCACAGTATGGTATCGAGACAACATTTGTTGATGCTCACAATCTTGCAGAAGTTGAGGGTGCAATCAAGGACAATACAAGAGCTGTATATCTTGAGACTCTTGGAAATCCTAACAGTGATATTCCTGACATTGATGCTATTGCAGAGATTGCACACAAGTACAATGTTCCTGTTGTTGTAGATAATACATTTGGAACACCATATCTCATCAGACCACTTGAGCATGGAGCAGATATTGTAGTTCATTCAGCTACAAAGTTCCTGGGTGGACATGGAACAACTCTTGGAGGAATTATCGTGGACGGCGGTAAGTTTGATTACAAGGCAGCAGGTAAGTATCCTCATATTACAGAGCCTAACCCAAGCTACCATGGATTATCATTCTACGATGCTCTCGGTGAGGTTGCATTTGTTACATACATTCGTACTATTTTACTTCGTGACACAGGTGCATCAATTTCACCATTCAACGCATTCCTCTTATTACAGGGTGTAGAGACTTTATCACTTAGATTGGACAGACATGTAGAAAATACTAAGAAGGTGGTAGAGTATTTAACAAATCATCCATTGGTTGAGAAGGTAAATCATCCTTCATTGGCTGAACATCCAGATCATGAAGTATATGAGAAGTACTTCCCAAATGGTGGTGGTTCTATATTCACATTTGACATCAAGGGCGGACAGGAAGAAGCTTGGAAGTTTATTGACAACTTGAAGATTTTCTCTCTTCTTGCAAATGTAGCTGATGTGAAGAGCTTGGTAATTCATCCTGCTTCAACAACACATTCTCAGCTTTCAGAGGAAGAGTTACTTGATCTTGATATCAAGCCAAGCACAATTCGTCTTTCAATCGGTACAGAGCATATCGACGATATTATTGCCGATTTGGAAAATGGATTTGCAGCTATTAAATAAGCTGATAGACTAAAATAGATTCCTTTTATTAAATACATTTGACACTATTATATACTTCAAAAAAATCGATTGTGCAAAGTACTTGCGCAATCGATTTTTTGTGTTATAATCTATACGCTTTAAAATATGTCATAAACTTGGTATAATTTAAGCAGGATTTTTTGATAAAATCCCAGTAAATTTTGTGAGAGGAGTACGAAATGGGTAAGAACAAAAAGAATAACAAGAACCGAAGTGTTAAATCAATCAGTCGTAAGTTATCTCTGATTTCAGCAGTGATGCTGTGTGTCAGCATGATTGCAGCAGAGTTGATTGTAATATATTTCGGATATGGAATGGTAAAGGATCTGATAGACAAGTCGTTAAAGACTGAGGTTACTACAGATGCAGGAATGGTAAACAGAGAACTCAATGCTACATTCTACTATTTAAATGGCATTGCAGATACAGTTGAACAGGTGGATTTCTCAGATAATGCTACACTGAGAGCATATCTTGAAGGTACAATCGGCAGATATGATATGATCCCAACAGGAGCATATATTGCATTAAACGATGGTACATTTATCTACCCGGCAGACCCATCAATTGAGGTGGGCTTCGATGCATCAGAGAAGGCATGGTATAAGGAAGCAATGGCATATACAGACAAATACTTCTATTACTATGATGTGCCTTACTTTGATTCAGCTACAGGTGATTTGTGTTCTACAGTGCAGAGACATGTACATCTGAAAGATGGCAGAGAGGGCGTGTTCGTAGCCGATTTGATGATGAGCTCAGCTCAGAGTAAATTGAATGAAGTACAGCTTTATGATACAGGTAAAGCTATGATGGTTACATCTGATGGATTGATTCTGTCATATGAAGATGCAAGCGTATGTGGCCAGAAGATTGAAGAAATTGAGGACAATACATTCCTTGCAGGTGTGGCTCAGATGCTTGAAAAGGAAGATGGAACTGTTGCTCATATCACAGCAGGTTCTAAATATTATATGTGTTCATCAACCATTGATGGTACAGATTGGAAAGTTATTATCTATGCAAAGACTTCTGAAGTACTTGCAGCAGTAAAACAGATTGTTGTCACACTTGTAATATTTACAATTATTGCTGTACTTGTGGTTGTATTTATCATGATTCGCGTATTAAATAATATGATCAAGAAGCCGGTAAATGAGCTTACTGATAATATTGAGAGAATTGCCAGCGGTGACTTCACAGTAGAAGTTAAAGCAAAGGGTAATGATGAGATTGCATATATGAATTCAGCTATGGGAGATTTCATTTCAGGTATGAGAGATTCCTTTGGTGATATCAAAGATGCATCCATGAGACTTCGCGGAGACGCACATAATTCTCAGGATACAGCAGAGCACTTGGAAGGCGCTGCTGCAGAGCAGTCCTCATCTATGGAGCAGGTTCGTGGAACTATATCAAATATGGCTGATGCCGTAAGCGAAGTTGCAGAAAGTGCTACAACACTTGCTCAGACAATTGAGGAAGTAAATGAAGGCGAGCGTCATATTGAGGCTTCAATGGCTACTCTTGTTGAGAAGGCTGAGATTGGTCAGAAGGATATGATGACTGTGGCCGGAGGAATGTCAGATGTAGTTTCATCTATGGCAGATATGGCAGAGGCTGTAAATGCAGTTGATGACGCTGCCCAGAAGATTAATGAGATTGTAGATATGATTACAGCTATTTCTACACAGACAAATCTCTTGTCACTCAATGCTTCAATCGAAGCTGCTCGTGCAGGTGAAGCCGGTAGAGGATTTGCCGTTGTTGCTTCTGAGATTGGAAACCTGGCAAATAATTCTGCTGAAGCGACCAGCGAAATCTCTGCAATTATTACAGAGATGTCAAGCCGTGTTAAGATGCTTTCAGAGAAGTCAAATACCAATACAGAGCTTATAAACAACAATGCAGAGTATGTAAATGCTGCAGCTGCTACATTCCAGCAGATTACTGCAGAGTTGTCAGAGGCTTCAGAGACATTGAATATTATTGCTGACCGTATGCAGACTGTAAATGATGTTGCAACAAATATGGCTGCAGTATCTGAGGAACAGTCAGCATCTACTCAGGAGATATCATCACAGGTAGAACTTGTTACAGAAGCAGCCCGCGGAGTTGCTCAGTCCAGTGACATGGTTTCAGATGCAGCTAATTCTGTTGCAGATGCAGTTGATGTAATCAATAATAATCTGGATAGATTTAAAATTTAAGAATATACAATATAATTAACAACTAAACATAAACCGGTAAGATGGATGATATGTGATAATTGCGTTATATATCATTATCTTGCCGGTTTTTTGTTTTTTGAAAATATAAATAAATATGTAGATTTTTTGATATTTTATTGTTATATTGAAGTAGACAGTTTGTTTTGTTTGTCTAGTTGATGACATTGGGAGGACATGAGATATGAATAATAAAAACGAAGAAGTATTAATTGATGACACCGGTTTTATTGAAAAGCACAATGTGGTGGGCAAAGTTGTAATATTACTTTGTATGGGCATTAGCATTTATTTGATTTTTTTGGGTGCATTGGCAATTGCATTTTAATGTAACATATTTGCTTTAGTGATATTGTACCAGACGCATTGCATAGGAGAGGGCATGAAGTTATGGAAAATAAAAAGACGAAACCGGAATATATAAAAAGAAGAGTATATGAGATTATAGAGGCTTCTCATGATGGAGATCAAACCAGTAAAGCATATGATCTCATGATGCTGGTAGGTGTAATAGTAGGATTGATTCCTCTTGCACTGAAGATGGAAAATCCATATACAAGAGCTATTGATGCGACTACCGCTTTGATATTCCTTCTGGATTATATTTTGAGGATATGGACAGCAGATTATAAAATGGGCGTGAAAAGTTATAAATCATATCTGGCATATATAGTAAGCCCACTTGCAATAATTGATTTGTTGTCAGTGGTACCTATTATGTGTCTGATTTTCCCGAACTCCAATGCCTTTGCGTTATTTAGAATGTTCAGACTCTTGAGAGCCTTTCGATTATTGAAGCTGATTCGTTATTCCAAGACTATTATTGTGCTGGAAAATATGTTTCGCAAGGTCAAGGATCAGATAGTTGCGGTGTTGGTGCTGGTGCTGATATATATTATAGCCTGCGCACTGATAATGTTTCAGATTGAGCCGGGACTGTTTGACAGTTTCTGGGATGCAATTTATTGGGCGGCTATTTCCATTACGACAGTTGGATATGGTGACCTTGTTCCAACTACGACGCTTGGACAATTGGTATCAGTAGTATCATCTCTGGTGGGTGTGGCTATAATAGCTCTTCCAACTGGTATTATAACTGCGGCATATATGGATGAAGTGAAGCGCAAGAAGACAAAACATGAATTATGATAATTGGTAATACAATTTATTATAAAAAATAATTAGAAGCTAAAGGCTTGAACAAAAGGAGGAATTGAAAATGAGCAAGAAGGAGAATGGGTTTATTTCAGAATTTAAGAAGTTTATCTTGAGAGGAAATGTAATGGATATGGCAGTTGGTGTCATTGTTGGTGGCGCATTTACTGCAATTGTTACATCTTTGAATGAGGATATCCTGTCACCTATTATCGGTTTGATTGGAGGAACAGACTTCTCTTATCTGACATTGACACTTGGAAGTGGTGAGAATGCTCCAGTTCTGACATATGGTAATTTTATTACTGCAGTTATTAATTTCTTGATTACAGCATTGGTAATCTTCTTGATTGTCAGAGGAATTAACAAAGCCAATGATAGAGTGAGCCGTAGATTTGGAAAAGGCGAGGAGGAGGCTGCTGCTCCAACAGAGAAGGAGTGTCCATATTGCAAGACTATGATTCATATTGGAGCAACTCGTTGTCCAAATTGTACATCACAGTTGGAACAATAATATGCTATTGAAGCCAGGACGGACTATTGGGAGAGATTTTAGATGAATTACGAACATGAAGTGGTAATTACAAGAGAAGGTATGCCTTGTAAAATCGATAGATTTGAGGGCAGAGATGGTAATTATATAAGAAAGCCACACTGGCATAATTCCATAGAGATTTTTGCAGTTTACTCAGGATATTTGGATTTTGTCATTGGTGACAGACGAGAGCGTGTCAGGGAAAATGATTTTATATTCATTAACACCAATGAGATTCACTCCATCAAGGCGGAGAAACCGAATTACGCTCTGTATCTACAGATTCCTATTAATGAATTTAAGAACTATCTCACAGCAGATAGATTTATTGATTTCAATAAAATAGAGGGAGATGGGATATCTAAATTATCGGAGAAAGAGCAGAGCTCAGTGCATAATGAAGTATTGGCCCATATGAAGAAATTGTATGAGATATCTCACATGACTGAGGTGGGATATGATTATATGATGCTTCAATGCTGCTATGAATTAATGTATCTGATAGTACGCAATTATCGCAAGACTGAGACAGATGAAGCTTTGTTCAAATCAGTCAAGGCAATGCTTAGACTTTCGCCGGTTACAGATTATATTAAGAAACATTATGCAGAGGATATATCCCTCAGCACATTATCTGCTGAATTTGGATATTCAACAGAACATTTATCACGAATGTTTCAGAAGTATGCAGGTGTAAAATATAAATCATACATATCAGAGATTAGATTGGATCATGCTGAGAAATTATTGGAAAAAGGCGAAATGTCCATAAGTGAAGTAGCTAGTGCAGTTGGCTTTGCTGATTCGAGAGCAATGGCCAAAGTTTTTGAAAAAAGATATGGTATATTGCCTAGCGAATATCTTAAAAATCAAAAAAAAGCAAAATAACGGTCAATAAAAATGTGACATGATACCTGTATGATTTGTTACTATGGGGAAAAAGATAATAATTGTATGGGAGGATACATAAATGAATAGACCAGCAGAGAAAATCGGAATTGTAGCAGTAAGTCGTGACTGCTTTCCGGAAAGTCTGTCAGTGAACAGACGCGAGAATTTAATGAAAGCTTTACAGGAGAGACATCCAGAGTTGGATGTGTATGAGTGCCCAATCTGTATTGTGGAGAGTGAGATTCATATGGTTCAGGCCTTGGAGGATATCAAGAAAGCAGGATGTAATTCCCTTGTAGTATATCTTGGTAACTTCGGTCCTGAGATTTCAGAGACACTTCTTGCAAAGCATTTTGACGGACCTAAGATGTTTGTGGCAGCAGCAGAAGAAAGTGGAGAATATCTCCAGGATAACAGAGGTGATGCATACTGTGGTATGTTAAATGCCAGCTATAACTTGAAGCTTCGTGGAATTAAGGCATACATCCCTGAGTATCCAGTAGGTGATGCAGATGATTGCGCTGACATGATTGCAGAGTTCGCTCCAATTGCAAGAGCAATTATTGCATTGAATAACCTCAAGATTATTAGCTTTGGACCTAGACCTCTGAATTTCCTTGCTTGTAATGCACCAATTTATCAGTTGTATCAGTTGGGTGTAGAAATCGAGGAGAATTCTGAGCTTGATTTGTTTGAGGCATTCAACAACCATGCAGGAGATTCTAGAATTCCTGAGGTTGTGGCAGATATGGAAGCTGAGCTTGGTGCAGGTAATAGAAAGCCTGAGATTCTTGAGAAGCTTGCTCAGTACGAACTTACATTATTGGATTGGATTGAGGAGCATAAGGGTTACAGAGAGTATGTAGCAATCGCTGGTAAATGTTGGCCGGCATTCCAGACACAGTTTGGATTTGTTCCATGTTATGTAAATTCAAGATTAACCAAGAAGGGTATTCCTGTCTCATGTGAAGTAGATATTTACGGAGCATTGAGTGAATTCATCGGTTCTGTTATTTCTCAGGATGCAGTTACACTTCTTGATATCAATAATACTGTACCAAAGGATTTGTACAAGGAAGATATTGAAGGAAAGCATGATTACACATTACAGGATACATTTATGGGATTCCATTGTGGTAATACTCCTTCCAACAAGTTGTCTTTCTGTGAGATGAAATACCAGAAGATTATGGCAAGAAGCCTTCCAATTGAGGTGACAAATGGTACTCTTGAGGGAGATATTGCTCCAGGCAAGATTACATTCTTCAGATTACAGTCTACGTCAGATGCTAAGCTTCGTGCTTATATTGCAGAGGGAGAAGTGCTTCCAGTAGCTACCAGATCATTTGGTTCAATCGGTATATTTGCCATAAATGAGATGGGTAGATTCTATCGTCATGTATTAATTGAGAAGAATTTCCCACATCATGGAGCAGTTGCTTTCGGAAATTATGGCAAGGCTTTATATGAAGTATTTAAATATATTGGTGTTCCTGTTGAAGAAATTGGATTTAATCGTCCTGCAGGGGATAGATATCCAACAGAGAACCCATTTAAGTAAATTATAATATTTGATAAATAATATTAATTTGACGCATCTGAGAATGCAGTGACTATGTGCATTTATCGGGTGCGTCAATATTTTCAAAGGAGACATATATGTATTATATAGGAATAGATTTAGGTACTTCATCTGTGAAAATGCTTCTGATGGATGGGGCAGGCAAGATACTCAAGATTACATCCAGAGAGTATGATTTGGAATTTCCTCATCCGGGTTGGTCTCAGCAGAATCCTTATGACTGGTTTAATCAGTCTATGGATGGATTGAAGGAATTGATTGCTGACTGCGACAAATCGCAGGTGGCAGGAATCAGTTTTGGCGGACAGATGCATGGATTGGTTGTATTGGATTCTGAGGATAATGTTATCCGTCCTGCAATTCTATGGAATGATAATAGAACTGTGAAGGAAGTGGATTATCTCAATAATGTGGTAGGTAAAGATAAATTATCTCAGTATACAGCCAATATTGCTTTCGCAGGTTTTACAGCTCCAAAGATTCTATGGATGCGTGAAAATGAACCGGATAACTTCAATAGAATTGCCAAGATTATGTTGCCAAAGGATTATTTGGCATATAGACTATCTGGAAGTTTCTGTACAGATTATTCTGATGCTTCAGGCATGTTGCTTCTTGATGTGAAGAACCGTAAATGGTCTAAGGAGATGATGGATATCTGCGGAATCAGTGAAGCTCAGCTTCCTAAACTCTATGAGAGTTATGAGGTTGTAGGTACATTGCTTCCAGAGATTGCAGCAGAACTTGGATTGAGTTGTGATGTCAAAATCATTGCAGGAGCAGGAGACAATGCGGCAGCAGCTGTGGGTACTGGAACAGTAGGTGATGGAAAATGTAATATCTCATTGGGAACTTCAGGTACAATTTTCATTTCCAGCAAGAATTTCGGTGTTGATGACAACAACGCTCTTCATTCATTTGATCATGCGGACGGAGCATACCATCTCATGGGATGTATGTTGTCTGCAGCAAGTTGCAATAAATGGTGGATGGAAGAGATAATCGGAACCACAGACTTCGCAGGAGAACAGGCTGCCATAGACAAGCTTGGAGAGAATCATGTGTTCTTCCTTCCATATCTCATGGGAGAGAGATCGCCCCATAATGATCCAAATGCAAGAGGAGCCTTCGTAGGAATGACAATGGATTCATCTAGAACAGATATGACACAGGCTGTGTTGGAAGGTGTGGTTTTTGCGCTGCGTGATTCCTTTGAAGTTGCCAAGAGTCTGGGAATAGAAATTTCTAGAACCAAAATATGTGGAGGCGGAGCCAAGAGTCCCTTGTGGAAGACAATGCTTGCTAATATCTTGAATGTATCAGTTGATGTGGTGGAAACAGAGGAAGGTCCATCAATGGGTGGCGCTATGCTGGCAGCAGTTGGCTGTGGAGAATATGCTTCTGTTGAGGAAGCTGCAGATGCCATTGTGCGAGTGGTAGATACAGTTGAGCCTACACCTGAATTGGCAGCAAAATATGACAAGAGATATCAGGAATTCAAGCAGATATATCCAGCGCTAAAGAACGTGTTTGAAAATATTTGCAATAATTAAATATATTTTATTGAGCAAAGGAATGTGAGATATAATATTAAAGAGTTGGGATGAATAATAATATTTATCTCAACTCTTATGTTTATAGTGTATAATGTGAGATGAATAGGCTATGTGACTTTGTAGCTGCAAGTTTAAATTATAGAGATGAGCGGGGGATAGATATGAGTAAAGGAATAATATTTGACATGGACGGAACTCTGTGGGACTCTGCAGAGAATGTGGCCAGAGCCTGGTCTAAAGTCCTGGGACAATACGGTTTTGGCGAGTATGCTGTTACCACAGAGGATATGTATAATGTCATGGGAATGACTATGGATGATATCGCTGATAAGTTGTTTCCTTTTGTAGAAGGGGAAGAGAGAGCGGAACTGTTGGAGGCCTGCTGCATTGTGGAGAATGATTTCCTGGCAGAAAATGGTGCCAACATTTATCCCAATGTGGAGAAGACCTGGTGGCGATTGCTTGATATGGGATATGACCTTTTCATTGTAAGTAATTGTCAGGCGGGATATATAGAAGCATTTCTGAAATATTATAAGCTGGATGAAATAGTGGAGGATTATGTATGCTTCGGAGATAATGGTTTGAGCAAGGCGGATAACATCCGTGAGATTTGTAAACGCAATCGCTTAGATGCTGCCGTATATGTGGGAGATATTCAGTCGGATTGTGATGCAACTCATGAGGCTGGCCTTCCATTTATTCATGCCACATATGGCTTCGGCCAGGTATCAGATGCTGAAGCTGAGATAGGATCCCTTGAGGAACTTCCATTGATGATCGATTCTATATTTGAAATGTTATAAAAAGTGACATATATTTTTTGGACAAAAAGAAAGGAACATATAATGAGATTTATTTCTTGGAATGTAAATGGTTTGAGAGCTTGTGTAGGCAAGAATTTTCTGGAGGATTTTAATAAGTTAGATGCTGATATTTTCTGCCTACAGGAAACCAAGTTGCAGGAAGGACAGATTGAACTTGATCTGCCAGGCTATTATCAATACTGGAATTATGCTGAGAAGAAGGGTTATAGTGGTACTGCAATATTTACCAAGGGAGAGCCAATCTCAGTGAAGCTTGGAATGGGCATAGAGGAACATGACAAGGAAGGCAGATTAATTACCTTGGAGTATGAGGATTTCTACTTCATTACATGTTACACACCAAATGCGCAAAACGAGTTGAAGCGAATTGATTATCGTATGAAATGGGAAGATGATTTCAGAGAATATCTCATGGAGTTGGACAAGACTAAGCCGGTTATTCTCTGTGGAGATTTGAATGTAGCCCACAATGAGATTGATTTGAAAAATCCTAAGACTAATCGAGGTAACGCAGGATTTTCTGATGAGGAGCGCGGTCAGATGACGAAACTTCTGTCATCAGGATTTACAGATACATTCAGATATTTCTATCCTGACCAGGAACAGATTTATTCATGGTGGTCTTATAGATTCAAGGCCAGAGAGAAGAATGCCGGATGGCGTATTGATTATTTTATTACTTCGGATAGATTGCAGGACAAGCTGGTTGATGCCAAGATACATACAGATATCTATGGCTCAGATCACTGTCCGGTGGAGTTAGAGATTAATATATAATTCATTGTAGTATAGAAATGTTTTTTCTTAGACTGGGTAAATAATATACGAAATATGGTATTGGGGAAGAGTTAATAAGGAGATACTAATGGCTAAAGATACAACAAAGAGCCTGACTACAGGCAGTCCTACAAAATTAATTATTGGTTTCGCTCTTCCACTTCTTGTGGGTATGCTTTTTCAGCAATTCTACAGTTTGGTGGATACTATAATTGTAGGTAAGACTCTGGGAGTAGACGCCCTGGCGGCAGTTGGCTCAACCGGTTCTATCAATTTCATGATTATAGGATTTGCCATGGGTATATGTAGCGGATTTGCTATTCCTGTAGCTCAGAGATTTGGTGCAGAGGACTACAAGAGCATGAGAAAGTTCGTGGCAAACAGTGTGTGGCTATCTATTATTATCTCTGTGGTGATGACAATTGTAGTAGTGGCTCTCACCAGACAGATTCTAATATGGATGAATACGCCTGACAATATTATTGAGCAGGCTTACTCTTATATAGTTGTAATATTTGCAGGAATTCCAGTTATATTCCTATACAATATGACTTCAGGAATTATGCGTTCTCTGGGAGACAGCAAGACACCTGTCTATTTCCTGCTTATGGCTTCAGCTATAAATATAGCTCTTGATGTAGTCTTTATTGTATATATTGGCATGGGTGTAGAGGGAGCAGGATATGCTACTATTATTTCCCAGGCTATATCAGGGGTTGCCTGTCTGATATATATTATTTTCAAATTTCCATTGCTGAAGATTCAGCGGGATGAATGGCTGTGGGACAATGGTATGGTTTCAAGACTTTTAGGAATGGGCGTTCCAATGGGATTGCAGTATTCCATAACTGCTATCGGTTCTGTGATTCTACAGACTGCGGTAAATGGTTTGGGTTCTGCAGCTGTTGCTTCCATGACTGCGGCAAATAGAATTGCAATGTTTATGGTGACACCTTTTGATGCCCTTGGTTCTACAATGGCAACCTACGGCGGACAAAATGTGGGTGCTCGCAAGCTTGAGAGATTGAAATCAGGATTGAAGTCAGCTCAGCTTCTAGGTTCAGCATATTCTCTTGTGGCTCTTGCTATTATATATTTTGGAGCTGATTACTTGTTACTTCTATTCCTGGATGCATCAGAGACTGCTATTATTGCAGATGCCAAGACATTTATGATTATACAGGCGCTGTTTTATATACCTCTTGTTGCTGTAAATGTATTTAGATTTATCATACAGGGAATGGGATTTTCTACCTTTGCAATACTTGCAGGTGTTATGGAAATGATTGCCAGAACGGCAGCAGCCTTTACTTTAGTTCCATGGTTTGGATTCCTGGGAGCATGTTTTGCCAGCCCATTGGCATGGATATTTGCAGATGCCTTTTTGGTACCGGCATTTTTCGGAACATATAAGAAGCTGGAGCAGAAGCAATCTAAGATTTAAAAATAAAACCTGAGAGCATTATACTCTCAGGTTATTTTTTTAGCCCATAAGACCTCTCTGCTGACGGTCCATGTCCTCAACTACGATGTCGTATATCTCTCCATGAGTTCTGCAGTAAGATAGCACATCCCATGGCTCATTTGTATGGTAGTGAAGCTTGATAATAGCCTTCTCACCATTTACATCCTCACCGCTGTCGCCGGCGATTACCATTGAGTCACCTTTGATATTGGTAAGTACATATTCTCTAATCTCATCTGTCAGATCATCTGCTACATCATCAGGATCATCTCCGTCTGCTACATATTGATCTAATAGAAGCTGTGTATCATAACGAAATTCTAATGGTTCCATAATTTTTCCTTTCTGAAATAGATTTCATTTTCCATGCCATTATATCAAGAGAACATTTCTTTGTAAATGATATGAAATACATTAGTTAGTTAAAACAAACTTGACAGATACCCCACGGGGGTATATTATTATGCACATAGGATGGATACCCCATAGGGGTATGTTTGGAGGTGACAAATATGTCAGAGAATAACAAGATAGATATAGCTGCTATGGATGGAAACAGTTGTGAAGATATTACAGAAAGCCCAGGGTGTTGCTGTCATAGAACCAAGGAGAGAAGTGAGAAGGAGTACAAGGATTTAATCAATAGATTAAATCGTATAGAAGGTCAGGTTCGCGGTGTGACCAACATGGTTCAAAATGATGCTTATTGCGTGGATATATTGGTGCAGGTCAGCGCAATTAGAAGTGCATTGAATTCATTTAACAAAGTGCTTCTGGAGAATCACATTAAGACATGTGTCAAGGATGATATCTTGTCCGGCAGTGATGACAAGGTGGAAGAGTTGGTTGACACCATTCAGAAACTTATGAAGTAGCGGTTGTTAAAAGAGGTACAGATATGCAGAAATATAATGTGACTGGAATGAGTTGTGCAGCCTGTAGCGCCAGGGTGGACAAGGCTGTGAGAAATATTGAGGGAGTTGATGAGGTTGCAGTAAATCTCCTGACAAATTCCATGAATGTGGAAGGACATGTGGATTGCCAGGCAGTAGTGGCAGCAGTGGAGGCTGCTGGATATGGAGCAGAACTAGTGGAGGACAATTCTAATACCCAAGGCAATTCAAGGGGCTTAACTAATGGAGATAATGAAGCTGATAAATCTACAGTTAGAAAGCGAAGTTCTCAGGATCTAAATAAAACTCAGAAAGCAGAATTTAATGCCATCAGAAGGAGATTGATTACTTCTCTGGTTTTCCTCCTGCCTCTCATGTATATAACAATGGGACATATAATGTGGAAGTGGCCTCTGCCTGCGGTGTTAGGGGACAATCCTATGGCCATAGGTTTGCTGGAGATGACTATAACCGGAATCATCATGGTTATCAATCAGAAGTTTTTCATAAATGGTTTCAAGGGCTTGAGACATATGGCTCCTAATATGGATACCCTGGTGGCTTTAGGAGCGGGGGTGTCATTTGCCTATAGCTTAGTGGTGCTTTTTCAAATGACAGCTGTGCCACCGGCAGAAGCAGCTATGACCATGGATGGAATGGAAGCTGGTGGAGCAATGCCTAGAATCCACGAACTGCTTCACGGACTTTATTTTGAATCCGCAGCAATGATACTGACTTTGATTACTGTAGGTAAACTTTTAGAATCTTATTCCAAAGGTCGAACCACAGATGCTTTGAAAGGCCTTATGGATCTCACACCTCAGGAGGCTAGAGTTGTGCGTCAGGATCAGGAGATGATGGTTTCTGTGGAGGAGGTTTTGGTTGGAGATATCTATGTTGTAAAACCGGGAGAATCAATTCCTGTGGATGGCGTCATTGTGTCAGGAGGAGGAGCTGTAGATGAGTCTGCTCTAACCGGGGAAAGTATTCCGGTAGATAAGGCAGAAGGCCATGAGGTTACAGCAGCTACCATAAATGTGGATGGATATATGACCTGTCGGGCTACCCGCGTGGGAAATGATACAACTATCTCTCAGATAATCAAGATGGTATCAGATTCCGCAGCTACCAAGGCTCCAATTGCCAAGGTGGCAGACAAGGTATCCGGAGTGTTTGTTCCAATTGTGCTTATAATTGCACTTATAACTTTGGCAGTCTGGCTTCTTGCGGGAGAGACAGTAGGATTTGCTCTGGCGAGAGCTATATCGGTATTGGTTATAAGTTGCCCTTGTGCTTTGGGCCTTGCCACACCTGTAGCCATTATGGTGGGAAATGGCATAGGAGCCCGCAATGGAATATTATTTAAAAACGCAACTGCTCTGGAAAATGTTGGCAAAACGGAAGTTGTAGTATTTGACAAGACCGGCACGGTTACCACAGGAAAGCCGAAGGTTATGGATGTGATTCCAAATGATAATATTTCACAGGAAGACCTGCTTAAATATGCAGCTGCTGTGGAGGCCAAAAGCTCTCATCCTCTGGCTAGGGCTGTTATAGATTATGCGGATAATCAGGCGGTTCAGATTCTAGATGTATCTGATTTCAAAAATATAACCGGTCAGGGCGTTACTGCTGAATTGAATGGTTCTCAATTATATGGAGGCAAAGCTGAATATATAAGAGAAAAGGTTGGGGAAGCTTATGACGCATTTGCCCTGAAACATAATGTGGCAAATATGGCTGCCCAGGGAGCCACACCACTGTTTTTTGCAGTTGATGACCAAATGTATGGAATGATTACAGTGGCTGATGAGATAAAAGAGGACAGCGCTCAGGCTGTAAAGTGGCTTCATGCAATGGGTATCAAGACGGTTATGCTTACAGGTGATCGAATTGAGACTGCTAGAGTTATTGCTGCCAAGGCAGGCATAGAAAATGTTATTGCAGGTGTGCTGCCAAATACTAAATCAGAGGTTGTGCAGGCTATTTCAGAGCGAGCCAAGGTTATGATGGTTGGAGATGGAATAAATGATGCTCCGGCCCTGACAGCTGCAGATAACGGTGTGGCCATTGGAGCCGGCGCTGATATTGCAATGGATGCCGCTGAGGTTGTATTGGTTGAGAATCGAATGACAGATGTGGTATCAGCCATTAGATTAAGTAAGTATACTTTGAGAAATATTTATGAAAATCTCTTCTGGGCATTTTTCTATAATATAATATGTATACCCATTGCTGCAGGAGCCTGGATACATTTAACAGGCTGGGAAATGAATCCTATGTACGGAGCCGCGGCCATGAGTCTGTCAAGCTTCTGCGTGGTAATGAATGCGCTGCGATTGAATCTGTATGACATTCGCAAAGAGACTAGAATTAGTAAGTCAAAGAGTGAAGAAGATGCAATCTCAAATTATCTGAAGGAAATAGTAGATAAATATGTGGTTGTTGATTTGTTAAAAGAAAATGGAGGTAACAAGATGAATACTGTATTAAATGTAGAAGGAATGATGTGTGCCCACTGCGAGGCTCATGTAAAGGAAGCTTTGGAGAAGCTGGATGGTGTTGTGAAAGCTACAGCAGACCATGATGCCAACCAGGTGGAAGTTGAGTTGAATGGCAATGTGTCAGAGGAAACTTTTGCCAAGGCTATAGCTGATGCAGGTTATGAATTCAAGGGAATTAAATAAAATATTAATTAAGCACGCTGGTATTGTAATGGGTACCAGCGTGTATTATTATTATGGATAAATATAAGTATTTAAGAAGTTATAAGTTATAAAAGGGTAGAAGGAATAAGACATGATTAATGAACAATTTAAACAGATGCTTGGCGCAAAATCTGTAATCAGAGAATTGAGCGAGTATGCAACCAAAAGAGGGACAGAAATAGGATATGACAATGTATTTGATTACAGTTTGGGAAATCCATCTGTACCCTGTCCGGACAGTTATACAGAGGCTGTGCTGGATATTCACCAGAATATGAATCCTATGGAGATTCATGGTTATAGTCCATCAACTACTTTGCCATCTGCAAGACAGGCGGTGGCTGACAGTTTAAATGAGAGATTTCAGATGGATTATGCTATGGAGCATATTTTCATGACGTCCGGTGCTGCAGGGGCATTGGCTCATGCTTTGAGGGCAGTGACAAAACCTGGAGACAAGGTAATAACATTTGCACCATTTTTCCCTGAGTACATACCATATGTAACAGGATGCGGTGATGAGCTGGTGGTAGTTCCTGCAAACACAGAGGATTTTCAGATTAACTTTGAAGCCTTTAAAGACATGCTTACAGAGGATGTAATGGCAGTTTTGATAAATACTCCAAACAATCCTTCAGGCGTTGTATATTCGAAGGAAACTATTCAGGAGATGGCGCGCATTTTACAGGAGGCACAAGATCGCTTTGGACATGATATCTTCCTTATTAGCGATGAGCCTTATCGTGAGATTCTGTTCGATGGTGAGACATATACATATCCAAGTAAGTTCTACGATAATACATTGAGCTGCTATTCTTTTTCCAAGAGCTTAAGTCTGCCGGGAGAGAGAATTGGATATGTGGCAGTTAATCCGAGAGCGACTGATGCAGACATATTGGTTGCCATTATGGCACAGATCAGTCGAGGTATCGGCCATAATTGCCCATCTTCATCAGTTCAGTTGGCGGTATCACGAGCTTTGGATGATACCAGTGATTTGTCAGTATATGAAACCAATATGAATATTTTGTATGATGAGCTTGTAAAGCTTGGATTCAATGTGGTGAGACCAGGGGGAACTTTTTACATTTTCCCACAGGCTCTAGAGGAGGATGCAGTTGCATTTTGCCAGAAGGCCAAGGAATATGATTTGATTTTGGTGCCATCAGATTCTTTTGGGGTGAAAGGATATTTCAGAATGGCATATTGTATAGATACAGAAAAGGTGCGCAGATCTGTTGAAGCGCTTCGCAGATTTATAGAGACGGAATACAAGAGATAGACCGACAAGGAGGGGTTGTTATGATTACAATTTCATTGTGCATGATAGTGAAAAACGAAGAGGAGGTTCTGGCAAGATGCTTGGATTCTGTGGCAGATCTTATGGATGAGATTATTATTGTGGATACTGGGTCCACTGATGCCACCAAGGAAATAGCTGCTAAGTATACTGACAAAGTATATGATTTCAAATGGACAGGAAGCTTCTCTGATGCGAGAAATTATTCCTTCTCACTGGCTACTCAGGAATATATATATGCTCCTGATGCTGATGAGATGTTGGATGAGGAGAACAGGGAACATTTCCGCAAGTTGAAGGAAGTACTTCTGCCGGAAATTGAAATAGTACAGATGAAATATCGCACAGTGACAGAGTATAATACTGTGTTAAATATTGCAAATGAATACAGACCGAAATTGTTCAAGAGACTTCGAGAATTTGTCTGGGTGGATCCTATTCATGAGACAGTGAGAATTGAGCCGGTGGTATTTGACAGCGATATAGAGATATTGCATAAGCCAACTGGTATGCATAGCAAGAGAGATTTCGGAGTCTTCGAGAGACTGGTTAGAAATTCGAAAGAGTTGTCGCCGAAGTTGTTCAAGATGTATATACGGGAGTTGTATCTCACAGGTGACAAGACGGATCTGTCCAATGCGGAGGATTATCTTATGCATCTGTCTGACACGACCATGGATGTGGATGTGAAGAAATCAGTGGATAGTGTGCTATTGAAGAATTACAGATTAAATGGCAGGGAATATGATTTCTTGAAAACATTTGCCAAGGCTATTGTAAATGAGCCTTGCTCGGAGACCTGTTATGAAGCAGGATTATTTTACATGTCCAAGGAAGACTATGCCGAGGCATCCTTGTGGTTGTATAATGCGGCAAATGAGACTGAGTGCCTGATTGATGTACATTCATCTGGGGACAAGGCACTGGAGAATCTCATTAACTGCTACATGAAAATGGGAGAAGGTTACGAGGATTTAATTGCAGTGGCCAGTCAGAAACTAAAAGACTGGAAACTTCCGGAAGAGAGTGTTATAATTTAGACAATGATAAAAAATTAACAATGTTTTTCAGGGAGGCTTTTTATGGATTTTACAAATGAGTACAATCAGAAATTAGTTTCAGCTGATGAGGCAGTGAAAGTTGTTAAATCAGGTGATTGGGTAGACTATGGTTGGTGCGTGGGCACTGTTGATGCATTGGATGAGGCTCTGGCCAGGAGAACTGACGAGCTGAAGGATGTGAAGATTCGTGGTGGAATCCTCTTCAAGATTCCTGCAGTATTTGCCAGAGAAGATGCAGGAGAACATTTCTGCTGGAATTCATGGCATATGAGCGGAGTCGAGAGAAAGCTCATCTCCATGGGAGTGGCTTATTATAATCCTTTGAAATATTCTGAGTTGCCTAGATATTATCGTGAGAATCTGGCACCTGTGGATGTGGCCATGATGCAGGTGGCACCAATGGACAAGCATGGATATTTCAACTTCGGACCTAGCGCATCTCACATGGCAGCAGTATGTGAGAGAGCTGGCAAGATTATTGTGGAAGTAAATGAGAATATGCCTCGCTGCCTGGGTGGATTTGAGGAAGGAATACATATCTCTCAGGTTGATTACATTGTGCAGGGCAAGAATCCAGCCCTTGGAGAATTGCCGGCAGGTGGCCCTGCTACTGAAGTTGATAAGAAGGTTGCGCAGCTTATTGTTGACGAGATTCCAAATGGAGCCTGCCTACAGCTTGGAATCGGTGGTATGCCAAATGCAGTCGGAGCATTGATTGCAGAATCTGATTTGAAGGATTTGGGTGTGCACACCGAGATGTATGTAGATGCCTTTGTTGATATTGCCAAGGCTGGCAAGATTACAGGCTTGAAGAAGAACATTGATAAGGGCAGACAGGTATATGCCTTTGGTGCAGGAACCAAGAAGATGTACGATTATCTGGATGACAATCCTGCTCTGATGAGTGCACCGGTTGATTATACCAATGGCATTGCCCAGATTTCTGCCATTGATAATTTCATTTCTATTAATAATGCTGTAGATATTGATTTGTACGGACAGATTAATGCTGAGTCAGCAGGCGTGAAGCAGATAAGCGGTGCCGGCGGACAGTTGGATTTTGTATTAGGAGCATATCAGTCTAATGGCGGTAAGAGCTTCGTATGTATGTCATCTACATTTACAACCAAGGATGGCACAGTGAAGTCTCGTATCAGACCTACATTGGCAGAGGGCTCTACAGTAACAGATACCAGACCAAATACTCATTATGTAGTTACAGAATATGGTAAGGTGTGTCTGAAGGGCATGTCCACATGGGAGAGAGCAGAGGCTCTTATCTCAATTGCTCATCCAGACTTTAGAGATGACCTTATCAAGGAAGCAGAAGCCATGAAGATCTGGCGTAGAAGTAATAGATAGTATTTTACAGTTGAGATTTGGTGAAATATTTATAATCACAAATAATGAGGCTCCCGGGGTGATATCCTGGGAGTTTTTGCATTATGAGCCTCGTATCAGATGATAAATAATATAATAAAACTTTGATAAATAGTCATAAATCTGATAGTGTAAAATATGTAATAATTATATCAAAATAGAAAGTGGGGAATTAGGAAAATGACAGGAATTATTGTGGCAGTAGTAATTGTAGCTTTATTGTTGGTATGGTTTATCTCAACTACCAATCATATTAGAGTGTTGGAAGTGAAAATCAATGAGGCGACTTCGGGAATTGATGTGGCACTTGAGAAGAGATATGCAGTGCTTACCAAGCAGATGGAAGTTGTGAGAAATGTATGCTCTGAGGAGCAGAAACTTGCATTTGAATCAATTAAGCTTCGCCAGGGAATGAGTCAGACAGAACAGGCTGAAGCTGCTGATAAGCTTGATAAGGTATCCAAGGAATTCAATGCATTGATGGAGAATTATCCAGAGATGAAATCCAATGAGAATTTCGACACTCTGCAGAAGAGTGTAAATGATACAGAGGAGCATCTCCAGGCTGCCAGAAGATTATTTAATTCTAATGTATCAGCATATAACCAGTACATAGTTACATTTCCAACTTCTATTGTAGCTTCAATGACTGGTAAGGCTCAGAAAACTTTTTTTGAAGCTGATGAGACTAGAAAATCTGATGTGGATTTGTCCATGAATATTTAAGGTGATGTGTTATGGCAGAAAATATGGAACAACCTACACCGGAGGACAAGAAGTTTAAACATCCGTTGGTAGTTATTTTATTGATTATTCTTGGAATTATAGTGATTCTTGCGTTTCATGAAGTTTTTTCCCTTCTATTTATGGTTGGCGTTACAATAGCCATTGTCCTATTTGTTAAGCGCGCCAATGATAAGCAACGCATACAGGATGAATTCAAGAAGAATAATTTTGAGGAGGTTTTGCAAAATATTTTCCCGGGTTCTCAATATTTCCCTAAGGGGGAAAATGTTGATGCTGACGGGATTCGTGAGTGCAATCTCTTTAGAATGGATAGAAACAGATATTACAGCCAGGATGGATTGAAAATGCGCCTGGGTAACAATAATGATATTGATTTAGACTATGTTGAAGTGAGAACATACGAGATCAAGACCGATTCCGATGGAGATGATTATGAGTCCACCATTTTCAAGGGAGCCTTGTTCAAATACACTTTCTTCAAGAAGTTCAAGGACAACTTATATATCATTCCAAATGAGGCAGAAAATGGGAAGGTGAAGCATGGCTTGTTTGGCGGGGATAAGCCTGTGTTTAATCCGAAGAAATATGACAGGAATCTGGTGGAGACAGAGCTTGAAGATGTGGAATTCAATGAGATTTTCTCAGTGTATTCGGCTAATGAAGCGGAAACATTTTACATATTAACACCACAGTATATGTCTCTCATCAAGGAACTGTATAAGAAATACAACGGAGATATTCGTTTTAAATTCAGTGATAATAATATGTATATAGCCATAGAGGGTATGGATCTGTTCGATTATAAAATCGAATATCAGGATTTCACCCATGTGGATATGGAGCGAACCTTGGAGGGATGCGTCAGACAGACCAGGGAAGAGCTGAACAGTTTGGCTGAATTTGCTGAGACTCTGGAACTGGGTGACAGCATTTTCTATTAATATACTAACAAAGTGGCGAAACAACAGTGCTGGGAGAAGGTATTATGAGCGATAATATGACAATGTATGAGAGGATGCAGGCTGGATTGGTATATGATCCGGGTGACAAAGAGATAATGGATGAACAATTCCCATGGCAGGACAAGCTGTGGGAATTTAATCAATTGAAACCATCGCAAACCAGGGAGAAGGAAGCATATATGAAGGAGGTCTTTGCAGAGTGCGGAGACGGATGTTATATTGAACTTCCTTTTCATGCTAATTGGGGTGGTCATCATGTGCATATGGGCAATAGTGTATATGCAAATTACAATTTAACCTGCGTGGATGACGGACATATATACATCGGCAATGAGGTTTTGTTTGGGCCAAATGTAACCATAGCTACGCCAAATCATCCGATTAATCCTAAGCTTAGATCCAAGGGATTTCAGTATAATCGAGATGTGCATATTGGTAATAATGTATGGGTTGGAGCCAATGTGGCAATTGTGCCTGGAGTAACCATTGGAGATAATTCCGTTATTGGAGCAGGTGCAGTTGTTACCAAGGACATTCCTGCCAATGTGATTGCGGTGGGAAATCCCTGTAGGGTGCTTCGTGAGATTGGGGATAAGGATGATAAATATTTCTACAAAGATGAATTGATTGATTGGGAAAATATACATATTCCCGAAACCAAAACAGTGAAATAAGATATAAGATTTGGAGTTAATATTTTAATGGCAGAAAAGACCTGTAAATACAAGAAAAAATGCGGTGGCTGTAAATATATTGATTTGACCAATGAACAGCAGTTGGCAGAGAAACAAAAATTTGTAAATAAACTGTTGAAGTCATATGGTAAAGTTGAAGATATAGTGGGAATGGGATATCCATATAATTATAGAAATAAAGTTCATGCAGTATTTGGAAGTGCCAAAGGTGGCAAGATAGTCTGTGGAACTTATGAGGAGAAGACTCATCGTATAGTGGATATTGCAGAGTGCCATATTGAGGACAAGGTTGCTACAAGCATTATCCGAGATATTAAGGAATTGATGCCATCATTTAAGATAAAACCATACAATGAAGATACGGGCTATGGCCTTCTTCGTCATGTGTTAGTCCGCAGAGGGTTTA
Source organism: Lachnospiraceae bacterium (assembly GCA_017470985.1). Taxonomy (GTDB): domain Bacteria; phylum Bacillota; class Clostridia; order Lachnospirales; family Lachnospiraceae; genus JAILFK01. The sequence goes on from JAFUXA010000009.1 coordinate 126,395, forward strand.
ACACAGGAGAAGTTATGGTTGTGCTGGTACTGGGATCTCCGGTACTGCCATCTAGAAATAATTTCGTGAAGGCTCTTCTGAAGAAGCATCCTGAAATTACAACAGTTGTTCAAAATGTAAATGATAGAAATACCAGCATGGTTTTGGGAGAGAATGAGAAGGTTCTGTATGGACCAGGTTTCATTGTAGATGAACTTATGGGCATGCGTTTTCGCATTTCTTCCAAATCTTTCTATCAGGTAAACCCTGTTCAGACCAAGCATTTGTACAGACAGGCAATTGAACTGGCAGCCCTAACTGGTACGGAGAGAGTCCTTGATGCATATTGTGGAACAGGTACAATCGGTATGATTGCATCCAAAGAGGCTAAAGAGGTTATTGGAGTGGAATTGAACCGTGATGCGGTAAAAGATGCTCGCAAAAATGCCAAAGCCAATGGGGTGAAAAATATTGATTTTATCTGCAAGGATGCTGGTGATTATATGCTTGAGGCAGCTGCCAGGGGAGAACATTTTGATGTGGTTATTATGGACCCTCCTAGAAGTGGAAGCACCAAGGAATTCATAGATTCAGTGAAGAAAACAAGTCCTGATAGAGTGGTTTATATTTCCTGCAATCCGGAGACTCTGGCCAGAGATTTAAAACTTCTGACAAGAAAATACAAGGTGAATAGAATAGTACCATTTGACATGTTTCCTTTTACATCTCATTGTGAGGTGGTAACCTGTCTTGAGCGAATTGATGCCGGAAAATAATGGGCTGATTTAGTGAAGATTATAATTTTTTTGTAAATGTGTATAGAATAGAATAATTATAATTAGTTTGAACCTACATAATTCTTATATATAGATATAGCATTAGCTTAAACAAATTAGTAGGGATTGGGACCTTACTAAAATTTAATCTATGTATAGGAGAGGGAAAATGGGTTTTACAGAAAATTTAAAGAAAATGACCAATGCCAGTGAACGTGATGGTGTGCAATACCGTACCGTTACCATACCTGAAATGGTATGTTCTATGGCGCAAAATGGTATTATGATGTGCTTCTACATGTTATCAATGTATGCAAGTTACATCGGAAATGCAGGTTATGCCATACCTGTAGTAACAGTTAGTATGATTCTATCTGTAGTAGGAATTTTTGATGGTGTCACAGATGCCATTGCTGCTGCAATCTTTGAGTTGATGCCGGCGACTAAGCACGGTAAGATTCGTATCTTAATGTCTATAGGCTGGGGAATGGAAGCTATTGCATGTCTTCTTTTGTTCTCATGGACTTCTGACCGTTTTAGTGGAATGGTTGGAATGGTATTATTTATCATAATATATGTAATATATACTCTCGGATATACTTTGTGTAATGTTACATCAGGAACAATTGCATCAGTATTGACAAATGATCCAACTCAGAGACCAATGATGGCTTTCTTTGATACAGCATGGTCTTTTGGAACTCCAACTATTATGAATTTGTTCCTGACATTTTCAGTTTTGCCAAAGCATAATAACCAGTATGATGTTGGATTCTTCAAGGAAGCTATTTACATTTATGTAGGAACATCACTCGTGTTTTTGCTCCTCACATTCTACGGAATCAGAAGAGCTGATGTGAAGGAAACTTTCACAGTTTTATCTTCTGACGGTCAGGGCAAAGGTGAAGACAAAGTCAAGTTCAAAGATATGTGGAGTGTATTGAAGAACAACAGACCTGTTCAGATGTACATGCTCACATTGGCTTCTGATAAATTCGCACAGTCCTGTGCATCACAATCAGTTATAAATGTTATGTTGGCAGGAATTTTGATTGGTTCATATCAGGCTACAACTTTGATTGGTACATTTACCCAGACAGTTGGGCTGATTGCTGCATTTGCAGGAGGTGTGCTCATTGCCAAAATCGGTGTTAAGAAAGCAACGAAAATGTGGTCTTGGATATGTATAGCATTTTCAGCTGTTTTGATTCTGTTCTGCTGTATACTTGGCAAGGATGGAATGAGCCAGATATCTGTTGCATTTATTCCAACAACTATCTACATCGTACTTCAGATTGCTATAACAGCCAGCAAAAATATCTTGTCAGTTGCTACATCTGCCATGAGAGGTGATGTAATTGATTATGAATTAGAAAGATCTGGAAAATATTTACCAGCTATTGTAAATGGTATTTATTCATTTATTTCAAAGTTGATTAAGTCCCTGTCAACTGCATTGGTTGGAATTATGCTCGGACTTATTGGATATAAGCAGGTTATGCCACAGCAGGGTGATCCGGTTACAACAAGTATATTTGTTATGACAATGGTTATATGCTTTGGATTCCCAATACTTGGTTGGCTGTGTAATGTAATCGCCATGAGATTCTATATTCTGGATAAAGAGAGAATGGTACAGGTTCATAAAAATATCAATGCCAGAAAGAATGAACAGTAATTAAAAATCGTAATTATTTGATATAGTTGATATAGCTGATTTTGGACTATTAATGAGTCTGAAATCAGCTTTTTCACGTGTTAAATGGGCATGATAGATGGATAATTGTTATAGATTGAATAATCAGAAATTATGAAAGTTTTTGTTGTAAAAATCATTGCAAATGCAGAAATTTAGTGACAAAATAGAAGTGTGAGATTTTTCTAGCAGAAAGGAAGAGCGATTATTATGAAGAAGAAAAAAGGACTTAATTTGTTATGGAAATTTGCATCCATGTCACTAGTGCCGTTATTGGTATTATTTGTGATTGCGCAGTTTGCTATTTCATTCATAACAAACACAGTAGCAGAGAAACTTGTAGGAAACATGCTGGCATCAAATGCTTATGCGATGGATGAGCTGATGATGATGGGAATTGAAGCTTATGGTGAGAAAGGCGCTGAAATTGGAACCATCATGGAAGAAATGAAAGAACAGACTGGTGGAGTTAATTATGCATTGGTTGATGTTAAGGGCGAGACCATTCTTATTAGTACATTTACAAGAGATGTTCCTGTGAATATGGAAGCTGTTAACAAGGCTGTAGCGGTGGGTACATATTTTGATGCCAAGGATATGGGGTCAGGAGAACCATTCTATACATACTATAGATCAGTTGGTGGTGGATTATATTGTATGATGGCAAATGTGCCATATTCTACAATCAAGGCATATTATAATAAATACCTAATGGGAATCATTCTAAGTATGGTTGCTATTATGATTTTGTCAACTATTTTGGTTTATGTATTGGTTAAGATGATTGTAAAGGCTATTGGAAGTACAGTTGGCAACCTAGATCACTTGGCAGATGGAAATCTGCAATACAATTTACCTGAGAAGATTACTTCTAGATCAGATGAAGTTGGAAATATTGCAAGAGCTATACAGGCACTTGTGCAGAAACTTGGTAAAACAGTTACCAATATTCATGAATCTACAGATTCGTTAAATGATTTTTCAGGACAGTTCAAGAATAGTTTTGACAAGATTAATGATCAGATTACAAGTGTAAACCAGGCAGTTGATGAAATTGCAAATGGTGCAACAAGTCAGGCTCAGGAGACAACTCGTATTGCACAGGAAATGAATGATATGGGTGAGGCTCTTGATGATGCTGCAGGTTCTGTTAAGCAGTTGATGAATAGTACAAATTCAATGCGTGACCAGAATAGAAAGATGAATGATATTCTGGAAGAGTTATCTGAGATAAGTGCTCGTACAGAGAAATCTATTGATGATGTATATGATCAGACAGCTGAGACTAATAAGTCAGCTGAAGAAATCAGAAATGTAGTAGATATTATCAGTGATATTGCTTCACAGACTAACCTGCTTTCATTGAATGCTTCTATTGAGGCAGCTCGTGCAGGTGAGCAGGGTAAGGGATTCGCAGTTGTTGCTGATGAAGTTAGAAATCTTGCTGAGCAGTCAGCTGATTCAGCACAGAAGATTAGTGCTATTGTAGAGGAACTTATTTCCAAGGCCAATGTATCAGTTCAGACAATGGAAGGTGTAAGATCTGAGATTAATAATCAAAATGAGAAGTTGTCTACAACAAGAGATACATTTGAAGTTTTGAAAGAGGAAATCAGTAATGTAGCTTCTGAGATTGATAATGTATCTTCTCAGGTTGATTCCCTCAATGCAACCAAAGATCAGGTTATGGGTGGTCTTGAAGGTTTGTCAGCAATTGCTGAAGAGAATGCAGCTTCAACAGAGGAGACTGCAGCTACAATGACCGAATTGGAACAGATTGTCAATGAGTGTAATGTTGCTACTGGCAATTTGATTGACTTGGCCGGAGAGATGGATTCAAATGTTAATTCATTTAAGTTGGATGAAAATGAAATTGCCAAGGCTAAGGCATTGATGGCTGACGAAGATGTTGTAGAAGATGTTGAAGAAGTGACAGCTGAGTAATGATTGATTTACGTAAAAAATGACAGCTGAGTAATGATTAATTTACAATAAAAAACAAGTGACGGGCGATACGCCCGTCATTTTTATTAAAAAGATGTTGACATGGCATCTGGCCAGTGTTATCATATCTTTAATTTGATAAAGCTTTAAACTGATGACGGAGAGAAGTACCTCTGTATGATGGCTCAATAGAGAGCTGCGATGGTGGGATGCAGTGAGATAGTACTTAGGGAATGGACTCCTGAGGGCACAGTCAAATGTATATTTTATATACAGAGTATTCTGTGACGCGAGGCATGCGTTAATTGCCGTAGATATATAGGTATCTAGCTAAGTGCATAGTGTCGAAGCTATGAATTCAAGGTGGCACCGCGGATGGTAAATTCGTCCTTGATGGAGACATGAGATCTCTGTCAGGGGCGTTTTTTGTATTATGTGATTTTACATTTCTCACAAATACAGAAAGCTTCGCAGAGATACAGGCATATTGTAGTACATGGACAAAAGGAGGATTGGACATGATTAAAGAGGCTATTGAAAAGATTGTAAACAAAGGTGATCTGACTTATGACGAGGCTTATGCTGTTATGAATGAGATTATGAGTGGTGAGAGTACTCCTACCCAGAATGCGGCTTTTCTGTCAGCACTGTCTACCAAGAGTGCCAAAGCCGAGACAACAGATGAAATTGCTGGGTGTGCCGCAGCCATGAGAGAACACGCAACCCAGGTGGAGACGGATATGGATATTTTTGAAATTGTTGGAACCGGTGGTGACAACGCTCACAGTTTCAACATTTCTACAACATCAGCTCTTGTTGCTGCAGCAGGTGGGATGAAGGTTGCAAAGCATGGTAACAGAGCGGCTTCATCTCTATGTGGAACAGCTGATTGTTTAGAAGCTCTTGGGGTAAATATTAACCAGGATCCTGACAAGTGCATCGAGCTTTTGGAGAAGGTGGGTATGTGTTTCTTCTTTGCACAGAAATATCATACATCTATGAAATATGTAGGAGCTATTAGAAGAGAGTTGGGCTTTAGAACTGTATTTAACATATTAGGGCCTCTTACTAATCCTGCAACACCACAGATGCAGCTTCTTGGAGTCTATGATGAGTATTTGGTTGAGCCGCTTGCGCAGGTGCTTATAAGTCTCGGCGTCAAGCGAGGAATGGTTGTATATGGAACCAATAAATTAGATGAAATTTCCATGAGTGCTCCAACCAAAATATGTGAGATCAAAGATGGCTGGTACAAGACATATTATATTGAACCGGAGGATTTCGGATTGGCGAAGTGCTCTAATGAGGATTTGAAAGGTGGTACTCCAGAGGAGAATGCTCATATAACCAGAGCTATTTTAAATGGTGCAACCGGACCAAAGAGAGATGCAGTTCTTCTCAATGCAGGAGCAGCATTATACATTGGCGGCAAAGCAGATAGTTTCGCAGATGGAGTTAAGCTTGCAGCTGAAATAATTGATTCCGGCAAAGCTTTAGAGACACTGGAGAAGTTCATACAGGTGAGCAACGGTTAGAATCGATGTCTAGTGTTAATGGAGATGTAGATGACTATATTAGATCAGCTGGCGGATTATGCCAGATACAGAGTACAACAGAATAAACAGATGGTTTCTTTGGAGGAGGTTAAAGAAGGGGCTTCTTCTTCCCCAAAGTTAGATTTTGAATTTGAAAAGGCTTTGAAGGGAGGAGATATTTCGTTTATATGCGAGTGCAAGAAAGCATCTCCTTCCAAAGGAATCATTGCCGAACAATTTCAATACATAGATATAGCAAGAGAATATGAAGTAGCTGGAGCTGACTGCATATCAGTGCTGACAGAACCTAAATGGTTTATGGGGTCTGATGAATATTTACAAGAGATAGCATCACAGGTTAGCATTCCTTGTCTTCGCAAGGATTTTGTGGTGGATGAATATATGATTTATGAAGCGAAAATGCTAGGCGCCAAGGGAGTGCTTCTCATAGCTTCTATTTTGACAGATGAACAATTGCGAGATTATTTTCAAATATGTGAAAGCCTGGGCTTAAGCGCTTTGTTTGAAGCTCATGATGAGACGGAAATCAGGAGAGCCTTGGCTGTGGGCGCTAGAGTCGTTGGAGTAAATAACAGAAACCTCAAGGATTTCTCTGTAGATACTTCCAATAGCGCAAGACTTCGGGATTTGATTCCGCAAGATGTGATTTATGTATCAGAAAGTGGCATCTCTACTGCAGAGGATGTGAGTAAGCTTCGCAATGCAGGTGTGGATGCGGTGCTTGTAGGGGAGACACTCATGCGAGCAGAGGACAAGGCGGCCAAGCTACAAGAACTAAAAGCTACTCAATAGGGACATAAAGCTACCAAACTAGCTTTAAAGTGGGAAGATGGTAGCCAGAGTAGCTGAAATTGCAGCTAAGAGAGGAAGGAAAAGCTACCAAACTAGCACAAAAGAGGGAAGATGGTAGCCAGAGCAGCTGAAATTGCAGGTATTAGAGGAAGGAAAAGCTACCAAACTAGCTTTAAAGAGGGAAAATGGTAGCCAGAGCAACTCAAATTGTAGCTAAGAGAGGAAGGAAAAGCTACCAAACTTGCTTTAAAGAGGGAAGATGGTAGCCAGAGCAACTCAAACTGCAGCTAAGAGAGGAAGGAAAAGCTACCAAACTAGCACAAAAGAGGAAAGATGGTAGCCAGAGCAACTCAGATTGCAGCTAAGAGAGGAAGGGAAAGCTACCAAACTAGCTTAGAAGAGAGAAATTGGTAGCCGGCAAGGCAATATAAGAGCCCGCTAAGGGATGGCCAAGCTACCAAAACAGCCAAAAACCAAGGAAATGGTAGCTGGCAATAGAAATGGATCAAGCAAATATGAAAATAAAATTTTGTGGATTATATCAAGATGTACATATTGCCTACGCTAATGAAATCAAGCCAGATTACGTGGGATTCGTGTTTTGGAATAAGAGTCGCAGATATGTCACTCCTTCTAAAGCAAGACAGCTTCGCCAGCAGTTGAATGCAGACATTAAAGTGGTGGGCGTATTTGTTGATGAAGATATAGAAAATGTTATTAGCCTACATGAATCAGGAATAATAGATATAGCTCAGCTCCATGGAGCAGAAGATGATACATATATTCGAAAGCTTCAGGAACATGGCATCACAGTAATAAAAGCATACGTAGTGTCAAACAATTCAGGTGCAATTATCCAGGCTGAGAATTCCATTGCGGATTATATATTATTTGATGCAGGTAAAGGTGAAGGCAAAACCTTTGACTGGGAGTTATTAAAGGGAATTAAGAGAGAATACTTTTTGGCAGGCGGTTTGAATCTGTCCAACATCGGTGAGGTCATTGAAAATCTCAATCCATTTGCAGTGGATGTAAGTTCAGGAATTGAGACTGATGGAGCCAAGGATAGAACAAAGATGAAACAGTTTGCGCAGATAGTCAGAGAGGATGGCAAGATGGAAGCAATAAATGGTAGATTTGGAATTCATGGTGGACAGTATATACCTGAGACATTGATGAATGCAGTGAAGGAACTTGAGGAGGCTTACAATTATTACAAAAATGATCCTCAGTTTAATGCTGAGCTGACAGAACTTCTCAATGAATATGCTAATCGTCCAAGCAGATTATATTATGCCAAGAAAATGTCAGAGGACTTAGGCGGGGCCAAAATATATCTCAAGCGTGAGGACTTAAATCATACAGGAGCACACAAGATTAATAATGTACTAGGCCAGGCTTTGCTTGCCAAGAAAATGGGCAAGACCAGACTGATTGCTGAGACTGGTGCCGGACAACATGGTGTGGCAACAGCAACGGCAGCAGCGCTTATGGGCATGGAATGTGTGGTTTTCATGGGAGAGGAAGATACCAAGAGACAGGCTTTGAATGTATATAGAATGCGTCTTCTTGGAGCAGAGGTTATTCCTGTTACAAGTGGAACTGCAACTCTCAAAGACGCAGTGTCAGAGGCCATGAGAGAATGGACTAATCGAATTGATGATACCCATTATTGCCTTGGGTCAGTGATGGGTCCACATCCGTTCCCTACAATTGTCAGAGATTTCCAGGCGGTAATTTCCAAGGAAATCAAGGAGCAGATTGTGGAGAAGGAAGGTAGACTTCCAGATGCTGTAATAGCCTGCGTGGGAGGTGGCTCTAATGCCATTGGAACATTTTACAATTTCATCGAGGATGAAGGCGTGAAACTCATCGGTTGCGAGGCGGCAGGCCGAGGAATAGATACCTATGAGACTGCGGCTACGGTAAATACTGGAACTGTGGGAATATTTCACGGCATGAAATCATATTTCTGCCAGGATGAATATGGTCAGATTGCTCCTGTATATTCGATTTCAGCAGGACTTGATTATCCGGGAGTTGGCCCGGAGCACGCCTACTTACATGATATAGGAAGAGCTGAGTATGTGCCGATTACAGATGAAGAGGCGGTAAATGCCTTTGAATATTTATCACGAACCGAGGGCATAATTCCGGCAATCGAGAGTAGCCATGCCATAGCTTATGCTATGAAGTTGGCGCCTCAGATGGATTCTGATCAGATTATAGTGGTTACAGTATCTGGCAGAGGTGACAAGGATTGCGCTGCCATTGCACGATATAGAGGAGAAGACATACATGAGTAGAATATCAGAAGCATTTAACAGAGGTCACAAGGTCTTTATTCCTTTTGTGACATGTGGAGATCCGGATTTGGATACCACCCGGGCTATAGTGAAAGAGATGGCGGCAAATGGTGCAGATATTATTGAGCTCGGAATACCATTTTCCGATCCTACAGCAGAGGGGCCTGTAATTCAGGAAGCCAATATAAGAGCTCTGTCAAATAATATTACAACTGATGATGTAATGAATATGGTGGCTGAGTTGAGAAAAGATGTGGATGTGGCACTTGTATTTATGACATATGCCAATGTGGTTTTCTCATACGGCATTGAACGATTTGTATCAAGATGCGCTGATATTGGAATTGATGGAATTATCTTGCCGGATGTACCTTTTGAGGAGAAGCGGGAATTTGATGATATATGTCAGAAGTATCAGGTGGATTTCATATCAATGATTGCACCGACTTCTGAGGATAGAATAGATATGATTGCCAAGGAAGCCAGAGGTTTCATTTATGTGGTATCAAGCCTTGGAGTAACAGGGGAGAGAAGCAAGTTAAGTGGAAATATTGCAAGCCTGGTGGACAGAGTGCGAACTAATACTGATGTGCCTTGCGCAGTGGGATTCGGAATATCTACTCCTGAGCAGGCGGCGGAGATGGCGAGAATATCGGACGGAGCTATTGTAGGCTCAGCCATTGTGCGCATGATTGCCAAGTATGGCAAGGATGCTCCAGTGGAGGTTGGCAAATATGTGAAATCCATGAAGGAAGCTTATTGATATTTATCATAGGAGAGAAGGTATGTATCCAAGTATAGAAGCCGTCATTGAATTGGCGAAGACACGTAAATACAAGAGAATGCCGGTGGCTATAGAGATGTTGTCAGACGGTATTACTACTATTGAAGCAGTGCGCCGACTTAGAGAGACATCGAAGCAGTGTTATATCTTAGAGAGTGCCGGGCAGAACGAGACCTGGGGGAGATACTCTTTTCTAGGATTTAATCCTATACTTGAGGTGACCTGTCAGGATGGTGATGTGTCTGTTAAGAGAAATGATTCAGATGGTAAGACCTTGCTTCAATCCTATGAGGTTACCCATCCGGGAGAGGTGATTCGTGACATCGTTGATCGTTATCTAAGTCCGACTATAGAGGGAATGCCTACATTTACCGGTGGACTGGTAGGATATTTCTCATATGACTATATCAGATACAGTGAGCCCAAGCTCAAGCTTGAAAGCCATGGTGATGACGACTTCAAGGACATGGACTTGATGCTGTTCAATGATGTTATCGCATTTGATAACTTCAAGCAGAAGATATATCTCATAACCGGTATTATGCTGGAGGAGGATTCTCTGGATTTACAACAGAATTCTATTCATGAGTCAGAGGCGGGATGTTTGCATAAAGAAATGCAGGATTTCGAGATAAAGCAGAAATATAATGAAGCTCGCACTCGTTTAAATGATATTATGAAAATCTTAAATGATGGTGCATCCAGACATTTTGAACCTCTATGCCTGAAATCTGAAATTGTTCCCCGATTTAATGAGGAGCAATATTGCCAGATGGTTCGAAAGGCCAAGGACTACATCAAGGCCGGAGATATATTTCAGGTGGTTTTATCCAATCCCCTTAGCTGCGAGGCTTCCGGAAGTTTGTTCGATGTCTATAGACTATTAAGAGCACAGAATCCTTCCCCTTACATGTTTTATTTCTCCAGCGATGATATAGAGATAGCAGGAGCTTCTCCAGAGACACTGGTAAAGGTTGAGAGCGGCTGCGTAAGCACATTCCCTCTGGCAGGAACCAGACCTAGAGGTGAGACTCCGGAGATTGATAAGCAACTGGAGAAGGATCTCTTATCTGATGAGAAGGAACTGGCTGAGCACAATATGTTGGTGGATCTGGGGAGAAATGATATTGGCAAAATCGCTGAGATTGGTTCAGTGAAAGTTGACAAATATATGGAGATAGAGCGATTCTCCCATGTAATGCATATAGGTTCAACTGTTGTTGGAAAGCTGGCAGGCGATAAGGATGCGATAGATGCAGTTGATGCCATCTTGCCGGCAGGTACATTGTCAGGCGCACCGAAGTTTAGAGCATGTGAGATTATAGAGGAGTTAGAGCAGAGTAAGCGCGGAATATATGGAGGCGCTCTGGGATATATAGATTTCACAGGAAACCTGGATGTGTGCATCGCTATTCGCCTGGCATATAAGTTGCAAGATAGATTATACATCCGCTCTGGAGCAGGAATTGTATATGATTCTGTTCCTGAAAAGGAGGCGGCAGAATGTATTAACAAGGCTCGTGCTGTGGTAAATGCTGTCATGGAAGCTGACGGTGGATTGTTGTAGGTGATAGGAGATTTGAAATGATTTTATTGATAGATAATTATGATAGTTTCTCTTACAATTTATATCAGCTCATTGGCGAGATACAACCGGATATTTGTGTTGTGAGAAATGATGAGATAACCATAAATGAAATAGAACAGATGAAGCCGACTCACATTATTATCTCCCCGGGGCCAGGCAAACCTTCGGATGCCGGAATCTGTGAGGAAGTTATCAAATATTTCGCAGGGCAAATACCCATACTAGGAGTTTGTCTCGGACATCAGGCTATTTGTGAGACATATGGTGCTACAGTTGGAGCTGCAAAGGAGCTGGTTCACGGGAAGCAACATGAGGTGGTTATAGACAATATTAATCCGATATTTGCAGGATTGTCGGAGACTATAAATGTGGCCAGATACCATTCTCTTGCCGCCTGGGCCGATACCATGCCAGAGAATCTGCACATCATTGCACACACTGTGGATGGAGAGGTGATGGCAGTGTGTCATACCATTCACAAGATATATGGTTTGCAATTTCATCCTGAGTCAATTCTCACACCGGATGGAAGAACTATAATCAGTAATTTCCTGAAGCTATAAAATAGATAATGTGCAAATTTAATCAAATAGTGCACAAAACCGAAACTTGAAAATTGTCAGATACTGACAAAAATGATTGAATATAAGCAAAAAATGTACAAAAAATGCATTTTTTACTTATAATTAAGTTCGGTGGGGGTGTTTATTATGGCACAGGAAAAGAAGAAAATAGAATTTAGATATTATAATATTCCAGCAGGGGAATATGTGCTTCCGAAGATAGGTAAAGGATGGGAGCAGGAGTACGGACTGGGATATCATGGCATGTTGCACTTTCATAATTACATGGAAATAGGCTATTGTTATCACGGTGACGGAACTTTGGATATAGAGGATAGACAGTATCATTATGGGGACAATATGTTTACCATAATTCCGGCAAATATGCCTCATACAACTGAGTCTAAAGCTGGAAATATCTGCAAGTGGGAATTTCTCTTTATAGATATTGATGAGTTTATCAGAAATGAGATGGTTTCCAACGATCTTTCAGCAGACGAAGTTATTCGTATTGTAAATAAGCGCGGTACCCTCAAGACCGAAGCGAATCACCCTGCCATGGCTAAGCTTGTGAGAAATATTATTGAGGAGTGCAGAAATAATGCGATGTACTCCAATATGAGTATCAAAGGATACCTGATGGCACTTGTTATTGAGATTTTAAGACTTGATGATGAGAGGGGAAAAGCTCATAAAAACATGAGACTTACCCGTCATATTGATGGTGCTATAAAGTATGTGGATGAGCATTACAAGGAAGACATCAAGATTGAGAAAATGGCCAAAGTATGCGGTCTGAGTGAAAGTCATTTCCGCAGAATATTTGAGGAAAGCATGAATATGAAGCCGGCGGATTATATCAATATGATCCGTATTCAGAAGGCTTGTTCTCTTATTAAGAAAGAGGATATATCAATGGAGGATGTAGGTTTTAGAGTTGGTTATCAGACTCCGTCTACATTTAATAGAAATTTCAAGAAAATCACTGGTATGAGTCCTTATCAGTGGAAATCTAAGTCAAGTAAATGGGAAAATCTGCAGATGCAGTTCAACATCAGTGCCAGAAAAGGATGGGAAGCATAAGGGTTTCCTGTTTTATATGGTTGAATTTGCAATATTTATGATTGAATTGATTGGAAAGTCCGTAATTACTGAGGTTACGGGCTTTTTTGATTGAATTTGCACATTTTTGGAATAAAAGTACGCACTATTTTTCAAACGAAGATATATAATAATGCACATGTAAAGAAACATATTTATTGGTTTTATGTGCATATTATACAAATGCAAGGGGCGCATTTGGGCACCAAAGCCAAAGCAAAAAGGAGGGTTTTCTATTATGAAAAAAAGGTTTCTATCATTGTTGCTGGTAGGAGTACTTGCAACATCATCACTCTTGATGACAGGATGCTCAAAGGGAGGAGATTCTGCTAGCTCAGGAGACAGCGAGCACAAGCTTACAGTTTCAGCTTGGGATGAGAGCTTCAACCAGCCAGCACTTGAGGCTGCAGCAGCTGCTTACAAGGCACAGGTTGATCCAGACTTCGAGTTAGAGCTTAACATGGTTGGTTCATCAGAGGATGTAGAGACAGCTGTTACAACAGCAGGTTCAGCAATGGACTACAGCACATTAACAGATATTGTATTATTCCAGGATAAATACATCCAGAGATATGTAGCTGATTATCCAGATGCTTTCCAGCCATTTGAGGCAGAAGTTGATTGGTCACAGTTCCCAGAAGACAAGATTGCTTTCTCTACAGTAAGCGGAACACATTACGCAGTTCCTGTAGATAACGGTACAGTAATCGCAGCATACAGAACAGATCTTCTTGAAGAGTCAGGACATTCAATCGATGAGTTGAAGGGATGTACATGGGAGAAGTTCGATGAGATCGGTAAAGATGTATATGCAAAGACAGGTAAGTATCTCCTTTGCATGGATGGAGATGGCAATGATCTTCCATACATGATGCTTCAGGCAGAAGGTGTATCACAGTGGAAAGATAATACTACACCTAATCTTGCTGAGAATGAGACATTAATCGAAGTTCTTGAGATCATTGAGAAATTACAGGATGACAACGTATTAACATTCTCTGCTGACTGGACAGGTTACACAGATGAATTAATCAAGGGTGACAAGGTTGCCGGTGTTATCAATGGTAACTGGATCATTCCTACAATCAAGGGTGTAGAAGCTAACAGCGGTAAGTGGGGTATTACAACAATGCCAACTCTTAAGGGTGGCGATGGATATGCTACAAACGGTGGTTCTTCACTTCTTATTACAGCAAACTGCAAGAATACAGAGCTTGCTAACAAGTTCTTAGCATTCACATTCGGTGGCGGAGATGGAGCTCAGGCTACATATGATGACGCTTTGAAGAATGGTGGTGTTGTTTCAACATGGAGCGGAGCTGCTAATTCTGATTTCTATCAGAAGGGTGATGACTTCTTCGGTGGACAGTCAATCTACGCTGATATCGTTGAGATGGGATCACATGTTAAGGCAGTACAGGGAAGTGACTTCCACTATGCATGCCGTACACAGATTGCTACAGCAATCACAAATATCCACAATGGAACATCAGTTAAGGATGCCCTTAAAGATGCACAGTCACAGTTAGAGCAGACAATCGCTGGATCTTCTAACTAGTCAGTAGTTTGGAGATAAGTTTCTGGACTTATGTGGAATTTTTGCGGGGAATTGATATTTTTCGGTTCCCCGCTTTTTTTAAGAAAAATCTCATTGATTTAAGACGATAAAAGGAGGGTTAATTGTGAAGAAACAAAAAAGCGTCTTGGCAAAACAGCAGAGAGCTGGTTGGATATTCCTTCTTCCGGCTACATTACTGATTTTTGTCATGAGTTTCTATCCAATGATTCAGGCTTTCATTAATTCATTTAAAACTGGCCCTAGTTCTAGAATGGTATGGTCTGAACCAATATTTAAAAACTATATTAGAATGTTCCAGGATAAGATATTTCTTACTACCTTGGGCAATACATATCTCTACCTGATTATTCAGGTACCTATAATGTTGATTTTAGCTATTTTGCTGGCTCAACTTTTGAATAATAAGGATTTGAAATGCAGAGGTTTGTTTAGAACAATGGTATTCTTGCCATGTGCTACATCACTTGTATCATATTCTTTGATTTTCAAATCTTTATTTGCAAAAGAAGGACTTATTAATATGCTTCTTATGAAGCTTGGATTGATTTCACAGAATATTAATTTCATCGGTGAAACCAATACAGCCAGAATGGTTATTATACTTGCGTTGATTTGGAGATGGACAGGTTACAACATGGTATTCTATCTGGCCGGCTTGCAGAATATCGAATATTCAGTATATGAAGCTGCCAAGATTGATGGCGCCAATGGTTGGAAGACTTTCTGGCATATTACAGTTCCTCTTCTTCGACCAACAATCATTATGACATTTATCATGTCAATCAATGGTACATTACAGTTGTTCGATGAGTCAATGAACTTGACAAGTGGTGGTCCTGCAAATTCTACAATGACAATGTCACATTACATTTATGATAATTCCTTTGGACAGGGTGTCGGAAACTTCGGTTATTCATCAGCTATGGCCTTTTTGGTATTTATCATGGTAGCAATATTGGCATTCATCAATTTGAAAGTAGGTGATAAGCGTGACTAGTAAAAAGAATAAATCAGCAATACAGAGACGATTGATTCCAAGTTATATTTTCCTTATCATATGGTCATTTATCTCAGTCTTTCCATTTTATTGGATGATTGTGGCTTCATCAAATTCATCATATGAGGTATCACAGGGTAAGCTTACTTTTGGATCACATTTTATAGAGAACTTCATAAATTTGACACATGATTATAATCTGTGGGGAGCTATGGGCAACTCATTCAAATATGCAATTGCCCAGACAGTACTTTGCTTGTTTATCTGCTCTCTGGCAGGATACGGATTCGAATTGTATCATGACAAACACAAGGACAGATTGTTTGGAGTATTACTTCTTGCAATGATGGTTCCTCAGGTTGCTACAATGATTCCTCTTTTTGTAATGATTGCCAAGATGAAGATGCTTAATACTGTAGTAGCATTCATTTTGCCTGCAATTTCAACACCATTTATGATAATGATGTTTAGACAGAATTCTAGAAACTTCCCGGTTGATATTATGGAGGCAGCTAGAATTGATGGATTAAATGAGTTCCAGATTTTCTTCCGCATGTATATGCCGGTTATGAAGTCAACTTATGCAGCAGCTGCTGTAATCAGCTTCATGAATGCTTGGAATGCATATTTGTGGCCAAAGGTAGTTATGCCAAAGTCAGAAGCACAGACAATGCCTATGCTTATTGCAGTTATTGCCGGTGGTTACTCAATTGACTACGGTAAACTTATGATGGGAGTTTTGTTCTGCTCAATTCCTACAATGATTATCTTCTTCCTGCTTCAGAAGCAGTTCGCAGAAGGTATTACTGGAGCAGTTAAATAATTTAAGGAGAGTTATGACATGAGAAATTTTCAATACTCAATTGTGAGTGATCCTGAGATATTTCAGGAAAATCGAATGGAGGCACATTCTGATCACGAATTTTTCTCAAATGAAGATGCGGTATTAGATGGCATATCCGATTTCAAATATTTCTTAAATGGTGTGTGGAAGTTCTCATATGCGAAGAACTATGACAGCGCCCTCAAGAATTTCTATGAGATGGATTATGATTGCCATTCATGGGATGAGATTCGTGTCCCTGCCCATATACAGATGGAGGGTTATGGTGTGCCACAGTATGCCAATACCCAGTATCCTTGGGAGGGACAGGATAATCCTAGACCAGGAGAGATTCCTACATACTTCAATCCTGTTGCAAGCTATGTGAAATATTTTACAGTGCCAGAGTCTATGACAGAGGGACCTGTATATATCAGCTTCCAGGGTGTGGAGAGTGGTATGGCTCTCTGGTTAAATGGACAGTATATTGGTTATAGTGAGGATACATTTACCCCATCAGAATTTGATCTGACAGATTATGTGATAAATGGTGAGAATAAACTGGCAGTTATGGTATTCAAATGGACTGCCGGAAGCTGGTGTGAGGATCAGGATTTCTTCCGATTCTCAGGAATTTTTAGAGACGTATATCTCTATACTACACCGAAGCTTCACCTGAGGGATGTAAGAATACAAGGCTTGCTTGATGAACAGTACAGAGATGGTACTTTGGTACTTGATATGTGCTTGCAGGGCAAGGGTAAAGCTGAGATGGAACTTACCTATGAAGGTGAGGAGGTTCTCAGCGGTAATGTAGATTTAAATGAGAACACACATGTGGCTATTCCTGTAAAGGGAGTGAAGACATGGAGTGAGGAGAAGCCTAATCTGTATGTATTGAAGCTGAAACTTGTGGATGAAGATGGGCAGGTTTTGGAGTACATACAGGAGAAGGTTGGATTCAGAAGATTTGAGATGATTGACAATATGATGCATCTCAATGGACAGAGAATCGTATTCAAGGGAACCAACAGGCATGAGTTCTGTTCATCAACAGGTAGAGTGTTGCCTGATGAGGATATATGGACTGATTTGGTAAATATGAAGCGCAATAACATCAATGCGGTTCGAACCAGTCATTATCCAAATAAGACATCTTTCTATCGTATGTGCGATGAACTTGGAATCTATGTAATTGATGAGACCAATTTAGAGACTCATGGAACGTGGGATGCTATCCTATGTGGTTTCGAGGGTATGGATTTTATGCTTCCTGGTAACCGCAAGGAATTCAAGGAATTGATTTTGGACAGAGCCAAGAGCATGTTTGAGAGAGACAAGAACCATCCATGTATCTTGATTTGGTCTTGTGGAAATGAATCTTATGGTGGCAAGGACATCTATGAGATGTCTGAGTACTTCAGAAAAGTAGATGACACTAGATTGGTTCATTATGAAAATATTTATCACGATCTCTTTAATCCGGTGGATTATATTGAGAGTACTGATGTGGTATCTACAATGTATTCAAGTGCAGCAGATATCAAGGTGTTCTTGAAGGATAATCGTGATAAGCCATTTATCGAATGTGAATATACACATTCCATGGGAAACTCCAACGGTGCTATGCACAAATACACTGAGTTGGCTTATGAGGAGCCTCTCTATCAGGGAGGATTCATTTGGGATTATATAGATCAGTCACTAAATCTGAAGGACAGATATGGCCATGAATATCAGGGCTACGGCGGTGATTTTGGTGACAGACCTTGTGATTATAGTTTCAGTGGAAATGGTATTGCTTATGGCGGAGACTCTAGAGAGTCCTCTCCAAAGATGCAGGAAGTAAAATATAATTATCAAAATATTGTAGGAGAGATTGCTGGAGGCAAAATCAAGATAGTTAACAGAAATCTCTTCGTCAACACACAGGAATATGATTGCATAGTCACTCTTGAGAAAGAGGGAAGAACAATCCAGGAGGTTTCTATTGATACCCATACAGAACCTCTGTCAACTGATGTGTACGATATGCCTTTTGAGGTGGAGTGTAATAAGGGCGAATATGTGGTGACGGTATCATTTAGATTACCAGAGGATACTAAGTGGGCTAAGCGTGGCCATGAGGTTGCATATATACAGACTACAGTTGGTACATATGTAGCACCACAGGGTGAGAAGAGAGAATTGACAGTGGTAGAAGGCTGGCACAATATTGGAATTCGTTCCGATGAATTCGAGGTTATCTTCTCGAGAATACATGCAGGTCTGGTATCTTATAAATATGGCGGACAGCAGATGCTTGCCGGTATACCGAAACCAAACTTCTGGCGTGCAATGACGGAAAATGATATTGCAAATCAGTTGCCATTTAGAGCAGGCCAGTGGAAGGTTGCAAGTATGTATCCTTCTATTAAATCTGAGCATGGTAGAAAAGCTGACAATTATACAATTGAGAAGTTCCATGACCATGTTAATGTAACTTATGTATATCATTTGGCAACAAAGCCTATAGTGGATTGTACATTATCTTATGATGTGTACGGAGATGGTGAGATTGAAGTAACATTGACTCTTCCTCCATCTGACAAGGTTGGCGAGTTGCCAGAGCTTAGTGTGGTTATGGCGATGGATGCAGACTTTGATCGATTGACATGGTATGGCCTGGGCCCTGATGAGACCTATGCTGACAGAAAGCATGCCAAGGTTGGAGTATATTCCAATAAGGTTGCAGAAAATGTTGCCAGATACCTGGTGCCACAGGAATGTGGTTTCAAGGAAGATGTGCGCTTCGCTACAGTAACCAACAGCAAGGGCCGCGGCTTGAGATTCACATGTAATAACCTGGGATTTTCAGCATTGCCATATTCAGTTCATGAGTTGGATAATGCAACCCATCCTACAGAATTACCTCTTCCACATTTCACATATGTGCGAGTTGGTAAGCAGATGGGAATAGCCGGTGACGATACCTGGGGAGCATTGACTCATCCGGAATATATGCTGGATAATTCCAAGGAAATGCAGATTAAATACTCATTTAAGGGGATTTAGTAGGCATGGGGAGTAATCCCCTAAATCAAAATATTAATTCTAACATTCTTTTATCGAAACAATGAGAGACAGGCTGCGGGTAACCGTGGCCTGTTTTGTATAGATGAATTATCTCTCACTTTTTGAGCGATATTTTGCCTGACCATTGAAAAATAAGCCGGTAAATAATAGAATGAAAAAAGTGAGTTGAGAAAAAGTATTTGGAGGTAACGTATAAATGATGGATTATTTCTATGAGACAGGGGTTGAGCGTCAGATGAGAAAATCTGACAAGATTATGAGAAATATTTCTTTTGCAACAACTGTAGTATTTGGAGTTGTATATTTTACAACATTTAACATACAGGCCTTAGGAGCGTTTGTATTATTTATTTTCATGACAATGTTTGTGTATCTTAGCACACACCAGGCCTTTGATTATACAATGACTGGAACAGAAATTGATTTTACCAGAATCTCCAACGGGAGCCGTCGTAAGATTATGGTAAATGTAGAAATCGGCCACGATTTAACTGTCATGGCACCATCTATGTCGGATCCGGTGAAGCCATATGTGGGCAAGAGAATGCCGACTTTTGATTTCACAAGTCATAGAGAGGGCGTGCCATATTATACAATGATTGCATATAATACCCTGACAGGTAGAGAGAGCAAAATTCTGTTTGAGGCGGACGAGGAGATGGTGGATGCCATAGCTCGAATTGCCCCAAGTAAGGTTCATAAGAGATAGGTGGGATATTTTAAATGATTTTCAAATTGACACCTGAAGAGCAGCAGACCTTTGATGAGATATTGAGGCCCCTTTTGAATACCAAAAAGGTAAATGATATGAAGAAATTCATACAGCATGGCACAATATCCACATACGACCACTGTTACGAGGTGGCCAAAGGCTGTTTGCATTTTAACAGAAAATATAAAATGGGAGCTGATGAGGCGGTACTGCTAAAGGCTGCTATACTCCATGATTTTTATTTATATGATTGGCATGACGCAGACAGAGGCAAGCACAACTGGCATGGATATATTCATGCTGAGCGGGCCAGAAGAAATGCTGTTAGACATTTCGATGTGGAGGATGAAGTGCAGATGGCCATATATAGCCATATGTGGCCGCTGAATCTGACCCGAGTGCCAAGAACCAAGGAAGGTTGGATTCTATGCATGGTAGATAAATATGTATCTTTTTATGAGACAGTTTTCTGCCGCAAGAGTGAGTGAGATTTATATTGACGGAGAAGTAAGACATGATTATAAGCAAGTATTTCGTTTATTTTATTTTCTATAGTTTTTTAGGATGGATTTATGAGACCATTTTCTGTACTATCAAAGGTGGGAAATGGGAAAACAGAGGATTTCTCTTTGGCCCTATATGCCCTATTTATGGAGTGGGGGCAGACACCATGATGATTATTCTGGATGTGGTTCACCATTACACCGGGGGAGGGTTTGAGTTCACCTGGTGGCAGATATTTATCATTGCATTTTTCGGAAGCATAGTGCTGGAGTATGTCACATCTTATGTCCTTGAACGGAAATTTCACGCGGTATGGTGGGACTATAGCAATATTCCGCTAAATATACATGGCAGAATCTGTCTGCCTGCATCCCTGGGATTTGGTTTCGGAGGACTATTGGTTGTATATTTTATCATTCCTCGTTCTGTGGGACTTGGAAGCAATATTCCGCCTCTGGCAATGGAGATTATGTCCCTGGTATTTATGGCATTGCTGGCTGCTGATTTGACATTAACTGTCAGCGCTCTTACAGATTTTGAGAAATATGTTGCCGGCTTTGAGGATAATGTGAACAAGAAGATGGATGCCTTCGTTGATGGTATTGCTGAAAAGGTGGAAAATGCCGGAAGCTTCGTGACAGAGAAAGCAGAGAGCGCCACAGCTTATGTGACAGAGAAAAAGGAAAATGCTACTGCTTATGTGAATGAGAAAAAAGAGAGCGCAACTGCTTATGTGAATGAGAAAAAAGAGAATGCCACAGCTTATATGGCTGAGAAGAAAGATACATGGATTGAAAATGCTGCCTCAATGAAGGCATCCAAGAGTAAAATGTATCAGTCGGCAGTAAAGCGTGTGCATCATTTCAAATACAAGAAGGTTGAGCCGAAGAAACTGGAAGACTTTATCAGGGAATTAAAATCCAAGAAAAAACACTGATGAAAGCCTTGCAAATAAAGGACACCTGAGGCATAAACCATGAGGAAACTGTAAAATTTTAGTACACATATGTATAAAATGGTGTATTCCTTACAAATAAACAAAACCCTATTTGTGCAAAACGACATTTTTTGCACAAATGGGGTTTTTTTGAGCCTCGCAAGTCCTTTTTAGCCTCATTTTGTGGTAAAATGTTACCATAAAATTGATACGCATATGGGACTTTTTGTCCATAAGGGGCGTATATACTAATAATGAGGGGACTTTAAAATGAATAAAGAAACTAACGATGCAAAAATTCTTGCTTTGGCAGGAAAGGGCGGTGTTGGTAAGACTTCTTTGGCTGCAGTAATTGTGAAATTGCTGGTGGAAAATTTTCCGGACAAGAAGGTTCTTGCTATTGACGCTGACCCGGCTGTAGGACTTTCTACTGCTCTAGGTGTAAATGTTGAGACAACCATTGATGATATTAGAAAAGAGGTTGTGGCTACTGCTGAGGATGGAGATACAAAAAGCGCGATAGAATTATTAGGAGAAGCCAGATACAAAATATTCGATGCTCTTGTAGAGCAGGATGGCTTCTCTTTTATTGCTGTCGGAAGACCGGAAGCAGCAGGTTGCTATTGCAAAATTAACAGTTATCTCAAGGAAGTTATTTCTATTCTGGCAGGCAACTACGATTACATTGTAATCGACGGTGAAGCCGGTGTGGAGCAGATCAATAGACGAGTAATGGAAAAGGTTACACATCTGCTGCTGGTTACTGACTCCAGTAAAAAGGGAACACAGGTTGTTCAGACTATTAAGAAAGTGGCTGATGATTTGGTAATGTATGACAAGGTTGGCGTTGTGGCTAACCGCTTACCGGATTTGTCAGTGAAGGAATATATGGATTGCGGAGAACTTCCAATATTGTCATATATTATGTCAGATTCGTCGCTGGCTGAGTTTGATCTCAAAGGCGAAAATGTATTTTATTTGAGCGATGACGCTACTATTGTAAAGGGTATGCGTGAAGCTCTTGAAAATATGGGGATACTAAATAAATAAGGAGGGGCGAATGAAAGATTTAAAGTATTTATATTATTTTGAAAAGCTTTTGGAAGATGCCAATAATGAGTTGATTCGTCAAGCCCAGGACGACGGCAAAATCTGTGTCGGCACTGTATGTGAAAATGTACCTGAACCATTATTGAATCTGCCGGGCACATTTTCAACAAGACTCCGTGCACCAAGAACAGGTTCAATGGAGATGGCCACATACTATCTCACAAGTTTCTTGTGCGAGTACAGTAGAGCTTTGTTGGAGAGAGCCATCGAAGGTGGATACAATTTCCTGGATTGTATCATAGCACCGGATGGATGTACTATGATGAATCGCTGCGTGGAGAACATGGAATTATTGAAGACCATGGGCGCAGGCAAAGAACATTTCTTCCATGAGTACATGGAAATTCCTCAGAAGGGTGATCAAAATGGTTTGGATCTGTATGTGTTGCAGTGTCAGAACCATATTTTAAATCCTCTGAAGGAGCATTATGGAATTGATGTTAGCGATGCTGCCATCAGACAGGCAGTTGAGGAGCACAACGAAGTATGCCGTCTCATTAGAGCAATCGGTGAATTCAGAAAGGAAGATAATCCTAGAATTACAGGGTATGAATATCATATTCTCACCATGGCAACTTATTGTGCACCGAAGTATCTCATTATCGATAAGCTTCGTGAGACTCTTGAGGAATTAAAGACCAGAGAGCCTGATGAGAAGAATAAGTACAGAGCCAGAGTGGTATTCGTAGGTTCAGAAGTTGATGATGTGGATGTAATCAAGTTGGTGGAGGACTCAGGTGCATATGTATGTGCTGACAGATTCTGCTACGGTTCATTCCCAGGTCGTGATGAGATTGTGTTAAATGATGATGAGGATGCTCTCACTCAGGTATGTCGTGCTTACCAGCAGAGAGGCGCATGCCCTAGATATTGGGATACTCCAAAGGTTGTAGGCCGAAGAGAATATGTAGCTCAGTTGGCAAAGGAATACAAGGCGGACGGTATCATCTATGAGCAGGTGAAGTTCTGCGACCCTTGGGCTTACGAGAGAATGGTTGGTACTGTTGTACTGCGTGATGACTATGGTTATCCGGTACTTCAGGTAGACAGACCATATTCAATCGGTACTTCAGGTCAGATGCGTACCAGAGTACAGGCATTTGTGGAGAGTATTGAGATAAAGAAGATACAAGGAGGTGCGCTAAATGGCTAAGGAAATCGGCGGCGAGGCCTTGGGTAGATTCTTTGCCGAGGGCAAGAAAGTTAGAAAAAGACGTGAGTGGCGTGGAGTCAGAGATACGTTTTACGATTACACCAGATGGCTGTATATCATGTCTCAGCTGGTGAAATTTACAATGAAGCCTAGAAATGTAAAGGCAATGTTCCGTTATCGCTGGATGGCCAATTATCTGGCTGTTCCAATGATGGTTGACAAGCATACACAGGGACTCAGAGGACCATACCTTCGTATGTGTCACTTGGAGCAGGACCTGGTTGTATATGATGTAGCTAAACTTCTGGACAACCTGTTCAGAGGAGATAGAAGAATAGGAAATGACAAGGAATTCTCCAAGAAGGTTGTACTTGTTGATGAGAACGAGATGACTGCAGTGATGATGGGATTCCCAACTTTGAAGGGATTGTCTCGTGAGACACCTTCCACATATGTATCTGTTCTTTTGAATCAGAGAGCTGCAGAGCATTATATTGATGTGGCTCAGGAGTACGGACTTCCGGGAGATGTATGTCCTATGCCTGAGGCTGAGGCCGGAGTATCAATCGATGATGACGCTCCAATCCTTGGTGCCTGCGCAGTGCAGTGTAATACAACCTGTGATGGTTCTCTTATGGGAAATGGTGTTATTGCAAAGCGTCTTGAACTTGAAGATGATATTCCAATCTTCCAGCTTGCTACACCTCTTCGTCATAAAGAAGAAGATACACAGGAGTATGCGGCACAGGAAATCAGAAATGCTATCAAGTTTATCGAGGAGCATACCGGTGAGAAATGGGATTGGAAATATTATTTCGAATGTGCAGCTCGAGTAAACGAGTCTACAAGACATCGTAACGAATGGCTTGATATGAACAAGACAGATTATCCACAGATATTTGGTTCAAACCTGGCTCTGTACACAGAGACCAATTACATGGCTATCTGTGGTAAGGTTCCTGAGTTTGTAAATGTAGATAGAAAGCTTTCTGCCCTTGCCAACCAGGCATACAAGGACAAGATGATGATGGCCAAGGAATATCGTCATCGTGCAATCGTATGGGGCGTGCAGTCACATTACTACATGGACTTCCTGTTATGGATATTGAATTGCTGGGGAATTGTACCTCTTACAGATATGCTTTCCATGGTAAATACAGAGATGATTGCAGAGACAGACACTCCGGAGAACAGGGAGCAGGCATATTATGATATGGCAATGCTTACAGAGAACATGATTATGAGAAACCGTACTCACGGTGGATACAAGGTATTGCTTGATGAACTGTGGGAGTTCTGCGAGGAGTTCAATGCAGATATGGTTATTCTCTGGGAGCATATGGCTTGCAAAGCCTTGGATGGTATGCATGGTCTCTTCGAGGAGAAAGCTAGAGAAAAAGGAATTCATCTGGTATGGGTAACACATGATCTGTTTGATGCCCGTGTGGTAACAAGACAGGGTGTAAGAGATCAGATTAACAGATACATGAGAACCGTATTTAAAGAGGAACCACTTGATCCATCATTAGAAGTACTTCCGGATGATGCATCATGGTAGGCAGCAGTTTGACTGCATAATTAAATGTATTTAAATAGCATACAGACTATGATATTGGAAATGTAGGAGGAATAAATAATGAAATATTTTGGTGGATGTGATTCAGGTTCTACATATACAAAATGTGTAATTATAGATGAAAATGGCAAGATGGTAGCAGATGTTACATTGAGAAGTCGCATCAATGCGGTTTTGTCTTGCGAGGAATCAATTGAACAGGCTATCGCTCAGGTGCCTGAGTTAAAGAGCGCAGATGATCTGGCATATCTGGTTGGTACCGGATATGGTAGAAATAAAGTACCTTCAGCTGATGAGAATATCTCAGAGATCAGCTGCCATGCAATGGGTGTTCATGTGGCTGATCCAAATGTCAAAGCCATCATTGATATTGGCGGACAGGATGTCAAAGGTATTGCAGTAGACCAAGATGGTACAGTTTTGAATTTTGCTATGAATGATAAATGTGCTGCCGGAACAGGTAGATTCTTTGAGGCTATGGCAAGAGCATTTGAGATGTCACTTGATGATTTCTCAAATCTGTCATTAAAGGCCAAAAATGTAATTCCAATCACAGCACAGTGTACAGTATTTGCTGAATCAGAGGTTATCTCACTTGTTGGAGAAGGAAAGCCGATGGATGAGATTGCAGCAGGTATTGAGCTTGCAGTAGCAAAGAGATGTTTTGTAATGTCGAAAAAAGCAGGTGCAGTTGATGCTATTACATTGACAGGCGGATGTGCCAAGAATGCAGGATTGAAGGAAGCAATCGAGAGAGTATTGAATCTCAAAGTTATTGACTTGCCTATCGATCCACAGCTTATGGGTGCTCTTGGTGCAGCAGAATTTGCCCGTCAAAAAGGTATGGCACAGGCCAGATAAGGAGGATAGATATGGCAACATTTTTACACGTATTACTTGTGATAGCTATCGTACTTGTATGCTTATTTGTGCTTAGCTTCATAGTATATTTCTTCAATCTGGATATGAAGCTTACGGCAGCTATTGAGCCATGGTTACTTAAGCACTATGACAAGATTGACAGAGATAAGCATTTATAGGAAATAAGTATTTATAGGAAATTTGACATGAAACTATATGATGAGGTTATTGCCCGTACCAATGGCATTTTACAGAACTATGAGGCTAAGTCCTTGCAGGTGGGCTGTGAGAAATGGACTGATGTGGGCAAGGCAAAGATGATATTGCGTTCTGAGATGGCGTACGAACTGGGTGGTGAGAAGCTTCCGGCAATAGGTTGCACCATAGTCACCACATCAACAGAGTTGGTGCCACAGGATGAAATTATCTTGATTGGTCCTGATATCTCAGAGATTAAACAGGATCAGCCCTATGCGAGAATTACATTTGTGAGAACAGATGAATCTGCTATGGGACAGGGTGATGAATTATATAATGCAATTCATCGAATAGAATATTTCCGCTATCATGTATTTCCAGAGGGCTTTATGATGAGAGTATCAGCAGCAAGCGAAAGAGAATGCGTGAGAGTAGGAAGCGAGGCGATTGACAAGGGATTGGATTTTACCAAAATTGGTAATTTCATGATAGATGCGCTGCATGTGCACAAGGACGTGCAGGCTGTAAAGGTAATATTTGTCACATTGCCGGAGGCAGATTATGAGGGATTGCGTGAGAATCAGCGCATGACCAAGAAAATTACAGATACAATTGATCACATGTTAAAGGATGTGAATATGGACTGCCACAGCTGCAGTTTACAGGAAGTCTGTGAAGAAGTTGAGGGAATGCGGGAATTACATTTCGGTATTTCCAAAAACTTTTGATAAATGTAAAGTATTTTATAAGAAAAGGAGTATAAGATTATGGATATGGAAAAGTACAACCAGTGGCCTGCAAACCACCGCAATGACAATCCACCTAGCCAGAAGATTATTGAGCTGGGCAAGAAAATCACTGACGTGGCCGGACACATGATTGGTGGAGTAAAGGCAGAGGACCCGGAGTATTGGGGACTTGCAGAGATCATTGATGAAGAGCAGGCTGAAATCTGTCTCACAATGAAGAGAAGACATCCTTATACATTTAAGGAATTGTGTGATTTGAACAAAGACAAGGTCAATAAACATGGAGTAGATGGTTTCCAGGAAATCATTGATTATCTGTGTTATGTTGGTGTGTTGGAGTACGATTACGGTTATCATTATGATCACAATGGTCGTACAGCACCTCAGAGTGAGAGAAGATATATATTATCAATGTTTGTACCGGGCTCTGCAGAGATGTTTAATATTGAGGAACTTACAGATGGAACACATGACAATCCTCGTTTGGATCAGCATCCTGATTTGGCAGCTTTCTTCGAGAGAATGACATATATTCCACTTGAGGGAATTACACAGATGGTTCCTCCTGGAGGCGCAGGAATTGGTATGCATGTCATTCCTGTTGAGTCAGCAATCGAGATGAATAATGAAGCTGTTGATCTTGAGAAGTTATCATACTGGTTAAGCAAGTATGAAGGTAAGATCGGTGTAGCAAGATGTTCATGTCGTGCTTCAAGAAAGGTTATCGGCGAAGGTTGTGCTGATGACGATTGGGGATGGTGTATCGGTGTCGGTGATTTCGCTGACTATTGCCGTGAGACTGGTAAGGGTCATGACATTACCAAGGAAGAAGCTCTTGAAATCTTAAAGCGTGGTGAGGAAAATGGATTTGTACATCAGGTAACAAATATTGATGGAGAGAACAAGATCTTCGGTATCTGTAACTGTAATGTAAATATCTGTAATGCTCTTCGTACATCACAGTTATTTAACACACCAAATATGTCAAGAAGTGCGTATGTGGCACATGTTGACAAGGAGAAGTGTGTAGCTTGTGGACGATGCGTAGAAGTATGTCCTGCAGGTGCTACAAGACTTGGACAGAAGCTTTGCAAGGCTGACGGAACAGAAGTACAGTATCCAAAGCATATCTTGCCTGATCATATTAAGTGGGGTAAGGAATTCTACGATCCAGATTACAGAGATAATAATAGAATTAATTCTCACAAGACTGGTACAGCTCCATGTAAGACAGCTTGTCCTGCCCATGTTGCAGTTCAGGGTTACTTGAAGAAGGCAGCACAGGGTGATTATGATGCAGCTCTTGCACTTATCAAGAAGCAGAATCCATTCCCTGCTGTATGCGGACGTATCTGTAACAGAAGATGTGAGGATGCTTGTACAAGAGGAACAATTGATGAGCCAATCGCTATTGATTCAGTCAAGAGATTCCTGGCAGATAGAGATCTCAAAGCTGAGACAAGATATGTTCCTAAGAAGTTAATTCCAGCATCTATCCATAGAGATGGATGGGATGAGAAGATTGCCATTATCGGTGGTGGTCCAGCTGGTCTTTCTGCTGCTTATTATCTGGCAGAGAGAGGATACAAGCCTACAGTATTTGAGAAGAATGCAGAGGCAGGTGGTATGCTTCGTTACGGTATTCCTTCATACAAGTTGGAGAAGGACGTTATCGCAGCAGAAATCGATGTTATGCGAGAGATGGGTGTAGAGATCAAGACCGGCGTAGAAGTTGGCAAGGATATCTCACTTAACGAGTTGAGAGCTCAGGGATACAAGGCATTCTACATTGCAATCGGATGTTCTGCAGGACGTCGTCCTGGAGTACCTGGAGATGATGCAGAAGGTACATTTACAGCTATCGATTATTTGGCAGAAGCTAACTGTGGTGGCAAGGAATTCACAGGCCGCGTAGTAGTTGTCGGTGGTGGAAATGTTGCTATTGATGCTTCAAGAGTTAGTGCAAGAAACGGTGCTTCTGAAGTTACACAGCTTTGCCTGGAGTCAGAGGCAGAGATGCCTGCAAGCGATGAGGAAGTAAGAGAAGCAGGTGAAGATGGAGTTGCAATTAAGTGCGGCTGGGGACCAAAGGAAGTTCTCGTAGAGAATGGCAAGGTTACTGGAATCGTATTTAAGAAGTGCTTATCAGTATTTGAAGAAGTTGATGGCAGAAAGAAGTTTGCTCCTAAGTATGATGAAAATGATACAATCACAATCCAGTGTGATAGAGTTATCTTCGCTGTAGGTCAGCAATCAGTATGGGGCGACCTTTTGAAGGATGAGAAGGTAGAATTCAGAGGACCTGCTCTTGTAGCTGATGGTCTTACATATCAGGTACAGGGCGCACCTGACCTCTTCATCGGTGGAGATGTAATGACAGGACCTAAGTTCGCAATCGATGCTATCGCAGCAGGACATTGGGCTTCTGAGTCACTTCACAGATATGTACAGGGTGGTCATATGACTATCGGTAGAAACAGATGGGAATTCATCGAACTTGATAAGGGTGATATCCTTGTTGAGCAGTATGATAACTCATCACGTCAGTCTGAGGGAATAAATCCTGCAGTTGGTGACAAGTCATTCAAGGAGCACAAGGTACCATTTACAGAGGAACAGGTAAAGATTGAGACATCAAGATGTCTTGGATGTGGTGCTACAATCATTGATGAGAATAAGTGTATCGGATGTGGACTCTGTACAGTACGTTGTGAGTTCGATGCTATTCACTTACATCGTGATCATCCTGAGTGCACTAACATGGTTACAGCAGAGGATAAGTTCAAGAAGATTATCCCTTACGAGCTGAAGAGAGCTTGCAAGATTGTATTTACTCCAAAGACAGCAGAGGAGAAAGCCCAGATCAAGGCTGCAAAGGAACAGTTCGCAGCCAAGGGGAAGAAACTCTAAGCAAGAGAGGAAGCTCTGAAACGAGTAGCACTTGATATTTTATTAATCCTAGTTTATAGTAATTACTCGTAAGAGAATAATTATTAGGGCGCTAAAATTAAACAAATTAAGGCCTCAGCGTATACTGGGGCCTTTTAATTTTGTCAGGAGGGTAGTATGCACGAATTAGGAATAGTATTTTATATTGCAGACAAAGTAGAAAAGGTTGCTGCGGAAAATAACGTATCTCAAATCAAGAGTGTCACAATGGAAATCGGAGAGGTGTCTACGGTTATTCCGGAGTATCTGGTAGATTGTTGGAATTGGAAAGCAGCGAAGAGTGATCTGCTAAAAGGCTGTGAACTGAAGGTCGATTTGGTTCCTGCTGTTACATTCTGCGAAGATTGCCAGCAGACATATGAGACTGTGAAATATGGTAAGACTTGTCCAAACTGTGGAAGTGGCAATACATATCTGGTACAGGGCGATGAGCATAACATCAAGGAGATAGAGGTTCTTGATGAAAATATGCAGCCAGGTGAGAAACGTGAGGAATATATCGAGAGAGATTCTTCTATTGAAACAGGTGCTTATATGCCTATGGGTGATACCGAAGATATTCGTGAAGATTAATTTGATAGGACTGAAGCTGAATGAATTGAGTTGATTGCTCAAATGGTTCAACTTCAGTCTTTTTAATATAACGGATTAGTCCATCAATCCGATTTCTTTGCAATGCTTCTTGATTGCAGCAAAGCTTTCAGGGCTTATGACATGCTCTACACGACAAGCGTCCTCCAAAGCGATATCCTCAGGAACGCCTAATTTAATAAGTGCACTAGATACAAATTGATGTCTTTCATATATTGTCTCTGCAATTTTGCGCCCTTCATCAGTGAGAGTAATAAAGCCATTTTCGGATACTGTTATATGGTTCTTCTCTCTGAGATTTTTCATGGCAATACTGACGCTGGATTTCTTGAAATCCAACTCATTTGCTATATCAACTGAACGTACATTAGCCTGTCTTTGGCTGAGTACAAGAATTGTTTCTAAGTAATTTTCTGCTGATTCATTTACATATGATTTCATATGGTCTAAAACCTCCAAATTATTTCTTACATAATATCATAATTGGGCCCACAATCCAACGAGTGAAATTATTAAAAAAGCGGATATTTAATTAAGAAAGTATTAATAAGTATCAGACTCGAAATACCCCTCACGAAAAAAGAAAATAATTGTTGACATATAAGGGGCTTTAAAATATAATACAACCATAAAACCTATTAACTTGGTAGGAAAATAGGGAAAAGGAATTCACGATAATATATTTAACAAAAGAAAGGAACTAAAGTTATGGCACAAATTATTGAAAGCACAACAGAATTAATTGGAAACACACCACTTCTTAAGCTGAATAGATACACAGATGCAGCAGGAGTGACAGATGCGACAATCCTCGCAAAGTTGGAGTACTTAAATCCAGCCGGATCAGTAAAGGATAGAATCGCTCTTGCAATGATTGAAGATGCAGAGAAGAAGGGATTGATCAAGGAAGGCGCTACAATTATCGAGCCTACTTCCGGAAATACAGGAATTGGTCTTGCTGCAGTTGCAACAGCAAGAGGATATAAGACAGTAATCACACTTCCAGATACAATGTCAGTTGAGAGAAGAAACCTTCTCAAGGCTTACGGCGCTGAGTTGGTTCTTACAGATGGAAGCAAGGGAATGAAGGGAGCTATCGCAAAGGCTGAGGAATTAAATAAGGAAATTCCTAATTCGGTTGTATTAGGACAGTTTATAAATCCTGCAAACCCAGCAGCTCACAAGGCAACTACAGGACCAGAAATCTGGAATCAGACAGATGGCAAGGTTGATATCTTTGTTGCTGGTGTAGGTACAGGTGGAACAATTACAGGTGTAGGTCAGTATCTCAAAGAGCAGAATCCTGATGTGAAGATCGTAGCAGTTGAGCCTGCATCAAGTGCTGTTCTTTCTACAGGACAGGCTGGTCCTCACAAGATTCAGGGAATCGGAGCTGGATTTGTTCCAGATACATTGGATACATCAGTATATGATGAGATTATTGCTATTGAAAATGATGATGCATTTGCAGAGGGCAAGAAGTTCGCTGTTACAGAAGGTGTACTTGTTGGTATTTCTTCTGGAGCTGCTTTGAAGGCTGCAACAATTCTTGCTGCAAGACCTGAGAACAAGGGCAAGAACATTGTGGTATTGCTTCCTGATTCAGGAGACAGATATTTGTCTACACCACTATTCGCAGAGTAGGCAGAGACTAGTTGAATTTTTGACACAAAGTTATTAAAATATCCTCGTGAAGAATTGCAACATGATTTTTCACGGGGATATAAATTATTCTCAGTTTTTAACTAAGTAATTAACGAGGTGAAATATATGAAAGTTTCCACAAGAGGCAGATATGCTATTAGATTTATGCTGGATTTGGCTATGCACAATACAGGAGAACCTGTGAGAGTGCGTGATATAGCTGCCAGACAAGAGATCTCTGATAAATATTTGGAGCAGGTGGTTGCTACATTGAACAAGGCCGGCTATGTGCGTAGTGTCAGAGGTCCACAGGGTGGATACTTGCTTGCAATGAAACCGGAAGAGTACACCATGGGTATGATTCTCCGTCTTACAGAGGGAGAAATGTCTCCAGTAGCTTGTCTTGCTGGTCCAAATAACTTGTGCGACCGTGCAGATAATTGTACTACGCTGGGCTTTTGGAAGAGATTGGACAAGGCCATAAGTGATGTGATTGACCATACTACTTTGGCGGATCTCATGGAGGAAGAGCAGGCTCGACTGGTCAACAATTATGTGATCTAAATGATATAAGAAGTTTTAGTACTTATAGAAATTAAGTAATCGCAAAATGAAAATGAAAAAGAATTGAATTATCAAGTAAAGTAGGGTAATATGCTTATAGTTACCCTACTTTATTTGTTTAAAGCAAGAAAACATATTCGAAGTAGAGGTATTTGAAGTATATTAATATGAATAGGAGATTTCGAAAAAATGGACGTAGTATGTTTGGATTTAGAAGGTGTATTGGTTCCTGAGATTTGGATTGCATTTGCAGAGCAAAGTGGAATTCCTGAGTTGAAGAGAACTACAAGAGATGAGCCTGATTATGATAAATTGATGAACTGGAGACTGGGCGTATTGAAGGAGCATGGTCTGGGATTGAAGGAGATTCAGGATACAATTGCGGAAATTGATCCCCTTCCAGGAGCAAGAGAGTTCCTTGATGCCTTGAGAGCTGAGACACAGGTTATAATTATCAGCGACACATTTACCCAGTTTGCAAAGCCACTTATGGAGAAATTAGGCTGGCCTACAATTTTCTGCAACGAGCTTGTAGTAGCAGAAAATGGTGAGGTTACCGGCTTTAAAATGCGTTGCGACAAATCTAAATATACTACTGTAAAAGCTTTACAGTCATGCGGATTTGACACAATCGCATCAGGCGACAGTTTCAATGATTTGGGAATGATTGAAGCCAGCAAAGCGGGATTTCTCTTTAGAACAACTGAGTCTATCAAGGCTGACTACCCTCAGTACGAAGCTTTTGAAGAATATGATGACTTACTTCATGCCATTGAGAAGGTTTTAAGTTAAATATTTCAAATGTCAAAATAACCACCTATTCTGTCTGTTTAGGTGGTTTTTTGTATATTTTTGTTCATTGAATAAGTTGTCTAAATACTTTATTATAGTAAAGTGTGGTCTTGTAAAATAATAGGACTATTTTGAAGTATATTTTATAAATGAAAGGAAGTATTGGCATGAATTACAAAATTGGTGTAATTCGTGGTGATGGTATTGGACCGGAAATTGTGACAGAGGCTGTAAAAGTGCTGGATGCAATTGCTGAAAAATATGGTCATACTTTCAACTACGAGGAGATTTTGATGGGCGGATGTTCCATCGATGCAACAGGTGTTCCACTTACAGATGAGGCTATTGAAGCTGCAAAATCCTCGGATGCTGTACTTATGGGATCAATTGGTGGTAACACAGCAACTTCTCCATGGTATAAGCTGGCACCTGAACTTAGACCGGAGGCAGGCTTGTTAAAGATTCGCAAGGCATTGAATCTATTTGCAAATCTTAGACCTGCTTATCTATATGAGGAATTGAAGGAAGCATGTCCACTTCGTGAGGATATTATCGGAGATGGATTTGACATGATGATTATGCGTGAGCTGACAGGTGGATTGTATTTCGGTGAGAGAAATACTACCGAGGTGGATGGAGTTCTCACAGCTTGCGATACCTTGACATATAATGAAAATGAAATCAGACGAATTGCCAAGAGAGGATTTGACATTGCCATGAAGCGTCGCAAGAAAGTGACTTCAGTTGACAAGGCAAATGTGTTGGATTCTTCCAGATTATGGCGCAAGATTGTGGAGGAGGTTGCCGCAGATTATCCTGAGGTTACTTACGAGCACATGCTTGTAGACAATGCTGCAATGCAGTTAGTAAAAGATCCGAAGCAGTTCGATGTTATTCTTACGGAAAATATGTTTGGAGATATTCTCTCAGACGAGGCCAGCATGGTGACAGGTTCAATCGGTATGTTGTCATCAGCCAGTCTCAATGAGACTAAGTTCGGTCTCTATGAGCCAAGTGGCGGTTCTGCTCCTGATATTGCAGGACAGGGTATTGCCAATCCGATTGCCACAATTCTATCGGCAGCCATGATGCTTCGATACAGCTTTGATTTGGATAAGGAAGCAGATGCTATTGAAAATGCTGTGAAGCAGGTGTTGAAAGACGGATATAGAACAATCGATATTATGCCTCAGGAAGCTGACAAGAGAGCCACTGTAACACAGGTTGGCACAGCCAAGATGGGCGATTTGATTGTGGAGAGATTATAGTATAGGGAGGAAATATTATGCAGAGTGATAACGCAAGAGCTGGTATGCAGCAGGCGCCAGCCAGAAGTTTGTTTAATGCTTTGGGATTCACCGGGGATGAAATGAAAAAACCTATGGTAGGTATTGTAAGTTCTTACAACGAGATAGTACCTGGCCATATGAATATTGATAAGATTGTAGATGCAGTGAAAATGGGAGTTGCTGAGGCTGGTGGAGTGCCAGTTGTATTTCCAGCAATTGCTGTGTGTGATGGAATCGCCATGGGTCATGTGGGAATGAAATATTCTCTCGTAACAAGAGATTTGATAGCTGATTCCACAGAGTGTATGGCTATTGCTCATCAGTTTGATGCTCTCGTTATGGTGCCAAACTGTGACAAGAATGTACCTGGACTTCTCATGGCAGCAGCTAGACTTAACCTGCCAACAGTATTTGTCTCAGGTGGTCCAATGCTTGCAGGTCATGTACATGGACACAAGACTTCACTGTCTTCTATGTTTGAGGCGGTTGGTTCTTATGCAGCAGGAACAATGACTGAGGAGGATGTTCTTGAGTATGAGAGAAAGACATGCCCAACCTGTGGATCATGTTCGGGAATGTATACAGCTAATTCCATGAACTGCCTGACAGAGGCTCTTGGAATGGGACTTCCGGGAAATGGTACTATTCCTGCAGTATATTCTGAGAGAATTCGTCTGGCCAAGATGGCAGGCTATGCTGTTATGGATTTATATAAGAGAAATATTAGAGCAAGAGATATCATGACCAAAGAGTCTATTCTCAATGCTCTTACAGTAGATATGGCACTTGGATGCTCAACTAATTCAATGCTTCATTTGCCGGCAATTGCACATGAAATCGGATTCGATTTCGACATTGCATTTGCCAATCCTATTTCAGAGAAGACTCCAAACTTATGTCACTTGGCTCCAGCAGGTCCTACTTATATGGAGGACTTAAATGAGGCCGGCGGTGTATACGCAGTGATGAATGAGTTGAAGGAATTAGATTTATTGAATCTGGATTGTATGACAGTTACAGGCAAGACAATTGGAGAGGCAATTTCAGGTGCGGTAAATAGAAATCCTGAGGTTATCAGACCTCTTGATAATCCTTATTCTAAGACTGGAGGACTTGCAGTATTAAAGGGTAACCTGGCTCCTGACGGATCTGTTGTCAAGAGATCTGCAGTAGTGGAAGAAATGATGGTACATGAAGGCCCGGCCAGAGTATTTGACTGTGAGGAAGATGCTATTGCTGCTATAAAGGGTGGCAAGATTGTAGAGGGTGATGTGGTAGTCATCCGTTACGAAGGACCAAAGGGTGGCCCTGGAATGAGAGAGATGCTCAATCCTACATCAGCTATTGCAGGAATGGGACTTGGTTCATCCGTAGCACTTATTACAGATGGCCGTTTCTCAGGTGCATCCCGTGGAGCATCTATTGGACATGTATCTCCAGAGGCAGCAGTTGGCGGACCAATCGCCCTTGTTGAGGAAGGTGACATTATCGCCATCGATATTCCAAATATGAAGCTTGATATCAAGGTTTCTGATGAGGAGATGGAGGCTCGTCGCGCTAAGTGGCAACCTCGCGAACCAAAGGTTACAACAGGTTATGCAGCTCGCTATGCCAAGATGGTAACATCCGGCAACCGCGGCGCTATCTTAGAGCTTAAGTAGTTCTAACAGTTATTTTGAATTACACCAGCATCCTGGCTGTATGTCTTTCACAGGAACATTACGAGCCCGAGCACTTGACGAGCAAGCTTATGCGAAGCGAGTCTAGTACTCCTGGTGCGAGTACGTAGCGGAAGCGTTCCTGCGTAGACATACAGCCAGGATGCGGATGGATAGAATAAACATTTTACAAGTACTTATAAGAGGTACGTGAATTTAAGAAGTATATTTATAAATCTTAGGGAAGGAAGTATATTACATGCAACTAACAGGATCACAAATAGTAATTGAGTGCTTGAAAGAACAGCGCGTCGATACTGTATTTGGCTATCCGGGTGGAGCAATCTTAAATGTCTATGATGAGCTCTACAAGCACAAGGACGAAATTCGACATGTGCTTACATCTCATGAGCAGGGCGCAAGCCATGCGGCAGATGGATATGCCAGAAGTACAGGAAAGGTTGGCGTGTGTCTGGCTACAAGTGGACCGGGAGCAACTAACCTGGTAACCGGAATTGCCACAGCATTTATGGATTCAGTTCCAATGGTGGCAATCACTTGTAATGTTACCGTGCCGCTTTTGGGCAAGGATAGTTTCCAGGAAGTGGATATTGCCGGTATTACAATGCCAATTACCAAGCACAACTTTATTGTGAAGGATGTCAATGAATTGGCCTTCACACTTAGAAGAGCATTTAACATAGCACAGTCAGGCAGACCTGGCCCTGTGCTTGTAGATATAACCAAGGATGTAACTGCTGCAAAGACAGACTTCACATTTGTGGAGGCTGAGCCCGTAGCAAGAACTCACGATATGCTTGAGGAGGACGAGATTGAGGATGCAATCGCACTTATCAAGAAATCCAAGAGACCTTACATATTCGTAGGTGGTGGAGCAGTTGTTTCTGAGGCAAATGCAGAATTGGAAGAATTTGCCAATCTCATAGATGCCCCTGTATGTGACTCACTTATGGGTAAGGGAGCATTTGACGGAAATAATCCTAGATACACAGGAATGCTTGGAATGCATGGTACCAAGGTATCAAACCTGGGAGTCAGCAATTGCGATTTGCTTATTGCAATTGGAACCAGATTCAGCGACAGAGTATTGGGAAATCCGAAGAAATTTGCCAAGCAGGCCAAGGTATTGCAATTTGATATTGACCCTGCTGAGATCAACAAGAATGTGGTGGTCAATGCACAGGTAATCGGTGATGTGAAGCAGATTTTAGAGAGATTAAACTTCGATTTAGAGCAGAAGAATAACAAGGAATGGATGGACAAAATTGCAGAGTTGAAGGCAGCTCATCCTGTGAAATATAATGACGCAGGTCTGTCTGGTCCTTATGTAGTAGAAGAAATATACAAGCAGACCAAGGGTGATGCAATTATCACTACTGAGGTAGGACAGCATCAGATGTGGGCTGCACAGTATTATAAATATTCTCGATCTCATCAGCTTATAACATCCGGTGGACTTGGAACAATGGGATATGGTCTTGGAGCTGCCATTGGAGCCCAGGTTGGAAATCCGGATAAGCAGGTGGTAAATATTGCCGGAGACGGATGCTTCAGAATGAACATGAATGAAATCATTACAGCGGTGAAAGAACATTTACCACTTATAGAGGTGATTATAGACAACCAGGTGCTGGGAATGGTTCGCCAGTGGCAGGACCTCTTCTACGAGAAGAGATATTCCAACACAGTGCTTAGCGATAATGTGGATTATGTGAAACTGGTTGAGGCTATGGGAGCTACAGGTTACAAGGCGACAACCAAGGAAGAGTTCGCACAGTATTTCGCCAAGGCGCTGGAGGCTGATGGCCCGGTAGTTATAGATTGTGTAATTGATTGTGATGACAAGGTGTGGCCAATGGTTGCTCCTGGAACTCCAATTAGTGATAGTTTTGATGAAGAAGATTTAGCGAAGAAAGGAAACAAGTAAGATGAGTAGAGTGTACAATTTTTCAGCAGGTCCTGCAGTGCTTCCTGAAGAGGTTTTGAGAGAAGCAGCAGAAGAAATGATGGACTACAGAGGTTGCGGAATGTCTGTTATGGAGATGTCCCACAGATCCAAGGTGTTTGACGATATTATCAAAGAAGCTGAACAGGATATCAGAGATTTGATGAATATTCCTGACAACTACAAAGTCTTATTCCTTCAGGGTGGTGCTTCACAGCAGTTTGCAGCAATCCCTATGAATCTTATGAAAAATAAGAAGGCTGGTTACATCGTAACTGGTCAGTGGGCTAAGAAGGCTTATCAGGAAGCTAAGTTATATGGTGAGGCAATTGAGCTTGCTTCATCTGCTGATGAGACTTTCTCATACATTCCTGATTGTTCAGATTTGGATATTCCAGATGATTTGGATTATGTATATATTTGTGAAAATAATACAATCTATGGAACTAAGTTCAAGACATTGCCAAATACTAAGGGCAAAGATCTGGTGGCAGATGTATCATCATGCTTCCTTTCAGAGCCAATTGATGTATCTAAGTATGCAGTTGTATACGGCGGTGTTCAGAAAAATGTAGGTCCTGCAGGTATGGTTATCGTGATTATCAGAGAGGATCTCATTCGTGATGATGTACTTCCTGGCACACCAACAATGCTCAAGTACAAGACACAGGCTGACGCTGATTCTCTGTACAACACACCTCCTTGCTACACAATCTACATCTGCGGTAAGGTATTCAAGTGGCTCAAGAAGATGGGCGGCCTTGAGGCTATGAAGGCTCATAACGAGAAGAAGGCCAAAATCTTATACGACTTCTTGGACGAGAGCAAGATGTTCAAGGGAACTGTTAGAAAGGAAGACAGATCTCTCATGAATGTACCATTTGTTACAGGAGATGCAGATCTTGATGCCAAGTTCGTAGCAGAGGCCAAGGCAGCAGGTTTTGAAAACCTCAAGGGACATAGAACAGTTGGTGGTATGAGAGCTTCTATCTACAACGCAATGCCAATCGAGGGTGTTGAGAAGTTGGTAGAATTCATGAAGGATTTCGAGGCCAAGAATTCATAAATTATTTTGGAAAATATTAACGGAAGTTGTAGATAATAATAGGGGTCATAGTATATTTTGGAGTTAAAAGGAGAAGATTATGTTTTCATATAATTGTTTAAATCCTATTGCTGAATGTGGTTTGGATTTGTTCAGCACAGATTACAAGAAGGTGGAGGATATCAACGAGGCTGATGCAGTTTTGGTTCGAAGCGCTTCTATGCATGACATGGATTTGCCGGAGAAGTTGGTAGCAGTTGCCAGAGCCGGCGCAGGTGTCAACAACATTCCTCTTGATAAATGTGCTGAGGAAGGAATCGTAGTATTTAACACACCAGGTGCCAATGCCAATGGTGTAAAAGAGTTGGTATTCGCAGGTATGCTTCTTGCATCAAGAGATATCGTGGGTGGTATTAAATGGTGTGAGGAAAATGCATCTGACGAAAATATTGCCAAGTCTGCAGAGAAGGCTAAGAAGGCATTTGCCGGAACTGAGATTGCAGGCAAGAAGCTTGGTGTAATCGGACTTGGAGCTATCGGTGTTCAGGTGGCAAATGCTGCTACACATCTTGGTATGGATGTGTACGGATTTGATCCATATATATCAGTAAATGCAGCATGGAACTTGAGCAGAAGCGTACATCATGTGAAGGATGTGGAGGACATCTATAGAGAATGTGATTTCATTACAATTCATGTGCCACTTCTTGATTCTACCAAGGGTATGATCAACAAGGATGCGATTCAGCTTATGAAGAAAGGCGTAGTAATCTTGAACTTTGCCAGAGATCTGTTGGTTGATGAGCCTGCAGTACTGGACGGAATTGCAGCTGGCAAGATCAAGAAGTATGTAACTGATTTTGCAAATCCTACAACAGTTGGTCAGGAAGGCGTGATTCTCACACCTCACCTGGGAGCTTCCACTGCTGAGGCAGAGGACAACTGTGCAGTTATGGCAGTGAAGGAGATTGCTGATTATCTGGAAAATGGTAATATAACTCATTCAGTGAATTATCCTGACTGTAATATGGGTGTGTGCAAGACTGCTTCCCGTGTGGCTATCTTGCATAGAAACAACAAGGGTGTCATCGCTCAGTACACCAAGATTTTGGGCGACGCAGACATCAATGTAGCAGACATGTTCAACAAGACTCGCGGCGATTACGCATATGCTCTTCTGGATTGTGATTCACCAATTCCTGCAGAGGTAGTTGAGAAGTTGTCTCACAGCGAGGATGTAGTTAGAGTTCGTGTGGTAAAGAATTCCTAAAAGGGGATTTTGGGATCACATGTGAAATGGAGATAAAATATGGCGAAGGTATTACCATTTAATGGGATTAGACCATCAAGGGAGAGTGCTGCAACTATTGCGGCTCTCCCTTATGATGTATATAACAGAAATGAAGCAGAAGCTGTCGTGGCCAAAAACCCGGACAGCTTCTTGGCAATTGATAGAGCAGAAACCAATTTCGATTCATCTGTAGGCACTTATGATGAAGTGGTCTATGAGAAGGCCCACGACCTGTTGTGGCAGTGGGTTGATGAAGGCAGATTTATAAGAGATGATAGAAAATGTTATTACCTGTACGAGTTGACTATGAATGGTAGAGCTCAGACTGGTATTGTAGCATGTGCCTCCATTGATGATTATGAAAATGGAATTATCAAGAAGCATGAAAATACCAGGGCTGAGAAGGAAGCGGACAGAATTCATCATGTGGATTCCTGCAATGCTCAGACTGGACCAATTTTTTTGGCTTATAAGGCTAGAAGAGAGATTGATGAAATAGTGGACAGAATCAAGACTTCCACAGAGCCGGAATATGATTTCGTATCAGATGATGGAATCGGCCATAGAGTCTATGTGATTGATTCTGATGAGGATGTGTCTGCTCTGGAAAATATTTTTGCTACAATGGATAGCATCTACATAGCTGACGGTCACCATAGAGCAGCATCCGCTGTGAAGGTGGGGCAGAAGAGAAGACAGGAGCATCCAGGATTTACAGGGGATGAGGAATTCAATTATTTCCTGTCGGTACTGTTTCCGGATAATCAACTTATGATTATGGATTACAATCGAGTGGTTCGTGATTTAAATGGTTTGACTCCGGAAGAATTTGTTGAAGCAATTTCTGACAAAATGGATATAATAGAGATTGGGTCTCCTGAGGGAGAGCCAATTGCACCAACGAAAAAAGGTCAGGTGTCCATGGTCATTAATGGGACATGGTATCTGTTAGAATTTAGAGAACAAGATAAATCCTCAGATCCTGTGGAGGGATTGGATGTATCTATTTTGCAAAATGTTATTCTAAATCCAATTTTGGGAATTGCAGATCCTAAGACAGATGATAGAATAGACTTTGTAGGTGGAATTCGAGGACTGGGAGAATTAGAGCGTATATGCGAGCTTGATTGTAAGGTGGCATTTGCCATGTATCCGACCAGCATCAGCGAACTTTTTGCAGTGGCTGACGCAGGGCGCCTCATGCCACCGAAGTCCACCTGGTTCGAACCGAAGCTTCGCAGTGGCTTATTCATCCACGAGATATAACTTGTGATTAGGGGAGGTTGTTCCTGGTCCTACATATATCTTTTTAGGAACGCTTCCGCTACGTACTCGCACCAGGAGTA
>JAFUXA010000010.1 GCA_017470985.1 Lachnospiraceae bacterium
GACTGATAAGCAGTGGCTTCTATGATTTAGCCACAGCCTACCAGTCTGTGCACGTCAACTATTGAAAGCGCCGTATACCGAACGGTACGTACGGTGCTGTGAGAGGACGGGAGCTAATCACTCCCTTCTACTTGATTTTTGTAAAAATTGAGTATCAGAGAAGGGAGGAAGCAATCCAATCCACTATTTCTCATTAAAAAAGGAGATTCCAGATGTTTAGAATCTCCTTTTTTAGAGTATTAGCACTTATAGAAATCAGTATGAAAAATTAATCTATCCATTGTATTTTATACAAGTCATCCATTGCTTTTTCTCTTTCTTCCTCAGTAATCCATCCATTTTCTTTGGTAATTCCTAAAGCTACACCGGCTAAAAAATTCAACTCATCGTTTCTCGCATCATGTGCCATGTCACCATTTAACTTGTATGCTGGCGGTGCATACAAATCACAGCAAAAGTTATATATTGCCATATATGTCGCTTTTACAATTACCTTGGGTTCTTCTTTTGCTAATTCTTTTTCTGAAGTATTTCTAAACATCTCATTTACTTTATCTATCAGGTCTTGCTTGAGTGACATGCAATTTGTAAACTTGCTTTCAGCAACCTTAATCGCTCTATCAAATGTTGATATAAAAAGTCTTTTATTTTATTTTATTTCTTGTTCGAGATTATTAAATATGTCATCATCAAAAAAATCTTTTAATGAGATATCTATTCCATCGCAGAATTTTTTTATTGTAACGATAGAAACGTCTCGACGAGATTTATCAAACATGCTATATGCAGTGGACGGTGTTACACCCGAAAGGTTTGCTAATTCATTAATTGTGATACCACGCTCATTACATATTTGACTAAATCTAGTGACAACAGCATCTTTTACACTCATATATTTGCACTCCATTTATACAAATATATTAAGGATTTGTGCGCAATTGCGTATACGCACTTGCGTATATATGCTATTTGAGATAAAATATATTCAAGTGGTTATTATATTAACTGTATGTATGAGTATTTGTAATGGGAGAGATTGCTGTGTATAATATGAGGTTAAAAATATCTATTCTTATAGTTCTTTTTTGTGTTTTTACCGGAACAGTATCTGGATGCTCATCATCGGAGAAAAAAAGCAAATCATCTATTTCTTCGAAAGATATTCAAGAAATGGAAAAAAATAAAATAGAGAATGGCGATGTCCCTGAAGATATGTATGGAGACATGTTTGTTTCTGTTTCTGGGGCACATGTTGATTATTGTGACTCTTATTATGATAAGAGTTTGGGATTGTATGGATTTACAGTTACCAATAATGGCGACAAGACTTTGAAAACAATTATATTGGTTATTGTATATAAAGATTCTAGTGGGAATGATGTTTCTGAAGAGTCTGTTTGTGTTTTAGATAGGTTTGACGATCCGTTAAAGCCAGGCCATAGTTTTTCTATTGATTCTGATAAGTTTATTGAATTATCGGAACCCCCACCCAATGCAGTTATTAAATCGTGGAGAATTGATTCAATAGAAG
Source organism: Lachnospiraceae bacterium (assembly GCA_017470985.1). GTDB lineage: Bacteria > Bacillota > Clostridia > Lachnospirales > Lachnospiraceae > JAILFK01. Next base: position 1,532 of record JAFUXA010000010.1, read on the forward strand.
TTTTATATGAATAGGAGGGTTTGCGTATGAAAAAAACTTTAGTTATATTTGGAGTGATAGTAATGATTCTATCAACGCTGTGCGGCTGTGCAAATAAGGAAGAAAAATATGCTACAAATCAAATAGAATTATCGGCTGCAAAAGTTGATCAGTTCATGGATTATTTTGAAACATATGATTGGGGCGTTTCTGACATAGCTGTTAAAAATACTGGGAATAAAACAATTAATGCATTTAAGCTTTTAGTTACTTTTTATGATAAAGACGGTAATTCTGTAGCTGATAATGAAGTTTGGATTAGCCCGGATACTCCTATTAAAGCAGGATATTCTTGGCAGGAACCAAGTGATACATATTATGAATTAGAAAATGTTCCAGATACGGCAGATACCAGTAATTATGATATTTCAGTTGAAGAAGTTTCTTTTGCTGAGTGATTTGTTTAGTTTAGTATATTGTGTTGTTATAAGAAGGAGAAATTAATATGATTTGTTTTAAATGCGGAAAAATGATACCTGACGGAAGTGCATCTTGCCTAGAGTGTGGAGCAGATTTAACTAGACCAGATGAGACTGGAAATCAGGATGAAAAACAACTTTCGAAAAATAGTTTTATAGTTCCGTTTATTCTTGTGATGATAGCGGCTGTGATTTCTTTTGTTTTTATGGCTTTGGATTATATGACTGTTGATGTTACGGCTTTAGCGTTTTCTTCTAGTAGGAGCTTTAAGGGATATAGTTTCCTGGGAGCGTTAGCAGGAACTGGGCGTATAACAGGCATAATGATTATTTTGTTGATTTTAGTTAATATTGCAACAATCATTACATCTGTATTGGGGATGCTAGGAAAGATTAAAACTGAAAAATTAAATAACTACATGCTTTACGAAGTTATTGTTTATGTTGTTGTAACGGTTATTCCAATTTTCCATGTTTCTACTCTTCTCCATTCGTTCGACGATACTATAGGTGTAGCTAAAATGGGACCAGGGGTTTTCTTGAATGTAGGGGTTGCCGCATTTATGTCGATTATGTATTTTCTTACTATTCGAAAAAAACTAAGTAAATAGAAAGAACCTTGGAAGTGCTAGCTCCAAGGTCCTAAAGTTCTTCACGGTGAACTACTCCGTTAGGCTATTGCTGCCGTTTGTTCCGGTCTAGCCATTTGCGAATAAAGTAGCTAACGATATTCGCCATGACCGAAACAAAAAAAGCAAGTAACAAATCCGTACGAATCACCTCCTCCCTGCTGGAAAGAGTCGACAGCATAATTATAATAACACGAACATTAGTTCGATTCAATAGGCTGTGGGGTTGATTTTTGAAAAAAAATATAGTATTATAAGTTCAGCTAAAAAAGCAAGTAAATATCCGTATGGATACGAAAAGGTTCGGAGTGCTAGTCTGGGCCTTTTTTGTTGTCTAAATATCATAGGGGTTCTAGGGAACCATCCCTATTCCATACACCATAAGTGCGGGGTGACAGTGAAAAGTTGCACTGCAACTTTTTGCGTATCCTGTTATTCTTTTTTTCTGATTTAGTGCTCAGTGTCACTTGTTATTCCAATTTTGGAATAGAAAAATTTAATTCCTCCGTTACGGATTTAACCACCATGTGACCCACATATAGAGTAGAAGGATGGAAAGGTGGTGAATCCATTTGAAAAAACAAAACATGGAGAATTGGTAGCCTGTTTGTATTACAGTCTTTTAATTGTTATAATTTAATTGATGATATGTAACAAGTTGATGTGTTTCATATAGGGGATGGAGTTTGAAGAGAAGGTATATTATTATCATTAATATTGTGATAGTAGGTTTGATTTTTTGTATTATCGTAAAATATTCCAATGATAGAGCATTAGAATCAAACCAGTCTTCTGTTGCGTCTTTTGAGAAGATGACGACTACAACTGATCAGATTATTGCAAACTATTTAGAGGACGAGCAGCATCTGTGTGACATCTGGTCTAATTATATCAACGGTTCTGCGGAAGCAGGTAATCCTATGACTGTTGAGGAAGCTATATCTTATATCAGAAAGGCCAAAATTTCTCCTGAGATATCAGGTCATTTAATCTATATTGATGATGGTTCCATGTTAGGAATATCCACATCAGCCAGTACTACAGATTCATCAGATTATTCTGTAGATTATTCCCATATATCTATTTTTGAAAATATTGAAATAAGTAATGTTAGTGGGGCGGTTAATTTGACTAGAGCTTATACCAACCCTTTAAATGGTGTGCAATCCATTGCTTTCTTAAATAATGTAAAAGTATTAGACGTTGAGACTGCTGCAATTCGGGAAGCACTTTTAATTCGTGTGGTTCCAGTTAGTCGTCTGGAGCAGAAGCTTGTGTTCCTCAAGGGGGAGTATGAAAATGTTGAAATATCTATAATTGACTGGGATGGAGATTACATGATTCATGGTAAATCTCTCAAGAACAGTAATTTCTTCGAGTATTTTAAATCATATAATCCAATGTCAACGCAAGAATTGAATGATGTTATAGATGCTATACACAATGATGTGGGTTCTATGCATATTAGTAACTCCAAGAGAGAAGACAGTATTATTGCATATACTCCACTTAGTGGATTGGATTCATGGTATCTTATAGCTTATATTCCGGCAAATGAATTAACTGCAAACAGGTCAATAGATTGGCTGCTTTTGTTAATTGTATCTATCGGATTGATGGTGTTGCTTCATTTTAATCTGATTATTTTGCGTGGGTTTAATCGTAAACTGGCAATTGCTGCAGAGGCGGCGAACCAGGCAAATGAAGCAAAATCACATTTCTTATCAACTATGTCTCATGATATTCGAACTCCAATGAATGCTATTATTGGAATGAATGAGATGATTTTGCGAGACAGTCATGACAAAGATATTCTAATGTACGCCGAGAGTATACGCGCTGCAGGCAATACACTCCTTGGAATAATCAATGACATTTTGGATTTTTCCAAGATTGAAGCCGGCAAGATGGAGCTCATTGAAGTGGATTACAATTTTGTCTCTCTATTAAATGATCTGGTAAATATGGTTCAACGGAAAGCTGAGGAGAAGGGGCTTGCCTTTGAATTGCAGGTTGATAGAAATATTCCAACAATGATGCATGGAGATGAAATTCGAATCAAGCAGGTTATAACCAATATTTTGTCAAATGCTGTGAAATATACCAAGAAAGGTAAAATTGTATTTTCCATTTCTTATAGTAAATGTGAAGATGAGCAGGATTATATTATTTTACATGTAAGTGTAAAAGATACTGGAATTGGAATAAAGAAGGAAGATTTGGATAAACTCTTTGTGGCATTTGAGCGAATAGATGAGTTGAAGAATCGCAAGATTGAGGGAACAGGCCTGGGAATGGCTATCGCTCAGAGCTTCTTGAAAATGATGGACTCAACAGTTCAGGTGGAAAGCGTATATGGAGAGGGCTCGGAATTCTTCTTTGACCTGAAGCAGAAGGTTGTAAAATGGGATCCTGTTGGAGAATTTGAAACAGCTTATCGACGGTTTGTAAGTGAGAGGGAGGAGTACAAGGTTTCCTTTGTTGCTCCAGGAGCGAGAGTCCTGGTGGTGGATGATTCAGAAGTTAATCTCAAGGTATTTGCGAGCTTACTTAATCGAACCAGAATGCAGATTGAGACGGCAGACAGTGGAGATGCCTGCATTGAATTGTTTAAGAGAAATTTCTATGATGTAATTTTTTTGGATCACATGATGCCTGACAAGGATGGAATAGAAACTCTCAGGGAGATGAAGGCTTGTATTGATACTCCAAATCTGAAGACGCCAGTGATTTGCCTGACGGCAAATGCAATTTCGGGAATGCGTGAGATGTATATGGAGGCCGGTTTTGATGATTATCTCACTAAGCCTATTGATACTGGCAAGCTGGAAAATATGCTGCTTCAATATTTACCTCCAAATTTAATTGAGGATGATTCTGTCACACACAGCATTCTGGTGGTAAATGATGATGTGACCATTTTACGACAGATTAAGGAATGGCTTTCGCCTATTTATAATGTGACAGTGGTCAAGACTGAGGCTCAGGCGGCGCAATATTTGAAGAATCATGAAACGGATTTGATTCTGATTGGCAGTGATATGCATCTTGAAAATGATTTTGAAAATAATCAGATTATGAGAAATAATATAGATTTGACCGATAAAGATGAGGTAATCACACAGGTTAAAAAGTATTTTGATAAATAATAGAAGCTTTTTGATAAATATTAGAAGCTATTGAAAATAGTAGGAAGGAGCGCGTATGAGAAGGAAAATAATAGCAGTAGCGCTGGCTACAATAATGATTTTGGCCATGGTTGCTTGTAAAAAAAGTGAGACTGTAGAACAGGGATACTCTCCAAAATATTCATCAGATACAGAATATAAGATTTCTGTTGTAGGTACTTATTCAAATTTCGAGTCTCTGGAAAGTTCCATTGAGAGATTCTATGCCTACTACCCGCAGGGGGAGATAGAATATACTTACCTGGATGATTATAGAAATAGTATAGGACATGCTTTGGCTGGTCAGGAAGCGCCGGATATCTATGTGGTTCAGCCGTGGATGTATGGAAATCCTCAATATCAGGATTTGTTTGATAATGCAGAAGTTCTGTCTGATCCTGAATTGGGAATTAATCTGGATTGTATTCGCTCAGGGCTCAGGTGGGAGATGGAGGATGGAAATATTGTAACGCTTCCAGTATTTGCCACATCCTATGGCATGCTTGTAAATATGGATATATTTGAAAAAGAGAATTTAGAAGTGCCAAAGAATTTCGGGGAATTATTAGAAACTTGCCAGAAGTTGAAAGCAGCTGGTTATGAGTCTCCAATGATGGGGGCAAATATTTCGACTACGCCGGGAATTGGTTATGCCTTTGCCTATCCAATGTTTGCCAGTGTTGTCAAAGATGGTGGTGACATAGAAGAGGGGTTAAATAATATGAGCCCATCTGCAGGGGAGGCTATGAGAGAACCTTTGACCAGATTGCAGGAACTGGTAGATTCTGGGTGTATTGATATAGACAAATGTACTGCGGAGATAGAGGATGATTATAACGGTGTTATCATGAGATTTTTCCAGGGTGATGTACCAATGATGCTTTGTTCCGGTGATGTTGTATCTGGCACCAAGAAAAGGGAGGGCACATCGGAAGATTTTAGCGCCAGGCCTTTTAAATATGATTTCTATGTAGCTCCATCCGGTGATGAGGGAGGCTATTACATGGATTCAATTTCTATACTTTTTAGTGTAAATAAAAACAGTGCCAATTTAGATATGACAAATGAGTTTATGAGATTTCTCACCAGCGAGGGAGAACTGGGACTTATAGCGCAGGAGAAGAGGTTGATAACACCTACAAAAGATTATTCTCTAGATGAGGTGTATGGTTCACTGGCAGATTTTCCCGAAGAGCGTACAATTTCCTTCAATGATATATCACTGCTTGATACTGCTGTCAAGCAGTTTAGAGCTGCTGCATATGGAGTTACCAATGGACAGATGACAGTGGAGGAAGCAGTGGCATCATATGGAAAGCTACCGACAGACTAGATTAGAGCTGCCTGAGAATTTCCTCAGTTAGCTCCTTGGCTTCGTCATAATCTAGGTTTGATACGAGACTTTCCAATTCCTTGATTTTGATGGCAATGGAATCCTCATAGTTATATGTACGAAGAGCATTTATGGCATCTTCTGCTTTGTCCAGTGAGAAGTCATTCATGGCTGATATGAGATTTTGCAGGTATTCTGAGACTTCATTTCTATCGAAAGCCAGTATGGCCTCCTTGGACTCAGATGCATAAGGAGCCAGGTATGGTTTCAGGCTTCTAAATGAATTTAAAACTGCTGGAGTAAGTTTTTCAATTTGCTCCAGCTGGTTTTCTTTTCCTAGCATTTCCAAGTTATAGAATTGCTCACGAAGTTCCATGGCGCCAATCATTTGACAGGTGGTTTTGAGAGAATGAACTAGCACAGTGTAGTTGGATATATCTTTCTCATTAAGGTAGGCTTCCACCTGATTACTTTTGTCATCTATGAGTTTGTATACATCATTTAGTAGTTCCAGAAATAGTTCTGTGGAACCGGAATTCTTGATGGCCTGTTGTATATCAATACCGGGAATATTTATATTCATATGACGACTCCTTTCGTGAGCAAAGTTTTTATTTTATAATTTGATTATGTTGTGATAAACATGCCTATTTATTATTTGAGTAGGCCACAATAAATATGCCTGTTCTTAATTTGAGTATAGCATGATGAAGTTGAATGATAAATGTTTTTTAGATATCATAAATATAAGGAAATATCCTACGGGGAGGGGAAAATGATTACGGAAATTATAGTAGTTGACGATGACCCAATAATTTTAAAGAGAGCCTGGAATACCCTGGTGGACGCTGGATTTAAAGTAGTTATACTCAAGTCCGGCAGTGCTTTGTTGGAATATACCAATGACCATCCGGCGCCGGATTTAATTCTGATGGATATCAATATGCCTGAAATGGATGGCTTTGATGTAATCCGTGAGCTCAAGAGAGGCAAGGTATCCTGGCGTGAGACTCCGGTAATATTTCTCACAGCCAACGAGGATGAGGATGCGGAGACTCAAGGTTTATCCCTGGGTGCTATGGATTTTATCAGGAAACCATTTGTGCCAAGTGTACTGGTATTGAGGGTGAAGCATGCGGTGGAATTAGTTCGTCTTCAAAGGAATCTTGAGACTCTGGTGTATGAGAAGACCAGGGAAAATGAAGACCTGTTTCTTCACGTGGTTGAGAGTCTGGCAGATGCCATTGATGCCAAGGATAATTATACCAAGGGTCACTCAGGAAGAGTGGCTCAGTATTCCAAAGAGATTGCCCAGAGATTTGGCTATGATGAGAAGCATCAGGAGCAGATATTTATGATGGGACTGCTTCATGATGTGGGCAAAATCGGTGTGCCGGATGAGGTTATTAACAAACCGGGAAGACTGACGGATGAAGAGTTTAATCGAATCAAGGAGCATCCTGTAATTGGTCACAAAATTCTAAGTAATATCAGGGAGATGCCTGAACTTGCAGATGGAGCCAGATGTCATCATGAGAGATATGATGGCAGAGGTTATCCAGAAGGGATTGAAGGTGAGGATATCTGCGAGGAGGCTAGAATTATAGCGGTGGCTGATGCTTATGATGCCATGACCAGCAATCGCAGTTATAGAGGTGTCTTGCCCCAGGAGAAGGTTCGAGCTGAAATTGAGAAGGGGAAGGGGAGTCAGTTTGATCCAAGATTTGCAGATATTATGTTGGAAATGATTGATGAAGACAAGGACTATCTTATGAGAGACAATTCCTTAGATTTTAAGAAGGAATCAGAATGAAAAATAATACTAATGACAACATAGAGGGGGATAGAAATGTGGAGTATTATATGTAATGTAGGTTTATTATTTTTTGGAATATTGGGATGTGTGCTGGAATTGAAAGTTCATAAGGTGGCTGTATTGAAATATTATACATTTCAAAGCAATGTGCTTGGAACCATAGCAGCAGCATTGATGCTATATGGTATTTATATTGGCAGAGGGATTCCTACTACAGGAATTCTGGTTTTTAAACTTTTGGCAACAAGTTGTCTTACACTTACCTTTGTTGTGGTTGTAACAGTTTTGGCACCAATGATGGGTGAGGGAGGCTACAAGTTTCAGCTTCTTGCGGGAAATCTTAAATTTCAACATTTATTATGTCCAGTAATTGCAATTGCATCATTTGTTCTATGTGATTATAAATTAGATTTTGATATTAGATGGATTATAATTGCATGGCTTCCAACAGTTATTTATGCAGCAGTGACTATTACTTTAAACATTTTGCGGAAGCTAGAAGGACCTTATCCATTTCTGGAAGTATATAAGCAGCCATGGTGGGCTTCAGTCCTATGGTGCTTTGGAATTCTGACAGCACAGTTTATTATGGTTACGGTGCTTTTGTATTTGCAGGGTATTATTTTATAAAGGTAGATAATAATTATCCCATGCTAATTTAGAAAAAACAGTTGGATTTTATTCTCAAACTTTAATATAATGTCTGAAGTATTATAATAGAAGAAATATTTAAACTCGGGGGAGAGAAATGGCAAAATTATATTTCAGATATGGCGCAATGGGTGCCGGTAAGACAATGGATGTCTTGAAAGTTGCATATAATTATGAGGAGAGAGGCCAGAAAGTGGTTCTGTTAAAACCACAGTGTGATACCAGAGATGGCAAGGCTGTGATAAAAAGCCGGGTGGAAGGTTTGTACAGAGACTGCGATTTGATAGAAGATTTTGTGAATCTAGATGAGGAAACCATCAAATCTTATGACTGCATACTTGTTGATGAGGCGCAGTTTCTAACCAAGGATCAGGTTATGTTTCTGGTTCATGTGGTGGATGATCTAGGTGTTCCTGTTATATGTTATGGCTTGAGAACAGATTTCCAGATGAACCTGTTTGAGGGCAGTAAGTGGTTGTTTGCAGTAGCTGATACTATTGAAGAAACCAAGACTATATGCTGGTGTGGCAAGAAGGCTATAACCAATGCCAGATACAATGAGTCAGGCATTGTCAGAGAGGGAGAGCAGGTTGTTCTCGGTGGAAATGATAGCTATATTAGTCTGTGTCGCAAGCATTTTAGAGCGGGAGACTTAGGACCACATTTCAGTCAAAAAAGTTGAAAGTAGCTTTTAAACATTTACCAGAATAAAGGGAATATGAAATGTTTGTGAATTATATACAATTGTGCATTTTGCATATTGCCAATTAAGAATTGAACTTGTATGATATGTAAGTTCGTAAAGGGAAATCATATTATATGAGTTAAATATGGGAAATTATAAATCACAGGAGTTAGATATGGGAATTAATACTGTTACTAACGATGAGATTAATGAGGCAAAGGAAAAAAGAAGATCTCTTGTAAGCAAGCATGAGATTATATATACAGTTGATGAGTTTGAAAAATTAGTGCGAAGCGGAGCTATATCCGATGACAAAGGAGTTGCTACTCTTTTGGTAAATGGAGCTCCATCCAATTACAGTGTTCATATAGATAGACATTGTGTAACTAAGTCAGATGGTACGCTGATTACTTTCTGGGGAATATTGAAAATGTATGACAAGAAGCAGTTGTCTATCAGATACAAGAATAAAGAGAAGAGAGCGAGAGCTCGTTCCATTAGATTAAAGCAGGCATACGAGAAAGCCTGAATACTGCTATTGGATTATGTTTTTCATAACTATAATGGAATAGAAGATAATATAGACCTGATAAATGGTTGAACTATGAGACAGATGTACATGTGAAATGTATATTTGGTGGTTTTACTATTTCAGGTCTTTTTTGTATATTGATTCAAAATCTGTAAAACGATAAAATGTAAGTTATGAGTGATTTAGGAAAAAGTATAATTGATATTTATGAAAAAACAGTAGCAAAATATGGTGACAGGGAAGCTGCCATGGATCCCAACACTTCTATTACCTGGAAGGAGTATAGAAGTCGTGCCAGATGGGGAGCCATGACTTTGCTTGATATTTTACTGCCATGTCAGGAAGGCGAAGCAAAGGCTGACGTAGATAATCTGATTTCATCTTATGAAGTGGGATATCCTATTGCCATCTTTTCAGAGAAGAAGGTTGAACTTCTGATTTCAGTAATGAGTTGTATATATGTGGGAGCATTTTATACATATATCAATCCGGAACAGCCGGCGGAGAGAATTGCCAAGATACTGTCTGTGTTGAATCCGAAACTTGTTATTGTAGATGAAGAGTTCAAGGAGAAATTAGAGGCAGCAGGCTACGCTGGAGATACTATAGATATGTATCAGGTGGCTGGGGGAGCATTAGCTTCTGATTTATCGGGTGAAGTTTCCCAGCAGACTTCTAATTTGGAAATGAGTAGAAATCAGTCTGAGACTGCCAGATTAGATGCTGTTGTTGAAATGATTAATCGCGACACACCTCTATATGGAGTATTTACATCAGGTTCCACTGGAACACCAAAATGTATTCTTATAAATCATGGTGCTGTTATAGATTTCATAGGACATTTCTCAGAAGTATTTGAGTTTGATGAGACAGATGTAATCGGAAACCAGGCACCATTTGATTTCGATGTGTCCGTGAAAGATATATATACATCAATATTTACCGGTGCCAAGATGGTATTGATACCTAGGGAATATTTCTCGACACCACCTATATTGCTGGATTATCTCTGTGATAATCATGTGACTAATCTCACATGGGCTGTGTCAGCCTTGTGTATTATCTCCGGGTTGAAAGGTTTCTCATATCGAGTGCCTACAGACATAAGACGAGTTATGTTCTCCGGGGAAGTTATGCCTATGAAGCAGTTGGCGCTGTGGCAGGAAAATGTAAGTGATGCCAGATATGTAAATCTGTATGGACCATCGGAGATTACTTGTAACTGTACATATTTCCAACTGGATAGAAAGTATGACAAGAAGGAGAAACTGCCTTTGGGGCAGCCTTTCCCAGGCAGAAGTATATACCTCTTGGATGAAAATGGTCAGGTTATTACCGAGGCTGACAAACCGGGAGAAATTTGTGTAACAGGTGAGTCCATTGCCATGGGTTACTTCAATAATCCGGAGCAGACCATCAAGCATTTTGTCACATTTGTAAATCCGGAAGGTTTAGAGGAACGAATGTATAAAACTGGTGACATGGCTTATATTGCTGATGATGGTCAGATGTATTTTGCAGGTCGTAAAGATTTCCAGATCAAGCATATGGGACATAGAATTGAGCTTGAGGAGATTGAGGGCGGAATAAATAATATGCCGGATGTGAGTCGAAGCATATGTGTATATGATGAGAGTCGCCATAGAATAAGTGCGTATTATACAGGGGATGTAGACAAGAAGACTCTGCATCTACAGCTGAAGGAAGCACTGCCTGTATACATGGTGCCAAATAAATTTATTCATGTGTCAGAATTCATCTTGAACAAGAATGGCAAGATTGACAGAAAGAGATTGGATGAATTGGAGGTGATTGAGTAGTGGTGAATATTTCAGAAGAGGTGTTATATAACATTTCACAGGATTACAAGACCCCGGCTTATGTGTTTGATCTGGATGCATTTCACAGTAGATTTGCATACTATAAGGAAATATTTGGGGATGACATAGCTATTAATTACTGCATGAAAACCAATCCGTTTCTCACAGTGGAATCCCTGGGACAGACTGATCGTATAGAAGTATGTTCCTATGGTGAATTTCTCATATGCAAGAGTCAGAATATCCCACCTGAGCGGCTGCTTATATCCGGAGTGCTGAAAAAGCAGGAGGATGTGGAAGAGATAATGTCATACTGCACTGATAAGGCGGTATATACTGCTGAGTCTGTGGCTCAGGTTCATATTATAAATGATATCGCCTCAAGGGATGGTTACAAGGTTAATCTGCTGTTTAGACTGAATTGTAATCAATTCGGAATGGATGAAGATACCATTATAAATGTGTTAAATAATATTGATAATCTTCCTGGAATATCATTTTACGGAATACATTATTTTACAGGAACTCAGAAGCATAAGATTAGAAAGCATGAGAAGGAAATTGTCAAGCTGGATAAGTTCTTCGCCAGAATTAATACTGAAACCGGTTTGGAAGTGGAGAATCTGGAATATGGTACAGGATTTGGAGTGCCATATTTTATGGGACAAGACGAGACAGTCACTGACAGAGAGACCTTGATTATCTTCAAGGCTTTGCTTGAGAGCATGAATTGGCATGGACGAATCTCCCTTGAGATGGGTAGAGCTCTGGCTTATGACTGCGGATATTATCTCACGGCCATCAGAGATTTGAAGGAGTCAGATGGCAAGAGATATGCCATAGTAGATGGTGGTATTCATCAGATTAATTATGATGGTCAGCTGAGAGGAATGTATCAGCCTCATATGCATGTCATTAGAGATGGATGCAATATTACAACCAATCTGCTGGATACAAATTATACATATGGAATATACGGGTCCCTGTGTACAACCAATGATGTATTGGTTGGCGCTTATGATTCTGTAGAGCTTCAGGAAAATGATATTATAGTATTTGAACGGACCGGAGCTTACTCTGTATATGAGGGAATGTCATTATTTCTAAGTCATGAGTTGCCGGCTGTAATTGTATATTCTCAGGATGCAGGAATTGTATGTAAGCGTATGAACAGAGAGTCATATGAGCTGAATATGTAAAATGATTTCGACTTATATGTACTAAATATGTAAAAAATAAGAATAAGATTATAAAATTAACTTATGTCAGAACAATAATAAATTATTAAGAAAGAGGATTTTAATAACATGGAAGAATTATTAGAGATTTTAAATGAGATTGATGACAGTATTGATTATGAAAATGAGAAGGCATTGATTGATGATCATTTGTTGGATTCATTTTCTATTATTTCCCTGGTGGGAGAGCTTGAGGATGCCTTTGACATTTCTATTGATGCAGCTGAAATGGTACCGGCAAACTTCAATTCTGCAGAGGCAATTTATGCTATGGTGCAGAGACTTCAGGAGGATTAATTTTCTGAAAATAGGCAGGAATGCGCCGTATTAGTTGCACTTATTTAATACAAGATATAGTGGTTTGAATAAAAAAGCCGAAATACATATTGTATATCAGCACGTTCTGTGTTATATTTGATTATAGCCCAAGGAGAGAGTATGTCCTTGCGGCTATATCAGCTTTTTGTAAGCTATTTTATAGAGAGTTATAAAGGAGTTTATTGACAAATGGAAGCAATAGCACAAGATATTGATGTACGCACAAAGGTTATTAAGAGAAATGGAAGAGAAGTTAATTTCCAGATTGAGAAAATAATTGCGGCTATTGGAAAGGCAAATAAGGAAGTATCTGATCTGTACAAGATGAATGATTATCAGATAGTGGCAGTGGCAGAAAATGTTGCCAAGAGAGTTGCTCAGTCTACTCATGCTGTCAGCGTGGAAGATATTCAGGATATGGTTGAGACAGGTATCATGGAGATGCGTGCATATGAGGTTGCTCAGATTTATGTGCGTTATAGATTCAAGAGAGAGATCTCTCGTAAATCAAATACTACAGATGATGGAATCTTAGCTCTTATTGATCAGGTAAATGAGGAAGTTAAGCAGGAGAATTCCAACAAGAATCCTGTTATTAATTCTACTCAGCGTGATTATATGGCCGGTGAGGTTTCCAAAGATCTTACAAAGCGTGTGCTTCTTCCAGAGGATGTTGTAAAAGCTCATGAAGATGGAATTATTCATTTCCATGATGCAGATTATTTTGCTCAAAGAGAGCATAACTGTGATCTTATAAATTTGGAGGACATGCTCCAGAATGGTACAGTTATTTCTGAGACAATGATTGAGAAGCCAAAGAGCTTCTATACTGCTTGTAATATTACAACACAGATTGTAGCACAGGTGGCATCCAACCAGTACGGCGGACAGTCATTCTCACTAGCTCATTTAGCTCCTTTTGTAGATGTAAGTCGTCAGAAGATTCGTCAGCAGGTTATTGCTGAGAGAGAAGCAGTTGGGGATGATTTAGATGAGAACAAGATAGATAGAATCGTCAAGGCAAGACTTCAGACTGAGATTGAGAGTGGTATCCAGACTATTCAATATCAGCTGGTTACTCTTATGACAACCAATGGACAGACACCATTTGTTACAATGTTTATATATCTTGACGAGGCAGCAGAAGGCCAGACAAGAGATGACCTGGCTCTTCTTGCAGAGGAAGTATTTAAGCAGAGAATTCGTGGTATCAAGAATGAGAAGGGAGTATGGGTTACACCAGCCTTCCCTAAGATTATCTATGTATTAGATGAGGATAATATTACAGAGAGAACACCATATTATGATTTGACAAAGCTTGCTGCAAAATGTACAGCAAAGCGTATGGTTCCTGATTACATTTCTGCCAAGGTTATGAGAGAACTGAAAAATGGCAATGTATATACATGCATGGGATGCAGATCTTTCCTTACAGTTGAGGAAAATATAAGAAATGCCAATGGAACTAATAAATTCTACGGTAGATTCAACCAGGGTGTTGTTACTATCAACCTTGTTGATGTAGCCTGCTCATCAAATGGAGATATGGATTTGTTCTGGGAGATTCTTGATGAGAGATTGGAATTATGTCATAGAGCATTGCAGTGCAGACATAATAGATTAAAAGGTACACCATCAGATGTTGCTCCAATCTTGTGGCAACATGGAGCTTTGGCTCGTCTTGAAAAGGGTGAGACAATTGACAAGCTTCTCTACGGTGGTTATTCTACAATTTCTCTTGGATACGCAGGACTTTCTGAAATGTGCCAGCGTATGCTTGGTGTTAGCCATACAGACGAGAAGGGCAAGGAATTTGCTCTCGCTGTTATGCAGAGACTTAATGACAAATGTCAGGAGTGGAAGAAGGCTGAGAATATCAGCTATTCAGTGTATGGTACTCCTCTTGAGTCTACTACATATAAATTTGCAAAATGCTTGCAGAAGAGATTTGGAATTATCCCTCATGTAACAGACAAGAATTATATTACCAATTCTTATCATATTCATGTTACAGAGAATGTTGATGCTTTCAAGAAATTGAAGTTTGAAGCAGATTTCCAGAAGTTGTCTCCAGGTGGAGCTATCTCTTATGTTGAAGTTCCAAACTTACAGAATAATCTGCCGGCAGTACTTTCTATCATGAGATATATCTATGATAATATTATGTATGCTGAGCTGAATACCAAGTCAGATTATTGCGAGGAATGTGGATATGACGGAGAGATTCGTGTAATTGAAGATACATCCGGCAAGCTTGTATGGGAATGCCCAAATTGCGGTAATAGAAATCAGGACAAGATGTCTGTTGCCCGTCGTACCTGCGGATATATCGGAACACAGTTCTGGAATCAGGGACGTACAGAAGAGATTAAAGATCGTGTACTTCATATTGCAACACCAGAATTTGATGATGCAGATATGAATGTCAATGCTTCTGTAAAATAATATTTTAAATAGAGAATTAGAGCCGGTTCGCCATGAGCCGGCTTTTTACCTATAATAAAGTCTGAGGATTTAACTTCGCGAAATGGAGGAATGATTATGAACTTCGGTCAAATATATTATGCTGATGTGGCAAATGGTCCTGGTTGTCGTACAAGTTTCTTTGTATCAGGTTGCCGTCATCATTGCAAAGGTTGTTTCAATCCGGAAACATGGAATTTTGACTATGGACATTTATATACAGATGAAGTGGAAAATGAGTTGGTGGAATCTGTCAAAGAATCCTATATTGATGGTATTTCAATATTGGGTGGCGAGCCTATGGAGCCTGAAAACCAGCCATATATCAAGAAACTGGTGGAGAGAATTCGACAGGAAGTGCCGGACTCAAAGACATGGATATATTCAGGATACACCTGGGAAGAATTGACAGATGAGAATAACAACCATGTTCATACCGGGGATACAATGGATATTTTGAGAAATATTGATGTGCTTGTGGATGGAGAATTTCATGAGGATGAGAAGGATATAACTTTGCTTTTCAGAGGATCTGCCAATCAGAGATTGATAGATGTACCGGCAACTCTGGCTGCAGGTGAAATAGTCTATTGGACAGAATAGATAACTGATCACTGGGAAATCATAGTGATTTCATAGGCTTTTATTGCATAATGCATATAACTTATTTATAATATGAGCATATATCTTGCGCAAGGAGAAGGTAATAAAATGACAGTAAATACAGGCGATGCTGATAGAATAAAAGGTGTAGTGGATGGCATTTTACAGGACTACAATCAGGGAAGAGACATTGATAAGATGAGTGTCTTTCATCAACCTGATAAGGAAGCTGTAACTTCCATTGTCAACAAAATGATTCGTATTATTTATCCGGGTTACTATCGTGATAAGCTGTTTAAGAGCTACAATATGGATAGTAATTTAAATGTGTGGATAGAGGATGTAATATATAATCTAAGCAAGCAGATTGCTCTTGTTCTTCAGTATCAGAATGAAAATGATCAGAGCGATTGCGGTTGTGTCACTGATGAGGCGGACTTAGATGAGCAGGCATTATGCATATCCATAAAATTCTGCCAGCAGATTCCGAAGATTCGTGAATATCTGGATACTGACCTGGAGGCAACTTTACAGGGGGATCCTGCAGCTTTGAATAAGGATGAAATAATTCTAAGTTATCCGGGGCTTCTTGCTACAACTATTAATCGTATGGCTCATGAATTATATCTGTTAAATGTGCCTCTTATTCCTCGTATGATGACAGAGTATGCACATAGTATAACAGGAATAGATATACATCCTGCGGCTACTATTGGTAAATATTTCTTCATAGATCATGGAACAGGAATTGTGGTTGGTTCCACCACTATTATTGGCGAGAATGTGAAGATATATCAGGGAGTTACAATTGGCGCCTTGTCTACCAGTGGTGGACAGAGTCTCCGTGGCGTTAAGCGTCATCCTACTATTGAGGACAATGTAACTATTTACTCAGGAGCATCAATTCTCGGCGGTGAGACAGTAATCGGTCATGGTTCAGTTATTGGATCCAATGCATTTATTACCAAGTCAATTCCAGCTAATGCCAGAGTGACTATCAAGAATCAGGAACTTGTTATGAAGACTTCAGGGGATAGAGGCTTTGAGGAACCGGAGGACAACAATAATGGACAGGATGATACCTGGTTTTATGTGATTTAATTCAGCTGATAATAATATAGAATATCAATATATAAATTGACCAATCTGATTGTGGAGTGAGTGCAACAGAGGCGCTCACTCTATTATTATGCATTGCTTTAGCCATGAATTATATTTTCTTATCTATGACCGGCAGTTGCAAAGACTTGAAATTGATGTTATAGTATTGTGTGAAATTTAATTGTGTTAAATTGAAGTTTGAGCAGTATGTGTATAATAGAATATATATGAGATTACGGAGGAATAGATATGATTGAATATACAGATGAGGTTTTTACAGGAGAGAGAGCCCTGTTTAAAGCAGAGGATGTTGTTGTGAAAAACTGCACTTTTGAAGATGGAGAATCTCCTTTAAAAGAAGCTTCAAACATTGAAATATATAATTGCGATTTCAAGTGGAAATATCCATTATGGTACAGCAAGAATATTCTTATAAAGGATTCTGTGATAAATGAAATGGGTAGAGCTGGAATATGGTATACAGACAATATTTCTGTGGAGGATACTGTTGTAATCGGTCCGAAGAACTTCCGTCGATGTAAGGGCGTGAAATTAACCAATGTGGATTTCAAGGATGCTCAGGAGACCTTATGGAACTGTCAGGATGTGGAGATGACCAATGTAGAAATCAAGGGTGACTATATTGCCATGGGAAGCAAGAATATGGTGTTAAATGATGTGACTATCCATGGTAATTACGGATTTGACGGAGCTGAAAATATAGAGGTTCACAATTCCAAATTATATATGAAGGATGCTTTCTGGAATACAGAAAATGTATGTGTCTACGATTCATATATTGAAGGAGAATACTTGGGATGGAATGCCAAGAATCTCACTCTTGTAAATTGTACAATTAAATCATTACAGGGATTCTGCTATATTGAGAATCTGAAATTGATTAATTGTAAGTTGGAGGATACAGTTCTGGCATTTGAGTATTCCGATGTGGATGCAGAGATTGTAGGCAAGGTGGATTCTGTATTGAATCCTAAGAGTGGTACAATCAAAGCTGATGAGATTGGAACTCTTATGATTGTAAAGGATGAAGTGGATCCGGACAAAACCAGGATCTATTGTGACAATATACATAGAACAATTGATTATGCTGATTTCTCAGAGGAAGAATATCATCATTAGAATAAGCTTATAAAAAAGAGGATGAGATATGGGATTTGATTTTGACAAAGTTATAAATAGAAGAGAGGAACTGGTGGATTCCCTGAAATGGGATTGCAAGGAGAATGAGCTTCCTATGTGGGTGGCAGACATGGATTTTGAGACTGTACCACAGGTGCAGGAAACTATCAGAAAAAGAGCTGCACATGGTACATATGGTTATGCAATTGAACCGGATGGATGGGCTGATTCTTATGTGAAATGGTGGCGAGACCATCACAATTTCAATATGAATCCCAGGGATTTAATATTTGCCACAGGTGCAATCCCGGCAATTTCTAGTATGGTAAGATCCTTGACAAATGTTGCAGAAAATGTGCTTATCATGACTCCTGTATATAATATTTTCTATTATTCTATTTTAAATAATGGAAGAAAAGTATTGGAAAGTAAGATGGAATATGTAGACGGGGAATATCAGGTGGATTTCTTGGATTTAGAGAAGAAGATGTCTAATCCTCAGACTTCTCTTATGATACTTTGTAATCCTCATAATCCAATAGGACATATCTGGGATGAAGATACTCTGACGAAGATTGCAGAACTGGCTTATGATAATGATGTGGTTGTTATATCAGATGAGCTTCATTGCGAGCTTGTGGATCCGGGTAAGGAGTATGTACCTTTTGCCAGAGTCTCTGACAAGGCCAGATCTAATTCTATTACATGTATGGCTCCAAGCAAGACCTTTAATCTGGCTGGAATTCAATCGGCAGCAGTGTATGTGGAGAACAGGAAATTACATCAGAGAGTGTGGCGTGGATTGAATACTGATGAGGTTGCCGAGGGCAATGCATTTGCCTATGAAGTAGCCATGGCAGCTTTTGAATATGGTTGGGATTGGCTCACAGAAGTTAGAGATTATATATACAAGAATAAGCAGATTGTGACTGATTATTTATCAAAATATTTGCCACAATTGCATCTGATTTCAGAGGATGCAACTTATCTGCTGTGGGTTGATATATCCCGTGTGTCAGATAGCGCCAGAGATCTGGCCCGATTTATCAGAAAGGGAACCGGGCTGTGGGTAAGTGCTGGAGAGGTATATGGTGGAAATGGAGAGCATTTCCTGCGTATTAATATTGCCACCACTTCTGAAAATGTCATGGATGGCATGGACAGACTGAAGCGTGGAATTGAAATGTATGAAGCTCAGAAGTGATATTCCTATCTTGTAGAATCGTTGATTCTGACTTCATAATCTAATTGTAGCTTTTTGCGTAATGAGGAAGAATCTATGGAACCTTTTCCACTGTTGTTGGAAGAGGTTTTCATTTCTTCTAATAACATCTGGGCGGCATTCTGTCCGGCTTCCTCGTAGTAGAAGTGGACAGTGGTGAGTACAGGGGTTGTAGCCAGAGCCAGTGAGGAATCACCGAAACCGGTTACCTGTATATCCCGAGGTATCTCTTTGCCAATCTCATGGAGTTTGCGAATGGCTCCTGCAGCAATAGTATCAGTGGCACATATGAGAGTGTCTGTGCCAGGATAAGCCTGCAACACCTGGCTGGTGAGATTATAGCCAGACTCCATGGTGAAGTTCCCTTCGAATATGGCATTCTCAGGTATGTGTTTGCCTGCTTCTTCTATAGCATCTATGAATCCCTTGCGGCGATTATATCCTACAGCAATATCTCGTTGAGTGACAGAAATCATGGCAAAGTTATGCCCCTCTTTGGCAATTTCCTGTCCCAGGCTGTGGGCTGCATTATAATCATCTGAATAGATACAAGAGTATCCATCTACATTTTGACCTAATATGATTACAGGCACCATAAGTGCTTCCAAAGCTTTCTTATGAGCAGGGGTAAATATTGTCCCTATTAAAATGATTCCATCTACATGATTCTCACGGAACAGATTCAGATATTTTACTTCCTCTGTTTCCTGATTCTCAGTGCAGGCCAGAAGCATCTGATATCCGTTGTTTGACAGGACAGCACTGATGCCACTTACCATGCGGCTTATGGAATCAGAATTGATTTTGGGAATTATGACTCCTACATAATTGGTTTTCTTGGTTCGCAAATTCTGTGCTGATGCAGAAGGAGTGTATCCTGTCTCATCAATCACTTTCTTGATAATGGATTTCTTGTCAGCACTGACATATCCGCCGTTTAAATATCTTGATACGGTTGTTCTAGAAACTCCCGCTAATTTAGCAATCTCATTAATAGTCATATTATTTCTATGGAATACAGCTAAGTAGTCCATTTCCTCCTGTTCACCATTATATATTAAATTATAATTATATGGAATCATTCACATGAATTTGTCACAGATAATCTGGTGGAATTAATTGCATGAAGGAGGCTTTTGCTGCTATGGAAAAAGGCTTAAATTCAGTTACTTTGGTTGATATTAACAAAATGGCATGTGTTTTTTGGGTATATCTGTCCAATTTACGGAATCATTTTTGGTATATATAATAAATACATAATATGTGAACGATACCACACAAACGAAGATGCATCTCTGGAAGTTAGCTGGAATTAATAGACAATAAGTATGTGTGAACGGTTCCATGATTCTATAATATAGAAAGAGGAGAAAGAAATGGATTATAGAAATTCAGCAAAAGAAGTGCTGGAGTACATTGGCGGAAGTTCCAATATTGTATCAGCAGCGCATTGTGCAACAAGACTTAGATTAGTTATTGCGGACAACAAATTGGTGGATAAAGCCAGAATTGAAAATGTGGATGGAGTGAAGGGATGCTTCGAGGCATCTGGTCAGCTTCAGGTAATTTTTGGAACTGGAATTGTAAATCATGTATATGATGAGTTTATTGACCTTGCGGGAATTCAGGGTGGCAGTAAGGAAGATGTGAAAGCGGCAGCAGCTAGCAAGCAGAATATTTTCTTCCGTGCCATCAAGACTCTTGGAGATATATTTGTACCAATCATTCCTGCAATCGTAGCCAGCGGTTTGTTAAATGGTCTGTTGGGCGGCTTATCCAATGCTTATCCTGCAATTGCAGAGACAAGTGCATACGAGATTATTAATTTGTTTGCCGGAGCAGCTCTTTCGATGCTTCCTATATTGATTGCTATTTCGGCAGCCAAGAAGTTCGGTGGAAATGAATTCCTTGCAGCAGTTATCGGATTCATTATGATTCATCCAAGTTTAATCAATGCATGGAATGTGGCTTCTATGGTGGAAGCTGGTGAGAAGGTTCCTTCATGGAGCGTATGGTTCGGTGCATACTCTGTGGATCAGGTTGGTTATCAGGGACATGTAATTCCTGTAATTATTGCAGTCTTTTTGATGAGCTGGTTGGAGAAGAAGTTGCATAAGATAGTTCCAGCCATGCTTGATTTGTTTGTGACACCACTTGTATCAGTTCTTGTAACAGGATATTTGACACTTACAATTATTGGGCCTGTATTCTCCGTAGTTGAGAAATGGGTTGTAAATGGAGCTCAGTCACTTATTGGATTACCATTTGGTATTGGCGGTATCCTTATCGGTGGTTTGTATGCTTTGACAGTTGTAGCGGGTCTTCATCATATGTACAACATGATTGAGGCTGAGATGTGTTCCCTTGCTGTTCCTATGAACACATGGATGCCTATTGCTACTGCAGCAAATGTAGGTCAGGGTGCTGCGGCTTTGGCTGTAGGTGTTAAGACCAAGAATGCCAAGATTAAATCAATGGCTATGCCTGCATCTCTCTCGGCATTCCTGGGAATTACAGAGCCGGCAATATTTGGTGTAAATATTAGATTTATGAAGCCATTCATAGCTGGATGTATTGGTGGTGCTGCAGGTGGATTTGTTGCAGCAATCTCAGGAGTATATGCTTCTGCATATGGAATCACAGGTTTGTTTGGTTACTTGATCACTACAAAGTTTGTATTAGCTTATACACTTGTTATGGTTGTATCCTTTGTTGTTTCCTTTGTTGTATCATGGATTCTCTATAAGGACGAAGAGACAGAAGAACCAAAGGTTGAGGAAGAACCTGTAGAGACTAAGACTGCAGAAACTGTAAAGAAAGAGGAGACAGTTATCAATCCTATGAATGGAGAAGTGAAGCCTCTGAACCAGGTTCCGGATGATACATTTTCCTCTGGAGTACTTGGAGTAGGTGTTGCAGTTGAGCCTGTGGATGGCAATTTATTTGCACCGGTGAGTGGTACTATTTCTACCATTTTCCCTACAAAACATGCTATAGGAATCACTTCTGAGACAGGTGCAGAGATTTTGATTCACATGGGATTGAATACAGTAGAACTTGATGGCAAGTATTTTGACTGCAAAGTGGCTGAGGGTGATAAGGTGAAGGCTGGAGACTTGATCAGCACATGGGAGATTGATGAAGTAAGACGAGCTGGATATGAGACAATTACACCAATTATTGTTACAAACCCGGATGATTTCATTAATATTGCCACAAGTACACAGGGCAGCAAAATTGGAGAGACTATTATCAATCTTGCAAGATTATAATTGGACGAGAAATTAGAGGTGTTGAAATGTATCGACATAAATATCATATACTTCCGCCAGAGGGGTGGTTAAATGATCCCAATGGTTCATGCTACTTTAATGGGAAATATCATGTGTTCTTTCAGTATTCCCCGGGACAGCCGGAGGGCGGTGATAAATATTGGGGTCACTACGAGTCAGTAGATATGATTAATTGGAAATATGTGGGGATTGCCATTAGTCCTGATATGGAATATGACTGTGATGGAGCTTATTCCGGATGTGCTTATGTAGACGATGGAGTGATGGAATTATTTTACACAGGAAATGTAAAACATCCTGGAAATTATGATTACATTAATGAGGGTAGAGGGCATAATGTCCTTGCCCTCAAAAGCATTGATGGAAGCCATATGTCTGACAAGGATGTGATTCTGATAAATGCAGACTATCCATCGGATATGAGTTGCCATGTGAGAGACCCTAAGGTGTGGAGAGAAGGAAATGGTTATTTTATGCTTCTCGGGGCCAGAACCAGAGACTCTAAGCCGGCATTACTTCTATATAAATCTCAGGATAAGAAGAATTGGAAGTTAGAACAAACTGTATATGCAGATGAGAAATTGGGCTATATGCTGGAGTGCCCGGATTATTTTACTTTGGAGGATAATATTGTAGTTGCAGCATGCCCTCAGGGAATGAGTCATGAGGATATGCGATTCCAGAATATATATGAATCCGGATATTTTACTATGACAGAATCTGAGATGAATGATTTCTATAGTAGTAATAACATCAGTGAGATTAGCTTATCTGACAGAGGAGAGTTTCTCAATGAATTGTTACAGGTGAAATATTTCACCGAGTGGGATATGGGCTTTGATTTTTATGCTCCACAGTCATTTGAGGCGGCTGATGGCAGACGCATACTCATAGGTTGGGCAGGTGTGCCGGATGCACCTTATAATAACGATGCAAGTGTGGCAGAAGGCTGGCAGCATTCTATGACTGTGCCGGGAGAGCTGGATGTTAAGGACGGACATGTATATCGTTATCCTATAAGAGAATTGGCAGATTTACATATAAATGAGAGAAGATTTGAGGTTGAGAGTGACAGAGTGATCCATACCACCTCAGAAGCTTACGATATACGAATTACAGAAATAGGAGCCAGTGAGTCGGCTACAGTTTACATAAATCAGGATGTGTCATTGACATATAACAGAGATATGAAGGTGTGCACGCTGTCATTTCATAATAATACAGGTGCAGGACGAGGCTCCAGAAAAGCGGATATGTCTATGCTTCCTGGAGGAGGAGTTCTGGAAAATATTAGAATATTATTTGATCAATCCTTGTTGGAGATATATATCAATGATGGTGAGACAGTATTTACAAGCAGATACTATCCTAAGAGACATGATGATATGACAATAAGGTTTGAGGGTATGGCTGCTGAGGCCGTATACTGGGATATGAAGGAGGCAATCAGTTGAAGAAACTTATAGCAATGGGGGAGGCACTGATAGACTGGATACCCCAGGAGACTGGCAAGGGTATCAGTGATGTGGAGGCTTTTGCACCCAAGGTAGGAGGAGCTCCGGCAAATGTGTGTGCTGCATACAGACTGCTAGGTGGAGAATCTGCCATGATTACCCAGCTGGGGGAGGATCCTTTTGGAGACAAGATTATCAATCTGTTAAATGATTATGATGTAAATACCGGCTATATCCGCAGAAGCCATGATGCCAATACCTCATTAGCTTTTGTAGCTTTGAAAGAGGATGGCAATAGAGAGTTCTCTTTCTATAGAAAGCCGGGAGCTGATATGTTATATAAACCGGAGTATTTAAAGCGTGAGTGGTTTGAGAATGCATTCGCTTTTCATTTCTGCTCAGTGTCTCTAGGAGATTTTCCAATGAAGGATGCCCACAAGGTGGCTATAGAATATGCCAGGGCAGCAGGGGCACTGATCAGTTTTGATCCAAATCTGAGATTTAATCTGTGGGATAGTAAGGAAGCTTTGAAGGAGGCGGTGGAAGAATTTATTCCATTTGCAGATGTATTGAAAATCTCTGATGAGGAGTTGGAATTCATTACTGGCTGTGCAGATATAGAGGATGCATTGGCAGGTTTATTTAAACAGGGTGTGAAAATGGTTATTTATACTCAGGGAGCAGATGGAGCATCTGCTTATACCAGAGGGAATCATGGACATGCATCCGGAGAGAAAGTCAAGGCTGTTGATACAACGGGAGCAGGTGATTCCTTTATTGGGGCAGTGTTGGCTTATATGTCACAGAATGGAATGGATTTGTCTAATATAGAGGATACACCGGATGATAAGTTAGAAGAGATGCTTAAATTTGCGAATCATTATAGTGCACTAAGTGTTCAGCGTCCGGGGGCAATTTCGTCATATCCAAAGTTGGAAGAACTTTGATTATGAATATAAGAGGGCAGAGTATTTAAAATATTGATAGAACTTACGAATGAATTATTTGTAAGTTCTATTTGTTTGTAATGGCATAAAAATGGAGAAGCATTTATTGCTTCTCCATTTTGTTATATATAGATTTATTATTATTCACCGAGACGAATCATTTCATCAATACATCTCTTGGCACCAGCCATTACATCCTCGGATAAATGGATTTCTTCACCGGCTTCGCCTTTGACACAATTCAATACATCCCCCAATGTAGTGAGCTTCATGTTGTGACATACCAAATCTTTGGAAAGAGGATAGAACTTCTTGTCAGGACAAGCGAATTGCAAGTGCTGTACAATACTATTTTCTGTTCCAATGATAAATTCCTTGGCGTCACTATTCTTGGCATAATTCATAATGCCTGTTGTGCTTCCTGCATAGTCGGACATATCTGTAACCTCAGCCAGACATTCAGGATGAACCAGAAGCAATGCATCTGGATGAGCAGCCTTGGCTTTTTCTACATCTGCTTTTCTGGCGCGGAGATGAGTTGGGCAACCACCTTTTATCATTTTAAAATCTTTCTCCGGCACCTGCTTCTGAATCCAACCGCCTAAGTTGCAGTCAGGAACAAATAATATCTTGTCTGAATCTAATTTCTTTATGATATCAGGAGCAGAAGATGAAGTTACACATACATCACACTCAGTCTTTAATTCAGAAGTTGTATTAATGTAGCATACAGCAGTATAGCCAGGATTTTCTTCTTTTAATTGACGAAGCCAATCTGCATCAATCTGATCTGCCATAGGACAACCTGCCTCTGGAGCAGCAAGAAGTACTTTCTTGTCAGGGGATAGAATCTTCACAGTCTCGGCCATGAATCTAACACCACACATAATGATGGTTTTGTTGGATGCCTTGGCTGCCTGCTGACTTAATCCAAATGAGTCTCCTACATAATCGGCAACTTCCCACACATCATGACTGGTGTATGCATGAGCTAATATGCATACATCATTTTCTTGTTTCAGGCGAATAATTTCATCTTGCATTTCCCTGGTGTTCATTGGTGAATTCCTCCATATTATATTTACTTGTTTAAAATACCTTTGAATCATGGTCTTTACACCTGTCTTGTCAGGTGTAAAGTCATGTGTTATACTACCATCAATTGCTAATTATTTCAAGTTTTATAAAACAACTTGATAAAACTGAATTAGTATAGAGGACAAGGATATGATAGAAACAGATATATTTATCGTAGGAACAGGATGTTCAGGATTGTACTGTGCATTGAATTTACCTAGAGATAAACAGATTTTAATGATTACAAAATCAGATGTGAGAAGTAGTGATTCATACCTGGCTCAGGGAGGCATCTGTGTATTGAAGGACGAGTCAGATTATGACAGTTACTTCGAGGATACATTGAAGGCTGGACACTATGAGAATAACAAGGAATCAGTGGATATTATGATTCGCACTTCCCAGGAAGTCATCTCAGACTTAATAGGATATGGAGTGGACTTCGAACATACCATTGATGGAGAACTGGCATATACCAGAGAGGGTGGACACTCAGACAAGAGAATTCTCTTCCATGAGGATGAGACCGGAGAGGAGATTACACACAATCTTCTGAACCAAGTGCTGGAGTTGCCAAATGTGACCATCTTGGAGCGCACAGCTTTGATTGATATTATTGAGGAAAATAATACCTGCTATGGTGGCGTTATCAAAAGGGAAGATGGCACAATTGATACAGTGGCCTTCAGAGATGATATGGTATTAGCCTGTGGTGGTATCGGCGGATTGTATAAGCATTCTACCAACTTTAGACATTTGACAGGTGATGGAATTGCTATCGCTGTAAAGCATGGAATTGAGAGACAGGATATTGATTATATACAGATTCATCCTACAACTCTGTATTCTGATAAGCCACAGGATAGAAGTTTCCTTATTTCTGAGTCTGTGCGAGGGGAGGGCGCTGTGCTTCTCGATAAGAATATGGAGAGATTTACAGATGAGCTTCAGCCTAGAGATGTGGTTACAGCTGCTATTCGCAAGCAGATGAAGGCAGATGGAACTGAATTTGTATGGGAAGATTTGAGAACCATTCCTAAAGAGGTGGTGGAGAGTCATTTCCCAAATATTGTAGAGCACTGTAAACAGAGAGGTTTTGATGTATTTACAGAGCCTATTCCTGTAGTTCCTGCTCAGCATTATTTCATGGGTGGCATCAAGGTGGATCACAACAGTGCAACTACCATGTCAAACCTCTATGCTGTAGGTGAGACTGCCTGCAATGGAGTGCATGGAGTTAACAGACTTGCCAGCAACTCATTGTTGGAAAGCCTGGTATTTGCCAAGAGAGCTGCACACAAAATCAATGCGGATGCAGTTGGATTGAATGCCGTTCCTGAACCTAATTGGGAGGAGCGCAAGGCTATTGTAGACAGATTATACAATCCGGATGATTATAAGGATTTGTCCAAGTTGGAAAATGATTATCGTCAGCTGGTTTTGGATGAGATAGATAAGTTTAAGGAAGAGAGAGGTAAATAATATGTTTGATCAGGTTACTTTGAAATTAAATGTAGACCCATTAATTATGGGCGCTTTGCGTGAGGATATAACAAATGAAGATGTATCTGCCAACTCAGTAATGAGAGAGCCGCAGATTGGGCAGGTGGATCTGATCTGTAAGCAGGATGGTGTTATCTGTGGATTACAGGTTTTTGAGAGAACATTTAAGCTTTTGGATGATGCAACTGAAGTGGAATTCATGGTGCAGGATGGCGATGAAGTGAAGGCCGGACAGCTTATGGGTCGCGTCGTTGGTGACATCAGAGTGTTACTTTGTGGTGAGAGAACAGGATTGAATTATCTTCAGAGAATGAGTGGTATTGCTACATATACACATGAGGTGGCTGCTCTTCTTGAGGGAACCAAGACCAAGCTTCTTGATACAAGAAAGACTACACCGAACAACAGAATCTTTGAGAAATATGCAGTGAAGACTGGCGGCGGCAACAATCATAGATTGAATCTGTCTGATGGAGTGCTTTTAAAGGATAATCATATTGGAGCAGCTGGCAGTGTAGCCAAGGCTGTGGAGATGGCCAAGGAGTACGCTCCATTTGTTCGTAAGATTGAGGTGGAAGTTGAGACTTTAGATCAGGTGAAGGAGGCAGTGGAAGCTGGAGCTGATATTATCATGCTTGATAATATGTCAGTAGATGTAATGCGTGAGGCCATGACTATTATTGATGGTAGAGCCGAGGTGGAAGTGTCAGGTAATGTGACTAAGGAAAATATTGCCAGACTTACTGAGCTTGGTGTTGATTTCATTTCCAGTGGAGCACTTACTCACTCAGCACCTATTATGGATATTTCTTTAAAGAATTTACATCCTATTGACTAGGGATAGAATAAAATAAAAGGGAAGAGGAATAGAAATGAAGGGCAATGAACGACGAGAACATATACTGAAATTGCTTAGCGATTGTCAGGCTCCCCTGTCTGGAACTGCTCTTGCTCGCCAGGTAGGGTGCAGCAGACAGGTGGTTGTGCAGGATATTGCATTACTGAGAGCCTCCAATATAGATATTATATCTACCAATGAGGGATATCTGCTACCTGAGAAGATGAAGGTTAGCCGGGTGTTTAAGGTGAGACATGACGAGTCCAAAATCGGTCAGGAGTTGGAACTGATTATAGACAGAGGCGGAATAGTGAAAGATATATTTGTATATCATAAGAGTTATGGAGTGCTCAAGGCAGATATTAATGTGAAGAGCAGATTGGATATCAAAAATTATATAGATGATATTAAATCAGGAAAATCCAAACCTCTTTCAGATATTACATCAGGATATCATTATCATACAGTATTTGCGGACAATGATGATATATTGGATATGATTCAGGAAGAATTGTGGGAGCAGGGATTTCTTGCCAAATTGCAACCATATGAGCCGGTGGATTTCGGGGTATAAATTCATAAGAGGCTACAGATTAAAACGAGGATATTATTATAATGGATAAGAATGAACAGAATAAGAAGAGTAGAAATCTCATATCAATGATTATGATTATGGCAGGGGTGATTATCATAGCCCTTGCTGTTATTATGCTGGTGAGAAAGCAGTTGGATTACAATAAGTCCAATGATTTGTATGACAAGACCGTAAGTCAATATACCACTGTTGATGAAAAGGGCGAGTGGTATGATCAGATTAATGTTGATTTCAATTCTTTGAGAAGTGTTAATTCTGATATCATAGCATGGATTCATTTTGAAAATGAGGATATTGATTATCCGGTATTATTTTCCGGAGACAATGATACATATCTGCGCAAGACATATGACGGATCAGATGCGACAGCTGGCTCCATATTTATGGATGAAAACAATGCCAAGGATTTCACAGATAGCCATATATTGATATATGGACACAACATGAGAAATCTCTCTATGTTTGGCAAGTTGAAATTCTATCGCACCCAGGAGAATTATTTTGATGATCATAAATATTTCCAGATTATCACACCTGAGGGCGCCAGGAGATATGAGGTTGTAGCCTGCAAGGAAGTATCGGAGACAGATTCCATATTTACAATTTACAGAGGTGATGATGAAGCATTTAGAGATTTTGTGAAAACAGAGGTGCTATCAGATTCCATTGTAAATAATAAGGATGTAGATATAGAAGGAAGCAGTAATTTACAGATGGTTACTCTGTCTACATGTACTGCAGCTGACGAAGACAGATTTGTAGTTACAGGGGTGCTTGTTGATGAGCACCCATATGGTAACTAGTTGAAATATAATCTGATTGAAAAGTATTATTGTACTCTCCTAAATACAAGGTGGGGATTGTCAGAATAATAGTTTATGATATAATACTTTTCAACAGGTTATTTTTTTGTGGGTATTTCCTAGTGAATTAGTGGGATATATACCGACGAAAGATGACTGTTTTGAGATTTGAGAATATTTTTTTTGAAAACATTTCCTAGTTATGAGGTGGGAATAATAAAATGTTACAGGAGGCAATTATGTCAGATAAGTTATTAAAGGTATCGGGATTACGAGCTGTTGTTGAGGAGGATAATAAGGAAATCCTCAAGGGTATAAATTTAGAGATTGGAAAGGGCGAGACTCATGTCATTATGGGACCTAACGGAGCTGGTAAATCTACTTTGGGTTCCACACTCATGGGAGACCCAAGATATAAGATTACAGGTGGAGAGATTCTTTTCAAGGGTGAAAATATTGCCGGACTTTCAACTGATAAGATAGCCAAGGAAGGTATGTTTCTATCATTTCAGAATCCAATAGAAGTTCCTGGAATTACATTGGCCAACTTCATCAAGACTGCTGTGGAGAATCAGACAGGCAAGAGAATTCGTTTCTGGGATTTCAAGGTGGAACTGGAAGAGAAGATGAAGATATTGAACATGGATCCATCTTATGCAGATAGAGATTTAAATGTAGGATTCTCTGGTGGTGAGAAGAAGAAGGCAGAGATATTGCAGCTTCTTATGTTGAAACCGGAATTTGCAATTTTGGATGAGACTGATTCAGGCCTTGATGTAGATGCGGTTCGTACAGTATCTAAGGGTATACAGGAATACAACAAGACTGTAGGAGGCTCTCTTATGATTATTACCCACAGCACTAGAATATTAGAAGAGTTGGAAGTGGATGCAACTCATATTCTGGTGGATGGACAGATTGTGGCAGATGGAGATGCTTCCTATGTGGATAGAATCAATGAAAATGGTTTTGAAGAATTTGTAAAATAGTGTGAGGTCTGTGATATGAAAGAGAAGACTAAAGTAGAAGATATAGATAGAAGCCTATACGATTTCCGCTTTGAACAAAAAGATGCATACCGAGTGCAGGAAGGATTGACAGCGGATATTGTAAGACAGATTAGTCAGGAGAAAAATGATCCTCAGTGGATGAGGGATTTTCGATTGAAATCTTTGGAGACATATAACGAGATTGAAGTTCCACAGTGGGGACCATCAATTGAAGGTTTGAATATGGATGATATTGTAACCTATGTGCGTCCAAAGGATAACAGAATGGTAAAGGATTGGGATGAGGTTCCGGCAGATATCAAGGATACATTTGAGAGATTAGGAATTCCTCAGGCAGAGAGAAAGTCTCTGGCTGGAGTTGGAGCTCAGTTCGATTCAGAACTTGTATATCATAATGTCCGTGATGAGGTTGCTGCTCAGGGAGTAGTTTATACAGACTTAGAGTCGGCTCTTCACGGCGAGTACGCTGATATGATTCAGGAGCATTTTATGAAACTGGTGCCTCCTACTGATCATAAATTTGCTGCCCTTCATGGGGCAGTGTGGTCTGGCGGTTCATTTGTTTATGTTCCACCTGGTGTGAAGGTGGAGATTCCGTTGCAGTCTTACTTCAGACTAAATGAGCCGGGAGCGGGCCAGTTTGAGCATACTCTCATTATAGTAGATGAGGGAGCTGACTTACATTTTATAGAAGGTTGTTCTGCACCGAAATATAATGTGGCAAATTTACATGCAGGTTGTGTGGAACTCTTCGTGGGTAAGAATGCCAAGCTTCGCTATTCAACCATTGAGAACTGGTCCAAGAATATGTATAACTTAAATACTAAGCGTGCCAGAGTTGAAGAAGGCGGTAAAATAGAGTGGGTATCAGGATCATTTGGATCTCATGTATCTTATCTCTATCCAATGAGCATTCTCAAGGGAGATAATTCAAGATGTGAATTTACATCTGTTACATTTGCAGGTAAAGGTCAGAATCTTGATACAGGAACCAAGGTGGTTCATGTGGGAAAGGATACTTCTTCATATATAAATACTCGTTCCATCAGCAAGGATGGAGGTATATCGACTTTTAGAAGTGCTGTTGTTATTGGAGAGAAAGCTAATGGCTCCAAATCTGCAGTATCCTGTGAGTCCTTAATGGTGGATGGAATATCCCGCTCGGATACAATTCCAGCTATGGACATAAGATGTGATGACTGTGATATAGGACATGAAGCCAAGATAGGTAGAATCAGCGATGATACAGTATTCTATCTCATGAGCAGAGGCATGTCAGAGGAAGATGCGAGAGCACTTATTGTAAGCGGTTTTGCTGATAATGTAAGCAAGGAATTGCCGCTGGAATATGCGGTGGAGATGAATAATCTCATCAATCTGGAGATGAAAGGCAGCATAGGCTAGGAGGAAGATAATATGGATATTCAAATTAATAAAATCCCTTCACTAACCTGGAATTGGCTTCAGATGAATGAGGTGAAGGTGGAAAATGTACAAACTTATAATAAGAAGGATAAGGAAGAATTTATTGCCAGAATAGATAATCCTGAGTCGGTTAATCATACAGTGGAGGCAGACTTTGATATTGATGCTTCTACAGGAATGGGAAATGAGATTGGTAATGTCTTAGGAGATGCATTGGTTCACACATTTGAAACAGCAACTGCAGTAGAAGAACCTGTTGTAATTGATTATAAATTCTTACAGGGCGTGAATGCTTCAAAGGTACAATTGAAAGTGGCTGCAGGGGCTGAGATGGTTGTAGTGCAGGATTTCGCATCAGCTCTGACAGAACAGGAAGTTCAGGAGTCTCTGGCTCATGTTGATGGAAAGCCGGATAAGACCGAGGCAGCAGTGGAGACCAGATATGATATTGCTGAGGGCGGACATCTGACTCTGATACAGGTTCAGCATCTGTCAAAGGGTGTTAGATTCTACAACAATATAGGAGGAAAGCAGGAGACAACCGGGGGCTTCACTTTGATTCAGCTGGTATTAGGTGGAGACGAATCTTATTATGGATGCTTTGCTGGCCTACAGGGATCTAAATCTACTTTTGAGAACAGAATTGCATATCTCTTATCCGGTCAGGATAAGTTGGATATGAATTATGATATTGATCATACTGGCACCAAAACAGTGAGTGATGTGCTTGTGTCAGGTGTTATGAGAGATGCATCCAAGAAACTCTTCAGAGGAACAATTGATTTTCACAGAGGTTGTGCCGGTGCCAAGGGCAGCGAGTTGGAAGATGTACTTCTCATGGATGAGACTGTGAGAAACCAGACTATTCCGGTAATCCTGTGTGATGAGGAAGATGTGGAAGGAAGCCATGGTGCATCCATCGGTAAGCTTGATGAGAAGATGATGTTCTACATGAAATCCAGAGGTATCCCTGAGGAGGAAATCTATGAGATGATGGCAACAGCCAAGATAGATTCCATAGTAAATGAGATTCCATTGGAAAATGTAAGAGAAATAATAAGAGGCTACATAAGAGATTAATGGGAAATATGATTAGAGAGGTAGACTGAAATGACAGAATTAGATAAGAAAATCAGACAGGAATTTCCTGTATTAAGAGACCGAGAAACTGTATATCTGGACAATGCTGCTACATCTCAGAAGCCTCAGTGCGTCATAGATGCAGTCAGTCATTATTATGAATATTATAATGCCAACCCAATGAGAGGTTTATATGATATTTCTATAGAGGCTACAGATGCTTATGAAAATGCCAGAGCCAAGGTGGCACAGTTTATAAATGCACATGTTGCATCTGAAATAATATTTACAAGAAATACTACAGAGTCCATGAACCTGTTGGCATACTCTTTAGGTGAAGAGTTGAAGGCTGGAGATGAAATTATAGTAGCTGTGACAGAGCATCATAGCAATTTCCTGCCGTGGAAGGAAGTGGCTTCCAGAAACGGTGCAACTATCGTATGGTTTGATTGCCAGGAGGATGGATATTTAGATCCGGATACTTTGAGAGGTCTGGTAAATGAGCATACTAAACTGGTGGCAGTGACTCAACTGTCCAATGTTCTAGGAAGAATAAATGATGTGAAGACATTTGCCAAGATTGCCCATGAGGTGGGAGCCAAGATCGTAGTTGACGGTGCTCAGTCTGTACCTCATATGCCGGTGGATGTAATTGATTTGGATTGTGACTTCCTGGCTTTCAGTGGTCACAAGATGTACGCCCCTATGGGAATTGGAGTCCTCTATGGCAAGATGGAATTATTGAAGGATATGAAGCCTTTCCTGTATGGCGGTGAGATGATAGAATATGTCTTCAAGGATCGTGTGAAATATGCTGATGTGCCACATAAATTTGAAGCAGGAACAGTTAATGTAGGCGGAGCCGTGGGACTGGTAGAAGCTATTAAGTATATCGAGAGTTATGGATGGGATACTATTATTTCCCGTGAAAATGAAATAACTAAATATGCAATGGAGAAAATGGCTGAGATTCCTCATGTAAATATTATTGGAAGTCAGGATTGGCATGAACATCATGGTCTGATTACATTTACCATAGATGATATACATCCTCATGATGTGGCTGCAATTTTTGATGATGCCCATGTGGCAGTTCGAGCAGGTCATCATTGCGCACAGCCGTTGCATAAACATTTGAATCTTATGTCTACTACTAGAGTATCCTTTGCATTTTACAATACTTTGGATGATATTGATGCATTTATCAATTGCCTTAGAGGAATTCGTGCCAAGATGGGATACGAGGATTAAGTGATATAGAATGAAGAAGGAGGCCGTCAATGGCAAATACATTTTATAATGAAATATTAACAGAACATAATAGAAATCCATACCATAAGCATAGTTTGGAGGGGGCGAACCTTACATTAGAAGGTGTCAACCCAAGCTGTGGAGATGATATAATTCTCAATCTCAAGGTGGAAGATAATACTATTGTGGATGGGGCTTATGAGGGAGATGGATGTGCAATATCCCAGGCCTCTGCCGATATGATGCTGGATTTGGTTATTGGCAAGTCTGTTGAGGAGGCGATGCATCTGTCTGATATTTTCCTGCGCATGATTAAGGGCGAGACTACAGAGGAAGAGAGAAATGAATTGCAGGAAGCTTCTATATTGCAGGATATATCCCACATGCCTAGCCGTGTGAAATGTGCTGTATTGGGCTGGCATACAATGGAAGAAATGTTGTCTGAATAGTGATAGAAAGCCGTGAAAATGCGGCTTTCTAATTTTTTTGAAAATATTCCTATATTTCCTATTGACATAGTAGGATATAAATGATATTTTATATTCATCAGTTAAATCTGAACAAGAGAGGTGAGGAAAATGAACTACACAATTAATAGAAATTTAAAAATGAATATGTGTATGTGCATGTGTTGCTGTACCAATATAACCCAAGCTAATTATTTGCCCGGGGCTCTTGAAGTGTGACAAATTGCCTCGGTTTAAACAGAGGTTTTGTAATATAAATAATACCTAGCGCTTGGGAGTTCTTATTAATGATAAGAGCTCCTTTTTTGCTAACAAAATTACTGATGAATGTATACAGAAAGGGATTAGAAAAATGAGCACATCGTTGAACACATTATTGATTCATGGAGGAGTAGATGGAGATGAGACAACAGGAGCAGTAAATGTTCCAATATATCAGACATCTACATATAAGCAGAGTGAACTTGGAGTAAACACAGGTTGGGAGTATTCCAGAACAGGAAATCCTACAAGAGCTGCTTTGGAGAAACTTATAGCTGATTTGGAAGGCGGTGAATATGGTCTGGCTTTTGCATCGGGCCTGGCTGCAATACATACAGTTTTATCTATATTCAAGACGGGAGATAAATTACTTGTATCAGACAACATCTACGGAGGAACTTTTAGATTGTTGGATACAGTTTTCAAACCTTTAGGTTTGGAATATGAGATAGTAGATACTTCGAATTTAGAAGCTATCGAGGATGCTATTAAAAGAAATGATGAAGCAGCAGACTCACCAAATATTGCAGCAATATATATTGAGTCCCCTGCCAATCCACTTTTGACAATTACAGATATTGAGGCAGTAAGCCAGGTGGCCAAGAAATATGAGAAGTTACTTATTGTTGATAATACATTTCTCACACCATATTTACAGCGACCACTTCAGTTGGGAGCAGACATTGTAGTACACAGTGGAACCAAGTATCTGGGAGGTCACAGTGATACAATTGCTGGGTTTGCAGTGGTAAATGATAAGGCTATCGCAGACAGATTATATTATCTGCAAAATGCAATCGGTGGAGTTTTGGCTCCATGGGACAGCTTCCTTATGATTAGAGGAATTAAGACATTGGGAGTGCGAATGGACAGACATGTATCCAATGCAACAACCATTGCCAAGTGGTTGCAGGAAAGCGGTTATGTGGATCGCATATATTTCCCTGGATTGGAGTCAGATCCTGGATATGAAGTTCAGAATAAGCAGGCTGATGGCCCGGGAGCAATGATTTCTTTCGTATTGAAAAGCGAGTATGACTACAAGACATTTTTCAGAGAGTTAAAACTCATTACTCTGGCAGAAAGCCTTGGTGGAGTTGAATCACTGGTATGCCATCCTGCAAGTATGACACATGCATCAATTCCTAGAGAGATTCGTCAGGAAGTAGGTATCGTAGATGAGCTTATTCGTTTCTCAGTTGGAATAGAAGATGTCAATGATTTGATTGCAGATCTGACACAGGCTATAGAAGCTTCTCGTAGATAGGTGGTGATTCATATGGATGTATTTATGAGTGTGAGAGAAATGATTGGACATACACCTATCTTGAAGCTGAACAATCTGGATTCAGATTACAAGGCGGATATATATACCAAGTTGGAGCTGATGAATCCGGCAGGCAGTGTCAAAGATAGAGTTGGAGTATATATGTTGGAAGATGCCAAAAAAAAGGGAATCCTGCAAGACGGTGGAACTATTGTGTTGGCAACAGCTGGAAATACAGGAATTGGTTTGGCCCTGGCTGCGCTAAATCAGGGATATGAAGTTATCTTCACTGTTCCGGAGAAATTCTCTGTGGAGAAGCAACAGATTATGGCAGCCCTTGGAGCCAAAATAGTACATACACCTAGAGCTGAGGGTATGCTTGGTGCACAGCGCAGAGCAGAGGAGATAATGGCAGAAATTCCTGGAGCCATTTCCATAAATCAATTTCAGACTCCTGCAAATCCACAGGCTCATTTCGAGACAACAGGTCCGGAGATATATGAGCAGATGGATGGTAAGATTGATTATTTTGTAGCAGGAGCAGGAAGCGGTGGTACATTTACCGGAGTGATGAAATATCTCAGAAGCAAGAATCCTAATGTAGTTGGAGTATTGGCTGATCCGGTGGGAAGTATCATAGGCGGAGGTGAGCATGGTGATTATGATATAGAAGGAATTGGAAATGATTTCATAGCGGACACCATGGATATCACATTCGTAGACAAGGTTATCAAGGTGACTGACGAAGAAAGCTTCGATGCAGTCAGAAGACTTGCCAGAAGAGAGGGCATAATTGCAGGTACTTCTTCAGGAGCGGCGCTGGTTGCGGCAGAGAAACTGGCAAGAGAAATAGATGGCGGCAATATAGTTACATTATTTGCCGACAGGGGAGATAGATATTTGAGTAAGGGAATATTTGATTTTGAGTAGTTTACATACTACCTAATATTGGTTGAAAGATATCCTGTGGTATAGCGTGGAGTCTTTTTACATACATCATAGTAGATAAATATAAATCAAAGGAGGACAAAAACTATGAAGAAAAGAACTTTATTATCATTAGCATTGGCTGCATCACTTTTATTGGGTGTGACAGCATGCGGAAGCAAAGGTGCAGAATCAGCTGATAAGGCATCAGTGAAGGACAAGGAGGTTACTGCAACATCATCAGCTTATGATTATGATGGAGAGCCAACAACAATCAAGGTGGGAGCCAATATTACTCCTCATTCGGAGATTTTGGAAGTGGCAAAGCCTATACTTGCAGATCTTGGAATCACACTTGAGATTGTACAGTTAGAAGATTCAATTACACCAAATACAGGTGTTATTGAGGGAAGCCTGGATGCAAATTATTTCCAGCATGTTCCATATCTGGAGCAGTTCAACGAGGAAAATGGTTCTGATCTCGTTTCCATTGGAGCAGTTCACTACGAGCCATTTGGAATCTATGCTGGTAAGACAAAGTCATTGAAGGACTTAAAGAAGGGTGCATTGGTAGCAGTTCCAAATAATGTGACAAATGAAGCCAGAGCTCTTCTTCTGTTAGCACAGGAAGGCGTCATTACATTGAAAGAGGATGCAGGTATTGAAGCAACAGTTGCTGATATTGTAGAAAATCCATTGAACATTCAGTTCAAGGAATTGGCACCAGAGCAGTTAGTACAGTCATTACCTGATGTAGATGTAGCTGTTATCAATGGTAACTACGCAATTGAAGGTGGCTTGAAGGTAAGTGAAGCTTTGGCAGTTGAGGCAAATGATGGACTTGCTGCTCAGACATATGGCAACATCGTTGCGACATCAAAGGATAAGCAGAATGACAAGGCGCTTCTTACACTTGTAAAGGTACTTCAGGGAGCAGAGGTAAAGGAATATATCAATAATACTTACGATGGAGCTGTTGTTCCATTGAACTAATACAGACATGAAGAGAGGGAACTGACATGATAGATTTCGAATATTACAATCCGGCGAAAATTTTGTTTGGAGTAAATAGTATAGATTCATTGGAGCAGGAGCTGGTTGCAAATGATGCACATTCTGTACTGATGGTTTATAGCGGGGAGTTCGTAAAAGAGTTAGGAATATACGATGCTGTAAAAAATATAACTGATAAGCTAGGAATTGGATTTATAGAAAATGGTCATGTAGTTCCTAATCCTTCTGTTGAATTAGTTAGAGAATTGATAGTACAAGGTAGAGAGGCCAAGGTGGATTTCGTACTGGCAGTAGGTGGTGGAAGTTCCATTGATACAGCCAAAGCTATTAGTATAGGAATACCATATGATGGTGATGTGTGGGATTTCTTTGAATCAGGAATCGTACCTCAGCAGGTGTTGCCAATTGGTGTTATTGCAACAACTGCATCCAGCGGTTCAGAGACATCCAATGCAGCTATCATTTCCAATGGTAACTGGAAGCTGGGCTTTGAGGATAATAGAATCATACCTAGATTTGCCATTATGAATCCAGTATATACTCTGGGATTGCCAAAGTATCAGACTGCTGTAGGAATTGCTGATATACTCAGCCATTTGTTGGAGAGATATTTCTCAGATACAACAGATTCAGATACTACAGATTATCTCATTGAGGGCGCTATCAAGGCACTTATAGTAAATGCTAATCGAATCATTGAATTGTACCGCAAC
This sequence comes from Lachnospiraceae bacterium, assembly GCA_017470985.1. Classification (GTDB taxonomy): domain Bacteria; phylum Bacillota; class Clostridia; order Lachnospirales; family Lachnospiraceae; genus JAILFK01. The sequence goes on from JAFUXA010000010.1 coordinate 40,633, forward strand.
AATACAGTTGAAGAGTTACAGGATTCAAGAGAATATCTTGATGCCAAAGCTCAGGTTCAGTGGTTGGCTACAGTGGCACACAATAATTTCCTTGATGCAGGCCGTAGAGCTGACTGGGCTTCTCATAGAGTAGAGCATGAACTCTCTGCTGAATACAATATTACTCATGGAGAAGGAATGGCAGTGGTTCTATTGGCATGGATCAGATACATGGCTGACGAGAAACCATGGAGACCAGCCCTTCTGGCTTCAAGAATATATGGAGCAGATTCATATGACTACAGTCCAAGGCAGCAGGCACTTATATTGGCAGATCGCTTTGAACAGTTCTTCAAGGAATTGGAAATTGCTACATCTTTGGAGGACTTAAATATAGATGATAGCAGATTTGAAGTTATGGCAAAGCGAGCTACCAGAAATGGTGCTGTGGGGCATTATCTGCCGATTGATGAGGCTAGATTCATTGACATTTTGAAGTTGGCTTAATGCTGGTGATTTTACTTGAGGTGTAAATTCGAGCTTGTCGGGTACATGTTCTACAAGCAGGTGCTTTGGAGCCGCCGGCACTTAACGAATGCGTAGCATGAGTTTAGTACCGCTGCGAGTGACAAGCAGCGAGAGCGTGCCTGCGGTAGAATATGTATCCGCCAAGCTCAGCATTATAACCAAAGAAAGTAAAAGTCATGCAGCTGCTATAGCAACATACACGATAGATACATAATGTAATAGAAAAAGGAGATTAAGAAAATGGCTAGAATTAAATTATTGGAATTGGAAGAAACTACAGGGGCAGAGAAGGAGAGATATGAGGAGTTGGCAGGAAGAAATGCTGTCACAAATATGAAGAGAGGCCTCTTAAATGATGCAGCTACATATGATGCATATATGGCTTGGTATACATCATGGCAGAGACTTGTAGAGGTTCTTGGCGAGAAGGATTCAGTTCTTTATGCTCATGCCATCTCTACAACAAATTCATGCCAGTTATGCTCACTGTTCTTCATCAGTGATGTAAAGGGATTAGGATTAGATCCTCATAACTTAGAGTATGATGAGAAGGAGCAGGTACTTAGCGAGCTTGGACAGCAGATTGTCAAGAATCCAACAGCTGTATCTGATGAATTATTTGATAGATTACGCAAGTTCTTCAGCGATGCAGAGATTGTAGTAATTGTAGGTTTTGCAGGACAGATGATTGCAACTAACAACTTTAATTCAGTATTGCAGATTGATGTAGATAAGAGATTACTTCCTATTATTGACGAGTTCAAGCCTGCAACATGGAGAGAGAATATTAAATAGAAAGAGAGAAGATAACATGGCAGAAAATACTGTGTTTAGGCTTGAAAATGTGGGCAAAGTCTATAAGGCTGATAAAGAAGCTGACTTTGAAGCATTGAGAGATATTAATTTGGAAATATATGAGGGTGAAATATTTGGAATCATAGGAATGAGTGGCGCTGGTAAATCTACACTGGTTCGAACTCTGAACAGATTAGAGGATGTTACATCAGGCCAGGTGAATTTCTACGGAGAAAATCTGGCTGAGATGAATGGAGCGCAGCTTAGACAGGCCAGACAATCAATTTCCATGATATTTCAGAATTTTAACCTGTTAACTCAGAAGACAGTATTGGAAAATGTTATGTTGCCTTTGAAGATTGCAGGAGTGAAGAAGTCAAAACGCAAGGAAATTGCCCTTGAGATGCTTCAGGTTGTGGGATTGGCTGATAAGGCCAAAGCATATCCACTTCAGTTGTCTGGTGGACAGCGTCAGAGAGTGGCTATAGCAAGAGCCCTTACCAACAATCCCAAAGTACTTCTGTGTGATGAGGCTACTTCAGCTCTTGATCCGAAAATGACCGAGGAGATTTTGAATCTGTTACAGGAGATTAATCGAACCAGAAAGCTTACAGTTGTAATAATCACTCATGAGATGAGCGTAGTAGAGAAAATCTGTGACAGGGTTGCAATCTTAGATGATGGAAATCTGGCGGAGATTGGCAAGGTTACAGACATATTTACCAAGCCAACATCCAAGGCTGCCAAGACATTGGTATTCCCGAATGGATTAGATGATATGATCAATCCATTTGACAGAGGACATGGCTTGAAGAGATTGGTCAGAATAGCTTTCGACGGTACTTCATGCAATGAACCTTTTATAGCAAGTCTGGTGGAAGAGACCGGCAAGAAGGTGAATATTTTGAGCGCCAATACCAAGAGTGTAAATGGAATTGGTTATGGTCAGATGGTTGTTGAATTACCGGAGGATGAGACTGATCAGCAGATTGTGTTGAGCTTTTTCGCTGGAAAAGGGCTTAGCGTAGTGGAGGTGGAAGAAGATGACTGATTACATACAACAGGCAATTTTAAATGGAATAGTTGAGACTTTGCAGATGACATTTTTCTCGTCAATATTTGCATATATAATTGGATTGCCAGTGGGAGTGATTCTGTATCTGACTTCCAAGGGACATCTCTATGAAAATACTGTGATAAATGCTGTTATAGGATTTCTGGTAAATGTATTTCGCTCTTTGCCGTTTCTGATTCTATTGGTTTTATTTATCCCGGTGACAAGATGGATTGTTGGATCTTCAATTGGAACTACTGCATCAATTGTGCCGCTTACAATAGGTACAATTCCTATTGTGGCTCGTATGGTTGAGTCATCCCTGAATGAGGTGCCATCAGGTATAATTGAGGCGGCTAATTCTATGGCTGCTAAACCATGGTTTATTGTAGTACATTTTATAATTCCTGAAGCAGTACCATCTCTTTTGCTGGGGGCTGCCATAAATGTTGCCACAGTACTTGGATACTCAGCAATGGCCGGTGTTATAGGTGGAGGCGGTTTAGGCGCTCTGGCTCTTCAATATGGATATTATAGATATCAGAAGGATGTGCTTTGGGTAACTGTAGGAATCCTGATCGTAATGGTAATGATTATCCAGGAAGTGGGAATTATTTTGTCCAAAAGAGTGCGCAGATCTTAAAATTATAAATTGAATTTTTGCCTTAAATCATATATATTATTTCTTGTGGGCTAAGGCCTGTTAATGGAAGAAGGAGTATTGATATAATGAGTCAGGAAAAAGTTGATTTAAATAAAGAGAAGAAATTAAACCGCAAGAAGGAAGTTCATAAGAGAAAAGTATATCGTGGTGTTAGAATTGCTTGTACCTGTGTAGTATGTGCAGCATTGATTGCATGGATTGGTTTCTCTGTATACAAGAAGCAGGAGGCCAAAAAGGCAGAAAATCCTGATACATATACAATTGATACAACAGCAATCAACGATTATATGTATTCTCTCAATGATGATTCTGCAGAATAAAATGCCTGGTTTTTCATGGTTTTTAAAGACTTGAAATTTTTTCGGAAAAATTTCAAAAATATTGTTGACAAAGCATAGGGCTTTATATATAATAACTTTTGTCGTCGCGAAGAGGCGACAAAATATGCGACAGTGGCTCAGTTGGTAGAGCACCTCCTTGCCAAGGAGGAAGTCGCGGGTTCGAGTCCCGTCTGTCGCTCTTCATAAATGGTTTTACCCGGATTTCTATTTTAGGAATCCGGGTTTTTCTTATACATTTTAATAAGGAAGAAATGGAGAAGTAAAAGCCACCGTCAAACCTTGAAACCAAGGGCTAAATTGTATAAAATATTAGCAATGTAACTATTTGCAAGAATAGATTTGAAGGAGTATAGAATATGAGCAAAGCAGATGAATTGTTTGTGGCAATGTGTCAGGACATTATAGATAACGGATATAGCACTGAGGGCGAGAAGGTTCGCCCGGTTTGGACTGACACAGGAGAGAGCGCTTATACAATCAAGAGATTTGGCGTGGTTAACAGATATAATCTGGCTGAGGAATTTCCGGCCATTACTCTTAGAAGAACAGCTATTAAGAGCTGTACTAACGAGATGCTTTGGATCTGGCAGAAGAAGTCCAATAACATCAATGACTTAAAGAGTACTGTATGGGATGAATGGGCTGATGAGAGTGGCTCTATCGGTTCGGCTTATGGTTACCAGATTGCCAAAAAATATGCTCATCATGTATTGAAAAATGCCGAGCAGGTGGCTGGAGAATTTCCGGTGGTAGATGGCAGAGAAGATTTGTCTGATTATCCTAGTGCTGAAATTACAGAAATCAATGGCAAGACTTATGTCATGTTAGATCAGATTGATGGTGTGAGATATGATTTGAAGCATACACCATTTTCTCGAAGAATAATTGCCAATATGTACAATTTGGAGGAGTTGCATGATATGCATCTGTATCCTTGTGCATATTCTATGACTTTCAATGTGACATCAAAGCCAGGATCTGATAAGTTAATTCTAAATGGTTTGCTTAACCAGCGATCACAGGATATTCTGGCAGCAAATAACTGGAATGTATGTCAGTATGCAGTGCTTATTCATATGCTTGCAAGAGATTGTGATATGGAAGTTGGAGAGCTGGTGCATGTGATTTCTGATGCACATATTTATGACAGACATATTCCTATTGTGAAGGAATTGATTACAAGAGAGCAGTTCGCTGCACCGAAGTTCTGGTTGAATCCGGAGAAGCACAACTTCTATGATTTCACAGAGGATGACATCAGACTTGATGATTATCAGACTGGTCCACAGGTGAAGGATATTCCGATTGCGGTATAAATAATTTATAAGAGATTTGTGCAGATTATGATTTATATAGTTGTACAGGATGCTTATGTTGTTGGTTGAGTTGTAGACAGGAGATCGATATGAATTTAATTGTAGCTGTTGATAAGAATTGGGGAATAGGTAAAGATAATAAACTTCTCACCAGTATCCCTGCAGATATGAAGTTTTTCGTTAGTAAGACTACGGGAAATGTAGTCGTAATGGGACGTAAGACTTTGGAGAGTTTTCCAAACAAGAAACCCCTGAAGAACAGAGTGAATATAGTTCTTACAAGAAATGCTGATTATCATGTGGATGGAGCCATTGTAGTACACAATGACGAGGAGCTCCAGGCAGAACTTGCCAAGTATGACAGCGAGAAAATATATGTAATTGGTGGCGAGAGTATATATAAGAAAATGCTTGATATGTGTGACATAGCTTATGTTACCAGGATGGATTATGCATTTGATGCGGATGCACATTTCCCAAATCTGGACGAGATGGATAATTGGGAACTGGCAGATGCAGGGGAAGAGGAAACTTACTTTGATTTAGAATATGCATTTTGCACATACAGACGAGTCAGATAATATCTATTGAGAAAATATTTTTCATTAGATGGAAATTAATATGTCGTTGGTATGATAAATTGCAGAAGGAAGTAGGTAGTGAATTATGGATATAACAGGAAGAAAACTATTTGTTAAAGCACTTCAGGAAGAGGGGGTTGATACAATCTTCGCTTATCCTGGAGGAATGATAATAGATATTGTTGATGAGTTGTACAAGACTGAGGGAATGCATGTGGTGTTACCTCGTCATGAACAGGCTCTTGTGCACGAGGCAGAAGGTTATGCCAAGGCCACAGGTAAGGTGGGTGTATGTCTTGTGACAAGTGGTCCAGGGGCAACCAATGCCATTACGGGTATAGCGGATGCTCATTATGACAGTATTCCTCTTGTTGTATTTACAGGTCAGGTGTCACAAAACCTCATTGGTAATGATGCTTTCCAGGAAGTTGATATTGTAGGTATGACCAGAAGTATCACCAAGTATGGAGTGACTGTAAAAGATAGAAAGGATTTGGGCCGTATAATCAAGATGGCATTTCAGATTGCCACAAGTGGAAAACCGGGTCCTGTTGTTATAGATATTCCCAAGGATATACAGACCAAGAGCGGCTCTCCTGATTATCCGGACCATGTGGATATTCGAGGATATAAACCGAATGAGACAGTTCATATCGGTCAGCTGAAGAAGGCATTTAAAATGTTGAGACATGCCAAGCGTCCTCTTATTCTGGCAGGTGGTGGTGTAAATATTGCCAGAGCTGGAGATTTGCTGGTAGAGTTTGCCGAGAAGATGCAGATTCCGGTTGTTACAACCATTATGGGCAAAGGGGCTATGCCTACAGACCATGTTCTTTATATAGGAAATAGTGGTATGCATGGTAAATATGCTTCCAACAAAGCAATAAGCGAGTGCGATGTATTATTTTCTATAGGAACCAGATTTAATGATAGAATCACAGGAGACTTAAACGAGTTTGCTCCTCGTGCCAAGATTATACATGTGGATATTGATGCGGCTTCAATTTCGAGAAATGTTGTAGTAGATGTACCGATTACTGCTGATGCGAGATTGGCACTTGAAAAACTTGCTGAGTATGCTGATGAACCAATGGATACAACCAAGTGGATGAATCAGATAATGAAATGGGATGATGAATATCCGCTTGATATGAGACGTGACAGAGGATTATGTCCTCAGATTATCATGGAGGAAATCAACAAGGCATTTCCAGAAGGAATTGTGGTTACAGATGTAGGTCAGCATCAGATGTGGGCTACCCAATATATTGATATGCCAGCTGGCAAGAAATTTATTACATCTGGTGGACTTGGAACTATGGGATTCGGATTTCCGGCAGCAATAGGAGCGAAGATCGGTTCGCCGGATAAACCTGTTGTATGCATCACAGGAGATGGTGGTTTTCAGATGAATATGCAGGAGATGGCTATGGCAATTACAGAAAAGCTGCCACTAGTAGTTTGTATCATTAATAACCGCTATCTTGGAATGGTTCGACAGATGCAACAGATTTTCTATGGTAAGAGATATGAAATCACATATCTGGGTAAAGAATTGGATGAATCAGGAAAGTGCGTAGCAGAGACAGAAGAGCCAGAGTATGCTCCTGATTTTGTGAAATGGGCTGAGAGTTATGGCGCCAAGGGGATAAGAGTTACATCTGTTGATGAAGTAGGTCCTGCTCTTGTGGAAGCTGCCAAGGCCACAGATGCACCTGTTGTAATAGAATTTATGATAGCTAGTGAGGAAATAGTTCTTCCAATGGTAAAGGGAGGAAATCCAATTAGCGAGATGATATTGAAGTAGGGGGAAGAATATGGCATCAAAGATGAAAAACAGATGGATTGCTCTATATGTAGAAAACCAGGTAGGTGTTCTTGCCAAGGTGTCTGGTCTTTTCTCGGGTAAATCATATAATTTACAAAGCCTGACAGTAGGAACAACTGAGCATGAAGATGTGTCTAGAATGACAATTTGTGTAACCAGTGATGATGTGACTTTCGAGCAGATCAAGAAGCAATTGAACTGTATGGTTGAAGTTATAAAGGTAATGGATTTGACTGATGTGCCGATACATATGAAAGAGATACTTTTTGCCAAAATCAAGAAGATTGATTGCTTGCAGAAGCAGGAAGTGTATCAGATTGCCAATGTATTTGACCAAGGTGGTTCGGTGGAGATTACGGATATTGGTGAGGACAGTATATTGATGGAATGTATGTTGACCGAGCGCCGCAACAATGAATTGATTGCACTGTTGAAGAAGCAGTTTAAGCATGTGGAAGTGGTGCGCGGGGGCGCAGTTGCTATTGAATCCATCAGTACAAGCTGTAGATAGAATTGCATTTTATGCGAAAATAAGCTATTAATATAAGTAGTTACAAGTGAATTGGTGTGAGAGATAGAGAGGTTTGCTACCATGAGTATAAGCAATAGGAGATTAGTGAAAAACTGCATAGTGTTTGTATTGATGGTAGCTTTTTTGACGGCTTCTATAGGAATGTTGCCAGATTATACAATTCACACGGTTGCAGCATCTATAGAGGAGTTACAGCAGAAACAACAGGAAACTCAGGAGAAAATTAATTCAGTAGATGCTCTCAAGAAAGAAGCAGAGGCAGTGTTGAAAGCTCTGCAGGGAGAAGCTAATTCATTGGAGGGTAAATATGCTGATTATAATACCCGATTGAAAAAGATTACAACTGAGATTAGCAGTGCTGAGAAATCTATTGATGATACGCAAAATAGAATTGCTGATTTGAAGTTGAAATTAGAGCAGGCTGAGGCTGATGAGGTTGAGACCAAGGAATTGATGAAGGCTCATATTCAGTATATGTATGAGAATAATTCTAATCAGTCTTTGTTCTTATCATTATTGGCAAGTGATTCTATGACAACATTTCTCAAGAGAGCAGAGTACACCGCTGCTATTATAAGAAACGATCAGGATTTGATTGATAAATTTCAGAAGCAACAGGAAGAAATAAAACAGGCTACAGTTGAGCTTCAACAAAAGGAAGCAGATTTGCAGACTTATCAGGACACACTTACGGCGCAGGTTGATGATTTGAAGGCATTGACTGAGGAAGCAAAGCAGGCTTATCAGGATAAGACTGGGGAAGTGTATACGGCACAGGGGACTGTGGATGATTATGATGCTATGATGAAGGAACTGGAGCGAGAGATGGCGTCATATCAGGCACAGCAGGCTCAGGCACAGATGGAGTTAGCTAAGCAATTGGCTGAACAGGAAACACCTGATGCAGGTGGAGCAGAAGGCGATGCTGGAACAGATGGTGGCAATGTAGTAGATCCGGGAACAAGCGGCGGAAGTGGTGCTGCTTATGGTGCAGGAGATAGCGAGCGAATGCTTCTGGCTGCATGTATACAGGCAGAGGCCTGGGGTGAAGGAACTGCAGGTCAATTGGCAGTTGGTTCTGTAATAATGAATCGTGTAGAAGATTCCAGATTCCCAGGAAGTATAACAGGTGTTGTTACACAACGTGATAATAGAGGGAATCCTCAGTTTGCTTCATATCCAAAGTCAATAAATAAAATTTTGGAAAGAGGAGTAGCGCCGGAATGTCTAGCGGCAGCAGATCAGGTGTTAGGCGGATATCGCTCAGGAAACTGGTTGTTCTTCATGACTCAGCCATATGCTGATAAATTTGGAATAACAGGATATACGATGATCGGAAATCATGCTTTCTTCTATAGATGGGGAGCTAATTAGGAATATAGTGCTATTTGGTTTGATTGACCAAATAGCACATTTTTTATGCTAAATAGCATCACTTTATTGAAAAGAAGAGCAATAAGTAATAGCATGTGAATATAGAGATTATTGTATTAAGATAGATAAAAGATTGCTTTAGAGAGGTGACATTATGAGAAAATCAATTACAGTATGTCTGACGATACTACCTTTAATAGTTACAATATTGTTGATGCCTTATATGATTGATTCTGTCCCAATGCACTATAATTTTGCTGGTGAAGTAGATAGATACGGCTCCAAGTACGAGGAGCTAATTTTTCCATTGCTAATAATAATACTTTCGATGCTTTTTAGTTTATATAAAAACAAGAATAGAGATGATAGAAATTCAGGGTTGATGGATTATTTACAATGGGTTATATTAGTGATTTTTAATATAACACAGTATTACTTTTTATTTAAAGATTTTGCAACGGCGAATTTTCAAGTTGATATTAGATTATTATCTGGAATTATGGGAGCTGCAATAATTATAGCTGGAATCTTAACGCGTTACTCAAAAAGAAATGATATCATAGGGCTTAGAACTAAATGGAGTAAATATAGTGATTTGACATGGGAAAAGTCAAACCATTTTGCAAGCGTATTGTTTGTTCTAGCAGGTCTTTTGATTATAATTATGAGTGTGGCAAATGTAAGCAATTATATCTTTATTATAGATGTATGTATAGTATGCGTGGTAAGTGTTTTGAGTGTGATAGGCAGTTATCATTTCTACAAGCAAGAAAAAGTAGAACAAGGAAATTGAAGGAGTATGCAATAATCGATAAACTATCAATGAGAGGATGATGCGAAGTATGGAATTATCAGCAAATTTTAATGAAATTTTTTCTAGGAGGGAGAAGAGTGAAATCAAGGAATTTGTATAATGCTTTTTGCTGTATAAGTGTTCTCTTGTATATTGAAACACTGATTTCAATTATAGTCGGAGTAATTAATAATGCACATAAGGTTTATTCGTTTTATTTAGGAAGAGGATTTTTGGAACTGTTAATATGCATAGTATATGTTGCTTTGGCAATAAAAATGAAAAAAACAGAACATAAGGAAATACTTTCAAAAAACTATGTGGGCGTTGTTGCTATATATATATTAATTTCAATTATGTCTGTATTTGCTATAGTTTATGAAATAATCTATCCTAAGGCGGGTGCTCTTGTTATCATGTTGCTTGTTTTGGGATTTACTATGATGCATGTTATTAAAGGTGGAGTTGAACGAGGTGAAGATGATTAAGTGGAGGATGAGGATGAAATATAGACGTTATTTATTGCTTACTATTGCATTTGCACTTAGTGCACTGATGTTTTGGTTACGTGATAATATTGTCGCGACAGCGGCGTTTTCTGTTGCTGCTGGATTGTTTGGTACTATATTTATATATATAAATGTTCGAGGACCGGTGGACAATTCCTAAGATTTAGGCCTCATAGTTGATTCTTGCGTGGGTGATTGTGATTCCACTTTATTTTGGATTGAGTGAATTATAATTGATGTGCTACAGAATTTTATTTCTCCTGATAATAAGGAGCTGCTTACAATGGAAAGTTTGTTGGGGCAGGTTAGACAAAAAATTATTTATTTTTAATTTGTAAGATTAAATATTGGTATATTGTATGAAGAATATTAATTGGAAGACTATAATAAGTATTTTGTTTATTATATTGGGTATAATAGGATTTATAGATGCAATTGGTTACATGATGGACCATCGGGTTTTAGATGCAATTAAAATGGCTGCGATGGCATTGTTTTTAATGGTTGTTAGTGGCTTGTATAGATTATCTGACAGTGAAAAATAGAAAATAGGAGTTGCTTGTGTATATATCAAATAATGCAATTGCATTGGTACTGCAGATGTATTTGATGCCACTTTTGCAGAATATGCAATAGTGAAAAAGAATATTTCAATTATAAGTATTATACTATTACAAATGCCAATGATAGCATTTTGGTTTATGATAGAGCGGTGTTGATGTTCTCAGCTCTGTCATGGATTATAAATGAACTTAGATAAGTGTGGTTGCCGTGGGACCATATATTATTTATAATGTTGCTTATATTGCTGGATGAATAATAATCTGGCTTTTGTAAATACTAGTTTTGAAAGAGAGGTAGAGTTTATGGATAAGTCGTATCCGAAGATAAAGAAATTGTGGTTGATACTTGCGTGGGTGATTGTCATTCCACTCTACTTTGGATTGAGTAGCATTATAGTAGAGGCGTTGAAAATATTTATTTCACCTGATAATAAAGAGCTACTTACAATGGTCGGACAGACACTTCTTTATGCGATTATGCTGATTATTTTGATTCCTGCATGTAGCAGAATTCTGAAGGAATCATTTAAGAAGAAGAATAAGTTCAAGAACTTCTGGAAAGCTTTTGGAATTTTCTGGGCTTTTAAGTTTGGATCGGCTTTCTTAATGGGAATTTTGGCCGCTTTGACAGGAAATGTTAATACATCATCATTGATATCAGACAATCAAAATACATTAAATTCGATGATGACGAGTATACCATTATTTACATGGTTATTTGCAGTGGTATTTGCGCCTATCATTGAGGAGATGGTTTTTAGAGGCGTTATTTTCCAGACGTTTAGAAGATTTGGTGCTACATTTGCAGTTCTTGGATCGGCACTATTATTTGCCCTAATACATGTCATTGGTGAAATAGGAACAGTTAGCCCGCTGATGTTTTTGATCCATATTTTGCCTTATTTAGGAATGGCTATTCCATTGTCATGGATGTGTGAGAAATACAAGGACATTACAATCTGTATGCTTGTACATATGTCAAGTAATTTGATTGCGCTTTTATTACAATCATTCCTGTTACAACTTATGTAATTAAAAAAGTATAATTTTTTATAAAAATGACTAATTTTTTGTATTATATATTAATTAATAGAAACTAAAATTATAGAGTAATGCTTCGAGGCATTGCTCTTTTTTAGTATAAACATGGCTGGCTGAAATAGGTCATGTGAAATGTATTGGAGGGAACAAAAATGAAAAAGAAAATGATTAGTATGTTGCTAATGGCAACGATTACTGTATCAGCTATTGTTTTGGCAGGTTGCAGTAAGGGAGAGAGCACAAAAGATTTGACTACAGAGACAAATGAGGAGCAAGAAGTGAATGAGAACAGTGCTATAAGTGGTATAAATGTAGCATGGTTCGGATCAGATCTGATTAATGGAACGGGAAATGATGGGGAATCAATGGTTGAATATGTGGCCAAGAGAAATGATCAAACATTTACCAAAGAAGCAAAAGCCGGAAGCAGCATGGTAGATGATAGTGACGACGGTTATATTGCCAGATTGGAGAAGATGGATACTTCCGTAGAATACGATGTATTTGTCGTAGAGATGCCACTATGCGATGTGAATGCTCCTGTCGGAGAATTCTCGGAGTCGGAGAACAGGGATGATTATGATACATCTACTATAATTGGCTCAATGCAATACATTCAAAGCTATGTATCAGAAAAATTTGGCCTTGATGTGTCATTTATGACACCTGCAAAGTGTGATGTGAAGGGTGGCTCAGCTTATTCTGAGGTGCTTTGGAAGGTGGTTGTGCCATATAGTACCAATCCAATGCAGATAGATTTATGGCACAATGTTGATTTGACATCTGCAACTGCGGATTATATTGATAAAGATGGTAATCCTACCAAGAAAGGATATGAGGAAATGTACATACCAGCATTGGAGACAATTTTGAAGAAAGTAGTTCATGAGGTAAATGTTGGCAAAATCAATAATTTGCCAGAGTACGATCCGGCAAATGTTGAGGCTATAGACACTTATCCAAACTTGAAGGGAAAGAAGATTATTTTCCTTGGCTCTTCTGTAACATATGGTTCTGCATCAAAGCAGGCTTCCTTTGTGGAATATATGGCTGCTCGAGATGGAATCGAGTATGTGAAGGAAGCAGTATCAGGAACTACATTGGTAAACGAGGAGGGAAATAATTCTAACTATATTGCCAGAATGGAAGCAAATATTCCACCGCAGGATGCTGATTTATTTATCTGTCAGCTTTCTACAAATGATGCTTCGCAGGACAAACCTCTAGGTGAAGTGAGTGAGTCTCGTGATATGAATGACTTTGATCAGACTACAGTAGCAGGTGCCATAGAGTATATCATTGCATATGCACAGGAAAAATATAATTGCCCTGTAATGTTCTACACCGGAACTAAGTATGATAGTGAGAAATATCAGGAGATGGTTGATCTGCTTTTGGAGATTCAGAAGAAATGGGGAATTGGTGTCATCGATATGTGGAACGATTTGCCTGTAGAAGATTTGGAAGAAGGCAAATATGATTTCTATATGGAAAATGGTATTCACCCTGACAGAGCAGGATACCTGGAGTGGTGGACACCATTCATGGAAAAGGAAATATCTGAGTTTTTAGATAAGTAGTTTGATAGAACAGTCAATTCTATAAAAAACAGAAAAAACCACCGTATGTCTCCGCTAAGTTAGTTAGCGACAACGGTGGTTTTTATGATTTTGGTATCCTACTCTTTTCTCTTTGGAATAATTATTGTAACTGTGGTTCCGTGATCTTTCACAGAATCAATTCGAAGCTTTCCGCCAACAATTGAATTGAGACGGTCATTTACATTTTCAATGCCTACATGAGAACGGTCGTCCTTTGGCTTTTGGGTAGTATCAAATCCTGGACCATTGTCTACAACCTGTATTATGTAATGATTTTCTTCCTCACTTGAAGTTACCGTTACGCGGCCGACACCGTCTTCCTTTTGTCTGGCGCCATGACGAATGGCATTTTCCACAATAGGCTGCAACGTCAAAACAGGCAACTCAAAATCTGTACATTTTAAATCATATATTACTTCTAAGCTGTCCCGAAAACGCAGCAATTGTAACGCTACATATTCTTTTACATGCTCCAATTCTTTTTTAAATGGAACAAGACTGTTTTTAGATAATGAATCCATGTTGTATCGCAGGAAATTTGAAAACTGTAAAATGGCATCATCACCTTTTTCTATGTCAGAATGGTATGTCGCCCGGATCACAGTCAGGCAGTTAAACAGAAAATGTGGCTGTATTTGGCTGAACATTATCTGGTACTGCTGGTTTTTGATTTTGTCATCAGATAGTTGCTGCGAGAACTCTGATGAGCGGATATATAACAAACCGAGGGAAATAGATAAGGTTAAATAAGCAATTCTTAAATTATCCCCGATAAATTCCTGAACTACGATACCTGCAACTGCAAGCATTATAATCAGATACATGGAAAGTTTGTTTTCCTTGGCAAAATTGCGACCATATTCAAAGAATGCAAAGGCCGACACCAGTAAGATTACACCGTAAAAGGCGATATATACCGGATAAAGAGGACCATGATGATATATATTATTGATATCAACATAGAATACACCACCATTTAACAGGCATATGGTCTGAAAAACAGTATTTGCACCCAGAATAAGAAGAACAATTTTCTTGAGAGTCTTGTTGGACTGGATGTTCCATATAAGTGCTGCGCCTGAAGTTGGTGTGAATATATAATCCATAAATTTGAAGAGATATATTAGAACGACATTGTATTGGGCTTTCCCGCTGAAATACAGTCCACACCATTCAGAAATGGCTGCCATTGCAACGATCATATAGGAAATATAATAATGGTGCTTTTCCGTTTTTGATAGTCTGGCATTTTCATGTACCAGCACACTTAGGATGATTAGAATTGCTCCGGTTAAGAGCATGATAGTATTGTAGTAATTCAATAGTGCCCCCTCCATGATGAAATGCTAATACCCATGTGCATTTCATTCTACTTTTCACTACATTGTAACTGTCTGACAAGTATATTATATCTTAATATGATGGATACACCAAGAAGAGAAGGCGAATTTTATAAAAAAATAAATTCTGACAATTAACTATAATTTTCCTTGTAAAAAAACAATTATGGCGGTTATATGATATGCATTTTGAAAGGCGAGGAGAGGAGTGAAATCTTTGAAAAAGCTAAAAATGCCCAAATATTGATATTTTTTTAACAATCGGGAAACTGTAGGGGGTTCTCGCTGGTGTTCGAAAAATATAAGAATATTCTGAAAATTAGGCTTTTATTTATCATTGTGTTAAAAAAGTGCCCTTGCGTCACTAGATATTATGTGATAATATCAAAGCAGATTTGTAATAAATCCTTTTTTTTCAAAGGTCTTTGTTAAAAGATTAACGAACAAAGGCGGATGAAATGGAAACTATTGTCGGATTTATAGAGAAAAGGAGAAAGAAAAAATGGCAAAAAAAGTGGTTTTAGCAGGTGCATGTCGTACCGCAATCGGAAAGATGGGGGGAGGTCTTTCAAATACTCCTGCAGCAGATCTTGGTGCAGTAGTAATTAAGGAGGCTCTCAACAGAGCTGGTGTTAAGCCAGAGCAGGTTGACGAGGTTATGATGGGTTGCGTAATCCAGGCAGCTCAGGGACAGAATGTAGCTCGTCAGGCTTCTATCAAGGCTGGTCTTCCAGTTGATGTTCCAGCATTCACATTGAATGTTGTATGTGGATCAGGTTTGAAATGTGTAAACGAAGCAGCCAACATGATTATGGCTGGACAGGCTGACATTGTAGTAGCCGGTGGTATGGAGAACATGTCAATGGCACCATATGCTATGACAAAAGCTCGTTTTGGTTACAGAATGAACAATGCAACAATCATCGATACTATGGTAAATGATGCTTTAACAGATGCATTTAACCATTATCATATGATGATTACAGCTGAAAATGTAATTGATAAATATGGAATCACTCGTCAGGAGTTGGATGAGTTCTCAGCAAACTCACAGCAGAAGTGTGAGGCAGCTATTGCAGCTGGTAAGTTTGATGATGAAATCGTTCCAGTTCAGACTGGTGTTGACAGAAAGACCAAGGAACCAATCATCTTTGCAAAGGATGAAGGCCCAAGACCTGGAACAACAGCAGAGTCACTTGCAAACTTGAAGTGCTGCTCAGGCAAAGAAGGCGGTTCGGTTACAGCAGGAAACGCATCAGGAATCAATGATGGTGCAGCTGCAATCGTTGTAATGAGCGAGGAGAAGGCAAAGGAACTTGGCGTTAAGCCAATGGCTACATTCGTAGCTGGAGCTCTTGGCGGTGTTGAGCCTGAGATCATGGGTGTAGGTCCTGTACCTGCAACAAGAAAGGCATTAAAGATTGCAGATCTTTCTATGGATGATATTGATCTTATCGAGGCAAATGAAGCATTTGCTGCTCAGTCAATTGCAGTTGCTCGTGACCTTAACTTCGATATGAACAAGGTAAATGTAAACGGTGGTGCAATTGCACTTGGACATCCAGTTGGAGCTTCAGGATGCCGTATCCTTGTTACACTTCTTCATGAGATGCAGAAGCGCGATGACGTAAAGAAAGGTCTTGCTACTCTTTGTATCGGTGGTGGAATGGGATGCGCTACTATCGTTGAGAAGTACTAATCTATAATGGCTTTTATAAAGTCTTTTTAGGTAGATAATGTATTGTGATTTTTGATTTTACTAGGCGAAGACACATAATGTGTTTCCTCCGACCCTGACGAGCGCGGGTACTTAATGAGCTTGATTTATCAAGCGAATTTAGTTCCCTTGCTGCGAAGTCCGGAGCGAAAGCGTGTCGGAGAAATATATTATGTGTATGAGCCGAAAATATAAGATTATTTAGGAGGCAACAGATGAAAGTTGGAGTAATTGGCGCTGGTACAATGGGCCAGGGCATCGCAAAAGCATTTGCACAGGTAGACGGCTACGAAGTGGCATTGTGTGATATCAAACAGGAATGGGCAGAGGGCGGCAAGGACAAAATCGCCAAAGGATATGCTCGTCTTGTTGCAAAAGAGAAGATGACACAGGAGCAGGTTGATGGAATTCTTGCTAAGATTACACCAGGTCTCAAGGAAGACTTATGTAAGGATTGTGATCTTATTGTAGAGGCTGCATTTGAAAATATGGAAGTAAAGAAGACAACATTTGCTGAGCTTGACAAGATTGCTAAGCCAGAGTGCATCTTCGCTTCAAATACATCATCTCTTTCTATTACAGAGATTGGAAATGGACTTAATCGTCCAATGATTGGTATGCATTTCTTCAATCCAGCAGACCGCATGAAGTTGGTTGAGGTTATTGCAGGTGTTAACACTCCTCAGGAGACAGTTGATGCTATCGTAAATATTTCAAAGGAAATCGGAAAGACACCTGTACAGGTAAATGAAGCTGCTGGTTTCGTTGTAAATAGAATTCTTATTCCACTTATTAATGAAGCTGCATTCATTAAGATGGAGGGTGTATCAGATATCGAAGGTATTGATACAGCTATGAAGCTTGGCGCTAATCATCCAATGGGACCTCTTGAGTTAGGTGATTTCATTGGTCTGGATATCTGTCTTGCAATCATGGATGTACTTTACAATGAGACAGGAGACAGCAAGTATCGTGCTTGCCCACTTCTTCGTAAAATGGTTCGCGGTGGCAACCTTGGTGTTAAGTCTGGTAAGGGATTCTACAAGTACAACGAGGATCGCACTAAGACTCCAGTAGATCAGTTATAAGAAAAATATAAAAATAATGAAGGAGATAATTTCATGGAATTCGGTTTAGATAAGAAGCATGAGATGGCTCGTGACCTCTTCAGAGAGTTTGCTGAAAATGAGGCAAAGCCACTTGCTCAGGAAACAGATGAGACAGAAGTTTTCCCACAGGTTACAGTAGACAAGATGGGAAAATATGGATTTATGGGAATCCCTGTACCAAAGGAGTACGGCGGACAGGGTTGTGATCCACTTACATATGTAATGTGTGTAGAGGAACTTTCAAAGGTATGCGCTACAACAGGTGTTATCGTATCAGCTCATACATCACTTTGTATTGATCCAATTCTTACATATGGTACAGAGGAGCAGAAGCAGAAATATGTTAAGCCTCTTGCAACAGGTGAGAAGCTTGGTGCATTTGCTCTTACAGAGCCAGGAGCAGGAACAGATGCTCAGGGTGCTCAGACCAAGGCTGTACTTGACGGAGATGAGTGGGTACTTAATGGATCTAAATGTTTTATTACAAATGGTAAGGTTGCAGACGTATATATCGTTATCGCTATCACTTCTATTACAGAGGATAAGCGTGGACGCAAGAAGAAGAACTTTTCTGCATTTATCGTAGATAAGGATACTCCAGGATTCTCATTTGGTACAAAGGAGAAGAAGATGGGTATTCGTGGTTCTTCTACATATGAGCTTATTTTTGAGGATGCTCGTATTCCAAAGGAGAACTTACTTGGACCTGAAGGAAAAGGTTTCCCAATCGCTATGCACACACTTGATGGTGGACGTATCGGTATTGCAGCTCAGGCTCTTGGTATTGCTGAGGGCGCTCTTGATAGAGCTATTGAATATACAAAAGAGAGAAAGCAGTTTGGCCGCTCAATTGCTGCACAGCAGAATACACAGTTTGTATTAGCTGATCTTGCAACAAAGGTTGAGGCTGCTCAGCTTCTTGTATACAAAGCTGCCAAGGCAAAAGAGACACAGAAGGTATATTCTGTAGAAGCTGCAAAAGCAAAATTATTTGCTGCAGAGACAGCTATGGAAGTTACAACAAAGGTAGTTCAGCTCTTCGGTGGATATGGATATATCCGTGAGTATGATGTTGAGAGAATGATGCGTGATGCCAAGATTACAGAGATTTACGAGGGAACTTCAGAAGTTCAGCGTATGGTAATCTCAGGTGCATTGCTTAAGTAGTAGAAAGGAAGGATTAAATACATGAATATCGTAGTATGTATTAAACAGGTTCCAGATACTGCAGGTGGAGTTAAGTTCAACCCAGATGGAACACTTGATAGAGCGTCAATGCTTGCTATCATGAATCCGGATGATAAGGCCGGTCTTGAGGCAGCACTTAGAATTAAGGATGCAAATCCTGATACAAAGGTTACAGTACTTACAATGGGTCTTCCAAAGGCAGATGCAGTTCTTCGTGAAGCAATGGCAATGGGAGCTGATGATGCAGTTCTTGTAACTGATAGAGTACTTGGTGGAGCTGATACATGGGCTACATCTACAACAATTGCAGGAGCACTCAGAAACTTAGATTATGACATGATTATCACAGGTCGTCAGGCTATCGACGGTGATACTGCACAGGTTGGACCACAGATTGCTGAGCACCTCGGAATTCCAGTTATCTCTTATGCTGAGGATATCAAGGTAGAGGGCAACACTGTAATCGTAAAGAGACAGTATGAGGATCGTTATCACATTTTAAAGGCTCAGATGCCAGTTCTTGTAACTGCACTTTCTGAGTTAAATGAGCCTAGATATATGACTCCAGGTGGAATCTTCGATGCATTTGACAAAGAAGTGACAGTATGGGGCAGAGCAGACTTGAAGGATGTAGATGATTCTGACCTTGGATTAAAGGGTTCTCCAACAAAGATTGCCAAGGCAAGTGACAAGGTGCCAAAGGGTGCTGGTGAGAAGGTTCATCTTGATCCAACAGAGTCAGTTGCATACATTATGGATAAGTTTAAAGAGAAGCACATTATCTAGGAGGTACTAAAATGAGTTTAGAAGAGTATAAGGGCGTATTTATCTACGCACAGCAGGTAGATAATGAGCTTAGCTCAATCGCTTTTGAATTAATTGGAAAGGCTAAGGAATTAGCAGCAGATTTAAATACAGATGTTACAGCAGTTCTTCTTGGTAAGGATGTAGCTGGACTTACAGATGAGCTCGGTGCATACGGCGCAGACAAGGTTATCGTAGTTGATAATCCTGAATTAGAGACATATAGAACAGAGCCTTATGCACAGGCACTTACAGCAGTAATCAATGAGTACAAGCCAGAGATTATGTTGGTAGGAGCTACAGCAATTGGTCGTGATCTTGGACCTACAGTTTCAGCTAGAGTAAAGACAGGTCTTACAGCTGACTGTACAAAGCTTGAAATTGGTGATTTCCCACTTGAGGCAAGAGAGGGACAGGAGCAGAAGCACAATCAGCTTCTTATGACTCGTCCTGCATTTGGTGGAAATACAATCGCTACAATTGCTTGTCCTGATAACAGACCTCAGATGGCAACAGTTCGTCCAGGTGTTATGCAGAGACTTCCAAAGGATGCATCTCACAAGGCAGAGGTTATTACATTTAACCCAACACTTGAGAAGAACAACAAGTATGTTGAGATTGAAGAGATTGTAAAGGCTGTTGGAAATGTAGAGAACATCATGGATGCCAAGGTTTTGGTATCAGGTGGTCGTGGAGTTGGTTCAGAAGAAAACTTCGCAATGCTTCGTGATTTGGCTGATTGCTTCAAGGGTGGAATGGTATCTTGCTCACGTGCCGTTGTAGAAAACGGTTGGTTAGCTCAGGATTACCAGGTTGGTCAGACAGGAAAGACTGTTCGTCCACAGATTTACTTCGCTATTGGTATTTCAGGTGCAATTCAGCACGTAGCTGGTATGGAAGAGTCTGATCTTATTGTTGCAATCAACAAGGATGAGGACGCTCCAATCTTTGATGTAGCTGATTATGGAATCGTTGGCGACTTAAAGAAGATTGTTCCTGCACTTACAGATGCTTTGAAAGCAGCAAAAGCTGAGTAATATTAGCTGATTAGAGCATAGCACTGAAAAGTGTAAATCGAATTACATATGGCAGTTGCTAAAACTACACATAAATTTGGAGAGAACCTCAGGCGTTTCGCCTGGGGTTCTCTTCATTTGTTTTATTAGCCCAATTAAACTTTCAGGTGCAGATAGAAAGATCCAGAATATGAATATCATCTGTATCTGCATTACAGCCAACTCCTCAGATACAGATAAAAAGAATTGTTTCTTCTAAAACCTCCGCCGATTAAGAAAAGAACAACGAGAGAATACGGCTGTAAAGGATGGAATTAGGAATATTATCTGTATTTGCATCTTAGCCAACTCTTCGGATGCAGATAAAACAACAAAAAGCATAGATACTATCTGTATTGGCAATCAACCAAACTCCATAGATACAGATATAATAGCTTAAATAATAAATACTATCTGTATTAGCAATTATCTAAACTCCTTAAATACAGATAAAAAGAATAGTTTCTTCTAAAACCTCCGCCAATTAAGAAAGGGACAATGAGAGAATACGGCTGTAAAGGATGGAATTAGGAATATCATCTGTATTTGCATCTCAGCCACCTCTTCAGATACAGATAATACACATAAAAACATAAAAATTAGTTGAAAAATCTTTTTAATGATGTTATAGATTAAGTGTCTTTTTTCATTTCAATATTAAGAATTCTGCGAATCTATAAAAACTATTTTGAATTTCATTTTTTTCATTTTGCAAATCCTATCAAAATCCAAATGTTTTAGTTATAAGTTAATCCGGCGTAAGCATTTAATATAAAAGTATGGAGAGGAGACAAATTAATGGGCGAAAGAAAAATAATCAAGGAATCGACTGACAAAATATCAATAAGCAAAAGAACGATTGACAGTAAATCAGCTGGTAATAAATCAGAGGCGTCAGTTTATTTAGAACCAGATAAAATATTGGATGTATTGAAACACAGAAAGGAGGAATTACAATTCATTTATGACATTTTAGAAAAGAAAGCGTTGAATGAACCAGCGGGAGGCCTGCGAATTTCCAAGAAAGGAAATTCGTATCAATATTATTTTATAGAAAATGAGCAGGATACCATTGGAAAATATATATCGAAAAAACATATGAAACAAATCTGTGCATTAGCTCAAAAAGCATATAACAATAAATTGAGGAAGGAAGTGCTTCGTGAAATATATTTGATTGATACCATGATGAATAAATACAATCCTACTGCTATAGAAGAGATATTTGATAAATGCACACCGGGAAGGCAGGCTCTGATCGATCCGGTTTTTATGCCAAATGAAATATTTGCCCGTGAATGGCTTGGTGAGGAATATCAACATATGCTAATTGCTGAGGAAATGCCTTTCTTTGCGACGAAACAAGGCGAAAAGGTTAGGTCGAAGACTGAAATGATAATTGCTGACAAGTTGTATGAACAGGGTGTGTTGTATAAATATGAATATCCATTGAAATTAAAAAACGGAATAGAGGTTCATCCGGATTTCGTATGTTTGAATATGGCCACGCGAAAAGAGGTGGTTTGGGAGCATTTTGGAATGGTGGATAATTTTGAATATGCAACTAATATGGTGAAAAAGATTAATAGTTACATTGCCAGTGGCTATGTGTGGGGAGAGACCTTTATAGCATCTTTTGAAGGGAGCAGATCGCCGATTGATGTTAAATATATAGACAATATGATAAATATTTATCTGAAGTAAAATGAGATGATGGCTGGAATATTTCTCATATAAATGAAATGAGATAATGGCTGGAATATTTCTTATATAAAAGAAATGTAAGGATAGGTGAACTATTATCTACAAATTTTTGCAGTGATAAATAAGGACACTTTTTTTAATTAAACAGGGATATTGAGGGTAATTAAAGGGGTTGTTAAACTATTAACAGATGTTAAAAATGTCATAAGATGTAGAGGAGGATTTATACTATGGCAAATGCAATTGTACTTAACACAGTATCATATCATGGCAAAGGAGCAATCTCTGAGATTCCTGCTATTGCACAGAACAAAGGATTCAAGCATGTATTCGTATGCTCTGATCCTGATCTTGTGAAGTTTGGTGTAACTGCAAAGGTTACAGATCTTCTTGACAAGGCTGGAATTCCATTCACTCTTTATTCAGAGATTAAGCCAAACCCAACTATTCAGAATGTTACAGATGGTGTTGAAGCTTTCAAGGCTTGTGGTGCTGATTCGATTATAACTATCGGTGGTGGCTCATCTATGGATACAGCCAAAGCTATCGGTATTATCATCAACAACCCTGAGTTTGCTGATGTACGTTCCCTTGAAGGCGTAGCTCCAACCAAGAATCATGCAGTTCCAACTATTGCAGTTCCTACAACTGCTGGTACAGCTGCAGAGGTTACAATCAATTATGTAATCACAGATGTTGAGAAGGAAAGAAAGTTCGTATGCGTAGATCAGAATGATATCCCTGAGGTTGCAATTATTGATCCTGAGATGATGTCTTCTATGCCAAAGGGACTTACAGCTTCAACAGGTATGGATGCACTTACTCATGCAATCGAAGGTTACACAACTAAGGCTGCTTGGGAAATGACAGACATGTTCCACCTTGAGGCTATCAAGCTCATTTCTCAGAATCTTCGTGGCGCAGTTGAGAACACACCAGAAGGTAGAGAAGGAATGGCTCTTGCTCAGTATATCGCTGGTATGGGATTCTCAAATGTTGGTCTTGGTATTGCTCATTCAATCGCTCATACATTGGGTGCTCATTATGACACACCTCATGGTGTTGCATGTGCAATGATGCTTCCTATCGTTATGGAGTACAACCAGGAATACACAGGTGAGAGATATAGAGAAATCGCTCGCGCTATGGGTGTTGAAGGTGTTGATGACATGACTCAGGCTGAGTACAGACAGGCTGCAATTGATGCAGTTAGAAAGCTCTCTGAGGATGTTGGAATTCCACAGAAGAATGATAAGGTTCGTGAAGAAGATTTGGATGTACTTGCTGCTGATGCATTTGCAGATGCTTGCTGTCCAGGAAATCCAAGAGATACTAATGTAGAAGAGTTGAAGGAACTTTACCGCAAGATTATGTAATTATAGTTTTGTAAAATGATGCTTATTGTGTGAAATGATTATTAATTGAAATTCTGACTATAAGCGTTTAAGAGCTGGCCTTTGGGCCGGCTCTTTTTTTGAGTGAGGGGAGAAAGCGCATACAATTCATAGTTGCCTGAATCATACAAATAATTGTAAAATAGTCTAGTTGAGATAAAACAAATAACTAATCATAAATATAAAGAAACAATAGAATCAATAGAAACAAAAGAAGGAAGTACAAAATGAAACAGAACATTATGGACATTGACACAGTTGCACTTGATGAGGAGAACAAGGCGCTTGTTATAATTGATCAGACAAAATTACCGGGGACAGTGGAGCTCATTTCCCTCACTGAAGCAAAGGAAATCTGGGATGCTATTTATCTGCTTCAGGTTAGAGGCGCACCGGCAATTGGAGTGGCAGCAGCAATTGGTATGTATGTATTGGCTGCTAGATATGACACAACAGATGTTAACGAATTTTATAAAATGTTTAAGCGCGATAAGGAATACCTGGATTCTGCAAGACCAACTGCTGTGAATTTGTCTTGGGCGCTTAACCGTATGGATGAAGTGTGTCAGGCTTGCATCGATTACAAGGATTCAGTGGAAGAAATTGTATCAACTCTTCATAACGAGGCTATTACAATTCGTGAAGAAGATGTTGAAATGTGCAGACGCATCGGTGAAAATGGTTTGGAGCTTATCAAACCGGGGGATGGAATCCTCACACATTGCAATGCTGGAAAGCTGGCCACAGTGAAATATGGAACTGCTACAGCTCCTATTTATTTAGGGCAGGAGAAAGGTTACAACCTGAAGGTGTTCTGTGATGAGACCAGACCTCTGCTTCAGGGGGCCAGACTTACAGCTTTTGAGCTTCAGGAATCAGGAATTGATACAACACTTATCTGTGACAATATGTCTGCGATGGTTATGAAAAATGGTTGGGTAAATGCAATCTTTGTTGGTGCAGATCGAATTGCTGCAAATGGTGATGCGGCAAATAAAATTGGAACATCTGTAGTTGCAGCAGTAGCCAAGCAATATGGAGTTCCAATGTATGTATGTGCTCCAAGTTCCACAATTGATATGTCGACAGCATCAGGTGACGACATTGTTATTGAGGAGCGCAAGGCCGAGGAAGTTACAGAGATGTGGTACGAGAAGCGCATGGCTCCAGAGGGAGTCAAGGTATTTAACCCGGCCTTTGATGTGACAGATCATGAGCTGATAGCAGGAATTGTAACAGAGAGAGGAGTGGCAAGACCACCATATAGTGAGTCATTGGCGCAGATGTTTAAGGCTGAGTAAGGTGATAACCCTGTCATTCATCTAAATTTCAACATTAACCTGCTTGTGTGTAAATGCACTATTTAATGAACATGTAGGCATTTCCTACACTTGACTAGGAAAATATAGTACAATAGATTGCGTCAAAAAATATCAATATCCTGAACAGAAACATTACTAGAGGATGTAGTGTAACTAATTTAATAAATTAGAAGAAATATAGAAGGAGTATAAAAATGGCAGAAGAAAAGCAGTGCGCAAGCGCATCAAGTTGTTCAAAAGAAAGCTGTGAGGGTTGTCCTTCATTAGCAGGAAATAAGAAAACATCATTTCTTGAGGAAGCAAATCCAAATTCACATATTAAGCATGTGATTGGTATTGTCAGCGGAAAGGGTGGAGTTGGAAAATCATTTGTCACATCTTCACTTGCTACAATGATGAGAAAGGCTGGATATAAGGTTGGTATTCTGGACGCAGATATTACAGGACCATCTATTCCAAAGATGTTTGGGGTACACGGACCGGCAGTAGCTGATGAGAATGGAAGTTTCCCTGTAGAGGCAGAGGACGGAACGAAAATCATGTCAATCAACTTGCTTCTCGATGATGAGGAAGCACCAGTTGTATGGAGAGGCCCGGTTATTGCCGGAGCAGTTAAGCAGTTCTGGACAGATGTACAGTGGGGCGAGTTGGACTATTTATTTGTTGATATGCCTCCTGGAACAGGTGATGTACCTCTTACAGTATTTCAGTCACTTCCAATTGATGGAATTGTAATTGTAACTTCTCCACAGGATTTGGTGAAAATGATTGTGAAGAAAGCATACAACATGGCTGAGATGATGGGTGTGGAAGTTCTCGGAATTGTGGAGAACTATAGCTATATCATTTGCCCTGATTGTGGTAAAGAAATCAAAATGTTTGGCGAGTCTTACATTAAGGAAATCTGTGGTGACTTAAATGTTGCCTTACTTGGTCAGATGCCAATGGATCAGAAGTTTGCTCAGGCTGCAGACGCTGGCAAGATTTATGCGGTGGAGAATTCTTATATCTCAATCGCCAAGGAAGCTTTGGAACTTCTGGACAAGTAATAAATATGAAAAATAATTGAATAATTATGCGTGAATTTTGTTATAATGGATTCATGGCGTAAATGATAGGGAGTCATGCATTTGCCTGGCTCCTTTTTGTTGAAAGGATGTATATTATGGCAGTATTTGATTTTGACGAACCACAGAAGACATCAGGTCCACAGAATCCTGAGGCCACATATGTGATTTTGAAAAATAATAACGACGTGGCTTCACCGGATTATCCGATTTTTGTTTTGGATAATCAGAAACAGCTGTGGTCTCATCATTCCGCAGGAATGTTTTTGAGTCCTGTTCAGGGAACTGCATTTGAATTTGATGTGGATGGTGTACATTTTAAAGCAGACATTACAGAAGTTGATTCCAGATTTGTCAATCTCATAAAGTGGTTGGGAGAGAATCATATTACAGTGCGTCTGTCGGGAGAAAACACTTCCCGAGGCTACGCAGTATATAAAATACAGGAAACTGGTGTTACAGTAAGAGGAACTAAGCTTTCTGCCGAGGACGGATTCCTACAGTTTATGATTGAGCGTTTGCTGAAAAGTGATGCTGTGGAAAATGATGATGAAGTATTTGATGAGGCAGAAGACGGTGACAATATGAAGCTCACCAGTATTCAGACTATATCGGATTTTCTTATGTGCGCAGGTGGGACTTTACCTGACAATATCAGACTTTGGGCCAGAAGAAATCTTGCGGTGGCCAAGTCATCAGAGGTGACTCCGGAGGAGAGACGCCATGCTCAGAGAGCGCTTTCTATTATGTTAAATATTCAATGGAAGAACTCAGACTTTGAACCCATTGATCCGGTGGAAGCCAGAAGGATTTTGGACGAAGAATTATACGGACTTGAATCAGTAAAACAGAGAATTATTGAGACCATTATACAGATAAATAGAACTCATACTTTGCCGGCATATGGACTGCTTATTATAGGCCCTGCTGGAACAGGTAAATCCCAGATTGCATATGCTGTTGCAAGGATTTTGAAAATGCCTTGGGCAATTTTGGAAATGAGTTCCATCAACGACCCTGAGCAGCTTACAGGAAGTTCTAGAATATATGCCAACGCAAAGCCGGGACTTATTATGGAATCATTTGCCATGGCAGAGATATCTAATCTGGTGTTTATCATAAATGAGCTTGATAAAGCGGCCTCTGGTAAAGGCAATGGTAACCCTGCAGATGTATTGCTTACACTTTTGGATAACCTTGGTTTTACTGATAATTATGTGGAGTGCAATATTCCAACAGGCGGTGTGTATCCAATTGCAACTGCCAACGACAAGAGTCAGATTTCCGCACCGCTTATGTCCAGATTTGCAGTGATAGAATTGCCGGATTATACAATAGAGGAGAAGCGGATAATATTTACCAAATTTGCAATGCCAAAGGTACTGAAGCGAATCGGCCTTAAGGAAGAGGAGATTGTGATAAATGATGCTGCCCTTGATGCCATTATGGATGCTTATAAGAATACATCAGGAATCAGAGATATAGAACAGGCTGCGGAGCACATCTGTGCTAATGCCCTCTATCAGATAGAGGCTGAGGGCAAGACTGTGGTTGAATTCACACCTGAGATGGTGAGAAAATTGTGCTAGGGATTATGAAAAATAAATCCCAGACATTTGAGAAATAAATCTCTCATTTGCCTGGGATTATTTTAATGAGTTTATTTAATACTATTTCTTATTCTCGTTCTTCAATTCATTCATTCTCATGGCGCGAACCTGAAGTGGAAGTCCCCAGAGAGTGATGAATCCTTCTGCATCATGATGATCATACATATCACCTGTAGTAAATGATGCCAGAGACTCACTGTAAAGTGAGTAAGGAGAAGTAGTGCCGGCTTTGATAATATTTCCCTTGTACAACTTGAATTTAACTTCACCGGTTACCACATCCTGTGTTGATGTAACAAATGCTGAGATTGCTTCACGAAGTGGTGTGAACCATTTACCTTCATATACTACCTGAGCAAGTTTAGAACCTAAGTTTTTCTTAGCTTCCATTGTATCTCTGTCGAGAACCAGTTCTTCTAACTGATCATGAGCTTCCATAAGGATTGTACCACCCGGAGTCTCATATACACCACGGCTCTTCATACCAACAACACGGTTTTCTACGATATCAATAATACCGATGCCGTGCTTGCCACCGAGACGGTTAAGCTCACGGATAATATCAGAAGTTTTCATCTTCTTGCCATTAACAGCAGTAGGAACACCTTTTTCAAAATTGATGGTCACATATTCGCCTTCATCAGGAGCCTTTTCTGGTGTGACACCAAGTACTAACATATGCTCGTAGTTTGGCTCAAGACTTGGGTCTTCAAGCTCCAGACCTTCATGGCTGATATGCCATAAGTTTCTATCACGACTATATGATTGGTCGGTGCCAAATGGAAGATCGATTCCGTGCTTGTGACAATATTCGATTTCTGCCTCACGGGAATCCATGCCCCAACGATCATCTCTCCAAGGAGCGATAACCTTGATGTCAGGAGCCAGAGCTTTGATTCCAAGCTCGAAACGAATCTGATCATTTCCCTTACCTGTTGCACCATGACAGATTGCAACAGCATTTTCCTTGCGGGCAATCTCTACCAGTTTCTTGGCAATTCCCGGACGAGCCATAGCTGTTCCCATGAGATATTTGTGCTCGTAAATAGCGCCTGCCTGTACACAAGGCATAATATAATCGTCACAGAATTCGTCTACAATATCTTCAATATATAATTTAGAAGCACCAGACAATCTAGCTCGTTCCTGAAGTCCATCTAATTCCTCGCCCTGACCGCAATCGATGCAGCAGCAGATTACATCGTAATCATAAGTTTCTTTTAACCAAGGGATGATAGCAGTAGTATCAAGTCCGCCTGAGTATGCTAATACAACCTTATCTTTCATATCCGATACCTCTTTCTTTGAATAATTATAAATAATACGTTTATAAATATACAATACAAATTAGGATTTTTCAAGTATTTATGCAAAATATTTTGTGAAAAATGATTTTTTATTCATCAAAACCTGATTCTTTTGTATATTTAAAATTACTTTAATATTTTACCATAGTTAAGTACAAAAATAATAAGATATGTTAAAATATTTTTATGTCATTTGCAAACACATAGATGGCACTGTGCTTGCAGAAGAGATTATTGTATATAGGAAAGTTATATATACCAGAACGGAGGAAAGTTATGTTATTTAGAGAGAGAAAGAGATGGATTATTGGATTGCCTTGGACATTTACAGTATACAGCTGTGACGGCAAGGTGTTGCTTGTGGATACAGGATTTTTGAACAAGAAGGAGGAAGAGATTAGATTATATCGAATCCTTGATATTGATTTCAGCGCTTCTTTGATTCAGAGAATCTTCGGTATTGGCACAATTCATTTACATACATCTGACAAGACTGCTCGTGATATTGATTTGATAAATGTAAAAAACGCCAAGGAAATCAAACGCATCTTAAGTGATGCCATTGAGGAAGCAAGAAAAGAGTCTAGAGTATCAGCTAGAGAATTTATGGCAGATGGCCATGATGATAATGATGAGGATGAAGATATTAACTTATAGTTATGAATAAGTTTCAAGAGAGATTAAAACAAGTTCTGTTCATTAATCCTATAGTGGTTTTGTTGGCGGATGTTATAACTGTCATAAGCCTGTATTTGATTTTTGAATATAATAGAAATGATACATGGTGGGCGACAGTATTTTATGCATTTGCATTTATATCCCTGGTGTGGACTGTTTGTTTCATTATAAATATTAGTAAGCCCTTGTGGGAGGCCATGAAGGAGTGGCCATTTATTGGGAAAATTATAACTGACATGGATTACAGATCATGGCTATTTATGATTTTCTCATGTTTTTTGAATTTAACCTTTGCTGGTTTTAATGTATATCAGGGAGTGCTGCAGCAATCAGATTGGTTAAAAGCGGTATCGGCTTATTATTTTATTCTTATGCTTTTGCGACTATGGCTTATTGTGAAACATGAGATTAATAAGAAAGAACAGGACACATATACATATCTAAGGAGAGAGTATGTAAGCTTTGTAAATACTGGAATAGGCCTGGCCGTTCTTACCCTGGCCATGTGTTCTGTTATTGTGGAAATGATAATCAAGGATGAACATTTTACATATCCATATTTTCTGAGCTTTGGAGTAATCGCTGTAGCATTTTACAATGTAGGAATGTCTATCTGGGGCATGCATAAATACAACACAATGAAAAGACCTATACTTAGGGCCAACAAGATGTTGAATCTGCCGGTGGCAGTAATGTCTATATTTTTTTGCCAGACCATGATGCTTATAACTTTCGGTGGCGATGGCGGGGCTGCTAACAGACGACTGTTTAATAGTGTGACAGGAGGAATGTTATTTGTGATTTCTGTTGTTACTTCTATTTATATGGTAAGAGCAGGACATAGGGCGTTGGTTCAGTTGGAGAGGCTTCATGCAACAGATGATTAGTGAATATGAGAGGACAAATCTTTAATAGGTTTTGTTCTCTTTTTTTATTTTTCTATGCATGAGAAATAGCTATGACATATAGGATTAATGGTGTATTACACGAAAATATTACGATGAAAAATTATATAAAAAATCATGTGAAATTTCGGTAAAAAAACGGTGGATATAAAATTGACATTAAACGACAATGGTCTAATATTATACTAGAGGTGAAATTTATTGCTAGGGGGATTTATATTATGAGTAGTTTTGAAGATTTAAGAATTGTTGATAATTTCTACCAGACATCTCTGTTTTTTCCGATGCCAACGGTAGTTATATCAACTCTGTGTGAGGACGGAAGCACAAGTCTGGGACCATATTCACTGGTTCAACCTTATTATGTAGCAGGGCGCGATTACTATGCGATGCTTCTGCAATGTCGTAATTCATCCAATACAGCGCAGCACATTTTGGCAAATGGTAAATGTGCAATCAATTTCATAACCGATGAACCGAAGTATTTCAAAGAGGCAGTGAAATTATCATGGCCGGGAGATACTCCTGCTGACAAGATGCCAAATTGTAAATACAAGTTGGAGAAGAGTCTCATTGAGGAGACAACGGGAGAAAAACGACCTATGGTTCTATCAGAAGCATTTCAGGTTATAGAATGCACATGGGATAGAAGCTTGGATGGGGCTGAGTCAGATAAGCCTGGTATCACAACAGGATATGAAGGGCCATATCATGACTTCAATGGTATTACTAGCCAGTTTGGTGCTCATTTCATATTAAAGGTAGACAAGATTCTCATGAAAGAGAAGTATAAGCAGGCTATTATAAATGGTGTTCGTGCCAAGGACTTCCCGCCTGTACCTGTAGATTATGGCTATCGAGACAGCAAGAATTTCTGGTATCACAGACACAGAAGGATGATTGGGGAGTTGCTTCCTGTAAGAGAAGCATCTCTTGAATCTGTAAGATATGCAGCAGATAGAGTAGATGATCAGATTAAGTTTACTGATGATGCTTTGAAAATGATATTGAATGTGCCTCGAGTATTCCTGCCGGCTGTGCTAAAAGGTTGTGTGGCTTGGGCCAAGGAAAATGGAGTTACTGTTATTGATGCCAAGGAGATGCAGGAAATCAATGACAAGCGAGCACAGGAGAAGAAGAGATAGGGGGATTGGAAAATGAAGGTAGTATTAGCTGGAGCTTATGGAAATCTCGGAAGTGATATTTTCAGAGCTCTGTTGGCAGCAGGGCATGAAGTTGTAGCTGCAGATATGATTGAGAAGGACTTAGGGCTTTCTGGTAATTATACTTTCAAGAAATTGGATGTAACTAAGCCGGAAGCTTTGAAGGGATTGTGTGATGGAGCTGATTGTGTAATTACCACTGTTGGTCTTACCAAAACCTCTGCGGAAGTTACCAATTATCAGATTGATTATCAGGGTAATCTCAATCTGTTAAATGAAGCAGTGGCGGCAGGAGTACAACATTTCGCATATGTATCAGTTATCAAAGCCGATCAGGCACCGGATGTACCTATGCTTCATGCCAAATATCTCTTTGAGCAGGAATTGAAGAAAAGCGGTTTGCATTATGTGATTTATCGTCCAACGGGATACTTCTATGACATTGTCAAGGTGTTCCGCCCTATGATTGAGAAGGGAGAGGTTACACTTCTAGGCAAGAAACCGGTACATGCTAATGTTATTTCCACAGAAGATTTTGCAGATTACATTGTGAAGCATATGATGGATGAAAATGCCTGCTATGACATAGGTGGCAAGGAGACATATTCATATGAAGAAATAGCTCGTATGTGCTTCGATGCAGCTGGCAAGGAACCTGTTATTAAGACAGCGCCAGCGTGGCTTTTTGATGTTTTGGCATGGGTTAATAAATTGAAGAAAAATGGCAAGGATGCCATCCTGAAATTCTCTAAATGGACATTGTCCGAAGAAATGGTGGGTGATGTGAAATACGGTGATATGAGTTTTAAGGAATATATATATCAGAACTTTACAAAATTATAATTGTGTTTTGGTAAATATATATGACAAATAATCTGGTATTGAATTGGAGGATGAGAACATGGGATGGAATTTCCTGGCAATATTATTGGTGGTAGCATTGGTTTGCTCCGCAATAGGTTTTTATAAATATGTATATTTCCTGTCCATAGGATATGGATTTGCTGTGGCAGGAATCGGAATTACACTGATTGTTTTGACTGGTATGGGAATGTTTGCAACGCCAATGATTTCTGTGATAGGTATAGTGGTTGCTCTGGTATTATTTATTATATACGGCGCAAGACTATCTGGCTTTCTTCTTGTGAGAGAAATAAAAAACAGCGCATATCAGAAGACACTAAAGGAAGCTACAGGAGATGAAGCCAAGATGCCTTTTTTCGTAAAATTGGTTATCTGGATTACAGTTGCAGTTTTATATGTAGGTCAGACTTCTCCGGTGTTCTTTCGTTTGTACAATGGTAGCGGAGTTACAAGCCTGCTGTGGGTTGGTATTGGAATCAGTGTAGTAGGAATTGTGCTTGAGTCAATTGCTGATAAGCAAAAAGGCCAGCAGAAGAAGTTGAGACCTGATAAGGTGGCAACTGAGGGACTCTATAAAATAGTTCGCTGTCCAAATTATTTTGGCGAGATTTTATTCTGGACAGGAGTATTTGTAGGAGGAATAGATATATATGCAGGAATAGGACAGTGGCTGTTAGCTGTTATATGTTGGATCTGCATCATCTATATAATGTTCAATGGTGCCCAGCGATTGGAGAAGCGACAGATGGCAAGATATGGAAATGATAAGGAATACAATGCATATGCTGATAAGACACCGATTATTATTCCGCTTCTACCTATATATCATTTGAATAAGAAATAAGGAGGGGAGTTATGGATGTAAGTATACCAATGTCAGTAGCGATTTGATTATCAAATCATCTGCGGTAGCACCAATACTTATAGCTGCTGCTGTTGCGCCTCCATATTTCAGTGGGACTATTATATTTGTGGTAATCATGTGCATGGGCATGGCTATGGTGTGTCTGGGATTATCATATTATGCATTTGCAGTAAATAAAAAAGGTGCAACAGTTTTATTTGTATTTGCATTTATCTGTTCCCTTGGTATGGGATATTTGTCTTCACAGGATTTCTCGGTGGCCTATATGAATTGGATTGCAGAGCTGACAAATGTGGCAGGACAGGCATTCCTTCTGGCAGGCACACTTATGATTCATAGAGTTGTGAAGGAAAATGCAGATTAATATTTGACCATGCGTTGCAGGGTTTCTTTGGTAAATATACCGGAGAAGCTCTGTTTTTATGTTACGAGATATTTGGCTTTTAAAAGTTGCCGATGGCAGGTGGGCTGTGATATATTATTTCCTAGAGTGTAATTATGAAATGAGGTGTAGAAAATGACAGATTCAGTTACAGTGTTGGAATTGAAACAGGATGTATTTGACGCTAATGAGGTAAATGCTGATAAGGTTCGTCAGGAAATGACAGATAGTCATCAGCTTATGATAAATGTAATGTCTTCACCAGGAAGCGGTAAGACAACAACTTTGGTTCGCACAATTAAGGAGTTGCAGCCAGAGATACAGGTTGGAGTAATGGAATGTGATATCGATGCATCTGTGGATGCTGAGACTATACAGGCAGCAGGTGCCAGATCTATACAGCTTCATACTGGTGGTATGTGTCATATGGATGCTCAGATGACCAAGCAGGGGTTAAATGAGATGGGCACAGAAGGACTGGATCTTATTTTTATAGAAAATGTTGGGAACCTGGTATGCCCAGCAGAATTTGACACAGGTGCCAACATCAATATGACAATTCTCTCGGTGCCAGAGGGAGATGACAAGCCAGCCAAGTATCCATTGGTTTATGAGGTTAGTGATGTGGTATTGGTAAATAAGATAGATGCCATGGCCGTGTTTGATTTCAATAAGGAATTGGCAGAGGAGAGAATTCATGCCTTGAATCCAAATGCAGAAATATTCTATGTGTCATCCAAGACAGGTGAAGGATATGAGGCATGGATTAACTGGTTGAAGAACAAGGTATCAGAAGCCAAGGCCAATTAGAAAGTTAATGAGGATAAGATAATGTCAGAAGTTAGAGTTATAGATATACATGAAGATGTATTTCAGGAAAATGAAAATGTGGCAGATTGCATTAGATTGGATTTGCAGCGACAGGGAACTTTTTTTATAAATGTTATGTCATCTCCAGGTGGTGGTAAGACAACATTTCTCTCAGCCCTTATTAATATGCTGAAGGACGAGATGAAGATAGCCGAGATGGATGTGGATATTGAATCCAGCTTGGATGCTCAGAAGGTGGCAGATTTGACTGGTGTTGAATCTATACAGATTCATAATGGTGGTTTGTGTCATATTGATGCAGATATGACATCTAGAGCCATTGCTCAGTTTGGAGCCAGGGATTTGGATTTGCTCATTCTGGAAAATATTGGAAATCTGGTGTGCCCAGCAGAATTTGATACAGGAGCTTACAAGAATGTCATGCTCTATTCAATTACTGAGGGGGATGATAAGCCACTGAAGTATCCATTAATGTATGAGGTTAGTGATGTGATTATTATAACCAAGATGGATACAATTGAATTCTTTGATTTCGATATGGAATTAGCCAAGGAGCATATCAAGGAACTTAATCCGAATGCTGAAGTTTTTGCAGTTAGTGCCAAGACTGGTGATGGAATGGAAGAAGTTGCAGACTGGTTAAGAAAAGAGGTTATGTTGTACAAGGGAGATTATTAAAATGATAGAAATAATAGGATTAGTATTATTGACTTTTAATTTAATTTTATTTCCACTTCTTGTAATGGGTATATATAGAATTAATTCAGCAGTAGAGAAGACTGCAAGTGAATTAGAAGAAATAAGAAGAATAATTAATAATAAATGAAGTATATAAAAATCAGGAGGACTAGAAAGAAAATGAGAACAGAAACAAAATGTATTGAAGCAGGTTACACACCAAAAAATGGTGAGTCAAGAATGATTCCAATCGTTCAGTCTACTACTTTTAAGTACGACACAAGTGAAGATATGGGTAAGCTTTTTGACTTGGAGGCATCAGGATACTTCTACACCAGACTTCAGAATCCAACCAATGATTATGTGGCTGCCAAGATTGCAGCTCTTGAGGGAGGCAGTGCAGCAATGCTTACTTCATCAGGACAGGCAGCTAATTTCTTTGCAGTATTTAATATTGCATCTGCCGGTGATCATGTAATTGCATCATCATCTATTTATGGAGGTACATTTAATCTGTTTAATGTCACAATGCGCAAGATGGGAGTAGACTTTACATTTGTCAGCCCTGACTGTAGTGATGAAGAGTTAGAGGCAGCTTTTAAGCCAAATACAAAGGCTGTATTTGGTGAGACTATTGCCAATCCTGCACTTACTGTATTTGATATTGAGAGATTTGCAAACAAGGCTCATGAGCATGGTGTGCCACTTATTATTGACAATACATTTGCTACACCAATCAACTGTAGACCTTTTGAGTGGGGATGCGATATTGTAACTCATTCTACAACTAAATACATGGATGGACATGATGCTACTGTAGGTGGTGTTATTGTAGATTCTGGCAAATTTGACTGGATGGCTCATGCTGATAAATTCCCTGGACTTTGCACACCGGATGAGTCATATCACGGAATAACTTATGCAGAGAGATTTGGTAAGGAAGGTGCATTTATTACCAAAGCAACAGCTCAGCTCATGAGAGATTTGGGCTCTATTCAGGCTCCAATGAATGCTTACTTCTTAAATCTGGGACTTGAGTCTCTGGCAGTGAGAATGGAGAGACATTGTGCCAATGCTCTTGCTGTTGCGAAGTTCCTGCAGGCAAGCGACAAGGTAGAGTATGTAACTTATCCTGGATTAGAGGGAGACAAGTATTATGACTTGGCTCAGAAGTATATGCCGAACGGCACATGTGGAGTTATCTCCTTTGGCGTAAAGGGCGGAAGAGCTGCAGCTGAAGAATTCATGAAGCATCTTAATCTTGCAATTATTGCTACTCATGTTGCAGATGCACATACTTGTGTACTTCATCCAGCATCATCAACACATCGTCAGCTTACAGATGAAGAATTGATTGCGGGTGGAGTAAAGCCTGATATGGTTAGATTATCAGTTGGTATTGAAAATGTAGATGATATCATTGAGGATCTGGAGCAGGCACTTAGTTTTGTGAAATAGTTATTACTGGTTGTATGTATCATACAATAATCAGATTCGTGGTTGGGTGGCAACAAAGTATCTGAGATAATATATAAGAAGATAGCACAAGAGCGAATGCAAAATGCATTCGCTCTTGTTTGTTTGAAGTATATTGTTATAAATCAAAAGGGATGAAGAAAACTAATTAAATAATTTTGCTAAAAGACTCTTAATAGCCTTTACAAAATTTCTATGATGTCTAACAATCATTGGCTCGCAATAATCGTAGCGCTCTGCTTTGATCCACTCAGGAATTGGAGCGGAATCAATTTTGTTAATATAAGTGTTCATCATAGTCATCATATCAAACACCTCCAATTATAAATCTCATAAACCCTGATGGATTCGTTACGTCCATCTCTTACCTTCTGAATTCATTATACTGTTCCAAATAATAATGTGCTATATGCTATAAATTTAAAAATAATTAGAAGTTTTTGTGTTGCCGTCACAAAAGTGTGCTATTATAGGTTCAGTAGATCTGTATTAGTTATTATGTAGCTAAATACAGCTGATATATAAGAGTATGTATGAGATTGATTTGATAAAGGGGTTCTAATATGGGATTTACAGTTGAAGATATGCTGATAATAGCACGGGATAAATATGATATGGAATTAATTGCCGGTAAAAACGGTTGGGCCAATTCTATCAGTTGGTTGTTGATGGTAGAAGATACAACTATTACAACTAATTTTAAAGGCAAGGAATTAGTTGTTACTCAGGGAGTGTATTTCAATACAGAAGAGAGACTACTTGAACTGGTTGAGATTCTGGATGAGCATCATTGCGCCGGTCTTATTGTAAATACGGGATATTATATCAAGGAGATTCCTCAGAAGGTTATAGATTATTGTGATGAAGTGGATCTGCCGCTGATGGATGTACCGTGGGATGTGGTAATGTCGGAGATGATCAAGGATTTGACGGTTCGAATCTTTTTGCAGTCAGAGACTGATCAGCAGATTTCAGATGCATTTATCAAATCATTTGAAAACCCGGCTGCACAGGATAAATATAGAGAGAAATTGTCTGCTTCATTTGATGTTGATGGCAGATTTCAGGTTGTACTTATATCCACCGGGGATTTAGATAGTATGGATTCCATGGACAGGCGCCGAATCGGATATAGACTCCAGATTTATATGGAAAATATTTCTCACAATGGACATTTCTTCTATTACAATGGCTATTTTGTGTTGATACTAAATCAGGTAACCAAAGAGCAAACCAGGGAAATAATAATGGGATTTATGACACGAGCTTCCAGACGAATGCCGGATAAGGAAATCTATTGTGGCGTGGGATCTCCTGTTATGGATGTGTCAGAATTACATTTATCATATCGTCGAGCAGAGTATGCGGTGGCTACAGCTATGCGCAAGGGGGAGAAATTAGTTCGATTTGATAAGCTGGGTATGGAGAGACTATTGTATGCTATCTCTGATCAGAAGCTTCTATTAGAAATGAGCGAGAAACCATTGAAGCCGATTTTGGATTATGATAGGGAACATAATTCAGATTTGCTTGCAACCCTTCGATCATATCTGCACAACGACGGAAGTATCAAGGCGGTGGCTGACGAGATGTATATTCATAAGAATACCATCGTATATAGAATGAATAAAATCAAGGAATTGATAGGAAATGATCTGAGTGATGGTCAGGAAAGACTGGCTTACTACCTGGCCTGTATGATTGTGGAAAATAATTTTTTGCAAAAATAAACTTTATATTGTAAAAAGGCAGATTTGCCAAGGAATAATGTCATGTATTTGTGTCAAAAAGGTCAAATATGTGACATTATTTTATATACAAAAAATATATAATGAACATAGAATTAGAGTCTATCTATGGAGGGAAAATGTATGAAGGGACTGGATTTTAACAGAGAGTGGGTAGTTACAAAAGAAGGGGAGACAGGAGCGCGCCAGGTTAATTTGCCGGACGATGCAATGTTATATGAAGATAGAAGTAAAAACAATCCGGGAAAAGGTGCAATAGGTTATTTTGCTACCGGTTGTTACATCTATACCAAGAAGCTACAGGCTCCTATAGAATGGCAGGGCAAAACTGTGATTATGGAGTGTGAAGGAGTGTATCAGAATTCTAAGGTTTTGATAAATGGTAAAGAAATATATAAGCGTTCATATGGTTATTCTAATTATTTTGTGAATCTGTCACAGGAACTGATTTATGGAGCTGATAATGAAATTCAAATCATTGCTGATAATGCCAAGGCACCAAATAGTAGATGGTATTCCGGCTCTGGAGTCTATAGAGAAGTGAAAATATATGTAGGACAAGAAATTGCAATTGCTCCAGAAGGTGTCAGAATTACTACATTATCATCAGATACTGTTAAAGTAGATGTGGAATATAGGAAACTTGGTTTACAGACAGATGAATCTGTTGATGTAGAAATTCAAATCTGGGATGGAGATACTCAGGTTGCAGCAGCTCATGAGAATCATAGTCAGATTCAGATTCCAAATCCTGTATTATGGGAGGAGGATAATCCTCATTTATATACATGCAAGGCAATTATCAGTCATGATGGAAAAGTTCTAGATGAGGCTTCAGACAGATTTGGTCTGCGTATGATAACCTGGGACGGAAGCGGTCTTCATGTTAATGGTAAGGAAGTATTGCTTAGAGGCAGCTGCATACATCATGACAATGGTGTACTTGGCGCATGCGGATTTGCAGATGCAGAGTATAGAAGGGTTCGCATAATGAAGGATGCGGGATTTAATGCTATTCGATCTGCCCATAATCCTATTTCCAAGGCTATGCTTGATGCCTGTGATGAGTTGGGCGTGTATGTAATGGATGAGTCTTTTGATATGTGGTTTATACAGAAGAATCCATATGATTATGGCGGGGATACATTTAGAAAAAACTGGGAATTAGATATTGAGTCTATGATTTCAAAGGATTACAATCATCCTTCTGTAATTATGTATTCTATTGGAAATGAGATTTCTGATTTAGGAAAAGAAGAAGGAGTGAATATGTGCAGAGATATGGCTGCATATGTGAAGTCTTTGGATCCGAGTCGTGCTACAACTCTTGGAATCAACATAATGCTTGCATCTCTTGTTGCCAAAGGTCGTGGAATGTATGGCAATAGTGGAGATGACAAGAAGGATGAGAAGGAGAATAATAAAGGCTCGCAATCCCTTGATGATACACCAACCAGTGATTTCTTTAATATGCTAATGAATAAAATGGGTGATATGATGGAAAAAGCCACCAAGGGTAAAGGTGCTGATAAGATTGTTGCAAATGTATCTAAATATTTGGATATGCCAGGATATAATTATGCAGGTGCTAGATATTATACCGAGGCAAAGCAATATCCTGACAGAGCATTTACAGGATCCGAGACATTGCCAAAGAAATTATATACTAATTGGCAGATGGTGAAGGATATTCCTAATCTCACCGGTGATTTCATGTGGACAGGTTGGGATTATCTGGGTGAATCTGGAATTGGAACTGTGAGATATAATGACAAGAAAACCAAGCAACCAGTGGAGCCGGGATTGATTATTTCAGGTGGTCCTGGTGTTATAGATATCTGTGGTAAGCCAAGAGCTGAAGTAGGTTGGAACAAGATTATCTGGGATTTAGACAAGACTCCTGTTATTGCTGTGGAACCTATGATTCATGCTAATCATCAAAGCGGCATATCTATGTGGAGAAATACAGATGCAGTGACCAGCTGGTCATGGGATGGCTGCGAAGGTTACAAGAACAAGGTTCGAGTATATGCAGATGGTGCCAAGGCTGAACTTCTGGTAAATGGCAAGAGCTATGGCAAGAAGAAAATCAAAGAAGATATAGCTGAATTTAAAAAGGTAACATATGAACCGGGTAAGATTGAGACAATAATATATGATGCTTCGGGAAATGAAATAAATAGAAATGCGATGCATACATCAAAGGGTAGTATATCTATTAAAGCTGATGTGGATTATCGTGGCAGAGGAGGAGAATGTAACTCCTTAATTGCCAATGGCCAGGACATGGCATTTATCAATATTTCTCTTGTGGGAGATGATGGAATTGTGCGCCCTGCCATTGATAAGAAATTGAAGGTCAAGGTGACTGGATCTGGTACTTTACAAGGTTATGGCTCAGCCAGACCATGTATGTCAGAGAATTTCTATAGCGATGTGCATACAACATATTTAGGCCAATCCCTAGCAGTTGTTCGTGCAGGATATAAAGCGGGTGATATTGATGTTGAAATATCAGGAGATGGCCTGAAAACAGTGCATTTAACAGTACCTGTTAGAGAGGCATAGTAGAATAGAAATTCCAATGTCAAAGTACTTGTTAAAATATATACAGTGACTATGATTAACTTCATAGCCACTGTTTTTTATGTTATTGCATACGATATTCTCTCGGTGTCATGCCAACAATTTTTTTGAAGACATTCTGAAAGTATCCCTGGGATGAGAATCCTAAAAAGGTAGATATTTCCAGGATACTTTTATTGCTGCCCTTTAATAATTCCTGAGCTTTTTTTATTCTCTGTTCCTGTATATATTGTGACAGCGTAATTCCAGTTTCTTTCTTGAACTTGGATGACAGGTAGCTTCTGCTTATAAATAACTCATCTGCCATATTGTCGATATTTATTTCTTCTGTCAAATGTTCTCTTACATATGATGTTATTGAACGGACAAATTTATCATATCGTTTGCCATAAGTGATTTCCTGCACTCTTGAAGCAAAGTCCATAATCATATTGAACTGTAGATTCATTATCTGCTCGTAGTTATCATATTTCTCAGCATGCTGTATGTATTTGTCACTGAGAGTCAGAGCCTCCTCTGCAAACAGGCCGCCATCAATTGCAGCTCTAGATACTAAAGTTGCGGTGGAAATGAAGAGGTTTTTAATATTTCTCAGGTAAGAAGAAGCTGTCTTGCCGGCTCTTCCTGCGGAGGTGCTGGAAAACAGTTCTTTTAATCCATCTATATCGCCTACACGAATCAGGCTCAGCATTATTCCTTCGAAATCGCTTGTGGTATGAGCTTCAACTAATTCATTGAATGAATTGGTGAGTTCTTCCGTCTCGGAATTATCATTTGTATAAGCTGATACTTTGTTTTTATATGATTCAAATTCATAGGGCTTGTTATTGGAATCATATATTATAATGTCCGATAATCTGATTTTCTGCTCACTTATAAAATAATATACCAGGCTGAGTTCGTGAAGAAACATCTCTAAAGGCATAGGTGTGATAGTATGGGTAAATGAATTATATAGCTCCAAATAGTTGAGCTTTATATCCAGTGAAAACATAAATTCTCTTATTTTATCTCTTGTTGGGGTCATCTGAAAGGTTGGACCTATAATAATTCTTATATTTTCATAAGTTATAATACCGTAGAAATGGTCATAAGGAGTCAGATAATAGCTTATAGGAGCCTTAATCTGCAACAGCTTGTCTATAAATGGTTCTGCCGGATCCTTTGGGAAACGGGATGGGTCATTATATACAATGAGATTGTTGTCCTCATATATTCTAATGGCAATGCGTGATAGATTAGCTATGTTTTCAGCCATATAGGCAAAATCAATATTTCTCATGGCAAACTCCTTTTTTACACTTTATTGTGAATAATTGTAATTTTATATTATCTGGCTGATACAAAGATTTTTTGTAATTATGTTAGTTAAATTGTAAATTATAACTGAGTGTGTGACAATATTATGTTTTTGACGAAAGTTACAATTTTTTGAATGATATTACAAGTATTTGACGGTAGTCATGATTAAAATAAAGCGTAAAGTGGGGATAGAAAGGACGCAAGAAAAATGAAAGTATTTATGATTGGAGGAACAGGCTTACTGGGAAGTGAGGCTGCCAAAGTATTAATCGAGAGAGGACATGAAGTGACATCAGTTGCGCTTCCTCCTTTACCTGAAGGAGCGGTTTTGCCGCCTGAGATGAAAATCGAATATGGAAATTATCTGGAAATGACAGATGATGAAATTCGCGGGTATATGGCAGGTTGCGAAGGCTTTGTATTTGCAGCAGGTGTGGATGAGCGAGTGGAAGGTCCGGCACCTATTTATGATTTATTTAAGAAATACAACATAGATCCTCTTGAGAGACTGTTAAGAATTGCCAAGGAATGTGGTGTGAAGCATGTGTCTATCTGTGGTTCGTATTTTGCGCATTTTGCAAAGACAAGACCGGAGTTGGAACTTACAAAGTGGCATCCATATATTCGCAGTAGAATTGATCAGGAAAATGTGGCTATGTCTTTTGCTGATGAAAACTTCGATGTAGCTGTTTTAGAGCTTCCTTATATTTTCGGAACACAGCCGGGAAGAAAGCCGGTATGGGTATTCCTTGTAGAACAGATTCGTTCTATGAAGAAGAATACTATGTATCCAAAGGGTGGAACAACTATGGTTACAGTACATCAGGTGGGTCAGGCTTTGGCAGGAGCATTAGAATATAATCATGGTGGCAATTGTTATCCTATAGGTTACTATAATATGACATGGAAAGAGATGCTTACTATTGTACATAAATATCTCGGATGTCCTGATAGAAAGGTAATTACTATTCCTGATTGGATGTATTCTATTGGTGGAAGAAATCTCATGAAAGAGCAGAAGAAAAATAACATTGAGGGTGGACTTCATATGGTGAAATTTACAGCTCTGCAATGTTCAAACTTGTTTATTGATAAGAGTCTGGGATGCGATATTTTGCATGTGGAAGCGGACGATATTGATAAAGCAATCGGAGATTCAATCAAGCTCTGTGTTGATGTCTTGGATGGCAAGACAAAAGCTGTAGAGATGCGTGGTGAATAGTATTTATTAGAGAGGTTCAGAAATATGATGAATTCAAAAAGACCAGTTGTATTTATGACGGGAGCCGGCGGCGGAATGGGCTTTGAAAGCTTCAAGCAGATGCTTCCGGATTTAGGGGATGTATATGATCTTGTGATTCTGGTACGAGATAGTGAGAAAAATCATAATTTGTTTGACAGCTATGAGAATCATAAAGGATTGCAGATTATATATGGTGATTTGCTAAGCCAAAAAGATGTGGAAAAGTGTGTTGCTCTTTCTGATATGGTGCTTCATATTGCAGCATTTGTTTCGCCTGCTGCTGATTATTATCCTAAGAAGGCTATGGAAAATAATTATGGCTCAGTTATGAATATAATGAATGCAATAGAAAGCCAAAACAAGGAGAATACATATAAGTTTGTATATATTGGAACTGTGGCTGAGACAGGAGATCGTATGCCTCCAATTCATTGGGGTAGGGTTGGTGATCCTATTAAGCCTAGTATGTATGATTATTATGCAGTATCCAAGGTAGCAGCAGAACGCGCAGTTATAGAATCAGGCCTGAAATATTGGGTGAGTCTGCGTCAAACCGGAATTATGGGACCTGCTATGGCCAAGATAAGAGATGCTATTCAATTCCATAATTGTCTCTATAATGTGCTTGAATATTGTTCTGACAGGGACAGTGGACGGTTAATGAGAAATCTGGCAGCTTTCGATGCTGATGGTTCTCTGGACGAAAGCTTTTGGGGACATATATATAATATTGGAGGTGGCGAAAGCTGCCGTGTCAGCACCTATGACATGTATATGAAAATGTATGGTGAGCTTGGATTTACGAATATTGATCCTATTGTTGATCCCAAAGTTTATGCTACTAGAAATTTCCATGGCCAGTATTATCTGGATTCTGATAAGCTGGAAAACTATTTGCATTTCCGCAGTGATTCCATGGAGTACTTCTATGATGCCTATCTGAAAGAATTGGGTGGAGCAGTTGCTGCAGGTAAGGTTATGACTAAACTTCCAGGCGGCAAAAAACTTATGGGAAATATTATAAAGGGTACCTTTAACAAGCTTCTTGATTCAGAGCATGGTACAAAGCACTGGCTTGATGCCAATATGGAAGATCATATTGATGCTTACTGGGGCAGTA
Source organism: Lachnospiraceae bacterium (assembly GCA_017470985.1). GTDB lineage: Bacteria > Bacillota > Clostridia > Lachnospirales > Lachnospiraceae > JAILFK01. The sequence goes on from JAFUXA010000010.1 coordinate 85,590, forward strand.
AAAAAGCATGGGAAGAACTTCCTGATAAAGCAAGTGAAATGGAAGCTTTTACAGATTGGGATACAGTGGTTGAAATTGATCACGGATATGATGAGTCCAAGCCTGAATCTGAATTAAGCTATGAGGATATGAAAGCTGCAGTAGAATTTCGTGGTGGTGAGCTTCTGGCTGATTCTATGGAAACAGGAAACTGGAAGAGCAAGCTTCTGATGAAATGTGCTTTTGGTCATGAATTTGAGGCGTCACCAAGACTTGTGCTTGAAGGCGGCCATTGGTGCCCTGAGTGTGAGCGCAAGAGCTGGAATTATGGTAAGCGTGCACAGGTTGATCCGTTCTTTGCTCAGGTTTGGAATCCGCTACATGAAAAGGATGAGCTGAGAGAGTATCCAAAGGTTGTATCTGAGTTGGATATTTAATTAGTGAGATAATTACCAAATTAAATAGAAATAATATATTTGTAATTATCCTTTTGTAATTTGTAATTTATATAAAATATTACAAAAAGTGGACGAAATTACAAGAAAACGCACATTTTTACAACGAAATGTGCGTTTTTTAAAATATAATCGAATCATAGAGATGGTTCGTTTTACAAGAAAGAGAGGGTTTTGTAATGCTAAGTATCAAACCGAAATTTATAAATAATTCAATATTTGACAGCAAAATAAAATCAGCTGACATGGAGAAGAAGGAAAAGTGGCTGGGATATCTCATCGGTCCGGCAGGAGCATTGCTTTTTAATGCTGTTTTGGCTACTTACCTCAATGTGTACTACACAGATGTATTGAAACTTACATCAGTATGGGGTGGATTGTTCCTTATGATTTTCCCATTGGCTTCAAAAATCATTGATGCAATAACCAATGTGGTTATGGGATATGTTATTGACCATACCAAGTCAAAGCAGGGAAAAGCCAGACCATATTTACTTTTGGCTTCTATTTTGATTCCTATAACCGGAATACTCTTGTTCGTGGTTCCACAATCAAATGAGACTGTAGAGGTTGTATGGGTAATGATTTCTTATAATCTGTTCTACTCATTTGCTTATACTATTTACAACATGTCTCATAACTTGATGGTACCTCTTTCTACAAGAAATTCTGAGCAGAGAGGTGTTCTTGCAGTATTTAACAATGTTGCAACTGTTATGATTTCCGGTATTATTGTAGCTTTGATTTTTCCAATGCTCATTTTACCAAAGCTTGGAGTTGATAAATCAAGCTGGATTACAATGGCAGTTATTCTGTCTATTCTGGCTATGCCACTTATATTGCTTGAGTACTATCACACAAGAGAGCGTGTTACAGAGGAAGGTGGAACTGAAGAGGTAGAGAAATCACTTTCTTTTAAGACACAGATGAAAGCAGTATTTACAGATAGATATATGTTCTTTTTGTTACTGTATTTCTTTATCAGTACAGTAGGTACATCTTTCAAAAATATTGCGCTTGTTTACTATTGTAATTATGTACTTGGAACTTATAACGATGGAATCACGCAGACAATGATATCTGTTCTTGGAGGAATTCCAATGGGTATCGGTATTTTTGCAGTGTGGCCTCTCGCCAAGAAGTTCGGTAAGAGAAATGTTACATTAGTAGGATTTATTATATTTGCCATTGGAAGTTTCATCTGTTACATCAATCCAACAAATATGGTTCAGGTATTAGTAGGTCAGTTTATCAAAAATATTGGTGGATTGCCATCAGCTTATGTATTTATGGCGCTTATGGCTGATACTTATGATCATATGGAATGGAAGCATGGCTTTAGAGTAGATGGAGCAGCAATGTCAATCTATAGTATTATCACAGTGGCTGTTACCGGTGCATGTACAGGTTTGTTTAACATGTTTTTGGCAAGAGCAGGATATGTAGCACCTGATTTTATTAATGGCGAGACAGTTGCATATATTCAAAATGCTTCAGTTCAACATACAATTACATTCTTCTTTGTTGGATTGGAAATTCTTACATCTATAGTAGTTATTGTACTTTTAGCATTTATCAATGTAGAAAAAGGACTTGATAAGAAGCAGGCTGAGATTGCAGCCAGAAAGCAACAGGCATAAGTTTTTATTTAGTGAGAAGGAGAAGACGACATGATTTATGCAACAAATTTAAAGTGTGAATATCTGACAAATCCTGTAGGTATCGATTATGTTAATCCACGACTTAGTTGGACTGTTGAGGGTGCAGTTTCACAGAGTGCTTATGAGATACAGGCAGTAGATGCCAATAATAATATAGTATGGAACTCAGGTAAGGTAGCATCTAATCAGATGCATCTCATTCAGTGGGGAACCATGGGAGAGGGAAAAGATAAAGTCATTCCACATAATCTGGTTTCTAGAGATTACATAGCATGGCAGGTGCGCCTGTGGGATGAGAATGACGAAGCTGGTGAGTATTGTGAAAAGGCAACTTTTGAGTTGGGCCTTATAGATGCAAATGACTGGAAGGCAAAGTGGATTACTGGAAATTATACGGTAAATAAGAAGAACCGCTATCCGGTGGATTGCTTCTCCAAGAGTTTTGTGATTGATTCAGGAAAAAATGTGCTCAAGGTTAGAGCTTATATGAGTGCATGTGGTTTGTATGAAGGTAAGATAAATGGTTCTAAAATAGGTAAGTTTTGTCTCGCACCTGGTTATACAGATTACAAGAGAAGAATTCAATATCAGACAGTTGATATTACAGATCAGGTGAAGACGGGAGAGAATAACCTGGAATTCATGCTGGCAGATGGCTGGTATAGAGGTTCAGTTGGAGCCTGGGGTCGCAAAAATGAATATGGTATTGAGACCAAATTGTTGGTTCAGATTGAGGTGACATATGAGGATGGCTCAGTGGATTATATCTGTACTGACGGTAGTTGGAAGTGGATGAATGAAGGACCTGTCCGTTTTGCTGACAATAAGGATGGAGAGATTTATGATGCTGCCAGGGAAGCAAATCTAAAGCCGGGTGTTGTTAATTGGGTAAATGCCAAGGTTACAAAATATGCTATTACACCTACAGCTTCCAATAACTTCCCATTGGTGGAGAACGAGAGATTTACAAATCCATCATTGTATATTTCACCATCTGGAAAAAAGGTTTTGGATTTTGGTCAAAATATTGCCGGTTATATCGAGTTTGAATTTGATGCCAAGGCCGGAGAAAAGTTGTTTTTGCGTTTTGGTGAGAAGATTGGTGAAGATGGAGAATTCGATCAGCACAATATCCAATGTGTGAACAAGAAGATTACAACTCCATTGCAGCAAATCGATTACACTGCCAAAGACGGGCATAACCATTACAAGACTAGATTTGCGATTTTCGGTTTTCAGTTTGTGGAACTCACTGGTGATTTAGCTGACAAAGTAGTGGAGACTTCACAGTGCAGAGAGGGACAGATTTCAACTGACAGCTTTACATCAATTGCAGTTTATTCAGGATTTGAGCGTACATTTTCCTTTGACAGCTCCAATGCACTTTTGAATAAGCTGGTTGAGAGTACATTGTGGTCTTTGAAGAATAATTCTGCTGATGTTCCTACTGATTGTCCTACAAGAGAGAGACATGGTTGGACTGGAGATGCGCAGATATTTGTAAATACTGCCAGCTACATGGTGAACTATGCACCTTTTGCCAATAAATATGAGAATGATCTCAAGGATTGGCAGAAGCCTGATGGTAAATTACCTCAGATTGTTCCAGAAGGAGGAACTGACTTCTATATGAAAGTCATGGATGGTTCTGTTGGCTGGGCTGATGCTGGAGTATTTATTCCTTATCGTATCTGGAAGAAATATAATGATATTGATGTCATTGACAGATATTATGAAGTCATGAGTAAGTTTACAAAATTTGCTATTGGTCGTATGGGCAAATTCCAGATACTTATTTCTGACAATACAGGAATCAAGGGCAAGGATAAGAAATATCTCTACAATATGGGACAGCATTACGGAGAGTGGGCTGAACCAAATGACATTCATCAGACCGGATTCAAGGACTTTATGTCTGCTAATCCAGAGGTGGCAACAGCATATGGTCAGTATCTCATGGAAGTCATGATTGATATTACTACACATCTTATAGATGCCAAGAAACAGGGCTTGCTTCGAAATGACCAGGCAGGTAGAGATTATGAAGGTGATTTGAAGCTTTTCAAGGAGTATGCAACAGGTTGCAGACACACTTATCAGGTGTTGAGAAGTAAGGATAGATATACTTTGGATACAGACAGACAGGCGACTCTTGTAAGACCACTGTATTATAATCTGTTAAATGAAGAGCAGACCGTATATGCCAAGAAGAGACTGATAAAGGCGTTGGAGAATTATAAGTGGAGAGTAGGTACAGGATTTCTGTCTACACCATTGATTCTCTATGTGCTTCAGGATATAGATTTGGATTATGCTTACAGACTCCTTGAAAATGAGGAAAAGCCGGGATGGTTGTTTATGCCAAAGGTTGGAGCAACTACCATCTGGGAAGACTGGGAAGGCCCGACTTCTGATAATGGAGTGGGAGGCGGAATTGCATCTCTCAATCATTATTCCAAAGGTGCTGTATGTGAGTGGATATTTGATGAAATGTGCGGAATTAAGATGGCAGGAGAAAACCATTTCATAGTGGCTCCTCATCCGGGGGGACATTTCACATATGCAAATATGACATATGATAGTGTCCATGGCAAAGTATATTCCGGCTGGGAGAAAACCGGCGATGGAACATACAAGTATCATATTGAAATACCTGCCAATACCACTGCAACCATTCAATTGATGGATGGTACCAAGCAGGAAGTAAAAGCAGGTAAGTATGAATTCTAAGATTTAGAATGAATATTTATAGATTAATTTAAAATATTTTTTGGTGATTGTTTTCTATAAGCGGAAGGTGTCATGCCTGTGTGCTTCTTGAACTGACGAATATAATGTTCAGGAGTATCATAGCCGACAGCTTCCGCTATATTTGCTACTGTCATAGTAGTTGTCTCAAGAAAAGATTCTGAGCGTTCAATTCTAATAGTTCTAAGTATTTCTGTGTAGGTCATGCCTGTCAATTCTTTGATGAGTCTGGATGCATACTCATTGGTATAATGGAATTTATTTGACAGGTCAGTCAATGTAATATCTCTATAATTATCCTGTATGTATTGAATAAGAGCATAACGCTGCACATCCATCTTGCTGTTGAACAGTGGCATCTGTACTGAGTTGGAGTACTCCCTCACGAAGAGATAGAAATCCAACAGCAGGGTGTTGGTAATAGCCTGATAATAATACTGTTGCTTATTTATAAATTCTGAATACATCCATAGGAAACTTTGTTTGATAGCATTATCTACTCCTGTGTGAAAAAGGATGTAATCATTGGCTCTCTGAGCATAAATATTATTTAAAAAGAAGGATGATAGCAGGTTGGTGGTTGTGAGAAATGGTGCCAGCATACTGTGTAATGTACTTCTGCGCAATAGTATGTTAAATACCACGCTGTCATCAAATACTCCCAGGGAATGTTCCACACCAGGCGGTATTATACAGAAGTCTCCTGTGCGCATATTGATTTCCTGGTTGGAGATGTTGTTTATGGCTGTACCGTCATATACATATATCAATTCAAAGAAAGTGTGAGAATGTATTAAGTCAGGACTGTATCTATTGTGTTTTTGAACCACAATACTTTCCTTGTCAGCTAAATCGAAGAAATAGTTATCCATATATAATGGTGGAATAGTCTCTGGCAATTCCGGTACAATTCTATGTTTATCAATGGTCTCAGTATAATTTAGGTTTTTAAGAAAGTCTTTAATCCTGCCGGAGTTTCTTGCATCATACATTTCTTTATAGAAGCATTCTTCGTCATTCATAATATATATTCTATGTTTTAATTCATCTAAATCCATAATACTAACCTCCTTTAGTCGAAAAAATCAGCCTTATGCTTGATATGATATGCAAAGATATTATTGAGTAAATGTCAAAATAAATCAACAAAACTATATATATCATATATTTATGGATAAATACAACAGTAAAACTGAACAAATATATGAATTTTAAAATATTTTCAGCCGACTATAATTTCATTATAAACAAGTTTTGGAGAGAAGCAGGGGGCAAGGAAAACATATGAGTGAACCTATTCTTCAGATGAAAAACATTAATAAAAAATTTGGAAATGTAATTGCTTTAAAGGATGTAAACCTGGATGTGTATCCAGGGGAGATAAGAGGATTGATCGGTGAAAATGGATCCGGTAAATCTACAATCTCATCAATTGCAGCAGGAATGCAAAAGGCAACTTCCGGTGAAATGTATTTCAAAGGACAGAAGTGGCAGCCATCAAGCATGATTGATTCTTTAAAGGGTGGCATTGGAATGATTGTCCAGGAAAGTGGAACAGTGGCAGGTGTTACTGTTGCTGAAAATATTTTCCTTGGAGAGATTAGTCATTTCAAGAACAAGCTTGGAATTGTAAAGCGCAAACTTCTAAACGACCAGGCTACAGAGGCTATGAGAAATATTGGCGTCGCGGATATAACAGGAGATATGCCAATGGCTTCTTTGGATTTTCAGACAAGAAAGCTGGTAGAGATAGCCAAAGTTGTTTTGAAGAATCCGGATATCTTGGTAATTGATGAGACAAGTACAGCTTTATCCCATGATGGAAGAAGTATTATGTATCGTCTTATGAAGAAATTAAGAGACGAGGGCAAGGCAATAATATTTATCTCACATGACTTGGAAGAGATTATGGAAGCTTGTGATACTTTGACTGTGCTTAGAGATGGAAATCTTATTCGTACATTTACCAAGGATGAATTCGATGCTGATGCAATCAGAACCAGCATGATTGGTAGAGAGTTGCAGGGGGATTATTACAGAAGTGATTATATACCTTCTCATATGGATGAAGTTGCCATTGAAGTGACTGATGTGAAGTTGGGTGAGGAGTTGAAGAATATCAGCTTGACTCTTCACAAAGGTGAGATTGTAGGTGTCGGCGGTTTGTCAGGCTGCGGTATGCATACACTAGGTAAGGTAATGTTCGGTGCGGCTAAGCCGGAATTAGGCAAAGTGGTTCTTGGAAACGGCAAGCAGCTGGATAGTCCTCATGTGGCTGTGAGAAATAAAGTGGGTTATGTGTCAAAGGATCGTGATGTGGAGTCACTGGTACTTAGTGCCAGCATAAAGGACAACATATCTGTGGCAGGCATGGATGAATACGCTCTTGGCGGATGCCTGGTGACAACCAAGAGAGAGAATGAATATGTACAGAATCAGATAGAAGCTCTTTCTATTAAATGTTCCGGAGCCAATCAGCTAACTTCTCAGTTATCCGGTGGTAACAAGCAGAAGGTTGTATTTGGTAAATGGATTGGATGCGGAAGTGAAATTTTGATACTTGATTGCCCGACTCGTGGAGTTGATATCGGAGTAAAACAGGCTATGTATCAATTGATGATGAAGCTTAAATCAGAAGGAAAGGCAATACTTATGATAAGTGAGGAATTGCCTGAGCTTATAGGAATGAGCGACAGAATTTTTATCATGAAAAATGGTGAGATTACTCATGAATTTGAGAGAAATGCAGAACTTACTGATGCAAATATCATAGGATATATGATTTAGGAAGGGGCGTCATTATTATGAAACAGAAAATGAATCAAATAAAGAAAAATGGAATAGGACAATTTCTGGTAACGCTTCTGCCATTTGCAGCTTTGGTAGTACTGTTTGGACTGTTTGTGGGAGTTGTTTCCATGAAGGGATACAGACTTGATATGTATCTGCAGATTGTATTTAACGAGGGCGTAGTTCTGGCTGTAGTAGCCACAGGCGCAATCTTCATTTATACCCTTGGAACATTTGATATCAGCCTTGGTGCTGCAACATTATTTGCCGCAACCATGGGAGTGCTTGCTTATAATGCCACTGAGAACATGGGCTTGATGATTTTGGCAATATTTGCTTCTGGTATCATATGTTCCCTCCTAAATTCTGTGTTAGCTTCAGTATTTCATATACCTGCCTTTGTAACAACAGTTGCAATGATGTCAGTGCTGACTGCTGTAGCATCTCAGATTATTACAACCAAGGGTGGTGCTTTGGGAGGAATCAGTATTCCTAGCGTCGTAGTCAAAGATATGGATGAACCTGCATTTAAGATAGTGCTGTTGGCAGTTTTCTTTTTGGCTTGCTTCTTCATATTTAATCTAACCAAAGCTGGACGCAGACAGAAGTTCATTGGAGGAAATCCGGTGTGCGCCGAACTTACCGGAATACAGTTTAACAAGTATACAATTCTGGCATTTACAATAGCAGGAATTGGAGTTGGTTTGGGAGCATTTCTCACACTGATATATACACCATCGGTTACAACTACAACTGCTTCAAGTGTTGGAATGAATATATTTATCGCAATAGTATTTGGTGGTATGCCGATCTCAGGTGGTGCAAGATCCAAGATTTATGCGTCTTTGGTAGGTGGTTTTTCATTTATGTTGTTAAATGACATTTTGGATCTGGTAATTGACAGCAGTGCAGCTTATGGAATTACACAACTTATTAGTGCAGTATTCTTCCTGGCTGTAGTCTATGTGACCAGTATGAATTACAGAACACAGATGCTGCCGAGATAGTTTTTAGGTAGAAGGTAAATTGAATTTAGCGCATAAGCGTTAAAGATATATGTTAAGGAGGAAAAAAAGACATGAAGAAGAGATTAACAAAAATTCTTAGCTTGTTGGTTGTGGGGGCAATGACAGCAGCAACATTTGTAGGATGTGGTTCTACAGGAAAGGAAGCTGATGGTGGTTCATCTGACGGAGCCAAGATTGGTGTCCTAGTAGCAGATGTAAGTGGTGAGGAAGCACAGGGCTTCAGAAACTACTATGAGAAATACATCGCAGAAAACTATGATGTAGAGTTCACTTATACAGATGCTTTGGAGAGTGCAGAAGATGAGAAGGCTGCGATTGAGAAGTTTGCTTCTCAGGGATGTGACGCTATCATCTCACTTTCAAGCAGTGACAGAGCACAGCAGATTGAAACATGCGAGAAGTACGGAGTGTATTATGCAATCGCTTCAGGTGTATTGGATTCAGAGCAGTATGAGACATACAAGGGTTATGAGCACTTCGTTGGACAGGTTGGACCTAGCAACGAGACTGAATTCGAAGCCGGTAAGGAAATGGGTGAATACTTCAAGAAGCAGGGCACAAAGTCTGTAGCGATTTACGGAGCATTTATCCCTAACCCAATGCATGTATACAGAGCAGCTGGTGTTCTTGTAGGACTTGGATGCACATATGGTGGTGCTTCTGATATGGATGCAATCGTAGGACAGATTTTCGCAGATCAGGGTATTACACTTTCTAAGGTTGCAGGTGATACACAGGTTGTAGCTTATCTTCAGGGATATGGTGATACAACAACAGATGAGTTGAATGCTGCTATTCAGAAGAATCCAGAGGCATTTATCTCAGTTGGTATGGCAACAACATTCTTTACACAGACATTGAATGAAGCGGGAATCCAGTTCTCTGATATTGACTCATTTACAGAGGCAAACGGAGCTGCAATCAAGGATGGTAAGCTTGTATACCTTGCTGGTAAATATTCATCATCAATTGGACCTGTTTTCGCACTTGTTATGAATGCAATTAATGGAAATGTAATCCGTGATGAGGATGGCAACGCTGTATCAGTAAGCCAGGGTTACCTCGTAGCAACAGATGCTGATTCATTTGATTCATTCTACTTATCAGATAAAGGAACAAATCCTATCTTCAGCAAGGATGTGTTGGATACAGTTATCGGCGATGATGTTACATTCGCAGATGTCAAGGCTTTGATTGAGTCAAAATAAGTTTTTTAGAAAAGATAATTATTTAAGAAAAATGGAGGCTAATATTATGAGCATTCCGAAGAGGTTTTTGGGAACAATAGCGATACCGCTTATATCATTTATCATACTGGAGGCATTATGTCTGAGACATGGCTCACATATTATTACCAATATGCGCAGTTTCGATAATTTCGTGGTGTATGTGGCAATAGTAATGATAACTACAATTGCGTTATCTATCAATTTGAACAGTGGCAGATTTGACTTCTCCCTGGGTTCAATGGCAGCTCTTTCAGCAGTCATTGGCGCCAAGATAACATATGCTGTTCTTGGAGGCGGAGAGGGAAGTGCATTTATGATGCTTGCTGTGACTGTTGTAGCAGGTGCAATACTTGGCTTGATATCAGGATGCGTATATGTGGTTTTGAGGATTCCGCCAATTATAACCTCTCTAGGAGTCACACTTATATATGAAGGAATTATGTATACCATAACAGAGGGCAAATACTTGAGAGTTGAGGTTCAGAATGCTTCAATGTCAGGATTTGTCAGCACCTGGAAATATGCCTTTGCAATAATTGTACTAGTGTTGGTGGCAGCAATTGTCATATTCGATCATTCTCGATTCGGTTATGACTACAAGGCTTTAAAGGATGGACAGAAGGTTGCGGTTAACACAGGTATTAACGAAGTGAAAAATGCTTTGGGATGTTATGCAATATGTGGTGGTCTTATGGGAATAGTAGGTTTTTTAAATGCTGCCAGAAATACCACCATCAATGGAGGACAGCTGAATTTCGGTTCAATAGCTATTATGTTTACAGCCTTCCTCCCAATGTTCATCGGTTCATATATTAGTCGATTTACAAATGAGAGAATAGGTTTTCTCTTGGCCGCAGTTACAATGTCACTTCTGAATTCTACTTTTGCGGTATTCTCAAATGAAGTGACTGCATCAATGCAATCTATTATTAATGCAGTATTGCTGGTTGTATTTTTGATTTACTTAAATAATGAAAAACTATTAGTGAGAATCTTTTCAAAGAAATAATTTGGTTTTATTAGGCAGCCCTTTTGGAAAGTAAAAGGGCTGCTTTTATTAAAACTATAGAAGGGTAGAAAAGAAAAATGATTAATCAGGTCTATGTAAATAAAGCATTGGAATTGTTGAAGAAACCTATAGAGACAAGAGTAGAGGTAACACAGACTGTAGAAATAGAACAGATTGATGGCAAGGTGGAAATCAAGCCGGCTGCTGACTACAGAAGTCTCAATTTGAAAAAGGGCAATAAAGTATGTCTGGATTTTGGTAATCATCAAGTGGGTTATATAAATATGAAGTTGGGCTATAAGGGAAGTCATCCTGATGCACCTGTATTATTGAAACTTCATTTTGCAGAAAATCCAATTGAATTGTTTGAAGATCCAGAGGAGTATCACGGATGGGTATGTTCATCATGGATTGAGTATGAACAGATACATGTGGATGTGGTGCCATCAGAGTTGAAGCTTCCTCGCAGATATGCTTTCCGCTATTTACAGATTGAGGTTATAGATATCAGTTCTAAATTTGATTTGTGTATAGAGGATGTTATCTGTACTGCTGTCTCTGGAGCCGATGACAACAAGCTGATTCCTTTTAACACAGAAAATAAGCAGGACAAGAGGTTGGATGAGATCGCCTGTCGCACTTTACATAACTGCATGCAGGTTGTCTTTGAGGATGGCCCAAAGAGAGATAGAAGATTATGGATTGGTGATTTAAGAATTCAAGCTCTGACCAATTATATGACTTATCAGAACAACGATATGGTATTGGCCTGCATATATCTGTTGGCAGGACTTACTCAGGAGGATGGTCGTGTGGGAGCATGTCTCTTCTTGAATCCTGAGCCTGAAGTGGATGATACACAGATGTATGATTACTCATTATTCTTTGTAAATATTCTCTGGGATTATTATGAAAATACAGGAGATATAGAAACTCTAAAGGAACTTTGGCCAACTGCCCTAAGACAGATTGAACTGGCTAAAGAGAATCTGAATAGAGATATGATTGTGGAAGATTCAGAGGAGCTAGGATGGTGCTTTCTGGATTGGAATCTGAATCTTAATAAGCAGGCAGGAGCTCAGGGCGTGCTTCTGTATGCCACATCTGCAGCAATCAAGATTTCCCAGGCTCTGGATGACGTTATGAACGAGGAAAGTCTGGCTGCATTCTATTGTGAAATTCGTGATGCTGCCAATGATAAGCTCTGGGACAAGGAGCTGAAGTGCTATGTAAGTGGCAAGAACAAGCAGGTTTCCATGGCATCACAGGTATGGATGATTCTTGGCGAGGCTATAACTGGTGAGGATGCATACAAACTATTGAAGAGAGTGAAGGAAAATCCACAGGCACAAGGTATGGTTACTCCATATATGTATCACAATTATGTGGATGCCTTTATCAAAGCTGGAAGCATAGGAGTGGCTCTGGAAGAATTGAGAGAATACTGGGGAGCTATGGCTGATCTTGGAGCAGATACTTTCTGGGAATTGTATAATCCAGCCAATCCTTATGAATCTCCATATGGTGGCACCATTGTAAACAGTTACTGCCATGCATGGAGCTGTGCACCGGCATACTTCCTACGTAAGTATTCCTAGGAATAGATTAAGTGGAAAGCGAGCATATAACTATGAAGAAAATAAATTTGACAGGAAATCCATTTTATTTAGACCAGGCAGGAATCGACTGGGTATATGACACATTTAACAAGATGGATAACGAGAAAAAGTGTGGTCAGTTATTCTGCCCTATGGGTTTGGATGCTAATCCTGAGAACTTAAATCATTTGATAAATGAAATTGGAGTTGGGGCAATGATGTATCGTCCCGGCCCTGCAGTAAATATTTGGCAGACTCATAAAGCAATACAGGATATGGCAGAGGTTCCTCTACTTTTGGCAGCCAATACTGAATCCGGCGGAGAGGGATTGGCATTTGAGGGAACTTCCTTTGGTAAGCCTATGGCTGTAGCTGCTACAGGAGATTATGACAATGCATATAAGATGGCTTATGCAGCATGTGCAGAGGGTGCCGCTTTGGGATTGAACTGGTCATTTGCACCAATTGTAGATATCAATTATGACTTTCATAATCCTATAACCAACGTCAGAACATTCGGTAATAATCCAAGGGAAGTATATGAATATGCTTCGAGATATTTGGATGCTGCAGATGAGTGTGATGTTGCTGTATCCATAAAACATTTCCCAGGAGATGGAGTGGATGAGAGAGATCAGCATATAGTAACAAGTATTAATTCTTTAAGCACCAGAGAATGGGATAAATCATATGGTTATGTATATAGGAAGCTTATTGAGAAGGGTGCCAAAACAGTAATGGTGGGGCATATAGCTCAACCTGCTTATGTCAAGAAGTTGAACCCTCTGGCTGACAGAAGTGCATGTATGAGACCTGCAACTCTTTCCAAAGAATTGCTGAAGGGACTTCTGAGAGATAAGTTGAAGTTCAATGGTCTGATTACAACAGATGCAACACCAATGGTAGGATTTACATCAGCTATGAGTCGTGCTGAGGCCATTCCAAGAGCTATAGAATCAGGTTGCGACATGATTTTATTTAACAAGGATGTAGATGAGGACTATAAATATATGCTGGAAGGACTGGCAAATCATAGTCTGTCTCAGGATAGATTGGATGAGGCTGTAATCAGAATTCTGGCAACCAAGGCTTCGTTGAAATTACATGAGAAGAAGGCTGCTGATACATTGGTTCCAAATGGTGAAATAAGCCGGGTTGTAGGATGTGCAAAGCATAGAATCTGGTCTGATGAAGTGGCTGATAAAGCCATAACTCTGGTTCGAGATGAGAAGCAATTACTTCCTATTAGCAAAGAGCGATATAAGAGAATATATCTCAATGTAATTCAGAAGGATTTGTCAGCTGATAATGATTATGTTCAGATGTGGCGTGAGAAATTAGAAAAGCGTGGATTTGAGGTCACAGTTAGAGATAGAAGTGTATCTATTGGAGTTGCTGATTTTGCAGATATGTCAAAGCTTACACCTGAAAAGGGTAGATTATTGCATGAGATGTATAGAGGTGTAGAAGAGATGAAGCAGGATTATGACCTGTACTTATATGTGTGCAACATGGAAAATGCTTCTAATAATACGACTTTGAGATTGAATTGGAATGTATGTTTTGGTTTGGGAGATGATGCTCCATGGTTTGCTTCAGAGATACCGGTGATAATGGTTTCTACATCTTATCCATACCATCTCTTCGATGCACCGATGATGGGAACATATATCAATTCATATAGCGGTAATGAGAACTTTGTTGACGCAACAATAGATAAAATGATGGGGGTGTCTGAATTCAAAGGAATAAGTCCAATTGACCCTTATTGCGGACAGAAATATATATAGGACAAAGTGGGAATTTATTTGTGATGGTTTTGATATAGGCGGGTGTATTTATTGTAGCCGCAGTTCAAGGAGGTATTTTTATGAGAAATATTACCAGAAAAATAGGAACAAGGGTAATGGCGATGATCATGATTTTGGCGGTTATTTTTGCCATAACTGTTGGAACGACGACATATTCACAGGCATTGGTAAAAGATAATGGTGAAGCCATATCAGTGAGATATGTGCCAATGTTACAGAACACATACGAGATGCAGAAAAGTATTGAGAAGAGTATGAAGTATTTAAATATTATTGCTTTGTATGATGAACCAGGCTTGAGAGAGGGACTGGAGGCAGCTCTTGAGCTTGAAGTGCAAAATGTGTCTCTATCAGACAAGGTTATAAAAGGTCTTGTTGCACAGACAAATGATAAGGACTTGAGTGCAAAGTATGATGATTATATCAGTTATGTGAATAAGCTTCTGAAGCTGGTTGGTGAAATTGAAGACAGTGTAAACCAGGGAGATTTCACTACTGCAAATATTAGATTGGCAACTGATTTTCAGACTTTGATTGAGCAGGAAGGTGAACCTACAGAGACTGCATTTATGGCTGCTCTGAATAAAGATTTGAAATTAGCACAAGAAGCCTATGCCAATGCTATTACTTACAGTAGACAGATTCTTATGGTTACAATTCTGGCTTTTGTAATTGTACTTATAATTATTGTTATTGTAATTAGAAATATTGTAAGTAAACCTGCTAAGAAAGCCAGCTCACAATTGAATACTATTATTGAAAATATTAATAATAATCAGGGCGATTTGACTGATCGAATTGATGTGAAAAGTTCTGATGAAATCGGTCAGCTTAGTGCGGGTATAAATGATTTCATTGGAAATCTGCAAAGTATTATGAGACAGATATCAGAGGATGCAAGTCGAATGGATGAAACTGTGGCTTCCATGAATTCAGAGATTGCCACTTCCAGCGACAGTGTGGATAGCATTGCCAGTGTTATGGAAGAATTAACAGCAAGTATGGAGGAAGTGTCAGCAAGCATTGATATATTAGAGCACAATTCCAAGGATATCTTGGCATCTATCAATGAAGTTCAGGAACAGACTCAAATCGGTGCAGATACATCTGCTGATATCAAGGCTTTGGCTTTGGGAGTTAGAGAGGCTACTGAGGAGAAGAAGCTTGGTATTGAAAATGTAATGGTTGAGAAGAAGACTGAGCTTACAGCAGCTATTGAGGCAAGTAAGCAGGTTGAGGAAATCAATAACTTGACAGACGATATTTTAGAGATTGCAAGTCAGACAAATCTATTGGCATTAAATGCTTCCATTGAAGCTGCTCGAGCTGGAGAAGCAGGCAAGGGATTTGCAGTTGTTGCTGATGAGATTCGTCAGCTCGCGGAAAACAGTACCAAGACAGCCAATAATATTCAGGAAATCAGCTCGAAGGTTGTTGGAGCGGTTGAGAATTTGATGAATAATTCCAGCGCTTTGCTTGAGTATCTTCAGGATACTATTATTGCAGATTATGCAGGATTTGAGGGTGCTACAGATATGTACACCGAGAAGGCAGAGAGAATCGATGCTGTAGTTTTAGCTTTTTCTGAGAATATAACTCATCTCAATAACATTATGACAGAGAATGTACAAAGCATAGAAAATATAGCTTCTGCTATGTCTGAAAGTACCAAGGGTGTTGTACTGGTTACAGAGAATATTTCTGATATTGCTGGTTCAATGTCTCAGATCAGGGGTGAGGCTGGAAGCAATCTGGAAATTTCAAACCAGTTAAATGCTGAGGTTGGCAAGTTCAAAAAGATTTAAGGACAGCCAAGAGATAAAAATGGATTGTGGTTTGCAAGAATATACTGCAATTAAAATAAAATGAAGAGAGAAAGAGCAAAATGAGTGAAAATAATATTAAAGCAGTAATATTTGATTTGGATGGTGTCATTGTCTTTACAGATAAGTTTCATTATCAGGCGTGGAAACAAATGGCTGATGAAATCGGAATATATTTTGATGAGGAAATCAATAATCGCCTCAGGGGGGTAGGTCGTATGGAATCTCTTGAGATTATTCTGGAGAAATATGATGGGGAACCTCTCACAGATGAGTGTAAGAAGATTTTGGCAGCCAAGAAAAATGATATCTACAGAGGATTGCTATATGGCATGGGACCTGAGGATGTGACAGAAGAAGTGCGTGATACTCTTGCTGAACTTCGAAATAGAGGATATAAGTTGTCCATAGGATCATCAAGTAAAAATGCCAAACTGATTTTGCGTCAGGTTAGACTTATGGATGCTTTTGATACTATATCAGATGGAACCAATATATCCAACTCCAAGCCTGATCCGGAAGTCTTTGTCAAGGCGGCCGAATATTTGGGCATGGATTGTCATGACTGCCTCGTTGTGGAAGATGCATGGGCCGGTATTGATGCGGCAAAGGCAGGGCATATGCTTGCTGCCGGAATTGGAGATGCAAAGGATTATAGTGAGACAGATTATCCATTGAAGAGATTTAGTGACTTGCTAAATATTTGTAAATAGGAGCTGCACCTATTCTTTTGGCAATTGGTTGTATAGATAGTTTCTTATATCTGTACGATCAGACCAATTCATTAATTTCAGGAAAACGTTCAACATAACATCATTATAATAAGATGGGTCTCCCGGTATTACGGGGGACTCATTTTGTATTGAAGTAAGTTGAAATTCTGTTAAGGCCTGAGCATAGACACATGCTTCCGTCATGCGATATTTGGACTTAGATTCCTTTAGATATATGCTTTTGGCATCCTGAGCAATTACAGATCTGATATTTACTTTCTCTGTATTGATTTTCATAAGTGAAGTCAATAATTCTTCTTGCTTAGACAGGTGAGCACTTACGATTTTAGTATATTGGGATTCTTTACTGATAAGCATTTCATTCATAATTTCCTGCTTTGTCTCTAAGAATACATCCATCATTTGTTCGGCGATGGCTTCCTTATCTGTGAAATGCTGATAGAAGGCAGCTCTGGAGATAGGAGTCTCGTCCAGTATGTCTTGTATAGTTATAGATTCATAGGTTTTTGTTTTTAACAATTTGCAAAAGGCAGAAACTATAGCTTTGTCTGTTCTTATATAATGGCTGGTTCTTGTGATATTATCCTTCATTTTCTAACAACTCCTTTTATATATATACATAAGTATACGCTTTGTTTACTTAATAAATCAATTATTTAAAATGAATATACCAAGTGGATTATCAGGATGATAGAATAAAAGCAAATATAAGAGATAATATAGAAATATTGGAGGGTTAAAGAAATGATGTTAGATGTAGCATTGGGAATGATAACAGGAAGAGTTGGAAAACATCCTTATCCTAATCATTTACAGGACAGTCGCAAGATTGCTGCTGATGGAATTGTATTATTGAAAAATGAGGGAGAAGTTCTTCCATTAAAGAGTAAGAGAGTGGCGTTATTTGGTGCTGGAGCTACACAGACCAGTGTATGTGGTACCGGCTCAGGTTATGTTATGTCTCCTTATGTGATAAATATATATCAGGGTCTGATAAATGCCGGTATAGAAATCACTTCAAAGTCATGGATTGACAGATATGACAAATTGTATGCATCTACAAATAAGAAGGACAAGACCTTGTCCAAGATAGATAGAATGTGGTCAGGTGTATCTATTCAGGTGGATGACATTGAAGTGACTGATGAGGATATCTCTGAAGCTTCCTCTGCTGATGTGGCAGTATATGTTGTCAGAAGAAATGCAGGTGAAGGCGGCGACAGACGAGCGGTGAAGGGCGACTATTATCTGTCGGATATGGAACTGGCCAATATTAACAAAGTGGCCGGAGCTTTTAAGAATACCATAATAGTATTCAATTCCTGTGTTATGGATGCTTCTTTCATAAATGAGATAGAAGGAATAAGTGGTGCAATTCTACTGGGACAGGCTGGACTTGAGGCAGGTAATGCTTTGGCAGACATTATGACAGGCAAGATTTGCCCTTCAGGACATTTGACAGATACCTGGGCTAAGAAGTACGAGGATAATCCGGCTTCTGCCACATTTAGCGCCAATGATGATGATGTATTGCAGGAGGATTATGTGGAGGATATCTATGTGGGATACAGATATTTCGACACATTTGATATTGAACCTCTCTTTCCTTTCGGATATGGATTGTCATACAGCAAGTGTGATATGAAATTGCAAAATATTGTGGCTGATTTTGAAAATGTATCTATTGATATTGAGGTGTCAAATGTGGGAAGTGTTGCAGCCAGATTTGTCCCTCAGATATATGTGACTGCTCCTGTTGGAAAATTGAATAAGCCTTATCAGGAGTTGAAGGGATATGCCAAGACTGGTTTGATTCAGCCGGGAGAAAGAGAAATTGTAAATATTATAATTCCTACAGAATCATTAACTTCTTATGATATGTCTCAAGCTGCATTTATTATGGAAGAAGGAATGTATCTCATCAGACTTGGAGAAGATTCCAGACATACTGCTGTTGTGGCTGCAATTAGCTTAGATGGAGAGGCGAAGATCAGACAGGTGTCAAATGAGTTGACAGCAGATCACGAGATGGAGGTTTTGGTAACACCGGAGGCTTGTGAGAAGAGAGTCTTATGGGAGAGCAAACAGGCTCAGACAGAGATTGAGGCAGGCAGAATCCAAGTTGTTCAGTTGAAAGCATCAGTTTGTATGACTATTGATGGTGCAGCAATGCCTGTACCTAAGAGAGTCTCAGGTGCAGGAAATCCGAATTCTACATTTATAGATGTGGTAGAGGGCAGAGTGGCTATGAAGGATTTCGTTGATTCCTTAGATGAGGAAGTATTATACAGACTTGTAGCAGGTAGCGCTGATGAGACCAAACATACTACACCGAAGAGAACAGACAGGAAGTATAAGCCTGTGGGAGGACCTACTTCATCAGGATCTACAACTTCACTATATGCTGATTCCCTAGGAATTCCTAATTGGAAAGTAACTGATGGACCTGCAGGCTGCCATCTGCCATTTATGGGAGTGACTGGCTGGCCTGTTGGACTTGTGGTTGCATCTACATGGGACAATGAGATGTCGAAGCTTCAAGGTCTGGGAATCGGCAAGGAACTAGAGCATTATAATCACAGTATTATTCTTGGGCCTGGAATGAATATTCACAGGGATCCTCTTGGAGGAAGAGCATTTGAATATTATTCTGAAGATCCGATTATTTCAGGTAAGATGGCAGCTGCAATGACTATAGGTGTTCAGTCTACACCAGGGGCTGGTGTATCTATAAAACATTTTGCATGTAACAATCAGGAGGAAGACAGAAGTCTTGAAAATAATACTGTTACAGAGAGAGCTCTCAGAGAAATATATCTGAAGGGATTTGAAATATGTGTAAGAGAAGCAAACCCTAAGACAGTTATGACAAGTTATAACCTGATAAATGGCACACATACATCTTCAAGCGTTGACTTGATTACTCATATCCTAAGAGGTGAGTGGGGCTTCGGTGGCCTGGTAATGACTGACTGGGGTTCAAAGAGCGAGAAGCCATATGATCTGGCTGCGGGAAATGATTTGATAATGGGAGGATATAGAAGTGATTTCCTCAAGGCAGCAGTTCATGGAACACCTGCTGAGTTTGGCGAGGATGGATATGTGCGATCTCAGGTATTCAAGGTATATGGAGGATTCTTCAAGAATACTGTAGAATTCTGGAATTCATTTAAGCCGGATGCTAATGGAAGCGATACTATTGAAACTACTGTGAATTCGGGAGTGGAATTAAATGAGAAAGTAGCTGAGATGGTTGAGAAAAACATTGCTACAGTGAAGGAGAATCCAGATGGTAGCAAGACAGTGACTTATCGCGGATATGATAGAGGTTCTTATCTGGACATTGAGGATGTGAAGACCTGTGCAACCCGCACGTTGGAGCAGATAGCAGATTCAGTATCCATGCGAAAATTTATGCAGTCTTAATTTTTAGTTACATTTGCAGATTATTGTAGAAATTGGTTGATTATAAGTGCCCATAATTGTTATAATCAGATTATAACTTATGAGAAAATCGGGGAGGAATCTGTATGGGTGAATTAACTCAAGAGCAATATGATGAATTAGGTGAGATTGCAAATATCAGCATGGGAAATGCTGCTACAACTCTTAGTATGATGGTTAATCAGAGAGTTGATATTACAACACCAAGAGTTGAAATCATTGGTCGTAGTGAAGCTTTGGATGATTACGAGAAGACTTGTATATTTGTTCAGGTTCATTATGTCAAAGGACTTGATGGTAACAATGTATTCATTCTCAAGGATGAGGATGTATTATGTATGACAGACCTTATGATGGGTGGCGATGGAACCAACAGATCTGGCGAGGTTACAGAATTGCATTTATCAGCAATCTCAGAGGCCATGAATCAGATGATGGGAACTGCAGCTACTTCAATGGCTACAATGCTTGAGACCATGGTGGATATATCTACACCTGAGTTGGTAGCAATTGATGTTGAATCTGTTAAGAATTTCGAGAAGATGTTTGAATCTGAGTTGGATAAATTCGTCAAGATTCAGTTTAAAATGAAAATTGGCGAGGACCTGGTAGACTCATTTATGGTTCAATTATTCCCAATCAGATTCGCTTATGAAATGTGTGAGAAATTCAAGCAGAACAAGAAAGATTGATAGTATAATGAGTTCAAATAAAACCCTGGCATATGAGTCAGGGTTTTTGAATATTATATGATTGCGTGGGAATTGAGACATGAATATATTAGATTATGTGCGAATGAGAGGAGATATATCCTTTGGACAGATGCCACTTAATGAAGTGGATGTATTGGCAATGTCCACATTTGTATCTCTTAATTTGGAAGGATTGACAGAGAGGCAGATTACATTTTCTGAGTTGACCTCTTTATATTTTGATTCTGGTAATGAGAAGGATGCCAGAGACGATTATTTAGAGAAGAAAGAGAAACTCATAGAATACATGAGTCAGTCCAAGCGATTTAAAAAGGTTAGATTGATTTCTTTTGATAGGATTATTGATGCGGAAAATGAAATGACATTCTATGCCTTGACTCTACAGGTTAATCCGTTTACAAAGCTGGTAGCATTTCGCGGGACAGATGGTAGCCTGATGTCATGGAAAGAGAATTTTAATACTTTGTATCAGTATCCGACAGCAGGTCAGACATGTGCGCAGAATTATATCAATTCTATTAAATTGAAATTTTATGAGAAGCTTATAGTATGCGGACATTCCAAGGGTGGTAATCTGGCTTGTTATGCATCGGCCTATTGCAATAGTAAGATTCGAGATAGAATCAGAGATATCTATATATATGATGGCCCCGGTTTTGAGACGGATTTAAGTCAGGATGCAGATATGAATGCTATAGTGGATAGAATTCATGGATTTATTCCTGTAAGTTCTGTTGTAGGTCGACTTATGTATGTGCCTTTTACATCAGAGGTTGTAGAAAGTACGGGAAATGGTATATATCAGCATGATGTATATAATTGGCAGGTTGGTCCTGCTGGTTTTGAGAGAGCTGATGGGGTAAATGCGTTCAGCGATAGTGTCAGTGGTAAAATCAATAGCTGGATACAGAATATTCCGAAGGAGAGACGCAAGGAAGTTATTGATGAACTCTTTGCAGTATTTGAATCAGTTGGAATTGATCATTCAGATAAATTTACCAGAATGAATATCAAGACATTGATTGGTTTGCTTAGGGGAATCAGATCACTGTCAGCAGATAATATCAAGCTCTTGGTTATTATTATGAAGGAAGTAATGGCGGCTCATTAGGAAGTTGCAGATGATATAAAATTATAACAGGTGGAGGTTTTTATTATGATGGATGAGATGAGAAAGTCAAAGAGAACTGATCTGGATGCCAAGATTCAGTTGAAACTGTTGAAGCATGGAGAGGAGCAGTTGGTAGATGCTGAGATTACCAATGTAAGCCGTGGCGGCGTGGGATTCAGAACCAAGGATCTGCTTCAGTTGGGAGAGTGCTATCAGACTCAGATTACACTTTGGACCAAGGAGAAGGTAGATACAGTCATTCGTATTATCAGAGCAGAGGTTAATGAGGATGGCAGTTTTATCTTTGGTGGAACATTTGTTGGAATGGAGAATCCAGACACACTTAGAATACTCATATATCAGATGTTAAATGATCAGGAATAATAATATAAGCTTCCCACTGATTTGTGGGAAGCTTATTTATTTAAATACTGCATGTTCAATGGTATCAGTTACCTCTTTGGAATCCTGGGTTGAGATTATGTTGGCTTCCTTGAATTCTTTGGGACTGATGCCATATTCTTTTTTAAAGGCTCTAAAGAAGCTGGTGTAATCAGTAAATCCATAGGATTCTGCTACATCTTTGAAGGATTCTCCTGATAATATGCTGGCTTTGCAGGCCTCTAGTCGTTTCTTCTGTAAATATTGATGTATGGATATACCCATGTTGTCTTTGAATATGTGTGATATATGATATTTGCTCACATAAAACGCAGAGGCGATTGCATCCAGACTTAAATCCGAGTCCAGATTTGCATTGATATATTCGCACAGTCTGGTAAAGAGTGTCTCCTGCTCTTTGGTCTTTTTGGCGTTGCTTTGGTTGTGGCGCATATATATATTTCTATTTATGGCAAGCATTAGGGAAGTGATATCACAATCCAGGGTGGCTTCCTTGAAAGGATTGTCCATGTTGCGCTCCTCAATAATTGAAACCAGTTTGGAGAATAGCATCTGGGCAGTTGTCATATCACTTGGAAAATGATGACAGCTGATCTCATGTCCTAAATCATATCCGTATGATAGATCAGGGTTTGTTTCAACCAGTCTATTGTAATAGCTGGGAGACAGCCATAGTACAATTCGTCTGTATGGCAAGTCTGTATTCTTGAATTTTGGCCGATGATATACACCTGGTGGAATCAGACAGATATCCCCGTAGGATAGAGGATATACATTTTTGCCAATCTGATAAGACAGATTTCCCTCCAGAAAGAAATATATTTCATAATAGTCATGTCTATGCATAGATACATTTTCCAAAACTTTATCTTCATAATAATAGATTTCAAAATCTGATGACTGCATTTCCCGCGAGTTATCAAATTGCGCCTGATAATGTCTTGCCATAATAGTTTCCTCAACAATTGTAATTGAATAGTCTGTAAAATAAATGTGATTAAATATTACATCCTTATCGCAAGATTTGCAATGTTTGTAACAAGATTTGTTATATAAGTATATTTTTAAACAATGTAAAGTATAGACAAGAAGTTAAAACACAAAGTTTTGAGGAGGGTAAATATGAAATTATCATTTCGTTGGTATGGAGAAGATGACAAGGTAACATTAGAGCAGATTCGTCAGATTCCAGGTATGGATTCAATCGTAACAGCTGTATATGATGTGCCTGTTGGTGAGGTATGGAGCCGTGAGTCTATTGCGAAGCTCAAGAAGCAGACAGAGGACGCAGGACTTCACTTTGAGGTTATAGAAAGTATTCCTGTTCATGAGGACATCAAGCTTGGTAAGCCAAGCAGAGACAGATATATTGAGAATTACTGTGAGAATATTCGCAGAGTTGCAGAAGCTGGAATTAAGTGTGTATGCTACAATTTCATGCCTGTATTTGACTGGACAAGAACTCAGCTTGATCATGAATTGCCAGATGGATCTACATCTTTGGTTTATTATCAGGAGCAGGTTGACAAGGTTAATCCACTTGAGTCAGACAGTGATCTCACTCTTCCAGGATGGGATGCAAGTTACTCAAGAGAGGAGTTAAAGGATATTGTAGCTCAGTATCAGGAATTGTCAGAGGATGATCTCTGGGATAATTTGAAATATTTCCTTGAGAAGATTATTCCTGTAGCAGCAGAGTGCGATGTGAATATGGCTATTCACGAGGATGATCCATGTTGGAGTATCTTTGGTCTTCCAAGAATTATCACTTGCGAAGAGAACTTGGATAGATTCCTTAGCCTTGTTGATGATACACACAACGGAATTACACTTTGTACAGGTTCA
Organism: Lachnospiraceae bacterium; assembly: GCA_017470985.1. Lineage (GTDB taxonomy): Bacteria > Bacillota > Clostridia > Lachnospirales > Lachnospiraceae > JAILFK01. The sequence continues at coordinate 109,970 of JAFUXA010000010.1, forward strand.
CTTGGATGTTCTGCCAAGAATGATGTGGTAAAGATGGCTGCAAAGTATGCTAAGATGGGCCGCATCCATTTTGCACATCTTAGAAATGTACAGGTTCTTGATAACGGATTTGAGGAAAGAGCACATCTCTCAAGCTGTGGTAGCTTAGATATGTATGAAATCGTTAAAGCCCTTCATGACAACGGATTTACAGGATATGTAAGACCTGATCATGGACGTATGATTTGGGGCGAGACTGGTCGTGCTGGCTATGGCCTCTACGACAGAGCCCTCGGCGCTACTTACATCAACGGTTTATTTGAGGCAGTTGAGAAAGCCAGCAGGTAATTTGATTATTTTTGCTAGACCGTATCGTAGACTTGCTGAAGAGTTATTTTGCTAGTGATAATGCAATAAATGAGTGTTCCCAGGATATGTCTTTCCAAGGAACATTTCGAGCCCCGGTACTTAATGAGCTTGCGAATTTAGTACCGCTGGTGCGAGAACGTAGCGGAAGCGTTCCTAGAAAGATATATCCTGGGAACACGGAATAATCTATATAAACTATGGAGGAAAATAATTATGATGAATTTACCATTGAACACAGATTTAACAGGAAAAGTAACAGTTGTAACCGGCGCAGGCGGAGTACTTTGCGGTATGTTCGCCAAGGCATTGGCTCAGGCTGGTGCCAAGGTTGCAGTTTTAGATTTAAATGAAGAGGCAGCACAGAAAGTTGCTGAAGAGATCGTTGCTGACGGCGGAGTTGCCAAGGCATACAAGGCTAATGTATTAGACAAGGAAAGCTTGCAGTCAGTACATGATGCAGTAGTTGCAGACCTCGGAACATGTGACATTCTTATTAATGGAGCAGGTGGAAATAATCCTCGTGCAACAACAGATAAGGAGTACTTCGAGGCAGGAGACATTGACGCAGATACAATTTCATTCTTTGACTTGGATCCAAGCGGAGTAGAATTTGTATTTAACCTAAATTTCATTGGAACATTGCTTCCAACGCAGATCTTTGCACAGGATATGGTAGAGAAGGAAGGATGTAATATCCTCAACATTTCTTCTATGAATGCTTTCACTCCACTCACAAAAATTCCTGCATATTCTGGAGCAAAGGCTGCAATTTCAAACTTCACACAATGGTTGGCAGTACATTTTTCAAAGAGTGGAATCAGAGTAAATGCAATTGCTCCTGGATTCTTCTCAACAAAGCAGAATGCAAAGCTTCTGTTTAACGAGGATGGTACACCAACACCTAGAACAGGCAAGATTCTTGCTGCTACTCCAATGGGACGTTTCGGTGAGTCAGAGGAGCTTATTGGAAGCTTGCTCTTCTTACTCAATAATGATGCTGCCGGATTTATCACAGGCGTTGTACTTCCTGTAGATGGTGGATTCTCAGCATACTCTGGAGTATAGAAATATTACTGGATTAAATTAGGACTATATATTGGATATATAGTCCTATAATGTGTAAAATATAATAAGTATGAAATGATTTTATAAAACAAGGAGATTAGAAATATGATTACTTATATGGATGAAATGTTAAAGCAGGTAGAGGCATTCAAGGTTGTACCTGTAGTTGTTATTGAAAATGTTGAGGATGCAATTCCTCTTGCACAGGCATTGGTAAATGGTGGACTTCCAGTGGCTGAGGTTACATTTAGAACAGCTGCTGCTCCAGATGCTATCAAGGCTATGAGCGAGAAATTCCCAGAGCTTTGCGTAGGTGCTGGTACAGTTATCAATGTAGAGCAGTGTAAGAAAGCTGTAGAGTGTGGAGCTAAGTTTATTGTATCTCCAGGTTACAGCGAGGAAGTTACACAGTATTGTATTGAAAATGAGATTCCTATTTTCCCTGGAATCTGTACACCAACAGAGCTTATTAATGTGGTTAATCATGGACTTCCTGTTGCTAAGTTCTTCCCAGCTGCACAGTTCGGCGGCTTGAAGACAATCAGCGCACTTGGTTCAGTATTCCCACAGATGAAATTTATGCCAACAGGTGGCGTTAGCGAGTCCAATGTATTAGAGTATCTTGCTAGTCCAAAGATTATTGCTGCCGGTGGAAGCTGGATGGTTAAGGGCGACTTAATCAAGGCTGGTAAGTTTGACGAGATCGAAGCTATGACCAAGAGCGTCGTTGAACTTGTAAAGAATGCATAAATAATAAGATGAGGTGATAATAGTATGAAGAAGTTTATGGATGATGATTTTCTTCTTACAACAGAGACTGCCAGACATCTATATCATGATTTTGCCAAGGACTTACCAATAATTGATTATCATTGTCATTTGAGCCCTCAGGAAATTGCTGAGGATGTACATTTTGATAATATTACACAGGTATGGTTGGGCGGAGATCATTATAAATGGAGACAGATGCGTTCTAATGGTGTAGAAGAGAAGTATATCACCGGTGATGCATCTGATAGAGAGAAGTTCCAGAAATGGGCCGAGACTTTGGAGATGGCCATTGGCAATCCTCTGTATCATTGGAGTCATCTTGAGCTGAAGAAGTATTTCGGCTATGAGGGTGCCCTAAATGGTGATACAGCAGAAGAAGTGTGGAATCTGTGTAACGAGAAGTTGCAGAATATGTCAGCGAGACAGCTGATATTGGATTCCAATGTTGAAATGATTGGAACAACAGATGATCCTATTGATGATTTGAAATGGCATAAGATGATTGCAGAAGATGCTGATTTCAATGTGAAAGTATGTCCTTCATGGAGACCTGATAAGGCTGTAAATATCGACAAGGATGAGTATATGGATTACATCCATAAGCTTGCTGATGCTTCAGGAATTGACATTGAGTCAGTGGCTGATATCAAGAAGGCTTTGTCTATCAGAATGGAATATTTTGCAGATCACGGTTGTGTTGTAAGTGATCATGGAATTGAGTATGTAATGTACAAACCTGCAACAGATGCAGAGGTAGAAGAAATATTTGCCAAAAAGATTGCCGGCAAGGCTATATCAAAAGAGGAGAGCGACAAGTTTAAAATGGCACTGCTTCTCCATTGTGGACGTGAATACCATCGACTGGGATGGGTGATGCAGCTTCACTATGGTGTAAAACGTGATAACAATCGTCGTATCTTTGAAGCCCTTGGTCCTGATGCTGGAATTGACAGTATTTCAACAAGTGCGCCAATCAATGAGTTGGCAGATTTCTTGAATGAACTTGATTATACCAATGAGTTGCCAAAGACAATTGTCTATTCATTAAATCCAATAGATAATGCTGCAATTGGTACTATTATCGGTTGTTTCCAGTCTTCTGAGGCTGTTGGCAAGATACAGCATGGAAGTGCTTGGTGGTTCAATGATAATAAGACAGGTATGAGAGAGCAGATGACATCTCTTGCAAATCTTGGACTATTAGGTAACTTTGTTGGAATGCTTACAGATTCTAGAAGTTTCTTGTCATATACTCGTCATGAATATTTCCGCAGAATTGCCTGTGGTCTTGTTGGTGAGTGGGTAGAAAATGGAGAATATCCTGCTGATGATAAATCTCTTCAGAAGATTGTGGAGGGTATATCATATAGAAATGCCAAGAGATATTTTGGAATCTAAGACCTTATTTGAGGGATTGTATTTTTAAATATTTTATAAAAGAAGAAAAAGGAGATAAAACATGGCAAAAGTAGTTACAATGGGTGAGATTATGCTTCGCTTATCTACACCAAATAATGAGAAGTTTATTCAGGCAGATGAATTCGATATTAATTACGGTGGAGGAGAGGCCAATGTAGCTGTTTCTCTTGCAAATTACGGACATGATGCTGAGTTCGTTACAGCAGTTCCTGATAATGAATTAGGTGAGTGCGCTGTGGCTGCACTTCGCAAGTATGGCGTAAAGACTGACAATATTGCAAGATGTGGTGAGAGACTTGGTATCTACTACCTTGAGACAGGTGCATCAATGAGACCTTCAAAGGTTGTATATGATAGAGCACATTCATCTATTTCTACAGCAACAGCTGCAGACTTTGATTTTGATAAGATTTTTGAGGGAGCAGACTGGTTCCATTTCACAGGAATTACTCCAGCTGTTTCAGATTCAGCTGCTGTTCTTACAGAGGAAGCATTGAAGGCTGCCAAGAAGCATGGCGTAAAGGTTTCAGTTGACCTTAACTTCAGAAAGAAGCTTTGGTCTTCAGAGAAGGCACAGAAGGTTATGAAGAACCTTATGCAGTATGTAGATGTATGCATCGGAAATGAAGAGGATGCAGAATTAGTTCTTGGATACAAGCCAGGAAATACAGATGTAACAAGTGGTGAGCTTGAGCTTGCAGGTTACAAGTCAATCTTTGAGCAGATGGTTGCAGATTACAATTTCGAGTACTGCATTTCATCTCTTCGTGTAAGCCATTCTGCATCAGACAATGGTTGGTCAGCATGTATCTACTCAAGAGATACTAAGGAATTCTATCATTCAAGAGAATATAGCATTCATCCAATCGTAGACCGTGTAGGTGGTGGTGATTCCTTCGCCGGCGGTACAATTTGCGGACTTCTTGATGGCAAGAATTTCAAGGATGCATTGGAGTTCGGTGTTGCTGCTTCTGCTTTGAAGCATACAATTCCTGGAGACTTCAACCTTGTAAGCCGTAAGGAAGTAGAAACTCTTGCAGGCGGAGACGGTTCTGGTAGAGTACAGAGATAGTCAATTACTCCTAAGATTATAAATACTTTTTAAAGCTCCCGAGTGTGTAGTGCACTCGGGATTTTTACTTGCATCAGGTTTATACTAGATGTTATTGTATTATAGAGCGTTAACGGCACATATGATTGGAGACAAAATGGCACTTGAATATAATATAGCTTTAATAGGTTTTATGGGTTCCGGAAAAACTGCTGTTTCTGAATCTTTGAAAGAACAGTTTTCTATGAATGTTATTGATATGGATTCTGAGATAGAATGCAGGGCAGGAATGTCTATTTCAAATATTTTCCTTCAATATGGGGAGGAACATTTCAGAAAGCTGGAGACAGAATTGTTGAAGGATTTAACTCAGCAACAAAATATTGTAATATCCTGTGGCGGTGGAGTTGTGCTTCGAGAAGAGAATGTTGAATACTTGAAGCAAGGTGGCAAAATTGTATATTTACAGGCAAGACCTCAAACCATTTATGACAGGATCAAGAATACTCATAACAGACCTCTTCTGGAGGGCAATATGAGTGTGGAAAATATTGCTGATATGATGGATGGCCGCAGGGATAAATACGAGAAGGCTGCAGATATTGTTGTGGATGTAGATGATAAATCTGTGGAAGAAATCGGAAGAGAAATCATAAATGCAATTCATAAATCTCATGAGACAACAGGAGATAATTCGATTTTACCTGCTGATGATATAGTCAGAGTAGATATTAATGGAGCTACCAGACTTTATGGCTTGATTGGAAGCCCGGTGGCTCATTCAGCTTCACCTGCTATGTATAATACAGCCTTTGGTGCACTTGGAATTAACAGTGCTTACCTGGCTTTTGATGTGGATGAAGAACATGTGGCTGAAGCAATGCAGGCTATGAGAACATTTAACATGGGTGGAATGAATGTGACAATGCCATGTAAGAATGAAGTTGTAAAGCACATGGATGAGTTATCTGATGCTGCCAGACTTATGGGTGCTGTAAATACAATTGTAAATGATAATGGAAGATTGATAGGTCATAATACAGATGGTTGTGGTTTTGTTGGAAATTTGCGTGATAATGGTGTGGATGTTGCCGGTAAGAAAATAGTTGTATGTGGTGCAGGTGGCGCTGCAACTGCCATAATTGTACAGTGTGCTTTAGACGGTGCCAGAGAGATTAGCATTTTCAAGCGGGTAAATGCTACATTTAATACAACAGTAGAGCTGGCTGACAAGATTATGTGTGAGCATGATGATGTAATAATCAATGTATATGATATTTCTGATGACAATAAGATGGTGGAAGAAATGCTCTCGGCAGATATATTTGTAAATGGTACATCAGTGGGAATGCATCCAGGCGAAGAGGACAGTATAGTGAGGGATGCAAGAGGATTTCATGAGAATCTGGTGGTATGCGATATTGTATATAATCCCCTTGAAACCAAATTGTTGCAGGACGCTGCTAGAGCTGGAGTAAAGCAATGCATTGGCGGTAAAGGTATGCTTCTGTGGCAGGGAGTTGCGGCTTTTAAATTATATACAGGTCAGGATATGCCTGTGGATATAGTGAAGAGAAAACTATCACTGGACTGATAAAATAATAATCGTAAATAAAGAAAACCCTTTTAGTGGAGAAAATGTCTGATGGACATCTCAATACTAAAAGGGTTTTAATATTTTTAGCACATCTCAGGTTCTGGATAATCTGCTCCAAAACAATCTACTGTGACAGAAACCATTTTCTGATCTTCAAATGGTTTGTTGCTCCACATATCTACATCGCAGTTAGCAATTTCATCTACAACTTCCATACCTTCAATTACTTTGCCAAATGCTGCATAGTCACCATCGAGATGAGGAGAATCCTCGTGCATGATGAAGAACTGGCTTCCTGCAGAGTCAGGAATTGCTGTGCGGGCCATTGAGAGCACTCCACGGGTATGCTCTAAGTCATTGTGGAATCCGTTGCTGTTGAACTCTCCAGCAATAGAGTATCCAGGGCCACCTGTTCCGGTTCCTGTAGGATCACCGCCTTGAATCATGAAGCCTTTGATTACTCTGTGAAAGATTATTCCATCATAGTAACCTTCCTTGATAAGGCTGATGAAATTATTAACTGTATTTGGTGCGATTTCAGGGTAGAGCTCTGCCTTGATAATGCCGCCATTTTCCATTTCTATAGTAACAATTGGATTTTGTGCCATAGTATATACATTCCTTTCTAAAATAAAATTATCATGTTAATTATATGGTATAGGAGGTTGTTCGTAAAGAATTGGGTTGGAAAATATTCATGAAATTTTGTTGGAAAAATTATGTAATAATTTCAGGGGAAATATATTGCAAATCTATTGATGGGGTGCTAATATATCAATCACCACAAATCAGTGGTTAGTCTTTTTATTCATGGCATATCGCCATTATTTCATTTTTATGCATTGCATTTATTATGCCCGAGGATTTAGTTTTGTTGGAGGGATAAATTATGCAAGAGATTATAAGAGAATATGGACCGGCAATTATTAGTTTAGTGGCTATTGGAGCTATGATTGGTTTAGTTACTTTGCTTATAGGCAAGGATTCTGGAAGTGTGGTTGGACAGGCGTTTAGCAATTTGTTGAACCAGTTCTTTAATTTACCTGGAGCAAAGGGGGCTATGCTATGGCCAATGATTTGATTGATATTAGTGAGGCTCGGGAATTTTTTGGGCCTCTATATATGTATATATTGGATGAATCTATTACAGATATAGATATCAATGGTGCTCTGGGAGAGGGAGGAGTGTGGCTTACAGATTGCAATAATACCAGAAGAGCTTGTTATAACCGGGGGGTAACCAAGGACTTCATAGATAATTTCTCTCAGAGGATTTCTAATCTGGTCAGTAAATCTTTCAATAAGCTTAATCCTGTTTTGGAGGGAGAGACTTCTGAACTTAGAATCACAATTGTGCATGAGTCTGTGTCCATAAGTGGCAGAGCTGTAAGCATTCGCAAGACTCCTAAAGTGTCCAGATTGACAGCTGAGAAGATGTTGGCAGAGGGATATTGTAATCAGGAGATATTACAGATGCTGGAGGGTTTTGTGAGAGACAGGTTGAATATTGTAGTCGTAGGCGAACCGGGTGTTGGCAAGACTGAACTATGTAAGTATTTATCAGGATACATAAGACCTAATGAGAGAGTGGTGACTATTGAGGATACGCCGGAATGGCACTATAGCAGTCTGTTCCCGGATAGGGATTGTGTGGAGATAAGGATTAATGAACAGATGGGATACTGCGAGGCCATCAAGACCTGTATGAGACTGAATCCTAAATGGATTATGCTGTCTGAGGCAAGATCCAGGGAAGTTGTGCATCTCATAGAGAGTTTATCTACTGGAGTTAGAGGTATGACTACAATACATACTTCTGATGTAAGAAATATTCCTGACAGAATTGAGAATATGTCTGGTGGAGAGCGTGATGCCAGGAGAATGGAAAATGATATTTACACATTCATTGATGTGGGAATACTGGTGCGCAGGAAGTCAGTGGAGACATCCGCGGGAACCAAAATCATTCGATACATAGATCAGATTTGTATTTTTGACAGAGTTGATGGAGTAAATTACACTACCATGCTTGTAGATGAGGGGAGAGTACTATATGAGGTTGAAGAATATAAAAGAGGAGCTTGAAACTTATGGTTACAAATTCGACCTGTCTAAGACCATGATCTGGATTGTGATTGGGGGAACTATTGTGGTGGCGGTGGGGCGTACCTTTGGTCTTCCTGTCATATATATGATTGCTTTGGCGGCAGGTCTTGGATTTATAGCACCATTTTTTATTACATGTGTGTTGAAAGTGCAATTTGAGGAGAAGCGATTTGCTGAGATAAATATTTACATGGAGCAATTGCTATATTCTTTTCAGAAATCCGGCAAGATTCTTTCATCACTTAGAGATGTGCAGCAGCTGTTTGAGTCCGGAAATATGCATGATGCTATAGGCGAGTCTATCTCTTATATGGAACACACTTATGACAGCGATGATATAGCTGGGGATGCTCTTGGAATATTGGAGAAGAAGTATCCGGCTAACTTGTTATATACCATACATAAATATTGTAATCAGGTGGAAATAAATGGTGGGGAATCTGCAATGGGAATCAATCTATTGCTGGAGGCACGACGCATGTGGGCAGATAGATGTATGGAATTAATGAAGATGAAGAGGCAGAAGGTGTTGCAGATAATCTTGTCAGTGGGCATATCAATATTTATGTGCTGGATGCTTATTACTGTAGGTAAGAGGATGAATATAGATATATGTCAGTATGCAATTACCAGGGTAACTATGGTTGTCACATTGTGGATTGATGTATTGATTATTTATCAGGGCTGTAAGACTCTATCCAAATCCTTGTGTGAGACCAGAATGCCGGGGGAGGAAGTATTAGACAAGATTGCTAAACTGCAGAGGCATAGTGGAAAGGGTGGGATGCATCCCTTTGACGGATTTATAAAAAGAGATATAAGAAAGGCCTTGGAGCAGGTGTTTCCACAATGGCTGCTACAGGTGTCTTTACTTCTGCAGGGAGAGAATGTGCAGGTGGCCTTGGCTAAATCCTATGAGGATGCTCCTGTATTGATGAAGCCTTTTCTTAGAAAACTGTTGCAGAGTCTGCGGGATAATCCTGGGGATATGATGGCTTATGTGAATTTTATGCAGGAATATAACCTGCCACAGGTACAGTCTACCATGAAGATGTTGTATTCAATATCTGAGGGAAATGGAGGAAGGGCATCTTCTCAGATAGAGGATATTATTCGGAGAAATCAGATTATGTATGATCAGTCTGAGAAGATGAAGAACAGTGATGAGATGGCAGGGATGTATGCTTTGTTTTTGGCACCGCAGATAACTGCTGGAATGAAGATGCTGGTGGATATGTTTGTAATGTTCTATGGCATGATATCTGCTGGTTTCGTAATGGGAGGATAATATATGGAAAGTGTAATAAAAGGATTCCTGGGATTGTTTTGCCTGGTTAGTGTTGTGGTTTTGGGATATGGAGTTGTATCCATGGCCATGTCTGACAGAATGGCTGATACATATATAGATGATTGCGTTAATAAGATTGAGAATTCTATGTACTCTGAGGCTGTTATAACAGAGTGTAAACAAAAAGCCAGTGAGAGAGGATATAAATTGGATGTGGATTTATATAGAAGAGAGGATGTTGATGTACTGAGATACGGGCTGATTAAGATGGAATATCACAATGCTTATGATTTGTTTGATGGCGATAGAACCTATATGGTAAGTAGAAATATCTATTGAGTAAGTATATTAAGCAGAAACATATTGTATGTGGATAAAATAAGTTAGGGAGGATTCTATGGAGCTTATTGTAAATGAATTTGGTGAGACACTGGTTTATATAATAGTTGGGGCAGTGGCAATGACTGCATATGGAGCAGTATTTGCAATGCTTTAGTGGGAGGTAGAATTTGGAAATTATAATTCGTGAATATGGCAAGATGATTATTGCATCCTTGGTTACATGTGCTGTTATAGCTTTGCTGGTAATTGGTATCAAAAATATATATGTACACAGATTTGTATATGCCAAGGAAGAACAGAATATGGAGATGACAGCAGTTTTTGCAAACAGCTTAAAGGGTGCGAGTTTTGATATTTCATTTAACAGACTTTGCCAGAACCAGGCTTATGATATATCGCAGATTTGCAATATGCCTCAGGGTTGTAAAGCCTGTATAACAGGTATATATAGAGCTGAAGAAGGGGTGGATGCGTATTGGACATTGCCCAATGAACTAGAGAATATATATAGGGATGGTCAATATGTATTCAATGAACCCGGCATATACAAGATTTATATAAGAGTATGGAATGAAGAGGGTGGCAGTAGAGAGGGCTATGGCAATGTAATTGTAAATTGATTAGTGGGGTGAGTTATGAAACAGGTAGTATTTGGAGTGGTATCCTTTGGAATAATTGCATGTATTACAGCTATTGTAATGGTTATAGAGACTATGGATATAAGGGAGACGCAATTGAAGTCTCACTTGTCAGGTGTGATGTCTGTATACATGGAGAAACTGGTGGCAGGCGAGCTGCCACCTGATTATAGTATAGAGATTCTAGAGCAGGATATAAGAGATGAGTTGTGGGTAGATATAGATGGTGAGGAGAATCTATCCAAGGATGATAAATTTAATTTGGATGTAGATATATTAGAATTCGATTATGAGAAGGGACTCCTGTCAGTTCAGGCTATAGAGCGTTATGCCAAGTTAAATGGTAAGACTGGAGAGGTGGTCTGTGTAAAGACTGCCATTGTAGACAGAAATGAGATTGAAGATGCCCAGGTATCTTATCTGATAGGTGATGAAATATATCGTAAATATATATACAGGGGAGTGGCAAATGATGAGGGATTAGAGATATATCCTCCTGCTGAACCGCAGATTCAGGGGCTGGAATTTAAATATTGGAAGAATCAGAATTCTAATGAGCAGGTGGACTTTCCTACCAGAGTGAAAGGAGGGGCTACATATGTTGCAGTATTTGAGTAAGTTAATAACAAGAGGCTTGTTGCTTGGTGTATTGACTCTGGTAGTCATATTGGCACTTGGATCACGGGATTATGCATATGCTCAGGAAGTAAATGACACCAATCAGGTTGGTATAGATAGTGTTGATGAAACATGTGTTGAAGTTTATAAAGCTGCGGGAAATCCTTCTGTGGAATATTTCAATCTCTATGGTATAAGAGGGGCGAAAGTATATGACTATAATGGATTGATTATGGCCTGGTTTGATCTCTTTCAACATAATGGAGGATTTATATTACTTGAAAATGATATTGTAAAAGGAACAGGAGACTGGAATAACCCTTATGATGGCGGATGGGATATCCCTGCTGGTGTAAATATTGCAATAGATCTCAATGGACATACTATTCATAATAATCCTAAGAGGTTATATGCCTATGCGGCAAATAGTATGTTCAATGTGACTGGAGGTAATCTGTGGATTTATTCATCTTCCGGTACAGGTGTAGTAGATGGAGATGGCTGGTGCTATGACAAGGTAGAGATAGGTGGAGTGTTATATAATGTAGGTGCTTTGCTGGATTTGAGACAGGGGAATCTGGTGGTAGGTGAAGACTTATTTGGGAATCCATCTACAGGAGGAGTTGTAGTTAGAAACAGCTTCAATCTAAGTAGCTATGGAGTGCCTGATGCTGTATCAGGGGGAACATTGATTAACGCATTTACAGGGAATCTCCGTTGTAGAAATGTATTATTTCAAAACTGTGACGGGGCAGCAGTATATGGATCGGAAGATACCATAGGTTTGGCAAGCAGCCATACAGATTTAATAGATTGTAGCAGTTATAATGTGTCATCAGTATATATAAATGGAAGTTCTGGTACATCAAATGTATATGTACAGGGCGGAAATTTTGTTGTAGGTAATAAATATTCTCTTGGAATTGTAATGCAGGCAGATAGCCGTGGCAATATAATAAGCAATGCTTCTATAGAATCGAGAAATCTGGCTATTACAACCTTGGAAAATGCCAATGTGGAAGTATATGATTCTATTCTAAAATCCACCGGAGGAACTGCGGCTTCCATGAGTGGATGGTATAGCAGGATTCAAAGTACTGTGGCTGAGGCATACAATGATGGAATAGATTGCTGGCTTGGGGATAATTATATATATGATTGCAATATAAGAAACTGTGGAGGATGGGGCATACAGAACATTTTCACAGGCAGCAGAATGTATATGGGCAATAATACTATACATGACTGTAAATCCGGTGGAGTAAATAATGGATACTACCTGGAATTATCAGGTAAGCTCAATGTATATAATCTCCAGGGCTATGGATTGGAAAATGGCAATTTATTGGATTTTAGAGATTATGGAGGTGTAGATTGCAGAAGTGTGATTCATCTGGAACCGAACTGTTATATCAATATTACTTCTAATTTATTGGGAGGAGGGGGAAGATATGGTTTCCTTACCAACTGCCTGGGAGTAATAACTGTAAATGAGGGCGATAGATACTTGGGCAGATTATTGTTGCAATATACTAATACGAATCAGACTAATCTGGCAGACAGATTCGCTTTAGGAATTGATCAGGTGGATAATTCTGGCGGAGCAGCAGGAGCATGTATTCGTAATGCCAACGGATATAATTCCTATGGAGCATACAATAGAGGGGTGCTCTCCAGTGCTTATATCTTAAATTATACTGATGGACTGGTATATAGTAATGGCTGGCCATTGGAAACTACTATAGCTGCAAGAGGAGGAAGCTATGGATTAGGTGCGAGACTGCCACAGGCAGAGTATATATTCTGGCATGAACCGGTGGATATCAGGGATAGGTTTGCATCTGCTTATTATAAGTTAAATGATGGAAGGAAATATGATATTTCTGCTTATGTGAAGTTTGACGGATGGAATAGAACAAACTTCTGGGCAGAGGGTAATGAATATGTAAGTGCAAGATGGATGGTAGATTATACAATTGATTATATAGCATATAATCCTAATGGCTATGCCATGGATGAATATGGTAATTATGTTGTGACAGATGATAATCAGTTGGATAAGAGAATCAAGTCTGTATATGTAGCAGGTGACATATATGGTGATACAGGCTTTTGTGAAATCTGTGATGTATGGCCTGAGTACAAGGACGAGACGGATAGTAAATTCGGATATGTGGCCTGGGGAGATGATATCAATCTAAGATATACGGATGGAGATATATATAGAACCGAGGGTAGAATTGGTCTGTTGGACTTACTGGATAGAACAATTGGCAGAGGCAGACTAGATATATCAAAAACTGGGACTATAACCTTATATGCCCTGTGGGATCAATATCCTCAGATTAAAGCAGCAGGATGTGATATATATGATACAGATGTAGGCAGTCTTGAAATAAAAGATATTATTATGACAGGTTTAGAGGTGGTTGATAGGGAAGATGGTGTTTTAAAGGCAGCAGGTGAAGGAGGATTATCAGATGGAATCAGTATAGTAGGTGGAGATGAATTATTGGATCCACAAGGGTTGATTAGAATTTCTCATCTGGATTTGGGAATAATGGCAAAGGATGGATTTGGCAATATAAGTTATGGCGCCATTCCTATTAATATAATAAGCAATGGTATTGTCTCTTCAGAAGGGGGAATGGAAGAGATGCATATCAGATTTATTGATGAGGATTATATTCATGAATCAGAAGATAGAGGTGGATTGATGGAACGCTCAGTGTTCAGAGAGGATGCTAAACTTGAAAGAATATTCACTAATCGGTATAATTAAAGGAAATATTTAAAAAGAGAGGTGACTTGTCTGTGGACAGTGGGTCGATAGTTCAGCTGGTGATTTTGATTATATTGCTGCTTTTATCAGCATTCTTTTCGTCGGCAGAGACAGCATTGACAACAGTAAATAAAATAAAACTTAAAGCAATGGAAGATGAAGGTAATGCCAGAGCAAAACTGGTATTGCAGGTGACAGAAAATTCTCATAAGATGTTATCTGCCATTTTAATAGGTAATAATATAGTGAATTTGTCAGCATCATCTTTGGCTACAATTTTTGCTACTAATTTATTTGGTAGTGTAGGTGCAGGATTAGCTACAGGAGTATTGACGATATTGATTCTGATATTCGGTGAGATATCTCCCAAGAATGTAGCAACAATGAAGTCTATGGAATTATCATTAGCTTATATCAAGATTATATATTGGCTGATGATATTGCTTACACCTATCATATATATAATAAATGCTTTATCTCGGGGTTTCTTATTAATCTTTGGTATTGATACTTCCAAGGTGGAGGATACAGTAACTGAGGATGAAATCAAGATAATGGTAGATGCCAGTCATGAGAGTGGTGAGATTGAGGTGGAGGAGAAGGAGTATATCCACAATATTTTCGATTTCACTGATAGTTGTGCCAAGGAAATTATGATTCCAAGAGTGGATATGACTATGGTTAGTGTAGATTGTACCTATGACCAGCTTATGGAAATCTACCAGGAAGATAAGTTTACTCGACTTCCTGTATACGAGGAGGAGAGTGACAATATAATCGGTTTGTTAAATATGAAGGATATGCTTCTGGCGGATTGCAATAATTTCTCTATAAGAGATTATTTGCGCGAAGTATATTTCACATATGAACAGAAGAATACAGCTGAATTGTTTGAGGAGATGCGTAGAGAGCGCCTCAGTCAGGCTATTGTATTAGATGAATATGGTTCTGTATCAGGACTTGTAACCTTAGAAGACTTACTTGAAGAACTTGTTGGAGAAATCAGGGATGAGTTCGACGAGAAGGAAGAGGATGATATTGTAGAAGTAGGACCTAGAGAATATATTGTACTAGGAGCTACTAATTTAGATGATTTATGCGAGAAGCTGGACTTGGATATAGAAGCAGAAGAGACGGAAGACTATGATACTCTCGGCGGATATCTGGTGGGACAATTAGATCACATACCAGAAGTTGGAGAGAGCTGTATCACAGATGAGGGGATCAGGCTTACTGTTGAGGAAGTCGACAAGAAGCGTGTTACCAGAATCCGTATGATTCTACCGGAGATTACAGAGGAAGAGCCTGAAGATGAAGAATCTCACAAGCAGTCTCATAATCAGTAGAATTATCAGCATATAATTTCAAGGAGATTTTCATGGCAATTGGACTACAGTTCAATTCTTTGAAGTCTCCTTTTATTTTATCTAAATAGTTTGCATCCACTGTGTTCTGGGCGATGTGAGCCAGCAGCTCAATGGAATACCTATTGAGCTTGGCCATGTATTCCATAAGTTGAATGCCATATAAATCTGATATAGGCAGCAGTATTTTGCCATAGGTATCTGACTCAAACTCACAGGTGGAGATTACCTGTAGGCATATATGCAGATGGTTGTGGATGTCTGATGCTTCCATCAACAGATCCGGCCTTTTCTCCTTAGCTGACAGGAAGTATGTCTTGGCACCGGTTATTTCTTTCTTATATAACATATCCCATATGTGTGATATAACTTCTGTTGTTTCTTTTTTCTCTCCTACCAGACCGACCTTACATTCGTATGGGTGCAGTCCTTGATATTTAACCCATACCATCCATATGAATTCTGAGATGAAGCCATATAATCTCTTGTGGTAGTCATCATAGGAATCCAAATCAAGTTCATGTGACATTTCCTGAAATATAGGGAATAGGAATTCACAATATTTATCATACAGTTCTTTGGAGCATATCATCATATTTCCAAAGTAGGTATGATTCTCCTTCAGGCATGATAAATACAATGGGTAGAAGTCTGGATATAGCTTGGCAATAGCATTGTTGGCTGCCTGTAAATCTTCTACAGTATGATTTTGCTGGAAGCCATATTCATAGGAGAAATTTAAATCCAGACATTTGGTTGTAATAACATCATATTCTTTTAGGATGGAATCAATCTCTGATTGGGAGAGTAATTCTTCCTTGTCATTTAGCAGATATCTGCGATAATGACAGATGCCGATGACATCGCAGTCATGAACATTTTTCCAAACCCAATACATGCCTGTTAATTCACTATAATAACAATTCAGCGAGGAGATAGAATCACCAGTGTCATCCCCAAGATAGCCCAATGGTTCATGGGCGGCTCTGCCTACCTGTAGCGGTATATACATAGGGTCAGATGGTGGTGTGAATTTCTTGTGTGTCATTGCATATATTTGGACTTTCATAATCTTCTCCTCTTTGAAAATGAGTTCTTAAGAATATCTTGATATTTTTCGGCCCCTATGTCAATGTGAGGACTACAAATTAATCAAGAACCTAGAAATAGCCTATAAATAGGGTAAAAGTAGTGGACTTTTATTACAACTTAGGTGTATAATAACAAATGTAGTGGGGATTCCACGAAGTAAAAGGAGTATAGTAAATGTCGTTATCAATCGGAAATATTGGTGCTTCTAGCATTTCGACAACATATGCTACAACAACACCATATAATTATTCAATTGGAAATCAATCACAGACATCTGATGCTTATGTAGAATCAATTGAGAAGTTGAATAATACATCTGTAGAAGGTGCTGCACCAGTTCAATATGCTACCGGTTCTGTTTCAGATAATACAATATCTCATATCCAAGCTGCACAGAAAGCTGAGAGAGGTTTTAATGCTGTAGCAGGAGGCTTCGGAGAGAGTACTACATCATATGGAATGGATATGATGGCATCTGGATATGGTATGGTAGGATCTAGAATTGATTTGTTTGCATAATATGAATTAGAACAAGTGGACTCGAGTGAATGCTCGAGTCCTTTTTTCTTGCATAAATATTTTGGGAGCCTGAATTGATTGTTTGAAAATGTTTGTGCATTTTTATATGGAGAGGTAGTGCGGGTAGGAAAATTGGATTGTTGGAAACTGCACGAAAAATTTTAGTTTCTTAAAGCGATAAAAAGATTTATTTTCAGACAGTAAAAAAGACCGAAAATACGGCCTTTTTTGAGGGGAGTATAAATAATTAATAAGGGGCGTAAGAGGAAACTACCTCTTACATGTGTTAGTATATTATAAAGCCTTTTCTATTGCAATAAGTTAATATAACTAAAAAGAATGAAAGTATTTTTGAATTGTTTGGTTAAATTGTTGTTGATTATGAAAAGGAAATCAAATTATAGCTATTATTTGCAATTTTTAGTGTTTTTTTTGCCTTGTTTGGAGGGGCGAGTAAAGCTGTTTAATTATAAATAAAAGTATATTTTTGAAGAGTGAGAGGCAATGCCTAGTCAGGATTGACAGTATAATTTTGAACAATTAAACTAAAACAATAAATTACTATATAAATAATGAAATGAGGACGAGATGGATATAATTCAGTTGACTGCTCCATGTCATTTTGGCATGGAATCAGTATTGAAAAGAGAAATATATGATTTGGGATATGATATTACCAGAGTGGAAGATGGTAGAGTTACCTTTGAAGGTGATATGGAAGCTATCTGTAGAAGCAATATTTTCCTTAGAACTGCAGAGAGAGTATTGATTGAAGTGGGTAGATTTCAGGCTACTACCTTTGATGAGCTTTATGAGAATATCAAGGCTATTCCGTGGGAGAATTGGATTCCTGTTGATGGCAAGTTCTGGGTAAAGAAAGCTTCATCTGTGAAGAGTAAGTTGTTCAGCGCATCGGATATTCAGTCCATTGGCAAGAAGGCAATGGTGGACAGATTGAAAACAGTATACCCGGTGGATTGGTTTGCAGAAGACGGAGCATCATTTCCTGTTAGAATATTTATTCTAAAGGATCAGGTTACCGTGGCTATTGATACTACAGGAGAACCTCTTCATAAGCGAGGATATAGAACATGGACAAGTAAGGCGCCAATCTCAGAGACATTGGCAGCTTCCCTTATTATGCTGACTCCATGGAGAAAGGATAGAATTCTTGTGGATCCTTTCTGCGGAAGTGGTACATTTCTTATAGAAGCAGCTCTTATGGCAGCAAATATTGCTCCTGGTATGAATAGAAATTTCACTGCTATGCAGTGGAGACATCTCATACCCAAGGAAATGTGGGATGATACTCTTGAGGAAGCTCGAGACATGATTGATATGGATGTGGAGACGGATTTACAGGGGTATGATATTGATGGGGATATGGTTCGTATTGCCAGAGAAAATGCCAAGCAGGCTGGAGTGGAGTCTATGATACATTTTCAGCAGAGGGATGTGGCTGATTTGAAGCACTCCAAGAAATATGGATTTATCATCACCAATCCACCTTATGGAGAGCGTTTGGAGGATAAGAAGGATCTGCCTGATCTGTATACTACTATTGGTGAAGTCTATGGCAGATTGGACAGTTGGTCTTTGTATGTTATTACTTCATACGAGGATGCTCAGCGTTATATAGGAAGAAAAGCTGATAAGAACCGTAAATTGTACAATGGTATGATTCGTACTTATTTCTATCAGTTTATGGGACCAAAGCCACCGAAGCGCAAGGCTGTTGAAGATTAATATTTTGGGGAATAGATAAATGAGATATTCTAGGAAATACATTGTCTTTTCGCTGGCAATGATATTTGTAATTATCTTGAAAATGAATAGTTGGAGCGACGATTATGCGGATGTGGAACCCTTTCGAGGAGCTCAGTTGGAGGATGAAGTCTTCTATCCTTTGAAGGCCAAGAGTATCAACGATAGTGGGCTCTTTACAGTAAATGTTGGAGAGCAAGTGTATGGTATCTCTGATGGAGTTATGATGGGAGATTCCATGGAACCTATGGCATCACTGCGATTTGTGGAGGAACAATTCGGATGCAGTGCCCATATGTATGGCGAAGCTTTGATCAAAGTGTTGTATTCAGGGAATACAGCACTATTTTCTGTGGATACATATGAGGCCACCATTGATGGTGAGCTGAAACCTATTGATATTGCACCTGAGATTCATGACGGTCAGGGGTATCTGCCTCTTAAGGTGGTATGTGATTTGTTTGGTTGCGATTATAGTTTTGATGAGGTTAATTACATCGCCACCATGGGAACTGATTTTTCCAAGGGAGAATTACCTACCTCTTTTGACTTGAGAAAAGAGGGCAGAGCTTCATCTGTGCGTGATCAGGGAGATACATCCACCTGTTGGGCGCAGGCTGCAATCGGTGCTTTGGAATCCAGTCTCATGCCGGAATCGGAGAATTTATTCAGCGTAAACAAGATGATAAAAGATAATAATTATAGAATTGATTCATCTCTTGGCGGTGATTACACAATGGCTGTGGCTTATTTGTTGTCCTGGAAAGGTCCCGCAAATGAGGAAAATGATGATGTAAATTATCATGTGCAGGAGGTCCATTATTATACCCAGGATGACATCGATGATATTAAGTGGGCAGTGTATAAATATGGTGGAGTCTCTACCTCTATTTATGCTTCTATGGCGCAGAATAATATTGCAAAATCTGATTATTATAAGAGGTCTACGAATTCTTATTATTATAATGGCAATGATAAGCCTAATCATGATGTGGTAATTATCGGTTGGGATGATAATTACAGCAGAAGTAATTTCAATGAAAATGTTCCTGGAGATGGAGCGTTTATATGTCAGAATAGTTGGGGCGAAAGCTTTGGTGAAAATGGTGTGTTCTATGTGTCCTACTATGATACCAATGTGGGCAATCAGGCGGTGGCCTATGTAGGAGTAGAGTCTAAGGATAATTACGATACCATTTACCAATCTGATCTTTGCGGTTGGGTAGGACAGGTTGGCTACAATAAAGATTACATATCTGCGGCAAATATTTATACAGCAGATGATGATGAAAATATTACAAGCGCAGGATTTTATGCTTTGGACAAGAATACTTCTTATACTATGTATTTTGTTCCTGAGTATAATGGTGTGTCATCCCTTGCCAACAGGGTTCAGGTTGCCTCGGGGCAGTTTGAGGATGCAGGTTATTATACAGTACCATTTGACAGCCCTAAGACTGTGAAGAAAGGCGGCAGATTCGCCATTGTATTAGTGCTTACAACTCCTGGTGCAACCCATCCTATGGCTATAGAGTATGTGGGAAATGAATTCACCAAAAATGTAGATATAACTGATGGGACAGGTTATATCAGCAGTAATGGTCTGGATTGGGAAAGTGTGGAAGATACAGCCAAGGGTAATTTATGCCTCAAGGCTTATGGAAAGAAAATAGAGGAGTCTAAGTAGTATGAAGTTGAAAATATACAGATTGGCAACTGTAATTTTAGTGACTCTTGCTCTGGCTCTTATGTATATATATCTGAGATTTCCTGAACTGCATGTATATGCACTGCAGAAGCAGGTGGAGTATCAGAATAGAATTGCAGGTCAGGAGTCTATAATTGATCTCATGCGCCAGGAGACGGATATTGTAACCAGGGTTGGAAATGAGAATCTTATGTCGCAGCTTAGAGTGGAACTGCCATCTGATGTGTCTGTCAAAGATGTAGAAGTGGTAAATGATTATGTGAATCACATGATTGATATTCGGATTCCGGGAGCGGATAAATCCTATATTTATGATTACCCTCTAATAGGAAGCTGCGACAATATTATAGATATCAGATATGGTGTGGCAGCATCTACTGCCGAGCTGGCCATCGAGCTGGATGACATATATTTGGTGGAAGCGAAAAATATTGATAGATATATCTATATTAATTTCCTGTCACCAAAGGATGTGTATGATGAGATTGTAGTTGTGGATGCAGGCCATGGCGGCAAGGATGTAGGTGCCTCAAGTCAGGGCGTAAATGAGAAAGATATAGATTTGCTTATTACAGAGAAAATGCGTGGTTACTTTGAACAGATGGGAGAAGGAAATGCTGCGGATGATTTTGTAAATCAGAATGTGACTGAATATATGTTAAATGATAAGCGGATTGGAGTGTTTTATACCCGTAAATCAGATGTGTATATTCCAGTGCAGAACAGAAGTGCTTTGGCCAATGCCCTTGGGGCGGATTTATTTATCAGCGTACATAACAATTCTACTGCCAGCGGGCGTATGTCTACCATAAATGGTACGGAAGTGATGTATCGGGCGTCAGATGTATTTGGCCAGTCCAAAGGATTTGCGGAAATGTGTCTTAATGCTTTGCTGTGGAATCTTGGAAGTACAAGCAAAGGTCTTGTGGCAGGAGATGATATCTATATTGTGAGAACAGCTGAGATGCCGGTGGCTCTTGTGGAGGTTGGATTCATGAGCAATCAGGAGGAGTTAAATAAACTCTGTGATGATGAGTACCAGAACAAGACGGCCATGAGTCTGTGTGAAGTGATAAATAGTGCATTACAAATATATAATAATCAGGAATAATTGGAGGATGTTGAAATGAAGCGATTAATATTTGCCACAGGAAATGAAGGCAAGATGAAGGAAATCAGAGCTATATATTCTGAGATGGGATATGAAGTTATGTCTATGAAGCAGGCAGGCATAGATGTAGATATTGTAGAAGATGGCAAGACCTTTGAGGAAAATGCTGTTATCAAAGCCAGTACTGTACAGAATTATTGTGCTTCACATGATGAGTTGAAAGATGCAATAGTAATGGCTGATGATTCAGGACTTGAGATTGATTATCTCAACAAGGAGCCGGGAGTCTATTCTGCCAGATATATGGGTGAAGATACTTCTTATGATATCAAGAATGCTAATTTGATTGAGAGATTAGATGGAGTTCCGAAGGAGCAGCGTACAGCTAGATTTGTATGTGCAATGGCCGTTGTATTTCCTGACGGTAGAAGTGAAGTATGCCGTGGTACAATTGAAGGTTATATTGGATATGAGCCTATGGGTGAAAATGGATTTGGTTATGATCCAATCTTCTATGTAGATGAATTTGGGTGCTCTACAGCAGCTATGTCACCGGAGCAAAAAAACCGAATTTCTCATAGAGGACAGGCCCTTCAGATGATGAAAAAATATCTTTAAAAAATATTAAAAAATTTCTAAAAAAAAGTGTTGACATATGCAGGTCGATAACATATACTATTACTTGCGTTGCGGATGAGACGCAAGCAAGAACGGGGTGTGGCTCAGTTTGGCTAGAGCACCTGGTTTGGGACCAGGGGGTCGCAGGTTCGAATCCTGTCACCCCGATTCAAAAACTAAATAATGGTATGCGGGTGTAGTTCAATGGTAGAACATCAGCCTTCCAAGCTGAATACGTGGGTTCGATTCCCATCACCCGCTTTTTCCTTTGTTAGGAGTACATACACCTACTTTGGATTATGTGTTCGTAGCTCAGCTGGATAGAGCAACGGCCTTCTAAGCCGTGGGTCGGGGGTTCGAATCCCTTCGAGCACATTATGGTGGGTATAGCGCAGTTGGTTAGCGCGCCAGATTGTGGCTCTGGAGGCCAAGGGTTCGAATCCCTTTATCCACCCTTGTTGCGATAGGCAACAAAAGATTGTTGTTGGGCTATCGCCAAGCGGTAAGGCACTGGATTTTGATTCCAGCATTCGCAGGTTCGAATCCTGCTAGCCCAGCTTCTTTTTTTTATTATGGGATACTAGCTCAGTTGGTAGAGCACCTGACTTTTAATCAGGTTGTCGGGGGTTCAAATCCCCCGTGTCTCATTTGTAAAATTATATATCATTACACAGTTATCTCTTCGGGGTACAATCTTGTAACCTTGAAGGGAATTTTTATAAGCGGGCGTGGCGGAATTGGCAGACGCGCTAGATTTAGGTTCTAGTGGGAGACCGTGAGGGTTCAAGTCCCTCCGCCCGTACTCATAATTGCAAATGTTTTATAATAAGAAGTAACAGCTCCAAAAATCAGAGTCATCGTTGATTTTTGGAGTTTTTTTGTTAATATTTTAAGTATGAAGGTTTTGAGATTTTTTCGTAAATTTATAACAGGATTATTAATA
The DNA here is from genome assembly GCA_017470985.1 of Lachnospiraceae bacterium. Taxonomy (GTDB): domain Bacteria; phylum Bacillota; class Clostridia; order Lachnospirales; family Lachnospiraceae; genus JAILFK01. The sequence goes on from JAFUXA010000010.1 coordinate 133,114, forward strand.
ATATTTACCATATTAATGGGGGCTTATGTGTGGTTGGTTTCTTCTCCTAGATTCATGATTCTGGCTGCTACAACACGTTTTGCCCTGGAGACTTTGAATAATCCCGATTATCTGCTTTACAATGTGGATATTATGGAGTTATGCCAGGAATATTTCAACTCAGATGTGACCGTCGATGGCACAGTTATGTTAAATGATGTGAGAGATTTGGGTTTTTCCATGGATATGGATGTGCAGGGGGAGAGATCCTTTGAACAGAAGAAATTTGCCGCAAGTGCTGATATGAATGTGGTTTTCTTAGAGGTGGGAGATGCCCAGGTGTATGCAGAGGATGAGATGGCTTACATGGTGGTGCCTATGCTTGATAATCTATCATATGCATTTGACACAGATATGAATCTCTTCTTCAAGGCTCCGGAGTTTACTTCAGATATTAATCAGGAATGGTTCAATGCCAATAAGGGCAATATTTTACAGCTTTCCAAAGAAATTTCTATTGAGAAGATGGATGAGATTGTAGATGAAAACAATTGGGTTAGCATCGGATATAAGGTGACCATTCCTGAGGGTAGTGGTGGTTTCATATGGCAGCTTCTGGGAGTTGAAGCGCCGGATCATGATGTGGTATCCGTAGTGTATATTAATCCTGCCTGTCAGATTAGACGGATTGAGATTGATTTGGATGATGCCATTGAGCCAGGTTCTACAATTCAAAGTGCCAAGCTGGTGCTAGATGGCACGAACATGGGAAATATGTATTTTGAGGCCACATTGCCTGATGATGAGACTGTCATTTCTAATGTTACAAGAAATGGAGATTATCTGTTTACCAATTATATTGATTTTGAGACCAAATATTTTACCAACACAGGGGAGACATATGCTGCTTCTGGTTATATGACCTGGGAGAAGATAGATGGAGGCGTGTCAGTTGAGGTTCACAATATGGAAATCACTGATAGCAAAGGAACTATAGGCAAGATATATTTCCGGGGAAATGTTAATAAGTCTCATATTTCACATGATGTATTTGAGAAAGCTCCTGTGGATTTATATTCTATAGAAGTAATTAGTTGGAAGAAGCTTCGTGATGATACCGAGGGATTTGTGCGAGACATGATGAGCGAGACCAAACGGAGGATTGGTTTGCCTGTGGATGAATAGGCTGCCTCTTGAATACATATTTCATAGGTATATAATATAGAAGATAGTTCATAAAGGAGGCATGTAACATGCAATCTACACTTCGTAGAACATGGGCAGAGATTGATTTGGATGCCCTTGAATATAATTATAAGAAATTGAGAGCTCACATTGGTGAGGGCGTAAAGTTTTTGGGAGTTGTGAAGGCGGATGCTTACGGACATGGTTCTGTACAGGTTAGTCGTCTGTTAGAGGAATTAGGAGCTGATTATCTGGCTGTTAGTAGTATAGATGAAGCTATAGAGCTTCGTGAAAATGATATTCATATGCCTATTTTGATTTTGGGACACACTCCAAAGGAGCAGGTGGCAAATCTGATTCATTATAATATTACACAGGCTGTAACCTGTGAAGCCAAGGCTATAGAGTACTCTGAGGAAGCCAGCAAGCTGGGAGAGACTTTGAAGATTCATATCAAAGTAGATACAGGAATGTCCCGACTTGGATATCTCTGTGATGGTGATTATTTTGAAACAGGAGTGGATGGTATCTGTCATGCCTGTGGTCTTCCGGGATTATATGCAGAAGGTATATTTACCCACTTTGCAGTGGCGGATGAATTCGGTGATGAATGTGATGATTATTCTAAGCATCAGTTTAAATTATTTACCGATGTTATAGCGCAGGTAGAGCAGAAGCGCGGTGTGAAATTTGAATTGAGACATTGCGCCAATACAGGTGCTGTGGCCAGATTTCCAGAAACATATCTGGATATGGTAAGACCGGGATTGCTTCTATATGGTTACGGAGAATTTGCCCAGATGTTGGGATTGAAACCTGTTATGGCCCTGAAAACTACTGTTAGCACCATCAAGACCTATTCTCCTGGAACGCATATAAGTTATGGTGGAATATATGTGACAGATAAGAAAACCCGTATGGGAGTGTTGCCTTATGGTTATGCAGACGGATTCTTCCGTTGCCTATCCAACAAATACAGCCTTATGTCATCAGAGGGGCCGGTTGAATTACGAGGTAAAATCTGCATGGATATGTGTATGGTAGATTTGACAGACAAGTACGGTGTTGATGTGGGAGCTGAGATTGAAGTATTTGGTCCACAAAATCCTATTGAACATATGGCAGAGCTGGCGGGAACTATTCCATATGAACTTACTTGTGCTGTCAGCAAGAGGGTTCCAAGAGTGTACTTGAGAGCCGGCGAAATCGTTGAGAAAGAATTGATGCTTCGTGCATAAATACTTTTGCATTTATACAGGATATGTTATTATTAATTTGAACTTGTGAACTTATAATTGTGAGGGATATTGATTTATGAAAGAACAGAAATTAACGAACTTAAAATTTATTATTGATCAACTTGTTGAGAAGAAAAACGGGGAGTATGCTGACAAGAAAGTCAATTTGGTTAGCAATGTATTTGTGCTAAATAATATGGTATTTTTGGATGCTGATGAAGCAGATAAGATGTTGGGCTTGATTGTTGATTATGTAATTGGCATTACCAATGCTGAATCTACAGTACTCCTTACTTTAAAACAATCAGCATCTACCAATGCGGATTTTGCTTCATATGAATTTTCTATAAGAAGTAATGATGTATGTATAGAAGATGCTGATTTCAAACAGGCAGTTACATCAGATGAGAAACTTGTCAGTGTAAAGGAGATGCTCAATAAATTTGGTGGATCTCTTACTGGTGAGGTAAATGTAAAAGGATTTATTGCTCAGGTTAATTTCGCATTTAAGCGCGAAGAACAGACTGAGAATAATATGTCTTCACTTGAATTGCAGATTCAAAAAGGAATTAAAGAAATTGCCAGCGGCAAGACTATCTTGGTTGTGGAAGACAATGAATTAAATGAAGAACTGGCCAGAGAGGTTTTGACAGAGGTTGGATTCCATGTTGAAGCTGTTAATTCTGGATCGGATGCAATTGATATTATCAAGGAAAAGGCGGAAGGTTATTATGATTTGGTTCTGATGGATATTGTAATGCCAGAGATGGATGGTTATACAACTACAACTTTAATAAGAGGTATTGATAGACCTGATATTCAGAAGCTTACAATTGTTGCATTGTCATCTAATGCTATGGATATTGATAAGCAATTGGCATTTGAAAGTGGAATGAATGGTCATGTGGCGAAACCATTAGATGTGAAAAAGGTGGTTGAATATCTGAAATAGCAGCGATTTTATAGGGATTTGGAAGGTTTTTCAAAGTTTTTTGTAATTTTTTTGAAAAAATTTTATATTTGTCCTAATTTTGTCCTAGTCTAATTGTTATTATAGAATCAACTTATGAGAACCGGATAGAACAAATGATTCTATAAACGATTCGCAGTTAACAAAATAGTATATTAGTAAAAACTTTTTTATAGTTAACTTCCAAATTCTCCTTAACAAGGCTCGTCGTGAGACGAGCCTTGTTATATTATGGAAAAAGATATCTGGGAGTCAATAATATGAGAAGAATACATTATGATATAACAACTGAATATGATGGAATGAAGATTTCTGGGTTCCTAAAACTGATGGGTTATTCAGAAAAGAATCTCACCGCTTTACGGGGACAGGAGGATTCTATTTCACTCAATGACAAGTCGGTTCATATGAATGAAATGATACATCAGGGGGATTATATAGAAGTTGATATTCCTGAGATGGAGGAACCTACAGATGTGGTTCCCGTGGATATACCTATAGATGTAGTCTATGAGGATGAGGATATTATTGTCATTAACAAACCTGCAAATATGCCTATTCATCCATCTAGAATGCACCAGGACAATTCTCTGGCCAATGCTTTGGCTTATTATTTTAAGAATCGTAATGAGAATTATAAGTTTGTATATAGATGTATTAACAGACTTGATCGCGATACGACAGGCCTGACAATAGTGGCCAAGCATATGGTTAGCGCAGCTATTTTATATAATGAAATGAAGTGTAGAGATATTCGTCGCACATACTATGCTATAGTTGAGGAGACCGCAGACAATAGACTGACTGATTCTGGGATAATCGATGCGCCAATTGGGAGGGTGGATGAAATTGATGCCGTAAAAATGGCAGAAGATGGGCGAGGCTTAAATAGTGGAATCAGAGGGATTGCCCGTGGAGTTGACTTTGAAAAAGGGCAACCTGCAGTTACTCATTATGAAGTTATAGATAGAGTTGGTGATCTGGCTTTGGTTCGATTAAAACTTGAAACCGGTAGGACGCATCAGATCAGAGTACATATGTCTTATATTGGTCATCCTTTAATAGGAGATGAGATATATAATCCAAAAAATTCTATTATGGATAGGCAAGCATTACATGCAGGTGAGTTGCAATTTATGCATCCTATAACTGGTGAGAAATTGATTATAAAAGCGGATATTCCGGAGGATATGAGAAGGGTTTTAAATAATATTTAAAAAATCTAAAAATCTTTTCGAAAACTTTGCAAAAAGTTGTTGACAATAACATACTCGTTTTGCTATTATATAACGGTCGTCGAAAGACATGCGGAAGTGTCGGAACTGGCAGACGAGCAAGACTAAGGATCTTGTGTTCATTGCGAACGTGTGGGTTCAAGTCCCATCTTCCGCATTATAGAGTTTTTGTTAAAAGCCTTTCAGATAGCAGTCTGAGGCTTTTTTCTTTTTGTTGTAATCAGCTATGTTTGTTATTTTTTGGTGAGACCTAGGTGAGACCAAATTATTATTATCAGAGCTTGCATTTAAGATGTTAAGTATTTCTTCTTCAGCATCTATAGGAGCATAGCTATAATATTTTAAATTGGTTTCTACAGAGTGTCCCAGTAAAAGAGCTCTAGTAGTTTCAGGGATGCCGTTAGGAATGAATATATTGCTGTTTAAACTCATTCTAAAGGTATGGTTATTCGTAACAGGCAATCCTAAACTTCTCATCAATCTTCTTAAGCATGTTTGATATGCGTCTGATTTAATCCATTCACCGTTTTCATGGCATAATATAAAATCTGAAGTAATATGTTTTGCATCTTGAATAGATTTTAATTCAGATAATATATGTTTAATTGCATTAGTTAACGGAAAACGTCGACCACCGTTTGATATGCCTTTTTCGTTTTTTGTCCAATTGACAAGATAATATTCTTTTCCGCCTTGTATTTTTCGGGATAACTGTTGAGAGTGAATATGTATGTAGTTGTCATGAATATCACTCCACTTTAGTGAACACAGCTCTCCTACGCGCATACCTGTCTCAATTGATAGTAAAATGGCAAAACCATTTATAAAATAGCCATTATAGCGTTTTAATGACATGCGCCTATATATTTCACTCTTTATAGTTTCAATTTCATTTAAAGACAATATTTTGTCTTCTGAAACATTTTTTTGAGTGTCACATGATTTTAGATAAATACTATTCTTTATACTTATAACAGGATTTGAAGTTATCAATTCATATTCAATAGCATATGTAAATATGAGATTTAATAAACTTTTGTATCCTAAAAATGCTTTTTTCTTTGGATGGAGTTTATTAACCATATTTTGTGTATATGCTTTTAAATCAGCTTTGGTTATTTCTGTTATATTACGACATGCAAATTCATCATCAATAAATCTGTTGAAGAAATAATTGTATCTATCAATAGTTTTAGGATTCACATTTTCTGTTTTGGCTTTTTCATCTAATGCTTGAGTAAAAATTGTTTTTATAGTTTTGCTTTGAATATTTAAATCATAGTAAATGAACAATTTATCAATCAAGCCATTTCTGGTTTTGCTATATATCTTTTTTTTATCAGCCATTATAGTTACCCAAAGATCTTTGCTTTCTTGATATTTGATTTTCCTAGGTGAACCATTTTTGTTAACATGCTTTTCTAATACAAGTTGCTCTTTTAATTTCCTTTCTTCTTTATTTACCATCGTAAGTTGATTCGTGGCATCGTCTGAGGTAATAATACCATACATTAATTTTTTCTTAATAATATTTTTTTCTAATTGTAAATTAGTTAATAAAAGTTCTTTTGTCATATTAGTAACTCCTTTCGGAGTTAAATATGGTGTGCTCATAAAACAGACAAATGTTTTGTTTGTTTTATAGGTACGCGATATTTAATTACAAATAATAAAAAACAAAGGTACACCTGGTACTTTTTATGATACAAACCTCTAATTAATGCTACTTCACGCATAACAAGGGGCTTGTGTTATGTGTGAAGTACATAAGGAACATTTGGTACAAAATGGAGGTAATATTATGGCAAAAGTTTTTAATATAGTACAATACATAAAACATCCTATTACAGGGGAAAGGTTGTTAGATAGAAATACAATAGAAGAAGTATTGGCAAGTTATAAATTGATTAAAGAATTTGGTTATATTCTTCATGATAGTGATTTCTATACAGAAGAAGATGAAGTATCAGAACTAGAATCATTAAAAGATGAATGGGAAAAACTGCCTAAAAAGAAGAATAAAATAAAATTAGAAAATTATATAAAGAAGAATCATTATAAGATAGCTGGAAATAAAAAGGCGCCACATTGGCATATTGTCTTACGCTTTGATAGAAATATGCAAATTGAAACAATTGCAAAATGGTTTGGAATATCTATGCAATATGTAGAATTGCCAAAAGGAAGACAATCATTTTTAGATTGTATTCAGTATCTAACTCATGAGAGCGAAAAAGAACAAAAAGCAGGGAAATATCGTTATGATGATTCGAAAGTTATAGCAAACTTTGATTGGCGTGCTAGACTTGATGAGTTAAAGAAAAAACGTGAAAAATATGGTAGTAAATCAGAAAAAGAATACTATAGAAATGCTGTTTGTTATAATGGCTTATCAATAAAAGAATTAATTAAAGAAAATAAAGAAGCATATTTAAAGGATATGAATTTTTTAGATAAATGTCGAGGAAAGTATCTTTCAGAAATAGCAGACATGCCATCGTATAGAATTAATATCTATGTTAATGGTAAAGGAGGTGTAGGGAAAAATACCATGTGTAAGGCATTGGCTAAAGCTTTGTTTCCAGATGTTGATGATTGTTTCTTTGAAATCGGTGGTCAAAACACGACATTCGATGGTTATGATGGACAACCAGTTGTTATTTGGAATGATTTTAGGTCTATCGATTTAATTACCAGATTTGGACGAGGAGAAGTATTTGATATTTTTGATACGCATCCAACAGGTGCAAAACATAATGTAAAGTATAGTTCAGTAAAACTAGTTAATCCTATTAATATAATAAATGGAATAGAGGATTATCAAGTTTTCTTAGATGGTATTTCAGGAGAATATACAGATAAAAATGGAAATCAAAGGATAGCTGAAAATAAAGACCAAAGCTATAGAAGATTCCCTATAATTATTTCTTTAAAAGAAGAGAGCTTCTCTGTATTGTTAAATAAAGGATATTTAAACTCTACACGAGATTTTTTGGAATATAGTATTCATCAAAATGTAAAAGGCTCTTTTGCCAATGTTGCGCAACAATTAGAAGGTGCTGCAAGAGAACAAGTTGAACATCTAATGTTACAGCCAATATTAGAGGTGTGTAACATTGTTAAAAAGAAAGAATCTAATAAGATAAAATCTATAGAAGATATTCCAAAAGAATTTAAAGAATATGGCGTATCATTTGATAATGATAATAATCAAGGCTTTATAAAAGCAACTTGTGAAGAAAGCCATATTTTTGATTAGAACTATCCGTTTATTCATTACATTTATGTATGAATAAACGGATAAATCTATATATAAGTGAATATCAAAGAATCTAAACTCCTTGCCGAAAATATGTAAGTTTAAAAAAAATCATAATCGCTTTAACATTTTTTGATTTTTGTCACCTATATATTATGTAACCAAATAAATGATTTCCATTTCGAGAAATAAATAGTATAATTACAAAAGAGAAAAAAGGAGGTATCGTTATGGGCATTAAAAATTTTATCATTGCACACAAAATTGCGGTTATTATTACTACAGCAGCTGTTGCTGTTGGAGGTGTTACAACAGGTGTTGTTGTTCATAATCACAATGAACAATTAAGAATTGAAGCTGAACAGGCTGCAGAAAAGGAAGCCAAAGAAAAGGCTGATGCTGAAGCTAAGAAAAAGACAGAAGATACTAAAAAGACTGAGGAAACTAAGAAGACCGAAGAAGTAAAGGAAGAAGATAAGGTTGCTTTGGAAGAAAATTCCAATGAAACAAAGGTTGCTTCTAATACAAACAACAATGAGAAGAAGACTACTGTTTCAAACAATAACTCTACTTCAAACAATTCCGCTCCTTCAAATAATAATTCTTCTTCGCAGGTAGCTCCAACTCCAGAAGCTGCACCTGCTCCTGCAGAAGATACAAGACCAGATTGTGAAAAATACTCACAGGCTGAGTTGAAGGCGTTAAATATGCTGGGATATATTCCTCCAGATGCAGAACATTTCATTGGGGTAAAGAATGGACAGCCTGTATATGATTACAGTCCGATTGATTTCCCAGATGAAAGAGGAACTACTCCAGATGGATATGATTATGTTTACACCTCTGGAACCAATGCCTCATCATACGCTTCACAAGTATATGTTTATGTCCCTGGAACTTCTGAAATGGTTCATAATTATGATGTAATGTATGGTAGAATTGTTGGTGAATAATAAAGTTTTACAACAGAATATACCCATTCCTTTTATATAAAAATATCAGAACTATAGGTTTATTCCTATAGTTCTTTTTTTTATCTTACATATTTAATAATGAAATAAAAATTTAGTCATTATAAAGGAGGTAATAAAGAATGAGCAACATTGATAAAGAAAAAAGAGCAACAGTAGGCGATTTAATTAATAGATTAAAAGAACTGCCTGAGGATGCTGAAATCATGATGGTATGCCACGAAAGTGATGGACATCATATTGATTGGGAATACGCAACTAAAGAAGATATTCGTTATCTAGGACTTGACGAATATGGTGTTTTAAACATCACAGTTGATTAAAGAAAAGGAGATAAGAAATGGCAAGAAATGAAGAGATAACTCAAGAAGAAGCACTCAAACAGTTAAAAATTGAATTATCAATCTGGGAATCAGATTGTAAGTCTCATCACAAAACCAAAGATGCGCTTAAAGTTGCAATCAAAACCATGGAACAACAATCTAATGAAGATTGTGTAATCATTAACACAAACGGATTAAGCGAAGGCATTAGATGCGCTATGTGTACTAATCATATGAAAAATGACAGAGGTTGCGATGGCGGTTGTGTGATTGATAATGACATGTATGAGCGTGTAATGAATACAATCGAAAAATGTATAATTTCTAAAGATGTATAATTTCTAATTAACTCACAGAACCACTTAATCTCATTTGAGAAAGAGTGGTTCTTTTTTTGTTCAATTAGACTCCAAAACATTCATACATTTTTTCATATTAACAGTATATTTATTTTTTATCTTACATATTTAATTACAGATAAAAATATCATTAATAAAGGAGGTAATAATAATGAGAATAACACCCAATGGATACGAAGCAATGAGGAGCTCTGATTCAAAATATCACATAGGTGATAAGTTTAGAACTGGAGGACTCATCGCTATTGTAACAGAAGTTAGTGGCGAAGAGTACCAATTGTCGTTTATCGACGCAAAGAGTCATGAAGAAGTTCGCTATTGCTTAAAGTCTGCATGGTACACAAATGCAGAGTTAGATAATTTTAAGAATTATGCTAACAAAGAGCGAATCCGTAGTGGATTTCACAAACCAAGATCATAGGAGGTAAGAAAAATGTGGAATTTTGATGTACCCAACATATGTGTGTTTATACTTTGCGTTGGATGGTATTTATTAGGTTTTAGACTTGGAAAGGAGCAGACAGATGATCGGAATTAAAGATATGAAAATGCCAAAGAATTGTTATGAGTGCGGATTCAGAAGAACTTGTATATCTGACAACATCACGCATCATTATAGTTTAGTAAATACAACCCTGCAATAAGTGAATATTAAAAAAACAAACGAACATATTTAAAAATGTAAATAGTTATGCTTTAACTTAAAAGCAAAGATGAAACAAATATGAAAGGAGGGAAAAATAGTAATAGAAATAATAACAATCTAATAACTTAACATTGAATGCGTTGCCCTGGGAAGTGATGTATTTTGTGATTGCAGAGATGTAAAGTTACATTCAAACCAGAGGACAAAAGAGACTCATCCTTGATGGCCGAATTGAGTAGGAAAGGAGTCCAAGTAGTACCGCTCGTTAATAACGAGAGAGGGAAATAACTTAACATACTATCAAATATTTAAAACAGAGGAGAGAATTTATGGCAAGAAAAAAAGGTGCGATAAAGCCAAGAAAATATATGCGTGATAATTTATATAATGCATATATGAAGGGTAAAGGTCATTCAAAGCATGAATTAAAAGATGAACATAATTCAACAAAATATATTCATAGTAATCAAACCTTTCGGACATATGTTAGTCAATGTAATCATTTTGCAGATTGGTTATCGCAAAACAAAATAAGGGATATTGATGATGCTAGGGATTCTATTCCAATATATTTAAAGAGCTTAGAGGAAAGAGAATTATCAGCGTCATCTATTGTGACGGCTTTGAATGCTATTGCAAAGGCCTTTAAGATTAGCACTATGGATATTGATTATACAGCACCAAGAAGGGAAAGAGCAGCAATAAAGCGATCTAGATATACAGTGCAAAGAGATGCTCATTTTTCAGAGGTGGCCAATAAAGAATTGATTGACTTTGTTAGTGCTACAGGATTACGAAGGCATGAATTAGAACAATTACATGGTTGCGATTTAGCATATGAAGATGGGAAATATAAAATATATGTAGCGCAAGGTAAAGGCGGTAAAACAAGATTTGCAGATGTAGTTGGAAGTAATAAAGAAATTGAAAATGTTGTCAATATAATGCGTAGAGCAAAAGAAGGAAAAGTTTTTGAACACATTCATAATGGTTTTGATGAACATTATTATCGCTCATTATATGCTTGTCGGTGTTATAAGCTATATGCTCGAGATATAGATGATATTCCTAAAAGTGAAAGATATATTTGTAGAAAAGATAAAGCTGGGATTGTTTACGACAAAAGAGCTATGTTATATGCATCTCGTCAACTAGGACATAATAGAATTGATGTTATAGCAAATTATTATTTGCATAACCTATAAGTGAAAAGTAAGATATTATCAAAAATAGTCTTTCAAACCAAAAGTAAGATGGATATCATCAGACAGGATGGAAAGCATATTCAAAGACAGGACATCAATTTATAAGCGAAAGTGAGACCTAAAGTGAGACCTGTAATGACGACGCCACTCAAACCCTTCATTTTCAATATTTTTTATAAGGAACAACATTCAAGTCCCATCTTCCGCATTACATAATAATAGATGGAAGCAATCCTATCATAGATAAAGATTATGTACATAACGAGGATTAAATGAAGCGCACCAGAACAGGATTAATTCTCTTTGGTGGAGTTGGTTCTGGAAAGACATATATGGCCGCATGCATAGCTAATGCCTTGCTTGATCAGGGCAAGCGAGTTCTGATGAAGGACTTTGCAGAAATCAGTAATATATCAGTCTTTGATTCAGAGGAGTATATGAAATCATTGTCTCAGTATGACCTCCTGATTTTGGATGATTTAGGAGCGGAGAGACGTAGTGAGTTTGCCTTGCAGAATGTCTTTAACGCGGTCAATAGACGATGGGAATCAGGTAAGCCACTTAATTGTAACCACAAACTTATCACTGCGCGAAATGAAGGAATTACGAGCTTGTGATGATATGTCTTACCAGAGAATCTATGACCGAATCTTTGATATGTGTGTGCCGATTTGTGTGGATGGGGTTAGCAAGAGATTGGCTAGTGCGGAGGAGAAGGTGGAGAGATATCAGTGGTTAAATAATTTTTATAGACATATGGATTAATAAAAAATATAATAAAAATAGAAAGAATAATATAGTTTTGAAGATAATCAATACATGATATAAATAACTTTTGCGTGTAAAGATTTCAAAATGTTCTTTTTTTAGAGTACAATTGGTAGTAATGACCTTTTATTGAACTGATATTATATTAAAAACGTTAGAATCATATGTAGGCAATATATTGATAGATACTATAATATATGCTAAAATGTTATACCAAATACTTGATGATTTTATGTTTTAGGAGGTGTATATCGATGAACGAGAGAACATCTTTAATTGAGAAAAATGAAATAAATCATATTTATCAAAATAAATGGAATGCTAATGATAATGAATCTTTATGGTATGCTTCGTATCCTAAAAAAAAGATTTTAGATAAAGCGCACTATGTAATGGTGAAAGTTGATGATTTGCCATATGATCTTCCCAAAGCGTATTCGTTGGAAAATGAGAGAAAGATTTTATTTGAAGTATCTTTAAGAACAAAAAAAATGCAAAAGCGTATGTATAGAACTGATTTAGAAGCTATTGCAAGTGATTGGATAAAGGTAGGAAAAAATATTAATGAATCAATTAGAAGATATTCAGAACGACTTGAATTCTGAGGAAGATAATTTAGAACTTGAAACAATACAAGAAGCAGAAATTGTAGATATTTTGCAAGAAGAAGGTATTGATGATGACGCGAAGAAAAGAATTATTGGCGTCATTAAAAGAGAAGTTCATAGTGGTCCATTACCTTCACCTGAGACATTAAAAAAATATAGTGAACTACCTGGAGTTGTTGATGTGATAACTAATATGGCGGTTAGTGAGATGAACCATCGACATGAAATGGAAAAAAAGATGGTTGATAGTGATTGTGCACTAAATCAAAGCCAAATCAATTATGTAAATGCTAGCATTGATTTAAAAAAGAGATTACAAATTTTTGGATTTATAATAACTATATTATTAATAGGCTTAGGATTTGTTTGTTTAATTTTAAATAGAAATATTGCAAGTGTAACTTTGTTTGTTTCTGGTATTGGAAGTTTATGCTTTGTTTTGTTTTATGGTAAAAAAGCACAGGGTGTTGAAGAAAGCGATAATAGAACCCAGGACGATGAGAAACCAACTGAGTAAGTATAATTTATGAAATGGTAAGAGGCGTCAATTCGAATAGAATTGACGCCTCTTTTCATACTGTAATATAGCTAGAAAATTCAGCGTTACCAAGCCTGTAGCCCATTTCTTTGATTTTCGTTTACGCTCACGTTTTCCCCGTTTTACTGGTGTCGCAAACCTACGTTTTTATAGTGTTTACGGGGTTCCCCAGCCTTCAAGTCCCATCTTCCGCATGAATAAAAGAAGAGAGCTGAAGCGGTTACCCACAAATTAAGTAGTGCTGTATCCATGGCAATACCTCTTAGTAACCTAGCCCAAAGTACTGGGCTTTTATACTTCGAATCAAGGAACTTACTCTTATTTCAGCATATTTGTTGTACCGTGCATCAGCACTTTTTCTGATAGATTTTTTTAAGAACAGCCTCCTCCTTTGTCTATATCATGGTATCTATGTCATGAACATCCGTGATATGAATGATGGAGATTTGCTATTGGCTGTTGCAAGTAATGTTCAGTCAGAACAACTAAATACTGTTATACAGTATTAGACAAAAATGTTATACTGACAGGGAATATTCGTTTATATCTAAGGAGTTAATGGGAAATATGAAAAAGAAAGTGATTATAGGAATCGTTGTAGCTTGCCTTGTAGTAGCTGGCGTAGTTACAGCTGTGGTTATAAAGAATAACAAAACTAAACCTGAAGAAGAAGTACAAACTTCGAATGAGTTGGTAATTGATGAGGCATTAGCCAACGAAGATTCCATGAATAAGTTTGGTGAAGCAGAAGACGAACCAGATACGGTTTATGGTGGTTATACTGAAGCAGACATTGACCATTACACAGATGATGGATTTGTAACAAAGGATGGTTCCTATGTAATCACAGCATCTTTAGATGAGAGACAGAAGGCAGCTTGGAATACATACCAAAAATATTATGATGATTTTAGTAACTATGGACCAGATTTTGATGCACCTCCAATTGGTACCTCTGGTACAGGATATGACTCATCTCTTCTTGTAGAGAAGACAACGGATAAGGGGTGTGGATGTTATGTAGATACAGCCACAGGCAAAGTTTATTACAACGGAATGACATTACCAACAGGCGGACCTGTATCATTAGAAGACCACGGTGCATTTCTTAAATGGGTACTTGAAGATACTGATGGACGAGGGGAGTGTACTGTAACTAATATTACCTATGCACAAATGCAGGAAATATATGGCTATCCAGTCAATTAAGAAATCAAATAACAAAATAGTATACAAACATTTGATAAATTTCAAATGCGTGCTATACTTTGAGTAGGCAAAAAAGCAATAATATGTTCGTATGAACAACCGAAAAGCCAGCGTGTACCAGACGCTGGCTTTTTCTATGTGCGCCTAGCGGCGCACGTTTCTAACGGGTTAAAGTCCCGAATCCGCCCGGTAGTGGGAAGGATATAGCCGAAAGCAAGGGTGTCCGTCGCGAGGCGGAATCTGAAGGAAGCTGGATGTGGGGAACATACTAACCCACGGGCAAATCTCTGGTCTGACGTACAGAAATCTCATATGAGGTTATGCATGAGGGTAAGGCTGCATAGCAAGTCGAAGCCCAATAACTACACGGAATCATGCATGATAAATGAGGCAGATGGATGGAGAGGAAGAAACGTGTGGTACCTAGGGAGGTCTGCGTGAAATGCTC
>JAFUXA010000022.1 GCA_017470985.1 Lachnospiraceae bacterium
CATATCTATTGATGCGATAAGGATTTCTTTTAGTTGATTATTCATAACTTATTTTCCTTTCTGTCAAACTAACTGCAACACTAAATTCTTTGTCAGAGTAACTGCAACGGGAGTGTTGCAGTTACCTTGTAAATTTATCATTTAAATAAAATGTATATCTTTTTTGAAAAGCTATTGAAATATCAATAGCTTTTTTTTATAATTTCAATGTTGTGTATTATCCCGTGAAACGGGACGGTATCTCACAATTTGTTTGAAGAGATATTGCGGAGTTATAGGAGGAAAAAATGTTAGAAAAAGTATTTAAACTCAATCAAAGCAACACAACTGTAAAGACAGAAGTCATTGGTGGATTGACAACATTCATGACAATGGCATACATTCTTGCAGTTAACCCATCCATCCTGTCTGCTTCAGGTATGGATTCACAGGCAATTGTTATTGCAACTGCATTAGCAGCATTTGTTGGTACAATGTGTATGGCACTTCTTGCTAATTACCCATTTGCTCTTGCTCCAGGTCTTGGACTTAATGCATATTTCGCATATACAGTATGCGGAAGTATGGGATATTCATGGCAGTTTGCTTTACTTGCAGTATTTGTAGAAGGTATTATTTTCATCATTTTATCTTTGACAAATGTTCGTGAAGCTATTTTCAATGCAATTCCAGCACAGTTGAAGAAGGGTGTATCAGTTGGTATTGGTTTGTTTGTTGCATTTATCGGACTTCAGAACAGCCACCTTGTTGTAGCTAGTGAGTCAACAAAGGTTACAGTTATCAACTTTACAGAGAACTTCAGCTCAGAGGGAATCACAGCACTTCTTTGCGTAATTGGTCTTGTTATTATTGCAGTATTACATGTGAAGAATGTAAAGGGTAGCTTCCTTATTGGAATTATTGCTGCTTGGGTACTTGGTATTATTTGCCAGCTTTGTGGAATTTATGTTCCAGATCCAGATGCTGGATTCTATTCATTGATTCCATCACAGATTGTTAGTTTAGACTTTAAGTCATTTGGCTCAATCTTTGGACAGTGCTTCAGCGCTGAGGCTGTTTCAGCTATTAATCCGCTTGATTTTGCAGTTATTATGTTTGCGTTCTTATTTGTAGATATGTTTGATACAATTGGAACACTTATCGGTGTTGCAACCAAGGCTGACATGCTTGATGAGGAAGGTAAGCTTCCAAGAATTAAGCCAGCACTTCTTGCAGATGCTATCGCTACTTCAGTAGGTGCTATCTTTGGTACATCTACAACAACTACATTTGTAGAGTCTTCTGCAGGTGTATCTGAGGGAGCTAGAACAGGTCTTGCTTCTGTAGTTACAGGTTTGTTATTCTTATTGGCTGTAATCTTTGCACCATTATTTACAACAATCCCTTCATATGCTACAGCATCAGCTCTTATCTTTGTAGGATTTATGATGATTTCAGCTGTTGTAGATATTGACTTCAAGGATCCTGCTGAGTCAATTCCAGCATACCTTTGCCTGATTGCTATGCCACTTATGTACAGCATCTCAGAGGGTATCTCAGTTGGTGTTATTTCTTATGTATGCATCAATGTACTTGTTGGCAAGGCTAAGAAGGTACATCCACTTATGTATATTCTTGCAATCTTATTTGTATTGAAGTACATCTTCTTATAAGATATAATTTAATAGAAAATGAATCGACCTCTCGGAAGCATTTTCCGGGAGGTTTTTCTATTATAAGATAAATGGGAGATTGTTATGGCTGGTGGATATATCCATTGGGATAAATTAGATAATACGGCAAATATTTTCCCTGTCATTGCAGGGGAGAGCATGACCAATACATATCGTATTAGTTGCGTGTTGAAGGAAGAGATTAATAAGGATTTATTGCAGGAGGCAGTGGATATTGTAACTCCTAAAATACCGGGATTCAATCTGCGTCTTCGAGCAGGTATCTTCTGGTTTTATTTTGAAGAAAATGGTAAGAAGGCTCCGCGAGTGCATGAGGAGGATACATTTCCATGCCGACTTATACATGAGACCAAGAATAATAGTTATCTTTTCAGAGTGACTTATTTTAAAAATAGAATTAACCTGGAAGTGTTTCATGCTCTTACAGATGGAATGGGAGGAATATCATTTCTCAAAGAACTGGTATATCAATATTTGAGACTTGCTCATCCTGAACTTAGAGAGAGATTAGGAGATAAACTTAGCAAGGAGACTTCTCTCAATAGAGAGGATTCCTTTATCAAAAATTATAAGAAGAGAGCCAAGGCATCTTATAAATTTCAGAAGGCATTTCTCATAAAGGGAGAGCCTATTCCTTATAATGGTTTTGGTGTTATTCATGGGTATATGAATATACAACAATTGAAGGATGTGAGCAAAGCTAGAGGCCTCAGTATTAATGAATATCTCATTGCTACATTTATATGGGCTACTTATCAGGAAAATTACAGACATATTACCAAGAAGAAGCCTATTCGTGTAGCGGTGCCGGTGAATTTGCGACCTTATTTTGATTCTATTACCACCAAAAACTTCTTCGCTATGGTGTCAGCTGAATTTATACCGGAAAAAGATGAATATAGCTTTGATGAAATATGTCAGATTACACATGAGAGCCTGAGGAGTCAGATCAATAAGGAACACTTGGAAGAAATATTTTCCTATAATGTGTCAAATGAACAATATTTTGTTGCTAGAGCAATTCCGTTGCCAATCAAGAATTTGGCCATGAAAGCGGTATATACCCAGACTGCATTGGCCAATACTACTACAATTACCAATATTGGAAATATCAAGGTGTCAGAGGATTATGAGCCTTATATAGATATGTTCTATTCATTTTTATCATTTTCAAAAGGGCAGATGCTCAAAGCAACTATTACGTCATATAAGGATACGCTGGTATATACTTATACATCAGCATGGCAGGATGTATCAATTCAGAGAAGAGTCTTCAGACAAATTGCTGCTGATGGAGTGGATGTAAAGATCGAAACAAATGGGGTGTACTATGAATAAATGTAATTTCTGCGGAATAGAGATAATGGATAAAACTGAACACTGTCCTCTGTGTAATGGAGTGTTAGAGGGGGATTCTGAAGGGAAGATGACTTATCCGGATCTGTATATGGAAGTGAAGAAGGTGAATTTCTTGTACAGACTTCTAATGTTTTTCTGTGTCCTTGGAGCTATTGGAACTGCCATTGGATTTTACCTATTCTCTGATGAGATGAAGTGGGGATTTATTGTGGAGATATGTATTCTCTATACCATGTGGATGCTTTATGTATCCTTCAATGACAGAGCAGGATATAGAGTGAGATTCCTTACAGGGGTAGCTCTTGCTGTGTTATTGGTTATAGCTATTGATATATTAATTGGATATCATGGTTGGTCTCTTAATTATATCTTGCCAAGTGGAATTATATTGGTTGATGTGGTTCTGCTTGTGCTGATGCTTGCAAATTATAGAAATTGGCAGAGTTATCTTGTGTTTCAGATAGGTTTGTTACTGGTATGCATTTTGCCGGTAATATTTATTAAGATGGGTTTGGTTACTCATCCTGTGGTTTCTGCAATAGCTATTTTCTTTACGCTAATTCAGACTATTGGCGCCATAATGCTGGGCGGTTCAACAGCTCATCATGAGTTGAAGAGAAGATTTCATGTGAGGTAATATTTTTGTAAAAAGTTATTTTATTTTATTATAAGATATTATTTTTTTTTGTTATGCGTTATTATGAAATCAGGTATTGGTACATCTATGAAAGGAGAGGGGTATGAAAAAAAGATTTATATTAATTGCTTTAGTAGTTATTTGTATGATTCTGGTAATAATAGGGCTTATGCGCGTATATGATAGTTATGATGATGTTGAATCTATTAATAGTCAAACAAATGGTGATTTGTCAATTACAATTGAATCTATTGATTTATCAGACGAACAAATTCAGCAGATTCAGTCATACCCTACAAAACATAAGATGGAATATAATTATTTAGAGTATGACCTGTTGGGGGCACATGCCGCTTTGATAGATGATTTATCAGAAGTTCAGAATTTATTTGGCGGTGATTTGTTGATGATTAGTATGCAAAAAGATGTATCAAAACCATATTTATTCTGGGCTGATGATAGTTATTTGGAAATGATTTCGCCATTAATGGAATCTGAAGGTATTAAATGTGTATTGACAGTTAAAGCATTTTATGGAGATGAGGATTATACTAGAATCAATCCAATGGGAATGACTGAAAAAGGTGATGAATGTTTCACTGTAAATTCTTCTATTGGCGAGATTGAATGTATTAAGACTGAAACAAGAACCACCGCTTATGCAATACATAATCATTGCCTATATATGTGGGAGATTTATTCTAATGATAAGGATAAAGTTACAGATATACTGAATGCAGTATATAAAACTAATTAAAAAAGATATAAAAACTGAGTAGTAAATGATTATTATCTCTTAGACGATTTCATCTACTACTCAGTTCTTTTTGTTTTTATATCTATAATTTATTTGTATAAGTGCTCTAAAGTCAGGTACTTAGGAAGACCATGATCATATTCTACTTCTGATTCACCTACAATGAGAGGAGACAGGTAGTCAATCATTTCCTGTGTTACATTATTGCCTGGTTCATTAATATAATTTCTTGGCACGCTTTTCACTTCATTTGCAATCTGTGAAATATCAGCAGAATCATATACTACAGTATATGGTGCGTTATTAGTTCTTGTTAGAATTGCCATTTCTCCTGTAGTACCATTTATCGCTTTGCGTACAGCGGTGCGACCAAGCTCCATAGATTCATTTAAATCAGTTGCAGATGCAATATGAGCTGCACATCTCTGAGGTAAATTGATTTCTATTGAGCGAACTTTGATGCCAAGTTTATCTGATACCAGGTATTCAAGGGTCTTTCCTGCACCACTTAACTGTGAATGACCGAAAGAATCAACTGTAGATGATGAGGCTGATACATATTTGCCATCAGCATCTCTTATTCCTTCTGAAATAGCAATAAGAACATTGTGCTTATGTGACAAGGTGTTCTTTACATCATTAATAAATGCTTCTTTGTCAAATGCAACTTCCGGCAGATATATCATGTCAGGACCAAGTCCATAAGGTGTAGTAGCAAGAGCTGCAGCAGCTGTAAGCCATCCTGCGTCTCTTCCCATTATCTCTACGATTGTTACACTTTCCAATGGATAGATAGAAGTGTCATAAGCGATTTCTCGCATGGCAGTGGCAATATACTTAGCCGCTGAACCAAAACCAGGAGTGTGATCTGTGTGGCATAAATCGTTATCTATTGTTTTTGGCACGCCCATGATTGTCACATCGATATTGTGAGCGGAAGCGTATTTAGATAACTGGAGTACAGTATCCATAGAATCATTTCCGCCGATATAGTAGAAGCCTGTTATATCATGATCCTGGAAATATTTGAAAATCTTCTCATATACATCTGGATCAATATCTGCCTTTGGAAGTTTATATCTGCAAGAACCTAGATACATGGCAGGTGTAATCTTCAAGAGCTGTACGAAGTCTGATACTTCCTTCATCTTATCAGAGAGATTAATTATATTGTCATTTAATATGCCCAGGATTCCGTTTAATGATCCGTAGACATTATCATAATTTTGGCTTGCCTCATCCAAAACACCAGCCAGACTTGCATTGATTGCAACAGTTGGTCCACCAGATTGAGCGACTATACAGTTTTTCATTTTGTTCTCCTTCGGAAATTCTATTGAAATATTTACTTGGATAAAAAATTATTCTATCCGAAAGCCAACATATATAATATCAAGAAGTGTGGTGAAACTCAAGCCAAAAGCTATATAGTGATAAATTGACAATAATAAAATGATGATGCAGAAATTATATAAATAAGATATAATAAGCTCAAGATAGAGGCGGTTTCTATAGGATGAGTAGATATAGATTATATAACTGCTTATCTAGTTTGTAGTGTATTGTGGGTTTTTATTAAGAGGAAGAGTTATGAAAGAGCGGACACGTCTAATAATTGGCGCAGTTGCGGCTGTATTATTATCTATTTTATTGACTTTCAGTGGCTTTTTGTATTCATTTGACAAGCTAGTGTCAGATTCTCTTTATCAGAGAAAGTCAATCCCAAATGACAATATTAAAATAATAGCAATCGACGAGGCTACCATTGCTCGTTTTGGTGATCCTTCTGCGTGGACCAGGGAGATTCCAGCTTCATTGGTGGAGGTCTTAGACAAGGATTTGGAAAATGCTCCTGCTGTAATTGCATTTGATATGTTATATGTGACAGAGGAAGATGAGGAAAAGGACAATGCATTTGCCGAGGCTTGTGAGAAATACGGTAATGTGGTTACAGGAGTCAATGTAGTCTATAGAGATAAATTGACAGTTGGATCAGATGGTTCTTTGAATGTGGATTCTCAGAATGTTGCCATGGTTGAATATCCATATGATGCTCTTAAGTCTGCATCGGATTATGGATTTGTTAATACATATATTGACAAGGATCAATTTATAAGAACATCAGGTGTAGAAGCAAATTATCAAGGAGAAACAATTGATTCCTTGGATATGGCAGTGTGGAAGAAATATGCTAAAAGCTCAGGAACTGAAGTTGTAAAGCCGAAAACCACATCCAGTGGAATATTCTATTTTAAATATACAGGAAATAGTGGTTCTTATTCGGTTATTTCTATGGCAGATGTGTTAGACGGCAAGATTGATTCCAGAGCTTTCAAGAATTCCATATGTTATGTGGGAGCTTATGCTCCGGGAATGGGTGACTCTTTCAATGCGGCTATACAACATGGTAAGCAGATGTACGGCGTTGAGATTCATGCCAATATACTCCAGGCTTTAATGACAGGACAGACTGCGGTTCCGGCCAATAGATACATATATGGAATAGTGGTAGCTTTGGTTGTCTTGCTATTCTATATCCTTTTGAGTAGAACCAAGATAATTACATCCACAATTATATTGATTGCAGCTTTGATTGGTGATGGGCTTATAGGAAGGTTCCTATATGACAGAGGAATTGTAGTAGCTGTTATAGATTTTGCAGTTGTTGCAGTATTGATATATGTATATTATCTTGTGTCAGGTTATTTGATTGAGATAATCAAGAAGAGACAAATTATATCTGCCTTTAAGAAATATGTGGCTCCACAGGTTGTGGATGAGATTTCAAAGAGTGGAGATTTTGAGATAAATCTGGGAGGACAGAAGCGACATATAGCTGTACTCTTTGTAGATATTAGAGGATTCACTCCAATGTCTGAAGGATTACAACCGGAAGAGGTTGTAGATATTTTAAATGAATATTTGGCGCTTACTACCAAGTGCATATTCCAAAATGGAGGAACCTTGGATAAATATATCGGTGATGCTACAATGGCAGTTTTTAATTCTCCATTTAATTTAGATGATTATATTTTCAGAGCAGTTTGTACCGCTTGGGATATAGCAGCAGGTTCTGCTGAGTTGGAGCAGAAGCTTCAGGAGAAATTTGGCAGAACTATAAGCTATGGAATTGGTGTCAATTGTGGAGATGCTGTCGTTGGAAATATTGGTTGTGATTTCAGAATGGATTATACAGCAATAGGAGATACGGTGAATACAGCTGCTCGATTAGAAAGCAATGCCAAAGCAGGCCAGATTCTAATTAGCGACGCAGTATATGAAGCAGTTAAAGATAGGGTGAAGGTGACAGAAATAGGGGCAATACCTCTCAAAGGAAAGAGCAAGGAAGTGTTAGTGTATCAGGTAAATGAGATAAATAGGTAGAAAGAGGTGTGGTTTTATGAAAAAAGGTCGAGACTTTATGAAAAGGCATAATTTAAAAAAACGGACAGTTGCTATTGTAATGACAATTCTCATGATTGCGACATCGTTTACCATAGCTGAATGGAATGATATAAGCAGGGTTTTTGCTGCCGAGACAGATGTGACATTTGAGATAAGTGAGCCTCAATCTTCGGATGCAGGTGGACCATCTAGTGTTCATACAGTATCTGGCGCAACTGCATTTACTCTTAGCTTTGATAATAATGGGACTATGACACTTCCGACTATGGCTGATTTAAAGGCCAGAGGATGGAATGTATCAGATGATTATAATAATGTCTTTGTTGGTTGGTATACACTTGATCATTATGGCGCTGGTTATTGGCTGGCGCCTGGAGATGCCATTACTATAAATACCAGATCTTCATCTCAAGGACAAGCTGATGTATATCCGAAAATTTCTGGAGAAAGCCTGTATCCGGTATTTGTAGATTTGGCTAATCCCCAGAATATTGATGTTAGGACTCATACAGTTAGTCTGCAGACTCTTGGACCGGATTCTATCAGTGCTGCTGGGGAGAGTTATGATGGCGTTGAATTAACATTAAAAGATGTAAATATAACTGCTAATTTTGATAATTTAAATGAACAGCATGGATATACTATCGATGACGATAATGGTATTAGAGGATCTGAATTCTATGGTAGGGCTGATATATATAATTATGGTGAGATGTTAGATGTAAGTCTGAAATATGCCATTAATAGTGGCGAAGATTATCCGCTTCCTTATTATGATGTGGTTGAGGTAGAGGGTGAAATGAAATATTTGGCAATTGACGCCTGGACACCAAATGATATGCCAAATTCCTCTTGTACTTATACGACATCAATACCGGTAAGCTCTGAGAAGGGGCAGACTTGTGAATGGTCTATCAGCGGTCCTGCTAATAATGTCTGTAGTGCTGACTGGCTGGCGATTCGAAGTTTTGAATATTTACAGGCGGCCAATTCTTCACATGATTATGAAAATTTTGCTCAAATTCAGTTGCCTGGTGATTATGTGGATGGATATGATGTCTTGACATATGAAGGAGATGGTGGCGCATTTTACTATATTCCAGCTGGTAATTCTAATAGTGTATTGACCAAGCTTCCTGTATCTTCTTCATATGATGAAAATGTGACAGCTGTTAGAATAGAGGAATATCCGGATATAATGCTTTTGGGTGATGGTGCCTATGAAACTGCCAATGTATATCATACGAATTCGAATGTAACCCTCAAGACTACAGGACAGGAAGCTTATTATAGATTGAGTCCTCTATTTATTCCGGAGAGTGCATATGCCAAATATGAGATAGTAAATGGCGAAGAGGTGATTGACGATGGCTTGCTAGCTGTTGTTGCAGCTTCATTTGAGGATGGAGCAGTGACTAGTAGTGAGAGTGATAATGACTGGGATTATTGTGATTTCCAATTAGCTGAATTAAGTCTTCCTGAAGAGGGACCGGAATCGGCTGATCCATCAAAGGAATTCGCCGGTTGGACTGATGGTGATAATAATTATGAACCAGGAGCTACAATATCAGGACTTGTAGTCAGTTCGGATAAGCTAATGGATGAAGAAGGCCGATTTACAGCAGAGGCACCTGCTTTTACTTTTAGACCTGTATACAATACCAGGGAATTTACAGTTGAATTTGTTGATTATGATGGAAGTTTGATTAAGTCTGAGACTGTGTTGTATGGAGGAAATGCTACACCACCTACTAATCCAAGCAGAGATGGATATACATTTACCGGATGGCAGGGGTCTTATACTTCGGTTACAGAGAATCAGACAGTGACTGCAACTTATGAAGCTGTTCCGGCCACTGAAGATGAGACTGTTCCGGCCACTGAAGATGAGACTGTTCCGGCTGCTGCAGATGAGACTGTAACCAGTGATGGAGATACACCTGCTGTTACAGATGATTCCACATCATCACTTCTGACTTCACGTGTCAGGGTGATTTCGAATGGCTCAATGGGTACATTAACTTATAATTTTACACAAGAAAGAATAAATGATGAGACGTTTTCATTTATTATACCAGCTATTTCACCAACTCGAGAAGGTTATTATTTCAATGGATGGAGAAATTCCAGAAATAATATGAAGTATATGCCGGGAGAAAATCTCCTATTGAGATATGACTGGGGAGATATAGATTTCACAGCTATATGGGTTGCAATACTTGGCAGAGGTCAGTCTAGACTTGAAGTTGGAACAGAATATAGATTTGGCGATGGCAGTTGGAGTGTGAATGGTGATACAACTGTCTATAACGGAAACCAGAGTTTCTATGTTTCTGAGGCTGGAGATTATACTATAGAATAAATATGACGGAGATGATCATATATGACTGATAAATATGATGGACAACTATATATTATTCCAGATCCTAATAATATTGATGAAAGCTTAAAACTTGCTTCAGAATACAATGCTGCTTTTGAATATAATGATTTCTTTGAAACAGAGATTTTGGCTGATTCTAAACTTATGGAAGAGAGAATACATTTCTACCAAAATCTGGGAAGAGATACATCTAGAGATACCTTGCATGGCGCATTCTTTGATGTGACAATCCATAGTGATGATCCGGAGATTCGAGACATTTCCCGCAAGAGGGTTATACAGAGTATGGATGCGGCGGAAGCACTTGGAGTACGAGGTGTAATATTTCACACGAATTTCATACCGAATTTCAATGTGGATTATTATTGCAAGCTATGGCAACAGAGAAATGTAGATTTTTGGCAGGAAATATTGCATATGTATCCGAAGCATGAAGTATTTATTGAAAATATGTTTGATATGGAACCCGACATGCTTGCAAATCTGGCAAGAGATTTTGATAACATGGACGGCCATGATAGGATAGGCGTATGTTTTGATTATGCTCATAGCAATGCCTTTGGAGATGGAGGCGAGGAATGGATGAGAAGTCTAAGCCCATTTATCAAACATATGCATATCAATGATAATGACAGGGTAAATGATTTGCATCTGCCTATGGGAGATGGAATTATAGACTGGCAGGAGTTCAACAGGCAGTTGGAAGCCTACGATGTGCACACCTCTGTGCTTGTAGAAATCAAGGGGGCAGATAAGCAGAGAAAATCCTTGGAATATATGAAGAGAGAGGGCATATATCCTTTGGTGAAATAGTTGTAGGCGCAGGTAAATATATGTGTTGAGGGAATGGAGATAGAGTAATGCTTGGAGTGGAGGAATTGCGTGAGGTTGTAAATATTGGAATACAACTTACCACAGAACAAAACAAAAACCGATTACTTGAGATGATGTTGAAAAGTGCAATGGATATAGCGGAATGCGATGCGGCTACCCTGTATTTATATAAGGACGAGGCACTGCATTTTAAAATCATGAAGACTTTGTCCCAGGGAGTGAGTAAAGGGGAAAATGGGGAGATTATTGATCTGCCTCCTGTGCCACTTGTGGAGGGAAATGTATGTGCATTTTCTGCAATTCATAGAGAGCTTATTAATATAAGAGATGTATATGACAGCGACAGGTTTGATTTTTCTGGACCGAAGAAATATGATGCCATAACAGGTTATAGAACAGGATCTATGCTGGTGATTCCTATGCTTGATGCCCAGGATAGCCTGGTGGGAGTGCTACAGCTTATGAATAAGTTAAATGAAGCTGGAGATTTCATAGCATTTACCCCTGATGATGAATTTGCAATCAGATCCTTGGGTTCCATGGCTGCCATATCTCTTTCCAACATGATTTATTTGGAAGAAATTAAATTACAGATGCACTCATTTGCCAGAGCATTTGCTGCTGCAGTCGATGCTCGAACACCTTACAATGGAACCCATACCAGAAAGGTTACCTGGTATGCAGGAGTGCTGGCAGATGAGATAAATAGAAGACATGATGCAGGAGAGACTGAGGATTATTTTGATAATAATCGAAAGGAGCAGTTGCAGTTGTCAGCGACTCTTCATGATATTGGTAAAATGATAGTGCCTCTGTCAGTTATGAACAAGGAGACTAGGCTGGATTCCAAACTTCCACGGGTTGAAAGCCGATTTGAGATATTATCACTTCTGTATGATAGAGATACTTACAAGGGTAGATTTAGCTCTGAGGAAAATGCAAATATGCAGAAATATCTGCAGGAATCCTTGGATTTTATCCGCGAGAAAAACAGTGTTGGATTCTTTCCACCAGATGAGATGGGCAGAATTGATGAAATTGCTTCTCATAAATATATATATGAAGATGGCCGAGAACTACCATTTCTCACAGAAGATGAAATCGCTGATATGAAAATAGTAAAAGGTACTTTGACTGCAGATGAGCGACTGATAATGGAGAGCCATGTAGTTATGACTCGCAAGATTTTGGAAAAGGTACATTTCAATAGAAGCTATGACAAGGTAATTGAATATGCATCAACTCATCATGAACTTCTTGATGGTAGTGGATATCCAAATCATTTGACACAGGAAGATTTGGAACTGGAGACTCGTATCCTGGCCATTGTGGATGTATATGATGCACTGACCTGTACGGACCGACCTTATAAGAAGCCTATGCCTAGGGAGAAGGCTTTTAGCATATTGGATTCCATGGTTGAGGAGGGAAAGCTGGAAGGCCGATTATTAGAATATTTCAAAGATGCTATTGCAGATTATTCACAGGCTGAGTGTGAGAAATTAGCAGATGATTATATTTGAGAGGAATATTATTATGAAAAAGTTGAGTAAACCAATTATAATTGCCATTATTGTAGCCATAATTGCCATTGCGGGAATCGGTACAGGAGTGGCTGTGAAAAATAATAAATTGGGCGGATTGAAAGAGGAAGCGTATCGAGTTATTTCTGTATACAATATGGAGGGGCAAACAGAGGTTATCCGCGAAAATGAATCCATGGAACCTTATGTGGATATGCATTTGTTGTCCAAGGATATTTTGAAAACCTATGTTGATTCATTTATGCAAATCAAGATGGATGAGGATAAATATCTTCATGTCGAGCCTGAATCAGTATTAAGCTTCGAGGCTGATGGTGATGCTGCGGATTCCAAGACTACCATTCACTTGGAAAGTGGTGCGGTGGTTAATAGTATACACAACAAACTTAGTAATGATTCTGAATATAATGTTGATACACCAAACTCTACAATGGCAGTTAGAGGTACAACTTTTAGAGTATATTATTACAAGGACAAGGATGGAGTAATCCATACGATTGTACAGACATTTTCCGGGACAGTGGAAGTTAAGCTGGTATTGCCTGATGGCACTGTGACTGATGAAGTTATCAAGGTGGAAGCAGGTAAGGAGGCTTCTATCAAGATGGATGGTGATAAGGTGGAACTGGAGTATTCTGATCATGATATTGACTACAGTGCTTTAGATTTAGAAACTTTGGAATTCTTGGATATCTGTATGAAAGCAGGTGAGGATATAGTGATTTCTGAGACTGAATTGGAAAATTTAATTGAATTGAAGTCACAGGTATTTACAGTTAGATTTATGAATGACAGTTCAGTATTTGGAAGTCAGGAAGTGAGATATGGCAAGAAGGCTTCGAAACCTAAGCTTATGCCTGCAGAGTCTGGCAAATGGGATTTCAATTTTGATACTGAGATATATGAGGATATGGACATAAAATGGGTTAAATAAAAATGTATGAATTATAAATGAAGTAATTATAAAATGATTAATTAAGCTCTGATTTATTAAAAAATAACCGGCTGGAATGGATGTGAAATCTTTCCGGTCGGTTTTTGATATTAGAGACATTAATGGGACAGTGCATCTTGTATTATGTCTACATCAAGAAAGTTGGAGGTAGATGAAATGGAAACTAGAAGATGCGGAATTGATAGAGATATGATTATTGGATGTGCTATTATGGCGCTACTTGGTTCAGTGGGAATTATTTTTAGTATTTTATTTGTTTTTGCTATTGATTTACAGGAATGTAATATGACACTTTTGACAGCAGCTTTTTTCAGTTTAGCCTTCATGATTTGGGGAATTCTTTTATGTAGAAA
Organism: Lachnospiraceae bacterium; assembly: GCA_017470985.1. Classification (GTDB taxonomy): domain Bacteria; phylum Bacillota; class Clostridia; order Lachnospirales; family Lachnospiraceae; genus JAILFK01. Next base: position 13,901 of record JAFUXA010000022.1, read on the forward strand.
TTGCTGATGGATGTTGACGGAAAGGTTAGGGTTTTCTATAATTTAAGGGACGTTTTATAGAATAATAATGAGGTATAAATATATGAAATTTCAAAAGAAAATATCTAGCCTTTTGGGAGTCTTGGTTCTGGTTGGTGCTTTATGGACTCAATCAGATATTGTAAATGCTGAAGGCTCAACAACAATATATGTCAGTGGCAATAATGTGTCAGTTGGAGAAAGTGTAAATGTAGAAGTAGATGCTTCAGAAAGTGGAAGCATCAATTTGACATACAATCCAGATGTGTTGGAATTCAACAGTGCCAATGTAGAATATACAATTTCTGGCAATACTATTACATTTAATGGAACCAATGGTAGAGCTAAGTTTGTAGCTAAAGCTGCAGGAAGTTCTACAATTGTTGTAAGTTCAGATTCTAACACAGGAAGTTCAACATCTATTTCTGTATCTGGAGATTCGTCAGCATCAGCTGATACTAATTCGAATGCATCAGGTTCAGAAGATGTGAGTGCTACTTCAAATAATACCGGAGATGGGGTTATTGATTCCAATGGGCATGTTGTAATTGGCGATGTGGAATATGTAGTTTCTGAGAAATTCTCAGATGATGAGATTCCAGTTGGATTTAGCCGCACGCATGTCACTATAGCTGGCTATGACTATAGAGCTGTAACAGATGATGCCAAGATTTTGATATATTTGAAAGATGCATCCAATGTATCTGGTAGTGGTACATTTTACATTTATAATAAGGACGCAAATTCAGTATCTAAGTTTCTGAGATTAGGAACTTCTGCTTATTATATAATTCCATCAGACCATGAAGCTCCTGCAAATACTGCTTTTGTTGCTGGAACAATTGATGTAGATGGTGCTTCTATAAATGGATTTTTCTATGGTAATAATCAGGATTTCTTCTATATATATGGTACGGATTTAAATGGAGTTCAGGGATGGTATCAGTATGATCAGACTGCTGGTACAGTGCAGAGAGTGAACGAGGAATTACTATCTATGGACGGGCAGCCTCAGGTTCAGCAGGAGAAAACTGAAGACAGCTCTGCAAGTTCTGATTATGAGAAGAAATGGCAGAGACAGAGAATTATTATAGCAGTATTAGTATTTCTCATTGTTATTTTAGGTGTTATTACGGTAAATGTTATTTTATCCTCTCGTAGAAATGACGAGGATGAGGATGATGAAGAAGATTTATCTGAAGAAGATAAAATATTTGAAGATGATTTAAATGAAGATTCAGAAGATGAGTTAGAAGAAGATTTTGAAGATGAGTTAGAAGATGATTCAGATGACGATTTAGATGAAAATGGTGAGGATTATGATGGTGAGATATTATCTGATGATGATATTGAATCTGATGAATCTGCAGATGATATTGAGTCTGATGAAGAAGAACTGGAATCTGAATCAGATGAAATAGAATCTAACGAAGAGATAGAGCGTAATAATATTGCCAATACAACACAGATTGATTTGTTTGGTAAGATTAAATTTGAAGATGATACAGATGATTTGTTCCCATCAGATGAGACCGAGGGTTATGAGGATGATGAGGATGAATTTTATGAAGATGATACTCCTGAGATGAAGGAGACCTTTGGCGCAGGACAGGTTGATAAGGAACCAGTATTATCTGAAGAAGGTTTCAAAAAGTCTTATGTCTCTATGCGTGGTGGTGAAGCATTCAGAAGCACCAAAGAGACCAAATATAAGCCAAAGGAAGAGAAACTTACTATTATTGATTTAAATGATTTATAGGATATTTGTAGACTTTGTGAGGAGGTGACTACATGAGATTTACACAACAAGCAGAGGAAGTATTGAAGGCTGCAAAGAAATTCTCCAAGAAATTGGGGCATAATTATATAGGTACAGAGCATTTACTTATTGCGTTGGCCAATAGTATTGATTCTCTGGCTGGTAGAGTCCTGGCCAATTATGGTGTTTTGGAAGAGACTATTATTAAACTTGTCAGGGATTTTATATCTACTGAGGATGATAATGTGGCTCTGAAAGAATGGGACGGTTATACACCTAAGTTGAATCATGTACTTGATGTGGCAGAAGGCGAAGCTGAATTATGTAATATGGATGAAGTGGGCACAGAGCATCTGTTGCTTGCTATTTTGAAGACTCAGGATGCAGCTGGTTCTAGAATATTAGTATCTCTATCTGTAGATGTTCAGAAGATGTATTCAGAGATTTTGTCTGGCATGGGTAGAGAAGGGATTGCATATCGTGAAGAAAGCCAGAAGATGCTCAAAAATAAGAGACGAGGTGGAGAAGAATCTGCCTTGGAACAGTATTCTAGAGATTTGACAGCAATGGCATTAGAAGGTGATTTGGATCCTATTATAGGCAGAGATGACGAAATCCAGCGTGTTATTCAGATATTGAGTCGCAGAGGCAAGAACAATCCTTGTCTGATTGGTGAGCCTGGTGTAGGTAAAACTGCAATTGTCGAAGGTCTTGCTGAGAGAATTGTATCTGGTGCTGTTCCAGAAGTTGTAAGAGGTAAGCGTGTTTTAACTCTTGACTTATCAGGAATGGTTGCAGGATCTAAGTATCGTGGTGAGTTTGAGGAACGTATTAAGAGAGTTATCGCAGAAGTTATAGAAGATGGCGATGTGATTCTATTTATCGATGAGATTCATACAGTCATCGGAGCAGGTGGAGCAGAAGGAGCAATTGATGCTGCTAATATTTTAAAACCTGCTATGGCAAGAGGTGAAATTCAGATTATTGGCGCTACAACTATATCAGAATATAGAAAGCACATAGAAAAAGATGCTGCTCTTGAGCGTAGATTCCAGCAGGTAACTGTGGAAGAGCCTACCCATGAGGAGACAGTTAATATTTTACAGGGAATCAAGTCACAATATGAGAATCATCATGGTGTAATAATATCTGATGAAGCAATTGAGGCTTCTGTATACTTGGCTGAGAGATATATTTCTGACAGATTCTTACCGGATAAAGCTATTGATTTGATGGATGAAGCTGCTGCTAAATTACAACTTGGCAATGTGAAATCAGCTGAGCATTTCTATAATCTTCAGAAGGAATTGGAGTCTCTTGAAATTCAGTTGGAGGATACTCTTACAGAAGGAGATTATGAGAAGGCATCAGAGATTCGAGCTAGTCAGGAAAAACTAACAAAGCAATTGGAGTCTATTCATAAGAGAAATCATAGAAGAGCTAATGCTAAGAGACCGGTACTATCTGAGCAGGACATAGCCCAGGTTGTATCTGAATGGACCAAGATTCCAGTGTCTCGTTTAAATGAAAAAGAAGCCAAGAGATTAAATGCTTTGGAGAAGACTCTTCACAAGAGAGTTATTGGGCAGGAGGATGCTATAACTGCTGTATCCAAAGCTGTTAGAAGAGGTAGAGTGGGTTTGAAGGAACCTAATAGACCAATTGGATCATTTTTATTTCTGGGACCTACTGGTGTGGGTAAGACAGAAGTTGCCAAAGCTCTGTCAGAGGCTGTATTTGGCGATGAGAAGGCAATGATCAGAGTAGATATGACTGAATATATGGAGAGACATAGTGTATCCAAATTCATTGGATCGCCTCCAGGTTATGTAGGTCACGAGGAAGGTGGACAGCTTAGTGAACAGGTGAGAAGACACCCTTATTCAGTTATTTTATTTGATGAAATTGAGAAGGCTCATCCGGATGTATTTAACATATTACTTCAGGTTTTAGATGACGGTAGAATCACAGATTCACAAGGCCGACGAGTGGATTTCAAGAATACTATTATTATTATGACATCCAATGCCGGTGCTCAGGCCATTGTCGAGCCAAAGAAGCTTGGCTTCGCTGCAGATGAGAATGAGAAGAACAATTACGAATTTATGAAAAATGGTGTTATGGAAGAAGTGAAGAGAATCTTCAAGCCTGAATTCTTAAATCGTATTGATGAGACTATTGTATTCAGACAGCTTAACAAAAATGATATGAAGCAGATTGTCACGATTATGACCAAGGATTTGGTAAATAGAAGTGCTGAACAGATGGGCATAGACTTGATTATTAGAGATAGTGTCAAGAAGCATATTGTGGATACTTCATATGAACCTAAATATGGAGCAAGACCTCTTCGACGCAAGATTCAGACTCTATTGGAGGATGGTCTGGCAGAGGAAATCTTAAGTGGAAATGTATCTGCTGGAGATAAGGTTATTGCGACTATGAAAAAAGATAAACTGGTCTTTGAAAAGGATAAATAATAGTAACTAATTTAGTAGATATTTTGAATTTACTATTATATAATAGACATAATTAGTGAATGTTTCTGAACAGGAGGAGAAGAAATGGCTGTAATAAGCGAATTAATTCGTCTTGAGTCAGACGGTTCCATCAGCTTTGGTGATTATACTTTGGGTGAGAAGACTAAGAAGGATAATGTGGAAATTGGTGGTAACGTCTACAAGGTGAAGACTTTTAATGAGATTACTAAATTAGAACGTGATGGGATGTTTGTTTATGAATCAGTTCCTGGTACCACAGTAAATAATCTTAAATCATCAGATGAAGGTGTTCATTTTGTTGTAGAAGGAAAAGAGGATGCTCAAATTACATTGGAGTTAGAGCCTGATACATTATATGATATTTCCGTTGGTGGTAAGGAGACTGGAGAGATCAAGACAAATCTTGGGGGTAAGTTAAGTCTTAGTGTAGAACTTGATTCAGATTCCAAGGTTGAAGTATCAGTATCTAGAAAATAATTTATATACAGATTTTTCAAGAGTCCCGTCTATTATATGGACGGGACTTTTTATATGGAGGTAAAGATGGCAAAGGGCAAGAGTACAGTTTTCTTCTGTCAGAATTGCGGGAATGAATATAGTAAATGGATGGGACAATGTCCTGCTTGTAAAGAGTGGAATACTTTGGTTGAAGAGATAGTTGATAAGAAGTCATCTGTTTCTATGAAGCAAATCAAGAATGTGGTTCCATCTAAGTTAAAGGATGTTATTTCTTCAGATGAGAAGAGGATTAAGACAAATATTGAGGAGCTGGACAGAGTTCTGGGTGGAGGAATCGTACAAGGCTCTCTTGTGCTGGTGGGCGGAGATCCTGGTATTGGTAAATCAACTTTGTTGCTTCAGGTATGTCGTGAATTATCTAATGATAATGTTGATGTATTATATATTTCAGGTGAGGAATCCTTACAGCAGATTAAAATGCGAGCAGACAGATTGGGAGATTTCTCTGATAATATGGAATTATTATGTGAGACAAATCTGGAATTAATTAGTGGTGTATTGCAGGAGAAGAAACCGGAAGTTGTAGTAATTGACTCTATCCAGACTATGTATAATGAAAATGTAGGTTCTGCGCCAGGAAGTGTATCCCAGGTTAGAGAATCCACAAGTGTGCTTATGCGATTAGCAAAAGAGCAAGGGATAATGATATTTGTTGTAGGTCATGTGACTAAAGAAGGGGCAGTGGCAGGACCTAGAGTTTTGGAACATATGGTGGATACAGTATTATATTTTGAGGGTGATAGACATGCCAGCTATAGGATTCTTCGTGGTGTGAAGAATCGTTTTGGTTCTACTAATGAAATTGGTGTATTTGAAATGCGTGAGCAAGGTCTGGTTGAAGTGAAGAATCCGTCTGAATATATGCTGGATGGAAGACCAAAGGATGCAAGCGGTACAATTGTAGCTTGTTCAATAGAGGGAACCCGTCCTATTTTAGTAGAGATTCAGGCGTTGGTTTCACGAACAGCTTTTGGGATGCCTAGAAGAACTGCAGCTGGAACAGATTATAATAGAGTGAATTTACTTATGGCAGTAATGGACAAAAATCTGGGATTGAAACTGGCTGATCAGGATGCATATATTAATATTGCAGGTGGAATTAAAATAAATGAGCCGGCTATTGACTTGGGAATTATATTGGCAATTGCATCTTCATATAGAAATAGACCTATACCAGAAGGAGTAATTTGTTTTGGTGAAGTAGGATTAAGTGGAGAAGTAAGATCTGTTTCCATGGCAGATCAGAGAGTGTCAGAAGCTAAGAAATTAGGTTTTGATACTTGTATTTTGCCTAAAATGTGTCTGAAGAGTGTACAAAATAGCTCTGGGATTAAATTGATAGGGGTTGAAAATGTGGCTGAAGCCTTGGAAATACTGGGCTAAATGGGTTTTGACAGAATAGTCTGATAAAGTGCTACAATTTATCAAATTAACTTTCTTTATTTTTTTTGAAAAAAGTTGTTGACACCCCATACCCTGAGTGCTAATATATCACTTGTCGCTGATGCGGAACACCTTTTCCGAAGCGGCTAGAACATTGAAAACTGAACAGTGAAACAACCTTGAAAGATTCTAAGAGATTGAATTTTTAAGGTCTTGAATAATCAAGACAAACGAACAGCTTTTATAAGCAAAACCTTAACAGTAAGGAAAACGGACAGCTTGATGAA
>JAFUXA010000018.1 GCA_017470985.1 Lachnospiraceae bacterium
CCTCTGCTCTACCAACTGAGCTAACTGGGCTCACTGTAAATGCCTCACAGCAAGTAATATTTTACAGTTTGCCCAGCCTCATGTCAAGACTTTTATTATGTATTTTATTATAGATTTCCGCCATGTGAAAGCCTATTTCTCACGCCTTACAAAGCTCTACTTTCATGGCATGTGAAATATATAATCTGACGCTCTTTGGATATTTCCTTCAACAGTTTCAAAGCACGCTGAATCTTCTCTTCATCAAAGTTGGTAAATGGATCATCTAAGATTATCATAGGATGCTCTTTCTCATAAAGCACATCCACCAAAGCAAATCTGGCACACAGTGAAACCAGATCCTGATATCCACGGCTTAAATAACCGCTCTCTCTGCTGGTTCCATTTGCCACAATCTTCACATCAAGATCCATTGTAATCTCATAGGAAATCTCTGCAGCTGCAACACGATATTCATTATCAAGCATTGATAGATAGTGGTCCATTCCTGCCCGCAAAGGCTGCATATACTCTGACAAGAAATTCTCTCTGGCCAGTTTCAGATATTCAATAGTATCATCATAGAGACTAACCCTTCTATCTGCCTCAGCCTTCTTCTCAAGGAGAATCTCAAGTTTATTTTCCGCATCCTCTATATCATCCAAAGTCGCACTAAGCTCGGCCCTTGCATCCTTATCCTGATTGAGAGTAGCCTCAATCTCCTTGATTTTGTCGTCCGCTTCCTGCTGCTTCAACTGCAATTCTTCCACAGTCTCTTCATTTTCTATATGCTCTGTCTCTTCAACAAACTGCTCAAGCTGCTTCTCTAACTCCTCTATCTCAGCCTGAACCTTATTAGCACTTGAAATATTATCGGAGATTATACGCAACTTCTCCTCAGCGGAAGCATTATCTTCCAATGGAAATCTGGAGAAATAACCATCTAAGAGCTTTCTCTGATGCTCCTTGGCCTTGGTATATTCATCAAGCTGCTTCTTGTCTTCTAAATATTTCTTATACTCCTTGGCATCCTGATTAATGTTTTCAATCATCTCAGACAATCCGCCATTATGGTACAAATCCACCTCATATACAGATGCATATGTTCCCAACTGAGTAGCCAACACCATTTGCAGCTCAGACATCTTCTCCACTGCCTCAGTAGATTTCGAAACAGCAGCATTTTCCTCCTCCAGCAAATGCTTATATTTCTCAAGATTCACTCGAATCTCATATATCATTTGCTGTATATTCATACCTGGAGCAAACTTGAAATTGGATAGGAAGTCGTTACATCTGGCAACTATCTCATCTCTCTGAATTCTATATCGCTCAAGAGTATCTAAAGCCTCCTCCAGTCTCTGCTCATAATCATCAGTCTTGTTCTTTCTGTAACTGATATTTCTAGCAATCTGCATAATTGCACTTACAATGCAACCAACTGCAGCCGCAAATGACACCACCTGAACAACTGTATTGACTGTACCCATTTCCAAAAGAAAAGCAAAGGCCAATCCACCTCCTATGAAGGCCGCAGCCAAAACCATAAGTAATAAAATCAATCCCACAGGCATGGTTCCCTTGGAATCATTTTCCTCGTTAGCTCTCTTCTCCTTAATATCGCGATAGAGTACATCCTGCTCATGAAGTCTGCCCTCCAGAGAAGTCAGTTCAACGGAATCATGTTCTACTGCCTCCAACTCTTCCTCTGTAGGTTCTAACTTAGAGAAGAAAAACTTATATTCAGATAACTGATTTGCAGTTTCCTCTGATAGAACAGCATTCTCACTCTGCAGGCGCAAAGCCTGAATCTCAAGAGCCTGTTCACGCCATTTATCTATAGTCTCAGCCTCTGGCACACCCTCAACAAACAGATTCTCCCACTTATTTATAATAGGAGCTACAGGCATGGATACAGCCAGATCATTCTCGCTTTGTTTGGTGAGATCATATTTTCTCTCCACAGCCAACATCTGTTCCTGCTCCTCAAGACTTGGAATACCATTGGCAAAGAAATCATCAAGCTTATTCATCTCAACCTGCTTTGCAGCCAGAAATTCCTGCTGTTGCTTATAGGCACCCATCTGCTGCTCGCGCTTACTCTGCTCAGCAATTCTGGCAGCCAGGTCATTCTTCTCCGCCTCAAGCCAGTTGCGCTTCTTCTCATCTTCCTTGATTTTATCCAAAATTTTCTCAAAGCCATCTAAGGTTGCCGCCTTGGTATCAATCTTGGTCTGACATTCTACAATCTCATCCTTGATTATATTGAGCTTACCGTTGTTGACCTTGCTCTTTCTGGTGTAGTTCTTTCGAGCCTCATCCACCTTTTCTAAGGCTTTATCGAAATTGTTGATATCATCCTTGGCACTGGCTATATCTCCCATCTTGGCATTGAGGGAATCAGTCATGGCAGTTGATACTGCTGCCTCGGGAATAAATATTGATTTTTCAAAGGACTCTCTGTCCACCTCAAAAATCTCTTCGCCCAAGTTCTCAGTATAGTCCTGACTTTCCAAACCGGTAGCTACATCCACCAACAAGAAAGTATCGTCCTTGTCTTTCTCCCCGAAGGTTCTCTCCACACGGTAAGTCTTATCACCGATTTCAAAAACCAGATTTCCGCCATACACATTACCATTCCAGGGATTATAATGCTTTCTATCATTCATCGCCTTGGATCTGGAATGTTCCAATCCGAAAAACATCGCCTTGATAAATGCGGCAAATGTGGTCTTACCCCAGCCGTTACCCCGCATAATAACCTGGAGATCATCTACAAAATCGTAGTCAAAATTTTCAATTTTTCCAAAGCCCGTAATATGACAGGAAACTAATTTCATTCTTCCAATTCCTCTCCAAGTATTGCTCTCATTCCAATTTCAATTATATCTCCACGGCGCTCCTCCGACATTTCCTGACTTGCAAGAAGTCTGACAAATTCACCTTTTAGAGACTTATCATTTTTGAATTTCTCATAATCAATCAACACTGATGTCTTATCATACATCTTCACAAAGAAGAAATCCTTTTCCAGACCTCTTCTAAGTCTTCGGATACTTATTTCCGCATCCATATTTACCTTGCCGACAAATATAATCTTCACCAGATCCTTCTCAGGAATTTCCGCTATGCTCTCATTGGTCAAAGCCATCATTTCCTTGAAAGTCATGTCCGGTGTAACCTCTACAGGCACTTCATGAAGTTGTCTTCTGGCAAGAGATACAAACTCTGTACTTATATGGCCTTCCTCAATATCCAAAACCACGAAGCCCTTCTCGCCACATTCATCAAATCCTCTTCCTTCAAGGCAGCCACTGTAGCAATATATGCCTCTCTCATCAAGCTTAGCTTCCTTGTACTCATGAATATGACCCAGAGCCAGATAATCAATATGCTTATTTTTCAAAAGTTGTAAATTGATAATCTCAGTTTTGTCCTTGCCCTGATATTCTGATTCCTGACCATGAAGCACAACTATATTGGTTCTCTCCTGATCCAACACCAGGTTCATTCCCAAAGTCTGACTATTTTCCTTGGTAAGTTCCATTCCCGAAACTACCACCTCACCGTAATCATATGAGACCCATTTATCAGAATTGAACATTTTCACATTTTCCAGAGAATTATCTCCTGTAATATCATCGATGAAATTGCATTTATCATGATTACCTCTCAGATAACAAAAGTCTATCTCCGGATGTTCCCTGAACTGTTCTATAACTCGATTCTTGGCCTGCTTATGTACATTGGGTTTATCAAACATATCCCCGGCTATAATGATTACTTTGATTCCATTATTTGAAGCATAAGTCACCATATCTTCAAAGGTATCTAATATCTCTTCCCTTCGAAGACTAGCCGCATCTCTGTCTAAATTACTCTCCATCTTGGAATCAAGATGTAAGTCTGCACAATGGATTATCTTCATAAATTTCTTCCTATGTCTTATTATTTATCCTGTCTAAATGCAAATCCTGTCATAGCACCAAGCTTCACATGCATGTAGCCATCCTTCACAGCAATAGGCACGGTCATTATGGAATGTCCCATAGGGGATGTCATAAATGCCTGCAACATATTGCCATCTCTCACCTCTGCAATATATACAGGAATGTCTACTTCCATCTCATTTCCACCCATATTTATTGCTATAACAACGGATTCAATTTCATTAAATCTACCGTAACTTACAAAGTTGCGCTCACTCTTTAGAAATACAAAAGAGCCTCGTCTCATGGCTGCACTCATTTTATGAGCCATAATAGCATCCCTGTAATAATCAATCAGCTGGAAATTTCTGTTGTCCCAAGGATATGTACGCCTGTTATCCGGGTCGGTAAATCCACAGACTCCAGCCTCATCACCATAATAAACAGTTGGAGCTCCAGGCCATGAAACCTGCATTAAAATAGCCAACTTAAAAATCGGGATATTGATATCCTCTGATGCCGCATTCGGTCCCAGGCTTGACGCCCTACCAACCTTATGATTGGTTCTTGTCAAAAATCTGGAATGGTCATGATTAGACAACTCATTCATAGCACTGTACAAAGACTTGGTTGGCAACTTCGCCATGAAATGTCTCATGGTATTTTCAAATCTATAACCATCACCCTCAGCTGACGGATCAATATTATCACTATGCTTCTCCATACCTGTAAAGAAATAAGATACAGGCTCCATGAAAGCATCATAATTCATAATAGTATCCCACTGATCTCCCTCTAACCAGGATGATGCATCACCATAGTGTTCCGCCAGAATAACCGCATTAGGATTAGCTTCCTTCACCGCCTTGCGGAAATCTTTCCAGAAATGATGATTGAAATCCTCGCTGTGACCTAAATCAGCAGCCACATCCAGTCTCCATCCATCACAACAGTATGGAGGCGAAACCCATTTTCTACCTATGTCTAAAATATAATCATAAAGTTCCTGGGAACCCTCATAATTTAACTTTGGCAGAGTATCATGTCCCCACCACCCTTCATAGCTGTTGTTATGAGGCCAACTCTCCGGTGACTCGTCACCAAATTTAAAGAATTTATGATAAGGACTATCCACCTGTTGATAAGCTCCAGGCTCGAAGCCCTCCTTGCCGTAATATATGCCCTCTCTATCCAGCCATTTATTGAAGGAACCACAGTGATTAAACACTCCATCCAGAATAACTCTGATACCCATCTGATGAGCCGCATCAACAAACTTGGCGAAGAACTCATTGGAAGCATTGAGATTATCCCAGTTGGTAACCTTGTTAATATATCTGGTGGCATGAGTATTGTCCGGATCTCCAGGTGTCTGATTCTCACCTGTATAATCAACCACCTTGGCATAATGTGGATCAATATGATCATAGTCGGCAATATCATATTTGTGACAGGATGGAGATACGAATATAGGATTAAAATAGATAGCTTCCACTCCCAATCCTTTTATGTAACGCATATTATCCAATACACCCTGCAAATCTCCGCCATAGAATTCTGCCACACCGAAATCTGCAGGCGGTTTACTCCAGTCTTCCACATGAGTCGCCATGGTCTTGATGTAGTAATACTCATTATTTTCTACATCATTTCCCTCATCACTATTGGCAAATCTATCCACCAGTATCTGGTACATTACTGCACCTTCTGCCCATTCCGGCACATCAAAGTCCGGTATGAGCTTAAATTCATATTCAGGTCTATAATACTCTGACACTCCAAAGGCATCATAGTATAGAAATTCATCGTCATTTTTCAATTCAAAATGATATCTGAGCATTCTGTCAGACACATGCATACTAGCCTTATAATATGTAAATCTATCATCAGTACGACTGACTCGCATCACCTTGGCAATGCCCATCTCTGGTGCAACCAGCGTAATAGTAGGCTCATCAAGACGATCAACACGAAGCGTTATATTCACTTTTGAATTGGATGTAATATAAGCAGGAGAAATAAACTGCTTGGTTCCATCTGAAAAAATTGCTTCCCTATTCATACTTCACCTCAAGTATTATGCAGCTCCATCCCCGGGAGCCAAAACTTATATTTTTATATAGTAAAAAAAGACAGCTACCGAACGCTGTCTTTTTAGGAGAAGGTATTTTTACTATGGGGTTAGTAAAAATTTATATAATGTATTGGGGGGTTTTTACGATAGTTATTATATAACCTGTCCACTAAGAAGTGTTCACAAATCCACCAATTTCTATCCTCTATTTTTGTGCATGTTGCACAATTAAATACCTTCTACCACAACCGCGCCGTTTTCTGGTTGCTGGAAAACCTGATCTCCAAACAACTCTTCGAACTCAGTTCTACTAATTTTCTCTTTTTCAAGCAATAAGTCAGCACATTTATGCAATACATCCTCATGCTCTTTGATAATATCTGCAGCCTTCTGATAGCATTCCTCGATAATTCGCTTTACCTCTCCATCGATTTCGGCTGTAATCTTCTCACCGTAAGCACGAGTTCTAGCCATATCTCTACCAATGAATACCTCATTGTCGTCATTATCATAATTAATTGGACCAACCAACTCAGAGAAACCATACTTCACAACCATATCTCTGGCTGTAGCAGTCGCCTTTTTAATATCTGATGAAGCCCCCGTTGTAATATCATCAAATATTATCTCCTCAGCCACTCTTCCTCCCAGAGATACTATAATATCCTGAAGCATTCTGCCTCGAGTATTGAACATCTCATCTTTCTCAGGAAGTGGCATGGTATATCCAGCAGCCCCAAGACCTGTTGGAATAATTGACACAGAATATACAGGTCCCACATCAGGAAGCACATGGAATAAAATAGCATGTCCTGCCTCGTGATAAGCTGTAATCCTCTTTTCCTTCTCAGATATAATCTTGCTCTTCTTCTCGGTACCAATTCCAACTTTCACAAAAGCTTTCTTGATATCATCCTGGCAAATATATGCACTACCTCTCTTGGCTGCATAAATAGCAGCCTCATTTAAGAGATTCTCAAGATCCGCTCCTGTAAATCCGGCGGTTGTCTGAGCAATCTGCTTCAAGTCAACATCATCTGACAACGGCTTGTTGGCAGCATGAACATGGAGAATTTCCTCACGACCTCTTACATCCGGTCTTCCAACAACAACCTTTCTGTCAAATCGTCCCGGTCTCAAAATAGCCGGATCCAAAATATCAACACGGTTTGTTGCAGCCATGACGATGATACCTTCGTTTATTCCGAAGCCATCCATCTCAACAAGCATCTGGTTCAATGTCTGCTCGCGCTCATCATGACCACCGCCCATTCCTGTTCCACGACGTCTGGCCACAGCATCTATCTCATCAATAAATATAATAAAAGGTGCATTTTTCTTGGCTTCCTCAAACATATCTCTTACACGGGAAGCACCTACACCGACAAACATTTCTACAAAATCAGAACCTGATA
>JAFUXA010000023.1 GCA_017470985.1 Lachnospiraceae bacterium
AAGGGGATAGCAGCTTTTATAGGGGATATCTATCCTTATTGCGAGAAGGTGTATCATCAGGTGGTAGAAGAAATCTACACATCTTATGTGGAATATTTTCAGACATATCTTAATTCAATTGATACAGATAATAGTGCTCACATCGAGTTAGATGCAGTTGATGAGTATAGAACATATGTAGAGGGCGATTTCCAACGAATGCTCGAGGTGATGAAGGGGGTAAATGATACACTTGAATCTATAGACCCTTTGATTCATGTAGAACGACCTACCAATGGCGGATATGCAGGCAATTGTAGCGGTATCCATGATGGCTTGAAGCGCTTTGCAAAAAAGATTGAAGACCACGAGAAGAAATATGCCAAGAGTATGGACAATGTAAATGCTATGCTTGAAAATCTGAACTCATTTATGGGTTATTATGAATCCAAAGCTAATGCTATTTCGAAATATAAGGCTAATGATTATAAGATGACAGATGCCTTTAAAAATATATATCCAATGTATAAAGCTAGTAAAGCATATACAGATGAGAAGAAGAAGGATGTTGAGAAGTTTGGCAAAGAAATTGAAGACCATATAAAAGAATTTGATAAAAATGCTAATTTTGCAGAATATGCCAGAGCCCACGGTAGAGGAAAGGCAATAGCTCATTTCTTTAGTGCGGACCCTGTTGATTTGTCGACAGGAAATTTCATCTATGAAAAGAGAGATGTATTAATTGAGAGTGATATTCCACTTGAATTCACTCGATTTTATAATGCATTAAAAATTGAAAAAACAAGTATACTCGATGGCTCCGGTAGCCATGATTTTTATGATGCTAATGTAATGGGATCAGGTTTTACACACAATTATAATGTAAGACTTGTAAATAAAGATGAAGATGTATATCAGGTTTACATGGAAGATGACCATGTGATTACATTTGTGAGGGATGAGGCAGATGAGCGCGCCTTTGAAAATATCTTCTCTAATGATGAAGAGCTTAAAAAGACAGTTGACGGTTATGAGTTGATTAATAAGTCTGGCGATAAATATATCTTTAATGAAGAGGGCCTGCTTGTTAGAAAAGCTGATTTCAACAATAGAGGAATTAGTTTAGAATACAATTCATCTAATTTGCTTGTTAAGGTAAGCAATGACATAGGCGAATTCATAAAGTTCAACTACAATGATGAGAATCTCATAGATTATATTGAAACTTCAACAGAGAAAAAGATTACATATGAATATAAGGATGGCATGTTAGTATCAGCTCACATGCCTAATTCCAATGTCTATAATTATATTTATTCATCAGATGGACAGATTCTAGAAGTTTTGAACTCTAAATCTGTTGTAACTGTAAAAAATGAATACGATTCTAATGGTAGAATCATCAAACAGTCTTTCCCTGATAATAGTTTCATGACTTATGAATACACTGAAAATTCAGTTATTCTAACAGAGAGAAATGGATCAAAAACAGAATATGTACATGATGAATTAGATAGAGCAACTCGTGTCATTTATCCTGATTTTTCAAAGGAAGAATATAAATACGGCGACAAGAATCAAAAGATTTATGTAAGAGATAGAAATGGATTTGCCACACGATATGCTTATGATGCGAAGGGAAATATAACCAAGGTGACAGACCCACTTGGAGTGGTAACAGCATCAACTTATGATGAGAACAACAATGTAACATCTATATCAGTAGATGGCATTACTAAAATCCAGAATGAATATGACTCAAATAGTAATCTCATTAAGACAACAAGTGCCACAGGTCAGACAATAACATTTGCTTATGATGTGGCTGGTCATGTAACAAAGCTTATAGATGAAGCAGAAGAAGAGCATAAATTTGAATATGACTCAAAAGGAAATATCATAAGCATCACAGAAGCAGATGGAGCTAAGACATCATATGAATATGATAAATATAATCGTCCAGTTAAATCAGTAGATGGAAATGGAAATGAAACCAGATATGTCTATGATGCTAATGATAGACTTATTAAAGTTATAAATCCCTTTGGTGATGAAGCAACATATGAGTATAACTTTGCAGGTAAGGTGACAAGAAATGTAGACTTCGATGGAAATGAATCTCGAATTGATTACAATGATTTGAATCTTGAGTCGAAAATCATTGATAAAGAAGGCAATGAAATCAACCTGTCATATGATCCGATGTGGAATATTTCAGATGTGAAGTTACCAGGTGATATCAATATATCATATGAATATGATAGAAATAATCGCCTGTCCCAAATTACATATCCAGAGGGTGGCACATACAAGATGGAATATGATGCCAATGGAAATGTGATTAGAGAAGAAGATGCTGTTGGAAGCGTCACAAAGTATGAATATGATGTATTAAATCGAATGATGTCCAAAAGAGATGCATCTGGAAATGTGACGAAATACAGATATGACCGACAGGGGAATCTGGCAAAAGAAATCGATGCTCTTGGAAATGAAACAAAGTATGAGTACGATGCAGAAGATAGATTAACAGCTAAAATCGATAAACTTGGAAACAAGACAGAAATCGATTATGCGTATGGCGATAAAGTAGCCAAGGTTTCATATCCAGATGGAACAAGCGATGAGTATTCTTACAAGCACGGAAATATGATTTCTTCAAGATTGAGAAATGGCGAAGAATATTCATATGAGTATGACCATAACAAGAACTTGATTTCTCAAACCAATGCACTTGGAGAGAAGGTCGGATTTGCTTATGATGCTCTAAATCGCTTGAAGACAATAACGCTTCCAACAGGAGCCCAAAGATGCTTCGATTATGATAAGGTTTCAAATCTAATAACCATTATCGACGAAAACAAAAATGAGACTCATTATGAGTATTCACCAAATGGAAACTTGATCAAAGTAATAGATGGACTTGGAAACATAGCAGAGTATGACTACGATGCCTTAGGAAATCTAATTAAGGTGACTCGAGTTGGAGACGAAGAGAGACTTAATCAGGTAACTAAATACATCTGGAATAAAAACGGTCAGGTGACAGATGTAATTAATCCAGCCGGTGAGCGAGAGTCCTATGAATATGACCTGGCTGGCAGAATGATTAAAAAGACTGATCGTGACGGATATGAGACCAAGATTAAATACGATAAGATTTCTAATATAGTAGGACTGAAATATTCTGATTCATCAGAGGTTGAGTTTAGCTATGATGCTCTAGCACATCTCAAGGAGATGAAGGATTGGAATGGAACCACCAGTATTGTAAATGATGCATTAGGTCGAGCACTTGAAGTGACTGACTCTAATGGAGATTTGGTGAAGTACGAGTGGGGAACAAATGGTGAGAAGAAAAAGCTTATCTATCCAAACGGAGAAGAAGTCTCATATAACTACAATGACAGAGGTCTCTTATCAGAATTAGTTACTGAAAATGGCAAAGTGGCATATGACTATGATGCTATGGGTAGAGTAGCAAGTAAAACCTTACCAAATGGTATCGTAACAACCTATGAGTACAACAATATTGGTCGATTAAGTAGCTTAAGTCATATGGGAGAAAATATTCATGACGTATATAAATATGAATATGACTCAGCAGGAAATAAGATTGCTGCGATAAAGACAAGAGAAAACATGCCAAGTGATTCAGGTCGCTTTGAGTATGGATATGATGCATTAAACCAGCTCATATCAGTAACAAAGGATGGAATGCTTCAGCGAGAATATACCTATGATGCTTTTGGAAACAGAAGTTCCAAGAAGTCTTATGATGTAGCAGATAAGATAATTGAAACTCTTTATAAGTATAACAATAAGAATCAGTTGCTTGCAGAAACAACTGGAGATGTAACTAAGAATTATACCTATGACTTAAGAGGAAATATCAAGACTGTAACTACAGGACAAGACTTAATTAGGAACTTCACTTATGATGCCAGAAATATGCTTTCTGAAGTAAGTGAACAGCTAAATGGTATTACTCAAAAAGCCAGCTATAACTACAATGGTTTAGGAAAGCGAATGGCTCAAAGAGTAAAAACTCCATCTGATCCAGAAAAGGTAATCCGTTACACACTTGATCTAACTCGTGATTACCACAACATGCTTACATTAACTACAGAGTCAGAAGTACAAAGTAAATTTGATAACTACTTCTATGACTTCAATGTAGTAGGAATGAGCAGAGCTGTAGGAGATGATTACTTCATCCAGGATGACTTGGGAAGCCCAATGTCAGTAATCAATCAGCGAGGTGAGCTTGAAGAAGCATACGCTTATGATGAATTTGGTCAAGAATATGGCAACATCATCGATGCAAGAAATCGCTTCCAACCATTAAGCTACACAGGCTACCAGAAAGAAGCAGTAGGAGATACCTACTTCGCTCAAGCAAGAAGATACGATGCAAGTATTGGTAGATTTGTGAGTGAGGATAAGGTTGATACTATAATTGATAGCTGCTGTTTATTTAATAAGTACGCATATTGTATTAACAATCCGTATAGTTATGTAGATTTAAATGGATTGTGGCCTAAGTTTATTGAAGACCATAAAGAAGCAATTGGAATTGGCTTGACTGTAGCAGGCGTTGTAGGTGGAATTGCGATAACAGCATTATCGGGAGGTCTGGCTGCTCCGTTTGTTGCAGGTGCTGTAGTTGGTGCTACAGGTTATTTGGGAGATAAAATATATAATAATGAAGAGGCAACAGTAGGAGGATTTGTGGCAAGTACACTCGCAGGCGCTGCGACAGGTTTCGTTAATTTTATTCCAGGAGCAGGCTCGAAGTTAGTATCTACATTTGGAGGTAAAGTATTAGCAATTGGAGGAAAAGCGTTGGCTTCTGGTGTAATCGAAGGTTTGGGAAAATATGTTACCAACTCCTTTGATGGTAAAGAAAATAAATGGGATGGTGTTGCAGAGGCGGCAGTTTCTGCAGCAGTTTTTTCAGGTGTTGCTGAAGGTTTTGCTATTAAGAAAAAAGGAGCTATTGATACAAAACAAATGCGTTCAAAATTAGTTGAAGAAACTCAAAAAGTAGATAAAGCAAAGCAATTGGCACATGCTAAGTGGGAAAGTAAAATAGATGATGGTGTAAAAAATGCGAAGTCTAATTTACAAAAGGAATTAACTAAGATTAATAAACTTATAACAGTTCCAGCCAGAGAAATAGCTGCAATTGAGCGTGCGTTTAAGCAATATGATATAAAATCAGATATTGTTTTTTCGGGATTAGATTTAGCAGAAGATGGTATATGTGAATATTTAACTAGATAATTGGGAGAAATAATATGTTAGTTTCAAGAAGAAATAAAGAGTATAAAAAACAGTGTTGGACAGGGGTTGGAATTATGTCTTTTTTGACGATAACAATGGATGGAATGGTGCTATATATTATGTTTCATGAATATGTTGATAATTATACAAATGATTTGTTAATTCTCACAACTTTATTGATTATATATACAGCATTATTTGCTGTTTTTATACATTATTATTATTATGAAGCAATTAATGAGTTTGTATTTGAAGATAAAACATTAATAATAAAAAATAAGTATGGAATTAAAAGAAAAATTGAGCTTAATGATTCTGTGAGATGTGAGTTCTTTCCACAAGAAAAGGTGTTTCATGGAATGTATTCTGACGCAATTTTATTTTGCTTAAAAAGAAGACGCCCAATTGCAATTTATAAGGAATTTAATGATGAATTTTATTCTGTACGAGATTGGTTATTAGAAAATGGAATCAAAATCGAGGCATTTACTGATCCATCTAACAAGTATTGTCTTGGAGAGAAAGATCCGTCTTATCAGTATTTTTTAAAGGCGGAGCCTATGAAAAAGAAGATGCCATCATCTAATAAAAAACATAATGAGGTTGGAAGAAAAGCAACAATCAAAACAAATAAAAATTGGGTGCTCAAAAGAGGTTTTATCTCAACAATAACAATATTTGGTTTGATTTATTGCCAATATGTTTTTCCAATAAATTCATTAGGACAGCTAATGGAGAAGATAATGGTTGCTTTGATTGTTATAGCATTATCTGGATTGGCTGCATATGGATTAGGTGCATTATTATCAATAGAATTAACAGTAGTAGATGATAAATTGAAGATAAAGAAAGTGGGAAGAGTTAAAGAGTATAATTTGCAAAAAGACGTTACAAATATTGAATATAAAGAAAGCGTGAAAGATCATTCAGGCAATTATGGAAATCAGTTAAATTTCTGTATTGGAAATAAAACTTATAAATTTAACAGTACGGAGTATCCAGATCTTGATGAGTTTGTATCTGTTCTTAGAGAAAATACAGATGTAATCGATTATTAATATTGCTACCTAAGACGTTATGGAGCTCCATAGATTCAAAAGAGACTTATGATAGCATCTTCGAATATCTACTTTATTTACTTAAGACCCTTATAAAGTTTCTTTGGAGTTGTTAAAAGAATCTGAAACAGAATTATTTAACTGGATTTTAATGCACAAAATTTAAAATAGGGGTTTAAACGTAGAGCGTTTTCGTTTAAAATATTTATATTGTAAAAAATAAGAAAGGACAAAGTATAGTTTATAAACAATTATACGAGAAAGAAAAATGCAAGAAAACAACATTGTAGAGACAGAAGAAATTGTAGATGAGAATTTGGAGGCGGAGAAGAAAAAGTCAAGAAACTGGAACATTTTCATAGGAATTGCAACTGCAGTTGGCGTGTATTTGTTTGGTGCGCTTGGAGCTTTAGTAGGATGCCTTGGAAGCTTTTTGTCAAAATTAATTTGGACTAAGACAACTATGAACAAGTTTTTCAAAGTTATTATAATAGCAGTAATTTGGATTATATTAATCGTCTTTTATCTGGTTGTGGTAACAGCGATAACTTCTTTATAACAAACAATAAAGCAAACAGGATTAAAAAGAGTGTATTAGTTTGACTAATACACTCTTTTTGATTACAATGGGATTAGATGCGGGAATTAATTGTCATTGGGACAAAATATAGAATCGAAGGAACCCGCAATTATTAAAGTTTGGAGGGGCACTATGAAGAAAATAAAAGAATGGAAGACAAGCCACAAGATTATAGCAATAATTCTTATTGTAGTAATTGTGGCTGTTGTTGTATTAGGTGTCTATATTGCCAGGAAAGGCAAGGAATTGATTGATGATATTGATACAGCTTATGGCGATACTATGGAATACAACAATTATTATTCTGGAGTGGTAGAAGCGCAGAAGACCTGGAATATTAACCTTGATTCCAGCAGAGAGCTTGACCAGACATATGTATCAGAAGGAGATATAGTAACTGTAGGTCAGCCGTTACTGCTATACAAGGTGACTGAGCAGCAGACTCAGCTTGCGAGCAAGAGATTAGAAATCGAGAGTCTGTCAAATGAAATTACTGAATACAATAATCAGATTGTTAGCTTGCAAGGTCAGTTAGAAGGTGCATCTGAAATGATGAAATTAGAGATTTCTTCTCAGATTTCTGATTGTAATGCTTCTATCAAGCAGGCACAAATGAGTCAGAAGACATTGAATGCAGAAATAGCTGATTTGCAAAAGACTATAGACAATGCCACAGTTGTATCCAAGATGGATGGAGTTGTGAAATCAATTTCAGAAAACACAGGCAACTCAGGTGAGCCATATATGGTTATTCTGGCAACTGGTCAGTACAGAGTCAAAGCTTCAGTTGATGAGTTAAATGTCAGCATGCTTTCTGAAGGAATGGAAGTAGAAGTTCATTCTCGTGTAGATGAGAATAAGGTATGGAAGGGCAAGATTTCCGAGATTAATACCGGTGAGACCAACAATCAGACTAATAACAATGGTGGTGGCATGGAGTATTCCACAGATTCATCCGGTGTTATGAATTCTGAAAATGGAGCTACAAAGTATACCTTCTATGTCACAATGGATGACACAACAGGTTTGCTCTTAGGACAGCATGTATATGTTACTCCTGTGTATGATGATTCCATGATGGATGGTTCAGTGCCGCGGGATGATGGAAGTGTTATTGATGATGCATTGCCTGCAGGTGATGATGCTAACACAGAAAATGCTGGAGATGATAATCAGTCCACTGGAAATTAGGAGGCAAATATGGGAAATATAATCGTAAAGCTGGATAAGATATGCAAGAATTACCAGCAGGAAGAGATTTCAGTCCCTGCCTTAAAGGACGTGTGTCTGGAAGTGGAAGAGGGAGATTATCTCGCAATTATGGGACCGTCAGGCTCTGGAAAATCCACATTGATGAATATCATCGGATGTTTGGATTTGCCATCCTCTGGTACATATCAGTTGGATGGAATAGATATACTTAGTCAAAGTGATAATGATCTTGCTGAAGTCAGATGTCATAAAGTTGGATTTGTATTTCAGAATTTCCAATTATTGAATGAAGAATCTGCTATTGAAAATGTGAAGCTTCCTCTGTCATTTGCTGGAGTTCCGTTTTCTGAGAGGAGTGAGAGAGCTCAGGCTGCTTTGGAAAGAGTGGGGCTTGGTGATAGATTGAAATTCAGACCCACTCAGTTGTCAGGTGGTCAGAAGCAGAGAGTTGCAATTGCCAGAGCTCTGGTAAATGAGCCGAAGATTCTTCTGGCAGATGAGCCGACAGGAGCATTGGACCAGAAGTCAGGAGCTCAGGTTATGGAGCTTTTCAAACAGTTAAATGATGAAGGTGTCACAATCATAATGATTACCCACGATGCACATATTGCCAAGCAGGCCAAGAAAATTATGTATATCGTGGATGGTGAACTTAGAGATTCCATGCCGGAATATGATATGGATGCATCTCCATCATCAAATGACAAGACAACAGAAGAAAATGTTACAAATAATAGTGAGGAGGTGACTTCTCATGAGTAAGATTAAACTGACTAAGAAAAAGAAGAAAGTCATAATAGCTATTATTATAGTTGTATTGATATTGGTTATTATTGGAATTGCCATCAAGAAGAAAGCTACCAAGGATGCGTATGTACAGCAGGTTGCTTATCTGAATATGGATTGGCTTGCACAGGAAGCAGGATATGAAGGTGTGTTGTCCAATGAAGCATCACAGGATATTGTACTAAATACCGGAGATAAAGTTGCACAGGTATTTGTTACAGAAGGACAGCAGGTGAAGAAGGGTGATCCAATATTAGAATATGACACTGAGAGTCTGAAATTAAAGCTTGAAACCAATAAATACATTGGTGAGTCCAAGGCTGCAAAACTTGAAATTGCCAAGAGGGAGCTTGAAGCTTACAAGAACATCGTACCTGATGACAGCATACATGAACCTGTTGAACCGGTTGCAATTATTTCTCCGGAACAGTATCTGCCGGAGCCGGCCAAGGGAACTGGTACAGCTGATGATCCTTACATCTATTCATGTACAGAAGCTACAATTGTATCAGGAGATGTGTTAAATAATCTCATTGATGCCGGTGCTTATGCTGTATTTGGCTTATATCCAAATGGAGATATAACTGCTGAACCTACAATGGCATGGAAGTTTAATGGAAATCAGGCTACCCGTTATGATATGAATACATATTTCACAGCAGTAACAAGAGAGTCTTATATTCCTGATTATTATATGCCGGAACAGGGAAATGCTGAGACTTATACTACTGCTGAGAAGAACCAGATGATTTCAAGCAAGACATTGGAAATCAGTAAACTGGAAACAGACATCAAGCAGAATAAGCTGGAGCAGGAATCTGATCAGAAGAAATTGGATGATTCTGTTGTAGTTGCCAAGATTGATGGAACTGTAAAATATGTAGGTGATCTGGATACACCTGAGACAGATGGAAGCGCATTTATCAAAATCAAAAATGATAAAGGCGGTACTTTGACAGGTTATCTCAATGAATGGGGCTTAAATAGCTTGAAAGTGGGAGACAAAGTGTCAGTTTATTCCTATGAATCAGGAATGTCTACAGAAGCTGAAGTGACAGAAATATCAGAGTACCCTGCAGATTCCAATACTGTTCCTTATTCAGATGGCTCTACCACATCTTTCTATCCTTTCAAAGCATATTTGCAGGATGCAGATGGATTTAGAAGTGGAGAAAGTGTCAATATTTCTCCAAATGTATCTGATGGCAGTACTGCAATATATCTGGAAAAGATATATGTGCGAACTGATGAGGATGGACAAGATTATTGCATGATAGATGATGGGACAGGTAGATTGAAGAAACAGATTGTAACAACAGTTCCTGTGGAAAAGGAAAATGAGTATCTCATGATTACCAGTGGTTTGACAGGTGAAGATCTCATTGCATTCCCTTATGGTTCTACTGCTTTTGAGGGAAATAAAACCACAGATGTTGCGCCATTTAGTTTGTTCTAGGAATAGGAGATTAGGATGTTAGAAAATATTAGATTATCACTTAGAGGAATCAAGGCTCATAAGATGAGATCTGTGCTCACTATGCTGGGTGTTATCATCGGTATTGTTTCTATTATTGCCATTGTATCTATCGTGCAGGGAACCAATAAACAGTTGGCTACAAGCCTGGTAGGTTCAGGAAATAATGTTGTGGAGGTATCACTGTCCAAGGATGGTTATCCAATCGATGGCTCTGGACAGGATACATCAGGAATATATCCGGTATCTCAAAGTGCTCTTGATTCAATAGAGGAATTGCCTCATGTACAGGGGGCTACAGCCTATAATCGTAGAGAAGATTATAATGTGGTATTCCATCAGGCCAAGGCTATGAGCTGGGGAGAAGTTGTAGGTGTATCAAATGATTATTTTGAGACCTTTCTCTACAAGACAATGGATGGAACATTATTCGCAGAAGATGATTATAAATCGGCCCGCAAGGTTGCAATCATCGATCAGGCTGCAATGAAACAGATGTATGATGAGAGTGAAGAAGCAGTTGGTTCCATTATAGAAATAAAGGGAGAACCATTTGTTGTAATCGGCGTTGTTGCCAGTGCAAATGCCAGTGAAGAAGAGAAGGAATATGAGTCTATCAATGATTATTACATGTATGGTTCCGGTGGTTCACAGGGCAATGTATTTATCCCAAAGTCAAGCTGGCCTATAGTATATGAATTCGACGAGGCTGATAAGGTTGGTGTCAAAGTTGATGATACTGAGCAGATGGCTGCAGTTGGAAAAAGCGCAAGTGATGTGCTCAATACATATCTCACATCAATGGAATTGCAATATGCAGCAACAAATTCTTCTGATTATCAGGAAGAGTTGAAGCAGCTTACCAATGCAATTACAATGATGCTGGTAGGAATTGCCAGCTTATCACTTCTTGTAGGTGGTATTGGTGTCATGAATATTATGCTGGTATCAGTTACAGAAAGAACTTCAGAGATTGGATTGAAGAAAGCTCTTGGAGCAAAGAGAAGAACCATTATGGCACAGTTCCTTACAGAGTCAGTGGTTCTGACCAGTGTAGGCGGACTTATTGGAATAGTGCTTGGAATTATATTGGCATTTGCTATAAGCAGACTTGCCCATTTACAGTTTGCTATTAGCGTACCATGGATTATTATATCTGTATTATTCTCAATGGGCGTTGGAATTATATTCGGTGCAACACCGGCTTCCAAGGCGGCTAAGCTCAGCCCTATTGAGGCATTAAGACGCGAATAGTAATACATTAGATGAAGTTTAATTGCGTTTGAAGATTATATTTTGGCTGTATATGTGTAGTTTTATATAGAGCAAATGTTGTGAAATGGCTGTGTCTTTTGGCACAGTCATTTTCCTCTTGTGCGCCTAGCGGCGCACGTTTCTAACGGGTTAAAGTCCCGAATCCGCCCGGTAGTGGGAAGGATATAGCCGAAGGCAAGGGTGTCCATCGCGAGGTGGAATCTGAAGGAAGCTGGATGTGGGGAACATACTAACCC